>SVHV01000002.1 GCA_015055605.1 Clostridiales bacterium
TTTCGCTTCGGCTCCGTGACTTAATCACTTAACCTTGCTACACACCGTAACTCGCCGGCCCGTTCTACAAAAAGTACGAGGTCGCTATAACGCTTCCTCCGTTTGTAAACATATGGTTTCAGGTTCTCTTTCACTCCCCTCCCGGGGTTCTTTTCACCTTTCCCTCACGGTACTTGTTCGCTATCGGTCATTAGATCGTATTTAGCCTTAGGAGATGGTCCTCCCACATTCACACCAAATTCCTCGTGCTCGGTGCTACTCTGGAAACTACTCATTGTAATGCAAATGTTTCATATACAGGACTTTTACCTTCTTTGGTTTGCCTTTCCAAACATATTCTATTACATTTACACAGTCAATTTTGTTGTAGCTCCTAACCCCAGAAATATTGCTATCGCTGGTTTGGGCTCTTACCCGTTCGCTCGCCACTACTTAGGTAATCGTTAGTTTACTTTCTTTTCCTCCTGATACTTAGATGGTTCAGTTCTCAGGGTTCCCTTCATTACACTATGAATTCATGTAATGATACTAGCAGGCTAATGCTAGTGTGTTCCCACATTCGGACACCTACGGATCGAAGTCTGTTTGCGACTCCCCGTAGCTTTTCGCAGCTTACCGCGTCCTTCATCGGCGTCTAATGCCAAGGCATCCACCATACGCTCTTTTTCGCTTGGTCGTATTTATTTAATCGAATTCCTTGATTTTGTTAACTAATATGATACAACGTTTGAACTCTTACTCTTGCAAAATTTTGCATTCGTGAATTGTTATTTTGTATTACTCTCGTTAGTCATCTTTTTAAAAATTAATTTTTAAAAACTTAACTTTACTCGTTATCTATTTGTATATAAATATGCAGTTGTCAATGTACTCTTGCAATGTTCTTAATCAGTTGAAAACCTCTCTCAAACGATTGCAACGATAGTATATCACTATAGTCTCAGTCTCGTCAACGGGTTTTTTAAAAATTTTTTAACTTTTTTTAAAGTTTTTTTACTAATTTTTACCCCACCTCTCCTAGTGTTTCTTTTTTTAAGCTCAAACAGCCCAAATTTTACCCATTTTTAACCTCAAAAACCATAAAATTACCCCCTTTGGCACCCTAAAAATGCTTAAAAGTTTTTTAATTTTATCTTAAATTTTCTTAAAAATACCACTTTCAGCCCCTCTCAGAGGGTGTTTTAGGGTAAGTTTTTTAAAATTATCATATAATAAATCTCATATCTTAATATTATCTAAAAGATTTACTCTCAAGATAAATTTTTAAATTATTTAATAGATTCCTTATCTGAATCACTCAAACCCATCTAATTAATAAAAATACACCTTAGCAAACTAAGATGCTCCAAAGCACACTACAACTAAACATCACAAAAACACAGATGACATGTTTCCTCTCTCTATATATAATATATATAATATATAATATAGAATATATATCTATATATAATGCAGGGTTTTAGTTCTCATTCTTTAAAAATTGATATCTTCTACATTAGAAACATCCTCACCGACCCATTCCAGCTCGTCAAAACACAAAAAAGGAGATGATTTTATTCATCTCCTTTATATTTTTTATTAAATTTTTAATTATCTAGACATTCCCTCGCCATATCCAGGAACAGAATCTAGTGTCATTCCATATACACTCATAGCATACTGAGCTGCATTCTCATAGAAATTATGCATATCAGTCCCTGCACAATCAGGAACGGCATTGCCACCGTTTGCTAAATGGAAAGCCTCTAATGGTAATTGTAGGTTAAATAGATGTCCACCCTCTAGAGCACACGCAACACTTACAAATTTACCAGACACGCCCATATAATCCATATCAAATACTCTTACCTGAGAATTTGCATCTAGCTCAAGGCTCATAGAAAGTACGGTTACAGGTCTACCTGCTAGACCAGATACAAGTGCATCTATATAGCAAGGGCCTGCTACTTGAGGAGGAGTAACTATCTCTTCTTGTTCTTCCTCTGACTCTTCTGTTTCCTCAGGAATTTCTGGCTCTTCTTCTGTAGTAGGAATCTCCTCTTCTGGCTCAACAACTTCTTCTGATGGACCAGTAATTGACTCTATACCTGTGAATTGACCAGTTAAAACATCAACTACACCTATTATATTGCCGTTTTGGTCTTTCACAACAACATAATCAATGTCTCCAGTATTTACTGTATAATTAGCATCTCCGTTTGAGATAGTGATTGTATTTCCATCACCGATAGTGATATTAACTGTGCTATTGATTACGGTAATGTATTGAACAACATTATTCTGAACAACCTGAACATCTTCGCCAACAACAACTTTGTCTGTGTTAACGCTACCACCAACATCACCTACCCAGTCGCCCTCAACAATAACATTGTCATTTACTGTGCCACCGTTATTGTAATCATCTGATGGAACATTGTTTGCTGGAGGTGTTACTGTGCTATCGTAACCATCTCCTACCCAATCACCAACAAAAGTGTTCTCATCGCCACCGAAATAATAGTTTCCGTCTTCACCTAAAACACCTAATTGACCAGAAGGCATTTCTCCTTTCTCATGGTAAGCAGAATCTTCGCCCTTATCAAGCCCAAGCCAACCACCAATGCCACCATCAAAGTCCATGTCAGCACTACAAGCAGTGGTTGTAAGCATAGTTAGCAATGCTCCACCTAATAGAGCAGCTCTTTTGATTGTGCCTTTATTTGCAGAAACAAAGTCAATAAAACCATCTTTAGTTCCTGTCCAGACATTCTCTAAATGATCCAAAACTGCCTTTACTCTATCTCTAACAGATGTCTTGTCTTTTAGGATTTCGTCTGAAGAAACAACATTAGCTGTTTTATCTGCTTTTTTATTGAATTTGTTTGTAATATACTCTTTTACTCCCATAGTGCACACACCCCTTTATTTTATTACAAATATTCTATCATACAAATTTTTTATAGTCAATAGTAGTATTGTGTGTTTTTACACAAAGAAACACCAAAATTCAAGCAAAATATACATATTTTTGTACACCAACAAAAAAGAGTATATTAGAATACTCTAATATACCCTTTTTGATTTAGATTTTATGTGACATTATACATAAGCCCATAATAAAGTCCAATCGCCATTTTCGTAGAATCCAACAACAGCAACCCAAGGAATATCTCCTCTCATCATAGCATACCACAATCCCCAGCTCATGCCAGAAATCGGTGTGGTACATGAGCCAACAGAACTCTTAGTTGAGTGTGTGATTCTATACCATACAAGCCATGGAACTTCACCATATAAACCATCTTGGCCAGTAAGCGACTTCTTAGTATAATACCAGTCGGAAATATCGTTAGAATCTTCATCATATCCATTACCATTGATATCAACACCACATTCGTTTTTACAATAGTAATTGAACCATGCCCATCCTGTATCATGTGCAGTTGAATTTACTGTTCCTACTGTTGTATCATACATCCATGAACCACAGCCCCTGCACAAATACCTGTCAAACTTAAATCCAGTCTTACAGTGCCTTGGGTCCGGATGTTTTATCTCAATAGTCCATTGTACAGCATAATAAACCATTGAACTACCGTCAACATAAGTATGTGCAGTTCCATCAGCCCAAGTATTATTTGCCGAAGACTTGCTTCCACTAGATGAATTGTAGCTTGAACAATATGCGCACTTGTATGAATAATCGCCACAATATTCTTCTAATTGATATTGTGTCCAAGGACCAGAATATGTAGACAAATAATATCTAAGCTTATTGAAATTATGGTTACCCTTTTTACCTGTATCAATAATCTCGTTACAACCAGGTCTATCACAATCATAAGTTCTAGTTACTTGACATGTTGCGCTACGCTTAGTTGTTCCGTCTAAGTGTCCTAATTTAGTTAGGGTTTTAGAATATGTACAGAAATCACATGTTTGTGAACCATCTGCAGTACAAGTAGCATTCCTTGTGGTAATTGAATGACTTTCCATTTCCACAGGAGTTAAATAATCATTGTCTGGACAACCACGATAATCACATATATATGTTCTTTCGTGTTGGCTATCACTCTTATTTACAAACCTGTCATTATTTTTATTATTAAATGTATGTTGCCAATCTTCTTCCCATACATAGTATGTACAGTACTTACATTGTGTTCTGCTTACCTTTTTACATCCATCATTAGGATTGTCATATTGGAAGCAGTGAACATCATGAACTAAATCAAATGTAACATTAGACTCACCAGCATTCTTATACCAGTTCTCACCATTGTTAAACACTGGACTAAAGTATGCATTTGGATGAGTTGATGAAGTATATACATTATCATAAGTTCCAACAGAACTATCACCCCAAGCATTAAATCCTCTTAGATAGTCAGGAGCATACAAATAATTGATTGACTTACAGCTATTATCCAAAGTAGCCTTTGTTTTACTACCAGACTTAATCTCTATCTTTCCACCAGAACTATTTGTACCACCACTTAATAGAGTGCTACTAATACTGATTGTTCCAGAGTGTGCATAATTAAAGGTCTTACCCCTCTTAATCCACTCTGGAGTAATATCAATATCTCTATCTACATTTGTGATTTTGAAATAGATGAGCGCAGAGCCGGATTTAGCAAGATCAGTATTAACATTTGATACATTGGTACCCATAGATGATGAATACTCAAGAACTTTTCTTATATTAGAGCCACCCATTGAAGCGCTCAATTTGAAGCTCTTTAAGAGAGCCTGGTTACCAGTATTTCCATACGGTTTAGCAATCGTATACATAGCATTTGTACTATTGTATGTGTTGTAACCTGTCTTACTAGAAGTCTTTGCAAATGTCCACCAGTCAATTCCACTATTTGCATTCTTATAATCAAATGAAAATTCATAGGTGTCACCAGCAATAACAATTGCCTCAAAACTATTGAAGGTTAAGAAAGTATCAGACTTAACACTATTTGCAGTACTTGCTCCAGTGTATAGAGTTGAGTAATCATTAAATGTAATGTTATACGCTCTAATCTGTGTCCAAATTGGATAGATATGAATTTTTGCAATCTTCTTACTTAATCCAACAGAAGAAGGAGTTGGATTTAGACTTATTGTATATTCTTGGTTTTCAGGATCTTTTGGATTGAAGCTAGACGAACTATTATAAGTCTTAGACTTTTTGTTTCCATCTATATCAAAGTAAACTACTGTATAACCACTAATATATAGTCTGTATTGGTCAGGTCTAGAAGCACCTTCCTCAAACACAACTGACCTCTGGTAATTCAAGGTCAATCCACCAGTTCCAGTCTTGCCATAATATTCAAATGATGGAGTACTTGAATATTCGAACATGCCGTTTGTTAGTCTGTTAGCTTTAAGCTTTGCTACATTAAACTTATATTGAACAGAACCAGATTCGTCAGGAATTAGGTATGATGTTCCTCTTAGAGTAAAGTTACTACTAGATAGAGTATCAACATATCCTGCTTCATGCTCACCAAGACCTTCTAGGTTATTGAAGTATTCAGTTGATTTGTCTGCCTCTGGTTTAGTGAAGAACTTAACCTTAGTATAATGAGAGATATTAAAATCAGTATTACCATAAGGCAAGTTCATAATCAACCATGTACTAGAGCCTTTCAACTCTGCATTATAGTTGATAGTATTAGTATTATTATTACCACCTGACGCATAACCAACAATCTTGTACGCATCATAAAGCGTACCATTAATTGTTTGTGTTGAACTAGCACCTGAACTCTTGATTAGAGTTTCTAGTCTAGTATACAAGTCAGAATCTGCATAAGTAAGTCTTAGATACTTACCACCATTAGTCTTCTTCCATGTGTCTTCTAGACAACCAACACCAGTAATATTGTCAAACGCAAACATTGGAGATATTGTATTGTGTTGAACTAGTTTCACATCTTGATAAGCATATTGAGTATTTTGATAGAAGACTTCTGCTGCAGAGTAATTTGTAGGAACAAGTCCAACTAGTCCACTAGGAAGTGTATAAGTTGAAGCGTTCTGTTTAGTTACTTTAGTGCTATCAAATACAATATTCTTATTTAGACTTTCATAGAAATATGTTGAAGACCATGATTTATTGTAATTTGCATTCCAAATCTCATTGTCTACATTAATAACCACAGGTTTTCTCTCGAATGACAATACAATTCTAGAGTCTCCCTTAATTGTAGCAAGAGTTTGATTAGTCTTTTTAGACATGCCAGTCTTATTCTCACTTGCTCCCCATGAAGCATATCTCTCCATAGTACCACTAAATGAGATATCTCCCTTAGCCACATAGTGTGCAGCACTACCCTGTACTACATATATGCCCTTAAAGTCGTAAGTTCCATCATCTAAGAATTGAAGAACAGTAATAGACTGAGTTGAGTCACCCTTTACATAAACTTTAAGTGTATATAGTGTTCCAACTCCACTCACATTTTGTGACTCTAGACGCAATGTACTATTTGGCTCAACCTTAAAGTAAGCAGGAGCCTTAACATCACCCACAGAATCTTTTGAATTTTCTAGAGCAGCATTATAACAAACACTACAAATTGAAGGTTTTGAACTATTCTTAGTATGACACTCGTTTGAACAAGAAACCATAGAAGGGTCAAACTTAGGAGTTGCAGCATTTATTACGAAATGTGTTTGAGTATTAGGAATTCTCTTATTAGCAGGAATTTCCTGAACTGACATCTGAAGATTTCTATAATCTGTTGCATAAGGAAGAGACATAACGAAGCTAACATCTACTTCAGTTCTTTGAGACAATTTAACTGAAATAATATATTGAGTATATGTAATGTCTACATCTTTTAGTAGAGATAGTTGACCAACAACATTACTTTCTTCCTTATAATCAACACCAATAGATTCACCATCTCCTTTAGGAGAAATGCCAATCTCTTCCAACATAAACTCATTCTTAGCCCTGAAGATATAATCATACTCTTCTTGGCCAGGGGTTACTTTTAAATAATTAAATAGTACACCACCAAGTCCTGCACCTTTATTAGTACGAAGGGTCAAATTAAACGCTTGAGCTTTAGTTATAGATATAGGTAGAGCAGAATTTGTGTGAAGAGATTGATCTGAGCCTTTGGTAATCTCTAGAACATTTGACCATTTAGAATATTCTGTAAGATTAGAATGAATTGTTCCCGCCTGATCTGTGTAAGTAACTTTGATCTCAAAGTCTATCTTAACAGTCTTCTCATTAATCAAGAATGCAGTAAACTTGCCAGCATTATCAACAGTCATGAAGATTGAATTGCCGATAGTGTATGCATTTAATCCATCAGCTGTTGGTAATGACGCTGTTCTATTTGCTTCAGTAGCAAAGTAACCATGATTGATAAATCTAAGAACAGTATTTGCTTTTAAGTCATACCTATAAGTAGAAGAATTGTTCCAGTAATCAATAATAGTTAATGTATACTTCTTATCTAGTTCGGTCTGATCAATCTTATATTCATATCCACCATAGAGTGTATATGTCATCTCACTGCCACGATAGTCTGAAATTTGCTCTTTATTAGCATCAATCATAACCATATTAGAGCGAGTTGGTTCTGCATCAAATAGAACTCTAATCTCTGGACCAAATGTGTATGCAGAGTTAGTAATTCCTGCCTGCCATGCAGCAGCATCAAAGCGCACAAGTTCAGTTGCTGTAGCTGTAGGTGTATCATACTCAGCATGAACTAGTTTGTGTCTATTGTCTGCCTCAAGAATTTGTACAGTATATTGAGTTGTTTTACCAACTACTTCTGAATAATATAGGCCATTATTTGCAGTTTTTACAAGGGTTGAATAATCATAAGTACCATCAACACCACTCGCACCTGTAAATACATCTATTGCAGTTTTCTTATTGATAACTACCTGACCATAGCCATAAGTATAGCCAGTTGTTTTTGTATCAATTACAACCTTAAAGTCTTGGCTCTTCTCTAGCCATGCAATATATGTAAAGTGCATATTTTCAAATGGATTACTACTTGAAGTAGCCTGTAATCCACCGTCTGTATAGGTTGCAGCAACTGGTGCAACGATTGCACTACTTGCATTTACCTCTTTTACCCAACCAGTAAGTGTGTATACAGTATCGCCTGATTTTCCCTTAACAACAACATCAGATGCAAGAGCATTATTTGAACCGTATTTAGGTGCAACAATTGTAAATTGTTTGCTATTAGCATCATACTTAATTGTACTACCTGCTAATATTTCAAGTGTGGTCTTGTCAAATTCAGAAGAATCAACCACAAACTTAGAATTCATAAGCTCTGTCTTGTTCTTCACTTCAACAAATGCACCAGACTCATTTGTGTATACTGTCTTATTGCCATTGTCACTTGAGTTACGATATAGAGTTTCAAAGTCAACAGTATATGTAGCCCACTCACAAGCAATTCTAATATACATATTTCTAGAAATGCCATCTGGATTTAATTCTCTTACAGAAGGCTGAGCGAATGTAGACTCATTGAAGTCTACCCACTCGTTATTTAAGTTCTTATATTGTAATCTAATATTAATAAGAACTTTATGTGCAGCATTAACAGTTATAAATCCATAGTGACCAAGTCCCATATTGTCAGCATTGTACAATTGATATTTGGTACTATTTGCTTGAACATGAAGAGGAGTACCCTCAACCACTTTAACATTTGAAGAATTAGTGAATGAGAATATCTTAGAACCACTTATATAATTTCTTAAGTAGTTAACGCCATTCTCTGGAAGGTTGGTAATAACACCATAAACTTCTACGCCATCATCTAATCCATCAGTAAATACAAACTTAATATCTGTCTGGATACTGATAGGAGATAATGAGTATACACCATTCTTATCGTTAAACAAGTGATTTGAACCATCTGCCTCAAGAGGCACAGCCTGTGTTGCACTTCCCCTAACATAAGTCAAGTTCCATTTTAAAGACCTCATGTCTTGGTTAGGAGTAAATGTTAATGTGTATAGTAGTTTAGAATAACTACCTGCATTATAGTCTTGAACTATAAGTGCTTGATATGAACCATTAGCTTGTTTTGCTTTAGATACAATTGTATAGTGAACATCATGTTTACCTGTACCATTGCCAACCCTAACAGCACTAGAACCTGTAGCGTCAACAGCAGGAACAAACATAACCATATTGTCCTCTGAAACTGTTGTAACAACTCCTGTTATTTCGTTCTTAATAGTGAATGTACCTCTCTCTAGTTGGTCACGAGAAAGTTTCAATGCACCGTTGAAGAATGAATTTACTGAAATCTCTACACCAGCAAATACTCTATCTCTACAATTGATATCTGCACAACCTGAATGTGAACAATAATCAAATGGTATTGTAACTGTTCCACTAGTTGATTGATATGTAACAGTGATTTCCCATAATGCAAACTGATACTCATTGAATGTTCCAGTAGAAATATTGAACTTAGTTATAGTAGAAACACTTCCACCAACAAGTAGAACACCACCGAACTCTAGAGCATTAGTTGTGCTATTTGTTGTCATTGTAAATGCACCACCGATAGTTGTGATGGTTACATTATCTGTAATATACTCTACACCTCTCCTATTAGCAGCAATCATGTATGCAATAGGTACTGAGTAGTATTTACCAGCTGCAGCAGCAGTAGCTACAGATGCATTAGTAATATACTTATTCTCTGTATTGTCTAGAGTAACCTCATAGAAGGCTTTGTTTTCTGTATTAAAGTAAATGTTTCCATATTGTGGGTCATTTGCAATAAGACTATTTAAGTTAGTATTTAGCAAGTTGCTAAGAGCATTAGTATATGTGTTGCCGAACCAATCACTAAAGTCTGTATTTGCTAAATAATATGTTAGAACATGCATCTTAGCATCTAGGTCATCATCTACACCATTAATAGCATAAGTGATATAGAATTCAACAAGTGAATGACCAGTTGAAGAAGTAGTTGCATAATCTGCAGTTAAGTCTGTATTAACTTTGATAGGAGTGGTAATATCTGTAATACCTGCCCATGTATCAAAGATATGGCTATAGTTACCATAAACAATATTTGTTACATCATCATCAGCTGGATGATTAAATGTATTTGTTGAACCAGTAGCCTCAACATCTGAATCAAGGATAAATAGTGGTAATCTATTAGCCTTTCTTAGATTCTCAAGTGTACAGTTATATCTTTCAGCAAGAACTTCTCTCCCCTCTCCTACACACTTGTCATATACTTCCATATCATAACCAGTGTAAATAGTTGAAGCATGTAGTTTATTGCCCTCAGACCTAAAGAATTGTACTGTATTTACATCAATCTCTAGTTGAGCCTCAATTCTTAATTCAGGAATCAAGTATACATTACGAAGTTTTATAAACATCTTCTGTAATTCTTCTTGACTATAGCTCTGATCATTAATATTTGCAAGTCTATCGTCTAAATCATAACCAAATGAACTACTTGGAGTAGAGCCAGTATAGAATGATTTTAGATGATATGTATTATTCACACCAGTTGCAGCTGTAGGTGAATATTCAACAAATATCTTAGAATTGCTAGGAGCTTTTACATACATTTGAGTAATACCTGGCTTAATCACTCCACCAGCAGTATATATACTCTCAAAGCCACTAGTGTCATTACCAGTTAATGCATAATAACCAGTTTTACCATTAGTAACATGAGTATTTTGAACAATTAAGTCAGTGATTGTTGACCTATTAATGTTCTCTATAATAGAAGTACCATCAAGGTAGTCAATAATCTCTTGACCAAAGAATGCAACCATTGCATCTTCTAGTCTACCATAAAGTTCAATTACACTCTGGCCATGCTTAGCATATATTTTACCATTAGAAAGAATGTAATTATTCTTGTCTGACTCTAGAGACTCCCAAACTTCATCAAACCAGAAGTAGTTTAGAAGGTGTTGAAGCTCAAACTCTTTAATAGAATTTAAGTCCTGACCAGCAGCATTCTTAAGTGGTGCAATTGCACTATTAAAGTCTGCATTGTACTCGCCATTAATCTCGCTTAGAATATCAGAGATATCTGAACCACCAACTACAGTTATTGGACCTTCGCCAACAAGTTTCTGTAATGCAAATAATGTATATGTTAAGTTCTCACCACTCTGAGATAATGTTGGAGATAGATTTGCTCCAATAGAGTTAATCTGTGACCAAATATTAGCCCATACAGAAGTGTTTGTTGTCTTTGTATTATACATTACATTAAAGTTTAGAGACTCTATCATATTTGGTAATACACTAGACTCAATCTTATATTCAGTAATATAAGTAGATGCAGGTCCCTTATCAGAAGGAGAAATAAGTTGTGTAGCAGTATCAAGGATACCTATATTTGTAGGAGTAGGTCCCCAATTTGCAAAGTGATACCTATACTCAAGGTTTTCCTCCACATTTGGTCCTTTATCATAACCAATAATTCTAGTGAATATTTTTAGAGTTGTACCATAAGGAACAGCACTAATCTTAATGGTTGTATAGTCACCAGAAGTAGAAATTGTGTAGTTCAAATTCATTTGAGTAGAATTTGCACCCTCATTATGTACAGTAGTTCCAAGACCTACAAACATTGATGTTCCACCAAAGTTCTGAACAGCGTTAGAAGCATCATAGTATTGTAAGAATGATTTCTTGTTATCATATACATAAGAAATATCATAAGATAGATATTTAACATGAAGAACGAATATGTTAGTATTAACATTCTTTAAGTTTCTAATAGTAATTCTATTAGCAATATCTGTATAAGAGTTTGTCTCACCCTCTCCTGGATAGGTGGTCTCTCTTGTAATATCAATTACGAAATTTTCCTCAGAATCATCAATATGATTTCCTGTAGCCTTTAACCAGAAGTCTGGTGTAACAACTGTACTTGGATAGTTGTTATTAATAAAGTTATCATAGTTATCATATACAGATACTTTAGAGAAGTTATATCCGTAATTTGTATCTAAATCAACAACTGGAGTTAGTGATGAATTATATACACTAGTAAAGCTAATTCTTGTAAATCCATCTTTTCCACTAGCAGTTAATTTATCACTTGAGTTGATTACAAAGTAATCTTTGTTTAGATATCCTAAGCTATTGCCTTCGCCATCTAATTGCTCTGCAATCTTAAAGTATGCAAATGACTTAGCAGTATTAGCAACAGCAATTTCATTAGTGTTATAGATTTTTGCATATACAGACATAAAGTCGCCCATATCTACAGTTAATCTGTCTCCACTATGATAGTCGAATACAATATTAATCTTAGCACCATTTTGTCTTAGTTTAAATCTACTGATTTCAGATATCTTTAAGCTATATGTAGAATAATCATTTGTAGTATAATTACCCATCAAATATGCAATATCTGAAGAGTAGTAATCTGGAACATTTGAAATATACCAATCTGCAAATGTCGCATTACCAAAGGCTGCCATATCTGGATTTGCAAATCTTTCACCTTCACCCTCTCCAAACAAGTCAGAGATATTATATGTCTGATTTAAGTTTAGAGTGATAGTCTTAAGTTCAAGAGCATCAGCCTCTTCACCACTTGCACCATCTGTATATACAGGAATATAAGTGGTCATATCAAGATTGAAGAAGATTCTAATATAGATTTCTTGTGCAATAACCTCTAATTGAACATTATAAGTAAATGTCTCAGGAACTTCTGTATCCTCTGGCATAATAACAGTTGTACCAGAAATAATTGTCTTAATTTTCTTAGCATAATCAACAGGTGTAGATAAAGGAGTTTTTAAGTTTATTATCTCTCCTGGAACGATATATTGATCACTCTCTAAAAGTGGCTCATACGAATTACCAACAACAAAGTTGACATGATAAGCATTTTCAAATACTGGATATAATTTTAGATGACCAGCAACTGCTGCAGAATAATCTCCATAGTAGAAGATGTGACTAGATTGAGCACTCTCATTACTAACTAAGTGCTTATCCATATCTGCCCAATACTGTAATCTATAATATCTAGAATCACCATAAGGATTGTCATACTTGTCTACATCCTCAAGGTCTGTTAAGTCACCACGACTATCTGCACTAGAGAATAGATATACTCTCCTATCAGCAGTGGTTTCAGCTTTGCTTATATTATAACCAAATGGAACATATAGTGTATATGAAACATTTCTAAGAAGTGGAACACCCTCATCCTCATACTCTTCTTGGAATGTATAAGGAGAAAGTTCATCTTCTGGATTTGCTGCAGTTACAGCATACTCATAGAACTTAACCTCCATAGTAGCAGGAGTCCATTCTAAGTATAATTGTAAATCGTCTCTGGTTAAGAAGTCTTGTGTGATTTCTAGTTCACCACTTAACCCTTGACCATACTTCATGATATAAACCTTATCACTGCCATTCATGTAATAAATACCAGTCAAATTAAAGTAATTCTTGTCATAAGTCCATGAAGTACCAGTTGTGTAATATTTATGAGATAGTACATCTACCCAATCACTCTCATCTGTAGGGAAATCAGCAATCCATTCATTGAATGAAATGATATTTCCTGGAGAGAAGTAATTATTGCCATCTGCAAGTGCACCTAATCTATACTTAGTTGTATATTGAGTACCAGCAATGCTTTGAGTTGCAAAGCTCTCATAAATATAAGAATATGTTCCCTCAATTAATTGAGGAATACCGGTGTTGTTTTTAATTGTGCTAACACCACCAGCAATATAGGTTTGCATTACTTGAGCGTAATACTCTCTATTTTCTTCAAAGTTTACATTTAAGTAAACCATGATACCTTTTGACCAAAGAGGAGTCATATAAACATTCTCTTTGCCCATTGTATAGTATCTAACATTATTTCTTACATATCTTGAATCAATACCAGCCTCTGTAGGACAAGCAGCAGAATCGAAGATATAGGCATATTTAGTACCACCAACAGGTGCACCATTTCCATCAAATGTACAACCAACAGTTACTTGCCAGCCAATCCATTTTTTATCAGCAAGAGAGAATTCTTCTTGTTTTAGGTCAATTTGTACACCAGCAGCATACTTACCGATATTTTCATAATCTTTGCCGTCTTCTGCAGTTGTTGCCATTAACTTAGCTGTATTTTTTGTTTCCCAAATAGTATTGAATGTTGTCTTTTCATCTAAGATAAGAGCATTCATATTACTTGAACCATTTACAGACTCGTATCTTACTCCACCTGTAAATGTATAATACAATGCAGAGTTACTTACTAAGCTAGAATATTGAGCAATAATATCAGTATAAGCTTTAGCATTTTCAAGATTTATAGTCCAACCATGGAACTCATAATCAGCCAACATATCACCCTCAGTGAAGAACTGATATACAGGAGTATATGGGTCATAAATACTATAAGCTGACCACTTAGTTACATAAGCTGTTGAACCGTCTCCCCTTGTAAATGAATATGAAGAAGGGGTAATTGTCATATCAAGATTTGCACCTTGAATAACAGAAATTGTAAAGTACTCTTTGTTGTAATTTTCAGATGTACCAACACCAGTATTAATACGAACTCTATTACCAGCAGCATCTGTCACATAGAACTTAACTTGTGTCTCATAAGACTCAAGAGCATAAAGCTTAATCTCATGACCAGAAATTACATCTGAATTATCATAATAATAAACATTTTCAAGAAGAGCTCCTGTCATTCTAGCATACCAACCATCAAAGGTTGCTTTACCAGTAGCAGTTTCTAGAATTGTATCAGGAACAGTAATTTGTTTAGTTACAGCATAACTTTCTGCACCACCCAAGTCAATAGTTCCAGTAGAAACACAAGAACCACCATTGTATACATAATATGGTTTACCACTTACAAGAGTAAGTAAATCTAGATATCCTGTTTGAACAATAGAATAAATAGATGGTGTTTGTGCAAATTCACTAGTAATTGTGAATGTTGAAGCTGCACCACTAGCATTGTGGTATGTTACATAGTAAATATCCTCTGTAACAGCAGTAATCACATACTCACCAGCTCTTAAATAAGAAGACTGACTTAATGTATATGTTGTGCCAAAGTTACCAACATTCCAACCATAAGATAAAGAAGTTTCATCAATTACATAAGCATGTGGTAATGTAATTTCATCACCCAAGCTAATATAATCATTTCCATCATTATCAACAAAGCCAAAGTTTGCTTTTGTAGAATCATTGATTGTCAAGTCATTAATTGTTGCACCACTTGCTGTTTTGAACTTAACAACAAACTCAGCAGGTCTAAATGTTGCAACTAAGTAAACATTTCCATTAACAGAAATGCCTGCACTTGTTAATTCTCTATAATTTTCAACTTGTTGTCCATTACCGTCAAATGAGTAGTAATATTCTGTCCAACCTAAGAAATCATAACCGCCAATACTAGATACTGCGAAGTTTTGTGGAATAATTGAACCATAAGGAACATCTGCAGCCAAAGTATAGTTAATACTTCCCTCTCTATATGCCTCTGATCTAGTAGTTGCAGTTTGTGTCTCTCCCTGTAATGTATATGCAATACTATATGGAGAAGATACAAAGTCATACTCATTATAATATGTTGCCAAATATACAGTTTGATTGTATAAACCATAATCAATAGCAATGGTTAGAGTAAATTTATCAGCAAGTTCTACCATACCAGCAGATAAATTGTCAAATCCGTAAGGAGCATCTTTACTTAACTCTTTATCTAGCGCACCTATAATCTCGTTATTTGTTGTAATAGAATTAATTAAGTAAGGAGATGGATCAACAGGATCGTCGATAACAATGCTAGATTTGTATGGAGAATAGAATACTAATAATCTTTCAGGTTTACCAGAAACCGGATTCGTCCTTTGAGAAGTAGAATAGTTTTTAGCAGAAACACTTCCTGTCTCAGTTAATACTTTTTCATTAGATGTTAAGAATTCCCAGTCGAGTGTTACACCATCAATAATTACATTTGGATCAATGGTGTGAACAAGATTATTATCAGAAGTAACAACCAAAGTTACTTCTACATATTTAATTGCATATACTGCAATAATAGCGTATTTCTCAGTATCCTCATAAATTGAATGACGAAGATGAGTAATAGTAATATTACCATCAGCATCAAATGCAATATCCGCATAATCTTTAAGCGCATTTACTGCGTCTGGACCATACAAGATAACATTATTTGTATAATCATATACAGCATAAGTATCAAAGATATATCCTGTAACATGTTGATCAGTTAATGTTAATTCATCAGCATAAGAGAAGTTTTCACCTATTGTATTTTCATAAGTTTCACCATTATAAGTGAAGTTAAATCCTAGGAATGTCTCCCAAACATTTTCTCCATCTATAACAAATGAAGCAAAACTAATTAAGAATTTAACTGGCTCATAAACAACATATAAGTCAATAACATAAGGATCAATGCTTGGATCTGTTGCCCATACTGGAGATACTACAAATGTAGAAGCATCTTCTATAAGTTCTCCATCTGTTGCACTTCTTGCACGGAAAGCACCTATCCATGCATTAAACTCACCGTCTATATTGTTGAATGCGTTATAGAATCCAGCTGAACCAACAACACTACCATTAATAGTGATTTGGTCATCTAGTCTAGATGTTATATTAGACTCATTATCGACAAATATAACATAATCGCCAACTAAATATGTATCAAGTGAAGCTACTGCATCATAGTGACCTTGTAACATATTTGCTGCTGTTGAGAAATAGTGTAAGTTTACAGTATAAGCTCTAATCTTCCACTCAATTACAACATAAAGATTGTAGTTCTCATCAGCTGCTGATAGGTCTGCTGCAGTAATAGTATGATCGCCAGACTCAAAGAAGTCTTTAGTTACAATATTTTCACCCTCTCTATAGTTATCTAGATACCACATATTAGCCATCTTAGATGCCATATCTGAAGGTAACGCATGGTCTGATTCTTTAATTACTCTACCGATTAAATCGCTATAAGTATATGTACTACCCTCAAATGCTACAGTCTCTCTGATATTTGAATCGCCATACTTATCCACAAAGTGAATAGTATACATTCCCTCAAAGTTAATATAGATTGTTACACTTGATAATACAGTATAAGAACCTGATACCACATCAATCTCTCTACTATCTGTAGAGAATTTAGTAAATCTATAACCTGTAGTTGCATTTACAAGAGAATTAATCTCTGGTGTAGCAAATACATAGTTACCATTAGTTAAGGTATAGCTTAAGTCTACAACCTCTTTGTAGTAGTATGTAACTACTGAATTTCTAGAACTTGCAGTTTCGCCATTATTGTTTTTAGCATTTACCTGGAATGTTACACTATATGCTTGTCTATCCCAAATAGTATAGATAGTGATATTATAGTCACCATCTGTATCATCTGCTACAGATAGAACATAATCATTAATAGTGTTCTCGCCAAGGTCATAAGCCATCTTGCCAGCAATTAAACTAAATCCAGCAAAAGAATATTTACCTGAACCATTAACATAAGTTGGAGTATAATACTCTGTATATAAATCTCTTAGAGTATATGTTTCCTCATCTGAACTATAATATAGGTTTACTGTTACACTGCCATTGAAATCTGGAGTACCATAAAGGTTTCCGTTGATAGAAACACTATTAACATCTCCTTCACGATCTTGTAATACAGATAGAGATGGGTCAAATGTAACTGTGTAAATCTTAGTAAATGCAGGATATAGATAAGTGTCTCCCTCAACAGTTAGGTTACTGCCGAATGGGATATAATATCCATTGTCTGCCATAAGCTCGATAATTGCATCTTTTGCATCATCACCAGCAGGAATAAGTGTCGTACTCTCTACGATACCGATTAATTGATATCCATCAAGAGTTAAATTATAACTTTCGTCATTAGCAACAACTAGGTGTGTTTCTCCTGTCATATAGAAGCCACCCAAACCTACCATTGGTTCACCATTTAGGTCATAGTAAGTAACAGAAACTTTTTCTGCCCAAACAGCAACGATTACATACTCAACATAAGTATTAGGAATCTCTACAAATCCATTCTCTAATGAAATCATTCCATATACTTGTAGTGAGCCTTCAGCAGTTTCTTTGTACATTACATTGTATCCACTTAGTTGATACTCATTATATGGAATAGTATCTGATGTTGTGAATAATGTTGTACCATCTTCCATTAACCATGTATTTCCATTATTAACAGGAAGCAAATCACTTGAAACTGGGAAGTTAGCACCAATTGAAGAAATTTCAATTGTGTAACTGTCATAAGTAGAAGCACCATCAGCAGAAGTCATTGTTAAATATGTTTGCTCACTACCCTCATTTGTTGGATCAGCAACTTTAACAGTGAAGTTTACTGTTGTTTTGTATTGAGTCCATTGTGCCTGGATTGTATAAGTAACACTACTCTCTCCAGCCTCTGGTTTCTCCAAATTAAATGCTCTACCAGCAGTGAACACTTTGTCATGTCCACCAGCATCTTGAATAGGTGTTGTATTGTCATTATAGAATACCTTGTATCCATCAAATTGATTAGTTACATGAGTAACCTCAATTTTCTTGTCTGAAATAGTATATGAAGCACCACTAGTATTACCATCAGCATCTGCATATACTGTCATATATTCTGTATCAATAACAGTAGATGTACAAGGCTCACCCTCTGCAGGGTTTAACTCATATATAAATGTATAATTATATACTTTATAATATACAGCATAAATATATACATCTACATAATATTCTTCTGTCACATTATCAAATGATTGTCTAACACCAGCTCTAACAATGCTGTCATTTGTCTCCCAACCATATAGATAATATCCAGCAGGAACAGCCCATGTAGAACTATTTGCTGTAATAATTGAAACAATATCATTTGTTGTGTCACTATCGTCATCACTATAAGCTAATGGCATAAATAATGCACCAAACTCAACTTGAACAGTGATACTCTCTCCATTATCTTCCCAAACACCAGCATTGTCGCTTGTGTTTACATAGTGAAGATTAACAGGAGCACCTGTATAAGTTGCAGTTAATGTATAATTGCTCTTAGCAAGAGTAACTTCGTCACCTGTTTGTAATGTTTGACCTAATAGGTCTCTATCACCAGCAGTTACTAACCAACCAGTGAATGTTTTACCAGTAATAGCAGTATCAATAGCAGTTGCACCGTTATATCCGATTTTAACAAGTGTACCACCAGCAAATTCCACATCTGTACCAGTTTTATCTACACGATATGTAATAATGTAAGCATTCTGCTCAAAGATTGCAGTGAATGTATATGAAGTGTTTGCTGAAACATCAAAGCTATCACCAGCATTTTTAAGTTCGCCTAAATAGTTCCAACCAACAAACATATTTTTCTCTTTTGTAGCAGTAGGAAGAACTATCTTAGAACCCATCATTACTTTCGCAATAGTGCTTTCAATAGCAACCTCACCAGCAGGAACGCCAGCATAAATATTGTTTGATGATATTGCAAGAACTGCAGGAAGAGTTCCACTACCAACATCAAACTTAACAGTAGCCTCAACAGGAGCAAGAACTACATGTAATGAAGCAGTCTTAGTAGCCAAATCATAATCAAGAGATGTAACAGCGATAGTATTATTTGAGATTGTTATCTCGTTTGCGCCACTTGTAATACTCTTAACTTGATAGAATCTACTCAAAATAAAGTTTGTAAGAATATTGCTTGTTGCATCAACCTCTACCCCTGTAGCAGTCATATTGCTAGCAGAAAGTGTTGTTGAATTAAATGCTAGAGTTGAAGTATCTATACCTAAAGCACTAGCTAAACCATACTCATATTCATAAGAAATTGAAATTGTTAATCTTAAGCTTGAGAAATTAACAGTTATATTGTGTGTATTACCCTCTGGAAGGTCATCTATGCCAAATGTAACTGTATTATCTTCATAAGTAAGAGCAGGATTATTATCTACAATCATATTTGTATATGTGTAGTTAGTAATTCCATCACCAGCAGTTACAACTAAATCATGAGTAAATGCAATTGTAACTTCTTTGCTAGTTGAAATAGTCTGACTAGGGACACTTAGCCCGTCATAAACAAAGCCTTTTACATTCTCATTAGCAACAATTTCATAAATTGCACTACCATTGATAGGCTCAATTGTAACTTTCTCAAGTGCATATAATCCATATACCGGATAAAGTGTTACAACACCATCAACAGCATGAGCAAGCATGTCGTTATTTACTTCATAATAATAAAGGTCTCCATTAGCTCCGCCAATATCAGTCATCTCATAGTATTCACTAGGAATTAGACCCAACTTGCATGGAGTTGTAGACCAACCCATAATGATATATCTATCACTAATTACAGTTGGAACATCAAATACAATTGTACTACCATATCTAACCATAACAGCATCTGGTGTACCAGCAATATTTGCTAAAGTATTACCATTATATGCATATACTGTATTGTAAGCATTTGTCCAATTACTATTGATTACTAAATCACTAGCGTCAGTATTTAGTGAAGAATAAACATTGTATGGATCTACACCAGTTGTACCATCAGTTACATAAGCAAGGTATAGACCGAAGCTCTGACCCTCCCAGTTAATTGTAACTGAGATATTATAGTTAGTTGAATTAGCTTCTTCTACCATAACAGCAAGATTGTCTCTAGAATATGCCATAGTAGTAGCTGTAGTCCAAACAAATGTAGATGTTCTACCTGCCCATCTCCAACCAGTCATTTCGTTATTTGGATAATTTCCGATATGTGTTGGTAATGCAGGAAGATTCATTACACTATCTAAACCCTGAGCAACAATTTTTGAATATCCAGCACTTGTTGCAGTAGCAACAATGTACTCATTATATTCATACTCTAGTGTTGTAGCAACACCGGTTATAGTGCCTGCAGTATATGTAATTGTGTATACATAAGCAAGGTCTAACTCGATATCTACATTAGCAGTAAATGTTCTGCTAGCGATTTCACCCATTGTGTAAACGGCATTACCATATTTAAAGCCTTGTAGATAGTATTTATTGCTGTTAAATGTGAATGTCATTGCATTGTTATTTAAGTTAGCAGGAGCAAGACCATTGTTTGTCTCTCTTAGTTTAGCCTCAATAGCAGCAACAGGAATGCTACCTGTGTTGTCATACTCAATAGAGAAGATTAGTCTGTCATTAAATCTAAATGAAGCAGCAAGATTACTCTTCCAAATAGCATATAACATTGTATTAGCTGTTACATTAGATAGAGTTGTTACAACCTCACCGTTTGCAGATAAGCTCCAACCTAAGAAGTCATAATCTGAACCTCTAGAAACCTCAATTTCACTTAAGTCAATAGGGGTAGAAAGTGAATCTGCGTTGCTAATATATCTAGTAAGAGCTGGATACACATCAGCTACAGCAGAGGCATTTTTGTTAAATTCAATTTTGAACATCTGCTCAAATACTGGAGTTGCAACCATATTGCTATTAGTTGCTGTAAATGAGCCATCATAGTCAACTAGTGAAATATATGTAGTTGCACCAGTTGTGATTTTAAATCCTTTAACTCTGTAGTAATCAGTAGAAGTTCCATCAACTACTTGATATACACCATTGTCTAGGTAAATAGTTGTTTTACCTTTGAAGTAAATGCTCTTAACTACTTGAGCAGAGAATGTTACTGAATCGTCTTTGAAATAGTATGTAGACTCTGGAGTAGTCTTATAAGCAAATTCTGTTTGGTCACTTGAATTAGCATAGCTGAAGCTATACTTAATATCCCAAATTGCATATAGAACTAAGTCACTAGTAACCTCTGCTAATACTGTAGAATCAACAGGGGTATTATTATGACCAACTGCAGACCAACCTTTGATAGACATATTCTCTAATTCATGGTTAGAACCACAAGTATGTTCTGCTCTAGCAAGGATATTCTCAGTAGTTAGAGACTCACCATACTCTACATTAAATGTGAATGAACAAGTATTACCTGCACTAGGAGCTGTTGAGCCGTCTTTTGAAATATTAATTGTAACTGTAAATGACTCAGCTTCCCACTCAGCAAGAAGTGTATACTCATAGATATTATTTACAGGAACAACTGTGTATTTATAAGAATCTTCTCTAGGCATTAATGAATAAACTGTACCAAATGCAAGAGTATCTTTCTCATTTAAGATAATATCTGCACCACCGTTATCTTTCACTGCATGGAATGTTCTTCTATTTAGATTATCTACTGTATAGTATCCTAATTTCCAATAAGAGAATACTGTAGCAGTAGTATTATTTAGCTTAGGTGTCTTAGAAGCGTCTAAGTCTAGGCTATCACCGATTGTAAGTTTAACATCTTCTAATGTTTTGTCTACATCTGTGTATGCCATATCAAATTTAACAGTATAAACAACTTCCCAAATAGCCACAAATCTAAATGACTGTCCCTCTTCTACGATTGTAGGAACAATGAAGTTTTGTGTATTAGGGTCGTCAAGAATATACTCGTGGCCTTCATGTTTCCAGCCTTTGATTGTATAATTTTGTCTTGAGAAGCTAGGTAATCCTTCGCTACCTAATAATGCGTAAGTTTCACCGTTCTTAGCAGTTGCTGTTGCAGTGATTTCTACTTCACCATTATCTAATTGCTCTGGAGTTTTCTCCTCATATACATATACAATATTAACAGTGATTGAATTAGGGTTTGGCTCACTGAATTTAGCAACTAATGTTGTACTATCAACAAAAGTTAGAGCATCGCCTAAAGCGTAAAGAGGCTCTTCTGTGCCATTCACAGCCCAACCTAAGAATGTACAAGCAAACTTAGTAGCATTATGAACAATCTTCATCTCTGATAAAGCTGTTCCATCAGCTAGAACTGTGTATGCCTCTACTACTGTATCCACATTATATCCAGAGATTTCTTCGCCCATTGTGAGGTCTACTGTGTATGTAATCTCAACATCATAAGCAGCTACAACTCTTAGAGTATGTGAAGCACCTGTATAGTCAAGTCTAATACCTGCTACTGTCCAGTTTCCACTCTGGTCTTTGGTTGCAACATAGTTGATACCATTATAAATTACATATACCTTTGTGAAACCACTACCTAATGTAATTGCAGGTAAGTTTGTGATTGTAATGAATTGAACATAACCACCATTGTAGCAGTTATAAAGTGTTGAATAATTGTTATTACCAGCAAAAGTTAAGCCCTCGCCTACATATTTTACTGCGAAAGACATATCTGCATAGAATGACAACTTAAATGTTGGATATGCATCTGGGTCTAACTCAAAGTTCTCACCAGGAACATATAATGTACCGGTATTACTACCATATCTCCAACCATTAAATACAAGGTCGCTACCATCAAGAACATCTTCTCTACTCATTAGAGAAAGGAATGGACTAGATGCTAAATATTCAACTTGGTCAGTACCGATAATCTCAGCCTCTGTACCATTGAATTTATAGTAAGTAACTGTAAAGATTTGTGTTGTTTTAGCAACAAGTGTGATTGTTCCTACATAAACATCACCATAAGCACTAGTTTGAGTAGTATCTACTGCCCATGTAATATATGCTGAAAGACTAGAAACACTAGCAAATGTTGCACCTGTTGCAATAGTACCGATAAGTTTAGCACCAGTTGCAAGTGTTAGTGCATTGTCGCCAGAACCAATCTTCCATTGTCTAATTCTTAGTCCTTCTGTTAGAACAAATCCACCAGCAATAGCACGCTCATGAGAAATCAAAAGTAACTCTCTGGTATCAGAATAAGTATATCCAGTGTGCTCGTTTGTAATCTGATATAAACCATCTTCGGTTTCATAAGTAAAGTTTACATAGTTAGCTTTCCATGAACTTCTAAATGTAATAATATTACCAGTTTGAGCAAGGTCATTAAATGTAATTTCGTCCCATGTAATAGATGCACTAAATGTAACTGTCTTATTAGTATAAGAATAAACAAGACCATTTAGAGAATAAGCTTTCATATCATCAGAAGAAGCAACTACGCTAGTAACAAGGGATCTAATCTCAGATACAACATCATCATAAATTAAAGCAGAAGACTCGCCTTTATTAACAACTCTTTGTACTACGCCTAACTCATTACCTGTAATAGGTGAAACAATTACAAAATTAACTGTATATGTTTGAACAATGAAGTCTGCCCATATTGTAAGAATGCCATTTTCATCATAAGTGATTGTATCACCATTTGTGATATATTGTTTTTCTCCACCAACTAGGTAATACCAACCATTAAAGATGTATGAAGAATGACCATAATCAGAATATGTTGGCTCAGGACTAGGCTCGATAAATGTTGTACCATATTTTACTGTACCATAAGTACCACCACCAGCACCTGCTGCACCGTCATACATGGTCATTTCTGAATTGTCATGTCTAGTTACTTTGTACACAATTTTGATAGATCTTTCTTCATAAATTGCATAGAAAGTAAATGTCTTAGATGGCTCG
Organism: Clostridiales bacterium; assembly: GCA_015055605.1. Taxonomy (GTDB): domain Bacteria; phylum Bacillota; class Clostridia; order Christensenellales; family UBA1242; genus UBA11490. Next base: position 24,521 of record SVHV01000002.1, read on the forward strand.
ATAAGGTCTGCTGGAATTATAGCGCCAGCACCCTCTGCATCATAAAGTTTAGAACCTGATTTTGTACCCCAACCAGTTAGGATATAGCCCAACTTGTTGAATAATGCATTTGCTTTATATGGACTTAAATCAAAGTCTTCACCGTAATTTGCATTAACAATAAGTGTGCCATTAGTTTGTTTATCAACAAGTGTAATAGCGATTTGTAATGGTTGCCATACAGCATATAGTGTAACTACATTCTGTACACCACCCTCTACACTAGCTGTTAGATAACAATCTCTAAGAGTGCCATCTGAATTTAGAACTTTATATTTACCTGTGCCGGTACTTTTAGCAGAACTAAAGTCAAATTGTAATGTAGTTCCTGTCTCGAACACATTATTCATATCAATAGTACCATCACTACCAGCAAGTGCCCAACCTAATAGGTTAAAGCCTGTTCTTGTTAAGTTTGAACCAGTAAGTGTTACTGACATTGTTAAGTTTGAACTAGATGTATTTGTACTATAGTAAGATGATGTAGGAACAGTTCCTCTACCACCATTTGCATTAAATGATACAACATAATCGGTTGTCCAAACAGCATAATAACTAGCATTACCTGTAACTGGAACAGATGTATATCTAGAACCAGAAACATTTTTGTAAATAGTTTCGTTAGCAGTAATATCGCTAATCTTTGTATCTAAATCATATTTATTCTTTGTCCAACCCTCAAAGATATATCCTGGTCTAGCAGGTCCTTGAGGAACAACAATGTTTGTGCCACCACCTACAGAATATGGTGTTTTATTTTCTGTACCATCATTATGGAAGAAGTCAACTGAGTAAGTATCTTTTACCCAATTTACATATAGAGATAGAGCTCTATCAGACATTTCATACTCATATCCTGCCGCATATTCTTTAGCAGAAGCATAGTTTTGTCTAGTTGTCCAACCACCAAATGAATTGTATTGTTTAGACCATTTAAGAGTATTAGTTACAACATCTTGTCCAGGAAGAGCAAGTGTTTCACCTGAAATAGCCTCAATTCTAACCTTCTTAATACTATTCATAGCATCTAGAAGTGTAAGGTATGTAAGTTGTGACCATTGAGCATATAGTGTTACATCTTCGCTCACTGTATGAACATAAGTTGTGTCGATATATTTGAATGTTCCGATACCTGTCCATTCATTATCGTTAACTTGAGTTAGATTGATACCATAATTACCAGCATCTTGTGCCCATGCATTATACCAAACATTCTCCTCAACCTCGTCTGCATCAGCATAAGTTGTCCAACCTGTAAATCTGTAACCCTTCAAGCTATTCTTGAATGTTTCAGTTGTGATATATGGGTTAGATAAATCAAGTGTGTTGTAATAATTGTTTGTTTTTCTACTATTCTCGTCAAATACAGAAGTTGTATAGTATTTGCCGTAAATGTCGTCATATTTGTATACATTGATACTAGGAATATATCCACTAGAACCAGAAAGTCTCTTGTTGAAGTTCAACTTGTAAGAATCTCTAGTCCACTTAGAATATAAACGGAATTTGTAAACGCCATCTTCTGGGTCTACCTGTGAATAAACTGTAATCTCATTACCACTAGCATCTTGCATAGTAAGATATGGGATATCATTATTGTCAACTGCAACAGTCATGTCATATTCTGTAACAGGCATTGTTAAATCATAATCAAGATACCAGCCAGCGAATGTATATTCTTTGTAGCTACCATCTTCGTCATTTAGAGTATCTACTGCATCAAGCACTGGAGTAATTCCACCGATTGCAGTTGAAATCTTATTTGTATATCTAACAAGTGGCTGAGTTCCAGAAGGTCTATTGTTTCTGATAATAAACTCTCCGTTAGCATCTTTAGCTGGAGTAACAGAAACATCAGTTACAGGATCAAGAACAGTTTTGTTATTGATATCTGTGTAACTGCTGAAGTATTCAATACCAGTGTATAGTTGAACAGAATATCTATTAGCCTGGAAGTATGCGTAAACATCTAGGTCACCGTCTGTACCTAGTCTCTGTCTACTACCTGGACTCCAAACAATAGCTGTAGACTCGTTAGCCTCAGTAATATTAACTGTAGACCAACCAACGAAAGTATGACCCTTGATAGCAGTAAACTCAGGCAATAATTCTCCACTTGAGTCTCTACCTGTAGGAAGGGTAAAGTAGTCGTTATAGTCTACACGAACAGACTCACAACCAGTAACAGATGTACTGTTTATCCACTCTTGTCTTACTTCGTCCCAAACAAGAACATGGAATATGATGTTGTGTGTGTTTACATCATACTGAGCATATAGGTCTAGCTCATCTTCAACAAGCTCCCTCTCCGGCTCAATAGAATGCAAACCATCATAGTCATAAGTCCACTCTCTAAAGGTGTAACCTATCTTTGTATAGCCCGCTATATTACCCAGCGTACTATGTTTCTTAACCGAGTACTCCTTGAGTAATTGATCACCGTCATACATTGAGATATGTGTCTTTGGGTATGCATACACATAAAGGATTGTTGCAAGCACTGACACCATCATAAGCACAATAATAACAACGGTTTTGATAAGTAAATTTTGTCTCTCTGCACTAACTACTTTTACTTCGTTCATTTCTTTTTTCTCCCATTTCTTCACTTGTGTTTTTTTATTTTAAAATTCCATATTTCTAAGGTCTTGTCCACGCCCTAATATTTTAAGTAAAAAGACAAATTCTCTTATAATATAAAATCTCTAGTAATATTATATATGCGAATGCGTAATTTCGTCAATCTTTTTGATATAAAATCGAAAAGTAAATTAAAAGGAAAATCAATGTCGAAATTTATCAAAAAACACAAGAAAATCGGGCACTTCTGCCATCACTATTTCTAGTTTATTCAAAAGAAATTTATTTATTTAAAAAGCAGATACTTTGATATGTAAAATAAAAAATTTTAAGACATAACTTGTTATGTCTTAAAAACCTAGAAATATAGCAATTATATAAAGAAAAAGACATGTCAAAACAGACATGCCTTATTTTAAGTAAAATCTCTAATTTTTATCACTCAATATTGTTCTTTTTTCTGAAGTCCATTCTGCCTCTAGCAACATGGTCAAGAACAATTTTTCTTAGTCTCAAACTCTTAGGAGTAACCTCTAACAACTCGTCATCATCTAAAAACTCAAGACACTCCTCTAGAGTCATAATCTTATGAGGCTCTAGTCTAAGCGCATCATCACTCGCTGCAGACCTCATATTTGTTAATTGTTTTTTCTTACAAACATTGACTACAATATCAACACCCTTAGGGTTAATACCTACAACCATACCACCATAAACAGGTGTTCCTGTACCGATAAGCATTCTACCTCTTTCTTGAGAATTATATAAACCATATTGACAAGCCTCACCATTCTCATAAGCAATCAATGCACCAAAATTTCTTCTATCAATATTACCCTTAAATACATCATATTTTTCAAATACTGCAGACATAATTCCCTCGCCCTTAGTATCTGTTAAAAACTGTGATTTATAGCCAAAAAGTCCCCTTGATGGGATAAGGAATTCAAGTCTAGACCTAGTACCATGAGTAGACATTGAAACTAGCTCTCCTTTTCTAGTTCCCAACTCACTCATAACACTACCAACAGAGTCCTCTGGAACATCTGCAACAAATCTATCAATAGGCTCACATTTTACACCATCAATCTCTTTGTAAAGAACTTGTGGCATAGAAACCTGGAACTCATATCCGTCTCTTCTCATATTCTCAATAAGGATAGAGATATGCATCTCGCCCCTACCCAAAACTGTAAAACTATCTGCACTCTCTGTATCATATACTTTTAAACTTAAGTCCTTAACAGCCTCTTTCATAAGTCTATCTCTTAGATGTCTACTAGTACAGAACTTGCCCTCTTTACCTGCAAATGGACTATTATTTACAGAGAAAGTCATTTGAACTGATGGCTCACTAATTTTAACAAAAGGAATAGGCTCACAAGCACCCTTTGCACAAACAGTATCACCTATAGTAACATCTGGACTACCAGCTAGACAAACAATATCTCCAGCAACAGCCTCTTCGATAGGAACTCTCTTTAGTCCCTCAAACGCAAAAATATTAACTACCTTGAATGATTTAGCCTTAGACTCTCCATAATAGTTACAAACATCAACGCTATCGTTAGCTTTAATTACACCCCTCTCAACTTTGCCGATAGAAAGTTTACCTAAATAATCATTATGCTCACTAGAGCTAACTAACATCTGGAATGGAGCATTCTTATCAATATTTGGTGAAGGAATATAATTAACAATTGTTTCAAACAATGGTTTCATATCTGTACCTAATGTATCTGGGTCAGTGCTTGCAATTCCCTGTCTACAAGAAGCAAAGATAAATGGAGACTCTAATTGTTCGTCACTAGCATTAAGCTCTAAGAACAACTCTAATACCTCATCAATAACCTCTTTTGGTCTAGCCTCAGCTTTATCAATCTTATTAACAACAACAATAACCTTATGATTCAACTCTAATGCCTTTTGAAGAACGAATCTTGTTTGAGGCATTGGACCTTCAAAAGCATCTACTACTAAGATAACACCATCAACCATCTTTAGAACTCTCTCAACCTCACCACCGAAGTCTGCGTGTCCTGGAGTATCTACAACATTGATTTTTATATCATTGTATAGCACTGCTGTATTTTTACTAAGAATGGTAATCCCTCTCTCTTTCTCAAGGTCGTTACTATCCATGACTCTATCTTCTACTACTTGATTATCTCTAAAAACACCACCAGACTTAAGTAACTCATTTACAAGGCTAGTTTTACCATGGTCTACATGGGCGATAATCGCAACATTTCTAATTCCTTTCATTTTTTGTTTTCTCCTAAAACTTTTAAATATACTCTTAACCAAATCTAAGCAATAAAAAATGGACCAGTTAATGTCCTTTGGTTAAAAATTTTTTACTGACTAATTTTAGCACAAGAATTTAATCTTGAAAAGTAGTTTTGTAAAAAAATTTATTTTTTTATTATTAAAGCCATACAATCAAATCAACTCACAAAAACAAAAAAAGAGGGATAACCCTCTTTCTTATTCTTCGTTTTCACCATTCAGCATTTCGTCATTCTTAACATCAACAACCTGAACAGTAATCTCTTTAATTCTATTGTCTTCGACTTTTGAAAGCGTGAAATGTAATTCAACTGGAATAGAAACATACAATCCATCAACAACTCTCTCATCAGTAGTCTTATATACTATTACCTTGTCTTGTACAGGAAGTTCCTCGCTAAGACCAAATAAGAATCCACCCACTGAAGTATAGTCAGACTCAGGCAAATGCTCTATCTCAAGCATTTCAAACAAGTCCTCCAATTCCATCTCAGCATCTACAACAAATTCATTATCATTCTTCTTATCTAGAACATCTTCTGGAGCAACTTCGTCATGCTCATCATAAATCTCTCCAACAACCTCCTCAATTGCGTCTTCCATACAAACTATACCACTAGTTCCACCATGCTCATCTAAAACAACAGCCATGTGTTTTTTAGTCTTTTGCATTAGTCTAATTACATCATCTGCCTTCATATTTTCATTAATATATAGAGGCTCAGTCATAATCTTTTTGATATAGATTTTCTCTCCTGAAAGCATGGCTTTGAAGAAATCTTTTTGATTTAAGATTCCTATAATTTTATCAATTGTATCCTCATAAACAGGTAGTCTACTAAACATAGTTGACATAAACACATCTTGTACTGTTTTGACAGAATCATTATACTTTATGGCAGAAACATCTACTCTAGGTGTCATTATATCATAAGCAGTTCTCTCTTCTAAATCAAGAACACTTTGCATAATTTCGGCATTCTTTTTATCGAGAACACCCTCTTCTTCCATAGTATCAATGATACTCTCAAGCTCACCTTCTGTAACGGTTGGACCAATATTAGACTCTTTTGCTCTTTTAGTTGCAAATAGTTGCAATTTTAGAAACACCCATGAGATAGGTGTAAGAACCTTCATGATAACAAACATTATAGCACTTGTTCTAAGTGTAAATGTAAGTGGCTCTACTTTTACCATTGACTTTGGTAGAATCTCACCAAAAATCAAAATAAGAATTGTCATTATCACAGTATTGAGTACATTTGATAATGTTGGGTCTGTAATAAGCACACTAAAGATATATGCACATATTGTTGTAACCCCGATATTCACTAGGTTATTACCTATAAGAATTGTTGACAAAGTTTTATCGTAGTGCTCAGTTATATATATAGCTTTTCTAGCACCTCTAACTTTGTTGTCGGCTAAACTTCTTAGCCTTGTTTGATTAACAGCTGTAAATGCCATCTCACTCGCAGAGAAATATGCAGAACATGCAATTAGTAATGCGGCTACTATGTATAACCAGATACTAATTCCTCCTAAGTTTATCGCACACAACTGTCCAGTCGGCACTGTATCCATTTTTTAAATTTTTCTCTCCTTCTGTATTAAAATAAATACAAGTCCATTATATCATATAATGTTATAAAAGTAAAGACTTTTGACTCTGCAGTTTTAATTCTACACCCACACCCCTCTTTCACCTGCAGAAAAATGTCTAAAAACAAAAAATACATCTTATGCTATTTATAAATATTGCAATCGGTTGTTTGACAATCACTAATATAAATTATATTATAATAATGTGAGTAAAAATAAGAAAAAGTTATCCAAAAATAAAAAGAAGTTTTTTATAATAGTATCCTGCTACATAGCAGTCTTTTTAGTGACAGCCATTTTGACTGCCTCTACTCTTTCGTGGTTTACAGGTAGCACATGGAGTACAGAGATGCTCTATATGGGTGGTCCGGTATACATATACTTCTCAGATGATTCAGGAGAAAGAAACACCAGTGGAGAAAACAATCTAGTTATGACACTACCACCAAACTGGGACAAACTTTATCCTGGAATGAATATAAAATTCGAAGCAAAAGCCGTTCTTCAGGGTGGAAGATGGGAAAAAGAGAAGTATAATGGCGAAACTGTTGAGATATACACAACAGGAGCAATACTTAGGGCTAAAGTTTTAGTTCAGGTAACCACCCCGTCGGGAACTAAATACCCTAGTGAAGATGCAACTGCTGAAGATATCCATATTGCACAGAGTCTATATGATAATTTGTGGCCACAATTACAAGCCAAAGCACAGAGTTCTGATGACGGCACAGGCAGATGGGTATTTGACCTACAAAACACAGAAAAACTAGAAGAAAACTACTTCTACTACATTTTATCAGACCAAGCAACTCAGGCTGACATCAGCAATTATAAATTAGTCGAAGTAGGTGGAGTCGAAGAAGATGTTGCTGTTGGATTCTTAAATGATGCAGTAGTAACACTATCCGGCCTAGGATTTATCAATGAACACGCAGATTGCGACATCAAATTTACAATCGTTTTCCATGCACTACAAGCATTCTTGCCTTATGAAGAAGAAGACCTAGACCAACCATATCAAGGCGATACAACAGGCAGACCTGACAGAGTAGTATGGGCAGACATAGGTCTAGCAAAACCTCTAACACTAGGTAATAGTCGTAGAGTATTTACAGAGGCATTCTCAGTTATCTACGAAACAACATAAAATTCAATACAAAAGCGAGGATAGACAAATGACAGATATAGAAATAGCAAATTCAGTAAAACCAGAAAAAATCAAGAATATAGCTAAAAAATTAGGTTTAAAAGCAAGAGATATCTTCCTATATGGCGACACAAAAGCCAAGATTACAAAGCAAGTAAAAAGTGCTAGAGAAGATAGTAAACTAGTGCTAGTTACAGCCATCAATCCAACTAGTGCTGGTATAGGTAAGACCACTGTTTCTATAGGTATCGCAGACGCACTCAATCATTTAGGCGAGTCTGTTTGTCTAGCACTCAGAGAGCCATCTTTGGGCCCAGTATTTGGCATCAAAGGAGGAGCCACAGGTGGTGGTCATAGTCAAGTTATACCTATGGCAGACATTAACCTACATTTTACAGGCGATTTTCATGCAATCACTTCAGCAAACAATCTACTTTGCTCAATGATAGACAACCATATTTTTCAGGGCAACGAATTAGGTATAGACGAAGAAAAAATATTATTCCATAGATGCTTAGACCTAAACGACAGAGCACTAAGGTCAGTAACAGTAGGACAAACAAAAATTGAGAGTCCTAGACAAGATAGTTTCACTATCACTGCTGCTAGTGAAATAATGGCAATAATGTGTCTGTCAAAGAACTTAGCCGACCTAAAAAATAGACTAGGAAATATCCTTGTTGCAGTAAGCAAAAAGGGTAAGCCTATTTATGCAAAAGACCTAAAAGCACAAGACGCTATGGCAATACTACTCGAACAAGCATTACTACCAAACTTAGTCCAAACACTAGAAGGCACACCTGCACTTGTTCACTTAGGACCATTTGCAAATATCGCACATGGTTGCAATAGTATTACTGCCACAAAACTCAGCATGAGCCTTGCAAAATACACCATCACAGAGGCAGGTTTTGGTGCTGATTTAGGTGCAGAAAAATTCTTAGACCTTAAGTGTAGAGTTGCAGAACTAAAACCAAATGCAGTAGTCTTAGTCGCAACTATTCAAGCACTAAAACTTCATGGTGGAGTAGATAAAAACTGTCTAAAAGAAGAGAATATCCCTGCTCTTATAGAAGGAATGGGTAATCTAATTAGACATATAAACATTATTAGAAATATTTACAAATTACCACTAGTAGTAACACTCAATAAATACTCTAGTGATAGCCCAAAAGAAGTAGAAACTGTCCTTAGCAAACTAAAAGAAATGGGGGTTTCTTATGCCATCAATGATGCATGGGCTTTAGGTGGAGAAGGAGCTATAGATTTAGCTCAGAAAGTTATGTCTGCCTGCGAAGAAGATAGTAGCAAATTTAGTTATAGTTACGCACTTGAAGACTCTGTAGAAAAGAAGATTGAAGATATAGCAAAGAATGTCTACGGAGCGAAAGGAATTGAACTACTAGAGCCTGCCAAAGAGGCTATTAAAACTATCGAAAAATTAAAAATTTCAGACTACCCTATTGTTATCGCTAAGACACAATATTCTCTAAGCGACAATGCAAAACTAATAGGTGCACCGACAGATTTCACAATCACCATCAGAGATATAGAAATCAGAAACGGTGCAAAGTTCTTAGTTGCACTAGCTGGAGACATGATGTTGATGCCAGGACTAAGCAAAAACCCTGCTGCATCTAATATGAAAATCACAAACAACGGAAAAATTAGTGGACTATTCTAAAAGCCCCTAAAAAAGAAGAGTTTTATGGAAGACAAAATTTACGACTTAATAATATTAGGCGGAGGCCCTGCTAGTATGAGTGCAGGAGTCTACGCAGCACAAATGAAACTAGATACACTTCTTATTGAAAAAGAGACTTTCGGTGGACAAATAGCAACAACCAGTTTAGTTACTAACTACTTAGGATTTCCTAGTATTTCGGGCGAGGAATTATCAAACCAGATGCATAAGCATTTAGAAACCACACCAGTCCACATTGTAAAAGAAGAAGTTACAAAAACCGAACTCAAAAACGACATTAAAAAGGTCTACACACACAGTAACTGCTACCTAGCAAAAGCTGTAATAGTGGGTATAGGTACACAGGTTAGGAAATTAGGTGTACCAGACGAGCAAAAATACCTAAGACGGGGACTAAGTTATACCACACTAAAAGATAGAGATTCTTTTGAAGGAAAAGTCGTTGCAATCGTTGGTGGAGGTAATTCTGCTATAGAAGATGCAATGTATCTAGCTGAGAAATGTAAAAAAGTGTATATTGTACACAGAAGACAAGAGTTTAGAGCAGATGCAGGAGTTATTAGCGACCTACATAGAACTATGGAAGAGAGAGGAAATATAGAACTCACACTCGATTCTAAGCCTCATGGTATTGTTGGTAACGAAAAGGTTGAAGGCTTTGAGGTAGAACATATCCCTACCGGCAACATAAATACACTCACTGTAGACGGGATATTTGTTGCAATCGGTAGAGGTGCCGATACAGATATTATTGACGAAGAAATAGCAAGAGACCCATCTGGATATATCATTACAGATACATATATGAGAACAAACCTCGACATGGTTTATGCTGTAGGAGATATCAGAACCACACCTCTTAGACAAATCGCAACTGCAGTAGCAGACGGTTCAATCGCCTCAGTTACAGCATTTAACGACATAAAAAACAAAAAATAAAGAATAAAGGATGGAGAATATGAAATTATTAGTAACTGGTGGACTAGGATTTATCGGTTCACACACAGTAGTTGAATTAGTAGAGGCAGGACACGAAGTTGTTATCTTAGACAACCTATCCAACTCAAGAATCGAAGTTTTAGATAATCTAGAAAAAATTATAGGATTTAAGCCTAAATTTTACAAAGCAGACCTTATGAATATAGCCGAAGTACGAGCAATCTTTGAAGAAAACGAGTTTGACGGCGTTATTCACTTTGCAGGACTAAAGGCAGTTGGCGAGTCTGTAGAAAAACCACTTGAATATTACGAAAATAATATAGGTGGCTCAATCAACCTACTTTACTGCATGAGAGACCATGGCGTAAAGAAGATTGTATTTAGCAGTTCTGCCTGTGTATACGGTGTTCCAGAGCAAAACCCTATTACAGAAGATTCACCTAGTAATCAAGTTACAAATCCTTATGGAAGAACAAAGTTCTTTATTGAGGAAATACTCAAAGACTGTGCAATCGCTGACCCTACTATGAAAATAACTATACTTAGATATTTCAATCCAGTTGGTGCTCACCACACAGGACTTATCGGCGAAGACCCAAACGGAATACCTAACAACCTAATGCCATTTATCCAAAGAGTTGCAGATGGCAGGTCTGACAAATTAAAAATCTTTGGTAATGACTACCCAACTCCAGACGGTACATGTATTAGAGACTTTATACATGTTGTAGATTTAGCAAAAGGACATGTAAAAGCCATAGAAAAAATCGAAGATAAAACACTTAGAATTGTAAACTTAGGTACAGGTAAAGGAACATCTGTCCTTGAATTAGTAGACACATTCAACAAAGTCAATGGCGACTTAGTGAAATATGAGTTTGCACCTAAGAGAGCAGGAGATGTTCCAGCAAACTTTGCTAATCCAGAGAGAGCAAAAACTGAATTAGACTGGGAAGCACACCTCACTATTGAAGATATGTGTAGAGATGCATGGAACTTCACAAAAAATACAGACAAAAAATAAGGAAAAAGTAATGAAACACATAATCATTGCATCAAATAACAAACATAAACTAAAAGAAATAAATACAATTCTAGATAATTACAAACTTCTAACACTTAACGATATTGGATTTTATGATGATATAATCGAAGACGGTGAAACCTTTGAAGAAAATGCACTTATAAAAGCAACAACAATCAGAAAATATATTGAAGGTACAGAATATTCACAATACCCAATAATTGCAGACGATAGTGGACTATCGGTAGATGCTCTAAATAGTGCTCCAGGAATCTTTTCTGCTAGATATAGTGGACAAGGAGATGAGGGCAATAGACAAAAACTTCTCAAAGAATTAGAGGGTGTAACAGATAGAAAAGCTCACTTCTATTGTTGTATGGCAATATCCCTACCAAATGGAGAAACGACAACTAGACTAGGAAAAACCGAAGGAACTATCACTACAGAAAAAATCGGTGACGAGAGCTTTGGATACGACTGTTTATTTATGTCCACACCACTTAACAAAACCTTTGGCGAAGCTACTGAAGAAGAAAAGAATTCTGTATCTCACAGATATTATGCATTACTAGAAGTAAAGAAGTTTCTAGCAGAAATAGAATATTAAATAAAAAATAAAACAAAAAATGAGGGTATGAATATACTCTCTTTTTTGTTTTTTAAATGACAAAACCACCAAACAATCAATATTACAAACCACACTACAAAACCAGCACTAATACAGCAAAGCACAAAGGTCAACACAAAAATCATAATAATATATAGCACACAAAAAGGAGATATTTAGTAGATGATTTATACTGTAAAAAGTGGAGACACTTTATTCAAAATAGCCAACCAGTACGGAGTAACAATTAATGATATTGTGGTAGCAAATGGATTATCTGAACCTGACAGTCTATCTATAGGACAGAACCTATTTATACCAAATATAAGAGAAAACTCATACACAGTAAAAGCAGGAGACACGCTATATAAAATCGCAATGAGATTTGGTATACCACTAGAAAAGCTTATCAGTAGCAACCCTCAAATATCTAACCCGAATATTATACAAATAGGTGAAATAATAAATATACCCGACACAAGAAAAACAATAGAAGTCAATGGTTATGCAATAGCAAATATTGATAACAACACACTTAACAAAACACTACCAAATCTTACATATCTAAGCATATTTAGTTATCAAGTAAATGCTAACGGAGAACTCTCAAATCTATACGAAAGCGAACTCATAAACAAAGCAGTCACCAACTTCGTAGCACCGATTATGGTAGTAACAAATATTTCAAGTGAGGGAGGCTTTGATAGCGATATCGCCCACAAAATCCTAACAGACCAACAAACACAAGAAAAACTACTTAATGACATTATATCTATCGTTGTTGACAAAAACTATTATGGTATTAACATAGACTTCGAATATATCTATCCCGAAGACAGAGATGCATACAATCAATTTTTAAGAAATTTAAAGAGCAAAATGAATTCTATAAACACCAGCCTTACCCTCCTCGTAGCAGTAGCTCCAAAATACAGAGATAATCAACAAGGAATATTATACGAAGCACACAATTACAAGGCTATAGGAGAAATAGCAGACAGAGTAATCATTATGACTTATGAATGGGGATATATGTATGGAGAACCTATGGCTGTTAGTCCTAAAAAAGAGATGGCTAGCGTCCTTAGATATGCAGTCACTAAAATCCCATCTCAAAAGATACTTATGGGGCTACCCAACTATGCTTATGACTGGACACTACCATTTAAAAATGGCGATAGTGCGAGGGCTATTTCTAACAATACAGCATTATCACTAGCGCTATCTACAGGAGCATCTATTAGATACGATTCAGCAAGTGATACACCTTATTTTGAATATATAGACACATCAGGCAAGCCGCATATTGTCTGGTTTGATGATGCAAAAAGTATTGATGCCAAACTAAAACTTGTCACAGAATTTAACCTTGCAGGAATTAGCATCTGGACAGTCAATAATTTCTTTGCGCCACTATGGTCAACACTCAATGATGAGTTTATCGTCAGAAAACTATTGTAAAGTGCTAAAAAACTTATATTTTAACTAAAAAATATACTTAAACCATTGCATTCTAAAAAAAGTGTGTTATAATCAATGTGAAATTTGCATTAATATACTAGTAAAATTATAAATATATACAGAGGAGAAGGCTATGGAAAGAAGAATATTTTTTGAAGACGCGAGAAAAAATGTATTGGAATTATTTTCTATAGAATTCCCCACACTACACATTGCAGACATTGATTTATTCATAAGCAACTTTTACAAATGGGTCAACTACGAAGAAGAAGGACAAAAGATTAGACCAACAATTATCATTACAGGTAATATCAATGTAGTCCTAAAAAATGTCCCAGGATCAAAGAAGATTATCTTCTACGAGGACGAGGACACATCAAACTTTAAGGCACATATCAAGGCACTCATGGTTTTCTGTAAGCGTTCTTGGAATATCTACATGAACTTCTCAGAAGACGGAGTTGAGTATGGTATAATCAAAGGCCTAACTAGTATCAAAGAGAAATCTCTTATACAAACCATTACAGAAAAAGACACACTAGAAGCAATCGCAAAGAAGACAAACTTAGTAATCTTAAGTGTAATCGGTGGTGGTGTTTGTAAACTACAAGGAGCTAGAGGAAATACAGTTTCTATTTGCTTCAACCTTAACTCAGCCAGCGAGTACAACTGGGAAAATGAAATATACGACTTCGTTGAAGCATGTGTTTCAAAAATCAAAACAACTCCTAGAAAATTACAAGACATCAGAAACCTACTCTTTAACACATTCCAAAGATGCTTAAAAGACTTGCACGGAACTATCTGTTTAGTTGTAGACAAAGAGTTTAAAGATAAAAACGGTTTCTTAGCAGACGGAACATGGCTAAAAGAACCTATTGAATTTGCTAAACTATTTATGCGTAGCAACAAGTTTGATGAAAATGTACTCAGAAGTTATGCTGATGTATTTACAACCATGCTCGACTTTGACGGCATCACTATTATAGACAATGCAGGTAGAATCAGAGCATACAATGTATTTATCGAATCAAACAATAATTCTGAAAAAATAGTTGGTGGTGCTCGAAAAAGAGCAGCTTACAGCCTCCTTCAAAGCAAACTAAAGAAGATTATCGGTGTATACTTCCAGTCACAAGACGGAGACAACTTCTACAAAGAAAAAAGCGACTTAAGGAAGAAAAAGAAAAAAATCAAAATCGTTGGTGGTCAGATTATCAACGAAACAGACGATATGCTACCACTAGAGGTAATCGCTAGTCTTCAACTTCAACAAAAGAAAGAAGAAGAGAAAGAACTAGAAAGACTCGCTAAAGAAAAAGAAAAACTTGCTAAAGAAAAAGAAAAACTTGCCAAAGAAAAAGAAAAACTCGAGTCTGAAAAAGAAAAACTCGAGATTAAGAAAGAAAATCTAGAGGCAGAGCAAGTGAAAAACGAAGAAGAAAAACTCAAAGATGAGATGTTTGAGGAAGTTGACCACCAAGAGAAAAAAGAAACAACCATAGAAAAATAACCAAATCAAAACACCACAGTATATGTGGTGTTTTTTATTTCAACGGCACTACATCATAAAAATTCTAATACTTAATTAATTAAATAATTAATTAAACCTACTTATATGTATTAAAAAAATATTTTGCATTCAAAATAAAATAAGATATAATTATATTATGAAGATGTCCCACCAAAGGAGGCAAATATGAAAAAGTTTTTTAAGAATATATTACTCGCATTACTACTCATACCTATCTGTTTAGGTTTTTTTGGCTGTAAAGATGACGAGCCCCCTCCAGGAGAGCCTCCAGCACCAGTACCACCACCAACACTTAGTCTTACACTAGACTCAATCACAGAGAATATCGGACTAAACAACCTATCTGCAACAGTTACTGGCAACGCTGACTATACATACACAAAGAAAACTAACAATGTTACAGTCAAGAGCGAAGAAAAAGGCATAGATAACTTCGTACTAAAAGCAGACAACGGTGAATTTTATCTAAAAACACCTAATGATAGCGAACATTATTTCTCTAATAATATCTTATATAGTAGAGACCATATCGCCGACAATGAATATGGCAACTGGACCCTAACATATAACAACGCACTAGAAAATATCTTTGCTAAAGACGAAGGACTAAATAACCTAGAATCATTTATTGAGCCTATAGTTACATCAATTGTAGAAAATATAGAATTAGTTAACGAAAACTGGGTTTCTACTAGACACTTAGATAACGGTGGTTACGGACTAGATATTAATATAGACTTAACCAGCATACTAAACAAAACTCAGACAGCAATCAAAAATACATACAGTGCATCAAATGAAGAAAAAACTCTAGAACATTTTATCAACCTACTACTAGCAGAGAGATACGATAATGTCACTCTAGAGAGTATCATTACAGACCTATTGGGTAATGATACCACTGCAAAAGAGCCTTTCATCAAAGACTCTACTAATATAAGACAAGTTCTACAACACTTAGACTCTGAGTATGGATTCAATACATACCCTATTGTAAACAACCTACTTAGAACCTACTACCTAATAACATCAGACACAGGCACAACAACATCAGCTAAAATGTCTGCTAGTTTAATACTTGATACCCCTGTGTACACTGCTATGGCAACCATCAAAAGTTTACTATCTGATGACAACACCGTAATTGAGAGCCTTACAGAAGAGCAAGTTAAAAACACTGTTAACGAAATTGTAAACAAATATCTAAGAAGTGAAACATATACAGTAGAGTATATTTGCGAAAAACTACAACCTAGTATTAACGAAATCTTAGGTAAAGATATTGACCTATACTCACTAATTACAACTGCCCAAATCGGAAAAGTTGCATTCAATCTATCCATTGAAACTAATGCAAATAAGAATAGTATCAGTGCAATATATGGAGATATGGAAATCAGCTTCGGCAGAGATGTTGTGATAGATACACACCCTGCACACAATGACTACAAGTTAAATGCAGACTTTGATTTAACAATCAGTGACTGGGGTACAACAGTAGTAAATATGCCAACAGTTACAAACGAAGAAGGCAAAACAATCAAACTAGTTATCATTGCAAATACACTATCTGAAAACTCTTCTTATAACGACACACTAAATATTCCATACATTACAGAAGATATAGAAATAGTAGATGGAGAATATACTTTTAGATACAAGGTAGACACACATAAACTATACTTCTCTCCACAAATCACTAATGCATTATTAGGTATAGAGAATGGTGAATATGTGGACAACAAAGAGACCAAAATCACACTATCTGCAACCATCTCGCCTACACTTACTGTATCTGCAACAATCATATATTTACCACTAATTATCTAGTTTAGTGACAAAAACACAAGAATATATAGCAGTTCTGCTACACACAACACAGATATTACCAGCACGACATTTTGTAAAATTTTAAACACAGAAAAAACGATACTATTTTTCAAGTATCGTTTTTTATTTCACCTTAAGCTAGTCTATTAGCAATATCTCTAGCAGCAACTAAACCAGTAGCAGCAGCTACAACTATATTACCTGATTTACCAGCACCATCTCCGATAAAGTAGATATTTTTTTCTAGTGCTTTAAAGTTATTATCGGTCTCAACCTCATTACTGAAGAATTTGATTTCTGGACCATAAAGTAATGTTTCGTCATTATTTACTCCAGGCATAATCTTATCTAATTCTTCTAATCCCTCTAGGATATTTGTAATGATTCTATATGGCATTACTAATGCTAAGTCTCCAGCAACACAGTCCTTTAATGTTGGCTCGATAAAGCCTTTATTGATTCTATGCCAATCACTTCTTCTACCTGTTCTTAGGTCTCTAAGTGTTTGGATAATAGGCTTTTTATCTCCTAATACATTCGCAATTCTAGCAATAGACTCACCAAATTCTCTAGTATTAGTTACAGGCTCTGTTAGATTAACTTTACTGATAAATGCAAAGTTTGAGTTGTTTGATTTTTCATTCTTTAGAGCATGACCATTTACACAGATATATCCATTATAATTTTCTTTGGTTACAAATCCACCTGGGTTAGTACAGAATGTTCTAATCTCATCAGCATAAGTTTTTGTCTTAATAAAGATTGTTGGGTCATAGATAACATCAGTTATTTGTCTAAGAATTTCTTTTCTAGTCTCAACCCTAACACCGATTTCAATAGACTGCGAATTATATGGAATATGTAGTCTATCCAAAAGTTCTTGTGCCCAACCAGCACCTGTTCTACCAGGAGCAACTACAGCATACTTCGCCTCAAGAACAGCATCTTTACCTTTGTGTTTATAAATAACTTTATTATTATCTTCTGTTGCCTCAATATCTAATACATCAGCATCTTCTAATACTTCTACACCATTATCTCTTAGATAATCAGTAAAGTCTTTTATATATCCAGGCAAGTGGTCTGAACCTAAATGTTTTTGTTTGATTAGTAGTAATCTAGCGCCTTTTAGAGTAACTAACTCTTTTACCCTCTGACTCTCGTCCGTACTCTTTGGATAAACATCAGCATCCATACCGAATTTGTTGAAAATTTCTTCTGTTTCATCAATTAATTTGTATGCATCACTCTCACCCATATACTTAAACAAGTCACTCTTGCCTAATTTTGGAATAAAGTTTAGTTTACCATCAGAGAAAGTACCAGCACCACCATATCCAGAAAGTATTTGACAAGGTACACAGTTAGCACACTTACCAGAAGTCTTCATAGGACAACCTCTGTTTTCTGCAAGTTTACCTTTATCCATAAGTACAACTTTTAGTTTTGGATTCTTAGTGATTAGTTCGTAAGCAGTGAATAGTCCGGCTGGACCTGCACCGATAATTGCTACATCAAAATTCATATTTCCTCCTATTTATCTTGTTTTACTGAAATTCTGTAAAGCAAAATTATTAAACTCTTACCTAGTGAGTATATCATATTATTTTTAAATCTCCTACCAGTTTTCGACTAGATTAAGGCTAAAAACACACTACAAAGGCGATTTTTTTGAATTATCAAGCCCATAACATTCTCCTTTGGTTGAAAATTATATCAACCCTTTGAATTTACAATAGATATGTGCTATAATAAAAAGAGAGCATTTTAGGAGGTAAAACCGAATGAAAATAATGGACTATTTCAGAAGCAAATCACCTAAGAATAAAAAGGCTGAGATAGAGAGACAAGCAATATTAGATGCACACAATCAAATGATTACAGATATTCAACACTTTGATATGGGCTTTCCTGTCCAAAGACTAGATGATTCCTATAGTATTATATCTCAAGCCATAAGCGAAAACGGCGAAAGAATCGGTATCACAAAAATCACTAAATATGCTGACCCAGAAAAGAAACCAAAGTATGAATTTCTAATATACGAGGGTTTAGACACAGAAGGCAGAATGACAACTCAGTATTATGAGGCAACTCCTTCACACAAAGCATCTAATCCAGACGAATTATCGTCCTTTACACTAAAATACAACTCTTACAATGACGGTCAAGGCATACCTTGCGAAACAATAATCAGAGCCAATGTTGCCAGAGGTCAAATCATTCCTACCTCCCCTAACGACATCAGTAGTCCGATAGACATAGACACATCTTCTTGTATACCGTCAGAGGCAGATATTGCACACATTATCTCAGAATATGCAAGAATTGAACACATTAAAACAAATACCCAAACAACAATTTCTGCATTCGATAATATTAACGGTAGATAACCTCTTTTTAGATGGCCACTAATGTATGGCTATCTTTTCTATAAAAAAAATCATAAAAACTGTCGTTTCGACAAATTTAGACAATATTTAAAAATTAGTTGACTTTACAACTAGTTGATGCTAATATTGACTTGTTGATTTTACAACAGGAGAATTTCATAATGATAGAAAGATACAGAGATTTTACTGTTTTGATAACAACAATCAATAGAAGTATTAAAAAAATCAAAACAGAGGAAATGAGTGAGTTTAATCTAAGAAGCCCTCATGTTACTTGCCTATATTACCTACAGAAAACTGGTGGCGCTACAGCCAAAGAGATATGCGAAATGGGACAAGAAGATAAGGCTTCTATATCTAGGTCAATAGAGTATCTAGAAGAGAATAATTATATCGTGTGTAACTCAACACAAAAGAAAAAATACAATACCTTGCTAACCCTCACACAAAAGGGCACAGAGATAGCCCAAAAGGTTAGTGACAAGATAGATTCTATTCTAAACCTAGCAGGTGGAGAATTAGATGACGAAAAAAGAAACATAATGTACGAATGTTTAAACATAATAAACAACAACCTAGACAAGTTGTGTAAAAACTACGAAGGAGAAAACTAATATGTCAGTAAAAATTCTAATCGACTCAGGCTCAGACATTACAATCAAACAAGCCGAAGAAATGGGCATTGTATCACTACCAATCGAAGTAAATTTTAGTGGCGATACATATATGGACGGAGACAACATCATAGCAGAAGAATTTTATAACAAACTAGCCGAAGCAAAAGAACTACCAAAAACCACACAAATCAATAGTTATAGATTTGAAGAAGAGTTTAAAAAATACACAGAGAATGGTGATGAAGTTATTTACTTAAGTCTGTCTTCTAAAATTTCTGGAACATACAATAATGCTAGACTCACAGCTGAGCAGTTTGATGGCAAAGTACATGTTGTAGACACAATGACTGCTACATCTGGAATGAGAGTCCTTGCTGAATATGCACTAAACCTCATACAAGAAGGTAAAACTGCAAAAGAAATCGCAGAAGCCCTTGAAGCAAAAAAAGATAAAGTTAGAGTATTTGCTATGATAGACACTCTAAAGTATCTAAAGATGGGTGGAAGAATTTCAGGTGCAGCAGCAGTTATCGGTAATATGATGAGCATCAAACCAGTCATCGGAGTTCTAGACGGAGAAGTAAAAGTAGTAGGAAAGAGTGTAGGAGCAAAAAAAGCATTCGTCCTAATCGAGCAATTAATCAAAGACCATGGGGATATAGATTTAAGCCTACCACACTGCTATGTGTTCTCAGGAACAGACTTAAAAAATTATAATAGTTTCTTAAATACTGCAAGTAATTTCTATGGAGACAACGCATCAGAAATTAAAGGATATTCCTTAGGAGCAACTATAGGCTCACATATCGGACCAGGAGCTGTAGGCGTTGCTTACTTTGCAAAATAAAACAAATATTTACACAAACAAAAAAACACTCTCTTAGATAAATAAGAGGGTATTTTTTATACCATAAAACACATCTGAAAAAATATATTATATATAATCATTTATATAAATTTTAAAAAACAAAAATACACTCATTTAAATTTTAAATACAACAATAGCCATATTCACTACGGCTTATTTTTTATACTTTATCTATCTTGCCTCTCCATTTTTAATTTTGAGTTATTGCCAACATATAACTATATATTGTCAGCAAATATAACACTATATTACAATAACCCACACTAAACACAAAAAAACACTAACTACAAAACCAGTTCATTATTTACTCATCTAAAACCCCAAAAAAACAACATACAATAAACCACAAACAAAACAAAAAACCTAGAGTAATTATACTCTAGGCTATATTTTTTATAACGATAATAGCACTGCACCGAAGACTACAATTATAGCGTAAACAATCTTCTTTACAACATTCTTTTCTTTGTAGAATAATACACCAGCAAACACAGGAACTAACGCTCTCATCTTAGACAACATTGAGATTGTTATCATCTGACTACCAGGAACTCTATATGCAGTAAATAATAAGAAATCTGCTGCTACTAATGTAATACCTAATAGATACACCCATACATTTTTTACATCTTGTTTTGTGATAGAAAATTCTTTTTTCTTAGCACACTCTATTCCAAAGATTACCCATGAGAAGAATGCCGTAAACACAACAAACCAAAACTGTACTTGATGAGGAGTCATATATGTTGTAGTATACTTATCTATTACCGAACATGTAGCAGATACTAGAGCAGTAAATATTAACAGGCATAATTGCAAAGCATTGACACTGCCTTTTTCTTTCTTATTAGAAAGATTGAGCATAGCAATACCACCTACAACGATTATCGATCCAATAATCTTAGTCCAACCAGCAGTTTCTTTAAATATCACTATTGCAAAAACAAAAGAAAGTACTGCAGACAAAATATTAGTAGTCGTAACTATCGAGAGGTCAACTTTTTGCAACACCCTTAAAGTAACATACCAACTCACAGCAAGTATCAACCCCTTGAATGCAAATATTAAAACATACTCCCATGACACAGCCACACCGAATGGTAAATGTAGTAACATCAGCAACGCAGCAACCGTAGTATACAGAACCAATACTGACGATTCGCTACTTTTCTTTAGTGCAACTTTTTGGAGGGAACTATGCGTTCCGAATAATAAAATATAAAACGATATATATAAAATTTCCATAATATTAATTATAACAAAACCACAGCATATTGTGAAACATAATACTATACTAGATGAAAAATATCTATTCCCCTCTATAGTAGGCTATTTTTATTGACCAAAAAAATCAAAAAAAGTATAATCTAAAAAAATAAATAAAAAAGGATTACAATTATGCCTAAAGCAAAAGTAAATCATATACTATCAAGAGAACAAAAAAATTCTATCGGTTGTAAACTTTTAATCGCAGCAGGCTCAATAGTTGGTGCTGCAGCAACACTAGTTGCACTTCCTGCAACAGCAGCCCCTATCGCAATAGCAGCCGCAGTTGCCATGAGTGCAGGAAATCTTGCAGAAGCTGCTAACGAAGCTTACGAAGCTAGAAGAATTGCTCAAGGTATGGAGAGATAAACAATGGAAAGAGTTTTAGCAAAAAATGATATTATTGCACTTGACAATGAGAGAAGCTATCTAGTAATACACACACTAGAATTAGACGGCATACATTATGTAATGCTAACAGATATTAAGAGCCAAGAAGAGGGCAACATAAAGATACTTATTGCAAGAGAAACATTAGAGGACGAGGACTTTGCTCTTGATCTCCTTACTAACGAAGAGGAAATCGAACCAATCTTAAAAATAATGCAAGAGCAACTAAAAGCAGACAACGAATAATAAAAAACACTTTACTTTTAAAATGTAAAGTGTTTTCTTTTTTATTTTACTTAATTACCTTCTTGTGCCAAGATTTTTGATGACAATGTGGACACTTTAAACGCCTAGCCCTACTGATATGAGTAGCAAAGAACACCTGTTTATATGTTGGCACATATTTGTAACCGCACTTTCCACACTCATAAAAACCAGCCACCTGTTCAATCCTAAGAGCAAAAACTCCAGCAATTACGGTTACAACCACACCAAATCCAATTATTACAGACTGTGTCCATTCCGGCATCTGCACTACAGAAACAATAACAGTTAGAGCCAACAAATACACTATCGCAACTACACTCAACACAACCTCAGTTGCAAGTAAACGCTTGTCGCCATCTTCTTTGGCCTTCCTTAGAGATATTAGGTTTTCTTCTGCTTTATTTACATATTCTTCAGCAGTAACCCTCTCGCCATTAAGAAGTTCATTTACACTAAAGTCTAAAACCTCACATAGTTTTGGCAAACTATCAGTATCAGGAACACCTTTACCATTTTCCCATTTAGATACCGTTTTCTCACTAACAAAGATTTTCTCAGCTAGTTTAGCCTGTGTGAGTTTTTTAGCCTTTCTTTCTTCTGCTATGAAATTTCCTATTTTATTATAATCCACTTAAACACCCCATACTGTATTACACATATATTATATCACATTGTTGCCGTCTATTATTTTTTATAATGATAAAAAAGTCTACATTTTTTCGGTTAGTACACAAACAACAAATAATAGTCTTGATATATTACATATTACCTATTTGCCTATCACTAGTTGCCTCTTCAAACCTAGCAACTACATCTAGCATATCTGGGGGCAATTTTGCAATAGCTTTTTTCTTCAATTCTTCTGGCACACCATACATAGCCTCAGCCATACTACCAACAATACAAGCATTAGTATCGGTATCACCACCGAAAGATATGGCAGTTCTAATACTGTCCTCAAAAGATTCTGAGTTAAATAGTGAATAAAGACATACATCTACAGTATCGCCACAGGTATAGTTAAATTTAGATATCTTTGGCTCTTTAATACTTAAGCCCAAGTCTGCAATAATATCTTCTTTTGACATACCTTGCCTAGCCAAAAAAATAATCTTAGCAACCATCTGAGCAGAAGATATAGCCTCATCAGTATTATGAGACGGAATAGTACACATTCTAGCATTATTCTCCACCTCTTCTATAGTATCAAATAGATACCCAACCGGAGATACCCTCATCATTGCACCATTACCCACACTAGTCCCGATATATTTATCTTTTGCCCACTTAAGAAAATTAGGCGAAAAAGATGTTTGAAAATACGGCTCATGCTTTGGCTTGTAGTCAGAATATCTATTAGCCCACTCCCTTAGACACTCGCCATAGTCTCTTTTACTAAGAATTGCATCTGCCACAGCCATAGTAAGGATAGTATCATCACTATAGAAACCATCTTCCTCTATAACATTCCCCACAGACACAGGAGTTACCCTTTTAATCTGGGAATATTCATATATAGAACCTGCAATATCACCTATAATCGCTCCTAACATAATCTTTTACCTCACTTACAATCATAATATCACAAAACACCTTATTCGTACAAGACATATACAAAAAAAGGGCTAATATTAATCAAATAGCCCTCTTTTTCCCCTCATATCAAATACTGCAGGAATAAAACTCTCTACATAAGGAATTAGTTTATTTTCCTGTCTAAGTTTTACAATGTCATCTTTGGTTGCCCATTTTACCTCAGCAACCTCTTCTTCTTGAATCACAATCTTATCAATATCTATATCTTTCTCAATAAAATAATAATCATCAAAACCATTCTCAAAATTAATAGTTAGGTGTGGTCTATGCTGAGAAAAATCATAATCAATACCCAACTCTTCTAGCAATTCTCTATGAGCAGTTTCTTTGCTAGTCTCTCCAGACATGGAATTACCCCCACATGAAAAGTCCCATAGCCCTGGATACACTTTCTTATCATCAACCCTTCTCTGAATAAGCATCTCATTCTTTGAATTAAAAACTAGAATATGAACAACTAGCCTATTCTCACCTTTAGGACACTTCTCACCTCTATTGTAACTATTGCCAGTCCTAATTCTCTCATCATCAAAAGTATCAAATCTCTCCATTGTAAAACTCCTAAATTTTTATTTTATTACATAAGCCTTAAAAAATTTAGCACATCACAATCTCATTGTAGTAGATTTGAAAATTTAGGTCAAACAAAAGCACTTAGTACAAAAACTTTAGCCGTATATATTCCTATCTTTATTTTTTTATTTATGATATACTTATACAGTAAAAACGAGGTGAGAATATGAGTGATGACTTTTGGAACAAATTAGAAAGAGACAGAGAAGACATGGAGTTTATGGAAAACAATCCATCACACAATAATTACAAAAGAAAGAAAACACGAAACGAAAAACTAGCCGACTACGAGAAATCTTTTGGCGAGATAGATAGCACCTTAACAGGCAAAAGATTACTAATCGTAAATAATTTAGCTATTATATTTGGAATAGCATTTTTTGTTTTAACTCTTTTTAACAGCATTCAAGAGAATAAGCCCCTCTTAATGATCTTTACAATTTTAGCAACCAGTTTAATTTTTATTACCGTACCAATATTAATAGTTATTAGAATGCACCTTAATACAAAACTTTTAAAAGCACAAGAAAAACAAGAAAAAGAAACTTCTATCCCAACCAAAATAACAACAAAAATAACCACTCAAGAAACAAAGAATCAATCAGATAAAGAAACAAAAAACAGCACTAAATAATTAGTGTTGTTTTTTTATTAGATACCCCATAATTTCTAACAACACTATCACAAAACACCATAACACAAACATATACAAGATTATCTGATCTACCAAACCACTAAAAGCATAAACAATAAACATCAAATAAAAAGCAAATTTTTCATATTTTACAATCTTTAAACAAAATTAATTTGACTAAATTATTTTGACTAGTATAATATATCGTGTATAGCAAGTAAAAACACCTAATTTTCGGCTATATAAAAGTAAAAAATTGCTAAGACAATACAACTAAAACTTGTTTATAATTAGGCAAACAAACTCAACATAAACAAATATGTAAATTTTTATAAGTGGAGTTTTTGACAATAAGGTTTATATTTATGTCAAACACACGCCTAAAACAAACAAAAAGTATCATTTTACAACAAATAAAAAATTACCGTGTAGAAAAATTTAAAAGGAAAAATATGGAGTTTCAATTAAACCTTAGTTTAACAGAACTAAGAAAAAGAACCAATAGAGAACACTTAAGAACCATTCCATTCCTATCTACAACAGATAGTGTTTTTTCTGCACTAAACGATAACGACAAAAAAATACTTGCATTACTTGATAGAGCAGGTAGAGTCTTTGATACCATATCTCTCAAACAAGACAATAAGTACAATATAGACTTCCTGAAATTTTTAAATAGCGAAATCAAGAAAGGCAATGAAAAAGCAGAGCTTACAAAAATACTCTTTGATGCGCAAAAAGGAATCTTCTCCCCCGACTACGAAGGTCAAGAAGTAAGGCTTGCAAAAAACATAATCAAACCACTAGGCTTAAACTTTTATCCTGAAACACTAGACACTGAAACATTCCATATTATGCTAGGTCAAATGTTAGACAATGGAGAAGTAGAAGCAGTACAAAATATCCTATCACAAAGAACAATGGTTCGTATCAAGAATGATAAACTTATAGGTATTGACTATGTAGATTATTTCAAAAAGGAATTTACACAAGTAGCAGATTATCTACTACAAGCATCTAAACTCTGCGATAGATCTGAAAAACAGTTTGCTAAATTTCTCAAACTTCAAGCAAAAGCATTACTCAAAGCAAACCCAAAACTAGATGCAAAAGCAGATATACTATGGGCAAAAATAGTAAACTCAAAGTTTGAATTTACTATTACTA
Source organism: Clostridiales bacterium (assembly GCA_015055605.1). GTDB lineage: Bacteria > Bacillota > Clostridia > Christensenellales > UBA1242 > UBA11490. Next base: position 51,049 of record SVHV01000002.1, read on the forward strand.
GAGAGTGCTATGATGATAAGATGTCTACAACAATCTTAGAGAACGCCCCACTGCTAAAGAGACTTCAGGAGCATAATATAACCATACATAGCAAAGACTCTCTAGGCGCTAGAGTTGGCCTTGTAAATATCGAGGGAACAAAGACTCTACACGAATTACAAGGACTAAAGTCTATCGCAGAAGAATTTATGCCATACAAAGAGCATTACTCTAATGAAAAAAAGAAACCGTCCAGAAAGCAAACTGCACTAGATGTAGACATAGTTAATTTGTACGGTAGCGAAGGAGAATTTAGAGCAGGAATCGTACTCGCTCAAAACCTACCAAACAACGACAAGCTCGCACTCAAAATGGGTGGTGGTAGAAAAAATATTTATCATAGACAAGTCAGACTCTCAAAAAGCAGTAGGATAGCAAAAAAACTACTAGATAACGAAATGCTAAAATACTACAACCTTGACTCTCGTCATTTGGGTACAATATGCCACGAAAACACACATAGCTTAGGACCAAACCCAAAGACTCTAGGCAAATATTCATCTATCATCGAAGAGTTTAAGGCAGATATGGGAATGTTTGCTTTCTTAAAGGAATTTATAGAGGCAGGAGTCTTTACCGAAACACAAGCCAAAGAAATTATTGTTTCTGACCTAACAGATTCTTTCCTTAGAGCAAAGCCAAAACTATCTCAGGCTCACAAAGTTAGAACTGTAATGATTCTAAATAGATTCTTAAGGGAAAAGGCTCTCAAACTCAACTCTGAGCAGAAACTAGAAATCAACTTTGACTTAATAATCTCAACATCTAAAAAAATGATGGCAGAGATAATCGCCCTACAACTAAAAGGCTCTATAGAAGAAACTAGACAATACATAAAGAAATACTTTGTATGGACTAGCACGATGGAAAAAATAGCCACTATACAAAAGACTCTTACTAGATACCTAAATGGCAAAACAAGTGCCCCTCTTTCAGACAAACTAAATAGAATGAGAATAAAATAAAAATAAGAACTAAAGTTTCGTATCTTTGAAACTAGCAAAAACCACAGATAATTTTTATCTGTGGTTTTTTATTTATCATTAACATCTTGTGCTAAAAGCAAAATATCATTTGCATATTGTTTTTTTTCGCTTATGTCAGATTATTGTAAAAATAAAAGGTTAAATATTCCAATGCCATTTTTTCAGCATAAATTTTATCTGTGTTCATATTTAATCTCCTTGTTTTAATTATACAACAAAGAAAAGAAAAAACACTCAACATAAAAACAAAAAAAGTGTCTATTTCAGACACTTAATTTGTTTAATTTTTATATTCTTTAAGTTGTTTATTTCCTTTAACAATCATTATAACTGCCATAGTTATAGCAAAACCAATAACAGCTGCTCCAGTAAGAGATAGCATCAATTGACTAAATAGTGGACTTTCATTTGTTCCAAAAGTTGTTAGCATTGTTGCTTCCAGAGTTAACATAGACACTGCACCTGCTATTAACGATATGGTTTTAGCACTAGAATATACAGCACTTTTATATTTTCTATATTTTACAAGATTGATAATAGCAAAAGTGAAAGTAAAGAAAGTATAAGCTGCAAGTGCAATAGTTGTTATCATGTGATGATAGAAGGTTCTGTTCCAATAAACCATAAAGAACACAATAACTGCAAGTGCTAAATTCATAGCAATTAGTAAATAACCACATAAAATAGATTTCTTTACTTCAACTGTTGTTTCTTCATTTGCTTTGTATTTTCTTGTATGTTTAACCAAGAAAAATCTCATAACTCCAAGCATTACATAATAAGCAAACATTGAGTAAAACCAAAAAGATTTGTGATAAAAACCAAGTCCTAATTGAAATATAGCAAATGCAACATTCCAAATAAGAGAACCATATAGCGACACATTCATTCGCAAGTGAACATCAGAAAACCACTTTTGCATATACTTATTTTCTTGTTTAAAAGTTTTAAAAAAGGTAATCATTTTTGGCACTCTAAAACAAATAACAAGTAAAACATAAAATGCCAAAAGATATGAAAGTATAGCAAGTATTGATTCTGTGCCTAAATATATTAGTGAAAGCACTAAAAAAGCAATGGAAATCGGCAGTAAACAAATGATTACTGCAATATGTGGATATAATAAATTTAATCCTATTTTCTTCCAATCAATTTTCTTTTTTTCTTCCATATTTTCTCCATCAAAGCATAGGTGCAAATATTCTGACAATTGCTCTAAACAATCTATTAAATAAATTTGTTTTAAGCATTTTAGGTGTTATTTCTATTGATTTATTAAGAGTGTTATCAATATCGTTTTTCAAATCTTTTATACAATCACAATTATATAACCATACACCGTTTTCAAAGTGATGAACCAAACTTCTGTAATCAAGGTTGATTGTTCCTATTATAGCATATTTATCATCTGAAATATATGTTTTTGCGTGAATAAATCCCGGTTCATATTCATATATCTTGACGTTTGCATCTAAAAATCTCTTATAAAAACTTTTAGTCATATTAAAGACAATTTTCTTGTCAGGAATATGTGGAACTATTATTCTAACATCAACTCCACGAAGTGCAGCATTTTCGATACTTACACAAAGTTCATTATCAATAATTAGATAAGGTGTTGTGATGTAAACATATTTTGTTGCTGTTGCTAATATATTTTGAATTATAGTTTTTCCAACTCGCCACTTATATAACGGCTTTGGACCATCACCAAAAGGCACAATATATCCATTTTCTTTTATATCAATATTTGGATATAGATTGTCAGGAAGATTTAAAGGGGTTTTAAGATTAATACCAAAGTCGATTAAAAATAACTTTGTAAGTTCTTTTACACCCTCGCCTTCAAGTCTAATTCCTACATCTTTCCAGTGTCCAAATCTTTCAAATTCATTTATATATTCATCTGCAATGTTTATTCCACCAGTATATCCAATAATGCCATCTATGACAGTTATTTTTCTATGGTTTCTATTATTAAATTCGTTATCTGCTTGACCTTTCATTCTTGAAAAAGGTGTTGCTTCAATTCCAAATTCTTTAAGTTGTTTTGCATAATTGCCGGGTAGTGTTGACATACAACCAATATCATCAAAAGCAACTTTTATATCTAAACCTTGTTTTGCTTTTTCTTTTAGAATTTCTAAAATTGAATTCCAAAATTTACCTTCTTCAATAATAAAATATTCTAAATATATAAACTTACAAGCATTTCTTAAATCTTCAAGCAATGCTTTGTGATATTCTTCACCACTAGGATAGTATGTTGTTTTTGTATTTGTAAATAAATGGGTATCAGCAATATTTATAAGTGTTTTTGCTTGGGTTAAAGCAATAGGACTTTCTTTTTCTAATTGTTCTAATAATTCTGTATCTTCTTGTTTATAAGATAAACTTTTTAAACTTTCTAATCTTTTAACATATTTCTTCTTTAATTTTCTTGAACCAAAAATAAAATATAGCATAAGACCGGCAATGGGAATTATTAAAACAAAAAGCATCCAAGGTATTTTGTAATCTAGATTATCATCAGAAGCTATTATTTTAAGCACAACTGCAAAGGTCGTGATTCCTACTGCAATATAAAAATATGGCACAAAGATACATAAAGCCATCGTGATGCCTATTATAGCCAAAACTTCAAATAGTGTGATTGCAAAAGCAATTATGTATCTAACAGGTATGTAATTTATTTCTCTTTCCTGAATCCTTCCATTTCCAAGGTCAATTTTGATTTTTCTTTTCATTATTTTTTCCTAAATACAACTCAAGCGAAGCAAGTTTTTTGCTTCGCTTAAATTTTATACTAAACTAGATTTTTCAAGAATTGCTTTACTACCAAAGCCAATTCCAATACTAAATAAAGCAGAACCCACTAAACAAAGTATTACATTAACTATTGTGCTGTTAAGTGGTGTGATAATTGGTATCATCATAAACATAAGCATTCCAATAGCAAAAGCCATAATTAGTGATAGCCATAATTTTTGTTTTGCAAATACACTAGCTAAAACATAAATTGATGAGAAAATCCCAACCAATAATATTTTTGATAGCATACACATTACAACATTTAGAGCAGTTGCTCCTTCTAATGCAAATGGTAGTCCAGCTATAGCGCCACCAATCATAGAACCTATAAAGAATGCTACTATCATACTAGCACCTGCAATAAAGCATACTACTGATTTAGATATAACATAATCACTCTTCTTACTTCTTACTGTAAATAAATTTTTTGCATAACCACTACTAAAATCAGCGCCAACAAATAAGCAAACAAATATTGAGATTATAAAGAACATCATATTTATATTACACATACTGGTAATATCCATACTCATTGTTTGTTCGCCTCCACTTACAGCTCCAATGATTTGCCAAACATTTTTAAATCCTTCCATCACAGTCTCTGCACCTGTCTGTGGATTGACTGAAACTGTTACGTCCATCATTGTTGTCATAACCAAAATTAAGATTGGCATAACAAGCGAAGCACCTATCATAATGTAAAAGAGTGAAGATGTAAACATTCTTCTAAAATCTACACCAAGCATACTTGTCAATCTTTTTTTGAATGAGTTGTTTTCAAATGTTACAGACATATTATCTTCCCTCCTTGTTTGCCATAAGGTTAATATAATATTCTTCAAGACCGATTTTGTCTGTTTTAAGTTCATTAACAATTATTTCATTATCATATAAGTATTTTACAACTTCTTCTGGGCTTTCGGCATCATAAACTCTTAAATTTTCTTTTTGTTCATCTTCTAAAACTTTTGAATATTTTTTATTTAAGATTTATTTTGCATTTTTCATATCTTTTGTTTGAATTGCTACGAATGTTGGGCAAGTGTTTTCAAGTTCTTCAGATGTCATTTCTACAATCATTTTTCCACCACGAATAATGCCATAGTGAGTAGCAATTTTTTCAAGTTCTCCAAGTATGTGAGAAGAAACAAGGATTGTTACACCTGAACTAGCAAGGTCAGTTAGTATTTCTCTCATAATTCTCATACCATCAGCATCAAGTCCATTTATTGGTTCATCTAATACCAAAAGTTTAGGATTTCCAAGTAGTGCCATAGCAATACCAATTCTTTGTTTCATACCAAGAGAACAATTCTTATATTTATTTCCGGCAGAACCTTCCATTCTAACCATAGTTAAAACTTTTCTTACAGCATCTTCTTTGTTTACTATACTTAAATTTGTTGCTTGTATCATTAAGTTATTCCAAACCGTTAAATTTGGAAAACAGCCCGGGGCTTCAATTAAAACCCCCATACTTGCTCTAACATCAGAGTCGGTATAATCTCTATCATACAACTTTATACTTCCACTTGTAGGGTGAATAAGTCCACAAATAATTTTTTCAGTTGTAGATTTACCACTTCCGTTTTCTCCAATAAATCCATAAATTGAGCCCATAGGAACGGTCATATTTAGTCCTGCAAGTGCTTGTTTTTCACCAAAGTTTTTACATAAATTTCTAATTTCTATTGCATTCATAAACCATTCCTCCTAATACACATCACTCTTATTTAGAATATAAGTGCCAATTAAGTTATAAATAACAGCCCAAGCAACAGAACAAATAAAACATATAATCACAGATAGGAAATTGCTAGATAAACAAGCAAAAACAGATGAGCCATACAAGAAAATATTAAGTATAGCAGAATTGCCAAGTATTGCAGCTGCTCCTATAATTAAAATACCTGTTCCAAAAAAGAATGAAGAAGCGATTGAAATCCAAAAATATTTTCTAAAAATAATGTTTAAGAAAACATAAAGACTAGCCCAACCTAAACTCATCAGTAATTTTCCAAGTAATGCACAAATAAGAGAACCAAAATTTACTGAAAAAGATAGTCCAACAAGTGCTCCTGCAAGTATTGTTCCTAATAAGTATGTAATACACATTGAGGCCATTGCAAAAGCACAAGTAAGAGATTTACTCATCATATAGTCTTGCTTTTTAGCGTGAGTTGTGAATAATTGCTTTACATAGCCACTTTTATAGTCGTGACCAATAAAGATAGAAACCATTATTCCACCAAATATAAACACCATATTCATATTTGCGTATTGACCAATGTCTTTAACAACATAAAGTGGACTTTCTACTGCAATAGCTTGCCAAACATTAGTAAATAGTGCTCCAGTTTGACTTCCTTCCATTCCAGTAGTTCCGATAATCATTGCAGGAATAATAGCAGCTATTGCTAAAAATATGTAAAACAAATGAGTATGAAATAATCTATAAAAGTCAACCGATAACATTCCTTTAATTCTTTTGCCAAAGCTAGGAGTATCAAATTTTAAATTGTTTGAATTTTGCATACTATTTTACCTCCTGGTTTGACATAAGTTCAATATAATATTCTTCAAGACCTACTTTATTTTTCTTAATTTCGCTTGGAATAATGTTGTTATCTAATAAATATTTCACAATTCCATCAACATCTTCTTCATCATAAACTCTAACATATTCTTGTTCTTCACGAACATTTTTATATTTCTTTTTAAGCAGTGTTATTGCCTTTGCTATTTCATCAACTTTAAAAGACACAAAAACCCTTGCTCTTGATTCCATTTCTTTTGCAGTTAGTTCTTGTATCATTTTGCCTTGACGGATAATTCCGTAATGTGTAGCAATTTTTTCAAGTTCGCCAAGTATATGAGATGAAATTAAAACTGTGCAGTTATAATTTTGCGTAATATCTACTAAAATTTCCCTCATAATTCTCATACCGTCAGTATCTAACCCGTTTATTGGTTCGTCCAAAATTAGTAGTGCAGGACTTCCAAGAAGCGCCATAGCAATACCAACTCTTTGTTTCATACCAAGTGAACATTTTTTGAATTTAAGTTCTTTGTTTTGTTCCATTCTAACAATTTTTAGAACTCTATCAATTTCTTCATCAGCATTATCAAGTCCTAAATTTAAGCATTGCATTTTAAGGTTCATATAAATACTAGAACCCGGAAAACAGCCAGCATTTTCTATAAGTGCTCCAACTCTTACACGAGTTCCAGCATCTGTGTAATCTTTGCCAAACAACTTAATTGTTCCACTATCTTTAACCAAATGTCCACAAATAAGTTTTTCGGTTGTAGATTTTCCACTTCCATTTTCACCAATAAAACCATAAATAGAACCAACAGGAACTGTCATATTAAGTCCATTAAGTGCATACATACCACGAAATGACTTTTTTAATCCTTTTATTTCTATTGCATTCATATATGACTCCTAGATTTATTTTTTCTTCTTTTCTACTTTTGCTGCCTCGTATCTTTCGTTTGCAAGTTTTATTCTTTCATTTGCTTCTTCAATTTGTTTCTTTTGTTCTTCACGAGTTTTAGCTGTTCTTTCAGCTGGGCTTATATGGGCATCGTCCCAAGATTGTTTTGCTTGAGCCTTTGCTCTTGCCAATGAATTAGTAAATCTATTTTCTTCAAAGTTAGCCTTTGCTTCTGCCTTTGCAGCTGCAAAATTTGCTTTGTCTACTTCGTGTTGTGCCTTTGCACTTTCGCCCATATCTTTAAACGCTTTCTTTAAACCTCTTCCAGCCTTTTTAAAGATGTTGTCTTTTTTTTCTACTTTTTCTTCCACTTCTACTTTTTCGTCTGCCATAAATTTATTCTCCTTTAATTTCTAAATTTTAGTCAGGCATTATTCCAACACTTGACTTCCTAATAAAATTATAGTAAATTGTTTTTGGATTTACAACGAATAAAAAAAATGTACACACCACAAAAAAAGACACTTTGTTGGGATAATAAAATTAACACAACAAACCGTCAAAATTTGTTGAAATAATAAGGAGTATATATGAATATAAAAAACAATTTAAGGTATAAAGCGAGTAGTGAAAAAATTGAAACTGCTTTTTTAACTTTAATTTTAAATCACAAATACGAAGATATAACTACCAGTCAAATTTGTAAACAAGCCGGAGTTAATCGTAGCACTTTTTATTGTCACTATAATGATATAAACGATTTAATAATAAAAATTGAAGGTAAATTTGCAAAAGGTATGGCAAGTATATTTAACTATGGCGAAAGACAAACTCATGAAGCATTTGTTGAGATGTTTACTTTTGTTAGAGATAATAAGTATTTTTACAGAGCTTTTTTAAATATTCCTTATGCAACTCTTGCTGAAACCAACACAAAACTTGAAGTTCTCGAAAATATAGGTAAAAATAGCCAAATTGACAAATCAAAAACTATGGCAATTTATTATCGTGCAAGTTTCTTCGGTGCAGGAATTAAAGAGATGTGCAGATTATGGCTTGAAAATGATTGCAAAGAAACACCAGAACAAATGGCAAGTTTACTCATTGAAGAATATAAAAATAGAGAATGCTAAAATTTCGTTTGGCACTAAGACTTGTGCTTGTCTTGATACAAGTGCTCTCGCTTTGCTCGAGCAGACAAGCACACTCTACAACTAAATAAATGAAATCAAAAAGCGAAAGTGTTGGTAAATGTAACACACTTTCGCTTTTTGTTATTCTTTTATTTTTTTAAATTCCCCAGAATTTTCTAGAGCAATTAACCTGCCCACTAAATACCACACCGTTTGCCCAAGGTATGTATTTATCCAAATCATCTAGTTTGACAAACTTCCTGTCTGATGTTTCCCATTTTTGCTCAAACTCTAGCACATCTTTTAATCTAGCAGTATAACGAAGTTGATAGTAAATATCGCTATCATTCTCCACAACCTCAACAGCACCTATATAGTGCATATCCCTTATTGTCACACAAGCCTCTTCCATAACCTCTCTTTCTAGAGTTTCAGTAAAACTTTCACCCTCTTCTGGGTGACCTCCAGGAACTGTCCACTTGTCACCGATTTTCACTATTAGTAATTCATTATTTTCATTAAAAATATAGCCAGTCACCTGAGTATATTTTTCTCCAGATAATTCAAACCCCTCACACCATGCAATCTTGCAGGTTTTAGATAACTTTTCGTACTCTTTCATAAGCACCTCTCTACCATTATATTACCACACAAGACAAACTTCACAAAACAAACAACACTTTGTTTTTTTAATAAAACACATTACATTTGACATAGAACAACTAGAGTGATACTGTATTTATAATAGGAGAATATATATGAATATCGAATATGAATATAGTTTCAAGGTTAACTCTCTAGAGCCATTCTTTGAATATTGTAAGGATAATGGATTTACCCAAACAGATAGGTTTGAGCAAATCAGAACTATATACAAAAACACAAACAATACTATTGCTAGAACTACTATAAAAAAGTATGAAAATACCCAAGAAAAATGGCTAGACTTTAAGCAAGACCACGAAGTAGGTGCTACGGTCCTAAAAGAACTAAGAGAAAGTTCACCGCTCCAATACTGGGACGAAACAGCAGTAGATTCTATTCTTGAATTTTTGGGCTATCAAAAACATATCACAACACTCAGAACTAGAACCGTTTATGAAAAAGACGGTGTCATATTTGAGTTTGACGAGTTTACATCTCCAGAAGTAGCAAAAGTGGTATCAGTTGAGGGAGAAAAAGAACTTGTAGACCGTTTATACAACGAAATCAAAGATATTGAGAATTAAACTCTTCCTTTGATTTACTTGCAACTAGAGTGGATTTTATTTTATATTATAATAAATAATGTATGGAGGTTTCTATGGCAAAAGTTAAACCTTATAAAATAATCTTAAGTGTAATTGCTGGTATTTTAGCACTAATTATCCTAGTGGCATCATCTTATCTAATATATATTTGTGCACAATACTACAGAATAGAGGATAATCAAGACATACAAATCAAAAACAACCAAACAACTACCGTATCCTTAGAGGAAGAATATAGTATCGCTACATATAATATAGGTTTCGGAGCATACACACACGACTTTTCCTTCTTTATGGATAGTGGCGAGAGAAAAAATGGCGAAAAAGTAACAGGTAAAGATAGTGTTGCCAAAGACAAAGCAACTGTCGAGACTAATACCACAGGCTCTATTAATACCATCAAAGAAAAGAATGTGGACTTTGCACTTTTTCAAGAGGTGGACATAGAGGCTACTAGAAGTCACAAATATAACCAACTAGAGCATATCGAGAGAGAATTTCCAAACCTATCTTCTTCCACCTCTCTAAACTTCCACTCAGCATTCCTCTTTTATCCGATATTTGAACCTCACGGCAAAACCACTGCAGGAATAGTAACACTAAGCAAATACAACATCTCAAAGGCAACCAGACGCTCGCTACCTATTGACGAGAGTTTTCCAACTAAATTCTTTGACCTAGATAGATGCATACAAGTCACAAGATTACCTATCAGTTCCTGTGAAAAAGAGTTGGTTATAATCAATGCTCACCTTAGCGCTTATGACGAGGGCGGAATTATCAGAAAACAACAATTAGAGTTCCTAAACAATATCCTTGCAGAGGAATATTCTGCGGGTAATTATGTAGTTGTTGGTGGGGACTTTAATCACGATATTGCAAATAGTAGCGATATTTGGGAGAGCGACTTCAAAAAACCCGAGTGGGTATATTCTCTAGACAATAGCAATCTCACTACTGGATATAGATTTGTTTCCTCTACTAACGCACCAACCTGTAGAGCAACAGATATAAATTATATAAAAGGTGAGACCTACACCGTTGTTATTGATGGCTTTATATGTTCAGACAATGTAGAAACAGTATCTATCGAAAATATCGACACAGACTTTATGTACTCTGACCACAACCCATCTCTACTAAAATTTAAACTAAAAACAATCTAAAACAAAAAAGACTAAGCAATACTTAGTCTTTTTTAGTGGACTACAGATTTTCGATTACAACAAATATATTGATTAACCTATATATACTTATTACAGCAACTGCCCACATCCAACTCAATATCATCTTAAAACATTTAGGTTACATCTTGAAATGAGTATTTCAATATGTTATACTACTTGCAGTTTAAACGGGAAGGGGTAAAATATTATGGCAAAAAGAGAAGTTCAAGACTATCTTACAAAGGTAGAAAGAAATAGAGAAAGAGCAGACAGTGCAGAACTTGCTGCTAAACTATTCACAGGCATTACTGCCGGTGTAACAATGTTTGCCGGTCTTATGGGGGCTACAGGTGAAGTTTCTGCAGAAATAGGCTACAATTTCTTAAAAGAAGATGTCGTTATCAATAGCAGTTTTGATGCAGAAGTTGTTGCTAAAAGAAATGCGCTAGTAGACCAACTAACAGCAGGAACTATTAGCATGGACGAATACAATGCAGGTATGGATAGTTTATATTCTAGAGACGCAGTAGTGGACTTTGCAAAAAGGTCTGGAGATAAAAGACTTGAAAATTTGGCTAGTTCCTATGAATCTACAAAAGATATGGGAGACACAGTAACAAAAGAAGGTATACCAACAATGCTTGCTTTCACAGGCGCTGGTGCTGCTGCGTGGACTGTATCTGAAATAATCAAGAGAAAATACGATAGAAAAATAAGAGAGTACAAGGCTCAACAAGAAAAAGAGTGTATGTAAAGAAAAACGACTAGTTGAATCTAGTCGTTTTTTATTTTTCACACATACTAATCAATAGAGATTTCTTCGTCTAATATAGAATATGTCGCAACATCATATCTAGCATGATAATTGTTTTTTCCAGCTTTTCTAAGAACTCCCTCAAATGTCATGCCAGCCCTCTTCATAACATTACCACTCTTAATATTCTCAACATCATGCTGAAGAACAATTCTCTTTGCAATCCCCTGTGACTTAATATATTTAAACATTCCCAGTAGTGCCTCTGTCATATAGCCATAGCCTTGAAATTTAGGATTAAGAACATATCCTATTTGGACCTCGCCCTCATTAGACTGCTTATATGAAACAATGCCGATAGAACCTATCACCCTACCCATATCTTTATGTTCAATACAGTAGTCATTAAGAACTTCGTTTTTTAGATAATCTTCTTTTACACAGGCAATTCTAGTTTTTGCTACCTCTAAAGAAGTGTATGTTGGGAACGATAAAAACTTAGTAACATCACTATCACTAGCATATTCATATAAATCTATATAATCTTTATCTTCCCATTGACGAACAATTAGTCTATCTGTTTCATAAAGTATTGTCATAATATTACCTCTCGGTTGATTGTATCACACATTACAAACTTTACAAATTAATTGAGCATATAGAACTAAGATATTTTTTCGCAAAACAAAAGAAGGACACTTAATATAAGTGCCCTTCTTTAAATACTTTAACATTTATGTCAACTATTATTTATCCATAGCAGACTCATTACTCATCATTTGTTCTTTTATCTTGTCTGCAATATTTATTGTTTGCATCTCATCGCTGTCCAAAGCATAATGCAATAATGGGGTTCTCAACACTTTACTATCAAACATTGACCTCAAGAACTCTTGCTGTTGAGCCAAATCCATATCCATAAGAGATATAGAACCATTCTTGCTATCATACTCATAAATAGGCAAATCTACTTGCATCTGCTCTGCAATCATATACTTTGCAAGGAGTGCATAAAGTCTATTTCTATCATTACTAGACGAAGAATAGAATAAACCGACAATGTCTTCTGGAGATATAGTGATATTTACTTCATTCATAACCCCAGAGGTGTGCTTTTCTCTAATATTAGATACTAACTCATCTAAATCTGCCAAACTCTCCCCAAAAGCATAAAAATCACCATTAGCCTTATTTCCACAACTACTAGAGTCTGTCTCAGAAATATGCTCAATCTCTGCTGTATCTCCGTTAATCATAAAACCTATTGACTTATATGTAGGCACATCAACTCCTGGCACCAAAAGTGTCGAAGATGCTGATGTTAGCCCATCTGGACTTTGTGCTAGAGCAATTTCTCCTGCCCATGTAGAAAAATCATAAGCGAAATTAGAACCATCTACCCTAGTAATTCTTGGCCAATCCATAGCCCTCACTATCAATCTATTTTTCTCATATAATTCATCAATACTGTCTGCCATAAACACTCCTTCTTTACCAGCAAATCACTTTGTTTTTTTATTCTTATTACCATAATAATAACATACAATAGCTAAGTTACAAATACTTCTACCAAAAAAACATACAAAAAATATGATTTATATAGCAAAAAGAACACCCTACTATAGGTGTTCTCAACCACAAAAAAACAAGCCCGATAAAGGAAACTTGTTTTTTGGGTGCGGGCTGTTGTATCTCAGTTGAACCAATGTTTTATGGCTTGAATTAGGGCTTTGTTATTTTAAATAAATTGAAAAATTTTGAATTTTTGTATTTTTATGACATATAAGATATTGATAAATCTGAAAGTCATGATACACTAAGCAAAACTTAATAAATTAAATAAATTCAAAGGTTGGAGAGAATTGTGTTTTCTTCAACCTTTTGTACTTCAAATACAAAAAATAAATGCATTTTTCAAAAGGGGGGTGGTATAATGGGAGCAGGTGGAGTAACTAATCATGGAACTTATGATATTGAAGCTAGAAAACTAGAACCTATCTACAAACCAAATTCTAAAGTTAATCGTTATGAAAATGGTGAAAAGAAACAAAGTAGATGGTATGGTCCAGACGGAAAAGCTGTAAGAAACAGAGATTATTCACATACAAGTAATGGAAAAGTACCATTTCCCCATGACCATGCTTGGAATTGGAACAATCCAATGCCAAGGGGTAAAGAGCATTTAGAACCAGATTATGAAAATTTTAAAGACTAGGAGTAATAATGAAAGAACAAACTCAATTTAAATGGGAAAAACAAAATAAAAATATTTTAGGATTCAATTTGAAAGACTTTAAATATTTTAAGTATGACGACCCGAATGAAAAAACAAATATTAAAAAATGTGATGTTTGTGATAACCCTTGCTTAATTGATGAGTTTGGAAATGGTAAATGCAATAATTGTTCTTGGGAACAAGGTGGTAGTTCTCTAGAATTAAAATATAAAGTTGGATACCCTAATTTAATACCATTATCTAAAGCAAAAAAATTGTATAAATTCAATAAACTTTTTAATCCCGATTTTGAAGATTTTATTAATAATTTATTGTTCTATGGAGAAATGGAATTTGAATATAAAAATTTTAAGTATGTAGTAGACAGATATACTGACAAATTCGAGATACAAATCTGCAAAGTTAATGATTATGAAAATAGACAAAGTTATAAAAGTATTGATGAATTTATATCAAAAGCTAAAATTGATAATAAATTACTTAAAGATATTTGGGAAGACATAACAAATGTTAATTGGCAATCTTAAATAGAAAAAGCACTCAAATTTGAGTGCTTTTTCTGTTTAACAATGTTAATATAAATTTCGGGTTCAACATTGTCCCTGTTGGCGCAGAGACCGGGATTCGCATTAACCGACAGCGTCAATTGTCGCAAACATTCTTGCGACTACAAAGGGGCACCCGGGTTCGTTTTTGTATAAACAAAAAAGAACACCCTACTGTGGGTGTTCTTAAAATCACCTACGATTACTCATAATATCCCATGGGGTAATAATCCCCAAAACCCTTTCTTGTGGTTTTCCGTTTTGGGTTATAAAAACCATAGCCAACCTTTTATTTTCTTCAAATTTTTGTTGAAACAATTCTCTAACATCTTCCAATAAACAGTCTTTTTTTACAAACTCAAAACATTCAGATGCACGATTATTAATTTGTGAATATTTAGCAATTAGTTCATCTGAAAATGTTGTCTTATCTTTTTCATATATTAACTCATCTTCTATCAACGCACCAAAAAGAGTATTTTCACTAAAAACCCCTTTTAAAACACCATTTTCTAAAATAGGTACATGTGTATAAACTTTTTCTTTCATTTTTTTCATATACGGAAATATTAACTCATTGCCAGTCGCAGCACAAACATCTATTATTTTCACACAGGAATCATAAGCTTTAGGTGGATTATCAATATAACTAATCACATTGTCCAACAAAATAATTACATCGTTGGATGGTTGAATAGGATATTCCTCACCTGTTTTTTTATGAGACAAAAAATTCCTTATTTTACGAATAAATTCAAGTTCCTCTTTTAATTGTCTAAATTGAGGATATCTTGAAATTTGGCTCACAGCACCCTCTCTACCTATCTCGATATTGAATTTTTCATTTAATAATTTCTCTAATATATTATATTTATTAATTAAAATTTCTGCATTAGTCATAATTTCACACCTAAAATAATAAAACTGTTTTATATCATAAAAAAGCCCCATAAAGGGAACTTGTTTTTTGGCGCAGAGACCGGGATTCGCATTAAGCGACAGCGTCAATTGTCGCAAACATTCTTGCGACTACAAAGGGGCACTCGGGTTCGTTTTTGTATAAACAAAAAAGAACACCTAACCTTAGGTGTTCTAAATTCCGGTGGCGCAGAGACCGGGATTCGAACCCGGGGTACATCGCTGTACACAGCCGTTCCAAGACTGCACGATCGACCACTCTGACATCTCTGCAATAATATGTTTGTGCTAGAGATATTCTTTAGCACAAACATAGTTTACATTAAATCATTCTATCTTGCAATAGATTTTTTATTTTTTGTCTTCGTACATAGAAGATTCTTGATGCTCGTAATGAAGTAGTGAATGAATAAGGTGTTTGTCACCCTTGAGTAGTTCTTTGTATATTTTAGCCACTGACTCATTGTCTCCACTCTCTCTAAACTTACAATCTCCGTCTGCTTTGTAGATAGAAGAACTTCTCTTTTTGATAACCTCTTCTACTGGAGTTTTGTTGTAATCAACGAATGGTTGACCACCTCCGTTTACACAACCACCTGGACAAGCCATGATTTCTACGAAATGATATGTCTTCTCGCCAGACTTGATAGCATCTAGTACCTTAGGAGTATTAGCAAGGCCATGAACGATTGCTAGATTTAGTTTAGTACCGGCAACATCTACAGTTACCTCTTTAACACCTTCACTATATCTAACATCTTCGATAATGTCTTGTTTCTTACCAGTTAGTTTATGAACTGCATATCTAAGAGCAGCCTCTGTAACACCACCAGTTACACCGAAGATAAGTGCTCCACCAGAATATTCTCCGAATGGGTCATCAAACTTAGACTCAGGAAGTGAATTAAAGTCAATACCTTTTAGTCTAATAAGTTCGCCTAATTCTCTAGTAGTGATACTTTGGTCGATTACACCATGAGCAATAATCTCTCTCTTCTTTGCAGTACAAGGCATTACAGATACTATTTCTACCTTTTTGCCCTTACCCTCAAAGTAGTATTTAACTAGACTACCTAACATCTCATTAGGTGATTTACTGCTAGACATATTGCCTACAAACTCTGGATAGAATTTTTCACAGTAATTAAACCATGCAGGACAACAACTAGTAAATAATGGTAGACCATCTTTCTTCTCTAATTTTTCTAGAAGTTCGTTAGCCTCCTCGATTACAGTAAAGTCTGCACCATTGTTAACATCAAATACATAATCAAAGCCTACTGCTCTGAGAGCTGAAACCATCTGACCTTCTGCAAATGTTCCAACCTCTGCACCAAACTCCTCTGCAATAGCCACTCTAACTGCAGGTGCTACTTGAGCTACTTTGATAACATCTTTTTTGTCTAAAATATCCAGCACTGGATTTAAGTCATTCTTTTGTACTAATGCACCAGTAGGACAAACTAGAACACATTGTCCACAACCAACACAGGTTGACTCTTGCATCTCTGCATCAAATGCTGTACCGATTTTTGTTTCGAAACCTCTATTGATTTTACCAATAGCATAACAACCCTGTCTTTTGCCACAAACTGCTATACATTTGCCACAAAGTACACATTTGCTATCATCTCTAACAATAGCATGGTTACTATCATCTTTCTTGCCCTCAGTAACCGAACCAGCATATTTATCTGTATCACAACGGAATTGCTCACAAAGTTTCTGGAAGTCACACTTTAGATTCTTTGGACAACTTAGGCAGTTTTTGTTGTGATTACTTAGTAGTAATTCGATTGCAGTTTTTCTAGCCCTTAGAACTTTTGTAGTATTAGTCCTAACAATCATACCTTCTCTAACTTTTGTGCTACAAGCAGTAACTAGATTTCTAGCACCCTCAACCTCTACAACACACACTCTACAACTAGCAGGTGTATTTACACCTTTTAAGTAGCAAAGTGTTGGTATATCCACACCATTCGCTCTAGCGACCTCAAGGATAGTTGAGTTAGCATCTGCTTTGACATTTTTTCCATCTATAATTAAATTTATTTCCATCATATCTCTCCCAAACTATTATCCTTATTTTGTAATTGCACCAAATCTACAAGTTTCAAAGCACTTGCCACATTTGATACATTTTTCCTGGTCGATAGTAAACTTTTTCTTAATCTCACCAGAGATTGCTCCTACTGGACATTGTCTACTACAAGCAGAACAACCGATACACTTGTCTGTAATCTCATATCTAGTTAGGTTCTTACAAACACCTGCTCTACATTTGTGCTCAGTGATATGCTCGATATACTCATCTCTGAAATATCTAAGTGTACTCAATACTGGGTTTGGACTACTCTGACCTAAGCCACATAGAGAGTTTTCTTTTACATACTTACATAATTCTTCTAGTTTATCTAAGTCTTCAAGTGTTGCTTTGCCATCAGTAATTTTTGTTAAAATCTCAAGGATTCTAGTATTACCTATTCTACATGGTGTACACTTACCACAACTCTCGTCTTTTGTGAATTGTAGGAAGAATTTAGCAAGGTCAACCATACAACTATCTTCGTCTACAACAATCATTCCACCACTACCCATCATAGCACCAAGGTCTGTTAGGGTCTTGTAGTCAATAGGAGTGTCTAAATGTTGCTCTGGGATACAACCACCACTAGGTCCACCCATCTGAACAGCCTTAAACTTTTTACCATTAGGGATACCACCACCGATATCATAGATAATCTCTCTAATAGTTGTACCCATAGGTAACTCAATAAGTCCACTATTATTGATTTTACCTGTTAGAGCAAATACCTTAGTACCCTTACTATCTTCTGTACCGATAGCACTGAACCACTCTGCTCCATTTACGATAATCTGCGCAATATTTGCTAGAGTCTCTACATTATTAATAACAGTAGGACAACCATACAAACCTTTTTCTGCTGGATATGGAGGCTTAAGTGTTGGCTCTCCTCTATGTCCCTCAATACTTCTCATAAGAGCAGTTTCTTCTCCACAAACGAATGCTCCTGCACCGTATTTGATTTGTAAATCAAATGAGAAGTCTGTTCCGAAGATTTTGTCGCCTAATAAACCAGCAGCCTTAGCCTCGTCAATAGCATTTTGTAATCTTTCACCTGCTAGAGGATACTCTGCTCTTAAGTATACGAAACCCTTGCTAGCACCGATAGCATAACCGCATATTGCCATAGCCTCGACAATTGCATGTGGATTACTCTCGATAATACTTCTATCCATAAATGCACCCGGGTCACCCTCGTCAGCATTACAGATAACATACTTCTGAGGTGCTTCAACTACTCTAGTAAACTCCCATTTGTTACCAGTTGGGAATCCTGCACCACCTCTACCTCTAAGGCCACTAGCCTTGATAGTAGCAATAACGCTCTCTGGAGTCATCTCAGTAATAGCCTTGTGAAGACCCTCATATCCACCTAGAGCGATATAGTCGCCCAAGATATTGTCTAGACTCATATACTCAGCATTGTTTCTAGCGATATATTTTTGTTTTTTACAGAAATCTATTTCTGTCTTTTTCTCAACAACCTTACCGTTCTCATGATGAAGAAGTCTCTCTACTAATTCGTCTTTAGAGAGTTTCTCAATAATCTCTTCACAATCATCTTTAGAAACTTTTTCGTAAAGAGCATCAACAGGGTAAATAAGAACAATAGGACCATTAACACATAGACCGAAACAGCCTACGCCATGTACTTTAATCTCGCCCTCAAGTTTTTTCTCTTTAACTAATCTTTCGAGTTCTTCTTGAACAATCTTACTCTTACAACTTCTACAACCTGTACCACCACAAACCATGATGTCATATTTGTATGTAACACCAGACTTGTCTGCAGACCTTCTGAACTCGATTTCTTTTATGTATTTTTCTTTAATACTCTGTAACTCTTGATAATCCATTAATTATGGCCTCCTAATCTTCAAAGCTATCGATAATTTTATCAATATCGTCTGCTTTTAATTTTCCATAAACTTCGCCATTAATAGTAATAGCAGGTGCTAGACCACAACAACCTAGACATCTACAAGATGTAACTATCCACTTGCCGTCCTCAGTCATTTGTCCTACTCTTACTTTTAATTTACTCAAGATTTTCTCGAGAATATCGTTTGCTCCTAGTACAAAGCATGCTGTACCTAAACAAACATCAATATTATATTTAGCCTTTGGCGTAAGTGTAAACTGGCTATAGAATGTGATTATTCCATAAACCTCACTCTCTGGCACTCCAACCTTGTCAGATATAATCTTTACACTTTCTTTTGGTATATAACCAAAAATATTTTGTGTTTTTTGCAAAACTTCCATAATGTTATTTGGGTTATTTAGATTAGCATCTAATACCTTATGGAACTTTTCAACTTGCTCTTCTGTTCCGAGCCTATTGCAATTACACATAAGCACATTGTCTCCTTTTTTAAAACATCACTAATAGTATTTTAACAAAAAACTCTCGATTTTACAAAGATATTTCTATATTTTTTTGTACTAATAGGTATAATATTTCGTTGGGTATTTGTCTACTTTGTGCTACAATGTAATCTAATAAAGATGGAGAAGAAAAAATATGTGTACTTATTTAATCACTGGTGGCTGTGGATTTATAGGTGCGAACTTCGTTAGATTCCTACTAGACACCGAAAAAAATGCTAAGGTTATTAACCTAGACAAACTCACTTATGCGGCTAATCCAGATAACCTAAAAGGTGTGGACGATACTAGATACACCCTCATTGTTGGAGATATTGCTGATGACACTATTGTTAATAAAATCTTTGCCGAAAACGATATAGACTATGTCGTAAATTTCGCTGCAGAGAGCCATGTAGACAATAGCATACAAGACCCATTACTATTCTTTAGGTCAAATATTTTAGGAGTATCAAACCTACTCAATGTTGCTAAAGAGCACTGGAAAGAAACAAATAATAAAAGATTCTTACATATCTCAACAGACGAGGTGTACGGACCTATAATGGACGGTATGGCTACTGAACAATCTCCACTTAATCCTTCTAGTCCGTATGCATCTAGCAAGGCTTGTGGAGACCTTATCACTCTTAGTTATTTCCAAACATACAATTTCCCTGCACTTATTACTAGATGTACAAATAACTATGGTAGATTTCAACACGAAGAAAAATTTATACCTAAGATTATCAAGCAGGTCCAAAATGGCGAGGATATAACCATACATGATAGTGGTGAACAAACAAGGGACTGGCTATCTGTATACGACCATTGTAGAGCAATATATATGGTATTAAAAGAAGGCAAGCTCGGGGAAGTATACAATGTAGGAGCCAACCACCCATACTCTATAAATGAGGTGGCAACAATGCTACTAGATTACACAAAAACCAAAATGCAGACCTCTAGCAAAATCAAGTATGTGAAAGGTAGAAAGGTAGACGACTTTAGATACTCGCTAAATTGCGAAAAATTAAAAACATCACTCGGTTGGGAGCCAACAATATCTTTTGACCAAGGGTTAAAAGACACTATCGACTGGTACATACAACAACAATCAAAATAACAAAAAAAGAATTGAAACTATAATGAGTTCAATTCTTTTTTTCTTCACATATTAATCATTATGAGGTGCAGGTTTCAAACAATCAAAGTATACAGACCATGGGTGAGAACTCTGATAATCATCTATCAAACTCTCTGGCACATAGATAAACAATCTATTGTAAAGTGGACTAGAACTAAATGTTGCAGCACCAGCAAAGACATTATCACAAGCATCTGAGTTCATAGCAGGAGTAGTAACTGCATTAGCATTAACCATTTCATTATGTAAGAAGTATACTGCAACTAGACTATTACAGCCCATAAATGCTTTAGTACCAATCTGGATAACATTAGGTAGAGTTATAGATACTAGTCCAGTATTTGCAAATGCACCAGACTCGATAGACTCAATCTGTGGTCCGATAACAATATTTTTGAGTTTTTTAGCACCATTAAAGGCATTTACACCAACAGAAGTCATTCGACTAGATAGAACAAACTCCTCGATTAGAGTTGCATCAAAAGCATACTCACCAATACTAAGCAGACTATTGCCCAAAGACTTGATAGTAGTAAGAGATACACAATCTTTAAATGCACAATTACCTATTCTAAGTAGTCCGTCATTTAAGTAAACAGATTTTAGTGTTCCTTGTACTGACTCAAACACGCTGAAGTTTGGATTGTCTGCATCATGAATTTGGTCACTAGAGCCTGTTAGGTAGTCTGCCCTACTAATATCTCTAATATACCTAACATTATTCGGAATAATAATATTTCTACAATATCCAACATATTTTTTTAGAGTACCATCATTAGATATAATAAACTTGCTCTCGTCTACATCAAACCATTTACCGTACACCTCAATATTCTCAGAAAGTGTGTATGTTTTACCAAAAATAGGGTCTCCTGTACAAGCAGCGTCTTCAAACCAAAGCAACCTCTCGCCATAGTGAGGACTATTTTCGTTTTCGTTATAAACTAGAGGTAATTCGTCTGCACTACCAGGTCTGAACCACTCCTCATACTGAGCCTTTAGTTGCTCAGTAGTAAGGTCATCGTTTTCTTCGCCATCTGCAAAGTTAAGACTGATAGCAACACCCTCTTCCCATTTAGCATATATGGTAGTATCCCACCAAATCTTTGAGCCAAACGAAAAAGGCCTTTTCCCCTCTTTATCCTTAGTCCAGCCTGCCAAATAATAACCGACCTTTTTAGGAATATCTTTTGGCCTATGCATCTCTGCCATAAACTCGAGTTCAATAGACGGAATCTCTGTTCCACCCATTGTATCAAAAGAGAGTGTATACATAAGCAAACTCTTACCATATATAATTGCCGCAATAAATAAAATGGTAACAATTATAACAATCGCCCAAACTTTCTTGCCTGTATTTCTTCTGTCATATCTATTAAAGACATTTTTATCTCCCTGTAATTTGGAGATATCTCCTAATTCTGACATTCTGTTATTCCTTTTTAGTATTTTCTTCTATTATTATGTGTATGAGTATTTCGTTTATGTTTAGAGTATTTACTACTATTAGACTGATATGTTGTTCTTAAGTGGGAGAAATTTCTTTCCCTCTTTACTTTAATTACAATGATAGTAATAATTATACCTACAACAAGTAGTAGACCTAATAAATACACATACCAGATATTTACAAGTGTAATAGTGATACGAACATCTCCTGTGATATTCTCTCTAGAAACATCTGTTTTAACAATCTCAAAAAATGACTTCTTAAGTTCGGTTGGGAGTTCAGCAGTCTTGCCATGCTCACACGCTACACTAGACCTAGTTCCGTCAGGAAGAATATATGTAACTTTGTATGTTACTAATTCCCACTTAGGATAAAGTTCAATAGCGCCTGTAGTACCATCAGCAATAACTGTCGCACTATTAGTTAGAGCCTCGTCCCAGTACCAACCTTTGAATATATGTCCTGCCTTTGATGGAGCATAAAGAGTGATGCTACCATCTTCAACATTGTATGAAGTTGGATTTCTGCTATTGTCTGCGTCTGTATGATAATTAATAGGATACTCTACTGGTGACCATCTAGCATACAAGGTAAAAGAACCCATTGACCCAGCAGGAGTATACATATATAGGTCGGAATCTTTGAGTGTTGGTGCTTTACACCAGTTAACAAAGTAATAATGCTCACGCTCTGGAATATTGTAGTATGTAAAGTTAATATTGTGCTCCATATCTACGGTATACTGCATAGGTTGGATTTTATTCTTTACAGGATACTTTTCACTATCATTATGCTGAAAAGAAATAGTAAATATAATAGGTGTCCACTTAGCCTCAAATCTAGTATTTGCATATATAGGATATGCGTTAGGAGAAATCTTATACTCTCCCACATACCACTCTAGCGTATAACCAGCTAGAATTGTGCTAAGCTTTTCACTATCTGCAGAACTTAGAGTGTGAGATGCCATTTCGCCATCTGCTACTATGACAGAATATGTATTAATACTCCTAATCTCTGGACGCAAGTTTTTGGTTAAGTCTTGCATATTGTAGTCAAATACTACAGAGTGCACTGCTCCAGAATCTGCTCTAACCTCAATGTCATCTTTTGGTATAGACCTAAAAGCCACAATACTCAGTAGCAATAGTATTAAACTAAATAAATAAATTTTCCATTTTTTCATAAGTCTTAGTCTGCATTTCTTCTTTCACACAAGAAAAAAGAAAATAAACCCCTCTTTATTTTCTTAGATTGTAGCAAAAAAAAGTAATTATTCCAAATATTTGCTCCTATCTATATAAATTTTATGTAAGATAGATATAATTATATATTTGCAAAATTCGATTTATCGTGGTAATATAGTATTATATTTTTGCTGAGGTGGTTTTCCCCCAGTAAATAGACAAGAAAAAAGGTAATAAAGATTATGGATTATGCAGAAATAGAGAAAAAATGGCAAGACAAATGGGAAGAAGAAAAAAGATTTGAAGTTCCTAACAAAGTGGAAGGAAAAAAGAATGCTTATATCCTGATAGAGTTCCCATATCCTAGTGGTAGAGGTCTACACATGGGACACTGCCGTAGTTATACAGCAATAGATGCTTATGCTAGAAAGAAAAGACTAGAGGGATACAATGTAATGTTCCCATTCGGTACTGATGCTTATGGTCTAGAGGCAGAGAGAACTGCTATTAGAGAAAAGAGAACTCCTCAAGAAATCGTTGAGAGAAATATCAAGGTTTTCCAAAATCAGGTTAGAGCAATCGGTATGAGTATCGACTGGTCAAGAACAATCAACACTTGTGACCCAGACTATTACAAATGGACTCAATGGCAATTCATTCAGTTCTTTAAACATGGACTAGCAGAAAAAAGAGAAATGATGGTTAACTACTGCCCTAACTGTGGCGTTCTTGCTAACGAAGAAGTAGAAGATGGAACATGTTGTCAATGTCATGCTGAGACTACTCAAAAATCTAAGGCTCAATGGGTACTTAAGATGACAGAGTATGGCGAGAGACTAAGTGACGACCTAAAAGACACAGACTTTATGGAGCACATCAAGACTAGCCAAATCAACTGGATAGGCAAATCAACTGGTGTTGAGGTAGACTTCGATATCGTTGGTGGTGGCAAGTTCTCAATATTCACTACTTGTATCGAAACTATCTATGGTATTACATTTATGGTTGTTGCACCAGAAAGTACACTTGTAGATGAATTGAAACCTAGAATCAAAAACTGGGACGAAGTAGAAGCATACAGAAAAGCAACTGCTAAGAAGAGTGAGTTTGATAGAAGCGAACTTAACAAAGACAAGTCGGGTGTAAAACTAGAAGGCATATATGCAATTAACCCAGTAAATGGTAAAGAAGTACCAGTATTTATCGGTGATTTCGTTATCGCTAGTTATGGTACAGGTGCAGTTATGGCTGTTCCTACACATGACCAAAGAGATTTTGAGTTCGCTCAAAAATATGATATCGATATGATTCAAGTAATTGACGGTGCCGATGTGTCTGAGTGTGCATTTGAAAAAGGCGATTACTTAGGCAAAGGTTGCAAACTAATGAACAGTGCCGAATTTACAGGACTTACTGTAGAAGAAGCCAAAGAGGCAATTACAGAAAAACTTGTTAAACAAGGTGTTGGCAAAAAGAAACTCAACTTTAAAATGAGAGACTGGATATTCTCAAGACAGAGATACTGGGGCGAGCCTATTCCTATGATTTATTGTGAGGACTGTGGCTGGAATCCTGTACCTGATGAGCAATTACCAGTAGCACTTCCTACTGTTACTAGTTATGAGCCTACAAAAGATGGCGAAAGTCCACTATCTCTTATCCCTGAATGGGTTAACACTACTTGTCCACATTGTGGAAAACCTGCTAAGAGAGAGACTGACACTATGCCTGGTTGGGCTGGCTCTAGTTGGTACTTTATGAGATACTGTGATGCTAGAAATGACAAAGAATTTGCTAGTATCGAAGCACTAAAAGACTGGTTACCTATCGACCTATACAATGGTGGTAATGAGCATACAACTAGACACTTGCTATATGCTAGATTCTGGAACAAATTCTTATATGATATCGGCTTAAGCCCTATCAGCGAGCCATTCAAGAGAAGAATCTCTCAAGGCTTAATCTTAGGCTCTGACGGTAAAAAAATGAGTAAAAGTAGTGGTAACGGCGTTGACCCACTAGAGGTTATCAAAGAATATAGCGCTGATGCACTTAGACTATGGATGTCATTTATAGGTGACTACTTCGAGTCTGCTAGTTGGTCTGATGATGGTGTTAAGGCTTGTAAAAAATTCTTAACAAGAGTTGAAAACTTACAAGACATCTTAGTAGAGGGTGATGAGATTTCTGATGAATTATCAGTAGCAATCCACACAGCTATCAAAAAAGTAAGTCAAGACATAGACAATATCAAATTTAATACTGCAATATCTGCTCTTATGATTCTTTTAAATGAGATTACAAAGGTTGGCAAGGTTAACCACGCAGAGTACAAAGTATTACTTACACTTCTTAACCCATTTGCTCCTCATATCACAGAGGAAATCTGGACAAACAATAACTTTGCTCCAAAGATTAGCGAAGTTAAGTGGCCAGAATGGGACGAGAACAAACTAGTTAAGAATGAGATAGAATATGCTATCCAAATCAACAATAAAATCATTACTAGACTAAATATTCCATCTAATGCAACTCAAGAAGAAATCGAAAAAATCGCTACAAGTGATGAAAAAGTTTCTACTGCCCTAAATGGAAAAACTGTTAGAAAAGTAATCGTTATCAATGGAAGACTAGTAAATATAATTGCTAATTAACAACAAAAAACTCGTACTAGATACTTACTCTGGTACGAGTTTTTTCTATGCCTCCCAATGTTTTTATTAGTTGTAAATATCATTCAGATATGGTATACTATTAGTAGGTAATAACCTCAAAGGAGTACTTACTATGGAAGAAAAAAATTCTACGATTTCAGAAGAAATTATTAGTTATATTGGTAGCAAGCAAAAAGCAGGAGAGATTACCCCTCCAACTCCAGAGCCAATGCCAGAGCCTGAACCAATGCCTACTCCAGAACCTCCAATGCCAACACCTGATCCTATACCAAGTGGTGATTCTAGTGGGCTTATAAATGATGATAAAATCAAGATAGATAATTGGTTCGACATTGAAATACCAGGAGCATTACTACACGATCCTAGTTTCAATATAGAAGTTATTGACAAAGACAAAATCGATCCAGGCTTTTCTATTGACCCTAAAGAATTGTAAAAAGTAAACCTTATAGGGAGGAACAATTCTTCCCTATTTTTCAAGTAAAAAACTGATAAATGGAAACAAATTATGGCTAAATTATATTTCAAATACGGCGCAATGGGTAGTAGCAAAACTGCTCAAGCATTAATGTGCAAATTTAATTACGAACAAGTGGGACATACTGTCCTATTACTTAAACCAGAGATTGACACAAGGGATAAGAGTGGCAACAAAATAATAGTAAAGAGCAGAATAGGATTGTCTGCCGACTGTATCACTTTTGATAAAAGCACTAATCTATACAAATTAATATTCTCCCTTAATCAATTCAGAGAAAATAGCGTTGTTATCGTAGACGAGTGTCAGTTCTGTACCAAAGAACAGATTAACGAACTAAAAGAAGTATCTATTCATATCCCTGTACTCTGCTACGGACTACTCACAAACTTCAAGACCGAACTTTTCGAAGGCTCAAAGAGATTAGTCGAGATTAGCGATAGCATGATGGAAATCAAAATGGTCTGCACTTGTGGTAAAAAGGCAACTATTAATGCTAGATTTGTGGACAATAAACTCGCTACTGACGGAGACGAAATCGTAGTCGGTGGCAACGAAACATACAAGGCTATTTGTTACCATTGTTACACTGCTCTCAAGAGAGATTTAGACAATAAAGATACAGAAGAGGAAGATAAAAAAGAAGATGAAGAAACTACTACTGCATAGTTGTTGTGCTCCCTGCTCTAGTGGGGTACTGCCTCAACTAGATGATTATGATATCACCCTATTATTCTACAACCCAAATCTCGACTGTGAAACTGAGTATCAGAAAAGGCTAGATGCTCTATATCAACTAGTCGAGCAATATTCTAAAGAATATAACAAGGAGTACAAGATAATCGCTATTCCTTATAACAAAAATGAATTTTCAGACAGAGTTAAAGGAATGGAAGATTTGCCTGAGGGTGGTAAAAGATGTGAGGTATGTATAGACATTAGACTTAGTTATACTGCCCAGTATGCCAAAGACAATGGATACGACATATTTGCGAGCACACTATCAGTTAGCCCACATAAGAATCATGAACTAATAAATAATATAGGTAGTAGACTCTCTGAGAAATTAGATATAGAATATCTGCCTAGCAATTTTAAAAAAAATAATGGCTTCTTATTATCTATCCAAAACTCAAAGAAGTATAACCTATACAGACAGAGATATTGTGGCTGTACACCACCCAAAGACGAGCAATAAAGCAAAAATCAAAACCTAAAATCAGTATAAAAAATATTAATTAAAAATAAAAAAAGGCTCTACGAAAGAGCCTTTTTATTTTTCTTTAGAAATATTATTTCTT
The DNA here is from genome assembly GCA_015055605.1 of Clostridiales bacterium. GTDB lineage: Bacteria > Bacillota > Clostridia > Christensenellales > UBA1242 > UBA11490. The sequence continues at coordinate 79,018 of SVHV01000002.1, forward strand.
TAACGCTGAAAAGCCAGCAACCAATCCACCAAGACCAGCAAATACACCGCCTAGTATAGCACCGATTCCCAGTGTAGAAGTTTCACAAGCCTTAACCATAGCAGCTGCGGCAGTTAGATTACCGTCAACTGTAGCAAGAACTACAAATGATGGTAACAAGAATAACATTACTGCACCAGCTAGCATTAGTACTGCACCAACCAGTCTAGCAATTTTATTTTTTACAAAAGTTAAAACTGCACCAACTAGAGGCAAAACGAATGCAAGTGTTGCTAGTATACTAAAACCTAAGAACTTGCTAGAAACCTCAATTATAGAACCAGTAGTTTCAGTATATCCAAACATTGTTTGAAATCCAGTAAACTCAAATGCTGTTTCTTTAGTGAGAGCACTAATGTATTTAACACCTGTCAAGAATGACATACAGAAAGCAGCAACTCCTAATACTAGAACAACAACGCTTAGAATTAAACCTGTGTTTTTACTCTTTTTCTTTGCCATTTTCTATAACCTCCATATTAGTATTATATTAAAATACTAATAAATATCCTACATTTATGTCAAATAAAAAATGACCTAAACACATAACACATTTTAACACATTTTAAAAAAACAACTACATCTCGTTATAAAATTTGTTATAAATCAATAACAGCAAAAAAACGACCATACAATACAGTATAGTCGTTTTTTTATTACATTGTATTAGTTTTCTCTTCTAGCAGACCAGCCAACTGAAGAATTGTCATATCTCTATCTTCGCTATATACAAACTCTTTTAGTGCATTATACTCTTGAATTGTCAAACACTCTAAATTATCAATAAATTTAGTACCAAAGTTTTCTGGTAAGAATATTGTTTCTCCACTCTCTGTATAGATATTGAATCCCTTAGGTTGTCTTACTTTTCTAGGAGTTGAAGGAGCTGATGGTCTCTCACCTCTTGCTAAGTGCTCCATGTAAGTCTGCCCTCTAGGGTTAGCAGTAACAAACTTAACTTTAGATGGTCTTGGAGGTCCAACAAAGTACATAGAATCCATTATCTTGCCTTTGCACTCTTCGTTCATTCGCTCATACTTAGAAACTATTTCTTCAACTCTACTATCGTCAATAACAACACCAGAATCTGCAACTGAGCCTTTCTCCCTCATTACTTGTTTAAAGTAAAGAGTCTCAAAGAAATTCTGAAATTTTACACCAAATATCTCTTTGCCTTTATGCTCTCCGTAAGTCATACCTTGATTAAATGAGTGAGTATCACTACCTGCAGTATAGATAACAGAATCTTCTCTACCATGTCTTCTAACAACACCTCTAATAAGCGCACAATGTTTACTTTGAGGAGTTTCTGCAGCAATCTCATATCCATCAATACCCTGTGTTTCAAGCGTGGATATTAATCTTTCTTGATAATTAGTTCTCTTCATATTTACGCCAGGGTGCGCCATTACAGCTATACCACCACTAGCATGAATAATGTCGATAACATCTCTAGAAGTCAAGTTTAGACGAGAATAATTAGGAGCTTTGCTATAAAGAGCATGAAGACTTCTATTGGATTTAATAGAGATACCAGCCTCTGATAGTGCCTTCCTAATCTCTGGACCTCTACTTTCTGGAAGTCCAACTTTTGCCAACATATTTTTATCAATACCATGTAGATACTCAAAGAATTCTACGATTGCATCAAAGCCCAAAGTAGTAAAACCCGGGGTCTCCTCTCTCTTTTGAATCATAAATTCTCTGATAAGTCTATCTGGAACTAGCTTATCTAAGCCTTTTTCTTTGAGGATAAAATCTAGTTTGCCGATATCGACAAGTCTGTCGTTTTCTGATTTGATTGCCATAAGTCTAGAGATTGGACTACCCTCAGACCAATCACAGCCATAGGCTAGTAAGTGTATTTTAGAAGAGTTACCTTTTAAGTTCTCAACCTCTGGCACCCTACAAGTAACCTCAACACCAGGAATAAAGAAAGTATTCTTTTCTCTAAAATAACAAGAATTTAACGGTTGAGCATTTGCTCTTAGATAATCCCTGATACCCATAATAGAATTATGGTCGGTAACAGCTAAAGCACCTAAGTCCTTCCTAATTGCTTCCCACATCATATAAGATATGTCATAACAACCATCAAAAGAATATTTGGAGTGAGTATGTGTATCAACTAAAACCTCTTCCAACAAATCAAGTATTGTTCTTTGTTCGACAGCGGCTTTACCCCTTTTTGTCTTTTTAACCTCTTTCTTTGCCATATTTTATCCCCCAAATTTCTATATTTTTTCTTGTTTGTAAATATTGCTTTCCACTAAAAACAACCGTATTAAAATTAAATATCTTGAAGAAGATATGCTACTATTTCTTTTTCGTGTGCAGTAAGTCTAGGGTCAAGCATTAATTTTTTAAGTGCCTTTATACCCTGAATCTTCTGAGTGCTCGAACCGTCACTACATATTCCTGCATACAAGATTTCTGCCTCAACATCGTCAGGGTGAGAAGCAATATAATCTCTTAGGACCTTGAGTCCCTTGTCATATAATTCCTCTGCAAAAGACTCAAACCTTACATACTGCATATCGTCCTGAAGTTTACCACCATCTTCGGTATCGAAAATATAATCAACCCAGTACATTATCTCTGCATAAACCAAATCTGCGGCTTGGAATAAGCACTTAGCCCTATTGCATTGGTCATTAATGCTTTCGTAATATACCTCTGCGAGTAGATAGTCGCCAATTTTATGAGGTCTAGCCTCTGCTAATTCCTCTAGAATATCCTTCTGTGGCAAACTATATCTCTTTGATTTTACAATATCCTTATTTTCGGTTTTTGTAATATCAATGCTTGCATATCCACAGTTAGGACATCTCTCCACAAAGAAATGCCAGAGGTCAAAGTATCCTTTAGCCCCTTTATTCTTAGGAGATATATGTAGATTTGTTCTTAGTTCGTTATCAAAAGAGAATTGATAACCACACACACAACACCTTTTTGTTACCATCATAGTCCTTTTTTACCACCTTTCATTTATATAATCATTTTAACAAATAATTTTAGCAATTACAATATATATTTTAAAATATATACTATTTTTGGATACAAAAAAGGCACTAATTAATAGTGCCTAATGTATTTACACAACTCTCATTTACAAAAAGTTGATTAAGTAGAAATGAGGAAAGACCACCTAATTCCAACCCCACTTCATACTATTCTACTTCTATATAATTTGTTACAAATTTATGAATAGCTTTTTCCAAATGCTTTTTGCAATGTTTCTCTAATATCCACATCTATCGAATGAGCGAAAATTGAAGAAATTTTGCTAATATCACCAGCAGCGATTACAATATCTCCTGCAAGGAGCACAGTATCAGCCATAGGATATATTACCTCACTACCTCTCTTGATAAACACAATTGATATTTTGTGTTTTTTGTTTACACTAATCTCCTCGATAGTCTTTAGTACCCACGCCTCTGGTACTGGTGCTTCAAAAATCTTAAATTCATCAGTAAGTTCAGCTATCTCATTAATCCCTGCCTTAGATAACGCATTACCTAATTTAACACCCACGAACTCCTCTGGATAAACTATTAAGTCTGCACCGATACTAGTTAAAATCTTAGCATGTTGAGCATTAGTTGCTTTTGCAATAATATATTTTACACCTAATTCTTTACATATCTGAGTTACTAAAATAGAAGACTCTAAGTCATCACCGATACATACAATTGCACAGTCAAAATTTTGTGCACCTAATGAGAATAAGACATCATTATTAGTAGCATCACCTAATACCACTGTGGAGATTTTGTTCTCAATAGCCTTTACATTATCAGGATCACTATCAATGCCCAAAACTTCTTTTCCTCTAGCAAATAGGGTAGTTGCCACAGCTCTACCAAATCTACCCAAACCTATTACGATAAAATCGCCCAGTTCAGATATTTTTTCTTCATTATTTTCAAGTATTTTATTCATTTTTTTCTCCTTAATGTATAAACATTATCCAACTATGATATCTGTATTTTGATATTCAAAGTCTGCACTTGATTGTGCTGACGACATAGCTAGTCCTACAGTTAATAATCCAACCCTACCAACAAACATTAGCACACATAATAACATTTGACTTATAACAGATAATGATGTAGTGATTCCCATAGTTAGTCCTACTGTACATATTGCCGACACACACTCAAACATAATGGCACTAATACTCAAATCTGCATCTATAAACGAAATAACAATAGCAAAGACTAACAAAGTAAACAACTGTGCCAAAAATAATTTAATAGACTTCCTGACAACCTTGCCACTAATTCTCCTATTACCAAATGTAATGTCGCCCTTTTCGTTTGGCTTCTTAAATAAGAACATAAAGATAATGATAAGTGTAGTTGTCTTTAGACCACCAGCAGTAGAGTTTGGACTACCACCTATAAACATAAGTAACATAGATATAATTTGGCAAGCAGTAGTAAGACCTCCTTGGTCTATTGATGCAAAACCTGCTGTTCTTAGAGTGGTTGACTGAAAGAACGAATTAATTATCTTTTGAAAAGTTGTCATACCACCTAAGGTTAATGGATTATTCCACTCAAGTATCATAAATGATATTGTTCCAACCAAAAGTAAGATAATTGTTGCACAAACCACAACAATAGCATGCTGTTTTCCCTTAAATGATTTAAAGAAATTGAACAATACAACAAATCCCAAACCACCTAATATAATCAACATAGCAATAGGTAGTAACAACATTACATTATTTGCAAACGGAGTTAAACTAGCAAACTCACCACCAAACATACCAAATACATCAAATCCAGCATTACAAAAAGCCGAAACCGACATAAAAATTGCAGCGAATATTCCATAGCCAACAGAATCAGTTATACTAATGGTACTAAACGACAATAAACAAGCACCAACTAATTCTATAATAAGAGTAACTACAAGAATCTTTTTGAGGGTTTTTACCACACCCTCCATACTATCTTTATTTAAACTTTCCTGCAAAGTTAGTCTACTAGATAGATTGATTTTTTTACCCATAACAAGAGCGATAAGTGTTGTTATTGCAACAATACCCAAACCACCTACTTGTATGAGTAGCAAGACAACTATCTGACCAAACAAAGTAAACTGTACTGCAGTATCAACAACTATCAAACCAGTAACACATACTGCACTGGTACTTGTAAAAAACGCATCACTATAACTAAGCCAATGACCATCTCTATTAGCAAAAGGTAGGCAGAGTAATAAACTGCCTATAATTATAATGCCTAAGAAACCTATTAATATCTTTAAACTAGGTGATATATTTATTCTTTTTTTAGTTTTTTCCATACCATATATTTTAGCACAAGAGTCTAATTATGGCAAATATATAGCCAAAAATATCAAATAAAGAAAAAGGTAAAGTATACACCATACTCTACCCCTCTCAATATATTTTTATCTAGAAAATCTTGCTCTGATTTTTGAAATAATAGCAGACTTCTTTTGTTTCTTTTTGTTAGCAGACTTTTTCTCTTTTGCTTTATCCCCTTCTGGTGATGCAAGGTCAAGATGAACAGCGTCCACATTTTTAGATACAGAACCTTGCTCCTTTGCACTAGAAATCAGCAACTCCTCTTCTCTCAAATGTTCTTCTGGTCTTAGTAACCATTTTTTATTATTAATAATTTTACCATAGACAAAGATTTTGATTACAGACTCTATGCCGATTAGTACATACACACCGTATATACTGTATGGTATGACTTGTGCAATAAAATATAAAAGAACATAGTACACAGAAACAACACATTCCCATACTAGACCAAATCCAGCGTATCTCTCGCACTGTCCGATAATATATGTACATCTACTCCAGCCAACCCATCTAACTAAAGACAACACTAAATACAACACAAGTGGGAGGAAAGATGTTGCTTGTAGTTCAGAGTTCAATCCTAATCTAATAGGATAGTATAGAGATAGACTGATAATAACATAAGCTAACCATATCACAAAGACTCCCCACTGACTATATACTGCATGATGATAAGCCCTTGCCCTCTTATGCTCTCCAATACTCCTACAAATTTTGATAGCAATCACATTAACATAAGCAAAGAATGCACCGTTTAGAATATCTAGTACATTCTCATAGTAGCAATATTGATTATATAGAATATCACTACTCCTAAGAATGAATAATGACAAGAATATGTATCCAACCTCAAAGACAATCTCACTAAGTGACCTGGCTATTATAGTTTTAAACTCACCTTTGCCTATTTGTATTTTTTCAAAATGAAGCACATTGATAGGAAATTTCTTATTCTTAAGCAAAGTCAAATACGAGAAGACTAAGATTAGAACTGATGCGACAATATATACTAATGCAATTAGTCTAAGCACTAGAGTCGAGGCAACTACTAAAAGCAAGAAGCCTAGAATAGTTGTTCCACACTTAATACCTGTACCCAACATCTGCCAGCCAAAGAGTCCGAGTTTTTTGAGAATATCTGATATATACTGAGCCACAGCAGATATAAAGAAAGATACTAACATTATGAAATAAAAAAGTTTATCTACCTCAAACTCCAGTCCCAACCATGTTCTAATTACAAAGTTTGGTAGTACACATAGTAGCACAGTAAAAAGAAGGTTTACAATAGTTGAGAATGTAAAACCTGCTTTTATAAATTTTCTATATTTGTCTGGATTTTCAATATTGAGGTTTGCAAACATACCAAACCCCTCTGAACACCCAAAGCTAATCATCTCCCCTATATAACTAAGAGTGATAACAGCATTGAAATATGTGAGTTCGTTGAGTTCTAATCTATTAGCTATGATTCCACTAACTATTAAATAGATTCCTACAACTAAGTATCTAATAAGTAGCCACTTGGAATCTCTGAAATTAGCAAAAAACTCTTTCCAGAACTTTTTCTTAAATAATAACATATATACCTACTTACGATTTTTGGCGTAGTCTTCCACAACCTTGAGTAATACATCAAAGTCATCATCATCTGCCGATTTATTTCGCTTAACTTCGCCACACTTAGTACATTTATAAGATATAATATACCCCTTCTTTGTATTAGGCTCTACCATAAAAGGTCTCATTAGTCCCAGACAAGTATTTGCCCTATCACCGGGGATATTGTCAATATGTATAGAGTAAAGACAAAAAGGACAGTGGTTTCTGCTAGTATACTTCAGTGGAGGCACTTCTTTGCCACAATTCTGACATATAAAAGAATTATCGTTTTTTATCATTTTTTACACCATAGAATGCCTCTGGCTGAGCAACAGTCTTACCCTCAAGCAGATAGGCAATCTCCCCTTTATATTTATCAATCAATCCGGACTGTCTATAAGAATAGAATTTCTTATTAGACATAATAATATGGTCGATTAGATGGCAACCATTTATACTAAGAGTTGTTACTAATGCTTTAGTAAATTTATTATCCTCCTCAGATGGTTTCACATCTCCGTCAGGGTGATTGTGGGCAACGATAATATTAGCAACCTTTAGTGAAGACATTAGGTCTGTTATATCTCTAATAGTAACCTTAGCCTCTGTATTTGAACCAGAAGATATTCTCTGAACTTTGAGAATCTTTGACTTAGGAGAGAGTGCAACTATATATAGTTCTTCTACTAACTTACCTGTAAATAAACCTCTAAAATAATCATAAGTATCTTGTGGGCTAATAAGTTGTGTTCTTTTAGCAAGTTTACATCTCTCGTATCTATTATAAATTTTTAGAAAATCAGATATGAATGTAGCAGACACTTCCCCCATACCCTTGACCGTCATTAGCTCTTTCGCATCTGCCTCAAAAACACCTGCAAGGGAACCAAACTTATCAATCAGCTCGTGAGCAAGGTCATTAGTATCTTTATATGGTATAACAAAAGAAAGTACATACTCTAGTACCTGATAATCGTGAAAATGCTCAAGACCCTCTTGAGCAACTCTTTCTCTCAGTCTTGACCTATGACCATAATGATTATGTTCTGCCATTATATCTCCTTATATCTATCTCTAGTAGCATACACTAATTCGGTAATTTTTGCAAGTAAACTATTTACTCTATATCAATACCTAATTTCATACAAACCACACCGTTTAGTTGACTACTCAACATTTTTATTTTATACTTTAATCGTAAAATCAATAAAAACTTAATATATAGTATATTAAGAAGCAAAAAGAGGAGTTTATAAATATGGCTTTTGTAATTACTTGTGAGAGTAGCGCAGACTTAAATGCAGACATGTATGAAAAATATAAAATACCTGTTATGCCATTTACTATTACTATGGCAGATAAGCAATACAAAGATTTTGATATCACAAACGAAGAACTCTTTAAATTAGTAGAAGAAAATGGAACACTTCCTAAAACTTCAGCCTTTAATGAGTATGACTATGAGGAATTTTTCAAAGAACACAACAAAGGAGATGGTATTATCCACTTCTGTATCAGTAGCAAGGTTTCTTCTACTATCAATAGTGCTAGAGCAGCTGCTGAAAAAATGGAAAATGTACATGTAATAGATAGCCTATCATTATCAACTGGTACTGGTTTGCAAGTTTTATATGCAATTCAACTAAGAGATAAAGGAGTTCCTATCGAAGAAGCTGTTGAGCTTATCAATGCTAGAAGGTCAGCAGTACAGATTAGTTTCGTTGTTGACACACTTAAATATCTACACAAGGGAGGCAGATGTTCTGCCCTTGCCCTTCTAGGCTCTACTTTGCTCGGAATCAAACCAAGTATTGTTCTAAAAGATGGAAAAATGTTAGTAGGCAAGAAATACAAAGGTAAAATACATAGAGTTCTAGATAAATACATTGAAGATACCCTTGCCGAATTTAACAATCCAGACCCAGAACTATGTTTCATTACATACAGTTCTGCAACTGACGAAATGAAAGAGGTTACAAAAGAAGCCCTTGCTAAATATAAATTCAAAAATGTCATTGAAACTACTGCTGGTTGTACTGTTGCTACACACTGTGGACCAAATACACTAGGCATTATCTACTACAATGACGGTGGCAAAGTAAAAAAGTAAAGGCTCAACAAACTTATTAAATAAATACAAAAAAAGGCATAGCGAATCGCTATGTCTTTTTGTTTACTATGCAGATGTCTTTTCGGATACAATCATCTTATAAATACAACAAACACCATTCTTTGCCTCGTCATACACATAGTTTACTTTAACTAATTCAAATGTAATATTAATATCAGCATCTTTAAGTGCATTTTCAAAAAGTTTATTTACTTTATCAAGATAATTAGGTGTTAGTGTTGTAATAAACATTGCATTGTCTACATATAGATCAAAAGTACCATATATATCCTCTGCATCAAATTTAGCAACTAATTCCTCAACCTCACCAGAGGCATCTAAAAGGAAATTTTGTTTTAGACTGTATACTAAACCTTTATCACCATTACTATTATATCTAATAGCATCTAAAGAATATGCCATAAAGATATATTGTTCATTAAACTTACTTTCTTTTAGGAATGGTATAATATCACTCCTAAGTTGATTGTAATACATATTACCCATAACAGTTAGTGTAATATCTGCTGCAGGATTGTATGTAGTATTATTCTTAGCCTCGTATTTTGCAATTAGATAGTCCAAATCAAAGACAACCTCCATCACATCAACAGGGCTCAGTAACATATAATCAAAGATTGCAACAACATCTTCGTCACTATCTAATACATAATCATAGGTTTCGCCCTTGTGAGTGAATGTTCTATACTCATAGTAACCAAACATCTTAGGAGCATTTAAGAATTTAAACTCCTCTCTATATTTAAAGTCAGCATGAGTATCTTTAATCATAGTATCATCAATAAGGAAGAATCTATGTGATAGAATTTCGTTTTCAGAAGAACTAAAAATCTCAGTCCATGTAATATCTACGATATAGTACGATGCAGGAAGAGTATCTAGTGGGTCTTTGTCTAATAAAACTTTATTCCACGCATGACCACCCATCTCACCACCAGCAACTGCAGTTCCCACCACTCTGGTAGTTTCTATTCCTAACATATTACACATTAAACTAAATGCCTTTGAGAAACCATCACAAACAGCAATACCCTTATCAAATACTCCCTCTAGATAATAGCAAGGATATTTAGTAGGAATATTATCCGAACTCTCATAGGCAGAATAATCATACACCGTATTTATACATATCCAGTCAAATATAGATAGAGCCTTTTCAAAGTCTGTCATCTCATCAGAAATAATCTGACCTAATACCTCTTTTGCTCTATTGTAGATTCTATAACCCCTACACTCGTCACTTACAAAATCTGGCTCAACACCATTTTCTACTGCCCAGTATAATTCCTCTGTGGTCTCAACCTTAGCAGTCAAAAACTTATTATCACTAGCAAAGTTATATGTATTGCCATACTCTTCTGTAATGGTAGGATAGTCTACAGTTTCATAGTATCCCATAGACTGTTCTTGTTTGACGGAGTTAGGGATAAATGGGTCAGAATTTAGGTCACACTCATATATTCCCATATAAGTAACCTTGATATTATATGTTCTATTTTTAGAAGATATCGCAGTAGCAAAATATCTATCTTGTCCCACAATATTACCAGCCATATATGCCATAGTTTCGGAGAATGAACCAAAGCCATATTGATAGATAAGTAGGTCTAGACACTCCTCAAAATCACCACCGTCAAATATACTAGCCATCTTGTATATTTCGTCTGAAATTTTAATATTAAAATCTTCTATTCTATAGATAAATGAATGATATACAATATTCTGCAACTCATCTAATGTATTTATATAATGGTCATACACTTTACCATCAAATACATAGATATTGTCAGTATATCCAGCATGTTTGTCAGGATTATAGTATATAACCTCTGATGCAGGATAGTTTTTATCACCAACAACTGCCATAATTCTGATAGCAGAAATCTCATCTTTTAGACCATAAGCAAGAGGACTAAGATGTAATGTGTATTTATCATAAGTTGCACTATAATTAGGAGAAATAGCATACTCATTGTAGCCTGTAGAATTAGAGTAAATAGCCATCACATATTCATCTACACCAGATATTCTAGAGAAGGCTAAGATGGAGTCATTTATCTCTACAGTTGTCGAATAATTGCTAGTCTCTAATGTTGGCATTTTACTAAGTGTTGTGACTACCTTTTCATTCACATACTTACCAGTCTGAAAAACATTACGAGTAGTAAAAGACATTCCAGAAGTCAATGCTTTTACCTTAAAATTATAATCTCCTGCATAACCCAAATGAGTCGAAAACTCATACAAACAATCGTCTGCAGTAACGGTATCAATGAGTTTATCATTGAGATAAATTTCATAACCCGTAGCATTCATAACTGGTTGCCATGAGAAAGCCTTACTATTCGGATACATAACAAGTTCGTTTGGAGTAGTATCTGGCGTACAAGAAAGAGTACAGCCTGTAAATATAGGACAGGCTATACATAGTAGTATTGCAAATATGATTAAAATCTTCTTTGTCTTTTTCATTTCTTCTTCCAAAGTATTTAACTAAACTATATGATTAATTAGTTACATCTATTACCCAATATTTAGGAGCTGTAGGCCACACAACACCTTTGATAATATTATCAGGTGTGGCTTCAACTGACTCAACTATAACCTGAATCTGACCATACTTACCACCATCATCACAAGTGATATTCTCACCAACAAACTCAAGTTCTGAGAAAAGTTCTACTCTCTGCTGAAAAGCAAGAGTGCCTTTGTAATAATAATATCCATCATCAAACTGCACACCATTAGTAATAGTTGCCTCGTCCTCATGATTGTATCTATACCACATCTCACCAATATTAGGAGATAGTATATCGTTTCTCTCCTCATAACCTAAGATTAGCACTAGTTTAAATCTAACATAAGTGGTAGGAGGAGTTGTATCTAGATTACCTAAAGCGTCACCTCTATAGTCTTCAGAGTTTCTCGCATACGCCTTTAGAGGAAGTTTATCTCCCGGGTGAATTTCTTTTAACACCTCTTGACCCGTTTCGGTAACTATACTCAGAGCCGATTTATTTTCTATCTTCATACTGACTCTGATATCATAAAACTCTTCTTGCACGCCCTTGTTTTTATTTAAGAATAAGATAAATACTATGAGCAAAGCGATTACCACTAATACAAGAAGTATCGCTATGATTGATTTGATTTTTTTGCTATTTTCGCCTTTTACTTTGGCTGGTTTGCTTGTAGGACCTGCAGGAGCTCCTGCCGCTCTATTTCTTAGTCGTTCTAAGGCCGCCTTTTCCCTCTCTTCATCAGTAGGAACATACTCAACCTCGTCTACAACATCTCCTCTTTTCGACCTATCGTAGTTAGTTTTTGGCTTAGTTACATCTATAGGATTATTATAGTTAGGAGGTTTAGTTGAATATGGAGAATTAGGCACACCACCCGGCGTACTAGAGGGACTCGGGGTTGTTGGTCTAGGCGCATTAGGGTTTGAACTAGGTGTACTACTAGATGTAGGTGTACTAGGTCTATATGGATTACCCGGATTGCTAGAAGAACCACTCTGATATGGGTTATTTCTATCGTCCATACTACTCTTTTCCTCCTTTTATTTTTTTTATTAAAGTATATTTATGTTATATATATACATATCTTATAGATATAGTTTCATCATAAGATATGTTGTTTTCAAATTTATTTTCTAGAATATTATGCTGTTGGAATATCCTCAATATCACCTAATGCACGATTCCACCATGGACCATAGCCCTGATATACGATAGGGTCAGGTACATTGACAATCTGAATAGCCTCTACTACATAATTGATATGAATTTTGCAGTTGGCTTGTGCATTTGTAATAGCATCTCTATTAAGTATGATATAGCCATCAATAAACACAAATTGCTCTCTATCATAAGCAACCTTTGCTGTTGTATTGCCAGATAGGTCAGTTGTCTTTAGAACATACCAGTAGTCTACTGGCCTTTCAGATTCTTCACCCTCAAATGTAGCGAATCTATTGAAGTCTACCTTTTGCCACACGCTTGAGTCTGGCTCGTCTTCATATTCGATTTGTCCTAACTCTGCTAAGTCCTGAAGTTCGCTAATTTCGCCTGTATAGATATTCTCATAAGCGACCTCTAATTTTACTCTAACATAGGCTGGAGATGATGTTGTTACTCCGTCACCTATTTGCATACCGAGTTTCATTTTGATTTTATCTCCAGGATACACTTTGGTATTAAATTCTTCTAGAATGTCTGTTTTGGTTGTGTGCTTGATAACAGGTTGTCCATCATCTCCTAGTACAACATTACCATCATTATCTAGTAATGTTTCAAACTCAGTAATATAAATATTTACTGGATTAGAAAGGATAATGTCGGCTGTATCTGACCTGGTCCTAATGTACCACGCAGCAGTAGACGACACAACAATTAGTACCACTATTAAGATTGCCAGTGCCACTATTATCATATTTTGAGTTTGAATTTTCTTTTTGTAATCTTTTATATTTTGTGCCATAAGTCTTTCCTTATATTTTCTTTATCTAGTACGGTTATCAACATTTAATCGTTTGGATTATGTTTAATTGTATTATCTTTTGCTACAAAATCTCTAAAGATTTGTGGAGATGTTGACCAGTCGTCATCTTCATCAGAAGCACCATACTGTCTCTGAATAGTCTCAAAGTACAATGTTACCTGACAATCAGCACCGGCCTTTGTATTATCTAATGTATTATCTACATAGTATCCTGCATTGAATTGTGTATTATCATCATCAATGTAGCCTATATAGTAATAAAATCCATCTGTGGTATTATAAAACCACTTGTTTTCTACAGCTGCACTATAAGTAGTGGTTGTAGTATAATTGTTTGCATCAAAAAACAAAGTTAATTCTGGTCTAGTAGAAGTATATTTTACCCTAACATAAGCACCGTCAATATTATGTTTTTCGCTAGTTTTTATATATGTACCTATATCTTGTCCATCTTTATCGACTAGATAGGTTGTATCTGGAGATAGAACTAGGTTTCTTAGTTGAAAATTAGTAATAATATCTAAATCAAGTGTACCGATAATAGATACAGACGGGTCTGGATTTGAGGTCGTACTCTCGTCCTCAAACCATGAGGTTGTCACTCTAACAACACCCCAAACAAAAGCCACTAGTATCATAACTACTAGTATCGTCCAGTATGTATAATTAAATTTTGACTTTTGCCCTAGTTTCATCTAAGAACCCCTGTTTTTTCTCTAGAATATTTTAATTAAAAAGATTTGGTTTATTTTTTGGTTACATCCAGCCTAACCAACCAGTATTTTCTGCACCAGACACATCACAAGGAATAGTTGAACCAAAAGGAAATGCTGGAACAGGAATTAGATTAGTTGTACCAGATGGGTATAAGTCCCTAAGGAAGTCTTCGCTAGGAACAGTAAACTCCGAATATGTCCTTGTATCTCCAGTAAGTGTTTTTGGAGTTACATTTGTAGTGGAGTTTTCGTAAATTTTCTTATAAATATTTCCGGAATAAGATACTGCATCAATAGTAACAGACACTAGTATCTCAGTATTTTCATAACCAGCCGGAACGGTTATTTGTGAAATAATAGGTATTTCTCTATCGCTAGAGGTTTCGCCATTAAGTTCATAAGGCTCAAGTTTTTCACTAAGGAACATATATCCACTAGCCACTTGATTATTAGCAGATAATGCTTGATACCAGCCAGTAGTATCCATTCCTATTTTTACCCCTGTAGAAGATAAAACTTCTGGTGAGCCTAATAGATATGTAATATTATTGTTTTCATCAACTGTATATACTCTGATAGTTGCCCTAACTATAGCATCAACAGTTCCTGTATTTCTAATTTTGAGATTAAGTGTACGAGTAGTATTTGCACTAGTAGGAATAGCATAAGGAGCAGAACACTCCCAACTAGTCCCGTTTGTGTGATTAGTTGTATGTGTAACATTGCTACCATCAGCAAATATTTCTATTGCCACAGTACCAATATGCAAACCTTCGCTCTCTCTAGTATAATCTCTCTTCAACCACGCAAGTACAGAGCCAACTAGGACACAGACTGCTAGCACTACGCAGGCTATTACCACTATAAATTGCACTCTATATGTACTCGCTCTTTTTGTATCCATAGCTCCTCCTTCTTTTATTCTTCGTCGTCGCTGTCGTAACACTCTATATCATCTGGATACATTTTATCTTTTACCCAGAATAACACACTAACAAATCCGATTAATAATATACCGTAGATAATAAGCATTGTTGTATTAGCCTTGACATACATAACTACATCACCTAGCCATGTAAAACAATGTGCTTCTTCAACTACACCTACTAATTCCTCATAACTAAGATATCCATCTGCAGTATTACTATTATCACCTTGTGTATACCATATAGCATTATCCCAAGCCTCTTGACTAAAGCCCTCTGTTCCTGGTAATGCTACAATATTATTATTATGGTCTTTCTTTCCAACAATTCTGTGGGTTAAGTATACTCCACCTTTATTCATAGTCACAATGTCGCCCAGTTCCAAGTCTTCGTAGTCTGTAGGCGTAACCATAACTAAACTACCTACTGGGAGTTTAGGCTCCATAGAACCAGAAGAAACTATCATAAACTTATATCCAAGTATTGTTGCGAATATTATGGAAATGAGTAGCGCATATCCAAAGACTCTCACCAATTTAGATAAGAAACCTGTGAAAATGCCTTCTTTTTCTAGTCTGTAAAATCTCATTTTATTTTCCTTATAGTTAGTATAAATTGTAATAATAATTTATTACCCCCAAAGCAAATCTAAAATAATCTAGACTTGCTTTGGATATGTAATAAATATTTTTTATTTTGTTTTTATCCTAAAGTAGGATAAGTTGCTGTTGCTGTATAGCCTAAGGCTACCATTGTACTGCTAAGAGTAGGAATATCATCACACTCTGAGCCGTAACCAGCATTTAGAGTAACTCTATTAGATAGAGAGAAGTCTACATAGTAGTAACAGTTAGATGTTGAAATTCTGTCGATTGTATAACAGATAGCATAAGCATAGTGACCGTTAGTTGTAGAGCCTGTAGCATAAACATTTCTAACTACTGTGTAACAGTTAGTAACTCTTACATTTGTAGTAGAAACTACTGGACAGTCAGCAACGATACCACCGATACTGATTGACTTAGTTCCAGAAGAAGCTGCGTCAATAACTATTTTTGCAAGTGAGTAACACATATCGATAGTTACATCAGATGACATAACTGCACCTACGATACCACCGATTCTACCACCTCTGTAGATACCATTATTAGCAGTGAAGCTCTTGTCTGTTACAGTAAACTCTACATCTTCTGTAATGTAACATCTAGTTACTGTAGAAGACTGCTCAATACTCTCAACGATACCACCGATTTGGTTAGCTTTGATTGTACCAGAAATTCTCTTACTATCTTTGTCTAAGTCGCCACCGAAGTAACAATTTGTAATAGTAGCACCAGTACCAGACATCTTTCTAGCGATACCACCAACAACTGCAGTTGAAGTAGCACCATTACCATTCTCAAGAGCAGTAATATTAGCAACAACTGAAGAATTAGAAATTGTACCTCTATTGTCTAATACTAATCCACCAACGAATATACCTGCATTAGTAGTTGTTGTAACTGTAATGCTAGAAACATCTGTTGATTTGATAGAATCATCATCATTGTAAGTGTAGTATGTAACAATATGAACATTGTCTAATGTACCCATATTATTAATTACAACACCGGCAACTTGATATTGATATGCTGTACTTGTTGCAGTGTAATTAATTTGGAATTTAACATCTTTAATTACACCGTTGTTATTTAAGATAAATGATTGATATGTAGCAGTACCATCTGAATATGATGTAGCAGATACATTGTAGATAAGGTGTCCTGCACCATCAATCTGACCTGAGAAGTTCTCAAGGATAGACCAGTCATGCTCTACATAGATATCAGACATTAATTCATAATAACTATCTGTGTATTTTCTAATATTATTAAGTCTAGTCTCATTATTAATGATATATGGAAGATATGGACTACCATTACCACTATAGAATAATGAGAATGATGCCTCAACATTATATACATAAGTAGAAGACTTGTATGAATTAGAAGTCATCTCTGTTGAGTCATAAGCTGTCGCAGTTAGAGCGAACTTATAGTTGCTAGCAATACTTGTTAACTTGTAACTAGTTGGAGTCATTGTGTATGCTCCACTTCTATATGCATTAACAAGAATTGTATCTCTAACATATACAACATATTCTGTACTTGCAGTTGGTAAGTAGTATACAACTACTCTTTCTTTGATTTCGTCATAGTATAGGTAATCAGCATCAAAGTCAGCATTTGTATTAGCTGCTGCAAAGTTAGCTGCTGCAACATTTACCGCACCTGCTTTATGAGCAGATTTTACCCAACTATTCTTGTCTGCCTCAGATACAGCATTTACTTGATATTCAACATTAAGGATAATGTTATAACCTGTATAGATATCATCTACATTAGTCATTGACCATGTAAGTGTACCTGTCTCGCTATCATATTGAGCATTTGTAGGAGATGATGGGATAGATATAACTAACCTATCACTATAACTACTGCTTAGTAATGCTCTATAAGTGTCTACACTACCGATTTCGATATCCTCGGCTGGATTAGATGGGTTAGGCTTTGTTGTTGTCTCCCATAATCCAGTAACACCATTATATGTGCTTGTCTGTAAGTTACCGATTGCTTGAGCAAAGGCAAAGATTTGTAATCCGTCATTAGCATTTGCATTGTCTAGACTCTGAAGAAGTGTATTTAACTTAAATCTAGTCTCAGCACCATCAGTCTCAAAGTAATCATTACTATCCCAGTTAAGGTCGTAGATTACAGCCTCACCTGCAACATTAGGATTAATAATCTTAATAGTACCTTTACCACTCTCTTCTTTTATAATTGTGTAAATATGAGTTGTGCCATCAACAAAGAATTTTAATCTATATGCAACTGCACTATCGTCCCATGTCCATGAGATTCTATTTTCTTCGTTTGCATTAGTATTGATAACATTCTTTAATGTTGGAGCACTTAATTTATTCACATAGTATGTTCTTAGCTCACTAGCTAAGTAGAACTGTTTACCTAAGTTAGCAACATCATCAGAAGAACCCTCTGTACCTTTGTACATAATTGTAATAGTATGGTTACCTGCTGGGAATGTTGTAGTATCTGTTGCTACACTATACTTAGATTGATTATCTAAAGTAATATCTGTGAAGTATGGATAAGATAGAACTGTATTATCCTTTAGAGGAACTGTTGTACCATCTATTGTAAGGATACTAGCAGTTACCGATTGAGATGCTTGAACATCTCCTGCTGTACTCCACTCAAATATACCGTCTGTTACTCTAGGTACTGGAGGTGCAATCTTAGTAACTGATGCACTATTTGAATAACTACTATTAATATATCCACTATCTGCAACTGCGATTGCTTTTACTCTAATACTAATAGAACCTAGTACACTATCAAGAATATCTATTTGAGGAGTATTGTCGTCTGTAGCGTCTGAACTATGAGTTCCTGAGAACTGATATGATAGAGCATAGTTATTAACTGTGCCTACATAGATAGTGCCATCATTCCAAGAAATCTGACCTCTATCATTAACTACAATATTAGTTGGAATATCTAGTCTAAAGTATCTACCAGATATAATCATCTTTGTATCAGCAGCATCTGTTGGATTGTATACTGTATTTGCTTTAGTAGTATCAACCATATTAGAATCGAAGAATCCATTTTCTACTTGATATTCTGGAACCTCAATAGTACCAACATTTATAACACTAGTTGCTACAATGTCTAGACTATATTTATATCCAGGTTTGTTGAGGTCTACACCACCTGCTGGCTCGTAATACTCTCTACCCCATACTATTATGTTATCAAGAACTACTACTGAATTAGCAGAGTCTTCGCCCTCTTCTGCAACATTAGTTGCTCTTAGAGTTAACTTGTATGCATTTGCTAGTGGCACATGCTTCCATACAAACATACCAGCAGTGTCATTCTGACCCAACCAGTAGTCCATACTAGCTGTTGTGCTTGAACCATTATCAAATGTAACAGTTTGTGCAAGTTGTCTAGTAGCACTAGTTGTACCTAACTTGTAAGCATATACTATATCTGAGATAGGACTATCAACAATACCTCTACCGTCACCGATTTCTTGTTTGTAGATAGCATATCCACCTGTACCAAATGATGGATTGTCAGTAAGTGTATATTGATTTGCTCTTGAACCTTCTTGAGCACTTAGGTCGATAACCTTAATTCTCTTTTGATACTCAAGTAGATTAGAGTTTGCATCTTCTATTAATTCTAATTTTCTAGCAGGAGTAATGCCGTCAAATGCGATATCTGGATGAACTCCGTCTAAGTATCTAAGTTTAGCAAGTTCTTCTTTTGTATACTCTTCGTTTTTCCACCTATTTCTATTTAGATAGAAGCCTCCAATATGTAATCCTTCGTCCTCTACTAATTCGCCATCTAAGATATTAAGTGGACCATAAATCTTAAGTTTACTACTAGTAGAATTTTGACTATAATTCCATGTGATTTGACCATTAGTAACAGCTGGTTTATCTGTTGTAAGAATAGTCATTGTATCACTGAACATATAAGTATTACTATTTAAGAAATTGATTCCTGTATGATCAGGGTCTGTACTGTCTACAGTACCATTAGCAAGGATAAATAATCTATAAACTGTATCTAGAGCAACTCTATTAGACTCATCATCATAGAAGAGTTCTTTGATATCTCTAGAATATTTATAATCGTCATAGATATTAGGATCTCTCTCACCACCTGGAACTACATTACCTTCTCCATCAACTTCGTTCTCAAGGTTGCCTACTGTAACTGCTACAGTATTTCTAGTTTCGCTATCTTTTGTAACTGCTCTTAGAGTATAGTCTTTGTGATAAGTCATTGTGTTTGTACCGTCATCAGAATTGATAACTGATAATTCCCATAATGCCTTACCATTAGCGATATCGTTTCTAGAAGTAACAGTTTCGTACATTTGGTTACCCTCGCCATCTAGCATAGGAGCACCAAACTCGTCTACAAGTGGAATTTCAACTGATACAGAATCATACCAACTCTTAGGAGTAGTTAATTTGTATGCTGAGATTGTGCCAGTCTTTGCACCATCTAAGACTACTGTTGAATCTCCTACTGGATTTACATAAATCTCATAGTAACCAGCATTGTATGTAATACCTGCTGAGTTAGTAATAGTTGTAACAATTTCGTCTGAATCTGCACTGAAGTCAGTTTCAATAGAAACATCATATACAAATTCAATCATTGAGCCTGTTCTATAGTCAGTAACAACCTCGCCACTGCTATTTAGAACAGATGCTGCTGTTGGGCAATCTTGAGTATTAACGCCGTTAATATTTAGGTTAACCATATAGAAATGCTCCATAGGAACAGCACCATAAGTTTCACTATATACTGACTCGCCTTTGATTGCCATATCTATAATATAACTGATAAGTTCGTTTGCAACTAGAGATGTGCCTTCTGGTAGAGTTACTCTATCCATATAAGCATTAATCTCATCATAAGACACTGTCCAAGAAAGCATACCATTTTTGATTTTGTAGTTGCCTAATTGACCTGGTCTATAAACTGCGATTGTATCTATATGAGTTGTATCTGCGTGGTCTGATACAATACCTAATTTAGGGTCTGTAACTGCTGTTACTTTTACATCCCAGTAACCATAACCCAATCTATCCACAAGGATATCAGAAAGTGCGCCAACATTTAAGTCTAATTCTGTACCGCTCTTGTATGTTTCATAAGACTCAAGAGCAACATTTGTAAACCTTACTCTATATGTATAAGCAGATGGGATTCCAGACCATGTAATTTTACCATTACTGATTTCTGGAGCAGTATTGTTTGAAATATATGTAATTTTTGCAGTTTCTACTATCTCTGACATATCAGAATTAAGTAGTCCAAATACTGCACTTGTATTTCCTAATGCCTGCATTCTGATTGCATAATCACCAGCAGGGATATTTGCAGATAATTCAAAGTATTGTTTTTCTGAAGACTGGAATGGGGTTACTGCTTGATAAAGGTCAACACCATCAGCAGTGAAGTAGTTAACTTGTAGGTTAACTGTTTCGCTATTTGGATTTTCCCAGTACAATGCTGGAGCTCCGATATAAACGATTGTTCCATCTTCTCTCTCAATAGTATCTGTTCTACTGATATTTAAGTTTGTAACTGGTTTTAGTTTCTTGAATGAGAAAGTATTTGACCATTTACTATTTAGAGCACCTGACATCTTAGCCATTACTCTAATCTTATAAACCTCATCGGTAATAAATGTAAATGAAGTAGCAGGTGCTAGTGCTAGAGTTTCCTCTGTACCACCCTCTGACTCTCCTGCACCAGGAGCTGGCTCTTCCTCTTCTTTTACTGTTAAGTTAGAAACACCTTGGGCATTATTTGTGATTACTGAAGGGATAGCAGGTGCTTCACCATCAATTACATAATCAAATGTTGCTACAACTTGATTAGACGCGTCTAAGATTTCTACAGAGTATTTCTCTGCGCTCTCTACAGTTACCCATGACAACTCACCAGCCTCTGACTTGATAGCAGATGTTGTTGCAAGTTTGTCAAATGTGTATGTATCAGAAACTTCTGAATCAATGATACTACCACCGTTACCAGTGAATTTAATATTTGTACCATATACAGCCTCTGCGTCATATCCTGCGATACCTAGAGTAGCAATATCGATAACATATTTACCATTCTCTGTAGTAACTGCACTGTACTCACTGAATGCAATTGTTGTAGTATATGTAGCATAAGTTGTATCTACCTCGTAGCCTTCGCCCTCTGGAACTTCTTTTAGTCTAGAGATATTGATAATTACACTAGTTGGCTCGTTATTTGGAGTAACAGCATAAGCACCATACTCGATAACACCAGCATCTCCAACCACAACTGTAACCTCATTATGAAGTTTAGTTACTGTTGTACTAGCAGTATTACTGTTGATATAGCCTGTAGTTGTAATAGTTGCTCTAATCTTGTATGAATATTGACCAGGAGCAGTAATTGTCTCTGGCTTGAATTTGAATATACCACCAGTATAACTAAACACACTAGCATCAGCTGGAGTATCACCACCTGTTAGAGTACCACCGTCATCAACTAGTACATAACAGATATAATTAGAACCGTCTTTTGTTACTTTTAATGTTTGTTTATTATTGCCATCTAATACGATTTCGTAATTAGTAGCATAGAAACCTGTACCTTCTACTGGTTTCCATTGTAGGTAATCACCTACTTTCTCAAAGTCTTTTACGGCCTCGATTTTATTCATAGTGTATGTACCAGATAGGTCACTATCGATACAACCTGTTGAAAGAACTTTAATTGCGATATCTCTCTCTCCACTAGTGATACCAAATAACTCAATGATATATTTACCTTCTGAGATTGTTTGTGTATAAGAACTAGTAGATATTAGCGCTGGGTCGCCTGCGCCAACTGTATATAATTGGATTGTTACTTCTTTGTCAGAAGAATAAGCAAATTCAAGTAAACCTTGATTTGTTGTAATTGTTGCAGAATCTACTGTAGGTATTTTAGTTAGATATGAGATACTACCAGCATCTTTTAGAATTACACCAGTAGATACAAATTCAACTGCAGGAACAATACGAATCTCGTACTCTCCCGCACTAACTGAAGCAAAACTAAAATATTTTTCAGCAGTATTATCTAATGAAATAATATCGTCAGTAGCAACTACTGTAAATGTAGAATCTGTCTTTAATTTGTAATCAACTGTATATGTTGCACCAGGAATATCTTTCCATACAACACTTGTGCCTCTAGCACTTGCTTGTAATTTACCGTCAGCAACTGTTACTTGTGTAACTGGATTGTTTACAACTGCATCACCTGTTGCAGTAGCAGAACTAGTAATGATATATGGAGCAGTCTCTAGTGTACCACTGATAGCAGTATTTGCACCATAAGCAACTACAGTGAATGTATAAGCACCTAAATTTAGGTCTGCAGGAATCTGATATGATAAGTCACTAGCAGAAGTGAAGTCTACTGAAGAAGCCTCACCACTGAAGATATTTTGTGAACAAGATAGTGTATATCCTGTAGCATACTCAACAGCATTCCAAAGTATGATAGGCTCTTGTGCTCCTGATGTACCTTTAGTTAGATTAGCTGTTGTAAGTTTAATAGCATAGAACATTTCACTAGCTTTACCAGCAAACTTAGCAGATACGATTTCTAGAACCTTGATACCTACTGTTTGTCCTTCGTATTTAGCTAGAATATCAGAAATATCTAATGAATAGATATAATGTTCTTCATCACTATGAGGTGTACCCGTTGATTGTTCTGTGAACTTAGTATCAGCAGTCTTTAGAACACCGTCTACATAGAATGTTACTTGATAACTAGCATCTATATCTTGAATAGAGCCGTCATCTTCTCTACCTGTAGTCGAAAGCCAACTTAGAACTCCACTGGCATCCATTGATAGAGATGTTGGGATAGCAGAACAATCAAATGTAATGCTAGTCTCGATAGAATTAATTCTACCAGTAATACCTGCTTTACCTGTACCACCGATAGCATATACTCTAAATGATACTTGTCCTTCGTCACCAACATAGTCAAGGATTTTGCCAGGCTTGTTGCTTGACTCTAGGTTAGCAAGGTTGATAACAACCTCTGAGCCATTGATGTCACCTGTAGTTTCTACAGAATAAACATCTCCACTGTCACTCTCAAGAATAACAACATATTTATTACTAACGCTCTCAAATCTTAGACTATTTGAGCCTTGTAATTGAATAGTTTGGATAGATTTTACTCTAGTGAAATTGATAACTGATGTACTAGGAGAAGAAATAACATTTGAGCCTGTACCATTGTCATTAGCAACGATTGTGTATGAGAAACTACCCTCTGACTCAAGGTACTCATCTAACCTCTGTACTGGAATATCTAGAGGTGCTCTATTGTCTGCTTTTGATAGAATTACTCTAGCAACATCAAATATATTGAATGACCTATAACCACTACCATCTGCAGTTGTTACTGGTACAATAAATTCTCCGTTAACACTCTCATTTAGGTCAGCACCTTCTGCTAAAGAAACAGAGTTTGTATTTCCCTTAGTTAGAGTGATTGTATATCTCTTAATCTCTGATGTTGGGTCAGATGGGTCAGCAAATACTGTCTTAAATTTAACTGTACCATCTGCTGCAATCTCTGTAGTCTCAGGAGCATTAAGTACCTGGAAGTAAGAGATAGGGTTATTAGAAATCACACCAGTTAGAGTCTTTGCAGATGCATTGAATTGACCGATTAGTCTAGCATAAATCTTGTACTGTCCAGGAGCAAGACCTGCATCTGTGATTCTGTATGAAGTGTTTTCTACTAATACTTTTTCAGAAGGCTCTGCTGGATTCATATTTACAAAGTAGAATTCTACACAACCAGCACCCTCTGTAACAATTGAAATAATATTATTATTGATAGACCATGTTGCTACATCTAGTCCGTCAATACCTGTTTCTGTGATACCTGTGTTAGTATCAAGTGATGGATTATATACTTTACCTAATTGATGATATGCAAAGTTTGTCCACTCACTAACAATAGTTGTTGATGCATTACCAATTAATCTAACAAATACGACATTATTTGCTCCACCGATTAGGTCAACTGCTGAATCTGCAGTGATATACACTGTTACACCTGTAGAACCTACAGTTGTGTTACCAGTGAATGATGGCTCAATCTCATCAATATATCTATAGTCTGATGGGTTTACATCTCTAGATAATACAAAGTATTGATATTTAACTGTGTCTGCAGCTGTAATACCATTACCGTCTTTACCTAATAATTTTAGTCTAGAACTAGTATTAACTGCATTAAATACTGTGCCTCCGATAGTCACATTGTCTACTGTCACATTCTCTAGAGAAATCTCTGGAGTAGTCAATCTCTTGATTGTGATAGTTGAACTAGCAACTGATGGATAGTATCTAATATTATTAATCTCTGAATATCCTTTAGCCTCTGTATAGTCGCCTGTTGGATAAGAAATAACTTTGATTGTATAAGTATCTCTATTACCAAAGACACTATAGTTAATCTTGTGTTCTGTACCACCCATTTTGTTAATAGGTGTGCCTGTAGGGTACCATGGTGATTCTGTCTTGTAATCATCTACACCCTCACAATATATATTGCTCTTCGCAGAGAATAAAGGTGATGTGAATGAGATTGTACCGTTGCTATTGCTAAGGTCTGTTGTTGCAGGAATATGGTGGAAGAAGAAGTCTGAACTCTCTTCACCAGTCTTTGCATCATAGTCATTGCCAACTGCTGCTGCTTTGATAGCATAAGTCTTACCTTTCTCTAATCCAGTATATTGATTAGATACAACCTCTTCTGTACGAGTAGTAGCAGGGTCAATATATGCAATACCTTTAGTATCGTACTTATACTCAGATACTGTTACTCTATATGCAACTAGACCTTTTGCTTTACCATCAACAAGAGTAGCGTCTTTTAACTGACCGTTTAGAAGAACCTTAGTTACATGATCCCAAATAACAGTACCAGTCGCTGGATTATACTCAAAGCCTGAAGGTGCATCAAGAGCAGGAAGTTTACCTCTCTCCTCTGAAACCTTAACTAGAGCATTTACCTTTTTACCAGTTGCTTTGGTTGTAAATGTAATAGTTGTCTCTCCCTTATTACTTGCAGTAAAAGTAATCGACTCTGTTGCCGATTTTGAATAAGAAAAAGTTGATGATGATAGTATTCCACTATTATCACTAAACTCCCAGTCTACCTGTGTGGTTGTAACATTCGCTGGGGCTAGTGTATACTCGATAGTGAATCTATCATTCTTATAACACCTGATAGTCAGGTCGCCACTCTCCTCATTTTTGCTACAATCAACTGTGTCTGTGGTACATCTGATACTGATACCAGTCTCGTATACCTGTGTGATAGTCGCATCTGTACAAGAACATGCAGTAATAAATACTGATGCTAGTAACATAAATAATGCTGACAATAATGTTTTTACCTTTCTCATTTCTACACCTTTAGTCTATAAATTTGTAATTTTTTGGATAGTAGAGAATATTCTCCACCATATCCTCATAGCATATTTTAGCATAATTTGTCGCTATTTGAAAAATGATTTAACTATGTATATTATATTTTTAACAAAAAATATATTATTATTATAATATATACAAATCAAAATCTACTACCCCAAAGCAGAGTTCTTTTAGCCTAAAAAACACCTACAACTTATGCCAAAGCGATATTTTTTGCATTGACAAAAAGCCTAAAAACAAGTATACTTTTAGAAACTTGCAAAAAAGGAGAAATCTATGTCTAAGAAAAAGAAAATTATAATTTCTGCTATTTGTGTATCGGTCATCTTAATCGGTATAATACTAACCGTAATACTCGTTAATCTAAAGAGATTTAGTCCATACACAAAGAATGAAGTTTCATACAACCGTCATACAACAATGACAGCATCTGGTTATGGTACATCATACCACACCACAAACTCAGCAATGTACCAAAATGGCACACAGGTTATTCAAGATAATCTAGGTAAATACGGGCTATATTCATGGAAAACTAATGAGGTACTAATAGCATGTGAATATGATTCAATTACCTGTGTAAAACACAAGACTGAATCAAACAAATCATACTTTCAGTTAGTAGATAATGATAGACCTAATCAATTAAAACTAGTAGACGAAACAGGTGCTCTTGTAACATCTCTAACTTATGACGCTACTGAAGCAAAAACCTTTACTCACATCATGAAAAAGAATGTAAAAGTAAAAGAGAGTTGGGGCAACTACGAGGCATCTACTAGCAAAAGAAGTGAAGAAGAAAAAGTTTATATCTCATCATACACTTTTCAGAGTGAATATATCGGCGAAGATTATCACTACGAATTATGGAGAGTAACAACAACAGATGGCGAAACATTCTCTAATATTTACGATATGAAAGAGGATAGAAAACTTATACAAACTATGGGTGTTGAGGCTGGTATGCCTTATGAATTAAACAACCCAATGCTATTAGTTTTATCTAACGGAGACATTAGATTCTTCAATGTAAAAACCACTACATCTAATGACGAAATCAAATCTTATACTTACTCAATCTATGATGTAAATTACAATCTAAAAAATGAAACAACAATCAATGCTTCTACTATCAAAAACGCAACTGCTAGTGGAATCTTAGTTGGAGATAATATGCTTATCCAAACCAAAGAGGCTAGCACAGAAAAAGACTTTGACTTCAGCGAAACAACAGTAGACGGCGTACATTATTACAATTACACAACATACAAAATCAACCTAAAATCAGGAAAATTAAGTCACATTAAGCTTGACTATCTAATCAACGAGGAGTCAACTAAAAAAGCAACTGTACTTAATCAAAACACAACTATCTTAGATGTAACAGAGATAGAAGACAAGAGATTAGGCAATACAACATTTATAGCAATTAACAATAGATTCCAAATCAAAGAAATCGGCTTTGCTATCGACAAAATCACTAAAGTAACAGACGATAGATACATTGCCGAAGCAGACAACGGAACTTATGGTAACGACTACAACCTAATTGATGATAACTATAATCTAATCTGTAATCTAGGAGATATTGATAGTTACTTCACAACTAACGAGAGTATCATCGTTGAAGACAATAGCAAAACATATATCTTAGACATGGACGGTTTAGTTGTAAAAACTTATGACAGTAGTGATATTATCAATATCTACAACGACACATACTATATGGTAAAAGTTACATCGGTAGATGATGGCCGTACAAAAACTGAGTATTATCTAGAAAGATTGTCAGAGAGACAAAGCACTCCTATCTACTCAAAAGTAGATACAGAGCCAGCATACATCTCAGGTAAAGATACTTATGCAAAAGTAGAATTATTATATAACGAGAGTTTCTCTCTAGTTATCAAAGTTACTAAAGTAGCAGAGGCTAACTATAAATATGATTTCTATAACTACGATGGCGACCTACTTCTAACAGTTTCTATGGTGGCAGACACTGCAAAGACTGTTACTCAATATGATTCAACCTCTATCGGCGATGATTATGTAGTAGTATCTTTTGATGGTAAAGGTTTTGTACTAGACAGATAATAAAACAAAAAAGAATCGTTTATTTGTAAGCGATTCTTTTTTTTGTCTCAACTACTCGTCACCACTATTCATATCAATCTGAATCTCCACAAAGCCCTGAGGAGATAAACAACTAGGGCAAATATCCCACGCCTCCTTGCTAGTGTGTTCAAAACCACAACCACTACACTTCCACTTGACAGGAGTAGCACTCTTGTAGAGTTTACCCTTTTTGAGCTTATCATACAACTGCTCCAACATTAACCTATGACAATTCTCAACAGTACCAGCAAAGAGAAAAGCTTTTTCAATTTCGTGATATCCCTCCTCACCTGCAATACGAGCAAACTCAGGATACACAACATCACTCTGAGATGCCTCGACATTCATAGTATGCTCAATACATTCAAGGAGTGTACCTGATGTAAAAGCGTAACCACCACATATCTCCATATTCTCTGTAGGACTATTTGAGTTTTCTGTAATCAAATCGTAGAACCTCTTTGCATGAGCCATCTCATTTTTTGCATGAGTCTTGAATATTAACTGCATATAATCATACCCCTCACTAAGAGCAGTTTTTGCTAAAAACTGATACTTAGCACCATCTTGACACTCCCCAGCAAATGCCCTACCTAAATTTTTCTTAGTCTGACTATCATCAAAATCAACCTTCATAATACCTCCACTAAATCTTTTCTAAAATTAATTTTGTATGACTAATATTTGACAAAGAATAACAAAAGTAAAACTCAAATTTTCAAAAATTTTATTGACAAAATTTTAAAATGGTATATACTAAATGTAAGATTTTTTTGAAATCGAAATTAAATACTGATTAAGTCGTTGTTGACATAGGACGGTAATATAGAAATTATAGTCATTACAGAGAGGTGATTAAATGCTGAGAAATCACCATACTACTATATATACCCTCTACCTATCGAGACGCTTGTGAAAGCAAGGTTTTATCCTTTTTAACACTTAAGAAAAAGGCAGATACGAGGTGGGAACATTGTTCCAACTAGAGTGGCACCGTGGATATATTTTGATTTATTCATCTCTAGATAATTTGGTATATTAGAAACACAAATCTAATCCAAATATCTAGAGATTTTTTGTTTCTATATATCAAGCATTATTATCTGGATATTGACAATAAATATATACTTTATGACAATATCTCACAAATAAAAGACAAAAGGAGAGAATTATGATTGATATTAATTTAATCAGAACAAACCCTGATTTAGTTAAGGAAAATATCAAAAAGAAGTTTCAAGATAGCAAACTAGAGACTGTTGATAAAGTCCTAAAACTCGACCAGGAAAACAGAGCAATTAAGGCTGAAGGAGATGCCTTAAGAGCAAAGAGAAATACCCTAAGTGGCACCATTGGTGGGCTCATGAAAGAGAAGAAAATTGATGAAGCCAACAAGGTAAAAGTAGAAGTAAAAGAAATCAATGATAGACTACTAGAGGTAGAGAAATTAGAGGAAGAAAAGAGTCAAGAAATCAAGGCTCTAATGATGACTATTCCTAATATCATTGACGAGTCTGTACCAGTAGGAAAAGACGATACAGAGAATGTTGAAATCGAAAGATTTGGAGAGCCTATTGTTCCAGAATATGAGATTCCATATCACGCAGATATTCTAAACAAAATCAACTGTTTAGACAAAGATAGCGCTGGTAGAACTAGTGGAACAGGTTTCTATTTCTTACTAGGCAACGCTGCTAGACTTCACGAGGCAATGATTGCTTATGCTAGAGACTATATGATAGAGAAAGGTTTTACTTACTGCATACCTCCATTTATGATTAGAAGTGATGTTGTTACTGGTGTTATGTCTTTTGCAGAGATGGACGCTATGATGTACAAGATTGAGAACGAGGACCTATACTTAATAGGTACCAGTGAGCACAGTATGATAGGTAGATTTAAGGACCAAATCGTTAAAGAGACAGAACTCCCTATCACAATGACTTCTTACAGCCCATGTTTCAGAAAAGAGGGTGGTGCTCATGGCCTTGAGGAGAGAGGACTATATCGTGTTCACCAGTTCGAAAAACAAGAGATGATTGTTCTATGTAAACCAGAGGACAGCATGGACTGGTACAACAAAATGTGGCAATACACTGTAGATGTATTTAGAAATATGGATATACCAGTTAGAACTTTAGAGTGTTGTAGTGGCGACCTTGCCGACCTAAAAGTTAAATCTTGTGATATCGAGGCATGGAGCCCTAGACAAAAGAAATACTTTGAAGTAGGTTCTTGCTCAACACTCGGCGATGCACAAGCTAGAAGATTAGGTATTAGAGCAAAAGGTGAGAAAGGCAACTACTTCTTACACACACTAAACAATACCGTTCTTGCTAGCCCTAGAGGCTTAATTGCATTACTTGAGAACAACTATAACGAAGATGGTTCTGTTAATATCCCTAAAGTTCTTCAACCATACATGGGTGGACTAACAGTTCTTAAATAAAAAATAAAGAGGGTAAAAAAGTACCCTCTTTTTATTTATTGCACACACATAAACCACCCTTACTATCCCTATACCCGAATTAGAGCAGAAAAATACAACAAAATATTATGTAATATAATATTTTTGTGTTAAAATAATAGTAACTTATTTGGGGGAAATGTAATGAAAAAATGGACTACAGCCATGGTCCTTAGTGGAGTAATGGCACTATCTGTACCTATCTTTGTAGGTGACAATTTTAATAATTATAACCACAATATGTCTACTAGTATTTCGACTACTCTAGGTAGGCATAGTTTTGATGGATTATATTCTAGCACTCTTAGAGAAGACCCGGTAACTGACGAGGTAAAACTCTCAAACCCTGTTCTCGAGGCCAGAATGAGAGCATTACTTGAGATTCCAGACGGACAACCTCTCAAAAAAGACAGTATTATGACTAATGCTAAATATTACAACGCTTCCGACCCAACTAATGCTGATAGAGTATGTCTAGACCTAAGCAATACAGGAATCAAAGACATTACCGAACTATGTCAATTCAGTTGGCCTCAGACATTAGTTGCAATCAATCTAGCAAATAACGGCTTAGTAAATAGTGACCTACTAAACATAATTCAGTTTACTAAGATAAAAGCAGACCAACAGGTACCAGTAGGCGACATTAACGAGGGCAAAGAAGTAACTGCAGCTAGTAATCTAAGCACAATAATTAAGAATATAAACTTATGTTTCAATGATTTAGATTTGTCTAGTATCACCAGTACAACTCTAACTGATACAAAGTTCTTATTTGGAGTTCAGGGAATATCTCATTTAGACAAAACCAAACTTATCCAAAATGACGAACTCAATAACACTAAATACTACTTCAGAGAAAGCGATTTAAATATCGTATCACCTGTACTAAAAAGAAATGGTTCTAATATTAATTATACAATAGGTCAAGTAAAAGGATTTACAGACGATGGAATATTAGGAGAAATCACTTCTACTGTAGGAGGTGTTACATCTTCACCATCAGGATACTATTATGGCTGGTCACAGAGCGAGAATTTCTCAGTATTTACCCTAACTATTAGGAGCGACTTTAAGATAGAGAGAAAAGCTGTATTTAATCTCCCTGCAGACAAGATTATTATGAGTCCAGAAATCAATGGCAAGATTCAAGTAATAGGCAACCCTATAACCAAAGATGTAGGTACTCAAACAGTAAATATCAGAGTAACAGCAAATAACGGACTCACCAGAGTAGTATCTCGTAGTTATACAGTAGTAGATACAACTGCACCAACACTATCACTTGTTGGTCCATCAACTATCTACTGGAGCAAAAACAAAGCTTTTGACCACACCAAATATACCTGTAAAGCAATAGACTCAGGAGACGATATTTCTGATGATATTGTAAAAGAAACCAACTTAGATGTGACACAGATAACAACAGGCGAGCCATATTACATCAGATACAATGTATCAGATGGATATAATAATGCAACACCTGTAATTAGATATGTATATATTCAAGAACAAGCATTAGATACTATTATCCTTAGATGCAACACTCAGGACACCACAACAGGCTCTGACCTAGTATTAGAGGTTAAGCCTGATGATAATATTCCTATGAAAGACTATGAGGACTTTACATTTGAATATAGGTGGTATGTAAATGGTAAATTAGAACACACAACTACTGGAGACTTCAAAGGTAGAAGTACACAAAGTTTCATATTCGACACTATCGGCATGAGAGAAATAAAAGTTGAACTAATAGCAACTGACGGCACAAAGACTATCGAATTATCTAGCGAAACATTATACCTAGATATTGAGGCAGGAATGGATAATACTCAAATAATAATTATTGCCTGCTCAGTAGCAATTTTACTATGTATTATATTCTTCTCAGTTAGAACAATTATTAAGGTTAGAAGAGCAAAGAATGGTGTTGCTAAAAAATCTAGCAAAACCAAAAAAGTTGATGATGTAAAGAAACAACAAATCAAAATCGTTAGTGGTGAAAACCCTAATAACCCAAACGGATTCACAGTTGGTGGTGAAGGTGGAGGAAACTCAATAGAGCCATTACAAAACAATAACATAGCAGACAATAACAATAACCAGATGGGACAATAAAAACAAAAAGGACTGATAACACATTCAGTCCTTTTTTTATTTACATACTCATTCTTTATCTTTACAGAAAAGAAATAATTATCTTACCATCTGGTGTTCGCTAGGCTTATAATAAAACTCCCTTTCTTCTTTCTTTTCTTCTACAACCCTTTCTCTAGCAAGATTTTTAGTTGTAACATTTATAGATAGATTATCTTTGTTTATGCCATAATCTTGAAGTGTTTTGTCAATAAACCACCCCTCTATTGTCAAACTATCTACAGAACTCTGTAAACTAGGAAGTAGATTTACAATCTCTTCGTTTACATTTGAGTCTAGTTCTACCTTCACATCATCAATGTAAACCTCTACTCTTTCTGCAGCATCAGTGGATAAAATCCTAACATAATCTGACACACATCTATCTAGATATTCTCTACCATCATCACTATCATTTAGGATATTCTTGAGAATTGTTCTTAGTCTTAAGATTTGCTTTTGCTTTAGATTACTAAGCACAGAACTTTGTTTAGTTTCTTTTAGTTCACCCATCTTATCATCAATGATTTCTTGAAGAACAGTAGCAACCTCTAGCCTAAAATACTCTTGCAAAAATTCTTGAATATTAACCCCATCAAGTTCGTCATTAGTTCTAAATAATACTGATGAGATTTTCTTTTTCTTCTCTTCGATATTTCTTCTCTTTAGGAGTCTATCTTCTTCTGTGGTAAACAACTTATATAATTTACTTACAAAATCAAAATCACTAACACCTATATCACTAAGACTAAGTTGATACTCACCATTTCTAGTTAGACATTTTTTGAGTTTCTTTACTTCCTCAGCAATCTCGATTTCTTTTTCTACAGACTCTCTGAGTTTATATAGTCTAAATAGTTCGCCCCTATCAGCCTTAGAGTCTTCTTCCATCTCACAGATTTTATCTTCTATCAGACTAATAGCAACTTTCTCAACTAAGAACATTAGATACTCTGTAGGAGTATAACTTCTGCCATCTGCTCTAAAAACTACTGCCTGTTCTTTAGCAATAATATTGTCTTTGAGTACAGAAGTAATAGCAGACCCCTCTATCGCAGAGAGTGCGTCTGTTCTAGACTTAAAGTATGTATCACCCTTAGTTGGTTTCTCACCAAAGCCGATATAGTCATTCACTCTAGCAAGCAAAGGATTCACGCCACCCACGCCCTCAAACCTAGACGGATAATCTTCTCTAATACTCTCTATTTCTTTTACCACCTGACCAGCAGAAGCGTAGTCTGTATAGATAATAACAGTATCACATCTGTCGTCAGTGTTTAAAAATTTAATTGTAGCAGGGAACTCTGATAGATATGCTCTATCAATAAACTCTCTAACAAATGGAATTACTTTGTTAGAAGGTAGATTGATATATAATCTAGCCACTGTATCATTCTTTACTTTTTGGTTATATAGTTTATTTACATCAATAGACACAAAGAACTTTTCTTCTAGCCTATTGATATACTGAAACTCAATCGGAAGAACGGCAGAAAATTTACCACTCCTAATATAATCAAAACACTCTCTACCTGTCATATTAGACGGAGAGTAAAAAACACCATGTGTAATCTTATACACAGCAGTATTTGTATTATTTTGATTTATACAGAACCAGTCAGCATATCTACTTAGCAAGAACTCGTATAATTCCTTGTCCTCAATAGCTCCAGTATTATGTGCTCCTAGAGTTATAAAGTATGTGTACAAGTCTAGTTTTTCTGTATTATCTTTAGTAAGAGATATAACAGACTGGTCCACACCCTCAATAGCACTTAGAAATCTTTCTTTTTCTTTGATACCACCTAATCTTGACATAGTATACTCCTCTAATATTGTTAGACCGATTTTATTAATTTTAGAGAGAAAAAAGGAAAAACCATACAAGGTATATCATACTCACAACACACCTCATAGATTTTTCCTTTTTCATTCTTTATAGTCGATTATAATTCTACTATATTTTCATTTAATTTTCAAGTGTTTTATAAAAGTTCACTATCGTCAGTTTTTACTTCTTCTACTACAGGGAGTTCTGTTACTTCTGTAGGCTCTACAGGAGCAGTTTCTTCGATAGATTCAGCAAGTTCTTCTTGCTCTTTTTCTGATGGAGTAACTGCAACAGATACTATCTTTGCATCACCCTTCATCTTCATTATTCTAACACCTTTAGTATTTCTACCTATCTTATTGATTTCGGTAGCACCAACTCTGATAACTACACCATCATCAGCAATAAGCATAATGTCGTCATCTTCGGTTACTTGTTTTAGGTTAACTAGTTTACCAGTTTCTTCGTTAAAGATACCAGCCTTGATACCCTTACCGTTTCTACCCTGCAATCTATAATCGCTCTCACTAGACCTCTTACCATAACCATTCTCAGTAATAGTCAACATATCGCTATTTGGATTAACAACAGTCATATCAACGATTGTCTCTCCCTCACTCATCTTCATAGCCTTAACACCCATAGTGTCTCTGCCTAATGGTCTAACTGTATTTTCGTTAAATCTGATACATTTACCTTCACTACTACAGATTAAGATTTCGTTATTACCGTTAGTTAGGAATACGCTGATTAATTCGTCCCCATCACTAAGTTTAATAGCAATCTTACCACCTTTTCTGATAGACAAGAATTCTTCGGTCTTAGTCTTCTTGATTAGACCAAACTTAGTAGCCATCATTAGGTAGCCATGGTCTTCTGGCTGGATAGGGATAATGGTTGTAATTCTCTCATCATTGTCTACTTGTAGTAGATTAACCATTGCTCTACCCTTGCTAGCCTTAACTGCCTCTGGAACTTCATAAGCTTTTAGAACATATACTCTACCTTTACTTGAGAAGCACATTAAGTTATCGTGTGAAGATGTAACATAAATTTTCTCTACAAAGTCAGTATCTTTAGTCTTATGTCCTACTACTCCGACACCGCCTCTATGTTGACTCTTGTACTCTGATACAGGCATTCTCTTAATGTAGCCAGTATGAGTTAGAGACAATACAACAGTCTCTCTAGGAATAAGGTCTGCAATATCTAGACTAGTATAGTCTAGGCTAATCTCTGTCTTTCTAGGCACACCATACTTAGTCTTGATTTCGATTAAGTCACCCTTGATAATCTCAAGAACTCTAGCCTCACTAGCAAGAATCTCTTTGTACTCTTTGATAAGAGCCTCAACCTCTGCTAATTCTGCTTTTAATTTCTCAACCTCTAGACCAGTAAGTTTCTGAAGTCTCATATCAAGAATAGCATTTGCTTGTTTTTCGTCAAGATTAAAGAGCCTTGTGAGTCTCTCCACTGCATCATTCTTATCAGTAGATAGTTTGATTTGTCTGATAACCTCATCAATGTTAGCCTGAGCAACAACTAAACCTCTAAGGATATGTGCTCTAGCCTCTGCTTTGTCAAGCTCATACTTAGTTCTTCTAGTGATAACCTCTTTTTGGAACACAAGGTAGTGCTCTAAGATATCCTTTAGAGGAAGTGTCTTAGGTGTACCATCAACAAGCGCTAAGTTGATTGCTCCGAATGAAGTCTGTAATTGAGTGTGTTTGAATAAGTTATTGAGAACAACTTGAGCATTTGCATCTCTCTTCACATCAACAACTATTCTCATACCTGTTCTATCACTTTCTTCTTTGATATCAGATATGCCCTCTATTCTCTTTGCTTTAACAAGGTCTGCGATTTGAATGATAAGTTTCGCTTTGTTTACCTGATATGGTATCTCTGTGATAACAATTCTTTCTCTACCATTCTCTTCTTCAATATCTGTCTTTGCTCTAATAATGAATGAGCCTTTACCAGTCTCATACATCTCTCTAATACCCTTACCACCGATAACAATACCCTTAGTTGGGAAGTCTGGTGCTGGGATATATTTCATAAGTTCGTCTAGAGTGATGTCTGGATTGTCAATAAGTGCAATAACACCATTGATTACCTCACATAGATTGTGTGGAGGAATATTAGTAGCCATACCTACTGCAATACCATCACTACCATTAACTAGTAGGTTTGGGAATCTACTAGGTAGAACTGTAGGTTGCATCTCTCTACCATCAAAGTTAGGATAGAAGTCTACAGTCTCCTGATTGATACCATTAAGCATCTCACCAGCAATCTTGCTAAGTCTAGCCTCTGTGTAACGCTGTGCTGCTGGAGGGTCTCCATCTATTGAACCAAAGTTACCATGTCCATCTACTAGAGGACAATTGATTGAGAAGTCTTGTGCTAGTCTAACAAGTGCGTAATAAATCGCTGAGTCACCGTGAGGGTGAAATTTACCCATAACCTCACCGACAATAGTTGCACACTTTCTGAAAGGCTTATCGTTGTATAAGCCTAAGTTAGCACCCATAGCATAGATAATTCTTCTATGAACAGGCTTTAGACCATCTCTTACATCAGGAATAGCACGACTAACATTAACTGCCATAGCATAGGCAATAAATGATTTTTCTAGCTCTTCTTTAACCTTGATATCTAAGATTTTGCTATTATCTATCTTATCTAAAATTTTCTCTATTTCATCTCTTTCCATAGTTTACTCCTACTAATGTCTTAGACATCTAAGTCCTTAACTAGAGTTGCGTTTTCTTCTATAAACTGTCTTCTGAGCTCTACATCTTCACCCATAAGTTTAGAGAATGTTTCGTCTGCCTCAAATGCATCTTCCATAGTAACCTTAAGCAAGATTCTATTCTCAGGATTCATTGTTGTTTCCCATAATTGGTCAGCATTCATTTCTCCTAGACCTTTGTATCTCTGAATCTCAACCTTAGGTCTACCGATTTTTTCTAATATTTCATCTAATTCTTCATCACTATATGCATAGTAGATTTGTTTACCATTAACAATCTTAAATAGTGGTGGCTGTGCAATATAGATGTGTCCATTATCAATAAGTGGTTGCATAAATCTAAAGAAGAATGTTAGAAGAAGGATTCTAATATGGCTACCGTCTACATCGGCATCTGTCATAATAATAATCTTGTCATATCTAAGTTTTTCTTCGTTAAATTCGCTAGATAC
The DNA here is from genome assembly GCA_015055605.1 of Clostridiales bacterium. Taxonomy (GTDB): domain Bacteria; phylum Bacillota; class Clostridia; order Christensenellales; family UBA1242; genus UBA11490. The sequence continues at coordinate 117,136 of SVHV01000002.1, forward strand.
ACCACAACCAAAGGCTGTAATCATATCTTTGATAACCTGACTCTCTAGAACTTTATGAAGAGTTGCTTTCTCTACATTAATAATTTTACCTCTAAGAGGTAGAACAGCCTGGAACTTTCTATCTCTGCCTTGTTTAGCAGTACCACCCGCACTATCACCCTCTACTAAGTAAATCTCACTACTCTTTCTATCTTTGCTAGTACAGTCAGCAAGCTTTCCTGGAAGAGTTGTACTCTCAAGCACGCCTTTTCTACGAGTTAGGTCTCTTGCATTTCTAGCAGCATCTCTGGCTCTCTTTGCTGTAACACACTTTAGAACAATTTCTCTACCAACAGTTGGATTTTCTTCTAAGTATGCACCAAACTTGTCCTCCATAGCACTTTCAACGATTTTTCTCATCTCGCTATTACCTAGTTTAGTCTTAGTCTGTCCCTCGAACTGTGGGTCTGTAAGTTTAACAGAAATAATAGCAGTGATACCCTCTCTAACATCTTCACCAGATAATTTTTCGCTATCCTTTAAGATTCTATTAGCATGACCATAGTCATTGATAATCTTAGTAAGGGCATTCTTAAATCCAGTTAAGTGAGTACCACCCTCTTCGGTATTGATATTATTAGCATAAGAATTGATAAACTCATTGTATCCGTTGTTAAACTGGAATGCTATCTCAACCTCGTTATTTGGGTTCACAACATCTACATATACAGGGGACTCAAAAAGTGTCTCTTTGTTTCTATTTAGATAGTCAACAAACTCAACTATACCACCATCAAATCTAAAGGTCTCGCCTACAGGCTCTTCTCCCCTCTTATCCTCGATAGAGATAGTTAGTCCTTTATTTAGGAATGCAATTTCTCTAAATCTAGACCTTAGTTCATCATAGTTAAAATCTAATGTCTCAAAAATCTCAAAGTCTGGCATAAATGTAACAGATGTACCAGTCTTAGCAGTATCACCTATAACTCTAAGAGGCTCTTGAGGAACACCTCTCTTGTATAGTTGCTTATGAATCTTGCCATTCTGCTCAACAACAACTTCTAGCCATTCAGAAAGTGCATTAACACATGACAAACCTACGCCATGAAGTCCACCACTAATCTTGTAACCCTCACCACCGAATTTACCTCCAGCATGAAGTTTAGTAAGAACGACCTCTACAGCACTCTTATTCTCTGTCTTGTGTATACCACAAGGGATACCTCTACCATTGTCGATAATACTACAACTGCCGTCTTTGTTGATAATAACCTTAATGTGTGTACAATATCCAGCGAGAGCCTCGTCAATACTATTATCCACAACCTCTGTAATTAAGTGGTGCAAACCTCTAGTATCGGTACTACCGATATACATACCAGGTCTCTTTCTAACTGGCTCTAAACCCTCTAAAACCTGTATATCTGCCTCGTCATATTTTGTTGATTTTGCTAAAATATGCTCGTTAAGTTCTTCTTCCATTTGTAACTCCTTAAAAATTAGCCTTAATTTGTGCATAAAATAATATTTTCAGATATCAAATTATATCACATTTTATCCCCTTTTACAAACTTTTTACAATATATTATTATATAATTTAGTATATTAATATAGTATATAGTGTAAATCCGTCAAAAACAGCACCTTAGAGGGGTGTTTTAAGAAAATGACTACCAACCAAAAGAAAACACACAACAGGACGTGATGACGCTAAAATTTATTTTCATATTCAAAAGCACACACTACAAACGAAACTGAAAAATCAATACCACACCGTCATTATTTACCTGCAAAAATTTACAATATTTTCTTTTAACAAAGTATACTAACATACCTAAGTAACGGCTAAACTTAGCCTTAAGATAATTACATATTGACACACTCTAAGTCTAGTGCTAAAATAATAAATGTAATAAATACAAAGATGGTGGAAATATGAATATAAAAAGTTATGAGGCTTATGGACTCACAATGGCATTAGCAGGTAATATGGAAGGAATTGCTGTCACTAGAGTTGCTATACCAGTAGTAGGCAGGTCTATGTATGCAATTTCGTCAAAAGATGGCAAAGTGGACATATCTATCGACCCAGAAGAGACAGAAGACTTTATGGACGATTTTAGAGACGGAATTGCTCAACTATACAACTACTCTCACCCAGACAAAAACACAACTGTCGAAAAGCTAGAGAATGATAAAACTATGCAAATGAGATTGGTGGATATTTTGAATCAAAACAAGTATCAAATAGCAGACTTTCACCCAAACCCACCTCAAAGACTCATCAATACCCACAAGTGTTATTTGGATATGTTTAAGCAGACTTCTTTTGCTAGCCAAGACTTTGCAACACTACACACTGCAACCAGCCTATCAGCAAGCCTTTATCAAGACCTAAACACAACAACAATTAGTGAAATGTGGCAGGCTTTGAACAATAACCAATCAGCCGTTGAAGACTACTTTGATATGGCAGACGAGATAGAGGAAGCTATCGCCCTAATCGAGAGTGGAGAAGCATCGGACATCAACGAAGCATTTGCAATGCTACACGAAGACGAAATGGAAGATGATGACGAAATGGATAATGACGGTAGAGATAAATAAAGAATTATGCCTTGTTTTAGGGAAAAACCTAAAACAAGGTTTTTTGTTTAAAAGTTAAAAATTATTACATCTTATCACTAACTATACATATAGTTGAGGTTTAATTTTCGACTTTTTTCGACCTTTCTCGACTTTTTTCGACCTTTCTCGACTTATTTCGACACGAAAAAGCACAAGAAAGTGCTTTGTCTATGACTTTTTTGATAAATTTTTCTCATTTATTTGGAAATATGAAATTGTAGTGCTACAATAATTATTGTAATTTATTTATTTTTTGGAGAGTATATTATGGATTTATTTGATAAATGTCACAATGAATTTATGCAGATGGTTAACGGACTCCAGAGGGATAATGTTTATCCTTACTTTACAGCCCTAACATCTGGTCAAGATACAGAGGTTATCATGAACGACAGAAAAACTGTTATGATAGGCTCAAATAACTACTTAGGACTAACTAGCCACCCTGAAGTAATCAAGGCTGGTATAGAGGCAATAGAGAAGTACGGTTCAGGCTGTAGTGGTAGTAGATTTCTAAACGGAACACTAGACCAACACATCTTACTTGAGCAAGAATTAGCAGAGTTTCTTCACAAAGAGGCTGTTGTTACTTTCTCAACAGGCTTTCAGTCAAACTTAGGTATCATCAGTGCTATATGTGGTAGAAATGATGTAATCATAGGCGACAAAGAGAATCATGCTAGTATCTATGACGCTTGTAGACTAAGTTATGCCAAATTACTTAGATACGAGCATAATGATATGGAAGACTTAGAGAGACAACTTAAGTCTGTACCTGAAGATAAAGGTATTTTGATTGTAACAGACGGACTATTCTCTATGGGTGGAGATATCGCCAACCTACCAGAAATCGTTAAACTTGCCAAAAAATATGGTGCTAGAATAATGGTTGATGACGCTCATGGCTTAGGTGTACTAGGCGAACATGGTAGAGGCACTGCAGAATATTGGGGACTAGAGGACGAAGTAGATATCTATATGGGCACATTCAGTAAATCTCTAGCATCTCTAGGTGGCTATATGGCAGCAAAAAAAGAGGTTGTAGACTTCGTTAAACATACCAGCCGTCCATTTATCTTCTCAGCATCTATCACACCTGCAAGTGTGGCTTGTGCTAGGGCCGCTCTAAAAATTCTAAGAGAACACCCTGAGAGAGTTTCTCAACTAAGAGAAGTAAGCGACTATATGAGAAAAGGACTAAAAGAAAGAGGTGTTGCAATCATTGAAGCAACAACCCCTATTATCCCTATCTATACATACACAAACGAGAGAACATTTATGGCTTGTAGAATGTTACAAGACAGAGGAGTATATGTAAACCCTGTAGTTTCTCCAGCAGTACCAGTAGGACAATGTTTACTTAGAACCAGCTATACTGCTACTCACACAAAAGAGCAATTAGATAGAGCAATTGAGGCTATCGCTGAGGTTATGAAAGAACTCCCTCCATACAACCCTAACGAAGAGTAATTAAAAAACAAAAAGACAGTGAAAAACCACTGTCTTTTTTATTTCTTCTACAGAAAAAAATAAAAGCATCTAAAAAACTTTAGATGCCTCATTACCTTATATATTAACCTAAGTTTACAGAAAAATTATTACTTAAATATTTTTCGTCTAGGTCTCTTATCATTTCTAAATTGTCAAGTTTTGATGCGAGTAGTTCGACCATGAATTCTCTATGAAGGTAATCACCAGAAGAAAAGCCTGAGTCAAATCTATTTTCTCTAGCTCTATACAATTCTTCTCTAGTGTTCGCTATCATAAAAGATAATTCTTCCACGACTTAAAACTCCTTTCAGGGCCTTATTTATAGATAATTAAAAGTTGTATTTTTATCTTAACCCCTATATAAATATTATACCATATTTATACTAAAAATTCAAGAATTTTTCCACTATTTTTACAAATGTGGTTTTATTAATATTTTGGCTAAATATAGCCATTATTCTGCACAATAAATTCTATAAAAAACCATTTAATAGATTTACACCAAATAACACACAAATAATAAAAAAGAGTGTCCTTATAGACACTCATTATTTATTTAAAAATTATTTTAGTTAGCAGTATGTGGAGCCATATCTAAGATATTATCACCAGTAGCATTCACCATACCTGTTACTGGTGTAGTACCAGTCTTTGAACCCCAGAAATTATCTGTAATTACAATTGTTGCGCCATCTTCTACACTAGCCTTAATTAACTCACCAGAAGCATCACTAGCATTAACCATTGAGTTGCCAGAGATAAGAACTATTGCATCTGAATCAATATATGATAGTCTAATTGCTCTATCGCCTGTATTTGTAATTGTATTATTTGTAATAGCGATTTCACCAGTATAATTACTGCCTGTACCACTTATTTGAATAGCATTGAAACCAATATCTGTAAATGTACAATTATCAACTGTTACATTGATATCGTCCTCTACTCTAGTATCAATAAGGATAGCATTAGCAGTAGAACCTACAATATTTTTAAACTCACAATTTCTAACGATTACATTATTAATACCGTTTTTTGCAGAAATAATGTGTAGAGCATGTTTATTATCAATACCTGTTAGGTCAAATATAACATTTTCAAAAACAATATTATTAATAGAAATTATTGCATTTTCAGAATATGCAGAATTAAACAAACTATTAATCAAAAATCCATCTGTAAAGGTCATATTTGAGAACTTAAGTGTATCAATGGTATAAGTCATATACAAATAATAATCTAGACCACCAGACCCATCCTCATTCTTGTATTTTACCGCACTACCTGCATTAATACCAAAGCCACTCATTTTAGTAGTAGCCTTATCCTCTCCTGTAAAAGAAAGCTCTCCTATTACTCTGTTGAATTTCTTAGGAGTACTAAGAGTATCTCCCTCACCTGTTGTATAATTTGCATGCTTTAAAACAAATTTATCATAATTACCAGCAGTTAGTGTAATCTTGTAGTCAGACCAGTTTCTGTCTGCAAGGTCACTAGGATTAACAACAGACTCTAGATTTGTAGTATCAAGAGTAACACTATGATTAATTACATGAGCAGAATTATGAGAACAAACAGATGTCTTGATATACTGATGATCATCGTCATACCATGCAGTAGCATCATAATCATGACCTAGAGCATCAATAACCCAAGCATCTTTAGCTATCTCATTTATACCACTTGCATCAGAAAAATATTTGTCACAAGTAGTACAATCATAATATTCGCTATTTCCGTCCTCCTCACAAGTAACGGCAACAGCAGCAATTTTAGATAGTGTATGAATATGAGTATCATCAGCAGGTGGCTCTTCGTTACAGCCAACCATAAACATACCTGCGATTCCTACAGGAATAGCAAGAATCAAACTCTTCCATTTCTTCATATCATATCTCCTTTTTTAGATATAATTTTATAAAAATATATTATACAATTTTTAATCGTTTTAGTCAAATATATTAGAGTGCAAAAAAAATTGCGAGTTTACGATATTATTTATATGTTATATATAAATAAATTTTTCTCAAAACTCGCAAATATTATCAAGAAAAACTATACTAATCTAAAAAATAAAACTAAAGACTACACCTTTAATCTCATATATCTCCTATATGTTTCAAAACCCATTTTTTCATAAAATTTAAGAGCACTATCATTAAAAGCCCACATATTGAGTTCAACTCTAGGAAACCCAACTTCTCTAGCATAATTAGCAATCTCTTCCATTAATACTCTCCCCATACCTTTACCCCTGAAAGATTCTTTAGTACCCAACTCTTGCACTTCTATAAATCTCTGTTCCCATCTATATACATTTTCGGGTTTTACTACTAATTCAAGCATTGCGTAAGCACAAACCTCGCCACGCTCTTCGCACACAAAAAGTTTCTTAGTATCGCTACCAAAAAATGTTCTCAAATATTCTTTTTTCTCATCAGAAAACCCCGGCTTAAAATTAGCAGGCTCTCCCTCTACATGTATATCATTTACTTCTGCTCTAATGATATTTACCTGTTCATAATCTTGCTCTGTACCTAATCTAACAACCATACAAAACTCCTTTTTACAATTCTAACACAACATAGCCACACAACCAAAGTAATAGACACAAATAAAGATTCTTTTACAAAAAAAAGAAAACAGTGAAACACTGTCTTCTATTACAATCTATTTTCTAGGCAATCCCTTCTTTAAGTCCTCAAGAGCCTTCTCTGGCTGTTCCCTTAGAGATATAAGATAATTATATGCACCCAAAGGAGATAGTGGATAATTCTTATGTAAATATTCGGCAGTATACCCCTCAACTTTTATAGCACTTTCAGTAAATTCCTCATATAAAACATAATCATAAAATTCAATAAATATATCTCTATGAGTGGCTAATGTGTCTACAAATTTATTGAGCAGTTTTTCGGAATAATCTTTTACACTACGAAGATAATCTTTCATTAAATTTTTTCTAATATCGTCTTCGGAATATTGTTTTTGATTCTGATAATAACTAACAACACTGCCCATACTAATTTCTTCATTTTTTACTTTATTAAACTCTTCTTCGGTAATCTTTATTTGAAGAATAACTTGACAGATTTGTCCAGCATCAAACCTAATATATTTATTACCATACTGTTCAAGCATAAATATACCAGTTCCTCTCTTTATAATCTCCACAACAGACAGCCTCCTTAAATTAAACATACATATTTTTATCAGCATATAAGTTATAAGAACTTTTGTCAAATCATTTATCTAATTCAAACACACTAAAGAATATTTTGAAACCAAATCATAATAATTCATTATTAAAAAAAATCTTTGTATGATACAATAAAAAACAATAAAACACATATACAGGAGAGAAAAACTATGTATACTATACCTATTTATCAAAACGAGCAAATTCAACCAAATACACAAAAGCAATCGGAGGAATTTTCTCAAGCATCTCTAGATTTAAGCAAAAAAGTAGGAACACCAGAAGAAACTCAAGCATTTATAGATGTATTTGCAAAACTAATAAACCTTAAATTTATAGTACCCCTATATAATAAGGATATTTTTATCAACAACAATACTTTGATGGCATTTACAGACTATGCTGAGTATCAAACTTGGGACGCTCTAAATGGAGAAGTTAGAGCTCAATTTATCATACTTAATTATTTTGAACTTAGAAACAAAATATCAGAAACAGGTGCACTACTAGAACTCAACTACACACTATTTGATAGAAACAATATGCAAATATATACTAAATTTACTTTCGACAACCTAAAAAATCTAGAGTCACTATATATTCGTTACAATTCTAAAGATGTAGATTATATGCTATCTGCTTGTGGAATCTTACCTGAACTATATGAGGCACTAGTAGATGCGAGACACTACTTCGATAATTACTGTGAAGACAAGCCTGTAACAAAAGCATCTCTAGGTCTAGCAAGTAATATGTCTGACCTTAGCGACCCTGACAAGATTTTAGTTGTTGAGTGTAATAGTGAAGTGGAGTACCTTGCTATAGAAACAGAACTCTCTCAGATTTACGAAAAGAAATATGGCACTCCTCACCCACAAGGTATAAAAATCGCTTATTACAAATCAAGCCTAGCAGAAGCACTTAATTCTAAACTAGAAAATATTGATACTTATATAAATACACTAAAATCAGTTCTCAACTAAAAAAAGAAAAAGAACATTCTAAAAACTAGAGTGTTCTTTTTTATATTTACAATCTTATATATTTCATAATACAAATACGAATAATACACCTTTGTACAAAAAACAAAAAAATACACCCGATTAGGTGTATTTTTTATTCTGGTACTCCCCAGGAGACTCGAACTCCTGATTCCGCCGTGAGAGGGCGACGTCTTAACCGCTTGACCAGGGGAGCAGATATTTTCGACTCTATAATTATACTACAATACCAACCCAAATGCAAGTAGTTTTTGCAATTTTTTTCACTTTTAAGTACATTTAGATACATACTTAATATTTTTTGGCTAAATAAAGGGATTTTATAATAAAGAAAATTTGTAATATTTTTTAATAAATTAATCATTTTTGGGTAAAACTTTAGTATTTTTAGCATTTTTTAAAGCAAATCTACCCCAATTTTATTTACTAGTAGGCTCTATCTGTGCTAAACTTTAAGTAGGGTTTGAGTACCTAACTGTTTTTTGCGACTCTGCAAAAATTAGTTATAAAGTAGTACAAACCCAAATTCACAAGGAAAAGTGTAATGAAATACCACGATTTGAAAATAGGAATTGTGGGAACAGGTAGTCTAGGACCAGTCCTTGCAGTTGAACTAGCATCTAACGGTTATGATGTAGAACTAGTTGCAGAAGGAAAAGGCATTTACATAGACGACTCAAAGGCTTTCCATATAATGGGCGACTTTGGAGATAAAACCTATCTAGTTCCTACAGTTAAGTCAATTAGTGACTTTACTTCAAAAAAAGACTTCATTATCCTTGCGACCAAAGCATTTCAGACAGTAAAAATTGTAGAAGAGGCACTAGAACACCTCACTCCAGTTGGCGCAATAGTAACTGTACAAAATGTATTCTCGCTGGACAGAATCTTTAAACTAATTCCTCCAGAAAAATCTATCTGCTTGTACTTAGATATATTTACATCATCTAGACCTTACGGCAGAGTAGTTGTAGACTCTGGTGGAATAACTATGGGTGTATATGATAAAGACATATTCCCTATGATGCAGGTATTTGAAAAGATTATGAGAGAGATGTGTTCAACACATATCACTAATAATATTTGGGGATACTTACTGAGTAGGAATATTATGAATGCGACTATTTCGGCTCTGGGTGCTATATCTGGTATGCCACTAGGCGACATACTGGGTAATTACAATGGCAGATACCTATTCAATAGACTCATAGAAGAGGGATACTCACTACTAAAGAAGTTTAGAATAAATATTCTACCTTATGCAGGCAAACTCGATTATGAATTATTCACAAACAAGAGTTTTAAAGGCAGAATATATAATTACAAGATGACTAAGATTATGAGGAAAAATAACCCTCACATTAGGTCATCAATACTATACGACCTTGAACAAGGCAAACAGACCGAAATCGAGTATGTTTTAGGTAGTTTCATAAAGTATGGCGATAGGCTGAAATTTAAAATTCCATATACTAGAGCCATATATACTATGATAAAAGAAATAGAGAACGGTATGAGAAGAATATCACCAGAGGCTTTCTATGACCCAACACTCGTAAATATTGATAAGAGGAGAATTTTTAAGAAATGATAATAGACGAAATCAAACAAGCAAATGTACAAGCAATGAAAGACAAAGACGCTCTTGCTAGAGCAATATACAGTGTTATTATGAATAAACACCTAATGGCAACAGTTGATTCTAGAACTAACGGAAAAGAAGTAGAAGATGCTGATATGGTTAGAATCATTCAAAAGACTATCAAAGAATTAGAAGAAGAGAGAGACAACTATGCTAGAGTAGGTAACGAAGAAGAAGTTAAAAATATCGAGTACCAAAAGTCTCTAATCGAAAAATATCTTCCACAACTTCTTAGTGAAGAAGAAATCAAGGCTATCATTATGACACTTGAGGACAAGACTGTTCCTAGCGTTATGAGACATTTCAAAACTAACTACAATGGCAAATGCGATATGAAAGTGGTTAGTAATGTTCTAAAGAGCCTATAATTTATTTTGGTTATAAACTACAATATTTACTCTATTTTATACATTTTCAATTTTTATATTATACATAAGAAAAAGCACCTATCTACTAGGTGCTTTTTCTATTGCAAATAATTTATAAAATTACTGATTTTATTATCTAAATATAGCGATAACTTTACTCCAACTAGCAGAGATTTTTTCGCTAAGTTTTCTCTTCTGGATATCCTTTAGAGTAACAGGCTCAGCATTAGATATTATCTCACTAATATCCTTAGAGATATCTTTCATAACATCACCATACATATATACACCACAGTTGAAGTGTTTATATATACTATAGCAGTCTAGGTTATTAGTAGAAATAACAGCTGAAGTATTATCTGTGATAATTAGTCTACTAGTCATTCTTCTATTATTGATTTCGTAGATTTTTATTCCCTCTTTGATTAGTTCTGCAAAGAATGATTTAGCAAGGATTTTTACCCTCTTAACTTCTGCTTCACCAGAGTAAACAATTTTTACATCTACACCCGATTTAACAGCCATAATAAGAGCATTCTTTAATTCGTCATTTAGAGAAATATATGTAGTAGTAATAACAATAGATTCTTTTGCATTATGAATCATACTGAGTAGTACATTTTTATTACTATGACCTACAGATACTGGATTAGTAGAATATGGAAGTATCCAGTTTTTAGTTTTTGCTGGAGTGCCTTCTACGAAATACTCTTGCAATTTAATAACCTTCTTGCTAGCATACTGATAATCTTCAAAGAAACTAACTATTAGGTTTCTAACTGCTTGACCAGTAAATCTAATTCCTGCATCTTTGGTAGGAATAGTAGCCATATCATCAACAAGGTTTAGATACTCGTCAGAGATATTGAATCCTGACATAAAGCCCTTCTCTCCGTCTATAACAGTGATTCTCTTGAAGTTTCTACAGTTTAAGAAACTAGTACCCAGTCCAGCCATTCTATTGAATGGTACAGTCTCGATACCATGGTTTCTCATTTTTACAAACTGCTCATTATCTATATACTTAGTACAAGCACCGTCATCATACACAAACTTAACCTTGACACCCTCTCTAGCCTTGAGTCTAAGGATATCAAATAGAGTCCACCATACTTTACCAGGGATAATCTTGTAACACTCCATAAGGATATATTTCTTAGCAGATTTACAAGCCTCGAATAGGTCTGTAAAATATGCATCACCAGAATTGTAGTATTTGATATCGGTCTTGTCATAACAAGGCATACCTATAGTCTCTACTAGATATTTACAGGTCTTGTATGCAGACACTGAACTATGTTTTAGAGAGTCTAAAGACTCGTCACTAGGCAAGTTAGTTTTTCTATTACGATATAGAATATTCGCCCATTCTTTTTTTACTTTCTTATCTCCCTTACGCTCTTTGGTAAGAACAGCATAAGATATACCAAATATCGGAAGCCACACAGTCAACAAAAATACAGTTACTTTGTATGTATCTTTTTCTTTTCTATTAGCGAGGAAAAAGATTGTAATACAAGCAATCAATACAGATGCCAGGTAGTAAACATATAGATATCCACACACCCAACTAGTTATCATAATTGTTGCATTAATAAGAAAAGCGACTAACAATCTAAGTTTATTAGAAACAAAGAATTTCTTAAATTTGCTCACTATGAAATCTCCTTTTTTAGTTTCGGTATTTTATTATCATATAGTAACACTATATAATATATTATCATACACTATTAGTTTATCACATAAGATACAAAAAAACAATTTTATATTCTAATAATTATAAAAATTATTTTTGTAATTTTCAAGAGGGTTACGAAAATTTTTGTAGAAAAATTACAGTAAAAATAGTTACAAAAAAAGACTAAGTTTAATCACTTAGCCTTTTAATTTTGTAAAGATTAGAAACATTTAGTCTTTAGAAGTTTAGCATACATTTCAACTAAAGAATCATAACTAAATTTACTAATAAACTCGTTCTTCTCACCACTAGTTACAGGGCCTGGTCCAAGTAAAACAACTGAACGATCTGTTAGGTAGTTACCGTCTGAAACAACGGCGATAGAAGACCTCTGGTTACCAGTTAGAGCCTCCATCTCAGCGATAAATGACTCAGCAAATGTAGACATAGGAGGAACATCATCAATGATAGTAACATAGCCATTGTACTTCTCTGCTAATTCTTTAATCTTGTCAATAATCATTCTATTGTGCTCGATTTTGATTGTTCTATACTCTAGATATGCAGAACAGTTACCTGGTACTCTATTTAGAGATACACCACCTTCGATTTTACCTAGGTTAAATGTTGTATAAGGAATCTCAAAAGAAGCGTTCTTTTCTTCTTTCATTCTATTATTGAATGTATAAACCTCGCCTAAGAAACCTACTGCTTTTTCTACTGCATTGATACCTTTAGTTGGGTTAGAAGAGTGAGCTTCTTTACCACTAATAAGTACAGACATTTTGAGTAGTCCTTTTGTAGCGATAACTGGATACAAACTAGTTGGAGTAGGAATAATAATATTCTGTGGAATATTAGGCTCTTTTGCAACAATAGTTTTGATACCAGTGAAGTTATTTTCCTCGTCAAATGTGAAGAATAATTTTAGACCGTTTTTAGCATTTCTCCAGTCGAATTTGCCTACAGCTTCTAATACTGCAGCCATACCACCTTTCATATCGCTAATACCTAAGCCTACTAATTTATCTCCATCAATTGTTAGGTCCATAGCATCATAATCTTTCCAGTTAACACCTAATGCAACTGTATCTGTGTGACACACAAAACCTAAATCAGGTTCTTTACCAGCAGATGCGATAAGACATAGTTTTTGACTATCGTCATCTACACAATATTTAGTCATAAAACCTAACTTAGTTAGATACTCGTCAATATACTCCATGATAGATTTGTTTTGAGCATCAAATGCTGTGTTAAATTGAATTAAATCTCTAAGAATTTCGTAATTTCCCATTTTATCTTTCCCTCGATTTTTATTAATTACAAGTGTATTTTATCACAAAATACACTAATTTCCAAATATTTGACTTGACTTATTTCTCTATAATATACTTTTTTACCTATATATTACTATTTTTATAGTAATAATTTTGGACAAATACAAAGGCTTTTACTCAAGCAAATTGTTCTTGGTTTGTTATTTCTTTCTATTTTTTAGGTATTTCACTAAGCAAATAACGAGTATAGTTGTTAGAATTGCAAATAGGACAAAGAAAGTAATACTCATCATATACATTCCTGTAAAAGTAGTGTTCTCTACCCCATAAATTTTTGGGTGTCTAGTACCCAAAACTAGGTAACCAATCCATGAATATAATAGGTAAATATCTACTAGCGAAAAAATAACAAATAGTATCTTTTTAAACACTCTCATTTTTCACCTCACTGAAACTATATTCTACATAAGTTTCCCCATCATAGTATCCAAACTTGTCTTCACATACCAAAGGCTTATTAGTTTCATAAGAATCAAATGCCTTGATATGTTTAGCAATGTAAGTTGGAGTATAAATAAGTGGAGTCGGTATACTCTCTGTTTCACTAGCAACAAGATTATATAAATTAAGAGCAAAGAAAGAACAATTTTTCAAAGGGTTCCATCTATCGTTTTCTTTAATAAAGTCATTGACTTTAATCATATCCTCACTATTTAGACCGATAGTTACAGATACTCTTCCATTATACTTGTCATGCTCATCTATATAGTTACCCTCTAGGTTGTACCAAATACCGAAGTGTGACGCTACTGACCATGTTCCTACAGCAATAGTTTCTCCACTAACAACTTCCATACCACCTATAGTCATTGTTTCTCCTGATATATTCTCAAAAGATAAAAATGTATGACCTAAATTCATTAGTCCAAAGTGACTCTCGCCTTTGCCATCATAAGTAAACAAAGTGAGCTTCACAACATCTCCCTCGGCTACCTCTGCTTTGTAATCTTTCAAATCCCCACAAGCAGTGAGAACAAAGCAACTGATACATAGCATTAGTACAAGAGATAAATATCTAAATAATCTCAAAACCGTACTCCTTTTTCTTTTGTAAAAAATGTTACTTTTGGTTTGTAAATAAACATTACATTTAGTATCTAACATATATATTCATTATCTAAGATAGATAATGGACTATGCTTTACACAGATATTTTAGGTAATTTCTATATTTTTATCAAGTAAATAGACCGAACAATCATTTATTTGTTTGCAAAAATAAAGAAAAAATACTACAATTAAAGCATAAGAAAAGGAGATATTTATGGAAGAGAAAGTTTTTGAGCCTATACTTGACGATAATGAAAAAATTATTAAAGTAATGAAACCAAACAAATTTGTAATGTACTTTAAAAATATGGTAGGAACAGCACTATGGATATTTGTAATGTTCTTATTTATGTCACTAGGAATTGTAGCATCAATTATGGAAGCACCAGAGGAAAATGTTTCTCTAGGTTCTGCAATACTTATTTCTTTAGGTATATGTGTATTGATAATTGCGATAGTTCTACTAATTGAGTGGCTATTCTTACATCTATACTACAAAAATGTTTATTATGGTTATACAAACAAAAGAGTAGTAATCAGAAAAGGAATATTCGGTGTAGATTATAAATCACTTGATATCAAGATGATAGGTGCTAGTACAGTTAATGTTAGTCTATTTGATAAGATTCTAAAGAAAAATACTGGTACTATTCATTATGGTAGTATGGCTAGTCCAATCAACGGTACAAATACAGTAAACAACTTTATACTATCTCATGTAGAAGATCCTTATGGACTATACAAAGAAATGAAAAGTTACATTTCTAGTGTAAACGATAAAGAAGAAACTACTGTAAAAAAGACTACTAAGAAAACTAAAACTGAAGAATAATTATTTTGCTAGATGGGAAGTAAAATAATGAGCAAATAAAAATTAATACTATGTGGGAAGTAGTGAAAAAGGATTTTTATGTGCTTATAAATATATGGGAAAATAAAATGGGGATTAATATGGTGGAATGTTTATGGTTAAAAAAATTAAGATTATTTTGGCTATAGGATTTTTTCCTGTAGTCATTTTTTATTACATTATAAAATCGATATACAAACAAATAGAAAAAAGAATTGCAAGTAACTATATCTCTAATATTAGCATAGACAAAATAGATATTCTAGACGGAGAGGACTTTGAAGAACTACTCGCAATGTTCTTTAGAAGCAAAGGGCTCAAAGTGACCAAAACCAAAAAGTCTCACGACTACGGTGCAGACCTACTCGTTAGCACAAAAGACGAAATTATTGCTATACAGTGTAAACTATACTACAAGCGAACAGTTAGCAATTCTGCAGTGCAAGAGATATCATCTGCAAGGGAATTTTATCAAGCAGATAGGGCTATGGTAATCACAAATAGTAAGTTTACTAAACCAGCCGAAATTCTTGCTGAAAAGATAGGTGTTACACTTATTGATAGAACATCACTTCAAACACTTTTATCAACAAAACAATTAAATTTATAATATATAAGTTTCTGTCAGTACATTATTAGTTTATGACAATTATACATTTTCTAAAGACACATACTACATATACACATAAATATTATACAAATAAAAAACATCATTAAAATTACAACCAAAATACAATTATTTATATAATATTTTTTAATATATTTTATAGTAAAAACACTATTTAGATTGTAAATATTTCAATAAAAAAATAATATAATTTTCTACATTAAATATATAATATTGCAAGGCTAAGAATATAAAAATTTAGTAAAAAAAGACTAGGTTATAGTGATTTATAACTTAGTCTTTTTGTTTATTATTAAATGTATTTTTCTTTAAGTGCTCTAATTTATTTTTAGACAAAGAATCTAGATTTTAGATTAGTGGTCAATATTAATAGGTAGCCAGTGGGCATATATAGTCGTTGGCTCATATATCCTATCTTCGTCAAATTTCCATGTAATAGTACACTCTTTGTCTTTGTACCAACCAGCGAAATTGTAACCAGCTTTCACTGGATCTTTTGGACGAGAAACTGTATATCCATGTTTAACAATTTTGGTCTCATAATTGAAACTTCCATTATCTCCACTATTAGTATAGAACATTACTGGATAACTATTTAGACCGTCATCATCTGGATTAAACCCATCACAACTACAGCCATTAAAGAACACTACCATTGGTAGCATAAATAGAAGTATTAAGATAACTTTCCATTTCTTTCTCATAGCCTTGTCCTACATACTATATATAATATATTTAGTATTAGTAATATTTACATTTATATTTTATTGAAATTATTTTTTTATGTCAAGCAACAGATATAGCAGTGATACAAAAAATGTCTATGATACTCTCATAGACATTTTTATATTAATTACTCAACAACTACTTTAACATAGTTCTTTTTACCCTTTCTAAGTAGAGCGTAACCCTCTTTTAGGTCTGCGCTAGTTAGCATTGCTCTAGTGTCTGTTACCTTTTCTTCGTTAAGGTAGATACCACCACCCTCTATCATTCTTCTAGCATCTGACTTTGATGCACATAGTTTAGATAGAGTTACTACATCTATAATACTGATATTATCTACTTGAGCAGACTCAATAGTAAATGTAGGAACATTGTCTAGATTTTGAGCACCACCACCGAATAATGACTTAGTAGCCTCTTCAGCGATTTTTGCATCTTCTTCGCCCCTAACAAACTTAGTGATTTCATAAGATAGTCTTTGTTTAGCCTTTACAATATCCTCTTTACAGATTGCTTTTACTTCGTTCATATCGATATCTGTAAATAATGCAAACATCATCTCTACACAAGCATCTGGAGTTTGGTATACTCCTTGATAAAAGTCATAAGCAGAGATTTTGTCTTTACTAATCCAAATAGCACCCTTTTCTGTTTTACCCATTTTCTTGCCTTCTGGAGTTAAAAGTAGTGGGTTAGTAGCACCGATTAATTCGATATCTGTACCGTTTTGGAAATTTAGTTTTCTTTGTAATTCTACACCGGCAACAATATTACCCCATTGGTCAGCACCACCGTACTGGATAGTACAGCCTTTTTCTCTATTTAGGTGAACAAAGTCATAAGCCTGCATTGGCATATAACCCATCTCAAAGAATGTCAAACCACCACTCTCTAGTCTATTATTATATATTTCACTAGCAAGCATCTTATTGATATTGAAATGAACACCATACTCTCTCATAAAGTCGATATAATTAATCTTAGAGAACCAGTCACCATTATTAACTATCTCTGCAGGATTGTCACCATCAAAGTCAAGGAAAACCTTTAGTGTATCCTTGATTTTCTCGATATTATGATTGATTTCTTCTTTAGTAAGCATCTTTCTCATATCTGACTTTCCACTAGGGTCACCGATACAAGCAGTTGCTCCACCCATAAGTAATAAAACCTTATGTCCAGCCTGTTGGAATCTACGAAGTATGCAATAAGGCACACAGTGTCCGATATGGAGGCTATCTGCAGTAGGGTCACTACCCTCATAAACTACTAGAGGCTCTCCACTCTCTAGTTTCTTTTTAAACTGTTCTTCGTTGCTACATTGGTATAGCAAACCTCTTTCTTTTAGTATATTGTATAAATTAGTATTAACCATTATTTTTCCTCTCTTTTGGTTGTAGTAGTATTTCATATAGGACAAAGAAAAACACCCTCATCCTATCATAAAAGGACGAGAGTGTATTACTTTCGTGGTACCACCTTTCTTCGGTATACATATAGATATATACCCTCATTGATACTTTTGACTAAAAGTATAAAAAGCTCACTCGTACTTATGTAATTCATTATCTAATAGTATAGGTTTCGCACCAACCAACCTCTCTCTGCATTTGTACTAGTTCTAGATAACTACTATTAAGTAGTCACTATGAGTATTAAATTTAATTATTTTGTGCTTGTTCCACAGTTAGGGCAGAATTTAGCGCCTGCTTTAACTTCTTCGCCACAGTTAGGACAATGAGTCTTAGCACCCTTTGGAGCAATCTTCTCACCACAGTTAGCACAGAATTTTGCTCTAGCAGAAACAGCCTCGCCACACTTAGGACATACAGCTGATTGAACTGCGCCACACTCTGGACAATGTTTAGCCTTAGCACTCATCTCTGCACCACATTTGATACATTTCTTGTTATTTGCATTAGTAGCACTATTTAGAGTGTTTTGGAACATACCACCCATAGCACCTGCTGCACCCAATCCTACTCCTAATCCTGCTAAGTTGTTACCATTAGGATTTTGAGCTGCGTCTCTAAGAGCAGTTGCTGCCTGATATTGAGTATAAGTACCGATTTTGTCTTCCATGATACCTAGTTTACTTCTCTCGTCAAGAGCTTTTTCTACTGACTCTGGTAGAGAAATATTCTCAATAACTAGTTTCTCAAGTTTAAGACCATATCTCTCAAACTCTGCAACAGAAGAATCTGTAACTTTCTCACTGAACTCTCTATAGTTAGCAGCAAGGTCTAGTACAGACATTTTGCTCTCTGCAATAGTGTCTGTAATAGCTTGGATAACCATAGGTCTAATCTGCTCAGCAACATCAGCAGTAGTGTAACGGTTGTTTGTACCAAACACTTCGTCCATAAATACTTTAGCATCAATAACTCTATATGAGTAGATACCATAACCTCTTAGTCTAACCATACCGAAGTCTTGGTCTCTAACAGTGATAGGGTTCTGAGTACCCCATTTTTGACCAACGAATTGTTTAGTATTAACAAAGTAAACTTCAGCCTTGATAGGAGACTCAAATCCCATAGGCAAAGATAAAACCTTTGTGATGAATGGTAGGTTATCTGTAGAAAGTTTATAAGTACCTGGCTCGAAGACATCAGCTACTTTTCCTTTGTGTACAAATACTGCTACTTGGCTCTCTCTAACTACTAATGTAGAGCCAGTCATAATCTCGTATCTATCCTCTAGTGGAAAACGATAAACAACAGTATCTCTACTATCATCTTTCCACTCGATTACTTTTTGTAAGTTCTTTTTAATAAATCCCATTTTAAACTCCTAATTATGTGATTGCATAAAAAAAGCAAACCATTTTTTATTACTATATAATTTTTGTCTATATTTGTCAAATATTTATCCTATACTTTATTGATAATATTTATTTTCTGAAAATGGGATATATTCCTCTATTTAGTTATTTTTTTATACTAAAGATTAGCTAAGAAAAAAGAAAAAAGCAGAAATGTATAATCCCTGCTTTTATTTTATTTAGAATTGTGCATTATAAAGACCAGCATAAACCTTGTTTAGAGCAAGGAGTTCTTTGTGTGTTCCTTTCTCTACAATACAGCCATCTTTCATAACAAGTATTAGGTCGGCATTAACTATTGTGGATAGTCTATGAGCGATAATTATACTGGTTCTACCTTTTAGTAGTTCGTCCATTGCTTTTTGGATAAGTACCTCAGTTCTAGTGTCTACACTACTAGTTGCCTCATCTAAGATAAGCATAGGTGCATCATGTAGCATTGCTCTAGCAATAGTGATTAATTGTTTCTCACCCGAACTAAAGTTACTGTCCTCATTTAGTATCATATCATAGCCATTAGGCTGAGATTTGATTAAGTGATGGATTCCTGCTGACTTACATACTTTGATTATGTCGCTGTCGCTTACTTTCTTTTTACCATAAGCAATATTCTCTTTTATAGTACCCTCAAAGAGCCATGTGTCTTGTAGTACCATACCAAATAGTTTACGAACATTCTCTCTTTTTATATCTTTGATATCTACGCCATCTATCAGTATTTTACCACTGTCTACTTCGTAGAATCTCATAAGCAAATTAACAAGTGTAGTCTTTCCTGCTCCAGTTGGTCCTACAACTGCTACCTTTTGACCCGGTTTAATCTCTACAGATAGGTCATGCAAAATTTGTTTAGCAGGTGTATAACCAAAGTTTACATTTTCAAAAGTTAGTGAGCCTTTAATATCTGATAATTGTTTAGTTTTTTGACTTTCGTCCTCCTGAGATGGCTCATCTAAAAACTCAAATATTCTCTCGCTCGCTGCAACAGTAGTTTGTATTGTACCAGATATAGATGCTATCTGTCCAACTTGATTGTTAAACATTCTATAATAAATTACAAAAGTTGTAACTATTGTTACAAAAGAGAAGTCCTTAATAGTCATTATACAACCGATAATGATAATAAGAGCATAACCCATATTACCAAATAAATTCATAAGTGGGTGCATAATACCAGACAAGATATTACCTCTGATAGAAGAAGTAAATAGTCTATTATTGATATCGTCAAATTTTTCGTTTGCCTGGTCTTGTGCATTATAGATAGAAACTACATTATGTCCAGAATATATCTCTTCGATATGGCCATTAATATCTCCCAAAGCATCTTGTTGCATTTTGAAATACTTTTGGCTAACCTTGAACATTAAACCTATTACAAGCATACTAACTGGTAGTATTGCTATAGCAATAAGGGTTAGTTTCCATGAATAACTAAACATCATTATAATACTACCTATGATAGTTGCTACACAGGTAATCATAGAACTAAGGGAATTAGATAATGTATCGCTAAGCAAGTCTACATCATTAGTAACTCTAGATAATACATCTCCATAAGGAGTTGAGTCTAAATATTTAAGTGGGAGGTTATTAATCTTATGGGATATTCTAGTTCTAAAATCTTTAGATATTCTAGCTGTTACTCCACTCATTAAGAAATTTTGAACAAATGCAAAACCAAAACTACATAAGTATATGATAATTAGTCCTATTCCTAACTTAGTAATCTCATTCATCTGAATAGGCTCATTAACTATATAACTAGCGATTTTTTGGATTTGGTTAGGGCCTATAATACCTAAAATTGTACTAGTTGCTGCACATAATAATCCTACAATTATTTGCCATGCATAAACTCTTAATGACACTAATAATTGTTTAAATGTCTTCTTAAAATTCTTCGCTTTGAAGGTTTGTTTCATTGGAGGTGGCATTCTACATTACCTCCTTTTTAGTTTGTGAATCGTATATCTCTTGATATACCTTATTGTTTTTTAGTAATTCTTTGTGAGTTCCGATACCAACCATTTTACCATCATCAAGAACTACTATTTTATCTGCATTAGCAATAGTGCTAACTCTCTGGGCAACAATAAGTGTTGTTGTATCTTTTATATTTTTCTTTAATTCTGCCCTTAAGGTTTTATCAGTCTTAAAGTCTAGTGCAGAGAAACTATCGTCAAATATAAATATTTCTGGTTTCTTAGCAATCGCTCTAGCGATAGACAATCTTTGTTTCTGACCACCAGAGAAATTTTTTCCACCCTGAGCAACAGTATGAGTATAACCATCATCAAGTTTTTCAATAAATGTACATTGAGCAATAGACAATGCTCTCTCTATCTCATCATCATTAATATCGTCTTTGGCTACTTTCATATTACTAAGGATATCACCACTAAAGAGATTTGCCTTTTGTGGAACATAGCCGATTTTATCATGTAGAGTTTCTAGTTTATATGCTTTTACATCTATACCATCTACTAATACCTGACCACTAGTTGTATCGTAAAATCTAGGTATTAGGTTTATAAGTGTACTTTTACCACTACCTGTTGAACCTATAAATGCTACTGTTTCACCCTTGTTTACCTTGAATGATATATTTTCAAGCACTGGCTCTTCTGCATTTGGATATATAAATGATACATCTCTAAATTCGATTGTGCCTAGAGCTTCACTTTTGTCTATTTCGCCATCTTTGATACTATTCTCTGTATCTAATATTTCGTTTATTCTCCTTAGAGATACTATTCCTCTAGGTATCATAACAAACATAAGTGTTATAAACATAAAGCTCATGATGATATGCATACTAAACTGTGTAAATGCTGTGATTTGGGCATATCTTAGACTACCTATATTTACTAAATGAGCACCTACCCAGTAGATAGATAGACTCATACCATTCATTATAAGGCTAAGTGATGGGTTTAGAAGTGACATAACACGATTTAAGAATAAATTGGTCTTTGTTAATGTTTCGTTAGCGTCTTCAAATTTTTGTTCTTGATACTTCTCACCATTATATGCTCTAACTACTCTGATACCTGTTAGATTTTCTCTAGTAACTAGATTTAGTCTATCGGTATTTTTCTGCATAATATTAAACTTAGGCAATACAAAGAATAACATTGTGATTAACAAAGATAACATAACAACTAAGAATGATAATGATGTGAGAGATAATTCTAAACTACTCTCTGTGATTCTAAGGATAGCGAAAATTGCCATACATGGAGCCATAAACATCATAGTTAGCATCTGTTGAAATGTTCTCTGAACTTGAGTAATATCATTTGTACTTCTAGTAATTAGACTACTGGTACTGAATTTATTTATCTCAACACTAGAAAAGCTATTTACTTTATCAAAAACTTCTCTTCTTAGATTTTTAGCAAGTCTACTAGAAATAAATGAAGCTAAAGCAGTCTTTATAAAAGCAGAAATAAATACTATTAGTCCCACGATAATCATTCTATATCCTACAGCCCAGTAATCAGCACCTGTAGCACCTGTACCTACTAGACCAACTATTGATGCAGTATACCCTATAAACTCCATTTCGAAGTATGTCTGAGATATAATTGCACTGATAGTTATTAGGATAAGTATGTAATCACGAAATGTTAGATTTTTAAATATTCTTTTCATACTTCTCCTTTAACATAAAAATTCCATTTCTAATTTTATACTAATATAAATTATTAGTAAAACAAAAAGATATATAAATTTCTTAGGTTATATAAAATATTCACATATCCACACCCATTAAAAAGCCCTTATTTTATATATATTATATATAAATATATGAAATGTAAATATAAAAAAGCTATTGAAATGTAAAAACATATATGATAAAATATTAGTACATTATTCAAAATAAAAGTTAAGGTGGAACTAATTATGATTTTGAATGGAAACTATAGCTGGCTAGACTTTGAAAGTCTAAAGCCTAAACTAACAGATGTATATACTGAATATTATGGGGAAGAACACAGGGATACTGTTGCATCAAGGGTCAGTTCTATCAAGTATGTACCATTCCATACCTTCGAGTATGTAAACGAATATTACAAAAGATATATTATGAGATACAGGGACGAGATTCTCGATAACTTTTTTGCTGTAACAAAAATGAAAAGAAACAGCACTAGAGAAGATATTCTTATTCCTAGTGATGCAGATAGTTTAGATGAAAGCGAACTTTTAACTCTAGCAGACCCAACTTTTTTCTATATAGAGAATGGTGGACTATCTCAAGAAACATTTATGAGATTAGAAGAAATGAAAAAGAGAGTTTGTAATTCTTTTAGAATTCCTCAAAAAGAGGGAAATGTTGATACTAAAATACTTAAACTTAGAAATATCTTAATCGGAGCAATTAGGCAAACAGAGAGCGCTCACCCTTGCGATATTTTTACAGATATGGCGACTCTAGATGCTAACTATGACAAAGCATACAGAGAACTACTCACTTATGCAGAAAAACAAGGTTTCTTATTCTCAAAAAATGATAGAAAAATAATTGAAAATTCTACTAATTTATCTTTAGATAAAGATAGACTAGATTCTGACGGAGTATTTTTCTTAGGTGATATATCTGTTCCTGGTGTACTCGAGGCATTTACTTCTGTTGCTGATGCTATCCTTAAGAAGAGCAAGGCAAAAGATGACGAAAGATACTTAATCTATTTCAAAAGACTTAAGTATATGAGAATGTGTGGTATAGACTTTACTCATATCCAGAATGAAGACTTTGATTGTCTAAACCCAGCAATTCTTACTAATGAAATGAAAAGAGCATTAGAGGCTGAATATAACCATCAAATAAAGACTGGATTAGCTCCAACCATTCCTCCTCAATTTGCTGATATAGTAGAGGTTAAGAGAAAAGGTATAGTCGAATTATTATATGATAACTGCAAGTTTGATGAGAACCTAAAACCATCTAAACCATTTGGTTATTTCCATGATAGCGATTCATCTACTCAATACTTTATGATGCCAGATAATAGAAGAGGAAAAATCAGCAGAACTGGTAGATACATTTATTTCTGCGAGGACGAAAATATTACTCCAGATAGTAGACTAAACAATATGCTACATGAGGGTAATCATGCTGTATCTAATCATCTATTAGTACAGAGTTATACTAGTGGCGAGGAGAGAACTGGACTAGAAGTTCAAAATATAGGAATATTTGGAAATGATATAGTTGGTGCTACCGATTTTGACCCTAAAATTAGGGCTATAATGGAAAATGCTAATGAAAAACAAACTAGAGAATTAGTAGAAATATTCCTAAAAAAATATGGTAATATTCTACCAGTTAGTGACATTCAAGTACCACAACAAGAGTTTGTAGCACTATATAGATATTCTGACTTCTTAACACAAGAATTTTATTCACTATTCCACGACAATATTAAGAGATTTAATATCGACCCTAGTTATGATATTTACTTTAAGAAAACTATCACAGATTCTCCTTTTGGAAAACTTGCAGGTCATATCTCAAGAAAGTTTGAGAGAAAATTTAGACCACTAGAATATATCGGTCCAACAGGTATCTTAGACTACGAAAAAGTTAGAAGTCTAGGTGCACTAATTAGTGAATGGGAACAAGATTATCTAACTAAAGGTCTAGTAGAAGGAGTTACTCCAGATGACCTAGTTAGAGGTGTTCATTTAGAAAATCTAGAACCACCTATTATCAAAAAAATATTCTCACTAAGAAAACAAAAAGATGCACTTCTTGAGAGTATGATAGACGACCTATCTAAGTATACTCCATATAGAGAAGTAGTAATGGCTCTAACTCAATTAGCAGAAGAAGAACTAGCTAAAGAAGAAGGAGCAGACGAAAGCACTATTGAAAAATAATTTAACTATACTTACAGTATGGTTATGAAAATATAATTATATTTCATTACAATAAATTAGTAAAATAAATATCCATTAGAAACACATCTAATGGATATTTTTATTTATTGAAAAATTCGCTATATTTAGTTGTTTTTTTTATTTTTCTAAACTCTGGTCAGCGACTAGAGATGATGGGGAAATCTTAGTAGCATATTTCATTCTACTAGACTGTAATCTTTTCATAATAGCATCTTTTCTAGCGATAAATTTTTGAACTTGCATTCTCTGATATTTCTGTAAATTATCAAGCCTTGCAGGGTTAATACTATCTGCTATAGAATTATTATAGTATACTACTTCGCTTAGTCTATTATCCTTGATACTACTACAAGTTCTCAGTATCTCTCTTAGTTCTGGAGTAGATTCTAAGCCTAACTTAGTAAGAGTTGTATCTATAATCTCGTCTTCGAACTGATAGATATAATTATTATAATATTCATTTATATAAGGCATAGAGTGAAAAGGCACAAAAAGAACTCTATCTAATCTACTAGATATAGTTTCTCTATACTCTTCTCCATAATATACAGATAGGGTATCTATAATATTACCCTTAATAGCATTAAGGTCTATAAATGAATAATTACCATTAATGATAGCCAAAGCTATTACCTCATCTAATAATTAGTTAAAAATAAAAGTCAACTTTTTTCTGCTGTACTAAAAAGTAGTATTATAGCATTTCATTGATTATTTTTAGTTCTAATAAATTATTACCGTTTAATTGTAACATAAAGCAAAAGTGAATTTCAAGAAAGTATGTCATTTTTTGCCTAACAATTTATTATTTATTTTTTTATTAGATTTTTATTTTTGTTATTAGGGGTGTGAAAATGTGGATAACTATTTAAAAATACTACATATAGTATCTAAGCCCACGAATTGTAGCCAAACAGAAGTCTATATGTAGTATATTTTGATGTTTATAACTTTGTGTGTAAGTATGTGCTTCTATCCACGATAAGTATAAATACTTTGTGGAAATAGTGTAGAAGGGTGTCTAAGTGTAATTTATAAGGTTGAAAAAAGTCGAAATCAATCACTTATTTATTCTATATAATTAATTATATCTATATAATAGGGGAAATGCAAATCTTTTTTTAAAAGTTTATAAAAATTATTTTTAAAGTAAAAAAAATACCTAAATATAGGTATTTTTTATTTATGCCATAATTCTAACTGGTAGGATTAGGTATAAGAATTCGTCTGAATCGTTGCTTGTAATGATACAAGGAGATACAGCTGAAGTAAAATCTAGTTTTAAGAATTCATCAGAGATAGCTCTGAGTGCTTCTGTGAAGTATCTAGCATTAAATGCGATAGACAAATCTCCACCTTTTAGAGAAATAGTGATGTTTTCTTTGATATCACCTATCTCGCTTTTACTAGATAAAACCATAACTTTATCTGAGATATCGAATCTAACTAGATTGTTTCTATCAATTCTACTTAGTAGACTTGCTCTCTCAAGGGCATCTAGTAATTGGTCTTTATTTAGTATAGCAGTTGTATTGAAGTTATTAGGAATAATCTGATTGTAATCAATAAAATCACCCTCGAGTAGTCTAGTAGTAATCTTAGTATTATCAATATCTACCATTAAGAAATTTCTACTAACATTGATTTGGATATCGTTATCGCTATCGTCTAATGATTTAGAAATCTCATTAAGTGACCTAGCAGGAACTATACAACTAAATTCTGCTGTTGTACTAACTAGAGGTTTTTTAACTACTGCTAGTCTATAACCGTCTAATGCTACAGCTGTGATTTGGTTTTCTCTAATTTCAAGTTTTACACCTTTAAGTATTGGTCTAACATCTTCTACTGCTACTGCATAGATAGATTTAGCAATAAGTGACTTAAAGTCTTTTTGTTTCATAACGAAATTATTGCTATCTTCGAGTTTCTTAATTATAGGGAATTCGCCAGATTGCATACATTGAATCTTACCAACACTATCTGTGTATTTAATAGAAAGCATATTTCTATCATCTACACTAAGTTCGATTTGCTCGTTATTTAGTTTTTTGATATATTCGCAAAAGAATTTACCTGGAACAACCATTTCGCCTTCGATTTGGACCATTCCTTTGATAGTTTTCTCAATAGATAACTCTAGGTCAGTCGCACTAAGTGTAACATAATCTTCTTCTGCAACAACTTTGATACCCTCAAGGATAGGGTTTGTGGTTTTATTTGATGTACCTTTGCTAACTTTTAGCACTGCATCAGATAGGTCTGCACCATCACAAATTATCTTCATTTGCTCTCCTTTCTATATTATGTTTAATATATTTTTTTCTATTCGTAACTAAACTTCAAAAAATTAGACTGTAAATATATTATTTTTTGTTATAAAAATATAACAAAATCAATATTTTAGAGTAAATTTAGTGAAAAATTATATTTCTTACGAAATAAGTTTATCATAAAAAAACAAAATAGTATAGCCCTTTTTATGATTTTTTTGTAATTTAATTTGAATAAGTTGTATCTTTTGTTTTTAGTTTACCATTTTCTATAACGAATTTAGTATGAGGAACACTAAAATTAAATTCTGTACAAGTAAGTATAGTTTGAATCGGTTTTACAAACTCTAGTAGTTTTAGTTGTCTATCGTTATCTAATTCGCTTAGGACATCATCTAGTAGTAGTACAGGATATTCGCCTATATTATCTTTGAAAACTGATAATTCTGCTAACTTTAGAGATAGAGCAGCAGTTCTCTGTTGACCTTGACTACCATAAGACCTCAGATCGATGCCGTTAGACTCTATTTTGATATCGTCTCTATGAGGACCTACTGTTGTATAACCTAATTTTATATCTTTATCAATATTTTCTTCATATTTCTTTAGAAGTAGTAATTTTAGGTCATTTTCGGTATCTGCAGTATATCCTTGATAAGATATTTGCATTTCTTCTTTGTTATTAGTTAGGAATTTATGGATTTCGTAAACTCTTGTTTTAAGATTTTCTACTAGTCTGAGTCTAGACATTATTAATTGTGCGCCATGAGTGGCTAATTGCTCATTCCATATAGAAATAGTGTCTTTGAGAACTTTTTCATTAGTGGTTTTTAGGAGTTTATTTCTCTGCTGAAGTACCTGATTATAATTCGATAGGGTATAGAAGTAGTTTTTATCGAATTGACATAGGTCTATATCCATAAATTTTCTTCTCTCGTCTGGACTTTCTTTGATTAGTTTTAGTTCGTCTGGAGAGAAATATATGGCATTGAAGTTACCCATTAGTTGTCCGATTCTCTTGATACCGATTTTATCTATTTTTATGGCTTTGTTTTGGTTATTAAATAAATAAATATCTATTTCTTTTTTTCCTAGTTTTTTTTCAATATCTAGGCTAATTTTTGCATAAGTGCTTTCCCACTTAATGAGGTCTCTGTCTTTTGTTGTTCTAGGACTTCTGCCTATAGCACATATAAAGATTGACTCAAGGAGATTTGTTTTGCCTTGAGCATTTTTACCTATTATTACATTGAGTGAACTATCGAAATCTACACTTTGGTTAGAGTAGTTTCGAAAATTTGTGATATTTATAGATTTAATCTTCATTATTATTAGTTTAGTCTAGCAATTATCTCGTATATTCTGTCTAGGTCGTCTGAATTGTAGTAATTGATAACTATTTTACCCTTTTTCTCATTACCTTTAATATTGATTTTTGTAGAGAACTTTTTCTCCATAATGTCTACGAACTCTTGCATTTCCATAGAAAGCTCTTGAGTTTTAGGCTTAATTGTTCTCTTTGCGTTCTTTGATAACTCTTTAACAGCATTCTCCATATCTCTAACTGTTAATTTGCTACTCATAACTTGTTCTGCAAGTTTAAGTTGTACATCGGGATTTGTTACTACTACCAAACTTCTAGCATGACCAGCAGATAGTTTACCTTGCTCGATAAGTTCGATAACAGCAGGGGATAGCGTTAGTAGTCTCATAGCATTAGCAACTGCAGACCTACTTTTACCTAATCTATCTGCAAGTTGCTCCTGTGTCCAACCATATACATTCATAAGCTCTTGCATTGCTCTACCGATTTCAATAGGGTTTAAATCTTGTCTTTGGATATTTTCAAGTAATGCAATTTCTTTAATTTCGCCTTCTTTTAGCTCTTTTACGATACATGGAATAGTCTTTTTGCCTGCAAGTTTACATGCTCTGAATCTTCTCTCACCTGCTACTATCATGTAACGACCATTTTTAGGTGTTACTAAGATAGGTTGAAAAATACCATGTAACTTAATACTCTGGCTAAGTTCATTTAGTGCATTTGGGTCAAAGTTTTTTCTAGGCTGATTAGGGTTATTATCTATTAAGCCTATTTCAATCTCTCTAACAACTTCTCCCTCAGGTACTATCATCTTTTGTTCTTCTCTAACTGGAGCTGTTGTTTCTTCTTTTACTTCTCTTTTAGTAGGTCTTAGCTCTTCTTCATCATCAATTATACCTAATAATGAACCTAAACCTCTACCTAAACCTCTTTCTTTTGCCATTATTTTAAATCCGTCCTTTTATTTTTGTATAAAATTGTTATAAATGTATAACTATTATTGTTATGAAAATATAATTATTTTGTGGTTTGGTATTATTATAAATTTATAACTAAATATTTTTATAAAATCATAACTTTGTTGTGAAACATTTTCTTTTTATTGATTTTTAATATAAAATTGCCCAAAAATAGCGATATTTTGGCTACTTTTGTTTCAAAAATGATAACAAGCCATTGTTTCACTGTGAAACATTTTAAGCATTTCTTTGTAAAAATTCTTCTGCAAGGGCTTTGTATGCTTGAGCGCCAGTACATTTATGGTCATACATAACGATTGGTTCGCCGTAACTAGGTGCTTCAGCAAGTCTTACATTTCTAGGAATCATTGTTTTGTACAATTTACTGCTAAAATACTTGGTAATTTCAGCTGCAACTTGTTGACTTAGGTTACTTCTATTGTCTTTCATTGTTAAAACAACGCCTTCGATATCAATTGTCTCGTTTAAGTGTTTTTTAACAAGTCTGATTGCAGACATTAATTGACTTAAACCTTCTAATGCTAGGTAATCGCACTGAATTGGAATCAAAACTGTGTCACAAGCAGTTAAAACATTGACTGTTATTAGTCCTAATGATGGAGGACAGTCTATTAGTATGTAATCATACTTGTTTTTTATCTTTCTTAAGTGATTTCTAACGATTTTTTCTCTGTTATTCATGTGAACTAGTTCAATTTCTGCTCCAGCAAGGTCTTCACTAGCAGGAATAATGTCTAAATTCTCAAGTTTTGTAGGGATAATTGCCTCTTCTATAGTGCAATCATCAATAATTACATCATATATAGTATTGTGTTCTTCATTTTTATCTATTCCTAAGTGACTACTAGCATTACATTGTTGGTCAATATCTAATACAAGTATTTTTTTACCAAATGTTGCTAGGTATCCAGCTAAGTTTACACAAGTAGTGCTTTTACCAACACCACCTTTTTTATTAAAAACTGCAACGATTTTTCCCATAATATTCTCCTTTTTACCTAAAATAGGTAGTTTTTATTGTATTTATTATATATTTTTAAGTATTTTACTGTATTTTCAATATTTATAGTGGGTTGGTTCTAGGTTTATTTTGCCCACGAGGATACTTTGATGGTGTATTATCTATTTTTTCTATGATAATTACATATCTTTTTGCATCTATTTCTTCAATATAATATTCTTTTATTGTTTTTACCCTACATTTTAGTAAATTTAGGGCATTTTTTGCATTATCTAGCTCTTCTTGATAGTTACTTCCTTTATAAGCTACTATTTTTCCGTGTTTTTTTAGTAGTGGGGCTGAATATTCTATTATAGTATTTAGAGATGCAACAGCTCTTGATATAACAATATCAAAAGATTCCCTATACTCTGTTTTAAATGCAATATCTTCAATTCTAGTGGTTTTTACCTCTAAATTGGCTATATTTAGGGTATTTTTTGCACTTAAAACGAAATCAGTCTTCTTTTTTATGCTATCAACTGCTAAAATATTGAGTTTTTCATTGATTATTGCTAGAGGAACACTCGGAAAACCTCCTCCACAACCTATATCAATTATTTTTTTATTTTCTTCTAATTCTTTATATGGTAGTAGTGAATCAATAAAATGTTTGATTATTACATCATTTTCTTCTGTAATTGATGTTAAATTATGTATTTTATTATATTCTAGCATTAAATCATTGAATTTAGCGAGTTTTTCTATATTTTCTTCGCTATATTCAATATTATATTTATTAATTTTTTCTTTTAGTTTATCTATATTCATATTATCCCATAATATCTTTTTTTTAAGTATAACAAATTTGAATTTGTTTTTCAAAATACTTTTAGTATCTTTTTATATAAAATATAAAAAATATTTAATAAAACCCCATATTTTACTACATTTTTTCTTATATTTTAATAATTATATGTTTTTCAGCTATATTTGTTATTGTTTTATTCAATAAATATTATGTTTCATCTGAAACATTTATTATAGATATTGTATATGATTTATGATCTTATTTTTCTGATTATCTTTTTATTAATTATAATTACTTTTAATGTATTATGGCTTTATCTATTGTTTTTCCTATAATGTTTCACAAGAAACAATGTTCTTATCATTATTTTTTATTATATTTTAAATTATGTGATGGTTTATTAATATTGTAATGATATTTTTAAATATATATTTCTGATTTAATGTTTCACAAGAAACATTGTTTAAGTAGTTTTACCTTTGTTGTAATATAAATCTAAATATTAGTATATTTATAATAGCCTCTATTTTATAATTGCATTGTTTCATGTGAAACAATACAATAAATGACTATATTTCGTTGTTTGTATAGATTATGACCTTATATAAATTGCAAATCTTATAATAATATATAATTTATAACTAATTTTTATTTTATTAATATAACTTACTCTTTAAAGAGTATATTTTATCCATAATTAGCCATATATTTTGATTTACTATTAATTATTTAAAAAATGTTTCACGTGAAACATATAAGTATTTGTAACTGCTATTATTAATATCTAAATATAGACAATGTTACTATTTATAAAGATAAATAATAAAAAGTTATATATTAAAAACGGTTTTATAATATAATAAAGTCGATATATAATTTTATGTCTGAATCAATACAGTGTATGCTATACCAAAATGTTTCACATGAAACAATTTTTACTTATGTTTAAATAAGTCAATGATTCTGTAGTTTTTTAATATTAATAAAAAGAATTATGTTAATATAAGACCGATAGGTTATTTTGCTGTTTTATTTAAGGCAAGATTATACAAAGATGTTCTTTTGCATTTTTATAAATGTTTCATGTGAAACATTTTACCTTGTGTAACCCCCTACTTTATATTTCGTCTTTAATATATTATATATAATATATTAAAATTTTAAGAATAGGTAATTTTATAATTAATAATGTATAAGTAGTATCCTCCTGTTTAAAAATAAATTAAAATTTTGTTGGTATGGTATGAGAAAAAATGGTTATTTAAAGAGATGTTTATTTGTTATAAATTATCAATACAAGATTCTTAAATCTTTCTTGTAGTCTGATATATGTATACCTTAGTAATAGTTTTTATTGTATTTTTTAATTAAAATATAGTTATGAAATAATAACTAAACATATAAAGAATGATATATTTTTTGATTAATAATGTATTATAAAATATAGATAAAATGGCTATATTTAGCCAATATTTTAGATTTGCATAAGTTGTTGGTTTAGGTGTGTGTTTATTATTTTAATTATGATAGATTGTTATTTTGTTATTATAAGTATAAACTCTGATATATTTAATTTAGATATTCTTGATGCTTTGTTTTTTTCTTTAGTTTGTGTTTTTAGTATAGGTTGGTTTTGTTATCTCCCCTGCTATAGTATTTGAAGATATAGACTAAATATAATTCATGCTTTATCTGAATGTGCTTTTTGTTTAGTATTTTTTTATAGTTTTATTATCTGGTATTTTTGGTAAATATGTTTTTTAAAAAATGATATATTTATAACTACTGTTCTGGTTTTGATGTTATTTGATATATTGTGATAATATCTTTTCTTGTGACTAAAATTTTATTTTTAAAAATAAGGGTATGTGTTGTTAAACTGTAGAAAATAAAAAAAACACATACAAATTTCGTATGTGTTTAAATCATATTATTTTATAGGTTTTTATCATTTGGTTGGTGAAATTATCTTATCATTATAAATGTCTGAAGTATCTTTTTATTATATATACTGACCGAATGATATATAAAAATTAATATGTTTTGGTTATATAAACTATTGATTTTTTAGTAAATATTAGTAATGTGTATTTACTATTTTTGGATAGTTTTTAGGTAGACTGTTAGTACAGATATGTCTGCAGGACTTACTCCACTTATCCTACTAGCTTGTGCTAAAGTCATAGGTTTGATGTCATTTAATTTTTGTCTTGCTTCTAGTCTAAGACCTTTGATTTCACTGTAGTCAAGGTCGGTTGGGAGATTCTTTTCTTCTTGTTTTTTTGCTTGATGAATCTGTATATCTTGTCTTTTTAGATAGCCTTCATACTTTAGATTTATCTCCCATTGTTTGATTGCTCTTATAGAGTATTGTGATAAAATATCTGGGAAATTTTCCTGTAAAATTTCAGCTGTAATTTTGTTTCTTCTGAGCATGTCTTTTAGGCTCAAACCACTAGTTCCTGATAGTGTTTCACCTGCTTTTTCAAAGAAGTCTTTTATCTCTTTTGGAGAATAAATCTTATCTAATATGGTGTCCAAAGTTTTGATTTCTTCTAAATATTGTAAAAATTGATTATAACGGTTATTGTCAACAAGTCCACACTTTCTGCCATATTCTGTTAGTCTAATGTCTGCATTGTCTTGTCTGAGTGTTAGTCTGTACTCTGCTCTACTAGTCATCATTCTGTATGGTTCAAAGGTTTCTTTTGTAACTAAATCGTCTATAAGAACGCCTATATAACTCTCGCTTCTTTTTAAGATGAGAGGTTCTTCACCTCTTAGTTTTAGACTAGCATTTATACCAGCAATTAGACCTTGTGCAGCTGCTTCTTCGTAGCCACTAGTACCGTTTATTTGTCCTGCAAAATATAGTCCAGAGATTGATTTTGATTCTAGTGTTGGATATAGAGTTGTAGCATCAATACAGTCATATTCTATAGCATAAGCATCTCTCATAATCTTAGCATTTTCTAGTCCTTTTAGACTCCTAACCATATCTTCTTGTAGGTCGATAGGCATACTGGTACTGAAGCCTTGTAGGTATACTTCGTTTGTGTCTAAACCTTCTGGCTCTATGAATAATTGATGTCTTTCTTTGTCTGCAAATCTAACAACTTTTGATTCAATACTAGGACAGTATCTAGGACCTGTTCCTTCGATTGCTCCGTTGTACATAGGGGCTTTGTCTAAGTTGTTCAAGATTAGACTATGAGTGTCTAAATTTGTATATGTTAGATAGCAGTCAGAAACATTCGCTGGTTTTTCTTTTGTAAGAGTTGAGAATGTTTGGATATTGTCTTCGCCCTTCTGAATCTCGAGCCTAGTGTAGTCAATACTTTTGCCATCTATTCTAACTGGTGTACCAGTTTTGAATCTTCTTAAATTGAAGCCTAATTTAGTTAGGCAGTCTGATAGGTCTGTGCTATTAGCAAAGCCGTTTGGGCCAACATCTTTTGAATATTCTCCGATGATAATTCTACTCTGAAGATATACACCTGAACAAATGATAGCTACTTGAGTTTCGTATACTCCACCTTGTTTGGTTTTAACTGTAGTTACTTTGCCATTTTCGACTACTATATCACTAACTTCACCTTGTCTAATATCTAGGTTCTCTGTATTTTCTAGTACCTTCTTTAGTTCTCTATGATATAGATTTTTGTCTGCTTGAACTCTGAGAGATTGTACTGCATAGCCCTTTGAACTATTTAACATTCTTCTTTGAATAGTGGACTTGTCTGCATTGATTCCCATCTCTCCACCCAAAGCATCTATTTCGCAAACTAGATGACCTTTGGCAGTACCACCGATACTAGGGTTACAAGCAAGAAAACCTATGCTATCTAGGTTTAGTGTTAAAAGCAAAGTTTTTATACCTGTTCTTGCTAGTGCTAGGGCGGCCTCGCTACCTGCGTGACCTGAGCCTATTACTACTGCATCATATTTATTTATCATAAGTCTGACCTTTTTTGTTAATTTAGTCTTTTGAAAAAATCTCAATAATTATATTACAAATAATATACTAGAGCAAGAGATTATTGAAAAATTTTCGGTAAAAACTCGCTCTAGTATATTAGGTTTTATTAAGTTTTTTTTATATGTTTTATCTACTCATAGAGTTGTCTAAAACTCTCTGATACATATAGTATCTCTTACCATGATTGATACCAAATAATCTGTGGCTACCAGGCACTACTTTTAGTCCGTTTTTTGTAACACTTCTGATACTAGCCTCATTGTCTTCTCGGATAGTTGCATGCACTCCTTTGATACTTTCTCTACCAGTGAAAAACTCTGGGTTTTCTATAAAAGATTTTAGCATGGCTGTACCTAAGCCTTTGCCTCTGTGTTTTTTGTTTACAATATTATAGTCCATACTGTAGCTACCTCCCATAGCAGGGGAGTAGCAGAATGCACCCATTATTTCTACATCATCACAAAGGTCGTCATTTACATCAAATAGGTATCTGTCTGGTCTGTCAATAAAGTCCCAAAGTTCACCTTTTTCGCAGTTTGGTTTTACAACTACAGCAAGGGACTTTTCGGTAAACTCAGTTAGGTTTTCGCCTAACATAAAGTCGCCTAATGGACAGTCGTCTGCGATAAATGTTTTTACACCAGCATCTTTCCATTTGTTGAGAGATGTTCTGAGGTAATCTAGAGTTCCTTCTGTAAGACCGGTATTTTCTTCACTTTGGTCGCATATTGCTGGTTGGAGTAACCAACAAAGGTTATTTTTTCTATCATAGTGAATGTAATATCTTGGGTCGGTATTACGAGGTGGTTGTTTTTTTCTAGCCATAGCCTTTCTCCTATAATTGTTTAGATTTTATGTTGTTTTTTGCCATAGTAAAATCATCGTGTACATAAGGTGTGTAGTGTACGCAATAGGTGTCGTCTTCCATACCATATATTTGTGGAGGAATAAATTTCTGGAACCCAACACCTGTGAATAATTTTCTACTAGCAGTGTTTTTATTGTGAATATATGTTGCTAGACTTTTTGATTCTGGGTCTTCTGTAAAGAACGAAAAATCAGTCGCCATCGAACTTAGTAGTTTTGAGCCTACACCTTTGCTCTGAATATCTGGATTAACAACTATATACTCAAGTACATCTCTGTATTTAGTGTTAACTCCTGCATGGCTAAGAAGTACAGTTCCTAGTGGAGTAGGGTTAGTAACTTTGCCTTTGCTGTCTGCTTGAAATGCTGTGATGAAATGAAAAGTCTTGTCTTCGTGTTGTGGAGGAATATCTCTATCGGGTCTTATGTATCTATTGAAAAAATATGTACCCATTCCATCATTATTATTTTTTGATACTAATACATAATCTCTGATGCCTTTTCCTTTTTCTCCAGTAGACCACTCGTCTAGTACACTTAGGGTGTCTAGTGTTCTAGGTATATCTTCTCTAGTAGGGGCTTGGCTTTCTGATTTTTTTCTTAGAAATTTATTTTTAAGATAATCAGTAAATGATATATTTTTCTTAGTGTTTTGTGATGAAAAATAGTCAACCCATACTATGCCATTTTCTTTGTCAAAATACTCTCTCATATTGCCCCTCCTTTATTTGTGTTTAATTATTTACCAACGCAAAATTTACTGAATATTTCGTCTATAATTTTCTCGTTGTCGCTATTGCCTGTTATATCGCCTAAGTTTAACCAACTAGCCTTAATGTCTATAGATATTAGGTCTAGGTCTATTCCTGCATCAAGATTATTAATCGCAGTATCAAGGTTTTGGTCGGCACTCTTTAGTGATTCGATATGTCTTTTGTTTGTTATAACTAGTGAATTATTGTTGATATTGTTGTTTGTAACGAAGGTGAGTAGTTCTTCTTTTAGTTTACCTATACCTTCGCCAGTAGTAGTTGAAATGCTAACTTTGTTATCAAAAGGAATCTTTTGTAATTCACATTTGGTCTGAAGGTCGCACTTATTGATAACTACTATTGTATTTTTTCCTTCAATGTCCTTCATTATCTCGTAGTCTTCTTCACTAAGGTTGGTAGATGAGTCTACTACGAAGAGAACAATGTCGGCAGATTTGATAGAGTTTTTTGACCTATCAATACCTATTTTTTCTACAATATCATCTGTATTTCTGATGCCTGCTGTATCCATAAGGATAAACTTGTATCCCTTGTATACAAATGTTTCTTCGATTACATCTCTAGTTGTTCCTTGTATGTCTGTAACTATCGCTCTCTCGTAATTTAGTAGGGCGTTTAGTAGACTAGACTTACCAGCATTTGTCTTGCCATATATTAGTATTTTTGTACCTTCTTTTATAGCTCTACCTAGTGATGCAGTAGATAGTAGGTCTTGAATTTTAGATTTACAATTAACTAATCTAGTTCTGATAAATTCAATAGATTCTTCCTCTAGGTCTTCTTCTGGATAATCTAGTGTGACTTCGATTTTTGCAAGAGTCTCTGTGAGTACATCTTGTAGTTTTTCTACTTCATTTTTTAGTTTACCTTGAACTAGGTCGTATCCTGCTCTGAGTTCGCTCTCACTCTCGGCATTAATTAGGTCGATAACACCCTCTGCCTCGTCAAGTGACATCTTTCCATTTAGGAATGCTAGTTTACTAAATTCACCTTTACTAGCTGGCTCGCAACCTAAGTCTACTAAACTCTCATATACTTTGTTTGTGAGTGTTATACCACCGTGCAAGTGAAATTCAACAATGTCTTCGCCTGTGTATGAAAATGGTGCTTTGAAGTAAACAGCCATACATTTATCAGAGATGTCCTTGTATTTAAAAGTGCCTAGTGTTAGTTTTCTAGGCTCTAGGTCTTGTTCAGATTTAATAGGAGTAAAAACAGACTTAGCAATGTCTAGAGAAGACTTGCCACTCATTCTGATTATTGAGATTCCACCACTGCCTATTGCAGTAGATATTGCTACAATTGTTTTTTCTGTTGTAACCACGATATTTTCTCCTATCTATTTCTACACATAGTTCTTATTATATTTTATCATAAAAAAATGGTCATTAATAGAGTTTTTGCAGAAAATTTTTATTTTTTATTGTATTTGTTTTATATGTTTTTAATGGTGGGTGAGGCATAAAATCCAGAGGTAAAATTGCCTCCAAAAAAATATTTTGTAGATAAAAAAAGAAATTTGACGAAACATAGTTTTTTTGTTTTGAGAGGTATATCATATTATGTTATTATATTATATATAATAAAGGTAAGACTAGGAGTAGTGTCTAAATTTTTTTAGAAATCAAGTCTTGCTAGATTAATAAATAATCAACACCCACCGACTATGGGTTAAAAAGAAAATAGGAAAAGACTGATAAATGGAAAAAAACAAAACTAGCCATGAACTATATATGTTTCATCAAGGTACATATACTCATGCTTATGAGTATATGGGTTGTCAGCCACACGAGAGTGGGGGGTTTGTTTTTCGTACATGGGCTCCTAATGCAAAAGAGGTAAATGTAGTAGGAGACTTCAATTCTTGGAATAATAAAAAACATAAGATGAAGAAGATATCTACCTCAGGTGTTTGGGAAGTTATTATACCTGAGGCTAGAGAAAAAGATAAGTACAAGTTTGA
This sequence comes from Clostridiales bacterium, assembly GCA_015055605.1. GTDB lineage: Bacteria > Bacillota > Clostridia > Christensenellales > UBA1242 > UBA11490. Next base: position 156,359 of record SVHV01000002.1, read on the forward strand.
GGTTGTTGATACTAAAGACTATGCTAGATGGAAGGCTGACCCTTATGCATTTATGAATGAAACTAATGGTAGGACAGCATCTATAGTTTATGATATTAGAGGATATGAGTGGCACGACAAAGGCTATATAGACAATAGAAAACACAAAGACTTATATCGCTCACCACTTAATATATACGAGGTCAATCTATGTTCGTGGAAAAAGACTCTTGACTGTAAGTATTTTACATATAGAGAGATTGCAGAAGAGTTAATTCCTTATGTACTGGAGATGGGATATACAGCTATTGAATTAATGCCTATAACCGAATATCCTTATGATGGCTCGTGGGGTTATCAGGTAACAGGATTTTATTCTGTAACTAGTAGATTTGGAGACCCAAAAGACTTTATGTACTTTGTAGATAAATGTCATGAAGCAGGGATTACAGTTATTATGGACTGGGTTCCGGCACACTTCCCAAAAGATGACTTTGGGTTAATAGAATTTGATGGTACTAGGTTGTACGAAAATCAAAGTTGGGACAAACTCGAGCATAGTACATGGGGAACTAGAAAGTTTGACCATGGAAGGAACGAGGTACAGTCATTCCTAATATCTAGTGCGATGCTTTTCTTAGATATGTATCACATAGACGGTATTAGAGTAGATGCAGTTGCTAGTATGTTGTATCTTGATTATGACAAAAAACCAGGCGAGTGGGTGCCTAATGAAAATGGCGACAATAAAAACTTAGAGGCAGTAGCATTCCTACAGAAACTAAATTCTTCTATATTTAGAGAATTCCCGAATGTTATCATGGTAGCAGAAGAAAGCACTGCATGGCCACTAGTTACTAAGCCTACATACTTAGGTGGACTAGGGTTTAACTTTAAATGGAATATAGGCTGGATGAATGACTCACTAGAGTATATGAAGACTGACCCATTCTTCCGAAAAAGCATTCATGAAAAACTCACATTCTCTATGTTTTATGCGTTTAGTGAAAACTTTATATTGCCGATATCTCATGATGAGGTTGTGCATGGTAAGTGTTCACTACTTAATAAAATGTATGGAGATTATTACGACAAATTCAAGGCTATGAGGGCATATATGTCATATATGTTTGCTCACCCAGGAAAGAAACTTAACTTTATGGGTAATGAATTTGCACAGTTTAAGGAATGGGATCATATATCTGGAATTGATTTTTGTTTGTTAAACTTTGAAACTCATAAAACTATGCATACATTCACTAAAGCTTTAAATCATTTCTATTTGGACAATAGTGAATTATATGCTGATGATTTCTCATGGGGTGGATTTGACTGGTTAGTTCCTGATGATAATATCCAGAATGTACTGGTATTTAAGCGAATGGACTGTGATGGTAACGAAATAGTCTATGCAGTTAACTTCTCAACAGTGGATAGAGATAATTATTCATTCGGAGTTGACGGTAAAGAATATGAAGAGGTGTTCTCTACCGACTGGTTGGAATTTGGTGGTACAGGACACAAGAACGGTATAGTCAAAGCAAAGAGAGAGAAGTGTAAAGGCAAAGACTATAAATTAACAATCAAGATACCTGCTATGAGTGGTGTATTCTTTAAAAAAAAATCTAAAGAAGTAAGGTTGGATTAGAAAAATGGATAACTCAAAATTAAAAGATTTAGTTAAAAATTTAAAAGCAAAGACGGCTAAAATTGCAGAAGGCGATTACGAGGAGAAGCCTGAGAAGGTTGTAGAGCCTGTTGTTGAAACTGTAGTAGAGCCGGAAGTAGAGGAGGTGGTAGAAACACCTGTAGTAGAAGAAGTAGTAGAAGAAACTACTCCTATTGTTTCTGCCCCAGTAGAAGAGGAAGTTGCTGAGCCTGTAGAAGAAGAGGGTGAGGATACTCCTTCTGATGATATTGATGCAAAGATTGCTGAGTATTATAGAAGAAAACAGGCAAAGATAGAAGAGTTAGAAAAGGCAGAACAAGAAGAGGCTCTTAAGATTATTAAGAAGACCGACCTTTATGAAGAGAAGAAGAAAGAATATGCTGATATCTTCAATGGAATTATGATTTCTAGAGATGACCTAGACAAAGAAAATATCGGTAGAGCAGTTCTAGACGAATTTACTCTTAAAGATACAGATACTGAGGAAGATATGATAGAGGCTGGTATACTTGATACAGAGTCTACTATGGGTATGGATATGTCTCAAGAGGACAAAGTTGATGTTGTGACAGAGATGGCTGCAGGAGAAACAGATGGTATTGATGAGTATATTGTTGATGCGCAGGTTTCTGGTGGCGATGTGACAGAGTATGTTATTGCTGGAGAAAAAGAAGAAGTAGAGCCAGAGGTAAAAGAAGAGATTGCTTCTGTTATTGAAGAGGCAAAGAAGACAACTAAGAAAACTACAACTAAGAAAACTACTACTAAGTCTACAACTGCTAAGAAAACCACAACAAAGAAAACTACTACAACTAAAAAGACAACTACTAAAAAAGCAGAAGCAGATGGCGAGAAAAAGACAACTGCTAAAAAATCTACTACTAAGAAAACAGCAACTAAAACAGCAACTAAAACAACTACTAAGAAGTCTACTACAACTAGAAAGACAACAAAGAAAGATGAAGATGTTGTTGATACAGGCATTACACTAAGTGATGCTGAGATGGAAAGCCTTGTGAATAAAATTGTTCCAGAAGAGGGAATTGAACTTACAAGTGCTGAAAAGGAAACTCTCGTAGAAAATATTGTTGCTACTGATGAAAATACAGAATCAGTAGAAAAAGAACTTGCTGAGGGCTGGAGTGTTGATGACTATAATAAATTAGTTGGAATCAAAGATGAAGAGCCTGTAGAGGTTGAGTCAGAGGAAGAGGTTTCTAAAGACGGAACTCTTGATAGTAATGTTGCTCTAAATGAGAGTGATATAGAGTATTTAGAGAAAGAAGAGGATACTAAGTCTGAGTATTTCTACGGTAGTGAAGAGCACAAAGAAAACGAAGAGAGTAAAAAATCAGAAACTCCTGCAACTGTTTCAAATGAAGTAGAGTTGGGAGATAAGAACTTTAATAAAGATATAGCAAATGCTACTCCGTCTAGCGAGATTAAGCCTATGAGCGAGCCTGTGCAGATGACAGAAGAAGAGAGATTTGCTAAAGAAATGGAGTATATCTATACAATCTTTGGTGTAGAAGAAAAAGCAAGACAAGTTAACCTTAATCCTAGAAGAATCTTGTATGTTGCTACAGAGTGTCAACCATTCGCTGCAACAGGAGGCCTTGCAGATGTGGCTGGTAGTCTTCCTAATGCAATCGCCGATATGGGTGTAGACATTAGAGTTATTATGCCTCTATATGGAGCAATCAAGGATATATATAGACAAGACTTTGAGTTCTTAGGTAATTTCACAGTACACCTAAGTTGGAGAAGGGAGTATTGTGGACTATTCAGATATTACAAAGATGGTGTTACATACTACTTTATCGACAATGAGAGATATTTCAAGAGAGATAATCTATATGGATACTTTGATGACGGTGAGAGATTTGCATATTTCTGTAGAGCTGTTGTTGAGAGCCTTCCACATATTGATTTCTTCCCAGATATTATCCATTGTAACGATTGGCAGTCAGCATTAGTTCCTACTTATATCAAGACTGGTAACTGGACTGACCATAGATATTATCAAATCAAACACATATACACTATTCATAATGTTGAGTATCAAGGTGTATATGGTATGGAAAATCTAAAAGACCTATTTGGTATTGATGAGTGTTATACTCATGATATGGAATATGACGGAACTATTAACTTAACAAAAGCAGCAATTCAACTTAGTGATAAGATTACAACTGTTTCACATTCATATTGCGATAACTTAAAACAACCATATTGTAGTAGAGGTTTGCATCATATTATTTGTAGAAATGAGCATAAACTAACTGGTATCATTAATGGTATTGATAATAGTTTCTACAACCCTGCTACTGACCAAACTATTCATGATAATTTCGACATAGATAATATGGAAGGAAAGAAGAAAAACAAAAAAGCATGGCAAGAGGAATTAGGACTACCTGTAGACCCAGATACTCCAATGCTATCTATGGTTACTAGACTTGTTTCACACAAAGGTCTAGACTTGATGGTTAAGATATTAGAAGACTTACTTCAAGACGATATTCAGTTCGTAATCGTTGGTACTGGTGACCAGAGATTTATAGAATTCTTTAGATACTTAGAGGATAAATATCCTACAAAAGTTAGAGCACTTGTTGATAAGTTCTCTCTTGAGTATGCTAGAAAGAACTATGCTGGTAGTGATATCTTTATTATGCCTAGCAAGATTGAGCCTTGTGGTATCAGTCAGATGGTTGCTAGTAGATATGGTACAGTACCTATCGTTAGAGAATGTGGTGGTCTAAAGGATACTATCACAGACTTCGGTTGTGAGGGTGGTGGTAATGGTTATACATTCACTCATTACAATTCAGAAGACCTTAAATATCAGATTAAGAGAGCAATTAGCGATTACCATGATAAAGATGGTTGGGCTGAGAAGATGAGAATAGTTATGACTCAGGACTTCAGTTGGGCTAAATCTGCTAAAGAATATATTGATTTGTATGAATCAATCATGAAATAAGGAGACTATTGTGAGCACTAAACTTACAGAGCAAAAAGCACTGCAATTATTAGAAGAAACACTTAGAAAGTATGGAGAGGCCGACCAAACTATTGATAAGGCCCCTCTTACTGAATTATATAGAGCACTAGCAATTATTTCACACGATATGCTAGTGGAGAAGAGAGAAAAATATCATATCAAGGTTAGTAAATCTATGAGCAAAAGAGTACATTATCTATGTATGGAATTTTTGCTCGGTAGAAACCTAAAGACAACTATGTTTAACCTAAAGACTGCTCCTGTTTTTGAGAAAATCTTAAAGGACAGAAAAATCGACATAGAGGATATCTATGAGGTTGAGAATGATGCTGGTTTAGGTAATGGTGGACTAGGTAGACTCGCTGCCTGCTTTATGGATAGCCTTGCTACTATGGGATATCCTAATATGGGACATAGCATTCTATATGAATATGGTTTTTTCAAACAAAAAATCGTAGACGGAGAACAGGTAGAACTAACTGATAGTTGGAGAAGTACGGGTGACTACTGGCTACAGAAAAGGTCCGACAAAACTGTATTTGTAAAATTCGGTGGTACTGTTACTGAGAGAATTGAGGACGGTAGATTAATACCTGAGTATCGTGATTATACTGAGGTGTCTGCAGTTCCTTATGATATGGTTCTTAGTGGATACAATAGCACTGGTGTTGGCGTTCTTAGATTATGGGAGGCTAAGGCTGTAAATAAGTTTGACTTCAAGAGTTTTAGTCAAGGCGCTTATGTTCAAGCAGTAGCAGAGAGTAGTGAGATGGAGATGATTAGTAAGGTTCTCTATCCTGCAGACGACCATGAGAGTGGTAAAACACTTAGACTAAAACAACAGTATTTCTTAGTATCAGCAGCACTTCAGAATATTGTGGCTACTCATATCAAGAGATATAGAAATCTAAAGACACTTCCACAACTTGTGTCTATTCATATTAACGACACACACCCAGCACTTTCTATACCAGAACTTATGAGAATTCTTATGGACGAGTATGGTTGGTCATGGGATAGTGCATGGGCAGTTGTCAATAAAACAATCAATTATACTAATCATACAGTTCTAATGGAGGCACTAGAAAAATGGGATGAAAAACTATTTGCTAATGTTCTCCCTAGAATCTATCAGATTGTAAAAGAAATCAATAGAAGATTTACAAAAGAACTACTTGATAATCATCAAGAACAATTTGATCTAGCAACTATAGAGAAGATGGCTATTATTAGTCAAGGTCAAGTTAGAATGGCTAATCTATCTGTTGTTGGTTGTGGTAAGGTAAATGGTGTCAGTGCTCTACATAGTGATATTATTAGAACACAACTCTTTAGACCTTTCTCAGAGCTATATCCAAAGAAATTTACTAATGTAACTAATGGTATCGCTCACAGAAGATGGCTATGTCAGTCTAACCCAAATCTAGCTAAACTCATTGAGGACTGTATCGGTACTGATTATTACCTAAAACCAGACGAACTAAAGAAACTAGAGAAGTGGGCAGACGACCCAGGATTCTTGCAAAAACTAAAGAAAGTAAAAGACGATAACAAAAAAGACTTCGTTGCATTCTTAAAGAAACATCAAGGGGTTGAAGTAAATCCAAACCATAGATTTGATGTTCATATCAAGAGAATCCATGAGTACAAGAGACAACTGCTCAATGTGTTGAAGATTATTTACCTATATAGTGAGATTATCAAAAATCCAGATGCAGAAGTAACCGAGCAAGTGTTCTTCTTTGGAGGTAAGTCTGCACCTAAATACTATATGGCTAAGCGTATCATTAAACTTATTGGCAAATTATCTGCAGATATTGACAAGAATCCACTTGTTAGGGGTAGATTAAAGGTTGTAATGCTAGAAAACTACAATGTTAGTGTTGCAGAGAAAATTATTCCAGCTAGTGAAGTTAGTGAACAAGTAAGCCTTGCAGGTAAAGAAGCTAGTGGTACTGGTAATATGAAGTTTATGAGTAATGGTGCTCTAACATTAGGAACTTTTGATGGTGCTAATGTAGAGATGACCGGAATTCTAGGAGACGACAATATCTTTATCTTTGGACTAACTGCAGATAGAGTAGACCAGGAGTGGAAAATAGGATACAATCCTAAAGAGATATATGACACTAACCCAAAAGTGAAGAGGGTTGTGGATATGTTAAAGACTGGTTTTGCAGGAGAGAGTTTTGCAGATATTGCAGAATATCTAATCGGTGGAACTAGACCAGACCCATATATGTGTTTGATTGACTTTGATAGTTATATACAGGCACATTATAGAATGGACGAACTATACAAAAATCAAAAAGAGTGGAACAAACTTAGTTGTATTAATATTGCTAGGTCTGGATTCTTCGCTGCAGATAGAAGTATAGGCGAGTACGCAGATAATATCTGGCATCTAAATAGAGTGGAATAATTCACCACTCTTTTTGGCTTTTTAGTAAAAATAATTTATCATTATGTAATTGATAAATAAAAGGAGGAAGTATGATTGATTATTTATTTAATCCAACACTGGACAAAGTTCCTTATGGTGTTTGCACTAAAGGTACAACGGTTAAATACAAAATCAGGGTGTCTAAGTTTAAAGGCATAAAGGCTGTCAACTTTGTTATGCACAAGGACGGAGAATTTCCTGCATACTACAGTATGACTAAACTCTTTACTGACGAAAGATACTGTCACTACGAAATCGAGCATACTTATCCTACTTCTGGTCACTACTGGTATCACTTTGAGTGTATAACAGACAGTGAGAATATTAGACTAGTCAAGGGTGATAGGCTAGATATTAGACACGAAGACATTGATGATGATTACCTCGAACTTATAATTGATAGAGATTCTTCTACTGGTAGAGAATTTCACAAGGGTATCATATACCACATTTTTATAGATAGATTCTGTAGAAAGGGTGAGGTAAAATCTAGAGAGGGACTAGAACTACTCGAAGACTGGAGAGAGCCTGTTGACTATGAGTATAATAGCATAGGCGAGAGAGTTAATCGTAAGTGTTATGGTGGAAACTTTGAGGGAATTATCTCTAAACTCGATTACTTAAAAGATTTAGGTGTAACCATGTTATATCTATCTCCTATATTTGAGGCTCATAGTAGTCATAAGTATAATATTGCTGACTATAGCAAGATTGATGAGATGTTTGGTGGCGAGGAGAAGTTTAAGAAACTAATCAAAGCGGCAGACAAAAAAGGTATCAAGATTATCATTGACGGTGTATTTAATCATACTGGTAGTGATAGTATTTATTTTAATAAAAATGGTAGATATGACGAGGTTGGCGCATATCAGAGCAGAGATAGTAAGTATTATGACTGGTATGACTTTCAGGACTATCCTAATAAGTATAGTTGTTGGTGGGGTGTAAAAGCTTTACCACAGACTAACGAACATTCATCTTTTTCTGACTATATTGCAGGAGAGGGTGGAATAATAGAAAAATATATGAAAATGGGCATATATGGTTTTAGACTAGATGTTGCAGATGAACTAACCGATAATTTCTTAAATAGAATCAATCGCACTACTAAGGCTATAAATCCAGAGGCGTATATAGTAGGCGAGGTTTGGGAAGACGCAGCTTGTAAGATTGCTTATGACCAGAGGAAAAAGTATTTCTTAGGCGAGTCGCTAGATTCTGTTACTAATTATCCTATGAAAAATGCAATTATTGACTTTGTAAAAAATGGAGATGCTAGTCACTTCGTTAGTACAATCAATATGATTAGGGCAGAGTATCCATACAATGTTCAACATGGACTTATGAACATCTTAGGCTCACACGATACATATAGAGTTATGACTAAACTAGTGCTTCAGGACAATGCTGGGCTAGTGAAACAACACTTTATGAGTGAGGGTGAGTGGGAGATGGGTATTAAACTACTCAAGATTGCTACAGTTTTACAATACACTGCTATAGGTATACCTACTGTGTACTATGGTGACGAAGTCGGTATGACTGGTGGTGGAGATCCTTTCTGTAGAGAAACTTATCCATGGGGCATGGAAAATGAGAAAATTCTCGACTGGTATAGAAGACTGGGAAAACTACGACTAAGACCTGCAATATACGAGGGCGATATGAATATCCTATATAATGATGACAGCGTACTTGTGTATGAGCGAAAGACCGATAGGGATAAGATACTTGTTGCAGTTAATAGAGGAGAGAGTGATCATACACTCACATTTAATGATACAATGTATGACTTACTTAGAGGTAGAGAATATTATGGTTCGGCAGTTCTTGCGTCTAATAGTTACTATGTATTATCCAGAGATAAGGAGTGTGTAGACCATTTAGCAGAATTAGTAAAAGAGTCTAAGTCAAAAACTGCTACCCCAAAGTCAGTGGCTAAGAAAACCACTACAAAGAAGTCTACTACAGCTAAAAAGACTGCGACTAAAAAAGCAAAGACAGATAGCGAGAAAAAGACTACTGCAAAAAAGACAACTACCAAAAAAACTACCACAAAAAAAGTGGCAGAGTAGAAAGCAAATAGATAAACAAAAAACATACCCCAAAAAACCAAAGTGATAGGGTATGTTTTTTTATGTTATTAAAGGTTTTCAGTAATAAGTTTAGTAATTTTTGAAATTACTTGTTCTTTGTCTGCTGGTGATTTGTATACACCGTCATCTTCTGTAGATACTGCAAATGAGCCTAAGACATTTATATTGTGACATACATTGAAACCATACATTGCGTTATCTAAATATTTCTTTATATTATCAGGTGTATCTTCGCCAGTATATAGATATATAAATTTCTTACCGTGTAGAGCTTTGTTTGTGTAATATCTATATGTTCTGTCTACAAAAGTTTTTGCTAGTCCTGACATATTATAGAAGTAATTTGGTGTCGCAAACACAACGATTTTTGCATCTAGAATCTTTTCCATTAAGATATGAATTTTGTCTTGTTTTACACATTCGCCATCTGTAGCGAAACAAGCCTCACAACCACAACAAGGCTCTGCTGGATAATCCCTGATATGAACTACCTCGGTGCTATGTTGTAACCAAAACTTTGTTTGTAACTCCTCTAGTAGTGCTTTGCAACTACCGTTCTTTGCTGATGCTGATACAAATAGTATTCTGTCCATTCTTATTCTCCTCTAATCTTCTAAGGTTAAGGGGTAGAGAAAATCAAATATATTTATCTTCTCTAAAAAATATCATAATAAGATAATACCATAAAAATATTCTTTAGTCTAAAATTTTAATGTGGATAAATAATTTTTTTAAACTGGTAAATCTTTGATTTTGGTGTAAAAATTTGATACAATGATACTGTTTAAAATATATTTACGAGAGGAATGTGATTTGGGCCCGAAGTGGATAGATGAAAAGACTATAGTAATCACTGGTGCGAATAGTGGAATAGGTAGAGAACTAACCAAACTCTTCATTATGAAGAATAACTGCAGAGTTATAGGTGTAGGTAGAAAAGAAGAGAAGTTTTTATCTCTTATAGAAGAATTAGGAGACAAGAAAGATAACTTTGAGTACAGACTATTTGATGTATCAGTTGAGGCTGAGTGGCAGAAATTCGCTACTGAGATGGAGGAGAGAGCTGTATCTGTTGTTATTAATAACGCAGGTGTGCTACCTAAGTTTAGGACAGTGTCAGGCTCTATTGAAAATTTCAGTTGTGAGGAATATATGAGGACTATGGATATAAATTATAATTCTATAGTTTATAGTACATACTATATGTCGCCTATCGTGGAGAAAAATCTCAACCCTGCTTTTGTAAATATTGCTAGTTCATCTGGACTATGTCCTCTGGCTGGTATGGCAACATATTCTGCGAGTAAATCGGCTGTAAAGAACTTTACTGAGGTTATGAGACTAGAGAAAGACTACTATGTGGGTTTGGTTTGCCCTGGTTTTACTAAGACAGAGATTTTTAGAGAACAAAAGGGTAATATGGATAAAGGGCTTATTAATTTTATTGCTACAGATTTAGACAAGATGGCATATAAGATATATAGAGGCATTATCCGAAAGAAAAAGAGAATGGTCTTTGGCTTTGACGCTAAGATTATGGATATAGGTTATAGGTGGTTTCCTAGACTAATGCCTAAGTTATTTACAAGTGTGCTAAAGAGTGCAAAAATAGAATTATTTGATGATGTCTTTGATGGTAATGACAGAGGGAGAGAATAATGATTAAATTAGATTATAGTGGTATAGATAAAGATAACCTAAAGAGTGGAATGAGTATTAGTGGTATTTCTGCTACTACAAGGGCTAAAAATATATCTAAAATATATGGCAAAAAGGTTTCTGTTATGCTAGACTTTTTAGATTTGCCTAATATGAGCGAGAGCGAGATTGTTGCTCTTGAAAATATGGGTAGAGAGATATCTAAGAAGAACAAAAACTTCGTGGTTTTAGGTATCGGTGGTAGTGCTTTGGGTGTAAGTTTCTTAGAGAACACATTTGTTAGTTCTATTCACAAAAAGGCTAAAACAAAGGTAACAGTATGCGATAATATTGATAGTGATAGTTTTGTAAGTTTGCTCGACTCTCTTGACCTAAAGAAAACAGTATTTAATGTTATTACTAAGTCAGGTGGTACTAGTGAAACTATTACTCAGATGCTGATTGTTATGGATAGGCTAAAGAAAAAGAAACTAGATATAACTAAGAGAATGGTTATAACAACTACTGAGAATAATAACCTACATAACTTTGCTAAAGAGCATGGTATACCAACATTCCTAATTCCAGTAGGTGTAGGTGGTAGATTCTCTGTACTATCTTCTGTTGGATTACTTCCTGCAGTAGTTATGGGTGTAGACATTAGAAGACTTCTTAGTGGTGCTAGAAAAGTGCTAGAGAACGGTAAACTAAATGATATAAAGAATCTAGCATATACAACTGCACATATTAACAATTATTATCTAAAGAAGGGTAAGACTTCCCTTGTTACTATGCCATATAGTGATAGACTAAAGTTATTCCCAGATTTCTTTGCACAACTTTGGGCAGAGAGTTTAGGTAAAAGATATGATAGAGATGGTAACGAAGTATTTACTGGTCAAAACCCTATCAAGACTGTAGGTGTTACCGACCAGCATAGTCAATTACAATTATACAGTGAGGGTTTGCAAGACAAACTAATTATGTTTATTACAGTAGGTAAGGCACACTATGACGAGGCTGTTGCTGAGGACTATGGTTTCGCTAAACACCTAAAGGGTGTATCTCTAAAGACACTGCTTGATTATGAGTATCAGTCTACTGCTTATGCTCTAACTAGTATAGATAGACCTAATTATAGAATAGAATTAGACACCATTAGCGAAGAGTCTGTTGGTGAACTAATAATGCTATGCGAACTTATGACTGCATTTATGGGTGAATTTTTAAATATTAATGCTTATGACCAGCCGGGAGTAGAGCTTAGTAAAATATACACAAAAGCTTGTCTAAAGGTAAAAGGCTACGAAAATGAGCGTAAAGAAATTAAGCATTATGCAGATTCTAAAAAATTTTTATCCCTATAAATAGCCATTTTCTTAAAACATGCAAAAAAAGTGTGTCATAAACTTTGCATTTGTAGTAAAATATTTGATATGATATAATCGTGATTGATTAAATGGCGACTATAGTGTATGTGTGACTATGGTGGTATAATACAATTCGTAGTCACAATAAATAAGGCGAGGAAGAAATGAATATTAATGATATTTGGGCATCTGCTCAAGAAAGATTAGAAAAACAAGTTAGTGCAGTGAGTTTTGAACTCTGGATTAAATCGCTAGAGCCTGTAGACTTTAAGAATGGAATTTTGTATCTATCTACAACTAGTGAAACAGCAAAGCAAAGAATTAATAATCTACACAAGGGCGAAATCTTTGTTGCTGTAACTGGTTCATCTGATGAGGTAAAAGATGTAGTTATCTTAGACCCAGTAGAGAGAGATGCGTACAGACAAAACAAAGAAATAGCTGTTGAGAGCGAAAACAGAAAATTCCCTGGACTAAATAATTTCAATGCTAAATATACTTTCGATAATTTCGTTGTAGGTAATTCTAATAAATATGTGTATGCTGCTTGTAGAGGTGTTGCTGAGAAACCTGCTGCTATGATAAACCCATTATTTGTTTATGGTGGAGTGGGACTAGGTAAAACACACTTATTACATGCTATCGGTAATTATATTAATCAGAATTATCCTGACAAGACTGTTATATACTGTACTTGTGAGAAATTTATCAATGACTATGTAAATGCACTTAAGGGAGCGTCTTCATTCTCTGCTATGAATAGTTTTAAAGAGAAATACAGAAGTCTAGATGTCCTCATTATTGACGATATTCAGTTTATATCAAAAGCAGTAGAAACTCAGGAAGAATTTTTCCATACATTCAATGAACTTTATGAGAATGGCAAACAGATTATTATCGCTAGTGATAGACCACCTAAGGAGATTGCTACTCTTCAAGAAAGACTAAGGTCTAGATTTAGTATGGGTATTATTCAAGATATTCAATCTCCAGACTATGAGACTAGACTAGCTATTCTTATGAAGAAAGCACAAGAAGAGGGTTATCTAATTGCTGACGAAGTAGTAGAATATATCGCAGAACATTTCGATACAAATGTTAGAGATATGGAGGGAATCCTTGCCAAAGTTTGGTTCTATGCTAGATGTTTGTGCAAAAAATCTGCCGATATGGAAGATATGAAAGAGGCACTTAAAGACCATGACTTTGCTGATAGACAAAATCTAACTATCGATAGAGTAGTAGACTGTGTATGTAGATATTATTCTCTCAGAAAAGACGACCTTTTGGGTAAGAAAAAATCTAGAGAATTTGCTCTACCTAGACAGATATGTATGTATATCATTTGCGATATGCTAAATCTACCTTTGATGACTATTAGTAATCATTTTGGAAAGAAAGACCATACTACAGTTATTTATGCTAGAGACAAAATCGCAGATATGTTAGAGAAGGGTGAACATACAGTAAAAGTTGCTGTTGCAGATATCAAAGCAATGGTTATGAAAAACTAATATTTTAGATGGCGACTAAAAAACACTAGACTTAGATTTCTAGTGTTTTTTCTTTTTATAAGATTAATAACTATATTATTTATTTGTTTTTTTAAAAGTGGTTTCTTTCTTTACAAGGTTTTGACCTGTGGTGTAGATAAGCACTGCAAAGGCATTGATAATATATGTTATGATTATTAGTCTATAGAATCTCTCGCTAATATCTATAAATAGTCTAACACTATCCGAATTGATAGCAAATACGATTAGAGTAAATACAATAATAGCAATAGTTACTATGTATAACATAATGCCAGAGATAAACTTTTCTCTGTGTAGACAGGTACAAACAATATCATAAGCTACAATTACAACTAATAAGCCTATTAGTATATAAAAAATAGTTCTTTCCCACTCTGCTAGACTAGCACCAGCCAGTGACATAAATTGAAATACTACAAAAGCCACCATTGTTGCAATAAGTGTGTAGTATACCATATTCAATAGAACTTTTTTCTTATCGAAATCCATATCTCCCTCCTAATTAATTTCGTTAGTTTAGTTTGAGAAGAAAATTTACATTTTATGTATTGACCTTATTTCCAAATTTTGTATAGATGGAATAAAAAAGACAGTCTAACAGGCTGTCTTTTTGTTTTGTATACTATTTATTAAGTTTATTGTATTTGTCTACATCTTATTTTAGATTTTTATATATTACATATACTCCTATGATATATCTTTCATTTGTGAGTACGGTCATATATGTATAATTGTTTTTTATAATATTTTTCTTTGTGCGATAAATTATATTATTTAGAATTTAGGCTCTTTAAAGTAAGAATAGAGGATATTAATGCAGAGATACCCAATAGTGACGAGCCTACATGAGGAAATACTGCGACAGAAACAAATTCGGCATTTCCAAACTCTAATATACAGCCTATAAAGAAGAATAAGATAAATAGTGATGCTAGTACAATACCGGATATAGATATATATTTCAATACCTTGTCAAGCGAACTATTGTTTAAGAAGAACTGAATAATAGATATTGTAATCATTGCTAGTATAACAATAAGAAGTATTATCATAATCACTCGAGAAACTTTCCAGCCCCACAAATTTTTACCTGAGCCTTCGAGGACTTTGTTCCATGTCCCAAAGGACATTAACTCTGATGAGTGAACAGACGGCTGAAACTGGTCTATTTCTCGGGAGATTAGAGATATAACGAATGGGAAAGCCATAGATATATAAGATACTACTGCGAGTACAATACTAATTATTTTTAGAACTAACTTTTTTGTTGTCATTTTAGTTACACCTCTTCGTATTAGTTTTGATTAGTCGAATTGAAGTTGACTAGGGTGTTTTTTGAAGAAATCGTATTTAGCCTCAATAAACTTTGGTCTATAGTTGTCTTTGTCTTCTACGAAGTTGTAGATAGGCTCGTTGATAGTGTCCCAACTAAAGATGTCTTCACTTACCTTTAGGTCACTGGCTAGTGCTTCGATATTCTTTGGACTAACAGGGTGAAGTAGTACCATTGCTACTTTTACCATGTGTAGAGTATCTGCGATTACTTGAGCAAGTTTTTCGTTATCATCTCCTGCTGCTTTTTCGTTAGCAACGAAATGTTTGTTTATGTTTCTAATGAATGAATCTAGTTCGTACATAACCATGTGGAATTTATTATCAAACATTAATTTCTCAATCTTTAGGATAGTCATTGTACAGTTTTTAAGTATTTCTTCAGAAACATCTCTATTAGGTACAACGCCATCAAATCTACTCTGCCATGTGTAGAATAGTGTTCTTAGAACTCTATTGTAAACATTTGTAAGTAGGTTACCGTCTTTTGTTACTGGGTCAATATCACTTTCTTTTGCGTCAGGGTCAAAAGCCTTAGGTGTGAACGAAGAAGATGTGTTACCGATAGACAGTCCTAAGAAGTGCATTCTTAGTTGTTCTACAGTGTAATGCTCTAGTAATTCGTCTGGCTTAGGTGGTTTGATTGCACCTGAAGAACTAGCCTTGTTACCCATAAACATAGAGTGTTTGTTTACTATTAGGTGTGACATCTTTAGATTGCCCTCTGGAACATCTAGAGTAGGCTCTCCGTCTTGAGTACACAACCACATAGCATGTTGTACTGGGCCATAGAAGTATGCGTTGTCTTCGCCTAAAATCTGATAGATATATGCATCACTATCGCACCAGTATTTTTTCCACTCGTTCTCATCTTTGCCTAATTTATTTAAGTATGTTTTTGTGAATGAAATAGGTGCCCATAGACTCTCTGGCCATACATAGAATGTTAGGTCTTTTAGTCCGTCTTTATCTGGAACTTTTACACCCCAGTCGATATTGCCGCTTAGTCTGCTAGGAGTAAGCGTTTTACCTGTTCTATACCTAATACCGTTTTCGCTAAGCATTTCACAAGCAATCTCTCTATCCTCTAGTTTCTCAAATACTAGAACAAATGATGCTTTGCTCTTCTCCTCTCTTAGTTCAAATGTTGGGAGTAGGTATCTCACATCTTCAAATGCGTCCATCTGGTCTTTTTTGATATAGATTTCTGGTTTCTTTAGGAACTCTTTGATTTCTTTTAAGAAGAATGGTCTAGCCTCAGTTTTCTCAAGTCTAGCCACCCACTCCTCAAGAAGTGGTAAGCATCTAGGTAGGTCAAAGTACCAGTTTGCTATTTCTTTTAGAATAGGTTTCTTGCCACTAAGAGTGCTAACTGGGTCGATAAGTTCACTAGGTTGATACTGGTGACCTAGGTCACACTCGTCAGCATAACCTTTTTCGCTACCACAGTTCTCATAAGGACATTTACCGATAACCTGTCTACCATTTAGGAATTGTTTGTGTTCCTCGTCATAGAATTGTAGAGTAGACATTTTCTTTAGATAACCATTGTCGTATAGTTTATTAAATATTTCTTCGCTCACTTGATTGTGAAAAGGTACAGCCTCGCCTATAGCGCTAGCACCAAAGAAGTTTAGTGAAATCTCAAATTTCTCTAGGTCTTTCTCTTGTCTAATGTGATACTCTTCAACCATATCTTGTATAGTTTCTTTTTTACCAGCCTCTGCTCTCTTTCTGTGTGTTTCGATAGCAGGAGAGCCGTAGCAGTCTGTACCTGATACAAATACTACATTCTCTTTGCCGATTCTATCACGCAAAAATCTAGCCATAAAGTCTGCGTATAGGAACATTCCTAATACATGACCATAGTGAAGGTCTTTATTTCCATAAGGCATACCACCAGTAATAACTGCTCTCTTTGGGGCAACTGGTCTATGCTCTAGCATTCTTTTTAGTCTCTCGTCTCCGTAGTCTTTCATAGTTCACCTACTAATTATAAATATTAATAAATAGAGTATATTATATTTACTACTTTTTGTAAAGAATTTTTGATTTTAAAATGTGCCTCAAATAGACTATTTAGGGCTATAATGTTCGGTTTTGGGTATAAATGGTTTCTAGACTTAATTTATATTCATAAATTAAAATTATGAAAAGTATTTGTCTACATTCAATGATTTTTGTTACAATAAAAGAAAAAGGAGGGGAAACCATGAACGCATTATCTATTAGTTTGGTGATTGTATCAGCAATGTTTGCTATATTATTTATGGCAATAAGAGTATGGAAGGGGGGATTGCTTGCAGTTATGGTAAAGACTCTAGCATCTCTAGCTTTTGTTTCTACAGGTATTATAGGTATTGCCGTATCCGACCTTACTAATAAAGTACCTCTAGCATTAATTGCTATAGGATTGCTATGTGGTATGGTAGGAGATATTTTACTAGACCTAAAGGTTGTGTATGATAATGACAAAATCTATCTAAACTTTGGTATGCTTAGTTTTGGTCTAGGTCATCTGGCATATTTCTCTGCATTCACTAGCCTTGCACTAACTCAAATCAGTAGTGTACTTGTTCCTGTGCTTGTAGCAGTAGGTGCTGGTATAGTATTAACAGTAGGAACAGTTGTTGGTGGAATGAAGATGATGAAACTTGACTTTGGCAAGTTCTTGTGGCAAACAGTGGCATACTCATTTATTCTAACATTTATGATGACATACACTTTAGTTCTAGCAATAATGGGTGGTGGAATGTGGTTAACATTTGTAGGTTTACTATTATTCTTCTTATCTGATGTTGTGTTATCTACTCAGTACTTTGGTGGACAACTTAGCAACAAACTATTTATTGTTATTAACCACACACTATATTATGCAGCACAGATTGTTCTTGCAACAGTTGTGTTCTTAGTATAGTTTGTTATTTGAAAGGAAAAAGACTTCGGCTGGTCCGAAGCCTTTTTTTAGAGGTAGTGTAGGACTGTTGAATTGATGATTAAGAAACTAGATAAGATTAGTAGGTAATATCCAAAGTATGATAGGGTATTACTACGAGAAAATATACTAACCCATCTAATGCTAAGTAGTCCTACTAAAAAACATACTACAAAGGCAATAATCAGTGCGATAATATTAATGTCTTCTAAGTTCCATTCAAAGATAATAGAGTATATTAAACTTAGTATTATTATGGGTATAGACATTAGGAATGAGTATTTGGCTTTGTCGCATTTTACATCTAATATACTAGCGACTGCAATAGTGCTACCACTCCTGCTAATACCGGGTATAACAGCTATAGCTTGTGTTAGCCCTAGTATGATAGCGTTGCGATATGATATGTCTATATCTAGAATATCGCTTTTTGCAAAATGTGTGGTATTTGCAACATTGTTTTTTGTTCTTGACAAAATATATCTTCTTTCTGACAAATAGTCACTAAAGAACAAAAGAAGTGCAGTGACTATAAAAAAGATAAATAGCAGTCTGGTGTCAAACAACTTATCTACAAGAGGCTTGCAAACTAATACAATAATGCTAGTTGTAATAGTGGTGGTTAGGAGTTTTTTATTAGTCTTGCAGAAGGGGTGCTCTATAAGGGGTATGATGTCTTTTCGGTAATACACTATGACTGAGAGTAGGGTTGCTAGATGGAAAATAATACTAAGCAGTATGGTATTATCTTCTATGCTAAAGAGAGTGTATAGTAGGCTTAGATGGCCACTACTGCTAATAGGTAAAAATTCGGTTAGTCCTTGTACGATTGCTAAGATTAGCAGTGTTATTAGTGGCACGAGCAGACACTCCTTTATTTATTTTTTTTTAGTATTTGTTATTAATATGTTATGAGGAGAAATTGCCTTTTATTACAAAACAGTAGGTGGTAGGGGTGTAATATATAATATTTACTCAAATTAAATATAGTGAAAAAATACTACCAAAAATAATTTTAATATGCTAGAATATGAGAGTAAAATTTTTTTGATGAGATATGTTGATGCTGTAATATGGTATATGAAGTATCTCGAAATGTAAAAGAGAGGAATGATATGAAAGTCGGAATAGTTGGTCTTCCTAATGTAGGAAAGAGTACACTTTTTAATGCTGTTACAAAAAAGAAGATACCTAGTGAGAATTATCCATTTTGTACTATTGAGCCTAATGTGGCTATAGTACCAGTTCCAGATAGCAGACTAGATGTTTTGGGTAAGATGTATAATACTAGAAAGATTACTCCAGCAATACTAGAGGTTGTGGATATTGCAGGTTTAGTTAAAGGTGCATCTAAGGGAGAGGGATTAGGAAATAAGTTCCTTAGCCATATCAGAGAAGTAGACGCTATTATCCATGTGGTTAGATGTTTTGAGAATTCTAAGATTATCCATGTAGAGGGTAATATTGACCCTATTAGAGATGTAGAAGAGATTAATCTAGAACTTATCCTTAGTGACCTCGAGACTGTTACAAAAAGACTAGAGAAGTCTGTAAAAGCTCTTAGGAATGGAGATAAGAAACTTGCTGCAGAGTGTGAACTTCTTGCTAAGTTAAAAGATATTCTAGAGGCAGAGAAACCTGTTAGAAGTTATCCTGCAAATGATGATGAAAAAGAATTAATCAGAGGTTTCTTCTTAATCACAAGTAAACCAGTTATTTATTGTGCGAATGTTAGTGAGATGTCTTCTCAAGGAGATGAGGAAAAAGAGAATATTGCTAAACTAAAAGATATGGCTAGCAAAGAGAATGCTCAGGTAATCGTTGTTTGTGCAAAGATGGAAGAAGAACTTTGTGAACTAGATGACGAAGAAAAAGAAATGTTCAAAGAGGAACTAGGTATAGATAGTTTTGGTCTAGACCAGTTAGTTGTGGCTGGATATGAGACTTTGGGTCTTATTAGTTATCTAACAGCAGGGGAGCAAGAGGTTAGAGCATGGACTATTACTAAGGGCACAAAAGCTCCTCAAGCAGCAGGTAAAATTCATACAGACTTTGAGAAAGGCTTTATCAAGGCAGAGGTTGTAGATTACTCAGTGCTAACCGAATTAGGTAGTTATACTCTTGCTAAAGAAAAGGGTTTAGTTAGATTAGAGGGCAAGGAGTATGTTGTAAAAGACGGCGACATAATGCTCTTTAGATTTAATGTATAGAGAATGTAATGAGGCATAGTATTTATGCCTTATTATTTTAAATGAAACAAAATTAAGGATTAGGGGATATATTATGGAGAAAAAGAACTCTAAGGGAAGTATAAAAAAGATGTCTGCTAAGAGTGAAGAAGTTACAGAAAAACTCGAGAAACTCACAGGTATTAATCTAAGAGAAGAGGATACTATTGCAGAGGAAAAACCTGCAGAAAATAGTGAGACTACTACTCAAAACGCTACCGAGCAACCATCTACTTTGCAGGATATAAAAGATGTAGATTTGGGCGAAGATAATGCTATGAAACCACTATTATTTAAGTGTCCTAATGATATATACCATTCAATCAGAAAAGATAGTGGTGAGACTATTGTTGACGAGTCTTGTTGTACAGTCCTTAGTATTATGGTGAAAAATACGGGCGAGATTGCTACTAATTTTTCGGGCTCTCATAATCCCGACCTAGTCAAAGTCCTTAGTAAAGCAGTAAAGAAGTATATGAGAGAACTAAGGAGAAAACTTAGGAGTGATTATAAGATTGCTAGAGAGGAATTAAAACTCAAAGACGAGGATATCCCTGAGGATATGAAGTTTGATGCTACTAAAGAAGTACAGACCGAAAGACCATGGAATAAGGTTGAGGAAGGCAAAGAGGATAAAACTCAGGAAGAAAAGCCTAATACCTCAGAGGTAGGAGAAGATTCTGCTACAATAAAGAAAACACCTGCACCAAAGAAAAAAACTAGTGCAAAGACTAGCACTACTTCAAAGAAAAAATAAGTAATCATTCTGTACTTATATATACATATATATTATATAGAGTAATATTCTTTTAATAAGAAACTACAGAATTATTCGTTACTTCTTTTTCATAAGAAATAAAAAAAGACTTCAAATTATCTGAAGTCTTTTTTGTTGGTTTTTATAAAGATATTAGTCTTTGTTAACTCTGATTAATCTTCTTCTGAATAACCATGGGATTTGGAATTGAGCACCACATAGTGAGCCAATCATAACAGGTATTATTGTTAGAGCACAAGCTGCTAATATTACTACGCCTAAGATACCAGCAACATATACTGCTATCTCAGCTGTGCCTGTTACATTCTTTAGTAGGAAGAATGGTAAAATCAATAATGTACCGATAACCTCAGCAATATTGATATCCAAACCCTCGTTTACATGGATTCTAACGAATCTATTATTTCTCTTTATTAAAAGTGGGATGAAGAATAGGATATATGCTAACCATGCAATACCTCTACCAGCTTTGATTTCTTCTGGTGTAAGGTCTACATAGTCTGCCCTTCTTCTAGGTTCTGCTTTTTCTTTTTTACTTCTTTTTTCTTTTTTCTCAGTTACTTGAACTTGTGTTTCTTCCATATTTCCTCCATAGTTATTGATATTAATAGCTGTTCCTTGATTGTATGCTCCAGCATTTTCTGGATTGAATGTGCTATTGTCTGTAGGATTAAATGTACTATTATCTGTTGCCACAGGTGGCATTTCATATTCATAATTATTAGTTTGTTGATATGTATCTGCAGTAATATAATCAAGTTCAGGAGCTTTTGGCTCGTCCAGTTTGATTTCTCTATATTCTTGTTCTGGAGCTCTAGCAGTTACTCTACTTAGTAGTCCGTCTGACTGCATAGCCTCTACTCTAGGTGGCTGGTTATATTCTTCTACATATCCTTCTGGTTGTTGCTCTTGATATGATGCATAACTGTTACTACTCATATCCCTAACATCTATGTACTCGTTATTGCTCATACTAGAGAATACAGAGTTGTCAGTAGGGGTGTATGCTGCAGTTAGAGAATCTTGAGCATATTGTTGTCTAAGTAGTGCTTGTTGTTTCTTCTCTTCGTTTATACGCTTTAGTTCATATAATTTTTCAATTACATGAGGGGCGATTGTTAGAGAATAGGTTGTATTGTCTACCGGTCTACCTGTTGCAGTATCTACTACTGTATAGTTACGGGTAGCTATAGGCAAATTCTTTAGCACTATAGTCTGCTGTCCTTCCATCTTATGTCCTTTTCCATTTTTTCGTTTTATATTACTGATAAATTAATTTTTGCAAAATATTGCAATATTATTCTGTTGCCTCACCAGTTTCGCCACCAGTCTCACCACCGGTCTCTCCACCAGCCTCTTCAGTTGTTTCATCATCTAATTCACTAACGATTTTGTCAACGATACCTTGAACTTTTTCTGCAGTTAAGTTCTCGTCAACGAATTCGTCAACATATTTGTATGCAAAACTTGCAACTTTAGTTTGGTCTAATTTTTCTGTAACAACTTTACCTAGTCCAGGAACCTCTGAAACTAAACTAGCAACTGCTACTAAACCAACTGAAACGATTAAGCCTTTGATTGTACCAAATAACATACCTAATACTCTGTTGATACCAGATAGTCTTGGGTGATTCTCTGTAACAGACTCAAAGATTTTTGCTAAGATAAAGATTGCTAACTTAACAATTAAGAAAATAACTACTACAGTTACAACCCATACGCAGAATTTAGCAACCTCAAGATTACTAAAGTCTCCGCCGAAGAATTTAACAGTACCTTCTGCGCCTCCCTCTAGTTTACCTAGAACGAAAGTCTCTAAGTTAAATATTCTGTTTACGAAGTTTGATAAAAATTTAGCACCAAATACGCCAGCAACAGCTGCGATAGCAGTACCAAATAAGCCTAGTACGGAGTCAATTAAGCCTTTAACAATTCCGATGATTGCAGAAACAATGATAATAGCGATTAATACTCCATCAATAATGTATCCCCACATAATAATTCTCCCTTTGTGTATTTTATATATTGCATTATATACTTAATAATATCAAAAAAAAATTTTTTTGTCACTATTTGTAATATACATTTTTTATAATTTTAAGGTTATTAATATACTATATATTCACTTTTGATACATAAAAATCAAATTTTTTAATAACTACTTTTAATTATAGACTATTTTGCCCATACTTAAATTATGTAATTTAAAGATAATTTGTGAGGGGTGAGATGGGTCTTTAATATTAGACTTTTACCCTAAAAGGAGTGGTAGGTGTGGAAAAGTTTCTAGTAGGTTCGGTGGATATAAAGAGTTTAGCATACCAGATTTATCATCATCTTGATAAGTCGAGGACTCCTGTCTTTGTTTGTGTGGGTAGTGACAAGTTTGTTTGTGATAGCCTTGCTCCTATTGTGGCTGAGTATCTAAAAGAAAAGTATAATATTCGAGCATTTGTTTACGGAGGATTAGACTACAATATCACAGCTAAAAATCTAACAATGGCTCTTAACTATATCACTACTCAGCATGAGGGGTGTCAGTTGGTAGTGGTAGATGCATCTCTAGGAGAATTATTGGGTGAAATCAAGGTGGTGAGAGAGTGTTATCCTGCACTGGGTGGCACCCTTCCACTATGTGGTGTTGGAGATTTTTCAATATTGGGTGTTGTGGGTAAAAATGGTGCAGATTTTAATCTAAATTCGACCAGACTCAGAGTTGTCGTTGAGATGGCAAAAATTATCTCAAAAGCAATCGCTATGGCCATGTCGGTTTTTCCCCAATTATAGCCATTATTTGTCATATAAATTTCTGAAATAATAAATAAAAATTTGGTAAAAATACTAGTGGAATTTTTTAAATTTTTTAGTGTGAAAATTTGTGCCTTTTTGAGGTGTGTAAAAGAGGAATTGTTTATCTGCTTTAATTAACAAAATATACTCTTAAAAACTTGAGATTTATGAGGTTTTACCATTATTTTACAATAAATCACCCTAAATAACTTGTAAAAACTGCAACAAATGTGTTATAGTATATTTGCTTTTATTAGTAAAATATATAATATAGCAAATTAATAGAGGCAAAACACGATATTTTTGGGTTGAAATAGACACAAAATTTAGAGTGTTTAGTTATTAAAAATCGGAGATGAAGAAGTGGTTAAAAAGAAAGGTGGCAAACTAAAAAAGTTTGGTATAATTTTAGCGTTTATTGTTATTTTCTCTATGATGTTTTATCTAGCAAATAGAGGAAATGCAGGAACTTATATTACTTACTCACAGGCTAAAGACATTGTGCTTAATGGTGCTTATGTTACTGAGGCTGTAGAGAATGACGAGGTTGTAAACAAGACTGTTGAAACTGGTTATGCAGTGAAAGTTTATGTTGAGGGTGGTGTAGGCTACATTAGAGTAGCAGACTCTCAATTAGGTAATGCTGCATTCCCAAAATATGCAGACTTCCATTTCACTTATAACAATTCTACTGAGGACCTTAAGTTTATTGAGCATTTCAATAATATGGTAGAGTTCGCTAAAAATAGTGAAGATATCGTCAATGCAACTTATGAGATTGATGGCAATGCTTATAGTATCGCTAAATACAAAGAAGTAGACAAGATTGAGTACACTAAAGCTAATCCTACTACTAGTTTCTTAGAGACAGTAGTTCCATATCTTATCATGGTTGTAGTTGTTACTATGGTTGGCTTTATACTTATTAAACTATTCTCTGGTAAGGGTGGTGGCGCTAATGCTTTCACAAAGAACAGGGCTAGAATGGTTGAGAAGTGTACTATCAAGTTTAGTGATATTGCTGGTGCAGAAGAAGAGAAAGAAGAAACTAAAGAAATCGTAGAGTTCTTAAGAGACCCTGCTAAGTTTAAGGCATTAGGAGCTAGAATTCCTAAAGGAATTTTGCTTGTAGGTAATCCTGGTACAGGTAAAACACTCCTTGCAAAAGCTGTTGCTGGAGAGAGTAATGTTCCATTCTTTAGCATTAGTGGTAGTGACTTTGTAGAATTGTATGTTGGTGTTGGTGCTAGCAGAGTTAGAGATTTATTTGAAACTGCTAAAAAGAATGCTCCATGTATAATCTTTATAGATGAGATTGACGCTGTTGGTAGACAGAGAGGAGCAGGTCTTGGTGGTGGTAATGACGAGAGAGAGCAAACACTTAACCAGTTACTTGTAGAAATGGACGGATTTGATGGTAATCAAGGTATCATTATCCTTGCTGCTACAAATAGAGCAGATGTCCTAGACCCTGCACTACTTAGACCGGGTAGATTTGATAGACAAATCTATGTTAATGTGCCTGATGTTAGAGGTAGAGAGGGTATTATCAAAATTCATGCAAAGAATAAACCTATCGAAGATGGTGTTGACTTTAAAAATATCGCAAGACTTACTAGTGGATTTACAGGTGCTGATATTGAGAACTTCTTAAATGAAGCAGCAATTTTAGCAGCTAGAGATGGCAGACTTACTATCACAATGGAAGATATCACAGAGGGTATCAATAAGGTAATTATGGGACCTCAGAAGAAGAGTAGGTTAGTTACCGAAAAAGACAAAAAATTAACAGCATATCACGAGAGTGGTCATGCAATTATCGCTAAGTTTATGGATTGTGGTGACACAGTTCATGAGGTATCTATTATTCCTAGAGGAATGGCTGGTGGATACACAAATATCAGACCTAGTGATGATGATAGTCATTATAGTTTAAACAAATTAAATAATAGAATCTGTATGATGATGGGTGGCAGAATCGCAGAAGAAATAGTATTTGGCGACATCACTGCAGGTGCTAGTAGTGATATCCAGAGGGCAACCGAACTTGCTAGAAAGATGGTTGTTGAATGGGGTATGAGTGAGAAACTTGGATTCATGAGTTTCGGCAAAAATAACGAAGTATTTATCGGTAGAGATTATCAAGTTCAGAATCAATATAGTGAGGCAACTGCTAAGATTATTGATGAAGAAATCAAGAGAATTATCGATAATAACTATAAGAGAGCAAAAGACTTGCTAGAGAGCAAGAGAGAACTACTTGATAATATGTCAAACTTGCTTCTAGAAGAAGAAACTATCTATGAGGAAGAGGTTGACGAACTTATCGCTGGTAAAGATAGCACTGAGATTATTGCTAGACTTCATGCTAGAGAAGAGCAGAGAAGAGCTAAAGAAGAGGCTATTAGAAAAGAGCAAGAGTTAATCAAACTTGAGATGGCTCAAGAATTAAAAATTAGATCGGCAGAAGCACTACATGCACAAGGTGTCTTAGGTGATGATATGCTAGAGAGACTCAAGGCTGAGGCTGCTGAGATTCTTAAAGAAAAAGAGAAACTCCTAAACGAGAAAAATGAACAATTAAAGGCTGAAGAAAAAGCATCTGAAGAGTCTGAGTCTAAGGACGACAAGGCAGAAGACGATACAACTACTGCTACAGACACAGAGGAAAAGACTGCTCCTAAGAAGAAGGTTAATACCCAAACTAAGAAGCCTGCAAAGAAATTTGTAAAAGAAGAAACAAAAGATACAAAAACAAAGAAAACAAGCACTAAATCAAAGACAACAAAGAAACAATCTGAAGACAAGAAAGATAAGTAATTTGTTTGACTATTTAGAGAAAATATTGTATCCTACAAAAAAATTAAGAAAAGGGAATACTTGTAATGAAAACTAAAAACCTAAAGAAAATTTTATCAATATCAATTATTAGTCTAGTACTTGCACTAACTGCAGTAGTTATTGTTCTAGCAGTTGTTCCTAAGAAACACTACAATCCAGTAGACTATGATTATAGTTCAATTAGTGTATGGAGAGAGACTGTATCAAATCAATACTTAGTTAAAGATGGCGTTGTTGGTTCTGACGAATCTGACAAAGTTGTTAAAGACCTTATCGCTTTACATGAAAAATCACTTAAAGACAATGTTCTTAGTTCATTGTTTCAAGGTACTAGTTCATTTGAACCAAAGGTTACTCACTATAGTTACTCAAATGTAAAAACAGAGTTCCAAAAAGATGGCGTACTTAGTATCGTATTTAACTATGTAGACGAACAAAAACTTATCTTCAATGGCGAAGAGTATAAGAACACATCTGCTCAAGTATCTAAGTCAGTTACATTCTCTAGAGCAGTATTAGTTTTAACTAATTCTACTAGCTTTGAGAAAGCTACACTATATCTAACAGATGCTGATTTTGAGTCAGAGTGTCAAATCGAGTTCCTTGCACATCAATCAGACCTATACGAGTATATCGTTGGTCTAGATATCCCTATGAACAAGGCTTAATATTTTAGATTTATAAATAAAAACTCTCTACTATTTTTCGAGGTCAATCCTCTAGTAGGGAGTTTTTTATTGTTGTATTATGGCTATTAGTAGGAATAATTTAAAAAATAATTGTTGACATTTGTTATTATATTATATATACTAAATAGGCTAGTATTTTTATAATACATAGATTTTGGAAAAGTTCTGTCTATTAAATATTTTTTAAGTAGATAGATTTTCATATTAATCAAAATAAAGTAAAGGGAGAATACTCATGAAAAGAACTTATCAACCTAAGAAAAGACAGAGAAGTAAAGTTCACGGCTTTAGAGCAAGAATGAAAACTAAAGGTGGCAAAAACGTACTTAAGAGAAGAAGAAATCGTGGTAGAAAGAGACTATCTGCTTAGTTTCTAGAGTTTAAAAATTTCATATTGACAAATGCAGTTTTTGTGGCTAATGAAATAGTCAAAGATGTTTTGTCGATACGAAATTTTTTTCTATTATCACCAATTCAACAATTACACTATCAGATAGTGTTTAGGAGAGTATATGTTAAAATCAGTCAATAGACTAAAGAAGAGAAAAGAATTTGCTTATCTCTACAATAACGGTATTGCCAAACACACTAGTCATTTAACAATGGTGTATTTGTCCACGAAGAAAAGAGCGACAAAAATAGGTTTTTCGATTTCTAAAAAAATAGGTAAGGCGCATCTTCGCAACTTTGTAAAGAGAAGACTAAGAGCAATCGTTAGAGATATTGTGCCTAGTCTTCCAGATGAGTACAATATAGTCTTTATTGCTAAGTCTGGTGTGGAGAGTTTAGACTTTGCTAAGTTACAGGCAGAGGTTAATCTATTAATTGAAAAGAGTGGGCTACTAACCAAATGACAGGTGTGTGGCTCGTAATCAAATACCTATTTTATCCAGTGCGATTACTCGCAATATTCCTAATCAAGATATATCAGTGGTGCATTAGCCCATGCCTTCCTAAGTGTTGTGCTTTTTATCCAACTTGCTCTAATTATATGCTGATTGCTATTAAAGAGTGGGGTGTTGTAAAAGGTGTATTTTTAGGAATAAAAAGATTAGTAAAGTGTAGACCGCACGGAGGAAGTGGCGAAGACTTCGTTCCATTAAATATAAAAGGAGATATGAAGTGGTTTTTTTAAATGCAATTTCACTTGCACAACCAACAGGTTTGTGGCAAACAGTCCTTTTTTGGCTACAAGGCTTAGTTAGTAATTATGCAGTTGCTATAATTATCCTAACAGTCTTTGTAAGATTGTGTTTGGTTCCATTCGATTTTATGAATAAGTATTTTAGCAAAAAGAATGCTAGAATCCAAAAACAAATGAAGCCGGAATTAGAAAAGATTAATGCTAAATATGCTGGTCAAAGAGATATTATTAACCAAAAAACAGCAGAACTATACAGGAGACATAATTTCAATGTGTCTGGACTATGTTTTACAATGATTCTACCTATGTTACTTTCTATCATTGTATTTACAACTGTGTTCTCTGCAGTAGGCACAATCTCAAGGTATGAGAGTGCTAATCAGTTCTTAGAGGTTAGACAGGCATACTTTGCAGAATATGATATTGATGTAGATAGTCTACTAGAGTCAGAGACTGCTATGAATAGATTAGCAGTGGTTTTAGATGGTAAGAGCGATGACGAGAAGGCAACACTTCTTGCTAATGCTCAGGCTAGTGCTCTTGCTAAATACGAGGAAACCAAAGATTCATTCCTTTGGATAGATAACATTTGGTTGCCTGATGCAGCATGGACTAATCCTATTATGCCTTATAAGACATTTATTGATAATAGTGATATCAGTACAGACGATATTACTGAGGACGAGTACAATCTTGTACTTGAGTCTGCTGATGCAGAAACCAGAAATAGTAACGGATTCTTTATCCTTGTAGTTCTTGCAGTTGTAACTAGTTATCTATCTACAGCAGTTAATGGCTGGGTAACTAAGGCTAGTGCTAAGAAGAAAGGTTTGAATATGAATCAAGTATCACTAGGCAATACTGGTAAAATATTGATGTGGATATTGCCCGTAGTAATAGGTCTAATCATTCTATTCTACAATGCTGCATTCGCTATTTACTCTACAATGGGTTCAATAGTGTTGCTTATTACAAACCCTATCATGACATTGTTTATTGATATGTTAGAATTTGAGGCTATTGAAAAAGAAGAAGATAGAACAATGGCTGCTTACGACAGAAAAAGGAAGTAATTTATGAGAAATATTAAAGTTGAAGCAAAGTCTGTAGATATGGCTATAGAAAAAGGTTTACAGATGTTGGGGCTTACTAGAGAAGAAGTTGAAGTAGAGGTTATTTCAGAAGGCAGTATGCTAAAGAAGGCATCTGTAGAAATATATACTTTTGCTGATGATAATGAGAGACAAGAGTATCTATCTGGTAAGAGCAAAAAAGAGTCTGTTAAATTAGTTAAGACTAATACAGAGGAAGAAGTAGTAGAGATGTCTTTTGAGGGTGTTGAAGAGGTAACAGAGATAGTTACAACATTCCTTGAGGGATTACTAAAACAAATGGATATAGAGGGAACAATCACTAGAGGAGTAAAGAATGGTGATGTTGTATTTAAAGTTAATGGTGAGTCTATCAATAACTTAATCGGATACCATGGCGAAACACTAGAGGCTGTTCAGTATATCGTTAATACTATCGTAAAAGATAGAGTTCCTACTTATAGAAAGAAAGTTTACTTAGATGTAGAGAACTACAGAAGAAAGAGACAAGAAACTGTTGAGGCACTTGCAGAGAAGATTGCTAAGAAAGTTTTAACTACTAAGAAATCTATTAAACTAGAGCCTATGAATAGTTTTGAGAGAAAGTCAATTCACTTTGCATTATCTAATATTGAGCATATCGGCACTCATTCAGAGGGTACAGAGCCTAATAGATATTTAGTAATTGATTATATTGATTAATAAATAAAAGTTGATTAATAAACAAAAAGACACCACGAAATAATGGTGTCTTTTTGTTGGTTGGTTTATGGCTAGGAAAAAGAGGAGATACTTCTCCTCTTTGTTTTTATCTTGTAGATGTGCATTCTGCAACCTTGTCGTATAGTCTGCCGAGTACAGTCATAGCTTTTTGGTATTGTGCCTCAGAAATAACACCGTCATCAAATTTGCAACCGATACTCTCTGTTTTAGAATCAAGCATATCTAGTTCAATATCGGCAGCTCTTCTAGTTGTTTCGTCAGATAGCATAGGGAATCTCTCTACCATCTCTGATGCAGTAGGTATAAGAGTTGGTCTTTTGCCTGGAATGTTGATTACATAAGGTGCATTGTATAGTGTGTTTGTAGGAACAAATCTGCTAATAGGTGCAGCGTCTTCTGTAATATTGAAGATATCTCCGGCCATATCTTGACATACAAATTCTCCAGTAGGGCTAACCCAGTTATAGTGAATGCCTCTTACTCTAGGGTCGCTACCTTTTCTATAGAAAAAGTCAACAGGGTAGTATCCGTTGCTATCTGCTGGATACATAAATCCATTACCTGATAGGTCAATAATCTGCATAGAGTCTACAGAGTTCTCGCTATCCATAGTGTTCTCGTCATATACTCTACCATTGATTAGTACATTACCACCTTGAACATTGTAGTTGTGTAGCTGTGTACCCATCTTGCACACTAATAGGAATCCGTTAGCATCGGCGCTCACGAAATTACCTTTAGTTGGGTCAAATAAGTCTTCGCATACAGCATAAGGACTAGGTGCTTGTGCTTTAATGATATCACCCGGTTTACTTAGTTCGCTCTTAACAGCTTTTACAAAGTCTTTTTCTGCCATACCAGCAGGTTTACGGTAGATTCTATAAGCATACTCATAAGTTTGAGTTTCTGCTCCTGCTCTGCTAGTTCTGTCGCCGTATCTATCTCCTAAGAAATCTAGTAGTTCTTGTGGGATAGGTTGACCTTTTTCTGTTAAATAATCATAATATGACTCATATCCATTCTTTACAGTACCACCAGTAGGGACTAATACTCTGTATAAGCCATCTGTGTTTGCGATAGGATATGGGGTATTTGTATACTCGTTGTGATTTTGTTTTGCCATAAGGAAATCCTCCTCTGCTTTTAGTTTTAATAGTAAAAACATTTCTATTATAAATAATATACCACATTATCTAATAAAAGTAAATAGCCATTTTTTAGATTTTGGATATAGGCAAGAAGTGGCCCTTATAGTATATGTTGTTATCTAAATTGCTTTGAGTTTAAGTTGGTATTTGGTATAATATGTATAGTCAGAGGTATGGGGTGTTTTACGATATAGTAAGCTCTATATTTTAGACAAATTTGTAAGAAAAATTAAGGAAAAACTATGGACATTTCTAAACAACTTAGTATGGAGATGGGGCTAACACTATCTCACACAAACAATATCATTAATTTGTTAGACGAGGGTTGTACAATACCGTTTATTGCTAGATACCGTAAAGAGCTTACTGGTAGTTGTGATGACCAAACACTTAGATTGTTTGACGATAGACTCAAATATCTTAGAAATTTAACTAAGAGAAAAGAAGAGGTTGCTAACCTTATTACCGAGCAAGGTAATATGACAGAAGAGATAGAGAAGGCTCTTAGCGAGGCTGTAACTTTAACCGAAGTAGAGGATATTTATAGACCATTCAAGCCTAAGAGAAAAACTAGAGCTAGTGTGGCTATTGCTAAAGGCTTGCAACCACTTGCAGATAAAATCATGGAGCAAAAGCCATTTGACCTTGAGAAAGAGTGTGAACTATATATCTCAGAGGAAAAAGGTGTTGCTACTGGTGCAGAGGCATTACAAGGTGCTAAAGATATTATTGCTGAGATGATTAGTGATAATGCTAATATTAGAAAAGAACTTAGAGAGGCTCTAGTAAACAAGGGCTTTATCAAATGTAAACTTGATGATACAAAAGAGAATGCGTTTACTTATGAGATGTACAAAGAGTACAATAGCGAGATTAAGAAACTTCCATCGCACAGAGTTCTTGCTATTAATAGGGGCGAAAAAGAGGACTGCCTAAAGGTAGAGTTAACTCTTAATGATGAGATTGCTTTAGGTATTATTGAGAGTGCGATTCTTAAGAAAAATAGTCCTTTTGAGGAATTACTAAAAGAAGTAATCGTAGATAGTTATAATAGACTTATCTTCCCTAGTATCGAGAGAGAGGTTAGGAGTGAACTTACTGACAAGGCTAACGAACAGGCTATCAAGATGTTTGAGGTTAACCTAAAACCACTTCTTATGCAACCACCTCTAAAGGGTAAGATTATTTTAGGTCTAGACCCTGCTTATAGAACAGGTTGTAAGATTGCTGTAATAGATAGTAATGGTAAAGTTCTTGATACTGCAGTTGTATATCCAACACCTCCTCAAAACAAAATCGAAGAGGCAACAATCAAACTAACACAGTTAATTATGAAGCATGATGTAGATGTTATCTCTATCGGTAATGGTACTGCTACCAAAGAGAGTGAGATTTTCGTTGCTCACCTAATCAAGGACCTACCTAGAAAGGTAAACTATGCAGTAGTTAACGAGGCTGGGGCATCTGTATATAGTGCTAGTAAATTAGGTGCAGCAGAGTTCCCTGACTTTGATGTAGCGCTTAGAAGTGCTGTATCTATTGCTAGAAGATTACAAGACCCTCTAGCAGAACTTATTAAGATTGATGTTAAATCTATCGGTGTAGGACAATATCAACACGATATGCCACAGAATAGATTAACAGAAGTATTAGATGGTGTTGTTGAAGACTGTGTTAATACAGTTGGTGTAGATGTAAATACTGCTAGTCCTAGTTTGCTTAGTTTCGTAGCAGGACTAAATAGTGGTGTTGCTAAGAATATTGAGAAATATAGACAAACAAAAGGTGCATTCAAGACTAGAGAAGACCTAAGAAATGTTCCTAAGTTAGGAGATAAAGCATTTGAGCAGTCAGCAGGTTTCTTAAGAATTGCAGATGGCGAAAATATCCTTGATAATACAGGTGTTCACCCAGAGAGTTATGGTGCTGCATATAAACTTCTTGAGTATTTCAAACTTAATATCAAAGATGTTAAGGGCGATAACCTTCAATTACTTCCTAAAATGTTAGAAAAAGAGGGAGCAGAGAAAGTTGCAGAAAAATTAGGAGTTGGTGCTCCTACACTTATTGATATTGCTAACGAATTAGCAAAACCAGGTAGAGATGTCAGAGATGATTTGCCTAAGCCAGTGCTTAAGAGTGCCCTTTTAGGTATCGAAAACCTTAAAGAGGGTATGGTTATGACTGGTGTTGTTAGAAATGTTATCGACTTTGGTGTATTTGTGGATATTTCAGTACACCAGGACGGACTAGTTCATATATCTCAGATTAGTAAAGACTATATCAAACACCCTAGCGAAGTTCTAAAAGTAGGAGATGTTGTCAAAGTTAAAGTTATCGGCGTTGATGTAGAGAAGAAGAGAATATCTCTTACTATCAAGGGTGCTGTTGATGATGAGGTAACAGAAGGTCTATAATAGAAGAAAAATAAAAGACATATTGTTTTGTGGGCAATATGTCTTTTTTTATTAATGATAGCATTTAATATCACTATATTTATCTGGTGCAGGACGAGTATCTTCAATTACGGTTGCTTCATCGGAATTCATGATTGTTTCTATTTCTTCGTGAGTCATTATAGAGAATATAAATAGTTCGCCAATATCCCTCATTGTCATATTAAGTTTATTAATGCCATACTTTTCGTGTTCTTTTAAAACTCTTAGGAACATATTGAAACTATAAGTATTATTAAACCTAAGTGTTGGGTGGTATAAAGGTAGACTGCCGTCACGGTCATGATTAACATAAAGAGTGTCTTTTACAGACCAAATCTTTGCTGTAAAATCTTCTAAATCTGCCCAGTTAGTGGAAAATTTGTCTGACTTTGATATGTTTAACTTAAAGTGATAATTTTTTAGACTATTATATGGTCCAAAGTATCCTTGACGAACTACTTCTGCCCAAATCTCGCCGTTTTCCAGTGTGAATTTGACTGAGTTTATTTCCTTACTATTAAATGCACTATATCCATAACTATATATTTTAGAGAATGTGTCCTGATGTGTGGGCTTTTCTATAGGTCTATCAGAAGGAACCCAAAATTCTATACTAGTTAATGGTTGAAGTTGGCTAAAATCTTTGTCTGAAATGCTACTATGTTCCATAATTTACTCCTTCAAAAGTTTTATTACTTTCAATATATCACAGACTTTTAAATACTTCAAACATATTGCAGTTGTTATTATACAACATTAAATAATTTAAGATTAATTTTTATATCAATACCAGCAAGGTAATCGTCTTGATTATCAAGAGTTGCAAGGTAGTTTTGCCACTTTTGGTGTTTAAAAGCATTAAACTTTGTATATAGGTTGAGTATATCGCTCTTGTTTTCTTTCATTTTTGATACTGTGGTGATGAGATTGTCTTGTACTAAGGTATTTATTTTTTCCTTGACTGTATCGCTTAAAAAATTGTGCAAGCCATCAATAGCAGAGTACGAAAAGTTCTCGCCTGTTACCTCATCTATTCTCAGATTTAGGTAGACATTATATGTGACGGTGGGGGTGTTGTTTTCAAAGGAGTATATAGGTATAACTATTTTTCCAACCTGTTCAAAGGTTTCTTTGCTATTAGTAACTGCTTCGTCATTAATATTGTCTAGTGTAATAGTCATATTCTTGCTAGTCTTTGCTAGTAGTCCATAGATGAGTTGTTCATCTTCGTCAAGAATTCTGCTAAACTTGCCTTTGGTGATAACTGCTATTTTGTTTTTGTCTATCAGTTTCTTTTCACTAGAGCCACTGCCTTGACTGTCGGACGAACTATTATTATTACTACTTGAACTATTGTTTTGGCTTGACGACTGATTGTTTGCACTGCTATCCTCTGTTGAGAGTAGTGGCATATAGAAGGTTGAACTTTCTGTGAAATATTGTCTATAGAATTTCTCTATATTGACGCTATCAAGTAGTGTTCTTTCTTCTTTGAATTGAACTATATTTCTAAGCGATAGGTCGAGTAGGTTATTACTGCTTTTTGTTGCAGAGAGTAGGTCACTTGCTTTACCATCTGTGCCTATTAGAGATGCGTTTGTGGTTAGGTTGGCTGACCTTATGAAGTAGTCTAGGTATAGGGTGATATTGTCTTGCATGGCACTAGCAGATATGGCTATACAGTCACAATGTGCCAGTCCAATTTTTTTGCCTGTATTGTTAGATATCTGACTAAGCGCTTCAGATATTGTTTCTCCTTCGCCTTCAAAAGTCTCTAGATTTGATGACTGGTCGCTACCACTTTGGGGGATAATTGCTAGAGCTGATAATCTAATAGTGTCACTTTCTTTGTCTATACCTAATGTGGTAATAATTATATTTTGGTCTTTGTCAGACTGAAGATATAGTGTTGTTGGGAACATAAGGAGTATGAGTATAGCAAATATATAGAAGAGCTTGTTTCTGCTCACGATTTTGAATAGTCTGAGCATTCTTTTGCCCTCCTTATATTTGTTCTAGATTGCTCTATCTGAGACTCGATATTTGTAATACCCTTAGGTTTCTTAAGTCTAAAATAACATATAATCAATATAGTAAGCATTACTATATAAAACCCTATAGATATAGGTGCTGCCACTCTGTTTGTACCTATCTTTGCGATAATGTTTACTCTAAACATAGCAAAGACCTGTATGACTGTTGCTAATATGCTTATGACAAAAGACTGTATCTTATTGTCACTAAGTCCAAATATATTCTTAATGCAATCACAACAACATTTGCCTAAAATTCCTGCATTTATAAACATGAGTGCAGTCCAAATAATGACTGTTAACCACTCGAGCCTGTTGATTGTGGCTGGGTGTGGATTGTGTAGTGGGAGTTCTCCTAAGGCTAGAGTTTGATTGATAGTAGTATCACCAAAAGCACCTACAAATACTACATAAAAGTTGAATATAAAAGACATTGCGTTGTAGACATACAGAATAAGTTTTTTTCTTGAGTTTTTCTTGTACGAGATTTTACCCATTAGAATAAATAGTAGCATAAAATCCCCAAAGGCTAGACTGGTGCGATAGACAGCATTCCATACTGGATACATGCCGTCCTCAAATATGGGTAGTAGATTGCTGATTTCAATATCGCTAAAAGGAAATATAAGGGTAAAGCCTATTCCTATTGCCATAGGCCAAAATAAGACTTCTAGTAGTCTGCCTAAGGTTTGAAAATTTTTTTGTAGCATAAAGAGCAGTAGAAAGAAAAGTACAATTATAGCAAAGTATGGATTTAATTCTTCAAAGAGTGATGAGGTGTAATAGTCGTGTATTTCGGTGAGTGCAATACTCATTTTTACAAAGAAGTATACAAAGAGTAAAATGTATGCTAGTTTTGCTACCCACTTGTTCATAGCATTACTAACCAAATCGTAAAAACTATACTGAGGAATTTTGGTAATAATGATTATGACTATTAGGGTACAAGCAAAGTCTATTATTAGTGCTATTAGGCAAGATATATAACTGCTAGTTGAGGCAAAGTCATTCATTATAGCAGGGAGTACCGATAGTTTGAGTGCGATAGTAAATATTACTAGGAGTAGAGATGCTTGATTTGTAGATATTTTCTTTTCCATATCACTTCCCTTTTCTTTTTAGATTCTTTCGGTTGTTTGAAATAGACAGAGGTCGTGTATCCATATTTGTAATATCGGTTTTGTAAAGAATGTCTTTGATGTCATCTTCCACAAATGGGGCAATAGGTGCTAGATATGCAGACTTGTAACTATCGAAGTCGCACAGGTATAATACTAGGAATAGCATCAGCGCTGTTATTCCGTAGAAGCCTAAGAACCCTCCTGCTAGAGTAAATAACATTCGTAGTAGGTATAGTTGAGGTGCTTGTTCGGGCACACAATATATTGTTAAGCCCGATATGGCAACTATCATAACTGCAGGTGGTGAAATGAGTCCTGCTTTGACTGCAGTGTCTCCTAAAATCAGAGCACCAACGATAGATAATGCTAGACCTAAGTATTTTGGCATACGAACACTTGCCTCATATAAAATCTCAAAAAGTAAAAGTACGAATAATATCTCAGCAAATGGCGTAAGAGGTAGTCCTTTTGTACTATTAACTATCGAGATTAAAAACTTGAGAGGTATGGCTTTGTTATGATGCAGGACTACGGCTATATATAGAGCAGGGGCTACGAGGGTTATGAATATTGCCATTATTCTTATCCAACGGACGAATGTTGCTCTGGAGTGATTAGAGTAGTAGTCGTCACCACTCTGGATATCTTCCATGTATATAAAAGGTACTGTTATAACCATAGGTGAGCCGTCCACAATAATTGCCACTCTGCCCTCGAGTAGTTTAGATGCTATTACATCAGGCTTTTCGCTATTACCAACTTGTCTAAACATACTATTTTTTCGCTCTTCTAGGTAACTAGACACATAGAAACTATCTAAGATTCCGTCTATATCGATAGCCTCTATTTTCCTTTTTACGGTATCCACAATCTCCATATCCACAATGCCTTCAATGTACACAATAGATATCTGTGTTTCGGTGTATTGCCCTACAACTATTGAGTCTGTGTGAAGTTTTGGTGTGGCGAGAATTTTTCTAAGAATGGATATATTTGTCTTGTAATTTTCAACAAAACCAGCTCTGGGTCCTTTAAGTACGGTGCTAGTAGGGGGCTCTGCTATAGCTCGTTCTTTGAAACTGTCTACTGCTAAGATTATAGCTTTGTCAAACTTGTCTATTAGTAGAATTGCTTTGCCTTTGAGAATGGCTGAAATGATTTGGTTGTTATCCCCCTCCTCAGTTGTTTCGCTAAGAGTGATAACTGATGTTGTGAGCGTTGTGAGACTTGTCACTTTTTCTGTATATTTAGACAGTGGTTCTATTACGAAATGACTGAGCATTTCGGTATTGTTTAGTCCAACCATATAGAGCACTGCCATACCCGAATGTGGTGTAGAAATCTCTTTGACTATTAGTTCGTTACTATTCCTAAGACGGGTTTTAATGTATGCTATATTTTGTTTAAGTTCTTTTTTCATACATTTACTTTGGACCAAAGCACTATTCTTTATGTAAATAATTATAAATTAATACTTGCAATTTGGTATTTTATTTGTTATAATCTACCCGAGTAATTAATTTTACTACTGCTTTGTGAAAATCAAAGCCTATAATGACCATAGGAGGTAAAATATGAATAAGTACGAGTTATTAGCAATTTATTCTGCTAGTCTTAGCGATGAGCAGAAAGATGCAATAGTAGAGAAATACTCAAAACTTATGGAAAAAGATGGTGGCAAAGTTGAGTCTGTTAACAGAGCTAATCCTTGGGGTTTAAAGAAACTAGCTTACCGTATTAACTATAAGAGCGAAGGCTACTATGTATTGTATCAATTCGAAGCAACTGCTGAAGTTTGCAAAAATGTTGTTTCACTTATGAGAATTGATGAGAACGTTCTTAGACAAATGTGTTTAAGAAAAGACAAATAATCCAGATTTAGGAGAAAAATATGAATAAATGTATTTTAGTTGGTAATCTAACAAAAGACCCAGAGCTTACAACAACATCTAATGGTGTAGCAATGTGTAGATTCTCTATTGCAGTATCTAGAAGATTTGCTAATTCTGACGGTGAGAGAGAAACAGATTTCTTCAATATTGTTGTATGGAGAATTTTGGGCGAAAATTGTCATAAATTCTTAAAGAAAGGTAGCAAAGTTGGTATTGTTGGTAATCTTCAAAGCCGTTCTTATGATGCTGCTGATGGAACTAAGAGATATGTGACAGATATTGTTGCAGAAGAAGTAGAGTTCTTATCTACTAAGCAATCAGATGACCAACCTAAGTCATCATCTGGTGACGAGGTTGCTAAACTTCAACCTATTGATGATGATGGTTTACCATTCTAATTAATCAAAAGGAGAAAAAAATGAGCGAAGAGTTAAAAGAGGTAGTTGAGGCTCCAGTTGCTGCTGCAGAAGAGCCAAAGGCACAACCAAAGAAATTTAAGAAAACTGCTAAAAGAAAAGTTTGTTCTTTCTGTGTTGACCACTTAGACGAAGTTGACTACAAAGATGTAGCTAAGCTTAAGAGATATATTACAGAGAAAGGTAAAATCCTTCCTAGAAGACAAACTGGTACTTGTGCAGAGCACCAAAGAGCCCTAACTGTTGCTATTAAGAGAGCAAGAGAAATGGCACTTCTTCCATACGTTGGAGATTAATTTAAAAAAACAATGGGCTTGTTTGGCTCATTGTTTTTTTTGTTGCTTATTATTTATTTTTAAGTGTGTATATGATATACTGAAAAGAGAGGGTTGTAATGAAGGTAATTATTTGTGGTTTGCCTGGAACAGGAAAAACAAGTTTGGCACAACTAATACTAAATGAATATCAGTATAGAATTATTAGTGATTGGAGTATTTTTGAACAAAATAATATAATTGTGAACAAAAATGAAAACAAAAATATTGTAAGTGGTAAATACTCTAGATTGCTTCTAGATAATATAAGTAATCAAAACGATAATGTTGTTGTAGATTTGGAGTATTCTATTAGTCCGAGTGATTTTATTGAATATAATCAATATTCTGATATTAAAATTGTTTATTTGGGTTTTTTAAGCGTAGATGAGGAAACATTGTTTCATTTGTTTAGAAATAGCGATTCAAACAATAAATATACAGATGATGAATTAAAGTTACAAATCAAAAGTTATAAAGAAATTAGTGTCGAATACAAACAACAGTGTGATAAGTGTAATATAAAATTTTTTGATATTAATAAAGCAAGAAAGTTAGTCTGGCGAGAAGTATTAGATTATTTAGATATAAGGAAATAAATATGAAAATAATATATATTCATCATGGAAATAGAAAGAAGTGTAACCCTTCTACTCAGAATGATGATTTGACTGAGATTGGGTATAAAGACTGTGAGCTTACAGCTGAATTATTTAATAATGATAAAATCAAGAAATCTATAAAAGCTATTTATACATCGCCATTCTTTAGATGTAAAAAGACTGCAGAGATAGTTAATACCTATATGAATGCTCCTATTATATGCGAGGATAGGCTTAATGAATATAAGAGCATGGGAGAAGAGTCGTGGGTTGAGTGTCAAAATAGAATAATTGAGTTTATTGATGAAATTATTACTAAGTATGATAATGCTGACACTATTCTTTGCGTAACAAGTGGTGTAAATATTGGCGCATTTGTAGTTAAGTTTTTTGGACTAAACTCGAGTGAAAATATACCTTTCTTAGGAGTGCCTAGTTGTTCTCCAATAATCTTTGAATATGATAAGGATAAAAAATAAATGCAGGCAAGTTTCGTAACAAAAGATTATAGCGTTTATATTGTTGAGCCAGATGGAAAAAAGTTTTATTTTCCATATATTCTTTGCGTTCCTAATGAATCATCTAATAATATTCTGTATGTAGAAACTAATAACGAAGAAAACAAAAATGAGTTAATAGTATCTGCTAGAGGAACTGTGAATAATATCTTAAGCGTAATGTCGAAAAGGAAAGAAAAATCCCCTGTATTTGTTCCGGTACTTCCTACCTATGGTTACAATGCAACTCCATATTTTCAGCAATTAGGTGTGGAGTGTTTTTGTGACAATTTGCCTAAAGCAGAGCAAAGGATTGATTTACAATTAGTTGGTTCTATTGAGGATGCGAGGACTAAGTTTTTAGACATAACAGGTATGCCTTTAGAAGAAAAAGTATTTATGCATGGATATTCTGCTAGTGGGGTACTCGCTCAGAGGTTTGCGCTTTTGCATCCGGATATTGTTGGGGAAGTTTGTATTGGTGGGGCTATCGGTAGTATTCCAATGCCCATGTCAGAATATAATGGTACTCCTCTTGATTATCCTGTGGGTGTTCATAATTACGAGAAAATTATGGGTAAGTCGTTTGATTTAGATATGTATAAAAAGATTAAGTTTAGATACTATGTGGCAGAATTAGAGGATAAAAGGTTGTCTTATGATAGAAAGACAGAAGATGGTACTCTAGCACCTATGCACGATATGTCATATATGGATAGGAGTACTCCGAAAGATGTTGGCTACAGTCTAAGAACTGCTTTTGGTAAAGATATGTTTGATAGGTGTAGTTGTCAGTTTGATGAATATTCTAGAATGGGCATTGATGTAAGTTTGCATGAGCCATATAGGGGAATTACACACAATGAGATAGGATCAAGTGCTGTAGGGTATATACTAGATTGTATAGATGAATACTCTTGTGAGAAAGTTAAAGAATAAATTGATAACAATAAGATAGCCTTTAAAAGGGCTATCTTTTTTTGTTTTTAGATAAATAAAACTCTTTTATTTGACATGTGTATTATTAATAATATAAAATGACAAAAAAACTAGAGGAGTGTTTTATGAAAAAGTTTTGGAGTAGAATAGGTGGTGCAATCGCAATATTAATGACAATAATCTATGTTTTGCTGATTGCTAATCAAATATTTGGTTTTATAGGAAATGTATATGTACTAAAGATTTTAAGTGAGGCAGTGACTTTCGGTGGAATTGCTTTAGTTATAGTTATTACATTTGAGATGACAACTAATTGGCCATTCTTATTAAAGTTAGTAGTTTTTGCAGCATGGGTGTCTATCATAGTGTACGCAATTTCTCCAACATTCTTTGGACTATTAGGATAGGGGAGGAAAAACTATGAATTGGTTATATTCGTTTATTGCGGCATTTGTTTTAATATTTGCTGTGCCGTTTGCAAATAATTATGATGAAGTAAAGTTAATTGTAAATGATATCAAAAATGCAATTATTAAAGAAATATCTTATGAGGACTTGCTTGCTCAACTATCAGATTCTTTTTCTTTCGGTTCTATGGAGCAAAATACGCAATCAAATATTCCAGAGGTTGTATTTGATGAGGATTATGAGGGTGAGTTTAGTGAGGAAATCAAGAAATATGTGCCAGTAAACTCTGAATCATCTGAGCAAGATGCACAAGTGCTAGCAAAAATGCGTGAGAGATATCTAAAGACTGTTACTCCAGAAAAAATGCTAGAATTATCTGCAGAGGTTTATACTGGAGAAATATTTAAATTGGTGTCTAGCGCATATAATGTAAAAAAAGGAAAAGTTGAGGGCTGGTCTTTAGTTTCGTCATTCCCAAAGGATAAACCTGCGTCAGACAATGGTACATCTATTCGTTTATGGGTAAACAATGTAGACAATGAAACATATTGTATATCTATTGCTGGAACAGACTCTTTTGACGAGGTTATTACACAGTATATCCCTATGGAAACAAGTCCTACTTATTCTAGTCAACAAAAAGAAATTGGTCAGTATGTTAAAAATTTAGCATCACACATCAGACAATCTCCTATTTACTCTAAGTGTGGACAAGTGAAAAAATTGTATACTACAGGACACTCTATGGGAGCTTTCTTCTCAATGTGGTTAGGTACAGACCTTTATGATTCAAATCAATATTCTTTTACTAAATGTAGTGATGTAGGTCCATATTTAAAACCTGAAAATGTTAAAGCATATACTTATGCGGCTCCTGGTTT
The DNA here is from genome assembly GCA_015055605.1 of Clostridiales bacterium. Taxonomy (GTDB): domain Bacteria; phylum Bacillota; class Clostridia; order Christensenellales; family UBA1242; genus UBA11490. The sequence goes on from SVHV01000002.1 coordinate 199,336, forward strand.
GCTTACAGCAATTCCAGAGGGTATACCTGCTGATATAAAGGATATTTTAAATGTTGGAGATCAGATTCCTGAGTGGTCAAGGTATAAATTATTGCAAGACAAAAACCACCATTATGATACTATGCTCTTTCAATACACAAATTCTCGAGATCTTGTTACTGACTTAAATTCGATTACAGAGTACAATCTTTTACCAAAATCTCTTACAAAAGATTGGATTAAATTTAACTTTGTACATATAGGTAATGAATATCATTTTACTTCAAAACAATTAACAGTTTCTGAGAGCTTGGAAGCATTGCAGAGGTTTGATATATTTAAAGATCCAGCAACATCTGTATTAAATTTTGGTGCTGTAGTGCTAAGTTTAGAGTATCACATGCCTTATCAATACTTAAGTGGATTTACAAATAATAAGTATAGATTAGTGTAAATAAATTAATATTAATACCTACATTACTTGGCTGATGTATGATTTAATAAAAAGATAGTCGTTACAGACTATCTTTTTTTATTGTAAATAATTAATAAATGTCTTGCTGGCAAAGGTTGGTGAAATGGATTTGTTTGTTGCCAAGAAGACCTGCATATTTGGTATATCTTTATTGATATTTAGTTCTCTTAGGTTTGGGTATTTTCTTTTGGCTAGGTCGATTAGTGTAAATCCTATTCCTAAGCCTATATTTGTAAATTCTGTAACGAGTTCTTGACTAACAACCTCCATTTGAGGCTCAAGATAAGTGTTGTGTTCAAGTGCGATATGGTTGAGAAGTTTTCTACTATTAGATTCGCCTTTTTGGAGTATTAGAGGTTTATTATTTAAATCTTTGAATGTTGTAATGTTGTCTTCAAAGTATTTTGGATTGTATATGAAACCTTGCTTGAGCTCTTTGAGTTTTTTTAGGTTTAAGTTTGTTTCTTTTATATTGCTTTCGTTAAATATGACAAAGTCTAATTTCCCTAATTTTAGTTCGTTGATTAAATGGCTGGTTAGGTGGTTTTCTATCTTAATATTAATATTAGGATAATCTGTATGAAATTCCTGAATGGCGTCAATGAGTACAAGTTTAGTGAGTGTAGTAGAACAACCGATTTTAATCTCGCCTTTGGATAAGTCTTTAAATGCTGTAAATTCGTTTTCAGCATTGTCTATTAGTTCTAATGCTCCTTTGATGTGTTCATATAGCATTTTGCCCTCTTCGGTAAGTTCCATTCCTTTGTTGCTCCTTAGGAATAGTGTTCCACCGATTTGGTTTTCTAGTTTCTTTATGGCTTGAGAAATGGCAGGCTGAGATATAAATAACTCTTCACTTGCCTTAGTCATATTATTGTTTTTTGCAACTGTATAAAAGATTCTATATAATTCTAAGTTTACATTCATTATAAGTTCTCCTTATGATTATCATAACATATATGTATTTTACTTATCAAGAACTTTTACATATACTTGAGTTAAATAGGGAGGTTGAAGAGATGTTTAAAGGAAAAAATATTGTAATTGGAATGACTGGTGGGATTGCTTGTTATAAGGTATGTGAGATTATTTCATATTTAATTAAGAGTGGTGCAAATGTAGAGGTTATTATGACTAAGAATGCTACAAAGTTTATAACACCCCTAACTATCGAAACTTTGTCTAAGCACAAGGTGGTTGTGGGAATGTTTGAAAAGAAAGAATATATAGAGGTAGGGCATATTAGTTTAGCCAGAAAGGCTGATTTAGTATTAGTAGTTCCGGCGACTGCTAATATTATAGGTAAGGTGGCTAATGGTATAGCAGATGATATGTTGTCTACAACCATTATGGCGACAAGGGCCAAGGTTGTATTTGCACCTGCAATGAATAATGAGATGTACAATAATAGAATCGTCCAGGGGAATATTGAGAAGTTGAAAAGTCTAGGATATGGTTTTGTTGACCCCGTAGTTGGAAATCTTGCGTGTGGATACAAGGCAATAGGTAAACTAGCTAGTAGAGAGATGATTACTAATTATCTAGAAGAAGTCTTTAAGGAGGAAAAAATAAATGTATAAGGTTATAATTACTGCTGGTGGCACTAGCGAAAAAATAGATAATGTTAGAAAGATAACTAATAGTAGTTCTGGTAAATTGGGTAGTGTGATAGCGTCTAGACTACTCGGTAAATATGGTGAGAAGATAGAAAGGGTATATTATATTTGTTCAAAGACTGCTATTAGGCCTTTAGGAGATAAAGTGGAGGTCGTAGAGGTATTTGATACTGCAGATTTAGAACGAGAAGTAAAAAGACTGCTTACGGAAAATAATATTGACTACTTTATTCATTCTATGGCAGTTTCTGATTATGCAGTCGATTATGTTACTACTGCTGAAAGACTTGCTGAAACCATTGAGGAGGTTGTTTCTAACACTTTAGATGTTATTAATAACTTTGATGGTGTGATTACAGATAATAAGATTTCTTCTAACCTAGACAATCTCATTATTAAATTAAAAAGAACACCTAAAATAATTTCTATGATTAAAGCGATTAGCCCTAAGACTTATTTGGTAGGGTTTAAGTTGTTAGATGGTGTTAGTGAAGTAGAGCTTCTAAATACTGCGATTAAACTCAAAGAAAAAAATGATTGTGACTTAGTTGTGGCAAATGATTTAGATTATATTCGTAAAGGTGAGCATAGGGCATTTGTTGCAAAGGGTGTTGATGATTATGTGGTCGCATCTGGCAAAGAAGATATTGCTGATAAGGTTATAGAGGAAATGATGAGGAATGAGAGAGTATAAGATTATTAAAAAAGATGTGCTAAGCGAGGGGATAATAGATAGCGCGTATAATGACCTGCTTAGTAATAAATGGCAGTTTGTTGTTTTTGATTCGGGTGACAGATTAAGTGTGTTAACTAAAGAGAAAAGCCTTTTTGATATAGATGATTTAGATGAGTTTCTTGCTATGGCAGAGTCGGATATATATTACAAAACAGAGTGTGTTGGCGCAATACCTAATATATCCCAAAATGATACTAATATGTACTGGAAGTATATAGATGAGTATGCTAGTATGATAGAGAAAACTACTTATGGTGGCAGGTATCTCTTTGGTTGTGTTGCAGTAAAAACAGATAGTGGATTTGTTACAACTGTTAGAGGAAAGGATAATTTACAAGAGTGTGCTTTTGTTTATTATGTTAACCATAATGACTATAAGGTGTTAGCTTCTGACAGAAAAGCAACACTTAATGCTCCATTACTGCATTATTTATTTGAGAAAAATCCTCAACTAAAAGTCATTGTTCATCTTAACGGAGAGTTTGGTGAGAATCTACCTACAATGCAGTATGCGTTCCCTGGAACTGTGCGAGATTCCATTCGAGATGTAAGCACTTCATTTAATATTGAGTATCATGGAGTGTTTTATTTGTTTAATAAATATGGAGAGAAAATTTGAGGAGGAGATTATGAAATATCCAAAGTATAATGTCTATGAAAAATTGTATAAAAGATTCTTTAGCAAAGGTGTACAGTATTTGCTTGATGAGGCTGACTTGCGTAAAGAGGACAAGGTGCTAGATATATGTGGAGGTAATGGTAGGCTTACTAGAGAACTGGTAAAGAAGTGTGAAGATGTGAGTTACTTAGATGTCGAAAGGGATATGATTCCTGATGACCTAAGTAACTTAGGTATAAAGGTGTATAATATGACTATAGAGGATATGGTAGAGGGCACAACACAAAAGTATACAAAGGTATTTTGTGAACAAGCAATCAACTATTGGTTGCGTTCTATTGATATACAAAAATTTGCAAGTATGATAGAATGTAGTGGAGTATTTGTTTTCAATACCTTTTCAACTAAGCCGTCTTCTTCGCCTCTAATCAAAGAGTATGAAATAGATGGTGTTGCTTATTTGGAAATATCTTATGTGATAGGTAATAAGGTTGAGCATATTCAGGTGTGTGAGGGCTATGAGCCACACTTTACAGAGTTTGACTGGATATCTAGAGAAGAGTATATGGATATACTTTCTCCTTATTTTCATATTGACCTAAAAGATGATGGAAAGAGTGCTCTATACATTTGCAGAAGGAAATAATTATGGCTAACAAATCTTCAGGTATATACAATGTAATTGATACAGACGGAATTAATAGAAGCATTCTAAATGTAATGCAGAGTGGTGAGGACTTCAATACTTTTACTACTCCTAAGGGTTTGAGAGAATTAAGGCAAGAGATTGCTAAATTTTTAGACGCCTTATGGCATTATGAGGTTGACTATCAGAGAATGCTCATAACCACTGGTTCACAACAATCTCTCAATCTTCTTACATATTCGCTGCTTAAAGAAGGTGATACAGTTCTTATAGAAGAGCCTACTTATTATGGGGCGATAGATTGCTTTAAGAAGAAGGGTGTAAAATTAGTTGGTGTGAGACTTTTTGAGGAGGGAATTGACCTAGAAGATTTAGAATCTAAAATAGTTGAGTATAAGCCTAAATGCATATATGTATCACCTACATTTAATAACCCAACAGGCTATGCGTGGTCGGGAGATTGTAGGGTAAGATTTTTGGAAATAATTAATAAATATAATGTTCTAGTTATAGAGGACGACCCTTATAGTCTAATGAATTATACTGAAAATGAGTATAAGTCCTTGTACCAACTAAATGACGGCAAGGGGGTTGTGTATTTAGGTACTTTTTCTAAGTATATTAGTCCTTCGATTAATGTTGGATATATTTTGGCGTCGGCAGATATGATAGATACACTTTATTCTTTTAAAGAAAGCTTTGATTTGTGTACATCATTGTTTTCACAGATGGTTGTGTTAGATTATCTTAAAAATAACGACTTGCAGAAAATCATACAGAGCAAGGTGGTTATTTATAAAATGCTCGTAAAACAAATAATGGACGAGATTATAGAGAAGTATGGAGACAAAATAGAGAGTTTTTCTGATATTAAGGGAGGACTATTTTTGACGGCTAAATTTAAAGGCGAAGTTCCAAAAGAAGACTTTTCTGACTTGAGTAGGTTTTATATATCTGGTACGCATGAAAGCGAGGCTAGAATTAATATTTGTAGTGTTGACTAAGAGAAAAAAGATAGTTTTGTAGGCTATCTTTTTTTGTTCTATGCTGATGGAGGAGGTGGAGGTGTTGGGTTATTATGTGACATAGTCATTACTTGTTCGTCTTCCATCTCATCTAATCCTTGAAGAGGAGCATCTAAGTTTTTAGCAACATGCCTTTGCGTGATTCGTCCGATAGTATTAGTAGCACCGTATAATAGTTCGGAGAATTTCCTTAAATGTGGCATATCTGAGCCTTGAAACTTATTTGCTAATTCTTGGCTGTGAGAAGTAACTATATTTATGAGTTGCCTTATTTTGCTTTGGTTGTTTTTTACTCCTGTTAGTATACCGTCTAGTTCAAGTTCTTTAGTGTCACTAAGTGAGATGATTTCTAAAGCGTTTCTATCATGACTAAGTGCTATGAGCTCATTACATAGAGTTGCAATATTCTCAAACTCTTCTTTGCCTATAACTCTCATAAATTCTTCTGCTGGATATTCTCTGAGTCTAGTTTCTTTTAATTCTGGTAGGTATGATGAAATAAAGCTCCCCATTATATCAAATAACTGACTGTATAGTGAATTAAAGCCGTTACCATTTACCATAACAGGTTTTCTATTTCTAGCTCTTTCATTATACATAAGCACTGCAAAATAATCTGTAACCACTTCGTTAAATTCTTCATACATTCTATATTGGCCAGAATACTCAGTGCTAGCCATCTCAAAGTGACCTTTTTCAAATCCTGCCTTATCTAAGGCATGTACAAACTCGTGTAGGATAACTTCGTCAGATGGCATAACTCCAAATGTTACTTCGTCATTTACATAATATGCCTCACAAGCTTTATCGTCTGTGAGCATATCTCGTTTCTGTTCAAAGGTATAGTCTTGTGCTAGAGGGTCGAATTGTGTGCCTAAGAAACTTTGATGCCTAGCAAAGTAAATATAATCACCTAATGACATGCTGTTTTTGATATCTACCTTGTCATAGAGTTCTACTATATCTTGAGTGATTTGCATGTTGGTTTCTCTAATAAAGTTCTCTAATTTTAGTATATTTTGATTGATTTCGGGGTTATTGCTATATGTAGAGAAAGGTGTCCACTTTGTGTCTATATCTTTTATTTGAGCGATAATATTCTGTTGTAATGCTGGGTCGTTCAATAATTGCTCATGAGAGACTCCTAATTGTTCTAGAGCACTCTTATAACAATATGGGCTTAATGTAGTTGATACTTCTTCTATGCTATGGCCTTCTGAGAGGAAAAAAGATACAGTAGATATGGTTTCCGGGTCGGAACAAGTAAAGCCGTAGGTTTGCTGAAAATTATTGATTTTGATTTGCTTCAAGAGTGATTCGACACTATTTACCGCACCTGTTGTTTGGTATATGAAGTTTATTCCAATGCTATCGACTCTTGATTGAATCTGCTCAGCGTGTTCTTGGCCCCAGAATGACACAAATGAGTCTGTAACCTGAGACCTTATTCTAGATTGAATTTCCTCTCTAGTATTCAAAACACCGTTCTGAAGATAGTTGTTATAAATGAGGTTATCACAGAGGTTTTGTATCTGTGCTATCTGCTCGGGATTATATGATGTTGGCATACGACCTCACTACTATCTTTGATTTAGAGCAGACAACTGGTCGGCAATCATTTTCTTTTGCATTTCTTCCTGAAGTAAGAATTTTTCGTTGTGAGGTTCGTGTTTGTGTATTAAATACATAAGGGTACTAAAAGTCTCAGGTGTAGCATTTGCTCCGACTAATTGTCTAGCACCTGTTTCGTCTTCGTAAGCAATCTTGTACTTAACGCCGTCAACGATTTTGTTATCTTCTACACGGTCTGGCCATGCTTTTACGATATCTATGGCTTGTCTAACAAATGTTTGAACACCGTCAGTTTTCTTTTCTAATCCAAAAGTAAATTCGTTAGTAGTGTCGTCAGCATAGATAGAATAATTTTGTTTTGTTCCCCAAATTGCAATTTTAATTTTCATAATACTCGTCCTTATTGTTTATTAATTTTAGAATATCACACTATAATTATTTCTCAAAATAAATTTGGATATGATATAATCTTTGAGAAAAATAGGAGAGAAAAATGATTAGAGTATTATTTGTGTGTTTAGGAAATATTTGTAGGTCGCAGATAGCAGAGGCGATTTTTAAATATATGATAGAAAGAGAGGGGTTGAAAGAGGGTTTTTTCGTTGATTCGGCTGGTACTGGTGCAGAGGTGGGTGCAGATATGTATCCTAATGCAAAAGCAGTTCTGCAACTTCATAATATTCCTTTGATTAACCATAAGTCTAGACAACTCTTTGAGTCTGATTATGGCGAGTTTGATTACATTATTTGTATGGAAGAGGCTAATGTTATTAGGGCAAAGAAAATTTTTAATGGAGATAGTATATCTAAGATACACAAATTAATGGACTATACAGAAACTCCTGGGGATATAGATGACCCATGGTATCATAGAGACTTTGATAGAACATACAAAGAGATTTACTGTGGGTGCACTGATTTTTTGAATGAAATAAAGAAAAAGATTCAGTAGTATAACGAGTAGAAATACTCGTTTTTTTATTTTGATAATATTTATGGTTAATTGAAAATGAGACTCTTTTGTGGTATAATATACTAAGAAATATGTGGTGAGGTGAATTATGGCAGAAGAATCTAAACCAGAGTGGGGCACTGTAGAATTCGGAAGAAGAAAGACTGGTGCTGAGAATAAATGGGAGGCTTTAGACACTGGTACATATAGGGTTACTAAACCAACTGTTTTTTGTTTGTCTGGTAATGGAACAACAACACTTAGAGATGCAAATGGTTTTTGTAAACACGCAGAGAGTTACTTAGACCTACTTAGGGCTCATGTTGGAGATGATATGACCGACAGTGTGGATATTGTTGGTTTTAAGTATGCAAAGACTGGTAGTGACAAAGAAACAGGAAGTCTAACTGCAGACTTTGTTAGTGAGTTTGTAAGTAATGTAATGTTGCCTATGTTTATAGATGGCGAAGGGAAAAGATTATCCTTAAATGACGCTTGTAAAAATATGTCACAAGTGACTTTCTTTACATATTGTGCAGGTGCTCAAGAATTGTCTAATATATTCAAAAAATTAAGTTATGAACTATCTGCAGTAGGTTATGAACAATACGAGATAGATATGATAAATAATGCTACAATGAATGTGTCTTTTGCTCCTTATGATAATATCAGTAACTATGTTCCTAGTGTAAAAGTTCTAAGCGTTCGAGACGAGGTTGTTGGAGAAGATATAGAAACTATCCTAAGCAAGAAAGAGCAAGAACAATTAGATGGTATTGTTCTTCGTAGAGATGAGGTGGGCAAAATTTATGGTCTAGATAGAATGGACGCTCATGCTGGAGGAATCAATATTATTTCTTCTGGATTAGTAAATGCGTCTAGTAGTGTCGGTAATGACCACTTCTCTAGCATTGTTGCGAGAGATCCTGACTGGAATGTTACAGAGTTTAATAGAGATGGTAAAATGTTTAGATCTTATAATGCTGACTGTGTATCTCAGATGATGGCATGGGCATTATGTAGGGCTGTAGAAAATAGTATAGACAATGCTAATTCTGAACAATATATCCCTCATAATTTCTACACAGACCTTCCTGAAGAACTACAGTCAATTATGAGTACTTTTACAAAAGAACAATTAGGCGAAAACCCCGAGATAAAGACTAATAATAGAAAGAGAGAATATGAGAGCCAGAGAGTTGCTGAGGTTTCTAGAATCTCAAGAGAACTCCTTGATTATAGAGCACCTGAGAGTGTTGTTTATGCAGAGTTGAGTTGTGCAAAAACTTTTGAAGAAGTTGCAGTTATTTTTGAGAAAAATAACTATTATTATATGGATGAACTTATAGGTAAAGTAGATTTCTTGACTGATGTTGAGATTGATATACTTCAGACTGCTAAGGCAAAAAGAGAAAAGGGTAGAGCGAGGGATAAATGGCAGAATGTTCCTGCAACACAAATAATGGACGCATTAAAGAGTGCAACTACTTATGAGGAAATTCATGATATAATGTCTGCTACAGGATATGCCTATGCTATGGACTTCCTTCCATGGTTAGTTGGAGAGCCAGACAAGGGTTATCCTCTATCTCAAGAAGAATCACAAGGATTGATTGCAGAACTTAAGGCTGATAGACAGAAAGAGATTGACAAAAAGACACAACCATTATGGACACAAATCATGAGTGATTTTGATGCTATAGGCGAGAGTGGAACTTTTATAGACTATGTAAAAGTTCTAGAGTCTTATGATTATTACGCAGCTTCAGATATAATTCCGTCATTAGGAGATAAACTCACTCCAGAACAAAAGATGTCAATTAATCAAATGTTTAGAGCAAAGAGCTCTGCTATTAAGGCTAGAGAAAAGAGTGTAGAGTTCCCAACTTTTGAAGAAATGGTTGACCTTATTAGTAATGTAGATAGTATAGAAGAGGCTATTGATATTTTCCATAAATATAATTGTTGTGGTGTAGAACAAATTTTACCAGAAATAATAGTGTTTAATGACTCAGAGAGAGAAATGATACTTGAGGCTTGTGGTAAAGGTTTGGATAAAGACTCTATGTAATTAAAAAAAACGACCTAAAATAACAGGTCGTTTTTTACATGTCCATAAAGAGTGAAGACATTATTTTGACACCAGCAATAAATCCTTGCTTAAAGTCCTCAGAGTCTATTTGAGTATCTTTGTTGGAATACTTAAAATTTTCTATTTTGCTAACTATTTTTCGCATATCTACATATTTGGCATATAGGCTCTCTTCAAAAGTGTATTTTTCTCTAGTATACATTTCGGTTGCTTTATCTTTTTCAAACATAAGTCACCTCTGATTATTAATTTATTTGATTATATTGTGCGAATTTGCACAAGTCAAGCATAATTGTGCGAATTTGCATATAATTTACTCAAGGAGTAATTTATGGAAGTTTTTGCTGAAAGATTAAAAGAAGTGCGTAACGAAAGAAAGATGTCAGCTTTTGCTTTGTCTAAAGTGTTAGGGGTAAGCCACTCAACGATTATTAGATGGGAAAGTGGTACAATACTTCCTAGTATTGAGCATCTATATAATATAGCGAAATACTTTGGTGTGACTGCAGATTATTTGATAGGACTAGAAGATTAATCTAGTCTTTTTTATTTGTGTTATTTAATTATATACTATAGTATTACACGATTTGTGTATTGTCAAGAATTATTACACAAAATGTGTTAAATATTAAAGTATGAAAGAGAAGTTAAAACAATTAAGAAAAGAAAAAGGTGTTGACCAAAAGACGGTTGCTAAAAATATAGGCGTTACAGCCTCTGCATACTCTAATTATGAACAAGGTATCAGAGAGCCTAATAGGGAGATAATAGTTGCCTTGTGTAAGTATTATGAGGTTTCTGCCGATTATTTATTAGGATTAGAAGATTAAGAAAAAAGAACATTCGTTTATGAATGTTCCTTTTTTTATCTTCCACCTAAGAAGAGTCTGTTTGTAAATTTGCATTTTTTAGTAGGGTGGCAAGACATATTGTTATACTTAGTGCTATTATTCCCCCCCTTGTTTTTTTCTCATAATGTGAAAAATATAGCAAAAACAAGTATGTTTAGAGCCTAAAGAAAAAGAGCCAGACATTCTGTCTAACTCTTCTTTTTTTATTTATTAAGTGTTTTGTAAAGTTCGGCTATTTTTGCAATTTCTTGATGTCTATTTCTCCACCAGTCTTTGCTCCATAATCTGTATACTGTCCAGCCTCTACACTCTAGATATTGTTTACGGAAGATATCTCTTTCTCTATCGTCTAGGTTGGTTTTGTAGAGGTTTTTGTCTAGTTCGATAGCGAGAACATATTTATCTCCTTTAGAATTTTTAAGTGCGATATCTACTTTGTAATTTCCCATACCAACTGATGCCTCAGATGTAATGCCTACATTCTCTAATTCTTGCATTACTTCTGCAGTAAATGAGTCTACTTCTTGCTCTTCTACAGCCTCTTTGTTGTCTATCAATGAGTTAAGGATAACCCTTGCAGTTGCTCTATCTTTTTTGCTGATAGCGAAACAGTACTCGAGGTATTTTCTGAATAACTTAGGTCCCATATTCTTTAGGTCGCTTACTTCTAATTCTTCTGGGAAGATAGATGTTACGATTGTGATTTTTCTTTTTGCTCTGGATATTGCAACATTTAGTCTATTTTCTCCACCTTGTTGGTTGAGCCAGCCGAAGTTTCTAACAACCTTACCCTCTTCGTTCTTTGCATATCCGATAGAGAATATAATATGGTCTCTCTCATCACCTTGAACATTCTCGATATTTTTTACGAAGATACCGATATCTTCACCGTTGTCTGTTCTTTCTAATTCTTTTTTGTATAGATTTGAGAATTGTTGGTCTTTTAGGCACTCTCTATCTATCTCGTCAAGAATTGCCTCTCTTTGGTTGGTATTGAATGTGATGATACCCATTGTTTCTTTGTTTTTTCTGTCTAGTAAAAATTCTTTGATAATAGCAACAACTTTCTTTGCTTCTTCTTTGTTGCATCTGCTCTTCCACATACCATTGTCTATTTTGATAACCTCGATAGGTGGCTTCTCTGGTTCAATAGTATTAGGAGATACGGTTAGTCTTGCGTCATAGAATGCATAGTTGGAGAAATTGATAAGTTCTTCAAACTTCGCTCTGTAGTGATAGTTAAGCATTACAGAAGGGTATTTGAATCTTGCTAAGTCTAGTAGGCTTTCTTCTTCTAGTGCTGCATTTGCTTCAGTATCTTCTTCGATAATTTCTTCGTCATCTATATCTATTCTACCAAAGCCTAGACTAGATGGCCTTAACTGTTTGTGGTCACCAGCAACTACGACTTTCTTTGCTCTTACGATAGATGGTATACCTTTTTCGATATAGATTTGTGATGCCTCGTCAAAGATAAGTAGGTCGAATAGTCCGTTTTGGAGTGGGAGAACTTCTGATACTGTTTCTGGAGTCATGAGCCATACCTTGATACCACATAGTAGTTCAAATGAGAATTTCTCTAGGAATTTTGCGATACTCCATTTTCTCTGGCTCTGAATCTGTCTACAAATCTCTAAGTACCTCTTTGACATTAGGATTTCTTGATAGAATGATGTAGATAGAGTCTCTTTCATTCTATCTTTTGTTAGGTCTTTTTTGCCAGCCATATTGTTGACGATATTAGTAATAGTTGTATTGAAGTTTACTATACCAGTCATGGCTAGTCTATTAGTTTCTTCAAAGTTTGTGAGTAGATAGTATGTTACAAAATCGAAGAACTTACTATTAATAGTTGCATGACTCTCATTAGTTACTGCAGAAACTCTGTATAGATTGTCTATGTATAGTTTAGCGAGTTTGTCTAGTGCTGAGTATCTATCTACAGTTCTCTGATATTCGCTGTAATATTCGCAACCTTCAACAAGTTTGTCTGGGTTCTTGTATAAATAGTTTAAGAACTTCCTTGACTTTGTGTAAGGTTTCATGGCTTTTCTTAGTGCTCTTTTTCTTTTGCCTTTGCCAAAGAGTTTTTTGAAGAAACTTTGTTTTACAAACTCAGCCTGTGCTGATGCAAAATCTTCAAATGCTTTTTTCATATCTCTTTTGTCAAATTCGTTTAGGGTATTTTTTAGACTAGATATCCACTTATGTTTATGTAGGATTTCTACATGAGAAAGTGTGTCAGATAGTAGAGATGTGTCTTTGAATTTATCTCTAATTCCCTTAAGTGCATTATAGTCTAGTGTTAAAATTGCTCTATTTGTTAAGTTGTAGTAGGTGTCTATTTCGGTTGCATCAATAGTGCTAGTCCAGTAGTTATTAGCATTCTCTTCGTATATATCTAGTACCCTTGCTCCATTTAGATTGTTGTTTACTAGAGTGTCAGCAATTAGTTTACACTCACCAACGAGGGCATCTATATTTTTAGCACTCTCTACGAAATGTTCGTGCTTGTACTCAACATCTTTGTTACAAGCGAATATATTGTGTAGTTGCTTATAGAAAGTTGTTTTGTCTTTCATGTCGTTTAGCATTACGACGAAACTAGATAAGTGTCCTAATCTGGAGTATATTACATCAAGTGCGGCTTTTTTCTGAGAAACCATTAAGACAGTTTTACCTTTATTGACTGCGTCTGCGATAAGGCTAGTAATCATCTGAGATTTACCTGTTCCAGGAGGTCCTTGAACGACTAATTTGTCTTGAGTGCCAACGCTATATACTGCTTTTTCTTGAGAAGAGTTTAGGTCATTGATGTAGTTGATATTTAGTTCAGAGAATGGTTCTGCCACTTTATCCTCTTTCTTGACTTCTACCTCTTGAGTCTCTTCTGTTGACTCGGCAAACATGTCTACCTTGTCCATATCCTCTAGCAATTCTTCTACTAAGATATTTAGTTTCTCTGCTTTTGCCATATCTCTATAGTCTTTTTGTAGAGCAGTAGAGTATACCGAGAATCTACCTAAGACTGCATTGTTTACTAAATGATATTCGCCGTTTTTAAGTTTAGGGAAGTCTTTATATGATATATCTTCGAACTTCTCAAGTGCAGACATTTCACCTTGTACTTTGATGTCGTGTTGTTCATAGAATGCTTTTACATCTTTTAGGAATGTATCTGTATAGATTTCTTCCATGATTGTATTAGGAACATCATCTGCTTTCTTTAGGAACTTGTACTGAGTAAGGATAAGGTTGCTATTGAATAGTATGTCTTTGCTTTTATCTCTTTTAAGTACGATACTGTCTGGCTTTTTCTCAAAAGAAACAGGGAATAGCACAAGTGGTGCTCTAACAGGGAAGTCCTCGCCATAAGTATTTCCCATAACATAAGGGTAACCGATATATAGGTCGTATTGTCCTGTTTCTCTGAGTTCTTTAGAAACTTCTCTTATAAGGGTTAGTGCTTTTTTAAATCTCTTTTCATCAGTTTCCCAGTTGTCTTTTAGGCTCATTTCACATAGTGTGATACTACTCTTTCTGCCTAAGATAAGGTCAACAACTTGTTGGTTGTACTCTGGAGATTTGTCATATAAGTCCATAGCCGTCTTATTAGATGGTCTGCCGATATATAGTAGTCTATTTTTTCTACTAATATTGACTAGCCTATTCTCTAAACTTTTTAGTGTGTTTCTAAGTTCCTTAGAAATCTTAGTAGCATTAACTCCTTGATTGTGATATTCATTGATAACAGCCATAAAGTAGTCGCCGTACTTATCCTCAAAGGTTTGACCTAAGCCCTCAATGTTGCTAAGGTCAGATTTTAGTCTAGGAGGGTGAGCGGCTAATGCTTGCAAGGCAGAATCTGAGCATATTGCAGGGGCTCTGCCGTTAGATGAAAACTCTAGTTTTAGTTTGTTTCTTAATTCAACTAATTTTTTGTATAATTCTTCTTGTGTCATTTTGCACCTATAAAAATATATATTCAGACTAATTTTAGCACATATTTTTATTTTTAGATAATCAATTCGGGCTATTTGTCTGCAAAATATTAATATATTTCGCCTTTAAGTATTAATAATACTTAATTATTATCAAACATTTGTTTGAAAATATTTGGTTTAATTGTTTGTAAAAGATGGGTAATTGTGATAAAATCAAAGAGATTAAAAAGAGGAGCAAAGAAATGGAAAAAATATATAATATCACAATAGACGGACCAGCAGGAAGTGGTAAAACTACTATATCAAAGATGGTAGCAGAGGCACTTAATATTACATATCTAGATACAGGTGCTATGTATAGAGCAATCGCTTGTTATGTAAAATCTAAAAAAGTAGACTTTAATGATACAGATACAATCGTTAAATTACTAGACGAGATTGACCTAAAAGTTGAACTAAATCAAGGCGAGCAAAAGACTAGTATTAATGGTAAAGTTTATGGTGAGGAACTTAGAGCTCATGATATTTCAAATGGAGCATCTATCGTATGTAAGATACCTGCTATTAGACTAAAGATGGTAGACTTGCAGAGAGAGATTGCGAGAAAATATAGTTGTACTCTAGATGGTAGAGATATCGGTAGTTTCGTGCTCCCTGATGCAGAGTTTAAGTTTTATTTGACTGCAGATGTAGATACTAGAGCAAAGAGAAGATGGTTACAACTAAAAGATAAAATGGATGTTACAATCGAGCAGGTTAAAGCAGACCTTATCGAGAGAGATGAGAGAGATAGTTCTAGAGAGCTTGCTCCACTATGTGTTCCAAAGAATGCATTTGTACTAGATACTACTAACCTAAATCAAGAAGAAGTTATGAGTATTATTTTAGAAGAGGTTAAGAAGGGTTAATGATTAAAAATAATAGAGTTGCATTGTTGTATGACTTTGATTGCACATTGTCTGATGGCTTTATGCAGGAGAATAAACTTGCTAAAGACTTAGGCTTTTCATCTGCAATAGAATTTTTCTTAGCTTGTGATGCTAGATTTCAAGATGGCGACCTAGATATGTGTTTAGGACATCTATTAGGAACTATTGAGTTTGCGAAAGAAAAGGGTATTGATATAACCAAAGAATATCTACAGTCTTGTGGAAAGAACATTACTTTTTACAAGGGTGTTACAGAGTGGTTTGATAAGATTAATGCCGTAGGGAAAAAATTAGGCTTAGAAGTTGAGCATTATGTTATTAGCTCTGGCGTAAGAGAGATTATCGAAGGCTCTGCTATTGCTGATAAGTTTAAGAGAATATATGGTTGTTTTTATCTATATAGAGATGGCAAGGCTATTTGGCCTAGTCAAGTGGCTAATTACACCACAAAGACACAATATATTCATAGGGTTAGAAAAGGTGCAATAGACAATCTAGCATCTCTTATCGAAGTTAATAAAAAAATGACAGAAGACGAGATGTTGCCTTTTAAGAATATGATTTATTTGGGAGATAGTCAGACAGATATTCCATCATTTAAGACTGTGAAAGTTGGTGGAGGATTATCTATCTGTGTTTATGACGAAAAGAATGAGCATACTAGAGAAGTTGCTCAAGAGTGCTTTATTGAGGGCAGGGTAAATTACTTTGCTCCAGCAGACTATTCTGAGAATAGAGAACTCTTTCAATTAATAAAGAATTATTTAGAAAATATAGCAGGAAAGGAAATAGAAGATACCGTAGAGTAATATAACGAAATGGCTAGACTTAGAGATTTAACTACAATTAAAGGAATGGTTCAAGAGATAATTTACAGGAACGAGGATAATAATTACACCGTCGTTCTTGTTTCTTTTAATGACGAAATCGTTACTTGTGCTGGTATGTTCCCTGTTATCAATGAGGGTGAGTGGGTAGAACTAGATGGTAAGTTTACTTTGCATCAGAAGTATGGAGAACAATTCTCTGTAACTTCGGTTAAACTTAGTCCTCCAGACACAACAGAGGGGCTAGTTAGATACTTAAGTAGTGGACTTATTCCGGGTGTTGGTCCTATAACTGCTATGACTATAGTTAATAGGTTTGGTAAAGACACTCTTGATATTATTCGATATAGCCCCGAAAGACTAGCTGAGTGTAAAAATGTTAGTTACAAGAAGGCTATGGATATATGTAGGGCTTATGAAGAAGTACATCAGATGCAAGATGCTGTTATGGTTATGCAAGAGCATCATATTAGCACTAATCTTGCTATTAAGATATACAATAACTATGGCGAGGGAACTCTTGATATCCTCAAAAACAATCCGTATAAATTAGTTGAAGATATAGACGGTGTGGGATTTCTTACTGCAGACAAGATTGCTATGTCTCTAGGAGTGCCACAAAATAGTGATTATAGGATTAGGGCAGGCATGCTCCATGTTCTTAAGGAAAATTCCGATAAGAACGGTAATACCTATATGCAGAAGTTGGCTGTGATTGAGGGGGTATTTGAACTTCTTAATATTCCTAATCTAGAGAGTAGGGCTGAAGGTATACTTGAGACACTTGCTCTTGAGAGTTATGTAAAATTACTAGAGATTGATGGAGAAGAAGTTGTTGCCCTTAGTCAGTATTACAAGGTGGAGAAAGTGTTGGCAGATTCTCTACTACTACTTAATTCTGATACTGACCCTATTGCTTTAGATATTGAGCAGGACATTAATCTTTATGAGACTATTAATAAGATTAAGATGCATGAGCATCAGAGAAAGGCTGTGTCTATTGCTATTAATAATGCAGTATCTGTTATAACAGGTGGCCCGGGTACTGGTAAGACTACTATAGTTAAGTGTATACTTCAGATACTAAAGGGTATGGGCAAACGAGTGAAATTGATGGCTCCTACTGGTAGGGCTGCTAAGAGGCTTAGTGAGAGTACAGGCGAAGATGCTAGTACCATTCATAGAGCGCTTGAGATGACTGGTGGAGAAGAAAATAGGTTCTTTTTCAATTCTCAAACAAAACTGAATTATGATGTTATTATCGTAGACGAAGTGAGTATGGTTGATAGTCAACTTATGTACTATTTGGTTAGGGCTATTAAGAGGGGTGCAAAGCTCATCCTTGTTGGAGACAAAGACCAGTTGGCATCTGTTGGTGCTGGTAATGTACTAGGAGATATTCTCGAGAGTGGTTGCTTTGCTACAGTTAAACTAACTCAGATATATAGACAGAGCGAAGACAGTTTGATTATTGTCAATGCTCATGCTATCAACAATGGCGAAATGCCTAAACTCGATAATAAGAGCAGAGATTTCTTCTTTGATTATAAGGAAGACAATAGCCAAGTGTTAAATAGTATTATCAATATGTGTACAACTAGGATACCTAATTATTTGGGTGTAGAGAGTAGTGCTGTGCAGGTACTTGCACCTATGAAAAGTGGAATAGTAGGTATAGATAATATTAATAGTGCATTACAAGAGAGGCTGAATCCTCAGAGTTTAAGCAAGCCCGAACTTGCAACCGAAAAGGTTATATATAGAGTGGGCGATAGGGTTATGCAGATTACTAATAACTACGAGAGAGCATGGGAGAGAGAAGGCTTAAATGGCGCAGGTGTTTTCAATGGCGATATAGGGTTAATTAAGGATATTGATATTAGAACTAATGAAGTAATCGTAGCCTTTGAGGACGGTAGGATATCTAGGTATGTAAAAGGTGATTTGGACGAGCTCACACTTAGTTATGCTATCACTATTCATAAGAGTCAAGGTAGTGAGTTTGATGTGGTTATAGTGCCAGTAGTGTCAGGACCTCCTATGTTATTGACAAGAAACCTACTATATACAGCAGTTACTAGAGCAAAGAAAATGGTTGTTCTAATCGGCACTAAACAGTGTATTGCTAGAATGGTTAAGAATAAATATGAAACAGTTAGATATACTATGCTTAAATATTTCTTGCAATTAGACGGAGAACCTTATGAAAATAAGTGATATATTTATGCCTAGTAATATCAGATGTGTTTTCTGTGGTAAAGAGATTGGTGGCGAGATGAGTATATGTGCAGACTGCTATGCGACCCTTCCCTTTATTACAGGTAGGTCTTGTAATAAGTGTGGGGGCAGAGTTATTCTCGAAGATGTGTGCATTGATTGTTCTAGAGAAGAACACAGATTTACTAAGTGCTTCTCAATATGTGATTATGATGATAAGATGAGAGGCATTATATTAGCCTTTAAACAGGGTGGTAAAAAATATATCGGTGAAGCACTAGCGAAAGTTGTGTATGATAAGTATCTACAACTGGGAGTGGACTTTGATATTATTATTCCGATGCCTATACACCCTAGTAGAGAAAAAGAAAGAGGTTTTAATCAGAGCATTGTTCTTTGCAAAGAACTAATGGAGCGAACTAGTCTTGTAAATGTCGCTATAGTGACTAAGGTCAAGGATACTCCACACCAGACAGGGCTTAGTAGAGAGAATAGAAAGACCAACTTAATAGGAGCGTTTGAGGTTGTAGACAAGACTGCTATTAAAGGTAAAAGAATTTTGGTAGTAGATGATATTTATACTACCGGCTCTACTATGAGTGTGCTTAGTGATGTATTATTAAAAGCAGGAGCTGAGTCTGTATACGGACTGTGTCTTGCTAGAGGAAAAGTTTTTGATATATAAAAATTTATAAGAGGTGTTTTATGTCAGAGAGGGCAAAACTATTTAATTATATTGCACTGCCTATATTATTAATTGTGGATATTGTGTATATGATACTTTCGGGATTATGGCTTAAGGGTGTGACAAGTTTTATTTTTGTTATAATAGGCGTTGTAAATCTTCTCCTTGCACAAAAAGAAGGTAGTGGCAAATCTAATTTTAAATACTTAATGTGTATTGGATTGTTTATATGTTTTGTTGCCGATATTATTCTCAATATTTGGTTTATGATTGGAGCAATAATTTTTGCAGTTGGACATATATTCTATTTTGTTGCGTATCTAACACTTTGTAAGTTTAGTTGGAAAGATATTGTTTGTGGTCTATGTGTTGCAGTGCCATCAGTATTAGTGTTGGTGTTATATCCTTTTGATTATCAAGGAATGTTTCCTGTAATTGTTATTTATGCTATGATTATTTCGTTTATGGTGGGAAAGGCTATTTCACTTGCATTGTTTAGTGAAATTAGCAAAGTGTCCAAAACTCTTATACTTACTGGTAGTATCTTGTTTTTCTTATCAGACTTAGCACTTTTATTCTGTATGTTTGGTAATGGTGGTGTTGTTGCAGATAATATTTGTTTACTTACATACTATCCTGGTCAAGGATTGTTGGCTTGTTCAGTTTATTTTACTGGAAATAAAAAACAAGAAATGATATCGAGTGAAAAATAGAGGTTTGGTATGAAAATAGGAGAAAAGGTTTTTAATAAAGAATCTGATGTGCGTAATATTGCTATCGGTGATACTGAGTATGAACTTGCTAGAGAATCGAAGTTTTATTCTACAATGTATGTAGACTCAGAAGAATTGGTGGGTAAGCCTAAGTGTCGTGTTAGTTATACCCTGCATGATATTACAACCAAAGAAGTTGTGGCATGGCTAAATGCTAGTTCAATTACTGCTGGTAGAGAGGTTGAACTGGAGTACGCTACAGATAGTGAGTATAGAGGTAGAGGAATTGCCTCTGCATTAGTAGATACTGCACTTCATGATATATATGAGCGTGGTGTAACAGATAAACTAGTACAAAATGATGAGTATGGATACAAGCCTTGTGAAAATGTGTTTTTATCAATTTCGCAGGATAATGTGCCTAGTTATAAAGTTGCATTCCGTACAGGCTTTGATATATCTCAAGAAGCCACAGGCAACTTTGTTGCTAATATGTCTAGAGATAGATTTTTATCTAGAAATATGGAATTGTAAAAAAATATAGTCAAAGAAGAAAAAAGGAAGTAGAAACACTGCTTTCTTTTTTTGTTGCAAGAAAAACAAGACAATAGATATATATTATTCTAAATAATATATACAGACCAAAAAGGTTTGACATTATAACTAAATTTTAGATATGATTACTGTAAATATAAGTGTGTAAAATGTACACAATATGTAGTATTAGGAGTGGAAATGGCAAAAAAAGAAGATAAAAACAAAACCACCTTTAAAAAGGGTTTGGTTGCCGGTGTATTAGGCTTTACTATGATGGCGAGTAGTGCTGGAATGTTGACAGCTTGTGGTCCACAGAGAGGTCCAGAGGGCGCTACTGGTGCTACTGGTAAGAGTGCTTATGAGCTCGCAGTAGAGAATGGCTTTGAAGGAACTTTGGGAGAATGGCTCGAGAGTTTAAGAGGACAATCAGGAGGTGCGGGAAATAGTGGTAATGGTATAGAGTCTGTAGTAAAAACCGACTCAGATGGCCTAGTTGATACATACACTATTACATTTACTGATGGAACTTTTACGACATTCGAAATTACTAATGGCGAACAGTGCACAAATTGGTTGTCTGGCGAGGGCGAGCCTTTGTCTTATACTGGTAATGTTGGCGATTTTTATATGGATACCGAGAATTTCATTATCTATAAAAAAGTATCTACTGGTTGGGAATTTGTTACTCAAATAGCACAAAAAGAGCCTGATATGTATTATTACGATAGTATTAATGCTGCAATAGATGCAGTTAACGGTGGGGATTTTACCACATCTAACGCTCAAGTATCAGAGTCCGAGGCTAAAATTGCAGTGTATGAAAAAGAAGGTGTGCCACATATAAAGCTTTTGAATCATCCGGTAACAACATCTCTTCTCAATATTACTCGAGATATGGTAATAGAGTTGAATGGTAAAATAATATCTTGTGTTGGTACTGATGCTATTCAGGTTCAGTCTGCTAATGTTAAAATTGATGGTAGTGTGCCGGGTAGTGCGATTAGTGTTATGTCAGACAAAATCTCATCAACTGTGCTCAGGGTTGTGTCTGGTAAATGTTCGTTATATGGAGGCAAGTATGAGGCATTTAGTTATAAACTAGGAACTCCTGACGCTCCTAATCCATGTATGTTGGTAGATGATTCTGCAGATTTGTATTTGGAGAATGTTGATGTTGTGGCAATGGAGACTACTACTGGTACAATGCAGGGTGTTATTGTTAAGAGGGGGTGGAGAGGCTTATATTTCTAATTCTAAGATTACTGTTACAGCCCCAGATGCTTTAGATGTTGCTGGTATTGTTAGTGATGGTGAAGTTGTGGCGATTAATAGTGAAATTGTTGCTAAATCAAACTATACTGCAAATGCTGAGAAAACGAACTATGCAACATGCTCAAGGGGTATTGTGAATACAGGAATATTAACATTAAAAGATTGTTATGTTGCTGGTACTCATTCTGGAATGAGGGCTGGTGGTACTGAGTATATTGATGGTGGAATATTAGAAGGTTATGGCCATGGTGGAATATACTTTATGGGAGAGGGAAGAACCTCTTATGTAAAGAATGCAACTATTAGGCAGATGGCAATGTTTGATGGATATATTGATGATGGAATCGCTGGTACTAATCAGTCTGGTATGTATATCGGTGGTGCAAACAATATAACTGTATATATGGATAATTGTGAGTTTTCGGGTAATTATTATCCTCTAGTTATGAAGAAGAGTTGTTCTGGAAATAAACTCTATATTAGTAATTCAAATATAAATCTAAATTGTCAAAAATATATTCGTTTGGATACAGATGCAAATAAATTATATATAGGTGTAGGAAATAATTTTAATATAGTCGAGCATTGCGCTATAGAGTCAGCTGCAGAATTAACTGACGAGGATTATTTGTTTAAGTTCCCTGTTTTTAGAGTTTAATTGATATTTGAGAGGGTGAATCCCTCTCTTTTTTTGTTAAAGATGAGTCTTTGTAGGGGTGTATGACTTGGATATTTTTGCGATAGTGTAGTGAATCTATGATATATATACATTTTGAAATTTTGACGATAATGGTGAAAGTTTGTCTATTAGGTGGTATTTTAGTGTAATTACATATTAGATAGTAATATATTTATTATTAAAATGTTTTGAAATTATCGTCAATAATGTTAGAATATTAGTAGATTTTATTAAAATCGAGGATAATGGGCAGTAGACAAAATTAATACTGATAAAATTATCTTAATGACAAAGCGAGATAGGAGACAAAATGGGTTTGTGGGGAAAGATTTTTAAATCTGATAATACTAGAAATGTTGAGAAACTAGAAAAGATTGCTTGTAAGGTTGAAGCACTTGCTGATAAGTACAAAGCAATGACTGATGATGAATTAAAGGGCACTACTCAAGTGCTAAAAGATAGACTAGCAAATGGCGAGAAATGTATAGATATTTTGCCTGATGCTTATGCTTGTGTTAGAGAGGCTAGTGATAGAGTTATAGGTAAAAGACATTACCATGTTCAGATATTAGGTGGTATTGCCTTGTTCCAGGGTAGAATTGCAGAAATGAAAACTGGTGAAGGTAAAACACTTATGGAAACACTACCTGCTTATCTAGTTGCACTAGAGGGTAAAGGTGTGCATATCGTTACAGTTAACGAATATTTGTCTGGTCGTGATAGCGAGTGGATGGGTAAGATATTTAAGTTCTTAGGATTAACTGTTGGTATATCTAATCATGATATGACTCCAGAACAAAAGAAGGCTGCTTATAACTGTGATATTACTTATAGTACAAATAACGAATTAGGCTTTGACTACCTAAGAGATAATATGGTAATGAGGGCAGAAGATAGAGTTGCTAGAGGATACCATTTCGCCATTGTCGATGAGGTGGACAGTATCCTTATTGATGAGGCTAGAACTCCACTTATTATATCTGGTAAGGGAACAAAGAGTAGTGATGATTACAAGAAGGCTGCTAAATTTGCTAAAACTCTTAAAGAAACTGACTATGAGATTGATGAAAAAGAAAAGGCAGTTAGACTAAACGAAAAGGGTATCGCAAAAGCAGAAAAAGCATTCAATGTTGAGAACCTAAGTGATATTCATAATATCGAACTTAACCACTATATCAATAATGCCCTAAAGGCACAATTTATCATGATGAAAGACCAGAACTATATCGTTAAAGATGGCGAAGTTTTAATCGTTGACGAGTTTACTGGTAGAATTATGGAGGGCAGAAAATACTCAAATGGTTTACATCAGGCTATTGAGGCTAAAGAGGGCTTAGAGGTTAGAGATGAGAATAAGACTCTTGCTACTATTACATTCCAAAACTTCTTTAGAGTATATGACAAAATCAGTGGTATGACAGGTACAGCAAAGACAGAGGAAACTGAGTTTAACAAAATCTATAACCTAGATGTAGTGCAGATTCCTACTAATAAACCAGTTAGAAGAATTGACTGGCCAGATGTTATCTATCCTACAGAAAAAGCAAAAATCAATGCTATCGTAGAAGAGGTTAAGAAAGTTCATGCAGAGGGTAGACCAATACTAGTGGGTACTGTAACTATCGAGAAGAGTGAACTTATTTCTAAAGAATTAACAAAAGCAAAAATTAAACATAATGTGCTTAATGCTAAAAACCACCAAAAAGAAAGTGCGATTATCGCTCAGGCTGGTAGACTTGGTCAAGTTACTATCGCTACTAACATGGCTGGTAGAGGTACAGATATTATGCTTGGTGGTAACCCAGAATTTTTGGCTAAGCAAAAGATGGTTGATTTAAACTTCTCACAAGAGCAGATTGACTTCTGTACATCATATCTTCCTAGCGATAATAAAGAACTAGAGAGAGCAAGACAAAAATACCAAAAATATTATGAAGAAGCGTCTCAAGTAACAGAAGACGAGAAACAAAAAGTTATCGAGTTGGGTGGCTTACATATCGTTGGTACAGAAAGACACGAGAGTAGAAGAATTGACAACCAGCTTAGAGGTAGAGCAGGTAGACAAGGTGATCCAGGTAGTAGTGTATTCTTTGTAAGTATGGAAGACGACCTTATGAGAATCTTCGGTGGAGACAAACTACAGGGTATCGTTAGATTCTTTAAGATGGGAGATGATACAGCATTCTCTTTGGGACTACTTTCTAAACAAATCGAGAATGCTCAGAGAAAAATCGAGGGATTCCACTTCTCTGCTAGACACACAGTGCTTAAGTTTGATGATGTAAATAACCAACAGAGAAAAGAAATCTACAAAGAGAGAAACAGAGTATTAGATGGTGCTGATGTTCATGACGAAGTGCTAGATATGATATCCGAGTTCGCTGCTAATTCTGTTTATGATGGCTTAGACGAAGAGAAGACTTTTGATGAATGGGATATTGAGAAAATCAATAGTATGCTTAATAATAGAGTGTTCCCAGCAGACTATAACTATGTAACTGAGGAACTAGTTGAGGGCTTAGAGCCAGAAGAACTTGCAGACAAGGTTGCAGAAAAAGCAGTAGATATGTACGAGGCTAAATGTAAGGCTCTAACAGAGTTAAAACTTGAGCCACAGAGAATCGAGAGAGAGATTCTTCTAAGAGTTGTTGATAGTCTATGGAGAGACCATATTGACTTTATGGAAATTCTTAGAGGCGAGATTGGTCTAAGGGCTTATGGTAACCACGACCCTATCATTGCATACAAAGAAGAGAGCAGTAATGCTTATGAAAAGATGATTGATAAGGTTAGAGAAGAGACTGCCATGTTCCTTCTAAATTTCAAGGTTCAGATTGAGAGAAGAGTTCCTCTAAATGTAGATATGAAGAATTTGACTCCAGAACAAAAAGAGCAACTTAGAAAGAAATTAGAAGAAAAGATGAGAGCAGATATTGCTGAGGCTAAGAGAGCGGCAAATGCAAAGAAGTCTGCTGAGCAATTACTCAAAGAACCAACCTCTGTTGAGATGATTACAAACAAAACTGAGAAAACAGAGGCAAAAACACAAGGCAAACTAGTTGGTAGAAACGAAACTTGCCCTTGTGGTAGTGGTAAAAAATACAAAAACTGTTGTGGTGCAGATAAATAATTTATTTGCTTACATTAGGTAAATCTTTTGTAAAAAATAAAGAGGTGTTTGGAGATGTGTCCGACACCTCTTTTTTGTTGTGGTTATTATCTGGTTGTTTATTTATTTGAATTTTTAGATGGGTATTGAAAATGCATATATACTATGCTATAATACACCTACAAGGTAGGGATAAAGGGGAATTTTTATGGCAAAGAAAGAAGTTTGTGATTACCTAAAAAAATTAGAAAAAAAGAGCGACAGAATTGACAGGTTTCAAGAGGCATCAACTATTGTTGCTGGTATTGCAGGGGCTGGTGCTGTTATATCATTAATCTGTGGTGGTGCTGCAGGTGCAATGACTTGTCTTACTGAGAATATCTATGCTCCAGAAGTTATTGAGTCAGGCGACTTTGAGCTAAGCATTATGGAGAGGAGAAATTCTCTAATTGATGCTCTAGCTAGTGGTGAGATAAGTTATGAGGAGTTTAAGTCTGGATATGAGAATCTTTATTCTCCAGCAGAGGCAATGCAATATGCTTCTACTGCTGATGATCCATCAATGCAGGCTATGGCAAAGAGTTATTACAAGACAAAAGACTTTGGTGAAACAACTCTTAAGAAAGCCTTTCCTCTAATGGCAGGCCTATCTGTTGCGGGTACAGGTGCTTATTGGGTAACAGAAACTATCAAAAGTAGATACGATAGAAAAATTAGAGAGGCTATAGATTCTCAAGACAAAGAAGATTCTCTTGGTAAATAGTGTGTAAATATAAACGCTTTTCTGCTCTAAAGAAAGGCGTTTTTTTGATGTTAAAAACAAAAAGAAGTGACTACTACTCGCTTCTTTTTTTGTTAGATTTTTATGTATGTATTAGGTACTGTAACTCCTACTTCGACTACTCCACTAAGGGTGGCATCGATGCTAATAGCAGATATGATATTAGAAATCTTGCTTAGTAGTACAAAGTCCTCTTTTGTGATTAAATGTGTTCTGAGTGTCGCTCCACTACTAGTATCCCTCTCTGTGCTAAGTTTGACAGTTCCGTTATGTTCTCTTGCGATGGTGCGAAGAGTGTTTTTAACTACCTCGAATTTGGCTAGTTGTTCTGGGTTTGGGGTTAGTATGGCATTGTTTATTTCTTCCCTGTATATTTTAAATCCTAGTTTTAAGTCGTTTATAAATTGATTGTCTGATATTTCGTTTTTTGTTACAAGTTTATTTCTCATATTTTTTGTTCCTTTGTAAAAATTATTTTGGTTGTTGTATTGTGTTTTTGTGTTATTGTTGTACATGTTTTTTCTCCTAAGTAATTTTTTCTTGCTATTTATATGTGTGTTGGTTACTTGTGTATCGGTTTATATATCATTTTATCCTCCTTTATAATTATGTGTCGGGTGCTGGGGTGTTTACTATATATGTGTTAGGTGGTCGGTGTGTCGCATCTTTCACTATATATGCAGTGGGTGGGCGAGTGTTGGTTGCACCTATCACTATATATGTGTTAGGTGTTCGGTCGGTTGTGCCTTGCCTTGTCGCACTCTCTACTATATATGTGTTGGGTGAGGGGGTATTTTGCTATTTGGGGGGTAAAAAATAGGTGGTTTCTGTGGGTAATATTCTAAGAAAATGCAAAATTTTTTGATTGTAAAATATGGCTATATTTAGGGGTTTGTGTGCAAAAAAAGACGAGGCAAACACCTCGTCTAAAAATTTTTTTTAAAATTTTTATTTTTTTAAAACATATATTCTTCGTTTTCTAATTCTGGATCGTACATGCCAGATGCCATCATCATTCTATCGTATCTTTCCATTATATCCATGCTATACATTGGAGAGCCTACATTCATTAGGTATAGTGGGTCGATATAATATGGTGGTGGTAGATTGTCAGTATTTGCTCTTAGTGGTCCATTTGCACTTTTGATTGGGTCCATCATATCTTTGATTGGGTCATTTGCCACTGTAGCATCTGCTTGCATCTCCTCATCAACATAATTTTCACCGATTGAAAGTTTCTCTTTGATGTATTTTTTTAACCTAGAAAAACAAGTCTCTTTTTCCATTTTTCTATTCCCCCTTTATTCCAAATCTCTTTTTAGATTATGGTAGTTTATCAAAAATTTTTCTTTTGTCAATAGTGTTTTAGAAAAAAGTTGAAAAATATGCAAATTTTTCTGAAATCGGTGTGAAAATGTGAACAATTTTGCTAAATAAATTTCCTTTATTATAAATAAAGGAAGAATTTTTGGGTTTTTAGGTTGAAATAATAATTATAATTTGATACAATCGTAATATTGCAGGTATTATAACTGACATAAATTTGTACAATTCTTGCCCGAAAACCATTACATTGTGGGGCAGGAAAATAAACATAAGGAGGATATAGTAATGTACGAAAATTTAGATGGTTTAATAAGAACTTGTTATTGTGGAGAATTTAAGGAGGCAGAACTAAATAATAATGTCATTGCTATGGGCTGGATTGATTGCAGAAGAGATTTTGGCGACCTTGTGTTTGTTGACCTAAGAGATAGAACTGGCATTGTGCAAGTTGTGTTTAATAAAGAAATTTTCCACGGAGATTTTGCTAAGGTTGATAGCCTTAGAAATGAATTTGTTATCGCTGTAGAGGGAAAACTTGTTCGTAGAGATGAGGAAACATATAATCCTAAGATTCCTACAGGAACTATTGAGATTAAGGCAGAGAAACTAAAAGTGCTTTCTTCTTCTGCTCCAGTTCCATTTGCAGTAGATGATACAGAAAAAGTAAATGATATGTTGGCACTTAAGTATAGGTTCTTAGAACTTAGAAAGCCTAGCAAACAGAATATTCTTAAACTAAGAAGTGATGTGTGTAAGATTGTTAGAAATTACTTAGATGATATGGGATTTCTTGAGATAGAGACTCCTATGCTTGGCAAGTCTACTCCAGAGGGTGCTAGAGACTATCTAGTTCCATCTAGAACTTGTCCTAATAAATTCTTTGCTCTACCTCAGAGTCCACAACTTTACAAACAATTACTTATGGTGTCTGGTGTAGATAAATATTACCAGATTGCTAGATGTTTTAGAGACGAGGACTTGAGGGCTGATAGACAGCCAGAGTTTACTCAGATTGATATGGAGCTAAGCTTTGTAGATAGAGAA
This sequence comes from Clostridiales bacterium, assembly GCA_015055605.1. GTDB lineage: Bacteria > Bacillota > Clostridia > Christensenellales > UBA1242 > UBA11490. The sequence goes on from SVHV01000002.1 coordinate 227,962, forward strand.
GAGCAAGTTATGAGTATTGTTGAGGAGATGGTTAGACAAATCTTTGACAAGACTATCGGATATAAATTACCAGAGCACTTTGAAGTGTTAGATTATACTGATGCTATGAATAGATTTGGTACAGATAAGCCTGATACTAGATTTGCTTTAGAATTAGTAGATATCTCTGATTTGGCAGTAGAGTGTGGTCTAGAGCCATTTAAGAAAGCAGTTAAAAATGGTGGCTCAGTTAGAGTGCTTAATGCAAAAGACAAATGCGACAAACTTTCTAAGAGTGACTTAGAGAAACTTGTTACATTTGTAAAAGGTTGTGGCGCACCAGGGCTAAGTTATATGACAGTTACAGCTGAAGGTCCTAAGAGTCCATTAGTTAAATACTTCAGCGAAGAGCAGATGGCAGAAATCTTAAAGAGAACAGATGCAGGTAGTAATGATGTTATATTCTTTGTGGCAGATGGCGACAATGAATTAGTACAGATGGCTCTAGGTAAACTTAGACTTCACTTAGGCGAAATGTTTGGTATGATTGATCACTCAAAATTCTCTGTACTATGGGTAACAAACTTCCCTCAATTCGAGTACAGCAAAGAAGAGGGTAGATTTGTTGCTAAACATCACCCATTCACTTGTCCTAAGGACGAAGATGTTAAGTATATTGACAGTGGTGACCTAAGCAAGGTTAGAGCAAAGGCTTATGATATTGTTGTAAATGGTTATGAGTTAGGTGGTGGTAGTATTAGAATTCACGACCAAAATCTACAAGAGAAAATGTTTGGGGCTTTAGGCTTTGAGGAAGAGAGAATTCAAGAGTTATTCGGATTCTTTGTAAATGCATTTAAGTACGGTGCACCTCCTCATGGTGGTTTAGCAATCGGTTTAGATAGACTTATTATGTTACTTGCTGGAACTACAGATATCAAGTCTGTTATTGCATTCCCTAAGATTCAGAATGCTAGTGATGTCTTGACTGGTGCTCCAGACTTTGTTAGCGATAAACAAATTGAAGATGTGTACATCTCATTAGTAGAACCTAAAGAAGATAAATAGGGGTAAGTTTAAATGGAAATTAGTCACGAAGAAATAAAGAAATTGGTTGAACTATCTGCACTAGAGTATGCAGATGAAGACTATGATGCTCTTGCTAAAGACTTTAGTCAAGTTGTAGCATTTGTAGAGCAATTAGTTGAGGCTGATATACCAGAGCAGAGTCCTACTGCTAGAGTTGTTAGCGTAGACGAACTTAGAGAAGATGAGGTTGTTCCATCAATGAGTCAAGCAGAGATTTTAGCAAATGCTCCAGAGCAGAACGGACAGGCTTTCGTTGTGCCAAAGGTGGTGGAATAATGGATAGAAAAGAAATGACTAGTCTAGGTATCATTGATACTTTAGATGCATTAAAATCAAAAAAATTCACTTGTGTAGAATTAGTTGAGGCATATCTTGAGAACATTAAACAATTCTGGGATAAGAATGCTGTTCTTGAGGTTTTTGATGATGTTTTAGACCACGCTAGAGAGGTTGATGAAAAAATCGCTCAAGGTAAATTAGATGGTAAACTTTTAGGTGTACCATTTATTATCAAGGACAATATTCTATACAAAGGTAAGAGGGCTACTTGTGCTAGTAAATTTCTAGAGAAATTCGTTAGCCCATATAATGCTACTGTTGTAGAAAAATTGTTAAATGAAGGTGCAGTTATTTTAGGTAGGGCTAATATGGACGAATTTGCTATGGGTGGCTCTACTGAAAAGTCTGCTTATGGCCCATGTAAGAATGCTCATGATGACGAGAGAGTATCTGGTGGTTCGTCTGGTGGTAGTGCAGTTGCAGTTGCTTGTAATCTTTGTGCTGCAGCACTAGGTACAGACACTGGTGGTTCTGTTAGACAACCAGCATCATTTAATGGTGTTGTTGGAATGAAACCTACTTATGGTAGAATTTCTAGATATGGTGTTGTTGCATTTGCTAGTAGTCTTGACCAGGTTGGCCCTATGACTAAGAATGTAAAAGACAATGCGTACCTATTAGAAATCTTAGCAGGTGCAGATATTCATGACCAAACCACTAGAATTGAAGCAGTTGATGACTATACTACAAAAATGGACAATGTGTCTATTAAGGGTATGAAAATTGGTTACTGTAAAGAACTTATTGATATGTTTAAACAGAGTAAAGATGCACATACTTTTGATAGGGCGATAGAGTTCTTTAAGAACAACGGAGCAGAGATTGTTGAGGTTACTATTCCTCATATTGAACTTGCTCTTCCTGTATATTATATTTTAGCACCAGCAGAGGCTACATCAAATTTGGGTAGATTTGACGGTGTAAAATATACAACCAGAGAGGGCAATTCTAGTGATATCAATAAACTATATGTAGAGAGTAGAACTAAGGGCTTTGGTAAAGAGGTTAAGAGAAGAATATTACTTGGTAACTATGTTCTAAGTAGTGGATTCTTTGATGCGTTCTACCAGAAAGCACAAAAAGTTCAGAGATACCTAACATATAGATTTGAAGACGCACTCAGTCAGTGTGATGTGTTACTAATGCCAGTTGCTTATGGCGAGGCATTTAAAATCGGAGAAAAGACCAGTGACCCAGTTACAATGTATCTTGAGGATATGTTTACCGTTCCATCTAACTTAGTTGGTATCCCATCTCTATCGGTGCCTTATGAGGTTGGTTCAAATGGTTTACCTATAGGTCTTCAGATTTTAGGTAGAAAATTAGATGAGAGCACAATGTATGGTGTGGCTCAATTTGTAGAAAAAAATTATAAAAGGATAGACTAATGAGTAGAAGTGATTATGATGTTGTAATAGGTCTAGAGATTCATGCCGAACTCAATACTAATACAAAGATATTCTGTGGCTGTCCAAATAAATTTGGAGTAGACCCAAATACAAATTGTTGTCCAGTATGTGTTGGTATGCCAGGTGCTCTACCTGTACCTAATAAAAGAGCAGTAGAACTTACAATCAAAGCAGGCCTTGCTGTAGGTTCAACTATTAATGATATGGCCGTGTTTGAGAGAAAAAATTATTTTTATCCAGACTTAAGTAAGGCTTATCAGATTAGCCAGTTGGTGAAGCCTATCTGTTTGGGTGGTGGAATTACACTAGATAGTGGTAAATTCATTAGGCTAAATAGAATTCACTTAGAAGAAGATGCTGGTAAATTAATTCATAGTTTTGACGAAACCGAAATCGACTACAATAGAGGTGGTGTGCCACTAATCGAGAGTGTTACAGAGCCTGATATTAGTAGCGCAGATGAGGCACTAGAGTTCTTAACTAAACTTAGAAATAGATTTGTCTTTAGTGATGTTGCTAAGTGTAGAATGGAACAAGGTGGCATGAGATGTGATGTCAACCTTTCTGTAAAGAGAAAAGATTCTAATACTTTAGGCACAAGAACAGAGATGAAAAACTTAAATTCTTTCAAGGCTGTTGCTAGGGCTATTGAGTATGAAGCAAATAGACAAATGGACGCCCTTGATAATGGCGAAGTGATTTTGCAAGAAACTAGAAAGTGGGATGATGAGAGAGGTATTTCTTTCTCACTTAGAACTAAGACTGATAGTCAAGACTATAGATATTTCCCAGACCCAGACCTACTATCTATTAGAATTGATAGAGAGTTGGTAAATAAATTACAAGCAGAACTTCCTCTTTCTCAAGAGGCTAGAAGAGAAAAATATGAGCAGACTTACGGCTTGCCGGGTGCAGACGCAGAAGTATTGTCTAATAGCAAGGTTGTATCTGATTTCTTTGATGATTGTGTGAAGTTACTTCCTGAGTACAAAGAAGTTGCTAATTGGGTTATGACAGAGATTCTTAAACTAGATGTTTCAGAAGAAGTGCCTGTGACTCCTGCTAATTTAGTATCTATTATTAAGATGATGCTTGATAAAAAGATTACTAGACAAAATGCAAAAGAGTTACTAGCAAAAGTTCTAGAGACTGGCGAAGATGCTGAGGTTCTTGCTAAGAAGATGGATATGTTATCAAGTATTAGTGATACTGATATTGAGACACTTATTGATAAATTAATAGCAGAAAACGAAAAGGCTGTTGCCGACTACTCTAAAACTCCAGACAAGGTTACTCAGTTCTTTATAGGACAAGTAATGAGGGCTACTAGAGGTAAGGCTGATGGCTCTAAGGTTAAGGCTATTATTGAGTCAAAATTAGGCTAATGTATAAAGATAATATTTTAATATATAATATTTATATAGCAACATATATAGAGACCGTTTATGGTCTCTATTTTGTTTCTAAGAGGAGACTTTTGCGTTGTGGATATGTGTTTGTTTTTGTCGAGGTGTGTTTGGCTATAAAGAGCGTATTTTCAGTTTTGCTTGATTATGCAAAATAATTGTGCTAATATATCTAGTGAAAAAATATTTAAGGAAAAATTTTTATGTTAATTTTAAACGACCAAAAAGAAATGCTTAAAAAAATTGTCGACAATTTAGATATAATTGTCGACTGTCTTTGATGTAGAAGCTTTAGAAAAAGAGATAGAAGAAAAGAGAGAGGAGTCACTCAAAGAAGAGGTTTATACTAACCCGACACTATCTTCTAAAATTAATAAAGATATCAAGGTGATGAGTGAAAAACTCGAGAAGTCATCCGTCCTACAAAAGAGGGTAAAGGACACCGAAGAATTTATCGAGATGATGGAGTTGGACGGTGACCAAAGTATGATAGCAGACCTAGATAGTAGCCTTGACAATCTATACAAGGATACTATAGACCTATATATGGCAACACTGTTATCTGGCCAGTATGACAATAATAATGCCATTGTAAAGATTCATAGTGGCGCTGGTGGTACTGAGGCCTGTGACTGGGCTGGAATGCTAAATAGAATGTATGAGATGTTTTCAGAAAAGAGTGGTTTTAGGGTATCTATATTAGACAGTATTGATGGAGATGGTGCAGGGATAAAGTCTATCACTCTTAAGATTGAGGGTGAGTATGCCTATGGTATGCTTAAAGGCGAGATGGGTGTACATAGACTTGTTAGGATTAGTCCTTTTGATAGTAATAAGAGGAGACATACCAGTTTTGCGTCTGTAGAGGTTATGCCAGAACTAGACCAGACAGTGTCTGTTGAGATTAAGTCTGATGACCTAAAGGTTGATGTGTATAGGAGTGGTGGTGCTGGTGGTCAGCATGTTAATACCACTGATAGTGCAGTTAGAATTACACACTTGCCTACAGGAATAGTTGTTGCTTGTCAAAATGAAAGAAGTCAGCTAAAGAATAGAGAAACAGCTATGTCTATGCTAAAGTCTAAACTTATTTCTCTTGAGATAGAGAAGAAGATGCAAGAGGCAATGAGTCTAAAGGGCGATGCTAAAAAGATTGAATGGGGTAGTCAGATTAGGAGTTATGTTTTCTGCCCATACACTATGGTAAAAGACCATAGAACTGGAACAGAAACCAGTGCTGTATATTCTGTAATGGACGGAAATATAAAGGACTTTGTGTTTTCATTCTTAAAACTCATTAATTAATTTGATAAAATTTATATTTTACAATAAAATATATAAGTAAAATAAGTAAAGAAGAAAGAATATGTATATAGATATTGCAAAAGAAAAATTTAATAATTTATATAAAACTTACAAAAATAGGGATATACTTGTTTTAGGTATCGAGTCTAGTTGTGATGAGACTGCTATCGCTATTGTTAAGAATGGTAGAGAGATTCTCAGTAATGTAGTTGCTACTCAAATAGAGATTCACGCTAGATTTGGTGGTGTTGTACCTGAGGTTGCTAGTAGGAATCACTTGTTGTGTATTGATTCTGTACTTAATGAGGCACTAGAAAAGGCTGGTGTGACACTAGAGGATATTGATGCTGTTGCTGTTACTTATGGTGCAGGATTAATCGGTGCTCTGATGGTAGGTGTTAGTTATGCAAAGGCACTAGCATACTCTATGGGTGTACCACTAATAGCAGTCAATCATATCAAGGGGCATATTAGCGCTAATTATCTAACGCACAAAGACCTAAAACCACCATTTGTAAGCCTAATTGTTAGTGGTGGACATACTGCTCTAGTAAAGGTAAATAACTACTACAAAAATACTCTTTTGGGCTCTACAATAGATGATGCTGTGGGTGAGTGTTATGACAAGGTTGCTAAGTGTCTAGATTTAGGCTATCCGGGTGGTGTTGTTATAGATAAAAAGGCAAAAGAGGGTAATAATAATATCAAGTTTATTAATCATGAACTAATGCCTAATACTTTTGACTTTAGCTTCAGTGGTGTTAAGACAACCATTATTAATTATATTCATAAACTAAAGCAGAATGGCGAAGAATTGCCTGTGGCTGATATTTGTACATCTTTTCAAGAGCAAGTTACAGATGAACTAGTTAGCAAAAGTATTAAAGCTTGTAAGAAGTACAAGGAGAAAAAATTAGTAGTTGGTGGAGGGGTTTCTGCCAACTCTGCTCTTAGAGAAAAACTTACTAAAGCCGGAGAAGAGAATGGCATAGAGGTTTACTTCCCAGAACTAAAATTATCTGGCGATAATGGTGCTATGATTGCGAGTGAGGGATATTATCAAATTATCTCAGGTATGGGACTAGCAGGTATGGACCTATCGGCTGAACCTAATATCAACTTAAAGGTTGTTAGGAGAAAAGAAAAATTTTAAGATAAAAAATAGAGTGTACATTGTGTACACTCTTTATTTTTGTTATATGACAAAATTCTTCTTAATAGAGGTTATATTTGTTTTTTTGTAATTTATTGTGTAATTTATTTTTGAATTTTTAGAAGTGTTTATTATGCTCTATTTTTAAAAGAAGAATTATTTTCATTATTTATTTAGGAATAATACGCCTAAGCAGTTAGGTCCACAGTGACTACTGATTGTACCACCTGCTAGTGTTTCGTAAATATTCTTAAAGCCTCTAGCACTTAGTTTTGCACTTAGTTCGGCTTTGATGTCTGCCATTTCAGAAGATGATGTGATAAATACTGTCTCTAGGTCTGGATTTGCATTTTCGCTGAGTAATTCATCACAATACTGGTCTAGAACTTTGTTTAGATTGCCTCTGAATTTTTTTGCGACATTCATTTTGCCATTGACTAGTGAGATTTGCGGTTTAATTTTTAGGATGTTTGCTCCTAATAGTGCAAGTGCTGAGCACCTGCCTCCTTTGTGAAGGAATTTAAGTGTTTCGATAACGAAACTTGCTTGAACAGAGTCTACTTTTTCTAGTGTCATTTTATAGATATCTTCAGCACTCTTTTTCTTATCACGAAGTGAACAAGCATAGATGGCAAGAAGGGCAATACCAGTAGAAAGAGACTTGCTGTCAATGATAAATACATTATCTAAGTCTCTAGCGATTAGGTTGGCATTGTTATTAGCACAACTTAGTTGAGAACTAAGTGTGATATGTACTACTGCATCATATTCTTTGAGTAGATTTGTAAAATACTCACTATATTGTTCTGGACTGATAGCAGAAGTTTTAGGTAGATTGCCTGTTTGTTTTACATACTCAAAGATTTCTGAGGATATGCCGAATCTGTCGTCTATTAGTTCTCCACCCATATTAATACCAAATGGTGTAGTGTGGATACCGTATTTGTCAAGTAGTTCCTGTGGTAGGTCGATTGTGCTTTCTGCAGATATTGCAATTTTCATTTCTTTACTCCTTAGATTTTGTGATTTATATTGTTTAAAAAAGATAATTATTGTTGTGTATTAGATGTATTATCTTTGTTTTTTGTTTATGCACTAATGGTTGGATATTAGTGCAAGATTTAGTTGTTTGTTAGATTGCAACAAGACTTTTTTTGTTACACCTCTATTGTATGCTAAAGTTTGCTTTTTGACTATCTAATGGTGTGTTTTCTTTTTCTCTTCTTAATCACCATAACTCTCTTGTAAAAATCAAGCACTCTCTTAGCAGGAGAGTTGCTTTTTTGGTTGTAATGTAGGCATAATCTGTGTTATAATAAATTTGTAATTTATTATGTGATTAATATATAAGGAGTGTTTATGACTCAAGAAGAGATTAAAATTAATTTCTCTAAGAACTTAATTGCTCTCAGAAAGTCTAGAAACTTAACCCAGTTGGCTCTTGCTGAGAAACTGAATTATTCAGACAAGGCTGTGTCCAAATGGGAGGTTGGAACAGTTCTGCCAGATGTTGAGACTATTAGTAATATAGCCGACTTCTTTGGTGTAACCATTAATGACTTGATATATGAGAAAAAGAAGAAGTTTGAAAATAAGTTTTTTAAGAATAATCTATTTATAACTTCTGCGACTATTTTTGCTGTTTTCTTTGTTGCATCAATAGTTTTCTTTGTTCTAAGTTCGGCTTTTCATGTAGACAGGAGTTGGCTTAGTTTCTTAGTTGCGATTCCTGTGAGTGCGATTGTTCTAATAGTGTTTTCTGCACTGTGGTTTGGTAGAAAATGGTTGTATGTTGCTATTACTATTTTGTTCTGGGGAATTTTGCTAAACATCTATTTGTTTATATTTAACTTTGATTTGTGGTTTATATTTATTGTAGGTGTGATAGGACAGATTCTCATAACATTTAGTTTTATGATTAAGAGTATTAGAGCAAAGAGGTAAAATTTCGGTTTTACTTTTAGAAAGATAAGATATAGGAGATGAAAAATTATGGTATTACTTGAGTATCATAACTGGAAAAAAAGATTGCCTTTTGATAATACAATTTATAAGAATATCAAGAGGTATACACTTAGACTAAATACTGTAGAGAGAGAACTTATGAACCTCGAGATAGATTTCTATAGAAGTAGATTTTCTCTTGAGCAGGTAATGGAGTCTTTTAAGGTTCTTAAGAAAGATGTAGATAAGGAAGCGTTTATCAAGGCCGTCCTTAAGAGAGGAGATAATATTCTCTACTTGCCTGACTGCCTTATGGGGTATTATAAAACCAAAATTAAAAAAGAATTTCCAGAATTTAGGGCGTTCTTTGAGATTTTGCTCACTAAAGCAAATCAGCAGACAGACAAAAACCCATTACATGCACTATATAAGCCTTTGTTAGGTAAATACTATAAGGGTATTATGTCTAAGATTGACAAGTATGCTAGAAAGGGTGCTCTTAGAACTTATGGACACAAAGTTAAGTCTGATTCTTATGATGCTGTTGCAAGAAATCAGTTAAGCAAATTTAAGATGGATACAGTTCTTGCAACTATCTTTGGTAGATGCACCATGGCAGGAAGATTACCTTTGTCAGTAGTTGATGATTATGGCAAAGGTGAGTGGGTGAGTAAGAATGTTTCTTATGCGACAGATAGGTTCTTTTTGTATACTAATAAAAAGAGTCTAACAGACGAACAATTAGACCACATGTTGCTATATAATGTGTATCCAGGTAAAGCACACTTTTATCATAGGGTTTTAGATAATAATCCTCATATTTGTTTTGATAATGGAGCATCTATCTTAATCGAGGGTTGGGCAGATTATGCTGCGTGTCATAGTAAGTCGATGGCTTATTCATACAGTCAATTATCTGAGAAATGTATTATGGCTAAAAATCTACTTAAGAAGAAACTTAAGAAAGGATACGAAGATGCATGGGTTTATATTATGAGCAGATATCCAAAAGATAGGGCAACCCAAATAATGATTAATTGTACCCAGTATCCTGGAGATTATCTAAGTTCTGTTATAGGACATTTCGGCATTGAGGAGATTGTTAATACTGACTTTGCTATCGGACCTACTGATTTCTTAGATGTGATGAGTGGAGTAAATTGTGGTGATTTCTTAGCAGTGTATCACCCAAAAGTTCAGAAAAAATTAGCAGAAACTAGTATTACTGCTAAAGTTTCTAAGAGAATTAGTTAATAAAAAAAGAACATAGTCTATCTATGTTCTTTTTCTTTGTAAAGTTATTTCTGGATTAGGCGATAGATTTCTTCTAGTTCAGCTGCAGTCATAAGTTTTGGGACTGGGTATAGAGGGTTTGCCTCTTTATCTGCGATTTTGGCTAGTTCTGGAATATCTCTATCTTTGACACCATCTAATTTGTTAGGTATTTGCATACTTGCATTCATTTCTGTAATCTTATTGATTAGTTTAGATGCTGCAATCTTTTCTGGAGTATTTTCGTCTGTTAATCCACAATGAACGGCTATTGCTTTTAGTTTCTTTGTGGCAGAGTTGCCAAATTCAGTTAGCATATAAGGTAGTATTACTGCGTTTGCTAGTCCATGAGCAATACCATATTTACCACCTAAACTATGTGCTATAGCATGAACATATCCTACATACGACCTAGTGAATGCTAGTCCTGCTAGATATGATGCTCTTAGCATGTTTTGCCTAGCTTCTTTGTCTTTGCCATTAGTGTATGCTTTTGGTAAATTTTCTAGTATGAGTCTACAAGCCTCTAGTGAGCATTGTCTAGTCTTTTTGGTTGTAGATTTGCCTATAAATGCTTCTATTGCGTGTGTGAGTGCGTCCATACCAGTTGTTGCAGTTAGTCCCTTAGGCAAGCCTAATGTGAGGTTTGCGTCTAGTACAGCAAAGTGTGGTATTAGATTAAAGTCGTTGATAGGATATTTGTGGTGAGTTTTGCTATCTGTGATAACAGCAGCAATAGTAGTTTCACTACCAGTACCAGCAGTTGTTGGGATGGCTATGAGTAGTGGGAGTTTTTTGCGAATTTTGAGTAGGCCCTGCATTTTTGATACTGGCTGATTAGGTTTTACTACTCTAGCGCCGATTATCTTTGCACAGTCCATTACACTTCCACCACCGAATGCTATGATTGCTTGACATTGGTCGGCTATATACTGGTTGAGTCCTTGTTCTATACAGTCGATAGTTGGGTTTGGTACTGTATCGTCATATACAGATACAAATATTTCCTCGTTCTTTAGGTCTTCCTCTAGTGAGGCTGTAAGACCCAGTCCCCTCACTCCTTTGTCGGTAACAATGAGCACACGGTGTATATTGTTGCTCTTTAGGACAGACTTGATATCTAGAACTGAGTCTAGAGTGATAGGCTCTCTGTATGGGAGTAATGGCATTGCTATTCTAAATGCCCCTTGATATATTCTGCAATACATTTTTTTAAATATATTCATAAACTAAACCTCCTAATTTTCGTTAGTTTTACAAAGACTCTTTGAGTTCGTTAGGCAAAGCGTTGCTTTCTTGTAGAACTTTGGTGAGTTGGTCTGTTGTTTCTTCGTTTTTGTATAATTCTTTGTATGGTTTACATCTTTTGTATAACTCTTTGTGTGTACCCTGGTCTATTACTTGTCCTTTGTCTAAAACCATTATGCAGTCAGAATCTAGGATAGTAGATAATCTATGGGCAACGATTATAATCGTATGGTCTTTCTTTAGGTCATCAATCGCATTAACGATTAATTGTTGGCTCTCATTGTCTAGGGCACTAGTTGCCTCATCAAGGACGATTATAGGGCTATTCTTTAGTAAGATTCTTGCTATCGCTAGTCTTTGTTTTTGACCGCCTGATAGCATTACTCCATTCTCACCAACTTTGCTATCTATTCCTTTTTCAAGTGTTTGTACAAAGTCGTAGATGTGAGCTCTCTTTAGTGCTGATATGAGTTCTTCTTCTGTAGCATTTTTATTAATAAATAATAAATTTTCTCTGATTGTTCTATTGAAGATATATGGTGATTGTGTAACTACTCCGATATTGTCTCTTAGACATTCTTCGCTTAAGTCGTCTATGTTTGTTCCGTCAATACAGATTTCGCCACTATTTATAGGATAGAGTTTATTGAGTAGGGAGAGTATTGTACTCTTGCCACTACCACTTTTGCCAACTATTGCAGTTGTTTTGTTGGCTTCAAACTTTAGACTTAGGTTATTAAGAACGGGAACTCCTTTAGTGTATGAGAAATCAACATTCTTAAACTCTATATTACCATTAGTTACATTGATTGTTTTATCTCCGAAGGTTTCTTTTGGATATTCGTCAATGATTTCAAATACTCTTTGTGCTGCGAGCTCGCCCTCGATAGCATATTGTTTGATTGCTGCGAAGTGTACGGATAGATTACGGATATTTCCATGATACATATAGATTACTAAGAATTCGGATAGTAGTATCCAGCCGTTCTTGATAAAAAATACACCTGCTAAGAAGAAACCTACTTCAAATATAGTTGCTAGTATATCTCTAACTACTACAAACTTTCTTCTAGTAACTCTAGACTTCTGATTAATGTCTTGCGCTTCTTGAAACTTGTCTCCTGCATCTTCGATTGTGGCGTTTCTGATGTTTAGACTCTTTAGGTCTCTTAGTCCTCTGACTTGTTCGTTGTATGCACCTGTGGCTAGTTCTCTTTTGCTACGGAATTGTTTTCTCTGTGTATACCATACTTGCTCTTTTTTATTATCGAAGAACCATAATACTACGACATAAACTAGTAACATTAAGAAGAACCAAATATCTAGGAATGCAATATAGATAAAGAATGCGATATTACTAATAAGGTCTAATGCTACCCACATTATATCTAGTAAGACATCAGAGCACTTGCTAGAGTCTTCGTGTAGCCTCTCTATATACACGCCGTTATTGGTTTGGTCGTTCTTGCTCATCTGTACTGCAGTGATTGCTCTTATGAGAGCTGTCTTTATATCGAAGACAACCTTTGTGTCCATCTTTACATAACAGTAATTGTGATAGTAATTAATAATCGAGATGGTTATTCTAACAATGATTAATCCTATGGCAAAGTATATTGCTGGAGTAAATTTAGCCTCGGAGAGATTTGCTAGTGCTTGTGCTGAAAATATTGGGTTTAAGAATCCTACGACTGCCGATATAATCATGAGTACGAGTGTGAGGATGAATAGGCCTAAATATTTCTTGTAATATGGAACTAGTTTTTTAAGGCCGGGATAACCTTTTAGTTTACTCTCTTCCTTTTCTTTTTTGTTTTCTTGTTTTTTCATTTTTTCCCCGTGTATATTCTATATCAATATTAGATTACTATAATATTATTACAAAATCAACAATTATTGGTTTGTTAGTATAACTTTTTGACACAAAGTCTATATTTCTGAACATTTTGCTATAAGATATGACTTTGTAATTAAGTTGTTTTTGAGTGGAAATATTGTTAATTTTGTGTGTAAAAAAGCCCCGAAAAAAATTTTTTAAAAAATATAAAAATAGGTATTGACAAGGGGGTGTCCCTTGTGTATACTATCATAATATTTTTAAGGGGGATGGGAAAATGAAAAAAGAAGTTATGCAATATTTCAGAGGCCTTGACGAGGCAAAAAAAGGAACAATCGCTGAATTAGAATTAGCAAAAGAAGCAATGCTAGAAAGACTAGAGATGAAAGATACTCACTATACATCTCCACTAGTAGAAGGGGAGGAAGTATTAAAGGGTTCACCAGTATCATGCTGGATGTCTGTAGGACCAAAAGGAAACAAGTCTTTGTTATCAGTAACAGGTTGTGTGATAGCACCATCTAAAAGAGTTGGTGGAGAGAAGGTGGCTCAATATTATGAGGTACTACTAAACTGTGGTACAAATCCAGATAGTACAATAGACTACACATACTACAGAATTCATGATATTGACGGTGTGTTTAGAGGAGGAGATTCTACATTTGATGTAGACTTTGTAGGCATCTTAGATAATGGTGCAGAGATACCTGTAACTACAACTCTAAAGACTGAGGGTGATGAGGTTATTAGAATGGCAAAAGATGGCAAGGTATCTCAATCTGCAATTTCTAGAATTAGTACAGAGGATGCTACTAGGCTTGCTGGTATTATGTCTTCTATAGAGAGATATGCTCTTCAGAATAAGAATAAGGCAGTTATTGGTGCTAGAGCAGCAAAAGAAAAAGTACAAGCACAAGGCATGGCTAGATAATTATTAAAATGAAAAAAGAACTCTACTATATAGTGGAGCTCTTTTTTTGTGTCTTTTAATATTTTAAAGGTTTAATTTTTTCCCATGAGTATTTATCTTTTCCAAAGTGTCCAAAACAAGCTGTTTCGGAATATATGGGTTCCAGTAGGTCTAGTTCGTCTATGATATTTCCTACAGAAAAGTCAAAATTCCCCATTATGATTTTTTCTATGTCATCCAGTGGTAGTTTGTTTGTTCCAAATGCATCAATGTATATAGATAGAGGGTGTGATATTCCTATAGCATAAGATACCTGAATTTCTAGTTTGTCGGCTAGTCCACTAGCAACAATGCTTTTTGCTACATATCTAGCATAATATGCTCCCGACCTATCTATTTTAGTTGGGTTTTTAGAAGAAAAACAACCACCACCAACTCTGCCAATGCCCCCGTAAGTATCAACTACTATTTTTCTGCCTACGCAACCACTGTCTGAGAAACTTCCCCAAATAGTGAAACTTCCGCTAGGGTTGATGATGTATTTGGTTTCATTGTCTAGTAGATGGCTATATTTTAAGAGTACAGGAGATATTACGCTTTTCATAATTTCCTCTCTGATTTTCTCGTTATTTATATCTTCTGTATGGGATACAGATACGAGTATTGTGTGTACTCTGATAGCCTTAGTTCCATCATATTCTATAGAAACCTGACTCTTTGCGTCTGGACAAAAATAATTGTTTTCTTTTTGAAAAGTATTATATTTTTCCATTAATTGATGTGCAATAGTAATAGGGAGTGGCATATAGTTTTCTGTTTCGATGGTTGCGTATCCGTATACGATTCCCTGGTCGTTAGCAGTAATTTCGTTTTGGAGTACGGCATGGTTTATTTCTCTGCTTTGCTCAGATATTGCTTGTGTAATATTAAAGTTGCAGGTGTATCCTATTTCTTTTAGTTTTTCTCTGGCAATTTGCTCGTAATTGATATTAGCATTAGTTGTTGCTTCTCCGTAAATAAATAAATTATTGTCCTTGATTGCACATTCAACTGCCATCATGGAGTTCTTGTCAGATTTAAGGGCTTCGTCTAAAAAACTATCTGCTAGTATATCGCAAGTTTTGTCTGGGTGTCCTATGTTTACCGATTCGCTGGTTATTATTCTTTTCATTATTTTTCTCCTAATATTTGACTAAATTTAATAATTCTAGGCATGTTGATTGGTTTTATGTGTCTGCAATAGGTTGCGACAAAGCCTAATTTGTTTTCGGAATTTATACCCATTAGATTTCCGCAATTATTCTCTGTTGGGAGAATCTCGTCACCATTCATCCATGTACAGTTGTTATCTTTTGCAAACAACAAAAATTGTTTTTTGTGTGAGTCTTCAATCTCAAACCATACCCTTTCATCATTTTTAATTAGTTCTTTTAAGTTTTTCATAATCTCTCCTAAATATATGATTTCCATAAAGAGAGCAAAATAAAAACCCATCGTCGCCGATGGGTTGTGGTTTACAAATATTAAACATTACCATCGGTCAGCCTTTAGCACCTTAAAACTAGTTCAGGTTGCTGTGTGGTCATAGGGGCTGTCCCTCGCACACTCTTTATGGATATTTACATTGTATTTAGTTCCTGTCCTCTTGTCAATAGAAAATTCCAAAGTTTTTTTGAAAACTTTAGTTTGCTATGGGTTGAAAGGTTTGTTTTAGTGGGGTTTCTGAGAATATTTACAAAAGTTTTTAACATAGTTAAAAGGCTTTGAGAGAGGTGTGGTTTTGTGGTAAAATTATAATGGTGGTGAAGGGATATACAACTTCACCTTTAATTACGAAAAAATATAATTAGGAGATATGTATGAGTTACGCAGATAGAGTTTTTGTGCAAAATGTAAAAGATATTTTAGAAAATGGTGTGTGGGATACAGATAAAGATGTTAGACCAAAGTGGTTAGACGGAACACCTGCACACACTATTAAGAAATTTTGTTTGGTAAATAGATATGATTTGTCTAAAGAATTTCCCATTATTACCATTAGAAAGACTGCATATAAGAATGCTATAGACGAACTATTGTGGATATGGCAAAAGAAGAGTAATAATATTGCTGACCTACATAGTCATATTTGGGATAGTTGGGCAGACGAGAACGGCTCTATAGGAAAAGCTTATGGTTATCAATTAGGTGTTAAGCATAAATACAAAGAAGGAATGTTTGATCAGGTAGATAGAGTAATCTATGATTTAAAGAACAATCCTACTAGTAGAAGAATTATGACTAATATTTATAACCATCACGATTTACATGAAATGGGATTGTATCCTTGTGCATATTCTATGACATTCAATGTTTCTGGTAATAAACTAAATGCTATACTTAATCAGCGTTCACAAGATATGTTGACTGCAAATAACTGGAATGTTTGTCAGTATGCAGTCCTTGTTCACATGATTGCTAGAGTGACAGGGCTAGAGCCTGGAGAGCTAGTGCATGTAATAGCAGATGCTCATATCTACGATAGGCATATACCACTTGTAAAAGAAATTATTGAGCATGAACAGTATGATGCTCCTAAGTTTGTGATGGACGAGAGTGTAAAGGACTTCTATGACTTTACAGTAGATAGTTTCACATTTGAAGATTACAAGTATAATGATAAAAAATATAAGATTGAGGTGGCTGTATAATGAATTTTATAGTTGCTGTTTCAGAAAATTTTGCCATAGGCAAGAATAATGATTTGTTATTTAATATCCCCAAAGACCTAGCATACTTCAAAGAGCAGACTCTAGACAAAGTAGTTGTTATGGGTGAGAGGACTTATCATTCTCTTCCATTCAAACCTCTAAAGAGGAGAATTAATGTAGTACTTAGCGATAATCCTGATTTTAATCCAGAGGGTGTGATTGTGGCGAGGAGTCTAGGTGATTTGTTTGAAAAACTAAAAGACTATGACTCAAAGGAAATCTTTGTAATAGGTGGTGGCTCTGTATATAATCTCATGATGCCATACTGTGAGTTTGCATATATTACTAAGGTTAGAAAGTTTGTTCCTGATGCTGATACATTTATAAATAATATAGAAGAAATGGGAACATGGGATTTAATCTCTGAGAGTGATGTGATAGAGGAAAATGGACTATCGTACACCTTCAATATCTATAAAAATAAAGAAATAAAGCAAGTAGATTAAACTACTTGCTTTTTCTATTGTAAGCTATTTTTTATGTGGTGTTTAGCAATTATTTTTATTAAAGTGCAACCAGATTAAGGTAATAAAGTTATTATATTTTGTTCTAATACTTTATATTATTGACAATATATATAGAGATATTGTCAATATTGCATATTTACACCTCTTGCATTTGTTCTAGTTCTTCACATAGAATTAGCCACTCTTCTTCTATATTTGTTTTGAGTATATTCAGAGAATCTATCTCATTTTGGATAGTTGTTATCTTCTCAAAGTCACTATATACTGCAGGGTCATCAAGCATAGATTTTAGACTAGATATTTGACTATCATACTCACCAATGGTGTTCTCTAGTTTCTCTATTTTCTTTTTCTTTTTGTCTAGTTCTTTCTTTGGGGAGAAAGACTTTTCTTTTTGTGCTATAGGGGTTTCTTTTGTTTTTGTCTTCTCATTAGGTGTGGTTGTTTGTATAGAGTTTTCTCTCTCGATTTTCTCCATATATTCTTTGTAGCCATAAGGGTAGAATGTTGCTCCTTTTTCATCAAAGACTAGGAGTTTGTCTGCGATTTTATTTACAAAATATCTATCGTGAGAAACAAAGACCAATGTGCCTTTGTAATTAGAAAGCATATTTTCTAGTGACTCTTTTCCTACAATGTCTAGGTGGTTGGTTGGCTCATCTAAGAACAGAATATTAGGTCTTCGTTTAGTGATTTTGCATAATGCGAGTCTAACCCTCTCTCCACCAGATAGGCTACTAATTTTTTTGAAAACTGTTTCGTCTGAGAATTGATATGCTCCGAGTGCAGACCTCACCTCTGTTTCGTTAAGATTAGGAAATTCTTTTGAGAAGTCCTCGTATATAGTGAGTTCAGAAGAGTTCTGAGCAATCTGTTGGTCGAAATATTCAACATTTGTATTGCCTCCTAATCTAAAGTCTCCACCCAACTTTGGGATAACTCCGACTAGAGTTTTGAGTAGTGTTGACTTTCCTATACCATTGCCACCAATTATACCGAGTTTCTCTCCATACATTAGTTTAAATGTTACTTCGGCTAGAGTGTCAACATATCCGATTTTTAGTTTTTTGGTTTCTAATGCTAAACTAAAACTAGGTGTGTCGGGTTGAAAATGAGAATTGAATGTACGCAGGTCATATCTATTAGGTGGGTTGATAATTTTCATTTTCTCTAGCATTTTTATTTTTGACTGAACCATTTTTGCTTTAGTTGCTTTGTAACGGAATCTTTCAATAACTCTAGTAATTCTAGCAATCTCGTTCTTTTGATGAGTGGAGTCTTTGAGTTGTTTTTCGTAGTTTACTCTCTTGACTTTCTCAAAGTTGGAGTAGTCACCAGGATATCTCCTAGTTTCGCCATACTCGATTTCGTATACCACATCAACTATTTTATCTATAAACATTCTGTCGTGCGATACTATTACTAGGGCTGATGGGTATGATTTTAGATATCCCTCTAACCATTCTATGGCTAATATATCTAGGTGGTTGGTTGGCTCGTCTAATAAAATAATATCTGGTTTACTGAGTAGTAACTTAATAAAGGCAAGCTTAGTCTTTTGACCACCAGAAAAGTCAGATAGTGGTTTTTCTCTATCGCTATCTGTAAAACCAAATACTTTTAGCATAGAGTTATATTCTTTTTGGTAGGTGTATCCACCTTTGTTTTCGTACTCTTCGCTAATAGCAGAGAACTGTTCGATTTTCTTAGGTGTTGGATTGTTCTCCATTTCTTTTAGGAGTTTATTCATTTTTTCTTCTAGAGCAAAAATAGGAGCGTAGACCTTGAGTATTTCGTCTATCATCTTTATACTTTGGTCTGGGAATGTGATTTGCTCGAGGTATCCTATAGTTGGGTTGCCATTTTTGATTACAGAGAAGTTGCTTTCACCAGTACCTGCTTCCATTTCTATTTTACCCATAATACACTTGAGCAGGGTTGTTTTTCCACAACCGTTTCTGCCAACTATTGCTATTTTTTCTTTTTCTCTTATTTCAAAGTCTATATTCTCCAGTACCATGTCTGCACCGAAGGATACGGCTCCGTTTGTTATCTTGTAATACATTTTATATACCTTTAGTTTTTACTGTAGATATTGTACCAAATTTATAGGAATTGTCAAATGTAGTCGTGGGTAAAAAATAAGAGAAGATTATTCTTCTCTTATCTGACTGCTTTGTTTATTATTCTCAATCTGTGTAGACTGAGGATTTGTTTCTTTTGGTAAAGTGTTTAATAGTATTAGAGTATAACCGATAGTGAGTATAAGGATAATGGTTGATACGATTATTTGGTTTTGGGCTGTATTTATTTGACTGTTGCTAAAGACAGATAATGCATTGAATATACTGTGTGTGATAATACAAGGTATGAGTGTTTTTCCTCTATAAAAAATAATTACAAATAAGAAACCTATTGCTATCGCAGTGATGACTTGACAGATGTTGGATATTAAGTCTGCTTGAGTGCTATTGAATAGATTGATTATATGACCTATACCAAAGGTGATACTTGATACTATGGTGGCAGACCTAACATTATCTTTAGCCATTGCACAGAATAATAGTCCTCTAAAAATGATTTCTTCTAAGAATCCTACACACAACATACATAGTATGTAGAGAATAGTTTCGAGGATAGATAGATTTAGTGCTACGCCATACCATAGATTAGCCGATATAAGTATAATTAGTGGGATAAAATACCAGTATTTAGATAGAGGATAAGGGGTATTGCATAGTCCGTATTTTTGAAAGAATTTGTTTTTATATAACCACACGATAAGTATGGTCGATAGCAATAATAAGTATGGTAGAGATATAACTTTTTCTATACCGATATTTATAGATATACTATCGCAAAGGCTAGTGCCCAGTACATATATTATTATCCATATTATGGAAAACCATATTTCACTTTTTGTGTATAGTTTATTCACTTGATTACTCCTGTATTGTTTTATTAATTGTAGCATATTTGGGGTGTTTAGTTAAAAAGAAAATCATAATTTTTTGTTTTTAATTTTTTGCTAAGGTTTTTTCTTTTGTGGTATAATACATATATAAATAAAAAAGAGGTCTATTATGGATAGAGCAAAGGTGTATTTTACTAAAGATATTACTGCTGAGTCGCTTGTAAACATTTACAGGGCTTTAGGCAAAGAATTAGAGGGAAATGTTGCAGTCAAACTTCATTCGGGAGAGAAGGGAAACCAAAACTATCTTCGTGCAGAGTTCGTAAAGCCTCTAATTAACTATGTTGGTGGTACTGTTGTTGAAACCAATACTGCATATTCAGGTATGAGAAATACTACCGATAAGCATATTCAACTAATGAAGGAGCATGGCTGGTCTGAGCATTTCAAGGTGGATATATTAGACGGAGATGGGGAGGATATTGTTCTTCCTATTGCTGGTGGTGTAAAACTAAAAGAAAACCTAATAGGTAGTCATACTACTAATTATGATTCTATGCTAGTTTTATCTCACTTTAAGGGTCACCCTATGGGTGGATATGGTGGCGCACTTAAGCAATTATCTATAGGTGTTGCTTCTAGTAGGGGTAAGGCAAATATTCATACTGCAGGTAAGACTAGTGATACTGCTACTGTGTGGAAAAATACTGCAGAGCAGGTAGACTTTTTGCAGTCGATGGCAGATTCTGCAGGTTCGGTTGTTGAATTGTTTAAAGGCAATATGGTATTTATAAATGTTATGTGCAATATGTCTGTAGATTGTGATTGTTGTGCAGTTGCCGAAGACCCTTGTATACAAGATATAGGAATATTAGCATCTCTAGACCCTGTGGCTATAGACAAAGCTTGTATAGACTTGGTGTATGCGTCAGAGGATAAAGGTCGTGACCATCTCATTGAGAGAATTGAGAGTAGAATGGGAACAAAGACAATAGACTTTGCTTTTGCTCAGGGCTATGGCACCACTGATTATGAATTGATTAGTATTGATTTATAAAAATAAAAAAGACACCTAAAGTAGTAAACTTTTAAAACTAGTAAAAAGACAGCACAATTTTGGCTGTCTTTTTATTTTTTCTATTAAATTTAAAGTTATTATTATTCTTTACGCATTATATCTATAGGTTTAATTTTTTTCATGGTTATTATAGGTGTAAGCGAACAAATAGCAATAACACCAAATAATATCAATAAGTCAACAACTAAAATAACTGGATTAAAAGTAATAAACTTAATATCTAATAATGCTGGCAAATTGAAATTTGTAGCAAATCTTTCAGTAATAATTGTGTTTGTTAAATTACAAATAAAACTAAATCCCAGAACTGAAAAAATTGCTGACAACAAGCCAATAACAATAGATAATATATTAAAAGGAGTTGTAGTGTCTGCACTCTTAGAACCTATTGCCCTTAAAATTCCTATTTCTCTTTTCCATGATAAAATATTTTTTGTAATATAGGTAGATAAAATAAATAATGAAGCCGCAAATAATCCAATAAATATTATTTCAAATATATCTTGAAATACCTTTATAGTCTTTATAATAGATTGAATAGTTTTCACATATTCCGATGAACTTTCATAATGCAAACTTTCACTATTTTGATATAAAACAGCATTATTTGTACCGCCATACGCATATAAAGCGTATGCCGACATATCTGCCCGTCTCAATTCTTTAAAGGTATTGTCCGAAACTGCAGAAGCATACTCGCTTTTGTGAGGAATTAATCCTTTAATTACGAAACTCTTTGAATATTTTGCTTCATCTCCATATTTTCTATCGGAAGAATATAAGTTATAAGTTATTTCTTTTTCTTCAAATCCTTCGGGATTAGAAAAAGTTAGATTTGTGTCAAATAGTTTGTTATATAATTCGGCGCTTAAATAAATTTCATTGTCTTGAATGTTCAACTTCTTATTTCCGGTAAGATCAATGCCATCAACACATTGCCAAACATAATTATTAGATAATAATATTTCATTATCTCCTGTGGTTATTTCAATATTTTCAAAGTAATGTATATGACAAGCGTCTCTAGGAACTGCAAGAGTATCTTCTATGAAATTTTCATTGAAAGTATAACCAACAGAAAGATAATTGTTAACCTCATTTATAAAGTTATATGTTAAGTCGTTGTTTTTGATTTCATCTATATACTTTTGTTGTTCTGCTGGGTATATGGCCGCCATTTTAAATTTTTCAACCAGCCAAGAATATCTTTCTAAATAATTAGTTGAGATAACGGCATTTATTTTGTATCTTCTTGCTATTGGTTCTGTAGAAGAAGTTAGTTTTGCATATTTGTCGTCAGTATTAGAAATATAATTTTTATCTTTATTTAAAATACAATCTGCAAAATAATCTGTAACTAGGATACCATAATCTTGATCATCAAGTGATCCACTTAAAACATTTAATTTTCCATCAATACCATATAATTCAGTTAAATACTCTTGAGAACATTGTAGCACACCAACTCCATTATTAGATAAATACATTCCTTTAGAAATATTGAAACCATCTTCTTTACCAAAGCAAATATTATCATAATTACCAATTAAAGGAATTGAGTATCTATATAATTTAAATAATTGCCCATCATATCCATTAAAAATAAAAGTTGATATATCCTCATCGGTTACTTTTCCAAGATAAGAAGTATCAAGTTTTTCCAAATAATCATTGTAACTTCCTTTCTGAAAAATTAAAGGAGAAGAATCTTCTTCTATAGCGTCTAATAATAGTTTTGTATCGTTTATCTGATTAAAAGTTTGACATAATCCCATTAGGGTTATTAACGTCGTTATCAAAACAATCATCATAAGCATACCCAATATTTTCTTTTTAAAAAAATACTTAAACAACTTTAACTTTGATGAAAAAAGCATTTTATTCTTATTGTTTAAATCAGCACAAATGATATTATTGATTTGTTTGTCACGATGCTGTATATGTTGGGATTGTTTTCTAACAATTTCTATATCATGGTCTTTAATTGTGTCATTTACAATTTTAAGTTCTTCATCTGACATTTTTGCATTTTGAGATAAGATTGCAATGTTATCTTCTTCAATACAAATATTATCAACATCATCAACAATTTGACCAGAACTTATTTCTATAATTCTATCGGCATATTTATCTGCATCGGCAAGATTATGCGAAATGACTACAACCAATTTATCTTTAGATAATTTTTTTAAAATTGAAAAAATTTGATTGGCGGTTTTAGTGTCAAGATTTCCTGTTGGTTCATCTGCCAAAATAAATGAAGGAGACTTAACCAAAGCTCTAGCAATAGCAACTCTTTGTTTTTGACCACCGCTAAGCAAATTAACGGGAGTGTCTTTTTTATCACTAAGACCAACTTCTCTAATAGTTTGTATAACTAAACTGTGGTCAAATTTGTTTTGTAGCGATAATGCTATTTCAATATTCTCATAAACAGTCATACCTTCTATTAAACAAAAATCTTGAAAAACAAATCCAACATGATTGTTTCTATAGCTTTCCATTTGTTTTGGTGTAAATTTTGATATATCTTGATTGTCAAAAACAATTTTTCCTGAGGTACTACTATCAAGTCCACCCAAAATATTAAGAAGAGTAGATTTTCCACTTCCACTCTTTCCTGTAATAAAAACCATGCCTTTGTTATTTAATTCAAAGGAAATTCCTCTGATGGCTTTACATTCATTTTTTTTATTTTTATTGTATGTTTTATATAAATTTTTAATTTTTATCATAGTCATATTATATCATAGAAACAACTGAACAAACAATCAATTTAAATATTAATGATACTTCACAAAACAGTAAAAATGGCACTGAGACGTGTGCTTGTCTTAATACAAGTGGTGTCGCTTCGCTCCACCAGACAAGCACACTTTATAATTAAATAAATGAAAGAAAAAGCGAAAGTGTTGGTAAACGTAACACACTTTCGCTTTTTCTTTTTTCTTCTCTTTTCGATTATGGTAAACAAATATTCTTCGTTGTCAAGATTAAAGTGCATGTCGCTTTCTGCGACAATCCTTGACAACTGCAGAACTATTTGTTTTTGTGGCTGTTAAGAGAGAGTAAAAAACACCTTAATCAAAGTTTGATTAAAGTGTTAATTATTTCGCTAGTTTCAATTATCTGAGACTAAGATTTGGTGTCTTTTTATTTGTTGATATTAATTAGCAGTTGGTTTAGCAATGATGATTTGAGCAGTGGCTGTTGTTGAGTATGCTCTATTCTCAAGTGCGATACCATCAATAGTTGTGTTGGTAATAGCGATTACTGAGCCTGCTGGGCTGTTTTGAGTTTTGATAATCTCATTGTCTGAGTCTGTTGCTTCAATTAGTGTGTTGTTACTAATTGTTACTGTTGCGTCTTCTAACTCTGCAAATCTGATTGCTCTATCGCCTGTTTTGCTAATATTGTTGCTATCAATAGTTACAGTGCCAGTAGTGAAGTGACCTTGTAGGTTGATTGCATTATGAGTTGTGTTTTTTATAGTATTGTTTTTGATTGTAACATTTTCTGCATTTTGAATAACAACACCTTGGTAGTGACCATCAATAGTACAGTTTTCTACTGAGATATTCTTTCTTAAGATAGACTCTTGTCTGTCTGTAGCCTGAGTATCCATAACGATTGCTCCATAGCCAGACCATTCTTCTTCTGTTACAAAAGAACAATTTTTGAATGCAATGTTTTCTACAGTAGTAGCATAAGATTGACCGATATATACTCTACCTTTGCTACCAGAGAAGTTCATATTTTCAAATGTGATATTTTTTAGATTGATGTGGTCAACGAATGCAATATCGCTTTCGTCAATAATGCCGTTACAGTTGTAATCTTGTACTTTTACATTTCTGATAGGGTCTACTGATAATTCTGTGCTATCGCTTAAGCCAATTATTGTATCTGCTTGCCAGATATATCTCTCATAATCTTTGCTTTGGATTGAGAATAGCCCCTCAAACTTTGCACCCTCTA
Organism: Clostridiales bacterium; assembly: GCA_015055605.1. Taxonomy (GTDB): domain Bacteria; phylum Bacillota; class Clostridia; order Christensenellales; family UBA1242; genus UBA11490. The sequence goes on from SVHV01000002.1 coordinate 253,040, forward strand.
ATGCTACGAAATGTACATCACTTAAATCTCTAGTGTAGTGATAAGTGGTTGTGTTGCTTAGTGCTTCTAGTGTGGTTGTGGTGGCCATATCTAGTGGGTCATTTACATTATATTCGTGTATTGCAGTCAAAGTGTCTACTGTTGACTTTATTTCTAATGCTCCATAAGTACCCTTGAAGAATAAGATTGTCTTGCCACTGATTTTTCCGTATCTACCGTCTAGGATAGATTGAGCAGAATCTGGAGTTGCAATTATATAATTGCTAAGTTCTGTCTGCTTTGTGTGTCCACATTCGCACACTTCTGTTGTATATGCTTTGCTATCTTCTACTACATAACCACCATTTTTTATATAGGTATGTGTATGGTCTCCATCACAAGCTGTGATAAGTAGTGCCATAGGTAGAACTAAGCAAAATGCAAATAAAATACTAAGTAATTTCTTTTTCATATTTTGCTCCTATTAATTTTTTGAAATTTATATAGTTGATTATATCCTAAATAATACTAATTTACAAGTTATATGGTTTATAAAACTGCATTTATAACCATTCTTTTAGATAGTCTGTGAGTTCTTCGTCACATTCTGCTATTAGGTGTCCCTCTATTGCGTATCCGTCATAGAGAATTGCATTAGGTGCTACTAGTTCTAAGTCCCTCATACTTCTGCCTAATCCTGTTCCCTCGTGAGTACATATAGGGAATAGTCCTTTGCCGTCTAAATTGTAGTGGTCTAGGAAACTAAATACTGCCTGAGGCATTGTTCCCCACCAGCAAGGAAATATCACTATAATATTTTCGTACTGTTCGATACTATCTAGATATTTTTTTAGTTTAGGGAGTTCACCTTTTTGTTGTTCTATTTTTGCAACATCACAACATTCTTTGTATGATATAGGATATTCTTTTTCGGTTTTGATTTCAAAGATATCTGCAGGGATTATAGATGCTACTTTTTCTGATAAAATCTCAGAATTACCTTTTTCTACCACCCTATATCCGTCAGGGAAATATGTTTCGCCTCTGTGTGTAAAGTATACAACTAAGTTCTTGTTCATGATATGTTTTTCTCCTATTTTTTCTCGCTTTCGCTACCCATAGATTTGCCATTAGCAATTCTTTTGTGATATTTCTCTAATACTCTATCTAAACACTCTTCGCTCGAGAAATTCATCTCATCAGCAAGTGATAGTAGTGAGTATAATGTGTCGCCATACTCTAGCAAAAATTCGTCAGTTAGTGTAAAAGTATCAGTATCGTATTTAGAATGTTTTAGATATTCCTTACTCAGTTCTCCTAATTCGCTTTGTATGTCGAGGAGTCGGGCTGGAATAGTCATTGGCTTTAAGTGACAGCCTCTGGTTTTGTTAAATTCGGAAACTTTTTCTTGCATATCTTTTGCTCCTTAAATTTCACTATTTAGATTATATCATAAGTATTGCAAAAATCTAAAATTATTTTTGTCTAATTGTGGGAAATGTAAAAAAGAGATAGGTAAAAGCCTATCTTCTTTCTTTAGATATCTTCTCTGTTTTCGCCAAACCTAATCTCGTAGTCGTCTATACCTTGAAGTATTGCTTGTTTAGCAAACTGTGCTGGGTATAATTGCTCTACAATAGTTGGTTTGTTTGGCTCTAACTCTTTGTATACTTTTAGGAAGTGTTGTAATTCCTCAATGACATGAGCAGGGAGTTCGGTTACTTCGTTGATATGGTTGTACTGAGGGTCGCCCAGTGGAACTGCAATTAGTTTGAAGTCTTTCTTGCCACCGTCTAACATTGTAACACAGCCAACGGGTTTACAATTCACTAAACATAGTGGATCGATAACTTGTGAGCATACTACAAAAACATCTAGTGGGTCTCCGTCATCACAATATGTTCTAGGAATGAATCCATAATTAAATGGATAGTGTGTAGATGTGTATAATACTCTATCTAGTATAAGCATTCCTGTTTCTTTGTCGAGTTCGTATTTGTTTTTGCTACCCATAGGAATCTCGATAACAGCGATAAATTCGTCAGCAGTGATTCTTCTAGGGTCTATGTCGTGTAAAATATTCATAGTTTTCATTACCTTCTTTTGTATATTAATCTTGACTAGACTTACTATTATAGCAAACTAAAAATTTTCGTCAACATATTTTTACTAAGAGTTGAGGTTGTTGTTTGTTAGTTTGTCTAGGTCAAAAAGGTCGTCTATGGGAATATTTACATTATTTATTTTTAGTATGTTTTTTTCAATATCTAGTTTAGCATTACCAGATATTTCTTTGTAGTACCCGTCATAATAATATGTGGCTTTTAGCCTATCTCCCTTTTCTAAATCAAAGAGTATTTGGGAGATTTTTGTTGCCGTTTCAGGCTGAACTTCTCCTCTGTCTATTTTATTTTTTTCGTACTCTTTGAGTAGTAGGGCAGTTCTCAGTCCTTTCAAGGCGTCAAAGGGAGCAAACTGTTTTGCTCTGTCTGCTCTGCTCATTTTTTGTCTAGGCTTTTTATCCACGATGACCTCCTACCATTGTATTTCTCTCTCGTTGGGTTGATTTTTCAAAGAAGTCTATACCTTTTAAGATGGCATTTTTGCCGAAAGTGTCTTGAATAGAGAGTATGCTCTTAGTTAGATTTTTTTGTTTGGATACTTTTTTAATGTCTGTAAAGAGGTCATAAGATTCACATTCCTCAGATTGCAATTCTGCAAAGTCGTAGCCTATTTTTCTAATAGGTCTTTTTCTATCTACGATTTTATCAAAAAGATTAGATACATAAGGCTCAATCTCGGTATATAGGTTGGTGGTAATGGGCATACGAATAGTGCCTTTTGCGAAGTTTTCTCTATCGTCTCCATAGCCTATTAGGATATGAATAAGACTGGTTACTTGTTTTTCTCTAAAGAGGTCGTAACAGCCATTCTGGAGCATTTCTTTCAGTATAATTTTTGCGTCAATATAACTATAATCGCAGGGTAGTATTTGAGATGAAGACATTGATTTTGAGGCTGGTTTGTGTGCTTTGATATCTGACATTAGGCAGGTTTCTATTCCTTTTGCGTGGTCAATGAGTAGTTCGGCATTGATTCCAAATTCTCTATATAATATATCTTCGTCCATAGTTGCTATTCCGTACATATCTGTTATTCCGTATTTAGCAAGCCTTGTGCTAATACCTCTCGATATTCCCCAAAAGTCGCTTAAGGGTTTGTGGTGCCAGAGGGTTTCTCTAAAGAGTTGTTCGGTTAGAAATCCTATATGATTAGGTTTATGCTTTGCTGTTATATCTAGTGCAATTTTGGCTAGATACATATTAGTTCCGATACCAGCAGAGGCTGGGATTCTAAGGGTGGACCATATCTCGTCCATTAGTTTTTTTGCAAATGATACGGGGGTTAATTTGTATATTTTTAGATAATCGGTTGCATCTATGAAACACTCATCTATGGAGTATACAAAGATATCGCTAGAGTCTATGTACTTTAGGTATATTCCATAGATTTCTGATGCGTATTTGATGTATTTTTTCATTTGGGGCTTGGCTATTATATACTCTAGTTTTGGTGGGATTTCGAATAGTCTACATCTATTCTTTACGCCTAAGGCTTTCATTTTGGGTGATACTGCTAGACAGATACTGCTCTCAGTCCTCTCTTTGTCAGCAACCACTAAGGGTGTAGTGTAGGGGTCTAACCCTCTCTCTGCACATTCAACTGATGCAAAAAAAGATTTCATATCTATAACGAAATATATTCTATTCTTAGTTGCCATCAGTTACTCCTTATTTTCACATATAAAACATTTGTTCGATAATATTATAGCATATAAAAAATATTTTGGAACTGATTTTGATAAAGAAAATTAAAATATGAATAGGAAATTATTGTAAAAGAGATAATTGCATAATTTAACAAAGTTAAAAAATGTGTATAAGGGGTGGTTTTGGTTTTGAAAAAAATAAATTTGCTGTTACAATACAAGGTGTATAAGGTGTGATATGCAATTTAAATTACTTAATTTTCATAAATTTGTAGCAAACTTTGCAACATCATTAGTTGGAACATTTATTCCTCTTATGATATACAAGACAACGGGTAATATTAGACTCGCTGTGCTCTTTCTTTTTGGACAGAGTTTGTTTAGAATGATAGGAAATCATTTATTTAAGAAGTCATATTCAAAAAAACCTCAACTTATGCTTATTCTCAGAGTTATACCTCTGCTAATATATAATATCAGCCTGATATTCCTAGAAGATTTTATGGTTGTGGGAATCATAATTATCAGTATTAGTTACGGTATCAGTGTTTCGATTAAGAATAATGCTAATGGTGTGTTGCTTAATTATTCTAGTCAAAAGAAATCTCAGAAAAATCTAACATTTACCAGAGTGGTTGATGCTCTTAGTGCTATTGTTGCCGCGATTGCCGGTGGTATCTTTATCGACTGGAACCAAACAGTCTTAATTATATTTAGTATTTCTTTGTACTTAATCAGTGTTGCACCATTATTTATTTACTACTTGAGTAATAGAAAGAAGAAGGGCTTTAACAAAGACTTTACTTCAAATGCTGCAATCTTGTATGACAAAGAGCCTGAACTTAAAGAAAAAAGAAAGGGTATTGTTAGATACTATCTACTTCAATATTTCATTTTCTACTCAGTATTCTGTGTAATTGATAACTTTACAAATATGTATACCCTTCACTTATTTATATCGGTACCTACATTTGCAAAAGCTGGTTACTTAACAGCAATGTTCCAGGTTGCTAATCTTCTAGGTGTTCTAAGTATTAATACAATTACTAAGAAGTTTGACTTAAAAACTGCAAATACAATCTGTGGTATTATATGTGCTATACCTCTAGGTATTATTCCTTTTATTCAGAATAATACAGTTGTATATATCTTATTCTTCATATTTGGATTTACTTATGCAATTTGTTCATTCTTTATGATGAATTCACTTATGACTAAGTGTAAGATAGTGGGCTGTACAAATAGGACACTACTCACAAGGCAAGACGGTATCGTTACAGGTCAATTAGTTAACCCTATAATTGTTATGATTTTTGGTACAATTACTCCTGTGTTCTTTGTAATGGTAGGAGCGCTCATTGTATATGCTATCTATACATTTGTAGTTGAAGACAAGTTGAGAGAAAGACTAGTAGACTATCTACAGAATAATGAAATAGAGACATCGGGTGGTTCTCGTAGAAAGAGGACTTCTAAACCTAAAACCACTCCAACTACTAAAGTAAAGGTTAATGTAGATACAAAGGTAGAGTCTAAGGGGACTACAGAAAAGGGTGTAGAGACTAAATCTAAAGAAGAGAAAAAAGAAACTGTAGAAAAGTCTAAAACTACAGATTCAAAATCAGACACAATAACTAAAACTACGGCTACTACAAAGAAAGCTGTAGCAGATGGCGAAAAAGAAACAGTTAAAAAGGCCACAGAGAAAAAAGTTTCTGATAAATAATAAAAACACACTCTATGTGATTTTTTAGGGTGTGTTTTTTTGGTGTGGTGTGTATAATTTTTTGCTAAAAAGAAACAAATTTGTTATGATAAAAGAAAAAGGGGTTTTTGTATATGCAACACAAAATCGAAAAACCAGGCAAGTTACTAGACGAATTTGGTAATATAACAGAGCCGGGATACGCAACTAGTCTAATCCTTGATTATGATAGAAAGGATATAAAGGCTGGTAAACTTAGAATCAAAGAATGGGATTATTATCTAGTATATAATGACGATTATGCAGTAGCATTAACTATTGCAGACAATAGTTATATGGGACTTATGAGTCTCTCTCTTATAGACTTTAAGACAGCAACTGAGACAACTAAATCTATAATGACCATACTTCCTAATGGAAAGACTAATCTTCCTAAGACTAGTAAAGAGGGAGATGTTAGATTTGAGAATAAGAAGTGTTGTTTTGAGTTTTTGAATGACGGTAAAGAGCGTAAACTTAAGTGTCTGTTCAAAAAGTTTAGAGATGACAAGGATATGACTGTTGACTTTGTGCTCACAGACGAGCCTGAGGATAGTATGGTGATAGCAACACCTTTTGAGAAGCCTAAATATTTCTACTATAACCAAAAGATTGTTGGTATGAGAGCAGAGGGCAGAGTGACTCTAGGTGAAGAAGTTATAGACTTTAATGGCGATAAAACTGGTGCAATACTAGACTGGGGTAGAGGAGTTTGGACATATAGCAATACATGGTACTGGGGCGCTGGTTGTGGTTTGGTAGATGGTAAGAAAGTTGGGTTCAATATCGGATACGGATTTGGTGATACTAGTGCTGCTAGTGAAAATATGGTTTTTTATGATGGCAAAGCACATAAACTTGATGGTGTAACATTTAATATTCCTAAAGATGAGAATGGCAAAGAAAAGTTTATGGAAGACTGGACCTTTACATCTACTGACGGTAGATTTGAGATGAGGTTTACTCCTATTATTGATAGAAGTTCATTTACTTCTGCAGTTGTTATATATTCTGACCAGCATCAGGTGTTTGGAAAATTCAATGGTACTATTATTCTTGATGATGGCAAAAAGGTAGAACTTAAGGACTATATCGGATTTGCAGAAAAAGTGATTAATAAGTGGTAGAATAAAGAAAAAGACCTTACAAATAAGTAAGGTCTTTTTTTGTTATGTATTAGCCTATCATCATGATTATAACAGCGATAAGTGCTACAAATCCTGCAACATAGAATAGTCCATCTTTTGTAGAGAAAAGATATGACATTAACATTCTAGCATTTTTACCACGACTAGGGTCTTTGATTTTAATCTTTGAATCCGGAGGAGTTTGTGTTGTTGGGTTTGTGCCTAGTGTTGGAGTTGTAGGTGCAGAAAATGTTGTTGGCTCCTCTACAAAAGTGTTTGTAGGAGTATAAGGAACGGTTGCTAATTCTACAGGAGCAGTATCCATCTCTTCAGTATAGTCGTAGTCATAGTCTTCAGTCATAACTGGCTCAAAGTCTTCTACCACCTCTTGAGGAACTTCGTCAGAAACAACAGGGGCAGGTCTTAGACTTTGTTTACGATTGTAATGGTCTAATACTTCTCTCCTTAGGGCCTCTTTCTTTTCTCTTTCTGCACTAGTTTCAGTTTTAGCAGGTGCTTTTTTTGTAGTAGACGCCTTGCTAGTAGTCTTTGTGCTGGTCTTTTTTGTAGTGGTTTTTGTTTCTTTTTCTTCTGCCATATAAAACTCCTTATATTTAAGAAATGATATGTCTTAGGTGTATAGTACAACCTGTATATTTTTACTTTTGTGTGTTGCAGGGGTTGATGTGTTGTAATTAGAGTAGAACTCTATGTTTGCAAAACCTAATCTTTCAGCAATCTTCTTTATTTTGTGCATTTTAAAGATTTTAAATGTATGAGTGTCTATCATGGTTTCGTTGTCTACTTTATATGTAATAGTTGTATACTCCTTATTACATAGATGACAGACTTTCCATTTCATTTGTCTAGTAGCCCCGTCTATGTTGTCTACCTTTTCGCCACTGTGCTGAGGGTTGTGTAAGTCTAGAATGATTATTCCTCCCTCTTTTAAGTGTTCTTTTAGATTACATAGAGCAGACTGAAGTTCTTTGTAGTTGCGTAAGTGATTAAATACTGCAAAGAATGATATAATTGCATCATAATGAATTTTTGAAGAAAAGTCAAGCAAACTAGCTATAGTGAAGTTTCCTTCAACTTTTTTTATAGCAATACTTAGCATATCTGGACTTAGGTCAAAGCCGTCAGTTTTAAATCCTAACGAGTTTAGTTCTTTGCAGTGACTACCAGTGCCACAGCCGGCATCTAGTATATGCGAGTGTGGGTTTAAGAAGTGTGCTATAAATTTTGCCTCTCTCTTGTAGTCTTTATGAGCATAAAATTTATCATAAAGTGCAGACATTTTGCCATATTCCAGATTGTCCATTATGTGCTCCTAATAGGTTTAGTATGCTTGCTATCTAATTATTACAGACTCGAAGTATTGTTCTTGAAATTCAGTCAGTGCTCTTATCTGGTCGTCTGTATAATTTCTGCCCTCAGCCATAACTACGAGTTTATCATCATTATCGTTAGTTCTATGGATAATTGCTATAACTGTACCTGTAAAAGACTGTAATGGTTTATGCTCTCCTAAAACATAAGCATCTAGTTCTTCACCGTCACCAGATATGGTGTTGGGGATAAATCCATAGTTGACAGGGTATACAAAACCATGTTTTGGGTGAATAGTGCCTAGAGGTCTATCCATCTCCACTGTAACACTTTTGCCTAAATAATCTATAGTTTCTATTTCCATATTTCACCTACTATTACGACTTTAGTATAACATAAAAATTCGCTTAGTCATACAAAAATAACTTATATTTTTATATATCAAAACGCTATTTAGGGTAAAAAGAAAGCCATAGAGTATCTATGACTTTGGTTTTTTATAATTGACTAGCCTCTCTATATAGTTCTTCAACGAACCACACAAAGTCCTCTCGGCTTAAGTTTGAGCCTCTAGGAGGGAAACATTCTAAGCAATTAGATGTGCCTTCGATTTGACGCAATTTTTCTACATACAATTTGCAGTCTATCTCACCTCTAGTTGGTATTTCGTGTGTGTCTTTTCCGAAATTGTTGTGTATGTGACTGCACTTGATATATTTCTCAAATTGTTTAAAAATCTTCTCAGTATCTCCGTAACTATGAGCGTGTCCTAAGTCGTAGCAAAATCCTACATTAGGTAGGTTTAGGCTGAGTAGAGTAGTTAGATTTTCGTTGACTCTAACATTTTCTAGACATAAGTAGACATCTGTTCCAGCAAACTTAGACATCATCTGAGTAAATTTATCAATTTGGTCTTGTGTTAGATTTGGTGGTGTGTCGCTTTTTGATGCGTGTGCGACTACATACGGAATATTTAGTTTAAGAGCCTCGTCTAGTTTTTCTGACAAATATGTTAGGTATCTATTAGTGGTTTCTTCGTCATACATATTGGCGATATTATAGTCAATATGAACTTGCCTTACTTTTAGGTCTATTTGTCTTGCGTAGTTGATTATGTCTAAGTATGATTCCTATGGTCTATTGTGTGCATCATCTAAGTATAAGGCAAACTCTTTAAATCCTGCATTTTTGTATATGTCTAGTCTAGCCTTGTAGTCTAGGTTTGAGCATATATTTAAGTCGTATATTCCAAGCATCTCTGTCTCCTTTTTTATATTAAAAACCAAAACAGATTTTTAGTCAATTCTTTTGTGATGTGCTGTATAGTATTTATATATTATATTTTATAATACTATTGTTGTACATATTTTCTTGACTTGTACATAAATTATTTTTTATAATATATGTACTAATAAAAGGTGGGGATAATATGACTGCCACATCAACTAAGAAAGGAAAAATAATCGCAGCAGTATGCTTTGTGGTCGTAGTAATCGGCTTGGCTTTTTTCTTGTTTTCTGGAGATAATTTTGATGTGTTAAAAGAGATTTTCTCCACATCTGCTACTAAAGAGCAGGTTCAAAACTCTATTGAGAAATTAGGAATTAGAGCATATATTGTTGTACTCATAATATCTATGTTACAAGTGGTGCTAACATTTGTTCCTGCAGAGCCTCTTCATGTTATTTCTGGTATCAGTTTTGGTTTGTGGAAGGGTATGGCGGTATGTCTAATAGGCATATTGATAGGTAATACCATTGTGTATCTTTTATACAAAATTTATGGTGCTAGACTTACTGATTATTTTGCTGCTAATGTCGACTTTGATTTTAGTTCAGCTGGGGCATCTAATAGACTAGCACTAATAGTAATTATCTTATACTGCTTGCCTGCAATACCTTATGGAATTATATGTTTCTTCGCCGCATCTATGGGAATGAAATATCACAAGTATATCTTTATTACAGGTATCGGTGCGATACCGTCATTATTTTTAGATGTTGGTTTGGGACACTTGACTATGTCTACTAGTTGGACGATTTCCATTATTGTATTTGTTGTAATAATTATCCTCTTGATACTAATGTGTAAGTATAAGACACAGATATTTGCAAAGGTAAATGAGTTTGTTAGAAGAAGTAGAGAAAAAGCACAGAACAAAGTTGGTAAATACAATCCATTTGTATACTGGTGTGCTAGTAGCTTGGTTTTAGCAACTATTAGGAGCAAAGTAAAAATCAAACTAAAGAATAATGTTGGTAAACTAAGCAAGCCTTGTATAGTTCTTAGTAATCATGGTTCGTTCTTTGATTTTGTTTATTCGGGGAAATTACTCTATAAGGAACAGCCACACTTTATCGTGGCTAGAATGTATTTTCACCATAAATGGTTGAGGTTTATTTTAGAGCGAACAGGTGCATTTCCTAAGAGTATGTATTCGACAGATATAGACAATGTAAAGAATTGTCTAAAGGTTATGTCTGGTGGTGGGGTTTTGGCTATGATGCCTGAGGCTAGGCTATCAACTATAGGTAGATTTGAGGATATTCAAGACGCCACATATAAGTTTATTCAGAAAGTTAATGTGCCGGTGTATACTATCAAGATTAATGGTGGATACCTTGCTAAACCTAAGTGGGGAAATAAGATTAGAAAGGGTGCTGTTGTAGAGGCTGAACTAAATCAATTATTTGGTGATGGAGAGTCACAGACAATATCTCTTGCAGAGGTGAAGGCTCGTGTAGATGAGGCTCTAACATTCAATGAATGGGAGTGGCTAGATAATCACCCAGAGATTAGATACAAGACTAAAACTATTGCAGAGGGATTAGAGAATGTTCTAATTGTATGCCCTAAGTGTGGTAGTAAATATTCACTCACAACATCTAGAAACCATATTGCATGTGAGCATTGTGATTTGTCAGTAGATATGGATAATAGATATGCTTTACATGGGGTGGAGTTTAAGAATATTGCTGAGTGGTACGATTGGCAATGTGATGTGTTTAGAAAAGAATTAAAGAAGAAAAAATTTGCTCTTGAGAGTGAGGTGGAACTCAGACACTTGTCTGAAAATGGCAAGAGGTGTACTAGATATGCAGGTAAAGGTGTGTGTACACTAGACAGGGAGGGACTAAAGTATGTAGGAACTCAAGATGGCACAAAGATAGAAAAATTCTTCCCTCTTGAGAATATTCACAGAATCCTCTTTGGTGCAGGAGAAGACTTTGAAATTTATGATGGTAAGGAATTATATTATTTCGTACCTGAGAACAAGAGAAGTTCGGTGGCATGGTATATTGTGAGTGGGCTTCTAAAAGAAAAAGATTAAAGAAGATATTTGCCTATGAAAAAAGTAGAAGATAAAGAAAATGTAACAGTGAAAAATAGCGAAAAAGCCTTTTCGTCTATTAATGCAAAGTCGTTTATTTCTGTAGTTGCAATATTAGTAGTTTTGATTGCTATATGTGGAATTTTAACATTAATCATTCCTCAAGGAGCATTTGCTAGAACAGAGAGTGGTGAGATTATCGCCGATACCTTTACTCAAGGAAGTGTTAAAGGCATAGAGTTTTGGAGAATAATCACTGCTCCATTTAGAGTATTTGCATCATCTAGTGGACTCACTATTATAATGATTTCAATATTCTTGCTAGTTATGAGTGGAGTATTTAATCTACTCGAAAAGACTGACGGAATGAAAATTATTATGAGTAGAATAGTTGGCAGGTTTGGTCGCAAAAAGAAAACTGTTCTATGTTTCTGTATATTGTTCTTTATGCTATTTGGTAGTTTATTTGGACTGTTCGAAGAATTAGTTACTTTGCTACCTTTTATGATTGTGTTTATGCTATCTATGGGATTTGATACAATGACAGGATTGGGTGTGTGTATGCTTGCTGCTTGTTTTGGATTTGCAGCTGCTATTACTAATCCTTTCTCTATAGGTATTGCATCTACATTTGCTGGTATTAGTACCATGAGTGGTATTTGGTTAAGACTAATATTCTTTGCTATAGTGTTTGGATTAGTTTGTTTATTTATATTTAGATACACAAAGAAAATATCTTTGAATCCAGAGAAGTCACTATCTTTTGAGATTGATAAAGTAAAGAGAGCATCACTTAATTTTGACTTAGGTGAGGTAACTGCTCGAGAAAATAGAATATTTAAGGTGTACATAATATTCTTCGCTATTCAGTTTGTATTATTAGTGTCTATTGCACTTATTCGAGCAATATCTGACTTTGCTATACCTATTTTAGCAGTTAGTTTCCTTATCGGTGGTATTATCTGTGGATTGCTAGTAGTTGAAGACAAAAAGAAAGTATTTGCATATATGGGCAAGGGAGCACTTGCGATGCTACCTGCTGTATTACTAATCGCTCTTGCTTCATCAGTTAATCTAATTATGCAAGAGAGCGGAATTCTAGATACTATCATGAATAGTGTTATTAATTACTTAGATGGCAAGAGTATATTTGTAGTAGTACTACTAATATATCTTCTAGTATTAATATTACAAGTATTTATAGGCTCTGCTTCAGCAAAAATCTTCTTAGTTATGCCTATACTACTTCCTATATGTTCTGTTATCGGAATTTCTCCGACACTACTTATTCTTGTATACTGTATGGCAGATGGATTTACAGATGTGTTCTTGCCTACAAATCCAGTATTGTTAATTGGTTTGTCTATGGCGAATGTGTCCTATGGTAAATGGGTAAAGTGGACATGGAAGATGCAGATAGTTATGTTGCTTGTATCATTCTTAGTTTTATTCTTCGGAGTACAAGTAGGGTTGTAAGAATAAACAAAGTCTATTAGGTTGCTAATAGACTTTTTATTTTGAGGCAAGGAGTGAAAGCATATAGTGGGGCGGTATTTTGTACAATAAGTGTGCTATACTAATAATTAGAAAAATATTCTTAAATAAAATATCTTTGTTTGTGTTTCGCTCTATAAAGTAATATAATGTAAAAAAATAGGTGGGTTATGGCTGATACTGTTGATAAAGAATTTAAGTTGTAAATAAACAGATTTCAGTGAGAGTAGGGGAACTACTTTTGTTTGCTAGTAGAGAGAAGTCTTTGATATTGTTTGTATAAAATGTACAAAAGATATAGGGGAAATAGATTCTCGTGCAACAGTGGGCAGGGTTGAGGTTGAAAACGATATTGTAAATGTTGTTACAGAATAAGGTAGGTTATTGATGCTAAACCTTAATATATTGACAATAACGCCTAGTTTTAAAGTGATAAAAAGGGAGGCAGTATATGCCTAAATTAGATGATATTATGAATGTGGTGCAAAAACTGGCAAGTATTGAAGGTGTGGGAGAACACTTATGCTTTTTTGGTGGCTCTGTGCCTTATATGTTACATGGTATAGATTCTAATAGAGAACATTCAGATATTGATGTTTTAGTTGGAGAGAGTTACATGTCGGCCATTAGAGAATGGGCTCAAGACGAGCAGAATGGTTGTCATTATAATTCTGACTTAGACTCTTTAAATTTAGGATTAAATGACGATTATGGTTTCAAGGTATATATTGATGGCGTATATGTAGAGTTTGAGCCGTCAGTTGCCCAGAATGGTGTTTTTGTCCGAAAAAGTTTTAGTCCTAATAGGGGGCTTGCTGGTAGGGAAGAGATACCTTTTGAGAATATAGAAGATATAATGACCAGTGTTAATATTGGTGGAGCACAAACATTCTTTCAGAGTGTAGAGATGATTAAGGCAGGTAAAGAGCAATACAGGAGAGAAAAGGACTTGCAAGATATAGCGTTTATTGAAAGTCAAGGTTACGATACTGAGAGGTACGCTAGAGTAAAACAAGCCTTAGAGTCTAAAAAAGAGATAATAGGTAGTTATGCTGAACTGCAAACTTCAACTCAAGATATGTAAAAAAGAACAACTGATTTAGTTGTTCTTTTTTTTTTGCTTAGTTATTGTCGTGCATTATTTTAGATACTTCTTTGTGAGATAGTAGTTCTTTTTTCATTAGCGACTTTGCGACTTTGTCGAGTAGATTCATATTATTAGATAATAATTCTTTGCTTCTTTGATAATATTTGTCTAGTTCGTGACCGATTTGTTTAGCAATATACTCAGGAATGGCCTCTCTTCTCTCTGAATTGTGGTAATTACTAAAGCCATACTCACAATACTCAGTCACTAGTCTTTTTGCTATTCTATGAGCTCTGTCGATATCTGAGCCAGCACCGATATCTACTTTGCCGTACTTAAGTTCAATTGCTGCCCTTCCTGCGAGTAGGGTAATAATTCTATTCTCCATATATTTCTTATCTACCCAGTAGTCGTCACACTCGTAGTAAGCAGTGAATCCTCCTATATTACCCATGTGATTAGCGATAGTTACTAGAGATACACTATGTGGCTGTAATAGTTCTGCTACAACGGCGTGTCCTGCCTCGTGATAAGCAATGACTTCGATTTGCTTTTCAGTTCTGCCATAGATATTAGTTGGAGCACCGAAAGCAGTCTTTACATAGGCTTTCATGATGTCGTCCATCTCGATTTGGCTCTTGTTTGCATAACCTGCAACAACTCCAGCCTTATTGATAAGACTCTCTAATTCTGCACAAGAGTAACCATTGAGGAGTTTGGATATCTCGTCTATGTCTAAAGTTGCTACATATTTCTTTTGGCTTAGGTAATACTCAATTATTTTCTTTGCGTCTTCGCCTTGAGGGTTTTGTACTTGAATCTTTTCGTCAAATCTACCCTCTCTAAGTAATGAGTCTGGTAGTAGGTACTTAGCGTTAACAGTGGCGATTACTAATACATTTTTATTTTTCACCTCGTCCATACAGGCTTGTACTGTTACATACTCTTCTGTATTAGGTCTAGTGTAGTCCTCGTTTGCAAATTTGTCTAGGTCGTCTAGTAAAACTATTGAAGGAGCATTCTTTACTGCTTCGTCAAAAGTTTCTTTTATATGATTGATAAATTCTCCGTTTGGTTTGTTTTTTCTGCATATAAATCCGGGTCTGCCACTAGCCTCGATTAGGCAGTTTGCCATTAAACTCTTGCCCACACCTGGGTCGCCATGAAACATAATGCCCTTAGGTAGTCTTGCTCCTAGTGCATCGTATTTGTCTGGATGTTGCATAATGTCTGCAAACTTCCTAAGTTCAGTTTTTATTCCTTCGTATCCTATGATTTTGTCTAAGCAATCCATATAGTGTCTCCTTTAGTGAAAATTTTTATTGTACTTATTATAAGGTATTGTATGTACCAAAATTTGTACTTCGTGTTTATTTTGTGTAAAATTCTTTCATGTCTTCTTTTCTTAAAATGCCTAACATTCTCGTATAGCTAACACCTGTATCTAGTCTGATTCTGGAGTAGGAGGAGAAGTTGTTGCGATTGTGATTTCGCTTAAGTGTTTTTATAAACTTGCCAGTGTTGTTGGTATATACACAGGGTGTGTGTCCTAATAAGATAGGTTTGTCTAGGCTAATGCCTTTGGTCTGAATGAAGTTCCTGTCGTATATCAAATAATTTGTATTTTGTTGTTCTAGAGGTAATACTTTATTGTTAACAACTTCTAGTCCTGCATGTACACAGATAAAGTCCTCGGTTTCTATATAGTATGGTAAATTAGATAAATAAGAAATTTCTTTTGCTGTGATTTCTTCGTTGTTTGATGGGAAGTAAGTATTTATTTCTCTTATAATTTCCTCGTCTTCTAGTTGTGAGGGGGTTAGTGCTATTTCTCTAACATATTGTAAGAAGGTGGCTTCATGATTGCCTAGAATAGCAATCATATTTTTGTTCTCTATAATGAACTTTAGTAATTTAATAGAGTCTTTGCCTTTGTCTATGATGTCGCCGAGTATATATAGGGTGTCATTTTTATTGAAATTAATTTCTTTTAATAATTCAATAAATAGCTCATATTCGCCATGGATGTCGGATATAAAATATGTTGCCATGTTATTCTCCTTATTTTGAATCGGCTTTATTGTATATTAATCAATGTACAAAATTTGGTACAATGGTTTATTTATAATATGAATAATATGTTTTCTAGGAGGAAGTATGGGCGTAGTTATTAATGATTTAGCAGATTTGAAAAATTTTATCAAGTTAAAACACAGTAAAAAAAAGATTGAAATGAAATTTGATGATGTGGTGTTTAATTGTGTATTGCCACACAAAAGGCATTTTAATTATTTTTGCGAGCAGGATATACAAGATTATGATGTTAGTATAATTGCAAAGAGTGTTACCTTTAATTATCCTGCAGAGATAGATAATCTTCATGCTAGTCAAGTCGTGGCGAATGATTCGCTAATTTGCGAATTGATAAATGTGATAGGAGATGTGAGAGGGGCATATATAGCAACCAACTCTTTTATTGGCATTGATATAACAGCGGGTACTTTTGTTGTTAAGAATCTTGTTTGTCGGCATATTAAAGTCAAACTATTAGTTCTTAATAATGAAGATTATCCATATCTAAAAGCAGATGCTATTAATAATATAGGGGTGTAATATGATTGAGATTAATAAGATTGAAGACTTGAAACCATTTATTAAGTATGTGGACAAAAAATACACTAATGGAATATATCCTGCTATTAATTTTGAATTTAAAATACATGGTGAATTGCAAGATGTTGAGATTAAATGTGACCTACAACTGATTGAGGAAAATATGAATATTTTTTATGGTGAACTTGATGATGTGTTGTCGCTAGTAGATATAGATGAGGGGTATTGTGTAAACTTTTTTGCTAAAAATGTTTATGCGAAAAAAATATTCGATTGTGAACATCTGAAGTGCGAAAATTTTTATATTGAGAAAGAGTCAAAAGTAGATTTTTTGGTTGTGGCTGATACTATTAAGGGTAGGATATTAAAGGCTCAAGATATATTTTGTGATAATTTAGATATAGACATTGTTGATTGTAGTTTTTTAAATGCTCTTAATGTAAAAGCAAAAGTTTATAAGGGTAAAGGTGCAGTCTTTACAAATGTTGAATATCACAACCCAGACTTTCCAAAAGAATTGGTTGAGAGTTGGGGTAGTAATGAATCTAAGCCGTATGGTATTGTGTATCAACATGATAGGCTATTGTTTTAAAAATGTATTGTAACAATGTACCAAATATTGGACATAGTACAATAAAATTGCTTTCTTGATGGTGGGAATTGTGTTATAATGGTTGTATGTAAGAGAGGTGCGTATGCATTTTAGCAAATCGAAATATTGTGGGTTTTATCAGTGTCCAAAGATTACATGGCTAAAGAAAAACAAGCCAGAAGAGTTTGTTCCTGACGAGGCGGCACTAGGTCGTATGGCTAGTGGTAATGAACTAGGCGACCTTGCTATGGGGATTTTTGGAGATTTTGTAGAAACAACAACCTATACTGATGATAAATTAGATATTCCTCAGATGATAGAAAAAACTAAAGAGTATATGGCTAAAGGTGAGGCTGTTATATGTGAGGCGTCTTTTGAATATGATGGCTTGTATTGTGCAGTAGATATACTTAAGAAAGAGCCTGGTGGTTATAGTATTTATGAGGTAAAGAGTTCTACTCATGAGCATAATTTTGCATACATTGTAGATGTTTCGTACCAGAAATATGTGCTAGAAAAGTGTGGAGTAAATATTGTGTCGGTCAATCTAGTGACAGTTAATAACGATTATGTCTTTGATGGCACACTTAAACTAAATGAGCTTTTCAAAATCACTAATGTAGATCAACAAGTTGCTGACGAAATTGATAAAGTAGAGCCTAATCTAATTGATGCAGAAAAGATACTTGAGAGAGAAGACGAACCTAATATGGATATAAGTGTTAAGTGTCATACTCCTTATGTTTGTGGTTTCTGGAAATACTGTACAAAGCATATTCCAGAGGTGTCAGTATTTAATCTATATAGAACAGACTTTCAGAAGAAATTGAACTATTATTATAATGGCATTATTACTATGGAAGATTTGGCTAATTGTGGCGAGTATTTGGGTGATAAACAAAATATGCAGATACTACACGCTACCAGTGATTTGCCTGACCATATTGATGCAGAGGGTATAAAAAAGTTCTTAGGTAAACTATCTTATCCTCTATACTTTTTAGACTTTGAAACCATGCAATTACCAATACCTCAGTTTGTTGGAACTAAACCATATCAGCAGATACCTTTTCAATATTCTCTGCATTATATAGAGTCTATGGGTGGAGAACTTAAGCATAAAGAGTTCCTTGCTGAATCGGGCGAAGACCCTAGAAGGGCAATTGCTGAGAGTCTATGTAGAGATATTCCTCAGAATGTATGTGTTCTAGCATATAATAAAGGCTTTGAGAGTGGTAGACTTAGTGAACTGGCTGAGACTTTTCCAGACCTAAAGGATCATTTATTGAATATTGCTATTAATATGAAAGACCTAATTGACCCTTTTAGAGATGGTTATGTGTACAATAGGAGAATGGGAGGTTCGTTCTCAATTAAGAGTGTGTTACCTGCGTTATTTCCTAATGCACCAGAATTGGACTATCACAACCTTGATGGTGTACATAATGGAGGAGAGGCTATGAGTATCTTCCCTAAAATCAAAGATATGTCACCAGAGGATAGAGAGAGGGCTAGGAATAGCCTGCTTAAATACTGCGAACTAGATACTTTTGCAATGGTGAAAATATTTGAGTATCTTGTAAATGCAGTAAAGGAGTAAATTTATGCCATTAGACAGTAATAAGAAGTTATATATAATGTATATCTTAAAGGTATTAAGAGAAGAAAGTGACGAAAAGCATCCTCTTAGACAATTAGATATAATTAACAAAGTTAAGTCTAGATATAATGTTGATAATATCGACAGAAAGACCATTGCTAGAACAATAGATAGCTTAATAGACATGGGTGTCGATATTGTTAAATTAGAAGGTGGAGGCTGTTACCTTGCAGATAGGGAACTTGAGCCTAGCGAGATTACTTTTTTAATTGATGCTATATTCTCTAGTCGTGCTTTGAATTGTAAACAAGCCAAAGATTTGTCTGACAAACTCTCTAAATTGCTTAGTGTACATCAAAGAAACAGATTTAAGTATGTGCATAAGTCAGATGAGGTTGTGAGGACCGACAATAAACAACTGTTTCTAAATATTGATATGATAAGCGAGGCTATAGAAAAGGGTAAACAAATCTCTTTTAATTACACTAGACATTATTTTGATAAAAATAAAAATGCCGAGCAAGAAGAAAAAGAGTATATAATCAATCCATACTTTATGGTTAATAATCAAGGAAAGTATTACCTTGTGTGTAATTATGATTATTATAATGATGTGGCTAATTATAAAATTGAGCAAATCAGAAATGTGAAAATATTAGACACAGATATTAAGCCTATTACCAAACTGAAAGATTGTGAAAATGGTTTAGATAAGGCTAAATTTATCAATGAAAATATTTATATGTTTAACAATCAGACTGTATCGGCAGTGATTAAAGTTGGTGACGAGTATGCGGTTAATTATATTGTAGACTGGTTTGGCAAGGACGCTAGACTTTATAGTAAAGATGGCGACATACTAGCATCTGTGAGAGTCAATGAACAAGCACTAATATACTGGTGTCTACAATATGGCGAAAGTGTTGAACTTGTATCTCCGGAGACAACTAGAGAAAAAATTAAAGATATTGTGAAGATATTATATAAAAAATACCAGTAAGTAAAACGGTGTACTAAATTTGGTACACTGTTTTTGTTATGATTAGATTATAGATGGTTCTTGTGGACGATAAATAGAGTGATTTTAATATATTGTTTAGTGGGTTTGATAGTATGTAATTTTGTTTATATACTTACATTAAAAATTAGATGTACTATATCAAACCAAAGGGGGTTATATGAAATTTGAGGTTAGGCTATGTAGCGTGCTAGATAGTGGTACAGATATAATAGTTAATGCAGCTAATAATTATTTGTCTAGAGGCGGCGGTGTTTGTGGTGCGATTTTTGAGAGGGCAGGAGCAGAACTGCTCGAGGCTGAATGTAGAGTGTGGGGGTATGTTAAAACTGGCTCAGTTGCTACTACTAATGGATTTCAATCTGGTGCTAAATATATTATTCATGCTGTTGGTCCAAACTTTTATATAGACCATCAGGATTGGCAAGAGAAACTAGAGAGTGTGTATAAAAAATCGCTACTCGTGGCTGACGACTTGGGTGTAAATAGTATTGCTTTTCCTTGTATATCTACTGGAATATTTGGCTGTCCTATAGAAGAGTCTGCTAAGATTGCTGTGAGGGTTGTTAGAGAGTTTCAGCCCAAAAACCTAAAGAATTGTGTACTTTGTTGTTTTACAGACGGAGAATATTCTGTCTATAATGCATTACTGTATAGCAAGTAAACTAGGTAAGAAGATAAGTGGGTGTTTGTGATAAGCTGCACCCACTTTTTTTATTGTGTTTGGTGCTGATATGAGAATTATTCTTTTGTAATGAAAGCGTCTAGTGTGAGCCCTTAAAAAAGACAAGTATTGACAAATGAAAAAATTATGATATAATGGGGGCAAGATTATTATGGGGGTTGGGGTTATGAAAAAGGATTCCATAAGTAGTCTTGGCGAGCATTATAGAGGGCTAGTTGGTGATATAGCCTACAATGATAAAAATGCTACAATTAAGACAATTGTAAAAGATTATTCTTCTAAGTTTGGCACATTACAAGCCTGCTTTATGAGTGATAATCACTTGGGCTCTTCTGATACAGATATCGAGGGCTTAATGGAGACTCTTAGATATGCAAATTCTCAAGAGAATGCTGTTATCTTTATTCTAGGAGATGCTCTTAATACTGCGATTGTTGGCAGTAAATCTGATGCTTATGAGGACATACTTTCTCCTCAAGAGCAGTTAGATGTTTTTTCTGAGGTCTTGAAACTTGCTAAAGGCAATAAAGAAGTTGCTAGAGTATTACAAGACCTAAACGATACTGGCAAAATAGTAGTCTTGCATAGTGGAAATCACGAGGACAGAATCAGAAAAGCTGTGGGTATTTCTACTACAAAACTTGCTGCAGATATTGCCGGTGTTGGAGATGTTTTCGCTCCATATTACGCTAGTACTGATTTAGTGCTTAGACAACCACTTGCTCCAGATGGTAAGTTCCATTTTGGCGTGGTTTCTCATCACGGCACAGGTATTTCTAATATAGACGGAACATTTAGACTACTTAGAACTGTAGACAATGCTAATATGTGTGTAATAGGTCACACTCATCAGCAATCTATGAAATACGAAAGAATGATTAAAGTTGACCCAGATGGTAAGCAGAGATACCATGATGTTTTGTGTCTAACACTACCTTCTAGTGGTGGTGGTACTTATGGCGCAGGTATGTCACTTCCTGATACTGCTAAACAGACAGCAGTTTGGGTTGCTATTAGTTCACAACCAAACCCTTATGCTGGTAGGATTTCTCCTACTGGTATTGAGTATCCAGATATTATCCCTGCCTGTGCGTTCTTTACTCCTACTAATACTATGGATACAAAGATTAAACAAAAAAGACACAATGCTGCAAAGAGAGTTATTGAGCAGGGTTGTGAAGAACAATTAGACTCAGTTAATGCAAAAATCAATGAAGCAGTAGATGCTATCACAGAATTTGAGCAGTACCTCCGTAATAAAGTGCAAGGTGCTATCGTAGAGAAACCTAGAAAAAAACCTAGTGGCTATGATGCTTATGTACAAGCACTTGAAGAAAATCAAGGTGAAAAGGGAGGAATGTAATTATGTCAGATATTGTTACTAAGATTGCTCATGGTGAAGTTGATGACAAAATTGATGTAGATTACATCAGAAGAAGTGGCGACTATATCAGAGAAAGGATTTTGGACGCAACTGAAGTTGACTTGTCTAGGACTGCTCCTAATGTATTTAATTATGTTATGCCTAGAAATAGTTTAGGCTTAAACGAGATTAGTAATGTAGATATGGGCTATGCTGGTACTAGTGTAGACTTTGCTGGCGAGCATTTGTCTAAGAGAAATCCATATCTAAAAGAGTTAGAGTATAATGTATCCCTTATGAGAGATAGCGAAAATGCTATTGTCATTCTTAATGGTGGATTATTTAGTTATGTGCCAAAGACTCAACATGGCAGATTGCTTTCTTATCAAGAACAGATTGCTTACTTCTATTCTTTATTTAAAGATTTGGCTGATCAGGGAAAGATTGTTGCTATGGTTAGAGGAACAGAAGAGCATAGAATTCTTAAAAACCATCAGATAGATGTTTTATCTGTATTACAAGAGGCTCTAGGCCTTCAACAAAAGGTATGTAATGATGCCCTTGTGAATGTTGCTATTGAGGACGATATGGTTGGTAGAGCAAATGTTGGTATTAGAACTATTAACTGGAATAATACTGCAACAACAGGTGCTTATATCGGTCGTAAGATGGAAGAGAGAGCAACCAAAAGAGGTGGTGCAGATATTTATATTGCTAGAACAACTATGAATTACTTTAAGACTGCTGTAATAGGTGAGAGTGATGGTACTCATATCAGAAAGAAACCTATCTATCTATTATCTGGTGGCTCATATACTCCATTCAAGGGTGCGATGACTGCTGGTGCAGAGTATAATTCTATTAAAGATGGCGAACTACCTCCTAATAGTTTCTGGTACAAGGTTACTATTGAAGAAAAAGCTCCAGAGATTGATGGGGATAGACCTTATATTGTTAGAGTTAATCCTATTCAGTACACTGCTCACCAGATTACACTTCAAGGTACTGATGAATTAGTTGCTGGAATTGAGAACGAAATCGAGGCTAAGACTGACGGTTTGGTTCAGGGCTTTGTAGATAGATTTTCTACTGCAATATCTACTCCTAGAGAAGAGGGTAGAAAGAGAATTAGAGAAATCTTGATTAATAATAAAAAGGTGGCGGCACAAAATACAGATATTGCTAAGTATGTTGCTGCTAAGAAAGGAAAGGGTGCTTATGTTGAGTCCCCAGCTAGAATAGAGGACCTAGGTAGTAATGTGCCAGTTAAGAAACCTATAACTATCATTGACGGTGTTACAAATCTTGAAGAAGTAACCCCTGCTCCCGAAGAAGACCTACTTCCTTAGTTGAATAATAAAAGAGTAGACGAGATGTCTGCTCTTTTTTTTGTTGTGCAATTAATTTTTATTTGTGGACAAAAGTACACGAAAATATTGTTTGGTTTATTGTGGTTGAGTGGTTTTAGTGTACAAAAAGCAATACAAAAGTACACAAATGCTATTGACATTAGTGTGTTATTGTGTTAGTATAAGTTTGATAACGGAGGTAATTATAATGTCAAGAATAAAAACACAAGAAGAGGTTGCTAAGTTTATAAAAGAAAAAATGAATGATAAGGGAATTAAAAAATCTATTGACCTTGCTAGAGCTGTTTCAATATGTAAGTATGGTCATGAGATGGGGAGTAGACCAGATAATATTGATGCTATCAAGTATAGTGTGAGCAAGTGGCTACAATGGGAGAACAAAGATAAATCTAGATTTCCTGGCACTGAGTATATATTTTATCTATCACAAGTTTTAGGGGTTACGATGGAAGAATTATTGATGGCAGGAGATGTTTGCTCAAAGTATGACAATAGACCATTTTCGTTATATGCAATAGCAAAGAGTAATAGTCCGGAGTTGCTAGAATCTGTAAGAGATAATGATAGCATAGACGGAAATTCTATTCTATCTAATTATGATGAGTTTGATAAAACACTACTGCATTATATTTTAGAGTTTGATAGTAGAGAATTGTTGCAATATATGATAGACAATGGCTATGTAAGATTTGAAAATACAGGTTTTACAATATATGTGACAATGTGGGGAATGTATTTTAATACAGAGTTATATTCAAAAATTGTGAAGATGGCTATCAAGTATGATGATATTAATATTTTTAGAAGTGCGATTAATAGAGTGTTGCCCTTGTATAAAGATATGTTAGATGAAGAGGATATGCTTAAGATTTTAGATACTACTGAAATATTTAAGTATCTCACTACTCCTTATGTTGCTACTGCTGAGGAGTGGAGAATGGTTAATCCTGGTATTACATATATAGATAATGAATCTACTGAAGCATTAAAAGGGGTGCAGGTTTTACCTATCTTATTTAATAACTTGTTGGCAGTTGCAAAAGATAGTCAAAATGATAAACTAGACTTACTTAGGGATATTGCGAAGAAACACAATAAAACTACAATGGACTTGATAAATAGATTTTACTCTAGAAAAGAATTTGAAATACTTGAAGACGGACGACTTACTTCGGGTAGGTATGGTTGGCTTACAGTTTTAGGTATGGAAGATGGGAAAGTTGTAGGAGAGGGTGCTTGATGAGATATTTGTTTTTTGATGCTGAATCTATACACAATAGGCATAAATATTCATATACTTTTGGTTATGTGGCAACTGATGATAAGTTTAAGCTTATTGCCCCTCGAGAAGATATAGTTTTTAATCCTGATATTCCCAAAGAAGAATATGACTGGCGTGTAATCAGAACAATGATGGAGCCTAGTTATAGCCTAAAAGAAGTGATTAAGAAACCTAAATTCACTACTTACTATAAGAAAATTAGTAAAATAATATCTGTTCCTGATACTCTATGTATAGGCTGGCAGATGGACGGAGATGTGAAGTATCTTTTGAATAATTGTCATAGATATAATCTACCTGCAATAAACTTGCGATATATAGATGTTAGAGATATTCTTCAGATTTTAACAAAGGAACAAGTGGGGTCTCTTTCGCATGAGTATACGAAATGGTGTCATAAATTACCAGAGTTGTCTCACACTAGCGATATTGATGCAGATATGACCAAAGATGTTCTAAATGCAGTGTTTAAGAAATATAAAATAAACCTAAAAGATTTCTTGGCAGAGCATAGCGAAATTATGGGCGAAGCTAAAGACTTTGTTTATGGTTATACAAAAAAAGAAGATGTTAGAATTGAAAATGCAAAAACAGACATTATGATTAATGGTCGTAGATTTAAGCGTTCTGTGGGAGAAAAGGGCGATGATATGTCATCTAAGTCACTTAATAAACTGTTGTTTACAAGGTATTTAGACTATGTAACAATTAATAAAGATGCAGAACACTATTTAGCAGGAAAGTCGGTTAGTATAAGCTTGAATTATGAAAGGTATCATTTTCAAAATATGGTCAAACTGGTAAAAGTTCTTAGTGAGGTTGGCGCAGAGTACAGGCTAAAGGCTACTGAGTCTGATATTCTGGTAACTTATGATGATATATTAGATGCAGAAGGAGGAATAAGGTCTTGTTCTAAACTTAAACATGTTAAAGAATTGGGCGAAGATTGTAATATGGAAATTATGAGTTTTGATGATTTTCTTGCACTGCTAAATTTAGATAGAGAATCTTTAGATGATTTACCTAAGATTGATGTAGAATTTTTATCAGATGAAAAATATGCTCGTTAGAATTTTGTAGGCTGTAAATAGTATTGAGAAGATTGTGTAAGGGTCATATACTAGATGTCTAACAAAAAAACAACCAAAGATAATTGCCTTTGGTTGTTTTTTGTTTTATTCGGTATATGCAGTCATTGAATCGAATATTGCTATTTCATTCTCTGCAGATTCTACACAGTCAGAACCATGAAGAACATTTTTTGTAATGTTAACATTTGGGTCGTCAGAAATAGGAGGGATTTCTGCTCTGAGTCTTTTGATTATTGTCCTCATTTCTTCTATTGCATTTTCGCCTTCCATAACCATACCATAAGCTCTTCCGGAAGTAATGTAGTTTTCTAGATTAAGGTAAAAACCTTTAGCATTCTCATAGCTTCCTCTGAAGTGTTCTGCATAGTGTTTTTGGGCAAGTTCAACTGTATACTTTACAAATTTTTCTCTTAAGATTTGCATACCTGCTTTTTCTGCCTCACTCTTTACAAGTGCTATAACTTCTGGTTTCTCAGCAAACTCAGGTTTTACCATGATATATGTTAATTGTTTCATTGTTTGTCTCCTTAATATTTATTTTTAACTATAACATAAATTATTATAAACATCAAAACATATCCGATAAAATATATTTGTTATTGTATATAATAAATTAGAATTGATGTGTTCTGTTATATTATTTTAGTCTACTCGTTTAGTGCTTTTGCAGTCGGCAGACTTGTTGTGTGTTTTTGCTTGTATTGAATCTAGGTTTTCTATAAGAGCTTTTTCATATTCTTTTTTAGCAAGTTCTAGTGTGTCGGTATCGGTAAGCAGGCCCTCTAGTATTTGCATCTTGTATCTATAATATATGCTCTCGTAGTGCATAGGGTGTGGACCACCAAACCTATGATTAATGTCAACAAGTGGTGGTGTTGTGACATTAAGTATGCAGATATTAGGCATAAACTCTATTAGTAAATTTTCTATTTTTTGAACAAAACTCTCTCTGCTAAGGTGAAAATTGTTTTCAAAATCTATTCTTTTTCCGTTCTCGTAATAGTATTTAGCCATATTTACTCTATTTAAAATTATATCCTCAGGTTTGTATACCTTTAGTAACTCTGTACATAATTTAGATACGATTTCTCTTAGAGTATCATCTGAGAATGTTTCTGGTACATTGATATATTGTCTTTCTAGATTAAGATATTTATTGTTTTTAGCTAGATTGTCAAAAGTTGCTCTCGAATCATGTGTGTATATGATTTTGCTACCCTTTGGACTATTTAACTCGTATATGTCATATCTACAATCTACCAGGTCGATTATTAGTTTGTCGGCTTTAGTTTTTAGTATTGCAGGTAAGCCTAATTTATTAAACTCATAGTACATCATTCTATTCATAAAGTTTGTTCCGTCTACACTGCTAGCATCTGCTATATCTATAGGCAGAGGGGTTGTGAACATTGTGAATAATGATTGTTGAAGTACATAACACTCTATACTGTGTCGGTCGCTATAATTAAATAATTCTCTTGTGTAACAACTGCCTAAAATATTAATTTTCATTGTATACCTCTTTTGTCTTATTATATTAGTAAAGGTTTTATTGCATTTGCCCATACTAGATATCCTGTGTGGTTTAGATACTAAGTACGCCTTATAGTTATTTTGCTCATAAAATTCAATCCTTCATTTAGTGCTTTCATTATATCAGAAAAGCAAAGTTTAAACAAATAAAACAATTTGTAATCAAGACTTCCGAAGTCCTTTTATTTGGACTTGGGTTGTGGTATTATATAAGAGAAGTGGAGGGTATATGAATAGTGATAAGAAAAGCTCATTATTATATGTGTTAAAGATTTTAAGTAGATATACCGATAAAAAACATTTACTTACCTATGGAGATATTGCAAGAAAGCTAAGGGAAGAGCACAATAGTGACCTAGAGAGAAAGACTATTGCTAGGAATATAGAGATTCTTATGGATAATGGTTATGACATTGTTAAGAATGGCAACAATGGAGTATATCTAGGTACTAGAGATTTTGAGGACGGAGAACTAATGTTTTTAACAGATGCGATTTATTCTTCGAAATCTATCCCAACTAAGTATGCTAAAGATTTAGTGGAGAAACTTACTAGAAATAATAGCATATATGATAGGAGAAGGTATACACACTTAGAAAAGTTTGATGACACTTCTCGTTCGGACAATAAACAACTGTTTTATACTATTGAGCAGATAGAAGAGGCTATATCTAATAATAAGAAAATTGAGTTTCAATATGGCTCTTATACACAAGACAAAAAACTCAAATTAAGAAAAGATGGTAAAGTCTATAAAATAAATCCATATTATATGGTGAATAATCGTGGCAAGTATTATCTAGTTTGTAATTATGATAAATATGATGATATATCGAATTACAAAATCGAGAATATTGCTAATATTAGGATTCTTGATGAGGAGATAAAACCCCTTAAAACTCTACCAGGACAGGCAAATTTTTCTATTAGAGAATATATGAAAGAACATATATATATGACCATGGGAGATTCTGTTGTTGCGAAGCTAAAAGTGTCTAATGA
Source organism: Clostridiales bacterium (assembly GCA_015055605.1). Classification (GTDB taxonomy): domain Bacteria; phylum Bacillota; class Clostridia; order Christensenellales; family UBA1242; genus UBA11490. Next base: position 281,052 of record SVHV01000002.1, read on the forward strand.
GGACAAAATCAATGATATTGTGGATTGGTTTGGTTGTGATATTTCGATTCAAAAACAAAAGGGTGAGATATATGTAAATATCAGGGTCAATGAGGAGGCTCTAGTGTACTGGGCTCTACAGTATGGAGAAAATATTGAAATAGTTTCTCCAACTAGTACGAGAGAAAAAATTAAGGCTGTACTCAAATCAATGCTTGAAAAGTATGATAAGTAATTATGAAGCCTGTCATTTTTTGCAGGCTTTTTTCGGAGTCCGAATTTTAGGACATGGTGTGTGCTAAGATTAGAGTATCACAATCAAGGAGATGGGCTTATGAAAGATAGAGTTGTACCACCAGAAGAAATTGAAGAGAAGTATATTGCTTTTTGTAAGGATTTGGGTGCTGAGGGGGAGAATAGAGAAGAAATAGATAGATATCTTCAAGACCATAATATTGTTGTTGAAAAGAAAGAAGATATGCGATTAATATGGTTTGAACAAATTGTAAATAATAAGGTTAAATATTATAGTGAGCCTATAGAAAAATTTGTTTCAGAGCCTGATAAAGAAATTAAGTTTTATATTAAATCTAATGTCCCATTAGGTAGAATGTTGCATCTACCAGAGAGTGCTTTGCCGTTATATCATTTTAATCAAAAAAGGAAGAATAAAATTCCCCTAATAGAAATAAGAAGAAAAGATATGGAGTCTCATATTCGTTCATATCAAATGCACATAGATTGGTCTTTTGACTATTCAGTATTTGGGTACATAATTTTTGATGGAACAACTATTAGATACCCTAGATATATCAAGGATTGTACACTTGTTTATGAGGGTGACAGTGAACAATCTAGGGAGTCTTATAATGATACTGATTTGCTTAAAAAATTACTTTCTAATAAAGACATGTATGTGTGGTATGAATTTGGTGATGAGTGGTTTATTGTTCGTAAATCAAAGAAAAGAGAGTATCAATACCTTGCAGATGTAAAAACTCAGGAAATAAAACTAGCTAAGATTGAGGGCGACAAGATTGTTTTAGAGGATATTATCAAAGATGAATTGACACTTAAGGTAGAGGCAGAAATAGATAATTGCCTAAAAGTCAGTAAAGGGGTCACTAAACCTTATATTAGATATGGTGGCAGGTGCTTTGAGGTTGTTGAAAACGAAAATATACCAGTACCAGTGAAAAAGCATGAGTTTTCATTGTTTCCTAAGTCAGATTATAGAACACAGTGTTTTTATAAAAAGGTTGATACAGACCTAACTTATGAAGAGATTGAAAAGGTTGTTAAAGACGGTAATAAATATAAATGGTTTGAGCATCAAGGAAAACTGTACATCACTAGGACTTTTGGTTGGAGTGAGATGAGGGTTATCGTTGGAGATGTTATACCAGACTTTCTCGATGGTGTAGAGTGTGAATTTAAATATAACAATAGTCCAAATGTGATGATGATAAAGTTTATCGAGAGTGGCGTTTGGGACGGCGATATTATAATGCAAAAATATGAGTGTGCTCAGCAAATTATAGACAACCTTGCTAGAGAGTTGATTTATTACAAGGTGCTAGAAAAAAACGATGGTAATTCAAATAAATATAAGATAATAGAGCATCGTGAAGATTTGGTCCTTATGATACAGTGTTTGGAACATGCACTAAAATTATAAAACTATTATTATAGAAGATAGTTAAGAGAGGTGTATAATGATTAAAGCTTATGGGTGTATAGATATAGTGATTAGGAGAGACTCGCTAGAGAAAAAAGAAAAAGGCTTGTCTCAAAAGTTTATAGAGGAATATGGAGTGAAAGAACCTCACTTTGATAACGATTTAATATGCATACCTGGTGGTATGAATCCCTATGATGTTGGAACAGAAGTAACAAATTTAGAAGAAAAGTATGGATTGGTTTATAATCCAAATATCAAAGAGGGACCTATTACAGATATAATAATAGTTGAACCTTTGGGTATGTCGCCTTATAGGTCTTGGTTGCGTTCAAAGATAATAGAAGAATCAGATATTTGTCGTGGAATAGTTTACTATTTAGAGGGAAGTCAAGAACTCTAATTTTGCAATAGCCTTTGTTTTGTATATTTGTAAACATTCTTAATAATAAAAATAAACCTTGTAAAACTTAATAAATGTATATATTTGTGTATCGAAATCCAAAAAAATGTACTTCACTCATGGTATTATGTAGATAATAAAAAAGAGGAGGTACTCAGATTTGGAATTAGTTATATTGTTAGTAATATTTGGAACAATAGATTTAGTCGCAAATAGTTTGAGATAGTGAGGGTTTATGGAACTAAGAAAATTAGAGATTGTTACACAAGAGGTTTTGAGAGATTTTCCTAATATTACATATAGTATCAGTGCTAGTAAAAAATCTTCTTCGTTGTACTTGTATCTAAGTATGCAAGATACAATTTTGTCTATGAGGATATCAGACCACAATAATAATGTTCATTATCATTTTAAACATTTGGTATCTAAAAACATTAATATTAATAATTTAAAAAGGGCTATACATAATCTTTGCATTTCTTTACAAAAGAAGAGAACATATTTTCTTCTGAATCGTATAACTCGTCAAAGGGAATGTACGGCTATGGCTTAAGAGGATAAGAATGGGATTTTTAAAAAATTTATTTAAGAGAAAGTGTATTATTAAAACCGAAATTGTAGACGCAGAGGACGGACTAGATGCAGAGGAGCAGATGGATAATGAACTTCTTGCTTATGAAGAGTTTGGCTTCGAGGGTTTTATTGATGCGACTATATATAACGATTGCAATTCTCCTAAAACAACATTTTTACTATATTATGATGATGGCTCAACAGAATTAGCAACTGTTAATGATGATAGCAAGGAGTTCGTTCGTTATATTAGTCTTTTGGAAGAAGATGAGTTTTAAAAAATATGCTATTGATATAAAAAAAGTTCGTACCGTATATAGTACGAACTTTTTTGTAGTCGTTGTAAACTAACGCCCCATATCCATACCTTCTTCTAAGAGTTTGACTAGAGAAGAGATTTGTTGTCCTAATTGAGCATGTCCTTTTTTAGTGAGGTGTTCACCATCTTCGCCTATTTCTAAGTCTTTGCCCGAAACAAAAAAATAATTATTCTTTTTTGCCATGTTTAGATACAGGTTGTCTAGTCTACTACTTTTGGCTTGTGCTCCGATATAGTATTTTTGAGTAATTTTATTGTTTTCTTGTATGATTGCTGGGCTGATTACCATAATTTCAGCATGAGTGGTGTTTTTTAGTGTTTGTAGTAGCTTTTCTAGATTGCCTGTGATTTGTTCTGGAGTATCTTCATACTCTCCCTTGCAATCATTAGTGCCTAATTGAATAATGACTAAATCTAAGTCGTTATATGGTTGTAAGTCGTAAGTTAGGGTAGATGACGCATTTCTATTTTTTAGCCATTTATTTTCGTGTGCTATACATCTGCCACATAGACCGTCTATGTGCACCTCGTTACCAGATTTTAATGGATACCACCAGCAATCTTGTTCTTCATATTGTTGCATAATTGCGTCTTTGGAATATCCGTTTATATTAGGAATGTATCCCCATGTATTAGAATCGCCATAACATAATATTTTCATCTGTTATCTCCTATAATGTAGGTATTTTAGCATGACTATATATTTTTTTCAATACCTTTACCATTAAAGTCGGCTGTGGTGCGCTAAAAAAAATGATTCATAATAGATATGAACCATTTTATTTTTATACTTATTTAATTATTTGTTTTCTTCTAGCATGTCTGAGTATTTAACTAGTTCAACGCCAGATTGCTTAAAGAGTTCAACTGCAAAATCGTCAGGATAACCATTCTTGTATATAACTTTTTTGATTCCAGAATTGATTATCATTCTAGTACAAAGTATACATGGTTGGTGGGTTACATACATAACTGCCCCCTCGAGGCTAACACCTATTTTTGCTGCTTGAATGATTGCATTTTGTTCTGCATGTACAGCATAACAAACTTCTTGCATTGTGCCACTAGCGATATTCCTAACTCTTCTTAGACATTCACCCCTCTCAGCACAACTCATTATCCCTTGAGGTGCACCATTGTATCCTGTTGTTAAGATTCTTTTGTCTTTTACACAGATTGCTCCTACATGTCTATTCTCTTGGTAACAACTAGACCACTCAGCGATAGTCTCTGCCATCTGCATAAATCTCTCGTCCCACTTATCCATGAAATACTCCTTTTTGTTATCTAATTTTCTATGATTATATACTTTCGTAAATTTGTCGTCAAATAATTTAGATAAAGAATAGATGGGGTTTTGTCGCTATAAAATCATTCACTTTTTGAAAATTTGTGTTATACTAGATACGAGGTTTAATTATGAAAAATAATATTATGAAATGTTCAAATTGTGGCTCATCAGACTTTAGACAATTATCTGAAGACCTTTTTGAGTGTGTATATTGTTCTACAAAGATTCAGAATGATAATTCGATTAAAGACGATTTTGTAGAAGATATTAAGAGCGCAAAGGTAAAAAAGAGTGTTAAATATATTAAGGCTCTTGTTTCCGAAGACCAGTTTTACAAAAAAGCACTTGCACATTTAGGCGTTAGTAGACATACACCATCAGATTTGTTTACAAAGGGTGAATTTGGTTTTGTGGAGTATGATTATAAAATATTTGCTGTACTAGATGTTGACTTTACTGTTATGACAGTTAGTGCAGGTAATGACAATCTAGTTAGTTTGCTTTCGCATCAGCAGGTTAATGCAGAGGCTAGTAAACTTATTTGTGTAGAGTTGAGTAAGGATACTGAAAATGACTTTATGAATGATGTTCTAAACTATGCAGATAGTTGGGATAGTAAAGAGCAGTTTGTTTCTAGTGACCAGGGTAAAGGCAAGAAAGTTGTTTTTCCGTCACAAGAGGTTGTTAAAGCAAAGATAGAAGAAAGTATAGCATCTTTTAAAAATAAGATTTTAGCTGAGGATAGGCTTAGCAATTATGTTGCACATAAGGTTAATAAGATAGATATGTATGCCTTGCCTGTATATTCGCTTAGATTTACTTATAAGGGTAAACAATACAAACTATCTTCTTCTGCACACGAGATTCGTTTCGTGGGAGATTTTCCAAAGGAAGAATATAGTATCACTAAACAGGTAGAGAAGAAAGTTCTTCCTATTACAATGGCGTCATTTGTAATTTCTATTTGTGCTATTATTTTTGCTATGATTAATCTATCAAATAGACTATTGAGTTGGGTGAAATATGATATTATCTTAGCTATTGCGTCTATTGTTGGTTTCGGTGTTAGCTGGTTTGCATATAAAATAGCATATAGGAAAAAGAGTAGTGATATATATGAGCAAAAATTGAATTGCTTAAAGGGATATTTGAAGCAACAAGGCAAAGAATTGACAGTGTCAGAAGAAGAATATATACAAAAGTTTTTAAGGTGGTTTTAAATGCGTTGGATAAATAGAATTATATTTATAGTCAGTTTGTTCTTGTGTGGAATCACTGCTATAACTGTAAATAGTAGACCTGCAGTAGAGAGTTTTGAACTAGTTCAAACTCAGGTACGAATGGCTATCGGTACTTCTCAAGATTTAGACTTTAAGGTTAATCCTAACAAAATTGTCGTATATACTGATGATTTAGTTTGGTCTAGTTCTAATACGAGTGTGGTCACTGTGTCTGAGGGCTTTATAGAGGCTGTAGGCGTGGGTCGTGCAACTATTACAGCTAGGTTGGGTAGGTTTAAGCAGGACTGTAGTGTTGAGGTCCTTCCTATTGATGTACAGACAGTATCTTTAGATAGTGAATATTCTATTATTCACCCAGCTGAGACAATGCAGATGTTGGTTGGCTTTACTCCATCAGATGCAACATACAAAGATGTAGTATGGACAAGCTCAGACCCTCTAGTTGCTACAATATCAGAAACTGGTCTAGTGACAGGTGTGGCAGGGGGACAAACAACAATTACTGTTACAGCACATAATGGTATACATACAACAAAGGTTGTAACAGTTCAAGATGTAATCGAGGTAGAGAACTTTGAGATAGATATCAATACATCTAACCAATATGGTTTAACAATGGGTAGTTACGAACTAACAGCAGTTCCTTGTCCTAGTAATGCAGATGTGGGAATCATTACATGGACTAGTTCTAATAGTGAGGTTATTACTGTAGACAGTACAGGTAGAGTAACTGTAAAGAAAGATGGCTCAGCAACAATCACTGCAGAGCTAGATGATGGCAAGACTGCCACTATTTACCTAAGTGTTCCTAGAGTTGAGGCTTCAATTATTTCTATTAGTTCTTCTGTTCCTGCTAATAGTATGCGCGTGGTAGAACTAAGGGTTGGACAAACAACACAACTAAGCGTTAGTTTCTTTGCTATGCCAGGAGACCCAAAACCTACTACTAGGGATATAATCTGGTCTTCGGACTATGAGGCATGTGTATCTGTTGATGAGAATGGTTTAGTTACAGCACTAGCTGAACCTTCTTATCCAATAAGTATCCGTATTACTGCTACTGTTGCAGGAGTACCTGGTGTTACTGCTATGATATCTATTTCGGTTGTGGACAATTAATATTTCAAAAATAAAAACAGACTTGTCAAACGAGTCTGTTTTTTGTATGTTCTTATGATTACAATAAAGTAACTGAAACTAAGTATTGCTTGTTTATTAACATTTTCCCAGAAGTATTTTTCATACGGTGTCTGTTTTCTTTTCTGTTTGGGTCATAATTAATAGAAATCATATCATTTTCAATAGATGTTATTTGACCATAAACATCTAATGAGCCATGTCCAGCAACTCCATAACCAGAAAAGGCAATATTTATAATTGCATCTTTATTTAAAAAATCTTTCATTTGTATTTTCTCCTTTGTTGTATTGTAATTTTAGCAAAGTGCTTGTGTCTTAACAACTAAATTTATTTGCAAAAGTGCAAGATTTGCAAAATTCTTCAGAGATATTTTTGTCTGCGAATCCTTTGTAAATATTCTGTGCTCGTGGTGTGTTTAAAATGTCGGATATGTTACTTTGAAAAATATTACCTAGAGCGAGTTTTCCCTCACTATCCAGACAACAGGCGACCACAGTACCATCACATAAAATTCCGAAGTGAGAACGCAGGCCGTAGCAAAATTTCACACTGTTCTGTTCTTTGTTCTCTGTTTGTATAGGCCAGTCAAAAGTATTTGCAAGGCTTATATAAATAGTGTTGGATATATTTGTGTGTGGTTGTAGGTTTTGTATGTTTAGATTTGTACTAAATATTTGGTTTATTTTATCTATTATCTTTTGGTTTAATGTATTTTTTGCATCTTTATCATTAGCCTCATTCCACAGCCTAAATTCGATACAGGTTCTACTATTGTCCGAAATCTCTTTACAAGACGATAGTGCATTTTCTAGATACTCTTCTAGAGAATATGTACTATTATTTGCTTCGAAACTATGCAAACTCACCGAAATCCTCTTTGCACAACCAGATTTTAATAAGTCCAAATTTTGCCTAAGAAGTGTTCCGTTGGTGGTGAGATAAACATTTAGATTTTTCTTAGTACAAATATCAAATATTTCTTTTATATTTGGGTGTAATAAAGGTTCTCCCATTAGATGTAAACAAATAGTATTTGTTAGGGGAGATATCTCGTCTGTAATCTTATCAAACTCTTCTACCGTCATAAACTTTTTAGGACGATTGTTTTTCGGACAAAATGAACAATTCAGATTACATATATTTGTTATTTCTACATAAATTTGCTTAAACTTTCTCATGCTTATATATTAACAAATTTCATAAAAATAAAAAACTAAAACTTTATTATAAAAACAAAAAACTAATCCGTTTTTAGATTGGTTTTTGTCTGTATTTATGTAACTAAAAGTTCATATAGCCACCACTACTCATTCCAAAAGTTCATATAGCCACCACTTGAATTAAACAAAGTCATTTTTTCAAAATGTTTCGTTTTTTATTAGTACCTTTTAAAACAATTTGTGCTATACTAAAAATATCAAATACAATAAATATGTATTAGGAGGTTTTATGAAAAAGAAATTTTTAAGTTTTGTTTTAGCAATATGCTTGATTATTCCTTGTATGTTTATGATGTCTGCTTGTGGAAAGGACGAGCCTAAGTCGTTAGCTGGCAAGACTATTCGCTGTTCAGACTTTTATACAGAAATTTTTGACAGTCATTCAATTGACCTAAATTATGTTCAAGAGGGTGGTAATGGCAATAAATTCTATACTACAAATGTCACTCTTGGTGAAATATTGGAGATGACTCTAGGAACTAATGCCTTCACATACCTAAACAACGCAATACCTACTACAATTGATGAGGCAAAAGAATTATTCGTTCAAAAACTAAAAAGCGAGCTTTGCACAATATCTGTAAATCCTTATATTCATTTTTCAGAAGATTTAACTAAAGCTGAGCTGTATTATACTGCCGACACAGTTGCAAGGACTTATGATGTTGAATATGTAAGCAATTTGGGGTATGGAACATACACATTAAAACTAGATGGTAAAGATTGTGTTGAGCTTTATGCACAGGATAGCAACCATGACAAATTCCGTATTGTTGAAATCGGTATAGACGGCTACACGGGTGTTGAGGGCTACCACTTTCTAAAAGAAGCTTGTGAGATTGGATTAGAAGGTGAATGTGCTACACCAATTACTCTGACTGCAGATGATGGTTCTACAATACAAAAAAGACTTGATGAAGTTTTTGATAACATAACAATTCTGGCTACACTACTATACACAGTTATATAATAAATAATTAAAAACCTATTAGAGAAATCTAGTAGGTTTTTTGTTTTTAAGACATTTATTATATTTTTGAAAAATATTGAAAATAGTTATACAAATTTCTCTATAAAGTGTTATACTTAAAGTAGTTTATTGTATGAGGAACTTATATGAAAATATTATCTTGGATTTTTAGTTTTTTAAGTAGATATACGGAATTTGAAGAAAGCTATGAAAAAAGCCGTAATCCATTTTTTAGATTTGTATTATTAATTGCAACAGCAGCAGCTCCCATTTTACTTTTTTGGGGTGCTTCTGCAATTGAAATAAATAGTTTTGGGGCAATTCTAGGATTTTTATTAGTGTTAGTATTAGCTATTTTACTTTTAATAAAAACTCCAAAAGATTTGTTTCTATTGTCATTAGTTGCCATTAATCATGGAATTTGGATTTTAGCTGAAAGAAAAAAAGAAAAAACAACAAATGAAGAAAATTTAGAAGAAACCAATCCTAAAAAGAAAAAAAGAGTGGTTAAATGGCAAAAGGTAAACTCTAATCCTGCATGGGATTTTATTCTAGGTGTTTTAGGTATAGTGTTAGCTGTTGCATCAATTGTATTGGTATTTGTATGGTTTGTTATTCCTTTATTATTTATTAGATGAAATAAAACCTATTAGAGAAATCTAGTAGGTTTTTTATTTTAATTCAAATCATCCCTCCTAGAAGTTTTTACTATGGAGTGGTGGCAAGAGTGTGTGTCTTAAAATGTTAATTTGGCGTAAAGACATTTGTTTTAAGTTCTGTTGTAAGGGTAAAGAAAACCCCAAACCCTTAAACATGCCTATTATCCTAAAGGTTTGGGAAATAAAAAAGTGTTCAAACTAAACTCTCAAAAAGAGACATTTTTGAACACTATGTTGGCGGAGCGAAAGAGTTGTTGAAACGTACCGCATTTATGTATCATTTTTATTCAGAAAAAACCTCTCAGGTCATAATAGTACGGATGAAAAATATTTTCAAAGTAAAACATATAAAAATTATTTTATTTAATATATTTATCTATTAATTATTACTTTTATTGTCTGTTTTTATCTCTGTAAGCCTTTTTATCTTTGCAGGTATAATATATAGGTAATTTATAATGCTGTCCAAGAATTCAATTAATGTTTTTAGTTCGGATTTTGGGATAGATAAATGGTCATCATGGGCGCCTTCATTGCCTATAAGTCTGATATGCTTACAAGCATCATCAAATGTTACTGGTAAGATATTTTTTGTTACTAAGTCTTCAATTTGTTTTTCCAATTTGCTTCCTTTAGCTTTTTTATCTTTACAAATCAACTCTAAAACTTTTCGTAATGATAACGCACAAATTGAGGAGTCAATTTTTTCAACCTTTTTTGCAGATTCAAATGCAGAAACTATGTTTTTAGGAACATCTCTTTTGTTTGTTGAAATATCTGGATATAATATTTTACGTTCAAAGTCATAAGAACCATCTCTATTTTGCATTGTTTGATCCGTACTTCGTTTTAGAAGAGTGACACCATGACATACTGGACAATGTAAAACATGGTAGTAATCCTCGTACCATAAAATTGGTACATCTTCATCATAATCATAGTATTTATCTAAATATAAACTTTCTTCAATTAAAAGCCCCTTATTTCCACAATGATAACATGTTTCTAAAATATGGTTTCTTGTAAGGCTGTTTTTCATATATTTTTCTCCTTTGTATTTTATACATTATAACATATTTTATTTAAAATTTATAATAAAAAATCCACCCGAACCATAATGGTACGGATGGACAAGTTCTTGGCGGGACGGTAGTGATTCTAATCTAACACTATTGCGCAAAAAACCTACTAGGATTTTTCCTAATAGGTTTTATTTTTTATTCTTGTGTAGTGACTGTTATAGCTCCACTACCGTTTATCTTTACTGTTGCATATTCAAAATTGGTTGAATTATAAATGGTTGGATCATTATGTGCATTAATTACATTTACTAAATTGCCAAGCCCATCTGTAACGCCAGGATTTGTAATAATTACATTATCAGAATTTGTTAGCCCAATATCAGTCAAGAAATTAGTACCTCTATTATCAGAAAGTCTGATAGCATCTCTACCAGTAGCAGGTTCATATCCTGTAATAAGAACATCTACATTATAATCATAATCTGCATTTGCATAGTTATCAATATTTTTGTTAGTAGCATCACCAGTAAATAGTATAACTTTTTCTTGATAAGTAATTGCAATAAATATACTTGCATCAAATTCAGTTTCGCAGTCGCTAGGGGCAACTGGTGCTATAAAGTCGATTGTATATGAATATTCTTGTTGGTTATAGCTGAAATTACTTGTTACATCATAACTATCTTCATTGGTTGGGTTAAGTTTAATAACATTGCAAGTGTTAATGGTGTTAGCATAGTTAACTGCATTTCTAAAGCCATCTGAGATATCATAAGTAACTCCAGTGGTATCAGGAATGTATAAATTTTTCACATTGTTAGTAAATATAGCCTCTGCTCCTCCTGTTCTCTTAGCAAAAGTATTAGTTAACACCATATAATCTATTGTAGTAAAACCTGCATCAATAACTATTCTTCTAAATGTACGGATATCTATAGCCTGTGTTCCGCCTGCATCAATAAGCATATTTTTACCATCTGGCAATTTAACTAATGTATATACACCATTGCCATCTGTTTGGTAAGTGATTATTTCTAAATCTCTTATTGAAGCAACTTCGGGATTTAGACTACTATCAATATGACCACAAACTATACAAGTATCACCAGACATTTCGTGTGGTTCTTGAGCAGAAGTTCCGTCACAAGTTGTACAATCTTGCCAGTGATATTCATCATTTTTCTCATATTGTCCTGGTATAAATGTGTGTTGATGATTCTTTATCCAACCACAAACAGAACATACATCATCAATATATGTGTGAGTTCCTTCATCTTTCTTTTCACTGCAGCCATCACAAGTAAGCCAGTGGGTTGAGCCATTGCTAGAAAACATGCTTGACCAGTTGTGAGTATGTTGTGGGGCATTTGGTGGATTTTTGCCACAAGCAGTTAGCAAAAATACGCAAGGCAATACTAAAAGTGCAAGCATAAATATTAATAACTTTTTCATAAATTACTCCTTTATTTTTTTAGTATATCATAGTTATTTGAAATTTGTATTGCTTTTTCAAAAATGTTTTAAAAAAGCCCACAAGTTAATGTGAGCTTAAAATATAAATCATAAAATATATCAAATTTTGTAATCATTTACAAAAATACCCGAATTCATTTCGTTTTTGATTTAAGTAATGAGTTTGAGTATATTCTATCTTTTGAGTAGGTACAACAAAGCCTGCAACACCTTTAATGCAGAAATAGAAAAATCGCACTCCAACAATACTGTTAGAATGCGATTGCTCTTGGCGGGGCGCGAGGGATTGTGTACGCACGCCAAATTTATAAAATAAAACCTACTAGGATTTTTCCTAATAGGCTTTGTTTTTTATTCAGCTGTTACTGTTATTTGTCCACTGCTATTGATTTTTACATAGGCAGTATCTAAATTATTTACACCTGTTATCATGTAAACTTTATCCCAACCACAAATCTCAGCCGCAGTGCGTTTTAATACATCACAACGAGCATCTGACGAAATCGGTGTAATAATAGCATAATCGCCAGCCTCTAGCGAAATACATTCAAAATAATCTTTACCAGCAAATGATGGTGCATTTGTTATCGCATAAGGGTCACTGGCTTCAAAAGATGTAATTAAAACATCAACATCTTTTTCTCCATCGTAGTTGTTTATATATCCTTGAGTATTTCTTTGTCTAACATCTCCTGTAATTAGAATCGTTTTGTCTTGATATTCTATTGATGTTACTATGGTTGTATCACACATAGCATCAGAGTGCCAAGTATTGTTTTGACAAATTTCTGTTGATACTGGTAACATAAAATCTATTTCATAAGAATATTCGTTACCACTATTATCTTTAAATGATTGAACTATATCGCAGTTATTTTCTGCTACTTCTACTACATTGCAACTATTTGGAACATATTGCAAAGCGTCTAAATAACAATCTAAAACATATGAATCATCATATTGTTGACCTTCAATACGTATCACTCTTGGTGTAAATAGATTGATGACGTTAAAATTTTGAAGAATATAAGCCATTTGTCCTGTTCTTAAAACGTGCACATTTGTCAAAACAAAATAATCTATTTTTTCGATATTATAAACATATCTAAATGTATCTTCTATGAGGATTTGAGTTTTAAGCCCAGTTGTGCCACTATCTATAACCATATTTTTGCCATCAGGAAGTCTTGCTAATGTAAACATACCTTCTCCTGTATCAAAGGTAATAACTTCTAAATCTCTAACACTAGAAACCGTTGGAACACTTGGATTTGGGGTTAAGCCTTTTTCATACCCACAAACGGAACAAACATCACCATCGTGATTTCCCTTATCTTTCTTTTCATCACAACCATCACAAGTTAGCCAGTGTTCAGTTTCATTTTTAGACCAATTTGTTGCCCAGTTATGAGTATGTGTAGGGTCTTCTGGTGGATTGTTTCCACAAGCACTTAAAAACAATGCACAAGGCATTATTAAACAAATTGCAAGTATAAATGACAATAATTTCTTTTTCATACTTTTATCTCCTATAAATAGAGTATAGCACACTTATTAAAAATCTGTATTGATTTTTTAAAAATGTTTTAAAAAAGCCCACAAATTAATGTGAGCCAGTAAAAAATTATTTAATCCAGTTTCCGTGTTCATCTCTTTTTAAGTTTAAGTAGTGAAAAGATTGTTTAGGCACAAACTTGATTGTAGGAATAATGATAGCAGGAATACCTTTTAGACAAAAATAAAAGAACTGCGTGTGCGAACGCAGTTCCGATTGGCGGAGAAGGAGGGATTTGAACCCTCGCGGCAGTCTCCCGCCCTACACCCTTAGCAGGGGCGCCTCTTCGGCCTCTTGAGTACTTCTCCATATCCGGTATTAAAATTTATTAAATTCGTCTTTCAAAGACAAGAGTATTTTAGCAAATATAAATGGGCTTTGTCAATAGTTTTTTATGTTACTTTGCAGGAATTTTTATTATGAGGTGGTTTTTTTGTGGCTAGTCTTGTCGAAGAGATTTTTGCGAGTGAAGGGGAGTGAGTATGGTGATTAGTTATTTTGGTTTGCTTTTTTATTAGATATAGCATATACTCTTGCTTAGATATTGTAGAGGTGAGGAAATGGAATTTAGAAGAATAGAAGATTTGAGCAAGGTAAAAGATATTTATGAACTATATTTAGCGTCATTTCCACCAGAGGAAAGAGTGCCTTTTGATAGTTTGTTTTCTGGAGTGTTTGAAGGGTTTGAGTTGTATGCTCTTTATGATAACGAACATTTAGTTGCTATGGCGCATTTGAATAATACAGAGAACTTTGTGCATGTGAATTATCTTGCTGTTGTAAAAGAGTATCAGTGTCAAGGAAATGGCTCTGATGTTTTAAGCAGGGTAAAAGATATGTTTAAAGGTAAAGCAGTTGTGCTAGACATAGAAGAACTAGATGAAGAGGCGGAAAACAATCATCTTCGTATCAGAAGAAAGAAATTTTATGGAAAGAATGGTTTTGTGCAAGGCGAACATGTGTTTAACTGGGAAGGTGTGTTTATGACCTATATGCACTGCGGGGAATTAGATGGTGAAGAGTTTATGGAGTATATCCAAATCATCTTCCCAACAATTATTAATGTTAGAAAAAGAGATGTGTAAATAAAAAAGATAAGGATTGATATTGTCCTTATCTTTTTTTATTTTTTAATATTCAAATTCTTCTACTCTAGATGCGATCTTATCTTGTAAGATTTCTTGAACTCTAGTGTTGTTTTCTATTGTACTTTTTAAGAATCTTGGTAGGTTGTCTCCTATAATTTCTTTGATTGTAGAGTCATTATAGAAGTCTCTCATAATGTTGTATGTTAAACGAACAACGGCCTTAAATGTTGATTCATTAGAGATTTTTTCGTCACACATGTTGATGAATTCCTCAGATAAGAAATTGTCGTTAGTGCTTGAGTATAGTTTTTGTAATACATTAAAGAAGACATTGGTTATAAATAAAATAGATGTGGACCACTTGTCTTTATCAATGATTTTGTTTTCTGGTAGTTTGTATACTTTTTTCAAGTAATACCATACGCCATAAGGTAGTAAGTAGTATCTAGGGTCGGTTGGTGTTTTATCGTTAAATACTGTTTCGTATTTTTCACAACCAGGCATAAACTGACCGATATTTTTAGCTTTGGCTGGCATACCTAATAATGATGCTATATATATTTGGGTGATTTCTTTGGCAAGAAGTACATTGTTTTTATTGAATTTTGCGTCAAATAAATGTTTATATTTTGTATTACCCGAGTATTTTATTGTTAGTGCTTTTGAACTATTGGCTTGTGTTTCATAGAAGTAGCCGAGGTCTTTAAATTCCTTTTGTAACTGTGTGTGGAATGAGTCTAGAGCAAAGAAGTCTTTGCCAGTAACAGCTGTTTGGCTATTTGTAAATTTAGTAATGTTTTTTCTTTTTTCAGATTTTGCATCTTGAATTATTTTAACTAAGATTGTTCCGTCAATATTTTCCTGTTCTATTTTACTAGAAGTGCTCCAACAGTTATATATGGTTGTTGCTGTTTGACAACCATTTACTATTTGAGGTGCTTTGATTTGAATAAAACTATTTGGTAAAATTTCATAGCTAGAACACACGATTGTAATGCCGTTATTGTAAAACCAAAAGTTCTTAGGGTGATTTTCATAGGACTCTTTGATTCCTTTGTTAATACTATTTAGTCCTTTGTAGTTTCTTATATTAGAGAAGAATATGTGATTTTTATGCTCAGCAACCATTCTTGCTAGTGCTTTAAGAGGCACTTCGGCAACCACTGTAGTTTTGTCTCTATTCTCAAAGTATTTGGCAAGGTCTAATTTCGAAGAGGCGTTTTTTACTTCTTTTGGTAATTCAAGCAAAATTCCTGTATGAATAGTATTGTAATTTTCGTAGCCAACGATATGGAAAGAAACATTTTTCTCAAATTTCTTTGAGCAAGTTTTTGATAGTTCTTGAGTCTTTTCTGAGTAGTCATACTTTTCGCTCTCCATGGCGATATTATTGTTGGTAATATAGTAGACTTTAATTTCGTTAATTGTATCACTATGTAGGGCATTGTATACATCAACTAGTTGTTTTCTGATGTTTTTGCCATCTTCTAGTTTCATAAAGTCTTCTATTTGACCTAAGAAGTGGTATACATTTGAATAAGAATGCTCTCCTCTATACTTGCCTTGTATAATGTATAAGATATCTCCATCAACAAATGAACAGTCTATTCCATAATCTCCTGAACCATCAGTAAATAGAACACCCTCGTATAGGTCGTTGTTCTCTAGGTCTGTTTCTGTTCTATCAAAGAGTTTTAGAAGAATTGCGTCTAAAAATCTTTTTCCTTGTTCAACTGCAGTAATCGGGCCTGCTTCTTGCATATAATCATTAATAATTTTTTCGTAATTTATCATAGGAAAACCCTCCATTATAAACTCATTGTATCATAATAATTTTAATTATTCAATGCTATATAGTCATGAATGTGTATTTTTTATTTTTTAATATATCCATATTTTCTTGCGTTTGCCTATTGAAATGTGGTTTGGATTATGGTAAAATTACTACGCTTAGAAACAAAGGGGAATATTATGGCAGAGAGAAAAGATTATTCACAAGAATTATATAGAGAGTTTTTAGATTCAGTAGATACTGAATTTATGGCAGATACACAATCTCAGTTTTTGTTGAATTATTTTAGTGCAAATAGGTTATATATCAAGGGTGTAATTGCTGATGGGGCAATGCTTTTTACGAACGACCAGAATATTTACAATAAGGTTATGTGGAGTGAAAAGCAAAGATGCGCTATGGCTAATGAGTCTGATGATTATATGGACCCTGATGCGTGTGTTGGTAGTGTGCTTGATTATGGTGTTATTGCTCAGAGAGGTTTTTCTTTACCTGCTGAATTGCCTATGCCTTTTGATAATGTTTTGCTTATCTCTGAGGCTGATGTTAGGGGTAGTGATGGTAGAATGAGTAGGGGCAGAAAGACAATGGTTTTCTCTCACGATACTGCTAGGCTAAAAGATTTTACTCATATACTATCTCAAACAATGTCTGAGTCTAACAGGGGTGAAAGAGCAATAGATATTAGTGCTAGTTTTGAGAATAATAGGGTTGAGGTGCAGGGAGATAATCTATCTCAAGTAGGATACCTTGATAGTGTTATTAATGAATGGATAAAAGCTAATCCAGATTTGGTTAAATAAAACAAAAGAGTTGTCTAAAATTTGACAACTCTTTTTATTTAAGTATTGCTAATATTTCATCTTTGGCAACCTTGCCTTCTCGTAATATTTTGACATCATTATCTACTACAGAGATTATTGTAGAAGACTGATTTTCGTGTGGGAGTCCTGAGTCTATAATGTATGGAATTTTCCCTCTAAACTTCTCTAAAATCTCTGTTGGCGAATTAAGTGCAGGCTCGCCAGTGAGGTTTGCTGATGTAGACACTAGAGGTTTTCCTATTTGAGATAAGATTTGTTCACACAATGTGTCATCTGGTACTCTAATAGCTATTGTCCTGCCTCCTCTAGTAATGGTGTCGCAGAATGGGTATCTGAGTGGGAATATTATGGTGATGGGACCTGGCCAAAAGTGAGAAATGATTTTCTTTGCCTCAGGGGAAATGTCTCCTATATAATGAGAAAGGTCAGTATCTTTGCTCATAAGGAGAATGAGGGGTTTGTCCTCTCTGCCTTTGATTTTGGCTAAGTTCTCACAGGCCTCTGAGTCTGTTGCTATACAGGATAGTCCGTATATGGTATCTGTTTTAAATGCTATTGTTTGACCATTGTTTAGAGATTCTATAGCAAGGTCAATATTATTTGTTGTGATTATTTTTGTTTCCATATAGATATATTAGCATACGAGTAGACATTTGAAAAATAAATGTTGATATTTAATAAAATTAAAAAAGACCTAAGGACTAGTTTTTTCCTTATGGTCTTTTGTTTCTATTGAGTTTAGTTGTGTATAATTAACAATCTCTAGAAGTGATTAGTTGGAAGTCAAAGTCTTCGTTAATTAGTTTTTCTTTGATTGCATTTGGTCTAAAGTCCATTGACTTTAGTTCTTCTGGAGTAACCCACTTGAATTCTTGTTTCACAAGGTAGCCCTTGTCGTTTTCTATTAGTTCAAAGTCTTTTGCCTTGTCGTCTAGATTCTTTGGATTGAGTAGGTAATAAAAACTTAGTTCGTGAAAGTTTTGACCTGTTGTTGTCTTAAAGAAATTTTCCATAAGTGCGATAGGCTTCTCGATATCTGTGTCTATACCAGACTCTTCTTTCATTTCTCTAACAACGGCAGTTGCAGAGTCTTCGCCGAGTTCTATGTGACCACCTGGACAGCAGAAGAATTTGTTGTGACCCATTCTAACGATTAGGTATCTTTCTCCGTCTGTGATAACACCACAGGCTCTTACTTTAAATTTGTCTTTATCTGTGTCTATTCTAATATCCATAAAATACCCCCATAAATTTAGTTTAGCAAAAAGTTATAAATAGTGTCAAATATCTAGTAGGTCAGTGTAGTGATTTTATTGTTTACATTATTATATTTCAACCTCCTTATTTGTATTAGTGCTGAGAAATAGAAAAACCAACTAAGCAATCGAACTTAGTTGGTTTGTTGATTATTATGCTACTTCTTTTTGAGAATTAAGGTATAGGTTGTGATATACCTCGTTATTCTTTAGTAAGTCATCATGTTTGCCTTGTGCAACTATCTTTCCACTCTCTAGCATAAAGATTTGGTCTGCATAAGTAATGGTGGATAGTCTATGTGCGATAATGATAACGGTGATTTTGTCTTTTAGTTTTTCGATAACTCTCATGATTTCTTTTTGGTTAGTATTGTCTAGTGCACTAGTTGCCTCGTCAAAGATTAGTATTTTTACATCTCTAGCGAGGGCTCTAGCTATACATAGTTTTTGCTTTTGACCACCAGAGAATTGACATGCATTTTCGCCTATTACTGAGTCTAAGCCATTAGGTAGTTTTTTGATATGGTTTAGAATATTGGTTTGTTTGCATAGAGCAAAGATTTCTTCGTCTGTGATATCTGGATTGATTATCTTGAAGTTATCCCTAATGGACATATTGAATATGTATGGGAATTGGTTAACTACTGCGATATTATTCTTTACGAAGTCTCTGCTGAGGTCTTCGATTTTTGTGTCGTCAAAGTAGATATTGCCTGATGTTTTGTAGTATAAATGTGAGATAAGATTGATGATAGTTGACTTGCCTGAGCCACTTTCTCCAACAAACGCAACTGTCTGTTTTGGGAGTATTTCAAAGGACGCATTGTCAAGAACTAGTGAGTTTTTGTCATAACCGAAGCAAACATCACTAAATTTGATTTTGCCTGAGTAGTCTGAAATAGTAGTTTCTCCGAATGTGTCTTTGTCGTAGAAGTCGCTATCTGTTAGATTAAAAATCCTATTTGCATATACTGCTACACTACCAACATTTAGTCTTAGGTCCTCAAGGATTTGTGCGAAGTCTAAGATGTGGTCTTTGTACAAGAAACATGTATAGAATATAAGTGGTGTGAGAGCGTTCCATTTAAGGAAGTGTATACATAATACTATAAAGAAGAAATTGCAAATGTACTTAAGGATATTTGTTGCTTGGCAGAGAGATACTCCTACATACCATTCTTTATTGTCTTTTTTGCAGTAGTCTTTTTGGTCTTCTTTTAGAAGTGCGAGAGTAGAGTCTGCACAGTTAAGAGTCTTAATATCTTTAACTCCTCTAACTACCTCAATGATTTTAGAATTAACTTTTTCTGCAGATGTTCTAACTAGTGGCTTTAGTTTACGGAAGTAGTGAACTCTAAGCCAACTAAGTAGGATAGTTAGAGTGACAGTTCCCACTAGGAATAGTCCTAACCATACATTGAGGGCGAAGATATATATTAGGTATGATGCTCTCTTGAGTAGGTTGATGATATTGCTAGTGATAGATTTGAATTCGGTTGATAGGCAGTCAATATCTGCAGTTAGTCTAGTAACGATTATTCCACTGCCCATAGTGTCATAAGTCTTCATTTGGATATCTAGAGAACTCTTAAGTACATTCTGTTGAATGTCTATCTTTGTTCTATTCTCTAGTTGTTTAAAGAAGAATGTGTTGCAGATGGAGAGTGTTGCATTCAATACTGTTAGTCCGAGATAAATACCGGCTTGGACAAGTGCTCCTCTGTAGTTGCCAGAGTCCATAATGCAAGCGATACAGTTGGCAACTGTCATTGCCTCAAAGAAATTAATTGTTGCTTGGATAGTAAGGATTACTATGTAGCCTATAAAAAAGCCTAAGTGCCTCTTGTAATACTTAAAGAGTGTACTCATGCCGTAGTTATTTTTCTTAGTCATTGTTCCATTTTTTTTCATTTCCCATATACCCCATAAAATAAATTAAGTTAGTATAATAGAAAGTTCGACAAAATACAATAGTTTTTTAAAAAGTTTTTTAAAATTTTTCATTAGTTGAATTTTGTCTATAAAACCATTTGAAAAGTAGGCGATATTGTGGTGTTTTGCAACAAAAATACACCTAGAAATACTCTAGGTGTATATATTACATAGTGTGCGTGCTTAGGTAGCCAGAAATATTCTCTGGGCTAGTAAACTCATATAGGCTAAATCCGGAATCTGCGCATTGAGGGTTAGATTGATCTCTGAAATAATCCGCAATATCTTCTGGAAGGATACCTATCTTATTTGCCGCTGCAGATAGTTTTTCAAATGTTAGGCACATACTAGTTTTAATATGCTCTGCTTCTTCTGGAGCGTACAGCGGTGTTCCTGTGTTATAGTCTTCAAGTGGGAATTCTTTTATCATAGCAAAGGCTGTATGAAGGAATGGTCTGTGTGTTTGATTGCACTCTATATCTGCAACATCAAATAGTTTTTCTTGTGTTCTAAAGTTTAGGTCAATAAACGAAAAACCTTTTTCTGGGTCATAGAAGAAGTTTGTGAGTTTAGATGGGTCAACCATTATTTTTCTATCTGTGATTTTTCTTAGATCAGACATAAACTTGTCAAAATGCTCTTGAGGTGCTTCTCTAAGCATTGTGCAGTAGTCTAATACATATTGCCTATTCTCAGGATTGTTTCTCGCTGGGTCAAAAGAAACTGGTACTTTGTGTGGGTCCAGTAGTTCTCTACCTGGTGCTTTTTCTTGGACGATAAAGCCAGAGTCATACCTATGACCATTGTAGTATGGTTTGCCGTACTCTGTGATTGCATATCCTAGTATTCTAACAACATTAACACCATTATTAGATAGGTCGTTTAGGTCTTCTATGATTTCGTCAAAGTTATGAGTGTGTCCCTCTATATTGCTTGTTTTTAGAACGGCGTAATCACCAGAGATGAAGCATTTACTATTGCTACCAGATGCTGTAAATACTGGTGTTCCTGTTGCTATTGATAATAGTTCGTCCATTTTTTCACTAGCTATATGAGGTGTGTGTATTTCTGGATAATATGTCATAATAATTTTTCTCCTAATATTTAGTTTTTTGCATTAGTTGGTTGATTTTCTCTAGCATCATAAATATTCGTAACGAAACTATTTAGGCTAGAGTCTTCTATATAGTCTTCTACTTCTAAACCTTTGTTGATAAGAGATATGCTGATTAGGTGAGAAAATTTCAGTAAATCTTCTGGTATAGCATATTCTCCTACTAACTGTAGGTTTCTAAAGAAGAAATAGTCTAGATATTTACCTTGTCCCATGCTTCCTTCCAGTATTTCTTGTGGAAAGTCGTAGGTACAAATATATTTGCCTGTATCAGGGTATAAATAAAATATGCTGCCGAGGTCTTTGAAAAAGTGTAAGTATCTCCTATTGTCCTCGTATTTGTGATTATTGAGTTTTGGGTTCTGTTCAAATGGTTTACCCAGTCCCTCAAAGCTATGGCTGTCTAGTATTGATTTTACTTCAGCCTCGTCACATAGTCTAAATGCATTCATATTTATCTCCTTGATAGTAGAGGTAATATCTTTTTGCTCATTTATTATTATATCATATCTTTATCCGAATTTAAAGGGGTAAATGAAAAGTTTTTGGTCACAAAAAAGGCACTATTGCTTTCTGCAGATAGTGTCTTTTTTTATCTTATTTAAGCATTCCTGCAATTACGAAGGTTGTTTTCTTTGTGCCTTCATAAGCTTTTAGGAATTTGTCTAAATATTCTTTTGCAACAGGGGTTTCTCTAAGGTCGGTTGCGATATCTGGGTGGTTTACAATAGCTGACTGAACTTCTTTGATATCTTTAGTTCTCATATATTCCTCGCCCTTAACCTTGATAACGAATAATCCATCAAGGGTAACGATATCGAAATTTGATTTCATAGGTTGAGGATTGTTGCTATTGTCTTTGTTTGTGAAACTATATGATGCTCTTACAGATACGGGCTCTTTGGCTGGGTCGAATGTTTTGCAGTATTTCTTGTAATAATCTAGCATATATGATCCAACTGCTCCGTCTACTGGGAATGTATTTGCCTCAGGGAAGTTTTCCATAGTGTGAGGAACTTCTTCAAGTATTGTGATACTATATTCGCCTCTTTTTGAGATAGAGTATTGAATAGTTGCATCATAGTCATCTGGTCTTTCTTTTTCGTTAGGGGTTATATCTAACATTGATGTTAGGCCTGTTTTTTTGTCGAAACCTAATTCTTCAATATTTTTAATAGGGCTAGTGACGATAGAGAAACTATTGTCTGTAACTACTGCCTGAAATATCTCGCCTAGGGGTTCGCTAGAGCCACTAATCACCATTGGTTTATTGCCTTTTTTAGTAACTCTCATATCTGTAGCCCAACCACTATATGCAGATACTGTTAAGAATGATTTAAACCAGTAGAATAGTTCTTCGTTTGACTTAAACTCGTCTGAAAGTATCTCTGTAACTTTAGGTAGGATAACTTTGTCGTCTCCGTTAATTGCAGGGATTTCACCTGGTTTTAGTGGTGGTCTTTTAAATTTTAAATCGATTGTTTCCATTTTTTGCTCCTGTCTATATCGCTTAACTATTTTAGTGTAAAGTAAATGTGTTTATAAGTCAAATAAAATGAATAAAGAAGGTAAACTTGTGGCTAAGTGAATAAAAAAGAAAGACGAAAATATGGTGAGAAATACCGAAATTTTGTCTTTCTAATGAAATAGTTTATTCTATAGTGAGAGTATATAGTTTTTTAAGTCTGAAAAAGAACCTTGAGGAATGTTTGTGGTGTCTATGTTTTCGCTATTTAGTATATGGTCGGTTAGTAAAAATACTTTCATTCCTATTTTACTGGCCACCATATCTTCTGTGACATCGTTGCCAACCATAAGACATTCTGTTGGGTCTACAGATAGTTTTTCTGTGATATTTAAGTAGTAGTTTAGGTTTGGTTTGCAATATCTACTATTTTCGTATGTTGTTATTAACTGAAAGTCGCTAGGGTTCAGGCCTGCCCACTGTGTTCTTTTGTGAGTGGCTATTGTTGGGAAGAGAGGGTTTGTTGCTAGTGCTAGAGTATAGCCTCTTTCTTTAAGGAATTTAATCAAATTTGCAGATTCTGGGTTTTGACCACATACTGCTTGGATTTTATCAAATTCTTCTTTGTAAAATTTATCGAATTTAGATATATCTTCTTCGGTTTTTTTACCCAAAATACTAGTAAAGGTATCCCAAAACATCTCTTCATTTGTTTTGTTTCCGTTATTTTTCATCATTGCAATAGTGCCTGTCCATACTGCCTCTATAAGTGAGTTTGGCTCATATCCGTATTGTGTGAGACTTATTGCTAATGATTTTAAGTATGTTTTTGTAAAGAGTTCTTGGTCCATTGGTAGTAGTGTTCCGTCTAAGTCAAATAAAATTGCTTTGATACTCATTGTTTTCTCCAGATGATTGATAAATGGTTTTTATATTCCGTAAAATATTATTCCTAAAATACCTGCTGTAATGATTAAATAAATTGAGGATATTGGTTTCTTTTTTAATTTGTAGTATGTAAAAGAAATGGTTGCTATTATTGCAATAATTACTAGTGCCCAAAAGTCGAATTTGAATGAGTCGCCAAACTCAGAAAAATTGCATACAACAGACATAAACATTGTGATTGATGCTGCAATAATTAATCCTATTACTGAAGGCTTGATGCCTCCGATTACTGCTTGGATAGGTTTCTTTGAAAGTATGTTTTTGGCAAAGATTGATATGAGTAAAATAATAAAATATGCTGGGAGTATAATTCCTAAAGTGGCAAGGAATGCTCCTAAGAGTCCTCCCTGACTAGAACCTACGAATGTTGCTATATTGACTGCTATTGGTCCTGGTGTACTTTCAGATATTGCAATATAGTTGAGTAATTCTTCGCTAGTGAGCCAGCCATATTGTGTGACAGTTTCTTCAACTAGTGGAATCATAGCATATCCTCCACCAAATGCAACTGCACCTATCTTTAAAAAAGCAAGGAAAAGTTGTAAGTAAATCATAACCTACCCTCCTTATTCTTTGCTCTAGCTCTTTGAATGAGATAAACCATTAGTCCAACTATAGCAAAAATGATAATGTAGAAGATTGTTGAGAATGACACTGCAAATATTGAACATAGTATTACAGACACTGCGGTAACACCACACACTATGTAGTTAAATATGTTTTTCTCTGCTTTTTTTAGCATTTTGATTCCTGCTAAGAATATTAAGAATATAACAGCAATTTGTATGCCTCTAAATGCGGATTGTACAACTTTGTATTCAAGCAGGTTATCAAAGAATAACGATAAGATAAATATGATAATAAGTGATGGTAGAACAACGCCTATTGTTGCAACGATTGAACCCCATAGTTTTTTGACCTTGTAGCCTATGTAGGTTGCAAAGTTTATAGCGATAGGTCCGGGTGTACTTTCGCTAAGAACTAAGATATTCATAAAGTCATTTTGGCTAAGCCATTTTCTTTTTGAAACAAATTCATTTTCTAGTAGAGGAATCATTGCGTATCCTCCACCAAAAGTAAATAATCCCATTTTGAAAAATAATCCTAAGATTAATAAGAATGCTTTTATTTTATTCTTAGGTAAGTAAAATTCAGCATTGTAATCTGTGGTGGCTTGGGTTGTGTTTGTTTCGGTTTGCCCTGTGTCTTGTTCTGACGGGGTTGTTTGTTTGTTAGACTCTGCTATCTTGTCGGAGCCTTGGCTTTCATTTTTTATATCAATCTTTTTGTCTTTAAGTTCTTTAGATTCTTTCATTTTTTATAGTCTCTTCTTTATTAATTCATATTAGTTATTTTAGCATATAGAGGGGGAACATTCCAAATAAATAACCATATTCGATTTACTTCATATTTCTTTTATATGTGTGTTTGGGGCTTAGTAACAAAGGGAATATTGTTAGCATATATTGATATATGGATATGCTTGGCTTGAATGATTTGTGGAGTAATTCTCCACTAATTGAAATTAAATATAAATATAATGACAATAAATATAGTGTTTTTGTCAAATGTGAGTGGTTTTCTCTGACTGGTAGTATTAAGGATAAGGTGGCTTATGCTTTACTTTGGTCGGCTAAGAGAGATGGTTTGTTAAGGCCTCAACAAAAGGTTGTTGAGGTGTCCAGTGGGAATATGGGTATATCGTTAGGGGCTATAGGAAGGTTGCTTGGACATAGTGTTACAATCCTTATTCCTAAATTTGTGAGTGATGAACGAAAGCTGCTACTTAGACTATATGGAGCAGAAGTTATAGAGACGGATAGCTTTGCTGAGGCTTTTGATTTGTGTGATGAGTATGTTGCAAGAGGGTATTTTTGTCCTAAACAATTTGAGAATCAAAACAATGTGCTGGTACATTCAGAAATCACTGCAAGTGAGATATATTCTAAAGTGCAAAATAAGGTGTGTGAGACTTTTGTCTGTGGTATCGGCACTAGTGGAACTTTAGTTGGTGTTGGTAGTGTTTTGAAGGAAAAGATGGGCATTAGCATTGTTGCAATCGAGCCAGATAGGGCTAGAGTGATAACGGGTAATCCACCTTTTGCTAAACACTCTCTACAGGGTTTGAGTGATGAAGTATTGCCTAAATTATATAACGAGGCTTTGGTTGATAAGGTTATTCAGATAACTGATGACGATGCTATTGCAATGAGTAGAAAACTTTGTAAAGAGTTGGGGCTAGGTGTTGGTGTTTCTAGTGGAGCAAACTTTTTAGGCGCAGTCCTATCTCAGAGTAATGCTATCACGATATTCCCTGATGACAATAAAAAGTATCTCTCTACAGCTTTAGTAGAAGAAAAAAATACACCACTAGTAGATAGTATTGAGTTGCTATCTTTAAGTGTGGTGTAGTGATTTTATATTCTATTAAATTTAGTAAGTATTGCTACTCTATGCTTTTCTGTTTCAGCTTGAATAGTTTTTAGAGTTGTGTTGGTTCTGGTTAGGCTCTGTAATGCATCTTGAAATTCGACAGACTCTCTAAAGTATGGGTCATAACAAAAGTCCATACAGCATTGATGACAATAGAAGTTTCTCTGCCTTGCTAGTTTGTTAAGTAGTGCGTATGTTTCTCTAGAAAAATATGGATTGCCATCACAGTTGTCCAGTTCTTCTAATGCTAGAATGACTTGCCCTAAACCTTTGAATGTGCTCCTAACATGTTCAATATTTTTTGAGTAATCGCCACTAAGCATGCCTGCATATATTAGTTTTAGGTCGTTCTCCATAAATTGGTATAGCATAATTGTTTCGCCGAGTGTGTGTTTGAATCTATCGAAGTCATCTAGTATTTCCATTTTTTTATTTCCTTTAAGCACAAAGTGTATTTTATATTATCCTAACATATTAAGAGTATTTTACCAAATGTAAAAAAATAAAAACATGAAAATTTTGATAGAAAAAAGACCTAAATATAACACTGGTCATTTTAGGTCTTTTGTTTTTATTTAACCGTTGCTGACGGCTTTCTTTTTCTCTTTCTCTTTTTTGCAATTTTTACCTGGTCTAGGTAACTAATAACTAAGTCATTAGTGTCTTTTTCGTGTTTATCTATCATAAAGCCAACAGCCACTGTTCCTATTCCACATAGTGCAAAACTAGGAATAAGTGTGCCAGCAATACCAGTGAGTACACAGATAGATGTGGTTACCCAGAAACTATTAGTATAGTAGAATAGAGCAGAATTGCTAACGCCTAATACTCTGGTTTTTTGAATCATATTGTCTGATAAGTATACAATAAGTAATGGTTCAAGGATTGATAGTACGCATACGACTAACATAAGTACGATTTGGTTGTCCATAAATGGGATAAATACTATTGCGATTCCACAGATGAATGCAGAAATTTTTGTATATAACGAAATATCTTTTTTCTCATGCCATTTGCCTACGAATAGACTAGATATACCATATAGTAGGTCACTCATACCGTAGATAACGGCTGAGATGGTGAATAGGTCAAACTTAGTATAAACTAGCAATGATACTAGTGCATAACAAGCATCTATGCAGAATGTTAGTCCTAATATAATGCTATATTTTTTAATTAGTGCTTTTCTGGTTGATTCTTTTACTTTTTCATTTTTGTCTTGTTCTACTGCGTTGGTTGTGAGTTCTTGATTAAATGTTGCTTTGTTTTTGTTTTTGCTGTAGAAGATAATGAGTGGCACTAAACTAATTGCATATAGGGTGGCACTGATTATTGTTAATACCACACTATTGATATTATCAAGGATATATCCACCAGCTACAACTGATAAACATGCAAATAGATATGTAAGGAAGTCGGATATGCCTAAATGCTCAGAGTAATTTTCTTCACTGGAGTAGTTGAGAATGATTTCCTCAGGAGGTGCGCTCATTGCTACATTAAGTGAGTAGAATATACATAGAGGTACAGCAAAGACAAATACATTGATTTCTAGCAATAGTATACAGATGGAGTATAGTACAAAAGGAATTATTCTATAAAGCAATAAAAGTTGTGGTTTAGAGTATATTAGTTTCTTAAGCAGTACACTAAAGAGTATATTTAGTAGATATTGACTAACATAAAATAGTATTGCTAGATAAAATAGTCCTGTATGCTCATAAACTAGTAGGGGGAGGAATATTCCTATTAGGTTGGTTGCAAAGTTAGATATTGATTTGTAAAATGAAAAATATTTAAATTCCATATTTGTCCTAATGTTTTTTAATGATAATAGTGTATCATACAACTAAGATAATTTAAAAATAAAAACTTTGATTTTTTGAAATTTTAGTCACTCTTTAAAGTATTAGATAGAAACTCTCTATATTTGACTTCGCTATCTACAATTTTTGAAAGAGGAGTATCTAAGTGTAGAGAATATGTGTTGTGTAGTTTCTGTGGAGATAGTAGGGAAATAGATGCTTCCTCGGGATTTTTAGATGTAAATGTATAATCTATGTCGAGCTTGAGATTGTCTTTAACGGCTTGTAAGATTTGTAATACAGAGAAACCCTCGCCTCTAGAAACATTGAGAATTTCTGCTTTCTTTTCGTTAAATCTCTCTAGCACTTCTGTTACTGTATGAGCTAAGTCGCACACATATATATAGTCTCTAATAGCAGTGCCGTCAGGTGTGTCGTGATTGTTACCTTTAAAGACCATCTGACTGTGGTTTTTAGCAGAATTGATTATGTAAGGTAGTAGATTAGAAAACCCTTTTTTGCTATCGTCACCTAACATATATGTAGGCTCGGCGCCGATGGGGTTAGAGAATCTAAAAATGATTGCACTTTTTTGATTAAGTTGTGCCCATTTAAGCACTTCTTCTTCGCCTAAGCTTTTGGTCTTTGCATAAGGGCTAAGTGGAGATGTTTGACAATCTTCATCAGATGGACAAAGCTCTGCATTTCCATATACAACTGCGCTTGATGAAAAGGCAAATTTTTCGGTATTGTATCTATTGCAATAGTCAAGTATTATTCTTAGGCTATCCATATTATTAGACATATACATATCGGGAGAGTGTATACTTTCGCCAACATATTTATATGCTGCTAAGTGAATAACATAATCTATAGAATGACTACTGAAGATATTATCTAGTATTTGTGTATCTTGAACTCTACCAGTGTATATAGTGAGCCTGTCTGGATAGTCGTGCTTTATTCTCTCTATATGACAACGATGTGCATTCTGAAAGTCGTCTAATACTATTACATTGTTGCCTTTTTTTAGTTCGGCTAGAGTGATATTTGTTCCCAAATATCCAGCGCCTCCTGTGATAAATATTGTCCTCATTATGGCCTCCATTTTTGGATATTATAACTGAATAATTATTTTTTTCAAAGTAATAGCGAAATAAAAAAGAGTTGGATTTCTCGTTCCAACTCATTTTTTATTATCTATCTATACTTCTGCCTTTCATATCAAACTTTTGTTGAATGTATCTTCTAGCAGTAGATTCACTAACTGCGATATTACCATATTTACTATTAGGCTCAGAAAATGGTGGTATCCTTTTTGCATATCCTATAGCGTTGTCTACATTGTCAAAGAATCTACCTGCTCTGTCTATGGTTTTCTCCGAAAAATCAAAGAAAGCATCTGAGTCATAAGATAGGGCATAAGGACTAGGGGTTTCCCATGGGTTTGTAATTAGTTTGCCGGAGTTATTCATGTATGCTCTGGAGATTGCATTGTCTATATTAGTTCTAGAGCAGAGGGCCTTTGCAATGCTCGTAAATCCTGCGAATAAATCCCAGTCAATTTTTATATCTCTATGTTTAATGGTAGATAGGAATAACTCTTGCTCTTCGTTAGGTCCGAATATTCCTTTAGGTATTTGTTTTTTGCCTGACCTCTGTCTAAATGCATCATTTAGATATGTATTAGCCTCAGCATCAATTCTAGTTACAATATCGTATAGTCCAGACTCGGGGTCTTTAAAGAGAATTATGTTTCTAGAGTTTGCGTCTGTTTCGCCTATTGCGTTAGGTATAAAAATGCTACTTAGTCCTAATTGTACTATTGCTCTAGGAGAAAGCACTGCAGATAGTTTGCCACTCTCTAGCATTTTTTGGAAAGAATAAAAACTATCAATTTCGTGATGTAAACCTAATGAGTGTAGTAGAAAGTCTAGTCTAATACTCTCAACATGTTCTCCAGTTTCACTGTCGTTTAGGTGATTAAGGTCAACAGTTCCCACTCCTATTTTAGTAGAAGCTACCCCTTCGTATACTGCACCGTAGGTGTGTAGAGGTGTAGGGTATATTTCTAGTGCTGAGTTTACGATTATTTTGCCCAAAGCTCCTAGCATAGACTCTTGAAAATATCTAAGGTATAGAGGAGAAAATTCGTCAACATCGACTGAGTTTCTTAGTCCTAATCTTTTAGGAGTGCATTTCTCATGTAGATACATTGCAGTAGAGTCCTTTAGTTCGCTACTCCATTCTATTGAATTTGTATGATTAAGTGTATGAAGTCCTATTCGATTGAGTTTGAAATGAGCAATCTGAGAAGGTGGCAGTCTGTCTGTCATTATTTGCTTCATGTATGATTTGATATCAGAAGTGTATTTCATAATTCACCCCACATTTTTCATTATATATATTATACCATAAGGTACGAGTAATTTCAATATGTGTAGGGATTTTTTAGGAGTGGTAAATCTTGTAGTTGTATAAGAAAAAAAGAACCGTAATCAGTCCTTGTATGTTTGAATATAAAATACATACATTCTGGCTACAATTCTTTTTTTATTGTTTACATTTCCCCCATGCCGTCAGACTCTAATTCAGCATTGCGTCTGGCTCTTTCTGCTGTAACTTCTGCAAGAATATTTCTAACTTCGTTTATTCCGAAAGACAATCTATTGATTGCTGGTTGTGTTAGTTGAAAACCTTGATTTTCTGTAGGTACAACATAATTATTGACTGCTTGTGTAAATACCTCAAATTGGTCCTCTGGTAGGGATATCATGGTGTTTCGGATATAAGTGGTGATATCGCTCGCGCTTTGGCTCTGACCTAAGCCATTCTGAATCATACTATATCTTCTCTGGGCAGAATCACTGAGTCTGTCTACTAGTATATCGCAAAAGATTTCCCTAATGACGCCATAACCAGTGTGGGTTTGAGGAGGTTGTCCGTTGACTGCTATCGAACTTTCTCTTAGGTTATGAGTAAACATATCTTGTTCTTCTGGAGATAGGCTTTTTAGGTCGTTTGTAATTTCTCCTCTGATGGTAGAGAGTTCGTCTGTTAACTCTGGGCTAATGATTTGCATAGATTGGTATCTTTTAGCTAGTCCTCTGATTTTGTCGTTTAGTTCTTGCTCCATAATAAACCTCCAAACATAGTGTTTATACTTTAATTGTAGGTAAAAGTATTGATTTTTGTCAAGCAAGTTGAGATAAATGGGTAATAATACACTAAAAAAGCGAGTTTGACTATGTAAACTCGCTGGTATTTATTTGATTATTTACTGAGCAATCTTGCTCTAATTTGATTAGAGTTTTTGTAGATTTGCTCAATGTCTTCGCCGATATTGTATTGACCATTTTCGTAAACAATCTTGCCATCTATCATTGTTAGACACACATCACTAGACTTGCCTGAGTAGACTAAGTGGGATAGTAGGTTGTCATGAGGATAGTAGTGTGGCTGGTGTATATCTATGAGTATAATATCTGCATTTTTACCTGTCTTGATTTCTCCCGAATTGATACCTAGTGCTTTTGCGCCATTGATTGTTGCCATTCTGAGAATATCTATTACAGGAAGAATTCCTGTGCCATTAGGACATACTTTGCATAGTGTAGCAACTAAGAACATTTCTTTGAACATGTCTAGACTATTATTAGATGCCACACCGTCTGTGCCTATAGATATATTTATGCCTTTATGAAACATTTTTACGATAGGTGCTATGCCACTGCCTAGTTTTAGGTTAGATGATGGGCAGGTGGCGACTGAGGATTTATTGTTCCTTAGGATATCAATATCGTTGTCGGTCATGTCTACACAATGATAACATAAGCAACGGTGTTTAAAGAATCCTAATTTTTCTAGATACTGTGTTGGTGTGAGTCCGGTCTTTGCTAAATGTTCTGAGTTTTCCTTTTCCGTTTCGGATAAGTGTATGCTAAGGGCGATATTATTCTTGTCTGCAAATTCAATACTCTCTCTAATGGCTTTTTCACTAGTTGTGTATACTGCATGGATAAAGCAGGAAGTTTGAACTTTGTCTGAATTATTAATATCTTTTGCACATTGTTCGAGGTATTCTACATTAGACATACCTATATCTCTCATGGCAGGGCCTATACCTATTCTTCCCCTCATACCACTTTTTTTAAGAACTTCACTTACTCTGCTGTTGTGGAAGTATCCTTCTTCTATAGCAGTGATTCCTCCTCTTACGCTCTCTGCTATGCCCAAATATTCGCCCCAGTATACATCTTCTGGAGTGATTTTTGCCTCTGTTGGTAGTACATTATCAAAGAGCCACTCATTTAGTGGTGCATCGTCTTTTAGGCTTCTAAGTAGTGTCATTGGGGTATGACAGTGAGTGTTTACAAAACCTGGCATAAGGATATTACCTTTGCAGTCGATTATTCTATCATATTCACCTGTGTTAGTGTTGTTGCCAACATTTGTGATAGTTCCGTCTGTTACTTCGACCGAGCCTAATACCAACTTTCCTTTCTCTATATCTAAAATATTTGCATTTGTAAATAATGTTTTCATACTATACCTTACTGGAATAAATTTCATAGATAGTTATAGCACAAAAACTAAATCCTGTAAATGTATTGATATTATGGCTGATTAAAATTATATTTTATTAATAGATTAAATGCTACAAAAAAATTCTACAATAAAGAGTGTTTGTTTCTTAATGTATTTGGCTGTAAGGAAAAATTATGTTAAAATAGAAAATGTAAATTTTTATTAATTAATTATATCTTATTTGTTTTTTAAATATAATTTTTCAGTAGGAGTTTTGCTTATGAATAAGACCGATTGGGATTTTACACTTGCTAACTATGATGCCGTATGGCTTTTTGTTGTGCAAATAGGGCTATTGTTGCTATGTCTAATGTTAGGTAATGTTCTTCGTAGGAAAATACCACTATTTAGAAATTGTTTAGTACCATCTGCATTATTAGGTGGTGTTATACTACTCGTAGTTGATGTTATTTGCTCACAGTTTGGTGTTGAGATTGTAAACAACCGTATTATGCAGGTAGTGACATATCATTGTTTGGCAATAGGCTTTGCCGCCATGACTCTCAAGACTGAGAAGAGTGCTCACAAGACAAAGAAGAGTCAAGTGCTAGAGTTTGGTGCTTTGCAGGGTGGTACATATATGTTACAAGCTTTTGTAGGACTAGGTATTACCATTATATTCTTCTTGCTCACACAGTATGGAGATAATATAATCTCATATATTTGTGGTTTGATTTTACCATTAGCGTTTGGTCAAGGTCCTGGTAATGCTCTTAGTTGGGATATTAACTTTACTAATACTCCTGCTACCATGTTTGCTGGAAACGGAAGTTTTGGCTTGTCACTAGCATCTATTGGATTTATTGTCGCATCAGTGTTTGGTGTTGTGTATATCAATATTCACAAGAAAAAGGGAACATTGTTTGTTAGAGATTCAAAGATGTCGTCACAGTTTGTTGACCAGACTAATCCAACTGGTACAGAGATTCCAGATAATGAGTCTATAGACAAGTTCACTATTCAAGTTGGCTTTGTTGCACTTGCTTATGCACTATCTTTTGGCTTTATGTGTTTGCTGGGCGTAATCTCAGATTTTACTAATAGTATTGCATGGGGATTTAACTTCCTTTGGGCGTCTCTCGCTGCAATGTTAATTAAATTCTGTGTAACAAAATTAAGAAAAAAGAAAATAATGAATCGTAAGTATATCAATAACTATCAGATGGATAGGATATCAGGCTTTGCCTTTGACCTAATGATAGTTGCAGGTGTAGCAGCAATTGAGATTAATGATATTAAGAGATATTTGCTTCCTATTATAATTCTTAGCCTAGTTGGAGCATTGATTACTTATGTTTATATTCGTTTGGTGGCTAAACATTGTTTCAAGGGTTTTGAGCATGAGTTCTTCCTTATGAGCTTTGGAACTCTTACAGGTACTGCATCTAATGGAATGATACTTATGAAAGAGGTAGACCCTAGCCTTAGAACTCCAACTTCTAGTTTGTATATCCTTTCTAATTTTCCGGCAATGATTATGATAGCACCATTGTTATTGCTTTTGGGCTTTGCTGGTAAATCTCTAACTAGTGCAATTATAGCTTGTGCAATATTCTTTGTGTTGTGGCTGGTGTATACTATGTTCCTCTTCCGTAGGAAGGTATTTAAGAAACATTACAAAGATAGTCCAGCACCAGTTTGGACAGATGAAGAGATAGATGACTCAAATCCAACAGAAATAGTTGAAACTGTAGAAGAAGAGTAAAACTGAATTAAAAAAAGATTGTGTATATGAGCACAATCTTTTTTTTAAGGAATTATTTGTTTTTTATTGATTTTTCTTCTCTTAGTCTTTGAGAAATCTCTACTTGTGTACTAGAAAAACGACATTTTTCAATAGTTTTATATTCCCGATCGTATGAATGATATTTTTTCCAGAATAAAATACCTGTTGTATAATAAGCTTCTTTTGTTTTTGTTACTTCCTTATCTCGATAAACTTCAACATTTATCAATAATGCTAATTGATTATTTTCATACATGTCATTACTAGTAAAGGTAATATCAAAATTCTCATACTTGCTATTTTTTAAAGAGAATCGTTTGTTTAATAGTTCTTTTTTGCTTTTCTTAGAACATATTGTTAATTTTAAATCATCATCTGATTTAGATTCCCAGTCAACAGCCAAACTAACCACAGCTTGTTTTGCATATTTATCAAAAGTAAAAAATGGGGACAATCTAAATTGAAGCTTATTTCCAGAGAAATCTCCATATTTAACACTTTTCTTTTCTGCAAAAATATTTTTATTCTGGTTTGTTTTATAGATTTTAATATCTGTAATTTGGTCTAATTGTTTGTATTTTTGGGCAATTTTATCTAAGAGGGTGTTATATTGGTGAATGCATTCGTCGAGATTCATTTCTTCGTTTTTATCTAAAGTGTGTTTGTTTTTATTTCCATTCTCATTTATACTTGTTGCTCTTAAAAATTTTATACGGGCAGGGTCTTCTATAACTTTTTTACATAAAAAATCTATGCTACCTAAGAAGGTTTGGCTGGTTATTTTATCTTTTGTAGACAATTTGGATACCAGTAAGCCAACCTTAGTAATAAGTGTCTGCATGTCGTTTGAAAATCTTGTAGTGTACTTTTTTTTATATGAATCACAAGCAGAAAGAAATGCTGCTTTCATTTCTTTTTGTGATAGTAGTTTATTTAATTCTTGTTTTGCATTGTGTGCCAAATTAATCATAACTCACCTCTCATGTTTGCATTGTAACATAAGATGGTGAAAAAATCAACAATCAGCATAGTGTTTGTCTATTTGGTAAATGAAGTGTATGTGTATGTAAATGTCTAGTTGCTCTGCTGGGTGCATATTAATATATAAAAAAGCACCTATTTCAGGTGCAAGATTTTGGCTGGGGTAGTAGGATTTGTCTATATGAGCGATAGCGAATATATTTCGTTTGGTGGAGAACTGGTGCTCCAAAAACCAAACGAATACAGTTCAAATGCAACTGCTAACTAGCAGTTGGTGTGCTGTGCACACGGCTACTACCTGAGCACAAAAAATGCACTGATTACTCAGTGCATAAATTTGGCTGGGGTAGTAGGATTTGAACCCACGAAATGACGGAGTCAGAGTCCGTTGCCTTACCGCTTGGCGATACCCCAATATATGAAACTAGGTATATTTTAGCAAAGTAATCTAAAAAAAGCAATAATTTTAGAAAGATTAACGAGATTTTTTGCATGGTAGTATTGTGTGGATTTGGTGTAGAATGGCTTTGAGTGAGGGGAATGGTGTGTTATACTAGGAGTGAAATATATAGTGGGGTAGGTAGACAATGAAAATATTAATCGGAACAAAGAATCCTGGTAAAATTGAGGGCGCTAAGAGAGCTTTTGAAAAATTCTTTGATAATGTAGAAGTGGTGGGAGTATCTGTTAGTTCCGATGTTCCTGAACAGCCAGTGAATAAAGAAATATATATGGGTGCTAAGAATAGGGTAGACAATCTTATTAGATATGCTAGTGCAGAAGAATTAGATGCTGATTATTTCGTGGCAATAGAGTCTGGAATAACTGAAGAGTTGGGTAAATGGTCTATAGTTAATATGGCAGTTATTAAGGATAAATATGGGTATGAGAGTTGGGGTAATAGTGCTGGATTTCCTGTGCCTGATAGACTAGTTGATGATATTATTTCTAGGAGCTTAGGTGAGGTTATTGACGAGATTTTTGAGAAAAATGACCTTAGGAGTTCTATAGGTGGCATTAGTTATCTAACTCATGGGGTTATGGATAGGATAGCTCTTACAGAAATGGCTTTTGTAATGGCATTGACACAGTTTGTTAATGGGGATATTTGGAGAGATTAGTTGGTATTAAAATTATTTCGTCTAATATGATTATTTTGTAATATAAGTGAAACAATAAAATTGTCTTGAAATATGTTTTTATTTGGCATATAATCTATAAGACTAAAAAAGATAAAATTATATATGGTAGGCTAGAGTATAATCTCTAGTCTATTTTACTAAAGAGAAGGTCGAAAAAAGTCGAATTTTTTTGGAGGGATTATGTTGAAGAAAATTATTCTTTCTGTGATTTTGGTACTGGCGTCAATGTTGGTACTGGATACTAATATTGATAGGTATGAGACTAAGGCTAGTTCCTCTAATATTATTACTTCTGATACCACACTAAATAGTGATATTGTGATTACTGAAGATAATGTTTCGGGAGATTATTTTACTATTACGGCTGGTGCAACTCTGAGTGTTGGTTCTATTACCATTTCTGGTCAAGCGAATTTGGGATCTTTGTTTAGGGTTGAGAATGGTGGAAGTTTAGTAATAAATGATTTGACTGTGTCTAGTGGCTTGAACATTACTACAATTGTTGTAAATTTTGGCGATGTTCATATTAAAAAATTAAGAGTAAACTGTAATGCTATGGGTGATATTTACAATGACTCTGATAATTGTATTATAGAAGATGTGAATATTAGTCGTATTACACTGGTTTCTGGATATTTGACTGTTAATGAAAATACAAAACTGGAAAAACAGATTAGTGTGGATTGTTTGGAGTCAAAACAATCTGTTCCTAGCCTTGTTGTAAAGGGTGATGGTGTGTATGCTAGTTATTTCATGGACAAGTTTGCTTATTATGGTTCTTATAAATATGTGAATACCAGTAACCCACTTGATACAACGCAATACCCTGCATACTTTGATTATGTTGGTTCTATTGATAAGGTGAAGTCAAATAAGATTGATACTCTAAGCGCTGTTGGTTTGTCTACGGGAGATATTATTCTTACTGCGAAGACTGGTACTTATACAGATGCTGATAGCAATATTATATCTTTAGCTGGTAGATATACTACAATGAATGATTATTTAAGTAGTGGCGACTATACTGGTGGAACATATATGTTTAGGAGTGGACTATATGATACTAATGTTAAGGTTGCCATGGATAATTACCATATAGCAGTTAGTACAGGTGCAGTATCATCTTTTGAAGAAGTAATTGATAGCAACTTAGAGCTAACTGTAGACTCTTATCTGAATAGTACAAAAGTAAATACATCGGTATATGACAAAGTTGGTTTGGGTGGTAGTTGGTTAGTCTTTGTAGACAAGGTAACTCCTGATTATACTATTAATAAAACAGAAAATATTGCATATACTACACTGTATGATTGTGCTTCACATATTGCCTTGTTAGTTTCTCATTCTGGTACAGGAGTGACTGCAACATTAGGTGTGTCCTTTGTGGAAGATGTTACAATTAGCGTGTCTGCTCAATTAAGAGTTGATTCGTTTGAGTATAATGGTCGTAACAGATGTGATGATATCGAGGCATTCTTTGTGCATGGAGGAGTTGAATATCCTTTGCGTGTAAATGGTGCTTCAATGATATCTGTCGGTCAGTATAGTGTAGAACTTTACCATACAGACCCTCAATATGTTGTTAACAATTCTATTCTTACAGTGTATATTACTGCTAAAGAAATTTCTCTTGATTACTCACAAACAAGTAGTGTGTATACGGGTGAGAGTATCGTTGTTTCTGCTACTTCTAATGGAGTAATTACAGGAGATGATTTGGGTCTTTCTCTTACAAACAATAGACAGGTCTCAGCGGGCACCTATACTGTAAATGCAAGTATTACTAATGGTAATTATGTGCTCGCAGATGAGTCTAAAACATACAATTTTGTAATAGATAAAGCAACTATTGATGAGAGTTTGATTGCTTTTGAGGGTGTAGTTGAAGAGTATTCTGGAATCGGCGTTTTACCGAATCTTTCTGGTGTAGATAATAGGATTGTTGAAGTACATTATGACTATGATGATATAGATATTGTCAGTGTGGGTACACATATTGTCAAAGTCTACCTATCTGTGATAAATGCAAATTACTACAACCTTCACACTACAGAGTATCAGGCAACGGTAACTATTTTACCTAAAGAGGTGATTCCGTCACTAGTAGAGGTGGAGATAGAATATTCGGGAGACCAGCCTGCTCTAGAGTTTAATTTTGATGGTTTAGTAGGGGAAGAGTGGATATATTTAGATTATGATATGCCTACAGAATTTAGTGTTGGTGATTATTCTATAGATGTGTCTATAGATGTCACAGATGGCTATGGTGCTAATTACAAAATCAAAGACGGTTATGAAACTTTGTCATACAGTATAGTTAAGGCTACTGTGGATATGTCGGGTATTAGTTATGATGACTGCACTATTCCTTATACAGGTATTGCTTATATGCCAGAGGTTGTAGGAGTTCCTGATTGTGTTAAGGTTGATTATGAATCAGAGAATGATATATTTAAATTAGGCACACATACTATTACTGCTAGATTTAGCTTGTATGATACATATAATTATAATCCTCTCAGTGTCACATCTATTTCAATGACTCTAACAGTCGTTCCAGCAGAGATAGATGTTGAAGAAGTGGTTATGGATAATATTGCAGTAGACTATGATGGTGAGGCTCATGGTTTAATTGTAGAAAATCTACCTGAGAATGTTTCTGTGTCTCCTGTAATGCCAACATATACAAATGTTGGAACATATAATATAACAGTTACACTTGTTCCTGTTAGTAGTAATTATGTTTTGGTTGGTAGAGATAGTATGACACTAACAGCAACACTTACTATTAATGCGATTGACTATGACTTATCTGGGGTGGTTTGTGAGGACACAACTGTTACTTATGATGGCGAAGAACATACAATTTTATTTACAGGAACACTTCCTGATGGACTTACTGCAAATACACTTGTAAAGAAAGTTAATGTTGGTAGTTATGATATAGAACTTTCTTTTGTTAGTGCTAATGATAATTACAATCTTCCTAGTCCTATCACAAAGAAATTAACTATCTTGCCAAAGGTGATTACTATATCCCTTGTGAGAGATTGTTTTACATACACAGGCGAAGAGTTTACTGTAGAGTATACATTAGAGGATGTTTGTGATGGTGATACAGTAGAGGTCGTTCTGCTTAATAACAAAAATTCACAAGCATCTAATTATGTTGCAACAGTAGACAGTATTTCTAATAGTAATTATACTTTGGATAAAAACTCTCTACCTTATACTATTGCAAAAGCAAATATTAATATGTCAGGCATTTCGTTGCCAAATAAAGAGATAGAGTATTTTGGTGCTGTTTATACTCCTGCTATTACTGGTACACTTCCTACAGGAGTAACTTGTAGTATTACTCACTCTGAAATTAAAAATGTTGGAACATATAATATTGTAGCGTCATTTACAGTTGGGGATAATTACAATAAACCTAGTGACCTGACTGCAGTGATTACCGTACTACCTAAGCCTGTTGTAGTACAATTTAGCAATCATCTAAACCTTATGTATACTGGAGAGACTCAGTATATTAGTGTTAGTGTTGTTGGAATGATAGTAGAAGAGGAATATACTGTTGTTTATTCTGCTGAGCCTAGGGAAGTGGGCGAGTATATGTGTGAAGTAATCCTTGCTGCAGATTCAAATTATACCATTCCTGGTGATACTAGATGTTACTTTGATATTCATACGGACCACAAGACATTCTCTGATGACGATTATGTATTAAATGTTACAAATGGTATGTTTAAGGCTAGTAATGAAGTTTATGTAGATAAAATAACTTTGGATACATCTGTGTTTGGTAGAATAAATGCCTTACATACAGATATAGCATTTGTGGATAGTCTTAAGATTATGTCTGACCATGGTGAAAGTGCTGTGAGTGTTTCACTAGAACTAAAAGACTTAAATCTAAAGAATGCAAAGCATATAACAGTGTACTCATTAAATACAGAGGGCCAGTTGATAAAAGTAAATTATCAAGTGGTTGGCAATGCTCTCCAGTTCTCTGCTCTGCCTAATAGCAGTTTCGTTATTGTTCAAGATAGAGTGGATAATTCTATAATGAGATTAGTGGTTATAGTTTTGGCCTTATTTGTGGTTGTGCTTGCATTTAGTCTAGTTATGGCGATTAGAAACGGTAGACAAAAGAAACTTAAGTCACAGATTAAGTAGTGTGTAATATCGATTAAAATGATAAAAAATAAATAATGTGTAAAAAAAATAAAAGGCAGTTTGTACTGTCTTTTATTTTCTTTTGAATTGTAGTAGATAGGATTTATCTTCTTCGCTGATTCTATAACTATCTCTGCATTTGGATATAGATTTGTTGATTATGAAACTATTAGTTGTATTTTCTTTGTAATATTCTATTGTTGTATCTCGAAATTTTGTCATACATTCTGCTAGTAGCCATGCTCCAGCCATATTCACATAATATTCATTTTCATTTGCTAATGAGTTTAGAATGTCGAATATTACAGCTGTGCAGTCATGTACACTAGTGAGTTTGAGTAGTATTATGAGAGCAAGTCTACGAGAAAATGTGTATTTTGATTTGATTAATTGTATGGATAGTGTGATAAATTTTGGTATATTGTCTGTGGTGAAGTGGAATTTTAGACAGTCAATTGTTGACCAGTTGTCTGCTCGTTCTGAGTATGGTATGAGGTATTTAACGAGTGTGTTGTAGTCCTTGATTTTATTTAGAATTTTGCCAAAGACTAATGTTGCAGAGTGGTTTTCCCATATCCATAAGTTTAGAAAAGACTGGTAGTTTCCTCTGTAAATACTCCTTGCAATTCTATCTATTTCGATAGATGGTACTGCTAAACAGGGAAGGTTGGTGTTTACAATTCTTTGCTCCCACACACCCTTTTCTTGCCCTTTGCTAAATGATGAAAGGTATGTAAGGAAGTGTTCTTTATCTTCTGCTGACCATTGTGTTTTTGTTAAATCCATTGTACTATCCTCTGCATAAAAATATATGTTAATTATATGTTTTAGTATTTAAGAAAGTCAAGTGATTGGGTAGATGCTGAGAGGTGGTGGGTGTGATTTGTGAAGAGGACTATATAAAAAGTCTTTACAAAACATTGTTTTTGTATTAATATAAAGGTATCAATTTCGTTTGAAATTGTTCCCATATTGTACAAAAACTTTATGTATCATTGAAAAAAGGTTATAGCCTTTTGATAATGAAAATTTTTAAAAGTATACAAAAGGGTCTGATACTTCATAATTATTTCTCCTTTCAATTTATTTGTAAAAGTAAATTGATGGAGAGTTATGAAAGATTGACCTCTATGGATGAGAATGCCTCGTGCTTAATGCACAAAAGATTGTACAGATGTATAGGCTCTGAGACTGCTATAATGGCACCTCCAAAAATTATTGTGTACAAAACAATTCATTGTGGGTCTAAGATTATCATGTTATTTACCTCCTTTTTGTAAAAACTAAGGATACATTGTTGAATGTGGATTTAAGTGTAATAGTTTTTGTATCTTATAATTTCTAGTGGGTCTATAACTAACCATAAAACACCTCACTTAAATTTTTCAGTTTTTGTATCTTATAATTCCTAGTGGGGCTATAACTAAGACAGATGAGATAACTGAGTGAAAAAGTATATGATTGCCCGATATGTATTAAGAGCAGAGCGTTCTGGTCTTATTTTTTTTACAATAGAAAAAGACAGGTGTACGCTCCTGCCTTTTTATAAATATTTGACATGGGGTCTGAATTACAATATAATCAAATTATCAGGTTAAAGGAAATTTAGGCTGTTTCTCTTTGTGAGATAATAATTACAAAGGTTGTGCTTTTAATGATAAGGTTGCAATCAACAAGGAATGTTTATGAAGAAATTTTCTAATATTAAAAGGCTCGGAGTAAAGTCTGTGCACTATGCTAATAATACTGTTATAGTAGAGGACCATTTTTCTAAAAATACGAACATACTCTTTACTGCAGAGTATGAGAATATTGATGACTTAAAGTCTTGTACTAATATTGATAAAACTGCTGAGAACAAAGGTGTAAGATTTACAGACCTAAAGAACAAGAATGGATTTGAACTTAGTGCCATGGCTCAGAAACAAATCCTAAAATCGAGAGTGAATAGGGTAAAAAAAGTATCTTATACTCAAGAGTTATTTGACATTACTACCGATAATAATATTGAGGTGCAGATATTTAGTAACTTAGAAGATGTAAAGAAAGTTATTGCACCATACTATAATAATGTTGCTTATGCGATTAATTCGCTTTATAGAGATATATCTAATGACGATAGTTATGGTTTTGATAAAATTGGCTCTATTCCAGTAGATGCTGATTGGTATAATTTTTTAAAAGATGCACCAGATAAGAAAGAAAAGTGGACAACATATATTATTCCGAGTTACAAAAAAGTTATTGCTAGATTTGGTATCCAGATGGAAAAAAATCAGCAGGTTAATTTTTGCAAATGTTTAGAATATGTGGCTATTAGAAATGGTCTTTTTGTTAAGTTTAAAGACGAAAAAGTTGACCCTGATAAGTTGCTAAATAAAAAGATTCAAGAAAAACTAGACAAACTAATTAGTGATAAGGAAGTTAATGACAAACTTTTTGAATTGGCAAAAACTCCAGTGTCTGAGTTTTGTGCAGAGGCAAATGCTATACCTCTATATAGATATGCCTTTATTGGACAAAAAGGTAAGAGGATAGAAAAGATTGTTCTAGACAAATTAGAAGAAAATGAAATTCTTAGTTCTTTGGTTAGGAAGATCGATGAAAATGAGACGACATACAATTATCTAAGATTGCTAAGTGCTATCAGACAATATGTTGTGCATAATTCTAGAAAAGTTAGAATAGATAAGAATGTGTTTATCAATGATACGGCTAAGAGAGATGTTGAAGAATTTGCTAAACAATTCCAAAAGAACAACTACAAGTATTTCTGTATCCTAAAGGAACTATATTCGGATAGCGATATTTTGGAGCAGTTCTTTGACTATACTGTCTTTGATGAGGCTAGAAATTTAAAAATTTCTATAGATAAGATTAAAAAGGGTATTACAGCTAATATTGATATTTCTGCTGATGTTGAGCCAGATAAATTATCTGAATATGCCAACAAATTTAGAACAGTAACAATGTTTGCGCTCACTAAATACCTAAAGGAAAATGTTGGAGAGATAGAAGACTTTCTTGCGAATATCAAGGTGTGTTCTAGTGATGAAGAAAAGGCTGGGGTTTATGAGCAAAAGGCTAAAGAATTTATAACTAAATTCGATAGTTTTAAGGATATTAGGTCAGTAGTAAAGAAACATTTGGGAACTCAGAAAGTGAATGAGAAATTTGACTTTTATCCA
This sequence comes from Clostridiales bacterium, assembly GCA_015055605.1. Lineage (GTDB taxonomy): Bacteria > Bacillota > Clostridia > Christensenellales > UBA1242 > UBA11490. The sequence goes on from SVHV01000002.1 coordinate 325,035, forward strand.
TCAGATATTAATTTTGGTAGGGATAGTAATGTGTTCTTCAATATGTTATATGTTATGAGTAAATTCCTAACAGTTAATGAGGCTCGTATTATGTTCCAAAAAATCAAAAGCAAGTATGATAGTGTAAAGTCTTTGCTTAAGATTGCTGAATTAACAGGTGTTACCCTTAGTGATAATTTATTCGATAGATTCCGTATGATATTTGATAAAGAAAGGGTTGACGAGTATCAAAAACAACTCATTGTTTTGCAAAGTATTAGGACTAGAAATGGTGTTAGTCAAGAAGGCTTTGCTAAAGAACTAAAGAGAATCTTTGACATGTTCAAAAAAGACGATATTTCTTATGAGGAGTTTGAAAAAGAACTAAGTTTGGACGAAAATCAAAATGAGATTAAGAATAAGTCGTTTAAACTAAAGCCCCTTAAGAGTTATCTTAGAAATGATGTCTATAAATCTAAACAATATCAGTACATTTCTTCTTTTGCTTCTGCAGGAATCTGTCAGAAAATTATGGAGAATAAAGATATTGTTGCCTTTGTATTAAATGGTATGTTGTATCAAGAAGGCAAACTCAGTATGCCTATGCATAAATATGTTGCTAAGGTATATCATGACTTTAGAAGAGAAAAGATTGATGAGAATAGTGCTAATTATTTATTAGACCAAAACCAAATATCTTCTTTGGTAAATAGTCTGTGTGACCTAAAACTGGAGAATATTATTGAGGCTATTTTTAAAGAGTCAAGAGTGAATTATAAGGCACTAGTTAGACTCTATCTTAATATTTGTTATTTGTTTGTTAAGAATATTATTTCGCTTAATTCTACCTATTTGATTCAGTTTCAGGATTATGAGAATATTTATAAGCAACTTCATCTAGAAGATTTGATGGATATAACTTATGATTTTGGTGTATTAAATAACTTTGTAGAGAATGCTCCAAACAAAAAATGTAGATCATATATGCAACTACAAACATTGCTCGAAAAAGATTATATAAAGGATTATATTTATACTCCTGAATATCAAGTATTGCAAGATAGATATAGAAATCTAGTTGTTCATTCTTCTTTATTATTTGGTCTTGATAAGATTGATTTTGATTTTGGCGAGGTGCAGAATATTTCTTCTTATTTCGCTATTTATCAGACTCTTGTCCAGAGACTTGTGGAGCAAGATGCTAGAGAGGTGTGGGGTGAGAAGTTTGATGAGTATTTTGCTCTAAATAATGGTAAGACTTATTCAACTAAACTATGTATTGCTCTTAATATGCCTTATGCATATAATATTTCTAGATTCAATAATAATACCATTGAAAAATATTCAAACAAAAGGTAAACCCATATAGAAATGTTGTTGGATTTAAGGTAACAAAAAAGCGAAGGTGAATTGTTTCACTTTCGCTTTTTGTTTAATACCTAGTTGAAATATTAGCAAGAGGTCTTATCATTACTAAAGTCGTCTGGTAATAAGTGGTCTCTTCTTATATTTTTGTAGATGGTTTCAATATCTTGCTTAGTAATACCAGCTGTAAACCAGTCAAAATATCTATCATGCAAATCTGTTTTTTTGAATAGTTTAAAATCCCCACCAACAGTAAATAGGTCGGTGACACCCTCAATTGCCTCACAAACAGGAATTGAATCTGTTCTGATTTTGCGGAAAGGTAGATAGTCAGACACTGTGTGGTAGTGTCCTTTTTCCTTGCTTTCTACTCTTTCAAAACCATACTGACTTAAGATATTGCTAACCATAGCAACACTTTGTTCACTGGCTGGCTCTATATCGTTATTTTGCTCTACCTGTTCAGAGAGATAAGATACCACTTTACAAGCATCTTCTATGCTCATTTCGGTAGGTAGTCTAAATGGACTAGAAATACCAAAAGTTTGTCCTACTTTTGGCTCTTCTGTGCCGTATCTATTAAATCTTTCAAGGGCAGTATAATATAGTCTAATGGTTGGGATTCTTTTTGTGTAGTCTGCTTTCGCTAAGATGCTTACATCTCCCAGTTGACTATTTTCTTCTCTTTGCCTTTGAAGTTCTGCAAGGTCTACTCTAGCAATTAGTGGTAGTTTTTCTTTTTTCTTTTGTCTTAAATAATTTATTATTCCCATATTTACCCCTTTAACATATTGAAAGTATAACATATATCATATTGTTTTTCAATACCCTATAATGAAGATGTATTGTGGGGTGATAGGTGTGATGAATGATTTTGTTAAGAAAAAAGAGACGAGGTCTCTTTTTTTGTTTGAGATGTTAATTTAGACTCAGGATAAATTAGCGAGGTTGATTTTTGATGATGAACTCTCTTAATGAATTTAGTCTTTGTTCAAATTCAAATCTAGTTAGTACTGTTTCGCTTTGATTTTCTCTGCCTATGTGGTGTAGGAGATATTTATCTTCCGTAGAGAGTAAACATTTTTTATAGAGTGGATTTTTAATTGCAGACAAATATAATTCGTCTAGAAATGTCTGGTATTCTTCACTATCTCTTTTCATGGGTTTGCCTTGCCAATAGAGTGTTTGTGTTTCTCCCCAAAAGTCTAAAGTATTGGAGCCTCTTGTGTGATATGCATCTAGCCCAGAGTATTTAAAGATTAGGTTCTGAGTCTTTTTGTCTTTGTGTTTTATTCCTTGTAATACTCCCTCAATGCTGTTTACCCATTTACCTCTAAATCTAAAACGAATAGGATATAGATTTGATAAAGTTCTAGATAAACTATTTTTAAAGTTGTAGCCGATATTGATAAATGTATCGCTGTCAGAATATTTTTTCTCTTCATCTTCTACAAGTTCACCATTGTAGTATATCTTGTCCTCTATGGTTTCCAGTGGGATATAGTTAAATGTGTAATTTTTCCTAAATTCCGTGTATTTTTTTATACTCGTTTTATTCATAATTTTAGTACCCCTTATTATAAAATAAGTGTATCATAATCGTCATTGTTTAGCAATCAATCTTATAGGTAAAAAAAAGAGGCTATTGCCTCTAATTTGGTGCAGATAACTGGATTTGCATTAAGGCGAAGCCGTTAATTCTCGGGTGTCGACACTGGTTGGCGGGGTCCCGAGCACACGCCACGGTGTCAAAAAGTATTATTAATTATCTAATGCTATTTGAAATATTTATGAAATATGGTATAATTATCTCACCGATAAATAAGAATTTGACAAGGAATCATAAAATGATTGCAAAATATATTACAAACACATACAAAGTAACAGATCCGTATAAGGAAATACTACTCTATGCCAAGGATGCTAAAGTGAAGATAGAACCCGCGGATGACAATAACACAATGGTCGTTTTTTTCGAAAAGAAAAAGCGTCCGTACGATTTTTTTGTTGAGGACGGCGTTCTTACAATCCAATCAACAAGTGCAAAATGGTACAATTTTTTAAAGATAGGTGTCGATCGTTCGGAAATCAAGCTATACATTCCTAAATCAATGCTTGAAAAGATATCTGTAGTGTCAAACATGGGATGCGTCGACGTATCGTCGATAATTTGCAGCGGAATGATAGATATTAAAATAAACACAGGAACGATAAATTTAGAGCATATTTCTTGCATGAATTTTATATCAAAAGGAAATACAGGCTCTGTTTCGTTAAACAATTGTATCGTTAGTGAAAGCATTGCGATCAAAAGCAACACCGCAAAGGTTTCATTAAACGATTGCTCTGCTCCCGATGTTTTCGTGCGAACCAATACGGGCTCTGTTAGTGGCAGACTGCCGTCTAATACGGCGTTTACAGTCAGCACAAAAACCGGCAAAATCGAAATACCTAAAATTCCAATCGGAGAAGCGGTATGCGGAAGATGCGAAATAAAAACAAACACGGGAAGTATTAAATTCGAATAAAGCGTGTCAAATTTCAATTTGTCAGGTGGGTTAAAAGCATTGTGAATACAAATGAAATTAGGGTGGGATTTTGTGTCCCACCCTTTAACTTGTATATTGGAATAAAAAAAGAGTCTAAGCTGAATGGTTCAACTTAGACTCATAGTGGTGCAGATAACTGGATTTGCATTAAGGCGAAGCCGTTAATTCTCGGGTGTCGACACTGGTTGACGGGGTCCCGAGCACACAGCACTAGTGCTGGTTTGAGAACTTATAATGTTCTCGCTAGTTGTTAAACTAGCACAAATCCAGTAAAAATAAAAAAGAGGCGAAAAGCCTCTGTGGTTGGTGCAGATAACTGGATTTGAACCAGCACGGGATACTCCCACAAGTCCCTCAAACTTGCGTGTCTGCCATTCCACCATATCTGCATCTGGTGTTTATAATATCGTTATTGCGATTTAACTCTAATATAATATCACAATGTTTACAAAATAAAAAGTATTTTTCGTAAAATTGTTATGTAATTTTAGTAAATTTGTTGTGTTTGTGTGGAGTGTAAAAATGCTTAAAAAAATAGTGTTAACAAAATATTATATTTGACATAAAAATTTTTTTTTGATATATTCTAAATATTATTTTTTTATTAAGCAACTTAAGTTGAAAATAAATACAAAGAAGGGCAAGTATGCATATAGATACTAATGAAGAAATTGATATTGATGAAGTATTAGCATTTGCCACAGAGAGGCATAAAGGACAGGTTCGTGCAGATGGTAGTGATTACATTACTCACCCTATTAGAGTGAGTAAGCTTGTTTCTGAGTTTAAACCATCTAGGAATGGAAATATTCTAGCAGCAGGGGCACTTCTTCATGATGTGCTAGAGGATACATATACTTCTTATAAGGAGCTTTGTGATAGGTTTGGAATAGTTGTTGCTAGTCTAGTTATGGAGGTTACTTCTTCTGGTTTTATGCCAAAGCTTGTAGGTAAAAGATTTTATCTAGCACACAAGATGCAGTATATGTCTAGTTATGCACTAGTTATTAAACTTGCAGACAGGCTAGATAACCTAACTGATATGAGGGCAGTGGCTCTTGAGAAAATTAAGAGGACATATTTTGATACAATTTATATGATTAATTACCTAGAAAGTAAGAGAAATTTGACTGAGCCTCAGAAGAACTTAATTGTTGCAATTAGGGGTAAGCTTGAGGAGATTAATAAGGAGTATCAGTTATCTGCTGATGGACTTATTGTTGACACAGATTTAGATCAAGACTAAGAAAAAGTTTTTGTGTAAAAGCAAGGACTTTTTGTTTTTTTATAAACGATATTTAAATATTGTCTAAATAAAGGATTTTTTTGTGTGTTTAGTGATTTGCTGAAAATTTGCTCGAATTTTGTTGATTGAGATTTTTAATTGACAACAACTGTAAAATGTGGCACAATCTAGGTATAATTTTAAAAAGTATACTGAGATTTGCGAGGAAATGATGAGGTCGTTGTCTAAAAAATCGGCAATTAAACCTATGAATAAGAAGAGAATCTTTTTGTCTCAATTCGCACTACTACTAGTAGTGGTACTTTTTCTTGCAGACAGGAGTATGCTTGTTAGTTGGGCTAGAAATTTTCTAAATATGATTAATGCTGGAGAAACTGAGTGGATACTATCTCAGATTATTGCTCCAGGAAAGGCTATATTTGAGTTGTCTCAAGCAATAGGCTTGATATATTTTTTTAGACTTGTTGTTGTAGTGTCTACTATTACAATGTTATTGCTTGTATTCTTTATGTATGTTGATAGATGTACAGAAGATATTACATCTGCTCAAACTATCAAGGTTAGCGAAGTTGCTGAGAATAATCAGTTAATATATAAAGAGCAACAGAGATTCCTCTGTTAAACAATTTTTTTGGACGATTATGCTAGAAGAGTGTCTTGCATAAGTGTTTTTTTGTGACTTGTTGTGGATATTTACTTTTGTTATTGTGTAAGGGTATAATAATTCATGTGAGTTTTACAAAAAATATAATATGAAAAAATGCTGTTTGGTAAAACATGTAGCATATCGTTTTTTTGTCATATATATTCCGGATAGATATTGTGTTTTTCGCAATATTTGTAGTTTGAGAATATATTTATAAAAATTGTTATTTTAGAGGAGAGAACTATGTTTGCAATTCAGATTGCGACTATGCTTCTTACATTAGTTGGAATAATATTACCCTTCCTACTTCACAAAAAGAAAACAGGTGGGGTTGTTGGTACAAAATTATATAAATTTATTGCGTCAATACTAGCACTAGTATTCTTTTTCCGTTACATGATGGGAAATGAACCTGTTAGATATATATTTGCATTAGAAGGTGATACAGTAGTAATTAATGGGTTTTGGTCTGTGGTATCAATCATTCTTATTTGGTTCCAAATCGCTGCTGAATTAGGTTTGATATTATATCCATTCTTTAAGACGCCTAAATATACTGTTGTAATTAAATACTTCTGTTTGCCAGTAATGATACTCTGTATGTTGGGGTTCTATCCGTTGACATTAGGCGCTGTATTCGATCCTTATATAGGATTTAATGTGAGAACACTTTTACTGGGTCTTGAAATAGGCGTTGCTATCGGTATGGCTTTTATGGTATTTGCTGATGAGGGCTGGTTTAAGTGCAACAAGTCAGACCTAAGAGGTCTATGGTATATCGTTGGAATGTTGTTAGCAACTATGCCATCATATATACTAGAGGCAGTGTTTGGACTAGCTAACTATGTTGTAAAAATCAAGAGCTTTAAACAACCTCATAGAATTATTTTATATCTAATGTTCTTGATACCTATCGCTATTTATCTATTACTTAAAAAGAAAGATAGCAAGGTTATTAAACTTTGTTTACTTTATATTAGTTTGGGCACATTAATAACTTTCAGTATTCATAATAAGTTTGAGACTTTTACTAATCCTTTGGGTTGGCCTCTACACTTGTGTAATACTGCAATGTACATTATTCCACTATGTTTGATATTTAACTGGAAAAAATTATTCTACTTCACATATTTTATCAATGTTCTGGGAGCATTCCTAGCAATGGTAATGCCTAATTATGACGATGCATTAAATATCTTTAGTGAGAGAATTGTTGCATTCTATGTTAATCACTATATAGCATTCTTCTTACCGATTCTGATGGTTGCATTGAATGTATATAAAAGACCAAAACTTAAAGAATTTAAGTATTCAATGATAGGTTTTGGAATATACTTCGTTATTGCGTTGGTATGTAATGTGTGGTTTAGTAACTATGGAACGGTCGACTATTTCTACATTAACAGTGACTTCGTTGCAGAAAAGCTGGGTTTGGAAAGGTTACTTGATGTTACATGGTCATTTAATATAAACGACTTAACATTTATGTTTTATCCTTTATATCAGGCGATATTCTTTGTATGCTATGTGTTCCTGGGAGCAGGAGTATGGTTTATATATGAAGCAATGTACTCGACCATAGATACGGTACATGATATTGTTGAAAAAAAGAAAAAAATAAAAGCAGATATTCTAGCATTGCAAGTTGCAATGGACGGAAGGGGGTTGGAAGAACCTATGAATAAAGATGGTGTAAATAAGATTATCTTGAAAGATTTTTCAAAAAGATATTCTACTAGTTCAGTTTATGCTGTAAAATCAGCAAATCTTGAGATTTGTGGTGGCGAAATATTTGGCTTCTTAGGGCACAACGGTGCAGGTAAGAGTACAATTATCAAGTCAATAGTTGGTATCCTACCGGTAACAGAGGGCTCTATAGAGGTGTGTGGCTATGATGTAGAGAAACAAGCCACAATGGCAAAGAAAAATATAGGCTATGTTCCTGACCATTATGCTTTGTATGAGAGGTTGTCAGGTAGAGAATATATCAATTATATTGCTGACCTCTATGGTGTTAGCAAAGAGGATAGGACAGCTGCAATAAATAAATATGTGGATCTTTTTGAATTAAGAGATGCTTTTGATAATCAAATCAAAACATATTCACATGGTATGAAACAAAAAATAACTATTATCTCAGCACTAGTGCATAATCCAAAGGTTTGGATTCTAGACGAGCCTCTTACTGGACTAGACCCAACAAGTATATTCCAGGTAAAAGAGTGTATGAGAGAACATGCTAAACAGGGAAATATTGTATTCTTTAGTTCACACCTTATTGATATAGTTGAGTCACTCTGTGATAGAATTGCTGTTATTAAGAAAGGTAATATCTTAGTTTGTGAAGATGTTAAGAATATAGAGAAAGATAGTTCTTTAGAAGATTATTATCTTGAGATAACAAGTAGAGATGTTAGGGCTGTGAAATACAAAGATAAAGATGTGCAAAAAGAAGAGTCTGGCATGGAAGAACTAGCTCGTCTTAAGGCTGAGAAAAAACAGAAAAAAGAAGAAAAGGCAAAGCTCAAAGCTGAAAAGAAATTATTAAAAGAGCAAAAGAAAAAAGGACAACAAATAGAAAATATTTAAAAGGAGGAGAACAATGTCGGGTTTAAAAGCTTTGACAATGATGCAGTTGAAAGACAAGATAGATATGTCTTTCTTAGGTAGCACAAAGAAGACGATTTTTAAAGTTGTTTTGTCGTTACTTAAGTTTATCATTATTACTGCTCTAATCTGGGTTGGATTCTTCCTCCTAGATTATCTCAACTTAGTGTCATTACTTCCTGGTATTCCTCAAGAGGTTTTTGCAATAGTTTTTACACTTATGTTTGTTTTGTCTATAGTGGTTTGTGTTTATGGATTGATGAAAACCTTATACTTTGGTAAGGACAATCAGTTACTCCTAACACTTCCTGCTAAAAAGTCAGTAGTGTTTACATCAAAACTTCTTGTATATTATTTTTATGAATTAATCAGAAATCTATATTATATGTTGCCAATCATAGTAGCGTATGGTGTTATTAACGGAGTTTCTATATCTTTCTGGTTGTGGCTCATTCCTGCTTACTGTGTGGTTACAGCAGTGCCTGTAGTTGCAGGTGCATTGCTCTCTATACCTGCTATGCTTGTTGCAATTATTTTAAAGAACAACAAATGGCTACAATATCCTGTAGTTGCTGTGTGTGTTGCAGGTATTGTACTAGCATTACTTTCTGTCATTTCTATTATTCCAGCAAATTTTGATTTGTTGGGTACATGGGGAACGACATTTTGGGAGATTCAGGATTTTATCATTGAGTTCTGTTCATCATTTAAACCATTTGTTTGGGTCGCTACATTTATTGTTGGCGAAAGATATGGTATTAGAAACAAATTCTTTACTAAAACACAATTGTTTACAGGTGCTGGTTTAGTTGCTGGAATTGTGGTTGTAATGATCGTAACATTCCTAATTGTAAGGCCGATATATTTCAAGATGGCGAGTGTTCCTTTTGAATTTAAAAAGATAAAGGTTAATAAAATATTTGCTAATCAGAAGAAATCGCCTGTTAGAGCGATTGTGAAAAAAGATGGCAAGATGTTACTTAGAGATAGCGAAAAGCTATTCTCATTAGTGGCTATTGCAATAGCATTACCTATTTCAATATTGTTACTCAATAAAATATATGCCGCTATGGATACTGGGCTTACAGGTATGCAGATGGCTGTTGCATTTAATGTACTACTTATTTTGCTTGTTGCGCTGTCTTCTAATGCAAGACTTGCACATATATACTCAGAAGAGGGTGCTTCTAGTTATTTAAATAAGACTAGTCCTCAAACTTATCTCAAATTATTGTTTAGTAAACTTATTATAAATATGGTTACAATTACTATATCTATACTAGCTACTGTTATTATATTAGCACAATTTCAGGCATACACATTTTGGCAAGGATTGCAAGTGTTTATACTTCTAGAACTAATTTATTTGTCGCACTTGCTCATGTCTGCAGAATTAGATATTATGAATCCTCAGACAGAGCAGTACCAGACAACGGGTGGACATACTAATAATCCAAATGAAACTAAAGCTACTATTATAGGATTTTTAATGTCGGCTCTGTTTGCTTTCCTTACATATTTCTTTATTGCAGAAAATCGTACAGTTGTATGGATAAAATTAATAGTATTTGCAGGTATACTATTTGCAATTAGAGTATGGTTCTATGTAAATAAAATAAAGATTTACTATAAGGAGAAGTAGAGAATGAAAAAATCAACAATTATTCTTATAGCAATCGTTTACATTGCTTCTATAGTGGTAATCTCAGTGTTTGGCTTAAAGGCTAAGATATTTGGTGAGGTAATACCTGTAACTGCTGTAGAGTGCTTAAATAAAACAGATAGGGACGCTTTTGTAGAAAAACTTGATGACATAACTACGATAAATCTTCAGTACAAAGGTCCTGGTAGTATTGAGAATCCAAACGAGGGAACAATGCTTCAGTTGGTATACAGGGTGCTACCTGACAATGCTACTAATAAAAAGGTAAAATTTGAATATAATGAGTCGCTTACCAGACTACAGTTTGTTAAAGATGACAAGGGTAATGACTTAGGTTTAATATTGTTTAGTGGAACGGGTATTTTCCATGTACAGATTATGGCAACTGATGGTAGTCAAAAAGTTGCAGATGTGTATATAAATGTTTACCCATAAAAAAATTTTTGGTATAATGTAGATATATAGTTCTACTTTATATAGTATAAAAAGGAGAAAAGGTATGAAAAAAATTCAAAAAATGTTAGTTGCATTAGTAATTGCATTTGCATCTTTTCTATCTCTTGCTGCCTGTGGTGATGGAGATAAGATTATAGGTGCACAAGTTATGACAGGTACAATGGCAACTACAGTTGCTAAAGGTGGCATTATTGATACCTCTAAGGCAAAAGTACAAGTGGAATATAAAGATTCTTTCAAGACAGTTGATGCTAGTGAATTAGAGTTTGGTGCTGTCGACACTTCAGTTGTTGGTAATACCAAAATGAAAATTAAATATGGCGACTATGAGTTTGAAGTAACAATCAAGGTCGTTGCTACTGAGGCTGATGTTAGTAGTATCTCACTTCTAGAGAGTGGTGTTTGGGAGAGATATAAAGCTAATAAGAAAGAACAGACTAACAAACAAGATGAGTTTGTGGATAGGACAGCTCCTCTATATGTTGGTGACGACAACAAATTCAATTTCAGAATAAGTGCTTCTGGTAGAGATGGTGCTAATAGAGCAGTTATTGGAATTGAGAAAGTAAGAACAAATATAACCGTTGAGAAGAAGAATGGTACAGATTATGACACTCTAGATGCAGCAACTCTTGCATCATTTGTAGAAATTGACACAGAGAATACAACTCTTGACTTTACATCAGATGCAGTCGGTGAAGAGTTTAGAGTAACTGTAGAGGCTGTAAATAAAGATGTAACAGCAGAGGAATCTGCAACTAAATTTACTGTTGAATTTACAGTAGTTGATGGTTATAATGTTTATAATGCTACAGACTTATCTGTTTACGACAACACTAATAGAGGTGGTGTTTGGACAGAGAAAAAAGCTGCAACAGGTATGACAAATGTTACAGCAGATGCTATTATTCTTCAAGATGATATTGTTATTCATAAAGAAGATGTTCCAGCAGCTTTCTTCTGGAATAAGGCTACTGAAGGTACTACTAGTGAGTATCAAAGTAGACAAGTGTTGCTAGGTTCAGATACTGAACTAAACGGTACAGTTAAAGACTATAGTGATACAGGTCTTTACAGAAGAACTTTAACTGATGGTGATGTATTCACAATTCATGGTAATTATTTCAGAATTGACCTATCTGACTTCCCTAAGGCAGTTACTGGTGGTGTTGAGGGTGCAGGAGATGATTTTATAGATCAGGCAGAAGGCGAGATGATGACTTCACACTTCTCAGTATTCTTCAATGTAGTAGAAGATGCTACAACACTTCATTCTAAAACATCTGTAGATATTGATGGTGTTAGATTCTACGGTAATGGTGGTTTAAATACAGAAGTTGAAAACTCTGGTGCTATTATCCTTATGAAAAACCACTGGGTAGACCTTAATGCTTACAATACTCTACAAAAGAACTTCTATATCGGTTACTTTGTAGAGAATGGTCTTAGAGATGATGTTGCTGAAAACGGTAAATATTCTGGTAATTTCTTAGTAGATAGTTGTAAAGGATATGACTCATATCAATGTCTATTCTACTGTTGGGGTGCAGAAAAATTAATTATCAAAAATAGTGAATTTATGAATGCAGGTGGTCCTGCAATCATTGGTTCTCATGGTGGTATTGTTGATAATGATCCTGAGACTGGTGCTCCTACAAATGTAGACATTATTGCTTCAACTGTTTCTTCTGAAGTAGTTGGTACAGAGCCATGGTTTGTAAAATATGGTTCTGCTGCTGTTGTTCAACAATTACCTCTACTAGAGGGTTTACTTGCTGGTCAAACAGCTATCCCTGCTACAGATAAGAGTATTTATGTAAGAACTGAGCAAGTACAAGGTACTACTGTAAATAAATTAAACTTAGTAGCATGTTTGCTTTCAGGTTCTGCTGAAGGAATTTCTGGACAATCTATTAGAGGTCATGTAAGAATCTTCGATACTCAAGCAGAGTATGATGCTTACTATGCTGCTAGTCCAGAGAAAACAACTTATGGCTTAGAGATGGGTAGTGAATTAGATGCTCGTTCTAAAGCAAACCATGGTATCTATATTGAGGCTAATGGTAATGGTGGATACATCAATAGTGGTGTTCAAACTAACTGGGATACTAGTTATTTAGGATTCCTTCAGATGACATTCTTAGAGACAGTTCTTGCTGATGCTATTCCTCTTGTAGAACAACAAATGGGCGTATCTTATAGTTCTCTTTCTTTCGAGCAAAAGAAAACTGCTCTTCAAGGAGCTATTAGTGCGATTGCTGAAATGTCAGATGGCTTAAGTTTATTACAACAACTTTATGGTGGTGGATTGGTTAAGAATGCTCAAGTAGTTGAGGGAGAGTATATCGGTGTAGGTAAAGATATGTGGCCAGAACTTACTGGTGCTGATCAGGCTAAATTAGCAAATGCTGCACAATTAGCGCAATATCTATGTGGTTATGTTGCTCAAATACAAGCACCTGTATCATTCACAGAGGGTTCTCATCTAAATCTTTACTTAGGTGACTATGGTGTTGGTCTTGTTTTAGGAACAAAGACAAAAAATTAATTTAATTTTAAAATAAAAAGGTTTTGCTTGAGAAAGCAGGACCTTTTTGTTTTTCTAAATATTGGGTTTGCGATTAATATGGGTATTGCATTTGGGTATAATTCATGCTAAAATGTTAGTACAAAATTATAATGGGGAATATGGGTTGTTAAGATTAGTATGATGAAGGATCGCACCAAAGAAATCATTCTAAATGAATTAAAAAATCATCAGTACTCTGCCGACTTTATGGCTGAGTATAATTTAGACAAACTCTTTAATATATACTGCACTAATGAAATAGAGACTTATGCTGATTTGATTAAGAATCATGGTGAGTTTGTGAGGGTTGTGATTGCAAATATGGACCTAATGGACCTTAGTTTTTTAGACGGTGAAACCATGTATGATAAGTCTTATCACCTCAGAAGTTTACTGTGGAGTAGAATGCAGGGCTTTAGTGTAGTAAATCCTGTGTGTTATAGGGGGCTCAAGAAAGAGCAAGATGCTTATGTGTCTTTTGTTAATTATATTACTAGCAAAAGAGACAGGGTGCTAGATGTGGGTCCTGGCAGAGTGCCATTATCCTCTATTATGATCGCTAGTGATAGAGAGGATGGTGTTGTTGGGGCTATGGACTGGCTTGCTTTGCCTGATGATGTGCTTAAGAGGTTTAAGGTAAAAGGCTATAGACAACAATTTAGATTTGACACCAAGACTGATGATTGTGATATAGTGGTGGCAAATAAGGCTTGTGATGCATTCCCTGCGATTGTTTCTAATTGTTCTAGGTCTAATAAGGCATATTTTATGAAACTTTGTGATTGCTTTGCGCCTGGTGGAGAGATTAAGGGTTGGCATGATTGTTTGAGGGAGTTTGATAGCAGAATTAAGTTTGATGGCTCAGGATACTTTGCTACTAATCTTGATATGACTCCTAATCAGTTTGATAAAGCGCTTAAAGAAAATGGCTGTATGGGTGGCTAAAAATATATGATTTACTCTTCTTGTTTGTGTGACAAGGAGAGTTTTTTCTTAAAAAGTAGATATTTACCCCTCTTTTAGTAGTTGCCAAAGTGTATTGAAAATGTTAAACTATTTCTAGGTGCATAAGCATTGAGTATATTTTGGTATAAGGAGAGTTTGGTTTTTATGAATATTAGTGATGTAAAAGCAAATTCAACTATCGAGTATGATGGTAAACTATGGTTGGTGGTTGAGTATCAGAAGGTTAGTCGTCCTAGACTAGCAGCACTTTTTAGAACTAAACTTAAAAATATCGAAACTGGTCAAGTGGTAGAAAAGAATTTTTTGCCTAGTGAAACTGTTGGAGAGGTGTCTTTGACTGTAAAAGAAATGCAATATTCTTATGATGATGGGGATATTGTATACTTTATGGATTTAGAATCTTATGATCAAGTGCCTTTTGATAGGGTTATAGTAGATCCTGTAAGAAAGTATATCAAAGATGATACAGTGTGTATGGTTAAATATGCTAATGACAAGCTTATTAGTATTGACCCTCCTACATTTATGGAGATGGATATAGTGGCTTGCGAGCCTGCTGTGGCTGGTAATACCAGTGGTACTGCTTATAAACCTGCTACCCTTGAGACTGGACTAGTTGTTAAAGTGCCTCTATTTGTAAATAATGGCGACAGAATCAGAGTTGACACTAGAACTGGTGAATATATGGAGAGGGTAAAAAACTAAAAAGTTAGGTATTTATGTCAATTTTAAGAAATAGAATCAAAAGAGTAAGAAAAAGAATTAATAGTGATCCATGGGAGTATGATAAGAAGGGTAGGGCAATAGTTGAGATTAATGTGTCTGATGCTGATAGTCTGATGTCTGTATATGACTCTGATGGAAAGGAAGTTTTGTCTAACGAAACTGCAAACTTTATTGATAATGCAATCAAGGGTATTCCTCCTAAAAAAGAATTGCATTTGTATGTTGCTTGTGAGAGTTATACAAAGGATAAAGAACAGTTATATAGAAATGCTATTATTAATTACTATGTAAACGAGTTTGCAGATAAAGATGAGAAGATGAAGAGTAATTGGATATGGTCTTCTATTCTTCTAATCGTTGCTTTCTTAGGTTTCGGTATATTGTATGCATTAGACTTAGGTGGTGTGATGTATACTGTGAGTTATCTTTTGGATATAGGTTTTTGGGTTCTGGCGTGGGAGGCTGTAGATATTATGGTGCTACAACAAAGGGAACTCCGTCATGAACAGAAGAAAGATTTAAAAATTATTTTCTCGACCATTACCTTTAATAGGTTGGAGATTCCTGAAGAGGACGAAGAGTAATAAAAAGACTAGTGTTTTTACTAGTCTTTTTTGTTTTTTGTACACAAATTTATATCTATGATTAGGGGTTAAATCTAAGGTGTGTATAAACCAATAAATCACACCAAAACACCTCAAGAGTAATTATACATCTGTTATTTTGGTTGTGTAAAATAAAGGGCTATTAATGAGGGTTTTCTAGTTATCCACATTTACACACAATAATATTTATAAATTTTTATGTATAATTATGTATATAAGCATAATTTTACGGTAAAATGTATAAATTCTCACACTTTTCCACTATAGTTATCCACATTTCCACACAAAAACTGACAGTTATTCACAATTAAAGTTTGATAAAGTTTCGATTTTTCATTAAAAAATGGCTATAATTGTGAAAACACCTAAGTTATCCACATACTTTTTGTGATTTTCAGAGGGGATAGTTATGAAATAATCAGATGAATATTTGTCATAATTTATACATTTTGTATAGTATTAGTGTATATTGTATATAAAAAAAGACCTATTACTATGTAATAGGTCTTTCTGGTTGCTACTTTTATAAATTAGAGTTGTATCTGATTATTTGATAATGTGTACACCTTATACAATATTATTGATGTGGATAACTCTATATTTTAGTAGTGTGTGCCACAGTATGGACAGTTTGACTCGTTAGATACTCTTGTACTACCACAGCCTGGGCAGGTTGATGATTGTGTGCTAGTAGATGTGTTAGATGGGGTGTTAACTCTTGTATTTGCAGATGAGCCACTTCTGTCATAGTCTACTTCTTGTTGAAGATATTCACGATGTCTTTTTTTTCTAACAACTGCAACAATTATTAAGACAGTCCCTACTGTTAAAAATATTCCACCGATAACGAATAGTGCTGTACCAGTTGAATCTTTTAGGTGTGTAATTTCGTTAGGGTTTTCTGGGTTATATAAGATTAGGTTTCTTGAGCCTATATCTGGAATAAAGCCACTGCCGATATTGTCTTCTACAACATATTTTGTACCATCTACCTCAAATGTATATATAGGATAGTAGGTATACTCATATTCACCGTCTTCATCATCCCAAGTTCTTGTTTCGTGATAATCGGTAATGATTGCGTTGATAGACTGATAAGTTTCTAGCTTTTGTTGATGGCTGATGTGGCTATATATACCACCTATAATTATAAGAATTGCTACGATTATACATATAACGCCAGCTACAATATTGCCTTTTGGGCTTGAATGAGAGTCGCTGTAGTGAACTGTAGTGCTACTCCTTGAATGTCTATGATGTCTGTGATGGTGACTTCCACCTGTTGAGAATGAAAATCTAATGCTTGCCATACGTTTTCCTCTTTTTCATTTTTTTTAAATTTTATCAAAAAAGACAAAATCGGTCAAACTATATGACATATATATACTTTTATATTGTTAAATTATATTGCTCTAGTTGTAAATGACTACGCCTGTGTCTATAGGAGATACTCCTGTAGGTAATTCTTCTACACCCTCATAAACAATCCCTTTCTGTGGTTGGTATATTTCGTGTCTAATTTCTTTTTCTTCTATAAGGGTGTCTTTTAGGTATTTTTGTAAATATGCTTTTGCCTCATGTCCGGCTTTTGGATATGATTTTCTATAATATTCACCTTTAAATAATATGTGTTTTGCATATTTGCCCTCTGTGTCAGGAATGATTTTATCGCCGGGGCTATCTATGGTTTCTAGTATTTCACTTCTAGTCTTGTAGGTATACTCGCTAGGACATGAATATATATCAACCGTTACTGATTGGCTATCACTATAGGTGTGGATATATATAGGATATTCGGTATTATTAGTGAATTTTAGGTCACTGGTATATTCTGCGACCATAGCATCTAATGCAGGTGGTACATATTTAACGGGTAGGGTATGTTTGTGAACTTCATTGATTTCTATTCCACTAAGTAGCAGAGCATTGTATAGAGTGGTACTTGCTTGACAAACGCCTCCTCCGATACCATCTGTAAATTCTCCGTTATATATAATGGTTGCAGATTGATATCCTCTCTCTAGTGTTTGTTCTCCAACAATATTGTTAAACGAGACACATTCTCCGGGGTTTATTATCATTCCATCAA
This sequence comes from Clostridiales bacterium, assembly GCA_015055605.1. GTDB lineage: Bacteria > Bacillota > Clostridia > Christensenellales > UBA1242 > UBA11490. Next base: position 342,501 of record SVHV01000002.1, read on the forward strand.
AAGACTTTAGTGCTAGTTTTACATTGTGCTTTCTACCACCAGTGCTATCTGCAACATTTGTAGAGAATGAGGAGATTAGGTGAGTCAGTCCTTCGTTATATTCTTTGGTAATACTAGCAATCTCGTCTATATATTCTATTTCTACTGATATGTTGTCGTTAGACAAAAATTGTTCGTTTATATCTCTATACAGTTTCTCTTTATTGACTCTTTTACCATTTGTGGAGTCTGTAATTAAGAAGAGTTCTTTTTTGTTGGTGTCAAAAGTAATTGTGCTATCTACTGGTTCAATCTCCACGCTTGCTATTATTTCTTCAATTTTTTCATCTAAACCAACATATATATAATTAAAAGCCATAGACACATTTCCACCTATTTTGTCAAACTGGCTAATGAGAGTTTTTTCTCCTACCTCGCCGAGTAGAGCCTCTCTATCCTGACTCATATCTAGCACTGTGTGGATATTAGTGTTTACAGAGAAATCATCTTTGTCCATAGTCCATACTTTGTCGGACATGCTATCAGATATGGTAAGATTAAAGTCTTCGGCTCTTTCTTTAAACTTGTTTATGAGCACTACATTTGCTTCTGACTTTGACATGCCTGATAGATTATAGCCATTGATTATAGTGCCGTCTTCGAGAAGTTTGTTGGTTTGTATATCTAGAAACATAAACTGAGTAATAATGACTATTGTTATTAAGATGGTAAGTATTGTGAGTAAAGATAAGATTCTATTGGTTTTTTGTTTAGATGATAATGTGTGGCTTTGTGAATTTTTCATATTAGACCTCTAGAGTATATATAGTTTTAGTTTGTTTTAAAAGTAGATATTTATACTATTATTTACTCAAAAGTATCTTATCTATATAATAAAAAAGATACCAGAGTTATTTACTGGTATCTTCTTTATTTTCTTTGCTTAGGCTTAAAAAAGTCTCATTGATTTCTTTTGCCCTTGTGATTAAGTCTTCTTTGCTATTCTTGACGGTCATGCTTAGGACTTGATTGTATAGTGAAGAAAGTATCTTTCCTATATACTTATTATCTATACCTGCGTCAATTAAGTCATTTGCTTTAATGGGTAGTTCGTGTACTGATAGTGGTAAGTTATTGCGTTTAATTGCTGAGATATTGTCAGAAAGTGCCACTTTATGTTTTTTATGTAGATGTAGGTCTATAATTTCTCTTTCTGCATTTGATAGTGTTAGGTAATTAATTGTTGCTGTAATTGGGTCCATCTCATAAGTAAGATTTTGGTATATTCTATATAGTTTCTCTGTGATTGCTATATTTGTTTTACTTTCTTTCATTCCGTCTAATCCAAATAGCATGTTGCACGAAAACATTAGATGCTGGTCTCTAGTGTAAACCTTGAGATACTTCTTTAAGATTAGGAAGTATAGGCCTATTAGTCTAGAGTCGCTAGATAGTGTATAGAAGTCTTTGATATCTTTGCGTGTAATTTTTTTCATACTCTTTAGTCTGGAATTGAAGATGTATGGAAGCATACCATATTTGCATATTAGACTAAGGCCTAATGTGTTTGCTCTATTGTATTTCTGGTCAGCAATCACTATCTGTGATATTTCTTTTTGGATTCGCTCTTTTGATATAAAGTTTAGGTTAACCTTGTTTTTATATAAGGATTTGGCTGTCTTGCTTTCTAGTTTAAAGTTTAGAGTTGAGGCGAATCTTATTACCCTTAAGATTCTTAGCCCGTCATCTCTAAGTGTGACACTAGGGATATTGACTGTACGAATGATTCCTTGTTTTATATCACTCATGCCATAACCCAAGTCTATCACTTTGTCTGAGAGTATATCATAGTATAGAGCATTGATAGTGAGGTCTCGTCTTTTATGGTCAGTCTGGATATCATCAACGAATTCTATATGGTCTGGGGTATGACAGGCAGGTGTAGAGTAACTTTCTTTTCGGAATTGTGTATACTCTAGTTTTAGACCATTCTTGATAATTTGTAATGTGCCTAAGTTTTTATTGATAGTTTTAGCTGTGAACCCATTGTCTTTACAGACTTTCTCTACTTGTTTATGTGGCATGCTAGACGAAATATCTATATCGTCAGTCTTGAGTCCTAAAATAGAGTCTCTGACAAACCCTCCTACGATATATAGAGTGTGTCCACTTTTCTTTATTAAGTTTGCTAATTCTTTTAGTTCTTCTCTGATTTCCATACTAAGAGTATAGCACTTAAATTGTTTTTCGCAAAGAGTATTAAAATTATTTTTGAGTTAAGTTTGGGCATAATATAGAATATTAATTATATTATATTTTTAAGATATTCTATTGTGAAATTCTATATTAGGTGTTATACTTATATGTAAGTTGTGGGAGTATCTCCTAAATAACTCCTCTATACAACGGTAAAATGAAAAATGATAATGGATTGTAAAATATGGTAATTGCAAAAAAAGTTTTATATTTATTAGCAGGAATATTAAAGTGTGCGATAGGTGGTCTTGTTTTTTTGATTGCTGCACTTCTTGTGCTACTTAGGGGATTGTTTGAGACAATTCTTAGAACTGACCCGTCTGTTGTAGAAGATATGGTGGGAGGCTTAATTGAGAGCTCGGAGTCTTATGCATACCTTAGCACATATTCACAAGAGCAGTGCATAGATTTTGTGTTAGACACTGCAGGAAGATTCGGTATAGTGTTTGTACTAATCTCTCTAATATGGATTGCAATAGCTGTATTTAACTTTATTCTTTGCAAAAAGATTAGTAAATCTGATACTAAGAAAAAGTTTACATTGATACTCACTGTTGTTAGTTGGGTTGCTTCACCATTATTTATATCTACAATCTTAACTACTGTGGGTGCTTGTCTTAGAAAGAGAAAGAAATCTGAAGACAAAATTGTGATTGAATCATATCAAGAATAATTATCACACAAACCTAAAACTAATTACAAAAAGGAAATTATTATGAAAAGAAAAAGAAGTGTTACTCTGTTGCTTGCTAGTATTGTGTCTTATGCATTTGGAGGCTTGTCATTATTCTGTGCAATAATGATGGGATTTAATATCTTAGGAGTGGCTGACTATTATGGACAGTTATTAACTACAGTTGTAAACGGTATGGTGGATATAGAGTCACAGATATTTATGGTGACACTAGAGCTTGCTGTATCAGGACTAGTTAGTTTCTATTTTGGAAAATTTTATCTAAGGGCAGAGAGATTGCCTGTTAAACACCCACAGATGGGTAAGTCAATTATATTTATGGCTGTTATGCAGATGTTGTTCTGCTCATTTATTCCAGCAATATTTGGTTTAATTGCAGGTATTGTTCTTAAATGTAGTAAGCCTCAGGTTGTTATGATGGAGGCTAGGACAAAGACTGAGAGTGGTGTTAGTGATGTTAAACTAACCCAGATGACAGAGTCTGTTACTAGACTAAATGAACTTAGAAGTAGTGGTGCTATTAGTGAAGAAGATTATTACAAGGCACTAAATAGAGTTTTAGAAGGATAAGTGCATATATAATTCTACAAGAAATTTATTAAACAAAAGGAAAAAGTGTTTATGAAGGAAAATTTATCAGGAAAATGTGAATCTTGTGGTTCAGAATTGTATTTCAATCCAGAGGATAGAGGTTTAAAATGTAAGGCCTGTGGTCGAGTTGATTTTTTTGATGTTGAAGACGAATATTCAAAGAAAACAATTGAACTTGAAACTTTGACTGTAATTAGTAAGGACGAGATTGCTAAAAAATCTGTAACTCGTTGTGATAGTTGTGGCGCATCTTTTACAGGTCAATATGTAACCCTTGCTACTAAATGTGAGTATTGCGGTGGTAATATGGTTGTTGATGATGCTGCTAGTCATCCAGATGCTTGTGTGCCTTTTTCATTTAATAAAGAAGCTGCATCTATTAAATTTGCAGAAGGAGTTAAAAAGAAATTTTTAGCACCTAGAGCATTTAAGAAGAATCCTAAGCCTGAGAGTATTGAGAGTATATATGTTCCTGCATTCTCTTTTTCTACTCAAGTAGACGCTGCATTCTCTGGTGAACTTTACGAAAACGAAACCGATAGCGATGGCGACACATATAAGAGAAGGTTTAGGATCAATGGAACAGAGTATGCTACTATAAATAATGTTTTGGTTGAGTGCAGTGATTATCTAACACAAACAGAGCTCAAACAAATCGAGCCTTATTATATGAATGAAACAAAGAAATTTAATCAGGCATTTGTATATGGTTATTCTGTAGAGTATTATAATAGGACAGTGGAAGAGTCTGCTAAAATTGCTAGAGAGATTGTTCAAGAGAGAGTGAAGAAAAAGATTCTTTCTAGATATGATTATGATGGAGTAAATTCTTTAAATGTTGATTACAACTATCATGATTCTACATATTCATATTTATTGCTCCCAACATATAGGGTGAACTATAAATACAAAAACAAAGAATATTCTACTGTTATGAATGGACAGACTGGTAAGATTGGTGGAAATACTCCTACCAGTAAGTGGAAAATATTCTGGATAGTTCTAGGAATTCTTGCTGTTTTTGGTGGAGTTGTGGCACTTTTTTCAGATGAATTATTTAGAGAAATAATGAGATTTGTTAGATAATTTAAGGGGATAAAATATTATGGATAAGATTAAAAATACAATTTTAAAGAAAAAACTAATTACAAAGGGGGAAACAATAGCAGTTGCTTGTTCCGGTGGACAGGACAGCATGGCACTTCTTCATTACTTATGGAATAATAGAGAAGAATTAGGTTGTAATGTTGTGGCTGTGAATGTTGACCATACAATCAGAGAGAATAGTGACAATGATAGCCAGTTTGTAATTAATTATTGTAATAAGCATGGTATCAAGGTTTACTCTTTTAAAGTAGATGCAAAGAAATTTTCAGAGGATAAGAAACTCACTCTAGAGCAGGGTGCTAGAGAGTGTAGATATAGGGTATTTAAAAATCTTGTAACAAAGAAGATTGCTACAAAGGTTGCTCTAGCACACCATAAACAAGACCAGGCAGAAACAATCCTTCTAAATATCTTTAGAGGTACAGGAATCGCTGGTGCTAGTGGAATGGACTATACTAGAGATAATATTTATATTAGACCATTACTTCCTGTTACAAAGGCAGAAATTAGTGCTTATATTATGGCTAATGATATTCCTTTTGTTGAGGACGAGACTAATAATGATAGTGAGTATAACAGAAACTACATTAGAAATAAAATTATGCCACTAATTAGACTTAGATGGCCTAATGCTGATAATGCTATCTCAGAATTTGGTGCTAATTGTAGAGCAGACGAGGAGTTTATTAGGTCACAAATTAACGAAGACTCTCTTGTTGTAGAAGATGGTTTAGTTAGAGTATATTCCACATACTTTGTATATCCAGATAGTTACATCTTTAGACTAATTCTTAAGGCCCTTAAGACTATAGGTATCAGTCAAAATATTGAGAAAAAACACCTAAAGATGATTAAAGAAATGGCTATTGAGTCAGAGAATGGTACAAAGATTAGTTTGCCTAATGGCTTGACTGTAATCAAAGAGTATAACTATATTACATTTACTAATAGAGTTGCTAAGAGAAGTAAAAAAACTTATCCTTTCACTAGAGGAAAATTAGATATTTCTAATTTTGGTGTAATTGATACTAACATTACTAGAAAGTTTAATATAGAAGAATATTCTCATCTAATAGATGCTAGTAAACTTCCTAAGAATGCCGAGTGGAGATTTAGAAAAGATGGCGACTTCTTTGAAAAATTCGGTGGTGGAACTAAGTCCCTTAGTGATTATCTAATTGATAAAAAAGTTCCTGTAAGGCTTAGAAATACTACTCCAGTTCTTGCTGTAGGAGATGAGGTTTATATCATTGCTGGTGTTGAGATTTCTGAGAAATTAAAAATTGATAAAAACACAAAAACAGCTTATGGTATAAATGTAAAAAGATTTTAAAAAAAGACCTATAAAAGGTCTTTTTCTTTTTGTGATAAAAGAAGACTTAGGATGTAACCTAAGTCTTCTTTGTTTTTTAGTTAAATTGAATTCTCTCTTCGATATATTTTTCTAACTCGTCTACATGGATTCTGATTTGTTCCATAGTATCTCTGTCTCTAACTGTTACAGTGTTATCTTCTAATGTATCAAAGTCGATTGTTACTGAGAATGGTACGCCGATTTCGTCTTGTCTACGGTATCTCTTACCGATTGAACCAGCCTCATCATATATACAAGGGAACTTTTTGCAAAGTTTTTGATATAGTTCGATTGCTTTTTCGTTGATGTTCTTTTGTAATGGAAGAACTGCTACTTTGTATGGAGCGATAGCAGGGTGGAATTTCATAACAACTCTGCTTTCACCGTTTTCTAGAGTTTCTTCGTGGTATGCTTCAGTTAGAACTGCTAACATTAATCTATCTGCTCCGATAGAATACTCGATAACTGTTGGGATATATTTCTCATTAGTTACAGGGTCTAGGTATGCCATAGACTTGCCACTAAATTCTTGGTGACGAGATAGGTCGTGTGTTGACCTATGGTGGATACCATTTAATTCACTCCAGCCCATAGGGAATAGGTAGAAGATATCACAAGCAGCTTTTGCATAGAATGCTAGTTTGTCGTGGTCGTGGAATTTTAGGTGATCTTCACTAAAGTTGATGTCTAGCAAGAATTGTCTTGCTCTTTCTTTGTAACTATCATAAATATTGAAGCCGTCTCCCTCTTTACAGAACATTTGAAGTTCCATTTGTTCAAACTCGATTGTTCTGAAAATGAAGTTTCCTGGAGTGATTTCGTTTCTGAATGATTTACCGATTTGTGCGATTGCAAAAGGAACTTTTGCTCTCATACTTCTTTGAACATTAAGGAAGTTTACATATTCACCTTGACAAGTTTCTGGTCTTAGGTATACAACATCTTTTTCACCGTCAAGTGTGCCTCTGCTGGTCTCAAACATTAATTTAAATTGTCTAATATTTGTCCAGTTGAAATTACCACAGTGAGGACATTTAACTTTGTTCTCGTTGATATACTCTTCCATCTGTTCATTTGTCATTGCCTCAGCAGAAACTTTACCCTTGCTGTGGTCTTCGATTAGGTTGTCTGCTCTAAATCTTTGTTTACAAGATTTACAGTCCATCTTTGGGTCAGAGAAGTTCTGTGTGTGACCACTTGCGTCCCAAACTCTAGGGTTCATAAGGATAGCCGCATCTACGCCATAAGTATTAGGGTCTTCTTGAACAAATCTCTTCCACCATGCTCTTTTGATGTTGTTCTTGATTTCAACACCAACTGGACCATAGTCCCATGTATTACCCATTCCACCGTAGATTTCGCTACCTTGGAATATAATACCTCTCTGTTTACATAGGTTAACTATTTTGTCCATTGTTACATTGCTCATAAAATTTTATCTCCTTCTATTTTTATTTGCGTACAAAAAATCCCTTATCAAATACTTGCTTTGTTAAAGGTCTTTGATAAAAAGACTTCTGTACAAATATTGATAAGGGACGATAAATATTACCGCGGTTCCACCCTAATTGATAGTTAGACTATCCACTCTTCAAATATTTGGATTGTACCAAATATGATATTTAGTTTTTGTTTATCCTCGTGCAAGTTGCCAGTTTGCCCTAATAACGGATATTTGTATTGTAGCAAAAACAAAAATGTTTTGCAAGTCAAAACCTTGATTTTGGTGTAATATTTTAATTACTTTTTGTAATTATTTTCTGTAGACTATAATATATCTATATTATATTAATATTCGTTAAATATAAATTATAAAAACATTTGAATAAAATTCGACCTTGTGTTATTATTTATGTAGTAGAGGGTGTTTCTCTACTATATTTTAAAATTTTCTGTATGAGCTTATATGCTCTGCATAATATATTAAAAGGACATAATATGGAAGAAAAAGAAAAAAAAGATGTGGCTACAGAAGACACAAAAAGTGTTGCACCTAATGAAAAAAGGGAAGAAACATCTGTAGAAGAAAAAACAGAAAAAACCACAAAGAATTCTGCTTCAAAGAAGTCTAGTGCGAAGACTACAAAGAAGAGCTCTAGTTCTAAAACTTCTAAGTCAAAGACTGATAAAAAGCCAGAGGCTAAGGAGAAAGTTGAGGGTAAAACTGAAGCAGAGGTTAAGGTTGAGAAAGAGCCTAAAGAGACTGAGCAAAAAGATAAAAATATAATTAAAGCTCCTAGAATCATTTCTCCAGATGAGGCAGAGAAATCAAAGTGGCCATTTGCTAAGAAAAAGAAAGTAGAGAATGTTGAGGTGGAGAGATTTCATCCATCAGCAAAAGAGGGTTTGACTTCTGCTCAAGTTGAAAAGAGAATTGAGGCAGGCAAGATAAATTTTGTTGATACTAAAAATACAAAGACATACAAGAGTATTGTGCTCGGCAATATCTTTACATTCTTCAATATTCTATGTATGTTGGTTGCTGTTGCACTTATTAGTGTTGGTGCATGGGGCGATTGTTTCTTTATGATTATTGTTCTTGCAAATACTGCTATTGGTATTGTGCAAGAGATTAAGGCAAAGAAGACTATCGAAAAGATTAGTTTGGTTTCATCTCCAACTGCAATTGTTATTAGAGATAAGTTTGAGGCAAAGATTCCTGTAAGTGAAGTTGTTTTAGATGATATTATTATGTTCCAGACAGGTAAACAAATCTGTGCTGACTGTATCGTAGTAGATGGCTCTGTAGAGGTAAATGAGAGTTTGCTTACTGGTGAGAGCGTTTCTATTAAGAAAAACAAAGGTGATATCCTTTATAGTGGTAGCTTTGTTGTTGGTGGCAAGTGTTATGCTAGAGTTGATAAGGTTGGTAATGATACATATACTTCAAAACTAGCAATGCAGGCTAAACAATACAAAAAACCTAAGAGTGAACTTATGGGAACTCTTAACTTGATTATTAAAATAATCGGTGTAATTATTATTCCTTTAGCATACCTAAGCTTTAGATCTAACTATATAGGTAGTGGTGATATGGTAGATACTATCAGAAGAACTGCCGTATCTGCTATAGGTATGATTCCATCTGGTATGTTCTTGCTTACATCTATGGCTCTTGCTGTTGGTGTTATCAAACTTATTAAGAGAAGAACTTTAGTTCAAGACCTTTATTCTATAGAGATGCTTGCTAGAACTGATGTTCTCTGTTTAGATAAGACTGGTACTATCACAGATGGTACAATGAAAGTAAATAATGTTATTCAATTAAAATTAGACTTTAAATATACTATGGAGCAATTAGTTGGCTCAATGCTAACAGCTCTTGATGATAATAACCAAACAAGTAGGGCACTGATTACTCACTTTGGTTATAGTAAAGAATTAGTTGCTCAGACAATCTTGCCTTTTAATAGTACAAGAAAACTAAGCGGTGTAACATTTACAACAGGTGAATCTTTTGTATTTGGTGCTCCAGAATATGTATTGAAAACTAAGAACAAAGAAATAGAGGGCTTAGTTAAAACATATACAACTAAAGGTTTCAGAGTATTACTTCTTGCTCAATGTAATGGTGCAATTAAGGATGATAAAATCCCACAAGAGAGAACTCCTGTTGCAGTCATTGTTATTGAAGACCATATCAGAGAGGATGCTGCTGAAACAATTAAATGGTTCAGAGAAAACAATGTAGAGATTAAGATTATATCTGGTGACAACCCAATAACTGTTAGTGAAGTTAGTAAGAGGGTTGGTGTTGAGAATGCAGATAAGTATATCTCTCTTGAGGGTCTTACTCAACAACAAGTAATTGATGCGGTAGACAAATACACAGTATTTGGTAGAGTTAGTCCAGAACAAAAGTGTATCTTAGTAAAAGCTCTTAAGACAAAAGGTCACAAGGTTGCTATGACTGGTGACGGTGTTAATGATATTTTAGCCCTAAAAGAAGCTGACTGTAGTATAGCAATGGCTAGTGGTTCAGAGGCTACTAGACTTGTTAGTAACTTAGTATTGCTAGATAGTAACTTCTCTAGTATGCCTAGTGTTGTTGCAGAGGGTAGAAGGGTAATTAATAATATCCAAAAATCTTCTTCTTTGTTCCTTATGAAGACTATATTTACTATACTGCTCACAATATTCTGTCTAATATTAGACGAGCCATATTTATTTGAGAATACCAAACAAGTATTGATGTTAGAAGTTCTTGTAATAGGTATACCATCGTTCTTCTTGGCTCTGCAACCGAATAACGAAAAGATTAGTGGTAAGTTTATTGTTAACTTGCTCTCAAAGTCTATTCCAGGAGCACTCATATTATTTATAAATGTTGTGGCTTGTTACATCTTTAATACTACTTTAGGAACAGTTACACAAACAACTACAATGGCATCTCTTGCTATTACATTTATCGGTCTATTAGTTCTATTTAGACTATGTAAGCCATTTGATATCTTTAGAGGTTGCTTATTTGCAGCAATGGTAACAATCTGTGTTCTAATCTTAGCATTAGGCAATTGGGAGTTATTGTTTGAATATGTATCACTACACCTTCAAGATTCCTTATTTATCGTGTGCTTAGTTCTAGCATCTTATCCTACTTATGATGTTATTATCAAAGGTTTGGATAAACTGATTGCTCTTAGTAGAAAAGAATAAAAAAGACACCCTATACACAGGGTGTTTTTTTGGTGTTTATATGGTTTCCTTGTAGGGAATGTGATGTATAATGGACTTGTCTTAAAAAGATAGTGGCTAGTCGTAGCCACTATCTTTTTTTTTGCATAAAAAAAAGGATAGATGTTTAAATTGTCTTATATTATGGGATTGGGGAAGACAACCGGTGGAAAAACATCTATCATTGGTAATATCATATCATAAAAGAATAGTTTTGTAAATAATAATTTTGAAAAATATTAAAAAGGATAAATTCTCAAAATAATGCATAAATTCGGTGTTTTTTTTATGCTGTATAAATAGTATTGCTGGACAAAATGCCTATATTTAGTCTTTTTTTGTTTTGTATAAAAATTTCTTGTAAAAATGCTGGTGGTTTTTTGCAGAATAAAAATACAAAAAATGGGCTACAAATGTGAGAAAAATGTGAAAAATCGTTGTTTTTTGCTTTACTTTTAGATTTTTTTGTTACATAATCATAATGTGAAACTATACTCGAGGGAGAGTATTGTGTAAGTATAGTATAAATTATTAATCTGGGTTTATACAAATTTTTTGTTTTGAATATAAAATTAAATTAATAACCAAACTATTTATAAGGTTAAAAAAATATATCTGTCTCTATGTTACGACTGAAAAGAATAAGGAGATTCTATGACTGAGACTAAGAAAAATTTTAAGACTAAGGATATGATTATTGCCATATTCTGTACTGTGCTTGCTATACTATGTATAGTATTCTACTTTCTGCCAGCATTTAATGTTAAACACAGAGTTGGTCCTCAAGTAGACTATGAACAAGTTAATTATAGTGCATGGGAGATAACCAAAGCAGTATTTACTGATACTAAAGTCATGGGCTCTAATATGGAAGGATTGCTTTATATCAAAGATACTTATACATTCGCTATCCTAATGAGTGGTATACTTATGCCATTAGGTTTGATTTGTACTATATGTACAACAGTATTTAGTTATATCTCATGGTTAAAGAGTGATAAGTTTAAACAATTCTGTTTCTTATTTAGTTTGTGTGGAATGATGTTTACAACTGTTACACTTATCTGTACATGGTTTATCGCTATTCAGATTAGAGATGGTAATAACTTTGACTTCTTCTTCTATAATCTAAAGGGAAGTATTAGTTATGCATCATTTGTTAGTTTGATTCTTTCATTCGTAGTTGCAATCATTGCTTGTGCATATAATTATTTCTTAGATAATTTTGATGACGAGGAAGATGAAGACGAAGAAGAGGATGAAGAGGAAGAAGCTCCTAAGAAAGTTAAAAAAGCAGAAGTGGTAGAAAAAGCAGAGACAGTTGCTGTAGAGGTGGTTCAAGAGGAAGAAAAGGTTGAGAAACCTGCACCTAAGAAGTCTACTGCAGTTGCTAAGAAACCTGCAACAAAAACTACACAAAAGAAAGCTCCTGCAAAGGCGACTGAAAAATAATAAACAAAGACCATAGTTTAAGTCTATGGTCTTTTTCTTTGTGTAAATTTGTTTGGGCATAGATGTTTGTTGTGATATTATTAATTAGAATAGTGAATGAGGCAAAAAAGATATGTTATGTAATAGTTGTCCCAGAAAGTGTAATATAGATAGAGAAAAGAACACAGGTGTATGTGGTGTTCCTTTTTTGCCTAAGGTGGCTAAGGCATATTTGCATAAATGGGAAGAGCCTTGTATTAGTGGTGAGAATGGTAGTGGAACTATTTTCTTTTCTGGTTGCAATCTAAAGTGTGTTTATTGCCAAAATTATGAGATTAGTCATGAGTGTAAGGGTAAGGTTATTAGTGTAGAGAGATTGTCCGAAATCTTTAAGGAATTAGAGACTAAGGGTGCGACTAATATTAACCTAGTTAGCCCTAGTCATTATGTAGATGCTATTATTTCTGCCCTTGATCTTTATAGACCAAATATTCCTATTGTATATAATAGTAATGGTTATGATAGTATTCAGTCATTAGAGAAACTAAGTGGGTATGTAGATATATTCCTTATTGATTTTAAATATATTGATGAGGATATTGCTTTCAAATACTCTAAAGCGAAAGATTATCCTGAGATTGCTAAGGCAAATATATGCAAGGTTAGAGAACTTCAGCCTAAAGAAGTTTGGGAGGGAGATATAATGAAACAGGGGGTCATTATAAGACACCTCATACTTCCTAATCATATTGATAATAGTATTAAGGTACTAGAGTGGATAAAAGATAATGTTAAAAATCCATTTGTGAGTTTAATGGGTCAATATGTACCTATGTACAAGGCAAATGAATATGAGAAAATTAGTCGAAAACTAAAGGCGATAGAGTATAAGATAGTGGAGAAGAAACTTGGTGAATTGGGCCTTGTTGATGGGTATACGCAGGAATTGTCTAGTGCAGAAGAAAAATACACACCATCATTTGATTTAGATGGTGTGTAAAACAAATTAATAATTAAGTGGACTATTAGGAATATAGTTTTCAAAGATAACAGTTTTTGCATATTGCATAACTGTTTTTTCTTGTTTTTTGGATCTAATTGTCCATGCTAGTATTGGTACACCTTTGCTACTGATAAATTTGCTAGGTAGACCATTCCATTCATAAGAGATGAAGTCTGGTTTGATTTTGTTAAATAGCGTTAGCCTTTTTACGAAGATTCTCTGGAATAGAGGGGCATAAGTTGTTTTGAAATTAGAAGATAGCATACCGATTTGGATTTTCTTAGTGTTTTTCCTAAACCATAACATGATTCTGGGGTCAAAAGATTTTACTGCAAATCTGCCATTGTATTTCTTAAGAATCTTATACACAGCCTCTGCAAACTTTGCTCTATTCTTGATAGGTTTTAGTTCAATCATTAGAGGTACTTTGTTATCAACTAGGTCTAAGACTTCTTGAAGGGTTGGAATGTGTTGTGTAGAGTGATTTAGATTAAAGTATGGTAAGTCTTTTTTTGTTAGTTTGTCTATACTAGCATTTACGCCACACATTCTCTTGATGTTAGGGTCATGGAACACAACAACAGTTCCGTCCTTTAGTTGTCTTAGGTCTAATTCAATAGCGAAACCATGGTCAATGGCATTCTGAAAGGCAGGTAGGGAGTTTTCTGGCATGGTTTGGTTGTGTAGGCCTCTATGTGCTATTTTATATTTGAGGTACCATTTACTTTCCACTTGCTATGCCTCCTATTATATGATTATATAGAGCAGTTGTCTTAATTCCTAATGTTAGGCCAAAGCATCTGCCCTGATATTCTCTATCATAGTATCTGTATAGGTTTATGTAGTCGTACTTTGGTTTGAGAGGAATAAGGAGTTTTTCAAATCTGCTATCTCTATATTTTTTTTCTTCGGCATACTCAATCTCAAGCCAAATACCTTTTTGCTTTTGCTCTTCTATTACATTGTGCTCAGCGATGGCTAGAGATGATGTGAAATAAGAACTATCTAGTAGTTCTAAAAATAACTCTTTGACCCCGTCAACTTCATACTCTTTGCCGTCTTTGTATACAACTATTTTATTAAAATTATCTATAAGTTCATTAAACATAAAAAATACCTTTGTACTATTATATAAAAAATCATTGTTTTTTACAACCTAAATACAAAGGTATTTTGACTTGAAAATTAAATTATACCGATATTTCCACTGCTTTCTTGGTAGTCAAATGCTTCATTAAAGATAGGAATAGCGTTTTCTATTGTTAGTGCTTTGGCTGTACCTAGCAGAGGGTTTGTGTAGTCCATGTTGTCAATGTCACTAGTGTATGGTAAGAAGGCTTGTAGGGCTTGAAATGACACTGTAAAGGATAGTTTTGCATTAGCAAAGACATTTGTGAGGGCGTCTCCTGGTAGAGCAAAAGTTCCGTTTACGAAAGGAATGATGGAACTAGCGATTTTCTTTTGTCCGTTAGTGCCTATTACTTCGCCAACTTCGATATCTGGTACTATCTCATATAGGTAGTATTTTAGTCTATTTGCATCAGTAGCAGGATAAGAATTTCTATCGACAGTTTGAGTGTAAGAATCTCCACTTGCAGTGACTCCAGTAGGTGGGGTGTCTGCGTAATTGTCATTTACTCCTGTTATAGTGCCACCATTGTCGACTATTAAGTACCACCAGCCACCGACAGAGGTGCTGATTTCATTAGAGTTTGTATCGTTGCCGATAGATGGGTCTATATATAACCAACTAGCATTGATTCCTAGTCCCTCTATCTCTGGAGTGTCTGGATTATCTGTTGTTTGAATAAAGGTAGAACTATCGTTAATTAGATTTACGAAGTTATTATTAAGTGCATTGTTTAGAGCGTCAATACTGCTCTGAAGGGTACGAGTAACGGTGTTGCCGTACTCATTAACATAAGATTCTACATAGGTGTTCATATATGCTATGGTTCGTGCTTTGTAAAACGCATTACTCTCTGTTTTGTTACCAGTTCCATCTAATATCCATACGCCATAGAATCCGTTGCCTGAGCCTCCACTAATTTTGTTTGAATCTCCACCTTGAGCATTTACGCTACCATCAAATGGTGCTGGCATTTTAGAATAGTGTAAGTCATCTGTAATAGCATTGGTTCCTTCATATTCTGTTTGGCTTACATATCTCCATGAGTAGATAGATTTAAGCGTCCTGTTCTTTATTTTTGTCATGTCTTCACCAGCTGTGGTAGAAGCTGTAAAAGTGGTATCTGCGACATAGTCTCTTCTACCAGTGTGTGTCTGTGTTGTAGGGGAATAACTGTATGCTTGGTCGCTAGAGTGAATCGCTCCCTCAAAGCCTGACACGGTTTCAGTTGTGGTATTAGTGACCTCTCTCTCAAATGATGTTTGGCTTTGTACTGGGTAGTTATTTGAGTATGTTGTGCCAGTAAAGTTATTAAAGCCCACTGTTGGGTCGAATTCTATGTCTATACCAAATCTTGCCCTTATGAGGCTTGTAGTAGTGGTTGTGACTCTTCCTTCATTATTAGTATAATATGCATTACCATTAGCGTCGGTATAAGGGTTTCCGATATTGCCAGTATTAGCACCTGTACTATCATTAATGATAGGATTGTCTTCGACTGTGCTTGTTTCTGTTGTTGAGTAAACTCGAGCGCTAGAATGAATCTCTACCTTTTGACCAGGAAGTAATATGGTATTGTCTATAGTACCAGCAGTTCCAGTTGTTCTACCTGCAAAGGCAGAGATGTCGAGATTGCCATCTCCTGCTAAAAAGTCATTGTTTCTACCTGTGATTTCTACATACACTGGTCCTCCCATATATAAGGCTCTATTTGCTGTAGTTGAACCAGCAAAGAATGCTAGTGTTGCACCTACAGATAGTGTTGCAGTGAGTCCAATACTTAGTGTTGCAATCAAGATAGTTCCAGCTCTTTTTCTTGCTGAACTTTTCTTTTTTTTCTTCTCTATATTTCCATTGTTTATAGTTTTTGTTTCCATACTTTACTCTCCAAAATAGTTAGTTTTATTTTGTGAGAGTTTGTGTCTTTTATGCGAATACAGAGATTGTTTATATATGGTAATGTTTTCCAACTAGTATCTTAAAACAAAAAACCATATCGTTTTGATATGGTTTTTGTTGTTATTTGTTTAGTGATGCTCCACAGTTTTCACATTTTTTAGCGTCATTGTCATTGATTGTGTTGCAATATTCACAAGTTTTACCGTTTTTGTGAGGTGCTGTCGTGGTTGCGTTTTCAATTATTGTTTTCGCTTTTTTAGCAATTTCAGAAGTTAAATCTTTGTGAACGACTGATGTTTTAATCGCTGTGATTATTACGAAAATGATAATACCAACTGCAATCAATGGAACTAATACAAACATAAATGAAAAGATTCCTGGCATTTAATTTCTCCTTAGTTTAGTCTGGTCTACTTACTGATGCGTAGTCGCCAAAGTCGATTTCTTCACCGTTTACTGTAATTTTTGTACTGAATGCATTAGTGGCTCTAAAGTCGATTGAATTGAATACTGTTTGAATAGACTCATTATTGTATGAAACATAATAAGGGTCAGAGTCATCAGTTCTAGTATTGCTATGTTCTTGGTTATCAGGGTCGCTATTGATTACGCCGCCGTTTTCAATTTTTGGAATAAATGTTTGGATTGCTTGGAATTCTACTGCTACGAAGATATGTTTGTCTGCAGAGTAGTTTGTTAATTGCCATGGAATAATGAATTGGTCGTTCCATAGGAATACGGAACTTTCTCCTACTTGTAGAGGGTACATATATCCATTAGTAGATGCAACCTTGTTTGTTGCGTCATATCCTGATTTTTGACATAGATAGAAGTATCCTTCATCTCTACCTGTTTGCTTCGTTGTGTCTGATTTGCCTTCGAGGTAGAATAGAATATCTCCACTAGAAGTACCTGTTGTACTAAGACCACAACCACCTTCTCTAGTGTAGTATTGCCAGAAGTAAGGTGCGTCTTCTATAGGTAAGTTGTTTTGTGTTGTTACTAGACCATTTAAAAATTGATATAGTATGGTTGCGTTTACAAAGTCGGCTTCGTTATCGGTCTCAACTCCTGGTAGTGGAGTTCCGATATTCGTATATACTATGAATCTTGCTCTAATGTAACAAGCAGAACCTTTGTTTGGATTAGCAACAGGGTCGCGATTTGCACTGATACCACCGTTGTTGTATACACTAGCACTAGCATCAATTGCTTGACCAGGATAGGCTAGGTCTGTAGAAATGTTGAAGTGTAAGTTACCTGCGCCACTGGCTGGTTTAATTGCTGAAGGATTTGATTCATCTCTAATTGCGATACCTACTGAACCTGCCATAGTAACATAATTACTACTCCAGTCGCTATCAAAGAACCATGCTAAGGTGAGTGTGAAGGTAAGAACTATGACAAGCAAAAAACTCATACATAAAAGTATGATGCCACCAACCTTTCTTTTCCTTTTTGTTCCTTCCATTTTTCACCTGTAAATTAAAAATCGATTTTTTAGGTTTTTTTGAGTATAACTTGTGCAGAATACTCTTCTGATAGTATCTAATTATACCATAAGTCAAGTTTTTTGTTAAATATTTTAGTGTGTTTATCTATAAATAGATAAATCTATAAATTAGTTGTTGTGTGTCTCCCAATCTACTTGGTTATCAAGAATTTCTTGTACATTGAAGATTGTATTAGGGATTCTTTCTCCGTTCTCATCAACGAGTTTGTCTTGAATAGCCTGGAATCTAAGATTAAAGATAATCTCAACATCAGAATACTTGTTTGTATAGAACTTATATGGGAATTGGAATATTCCGTTGATAAATGTAATATTGTTTCCGATTGCACTAGTAGGGATTGCTTTAACCTCGATAAACTCTTCGTTAGTTTCTTCAATTACTCCTCTAGTTTGGCTACAGTAGTAGTAAACTATACCATACTTAGGACTCTCGAATGGAACCCAACCATCTCTGGCATTTGGTGATGAACTATCTATTCTTGTTGTTAAGCATGATGTCATGGCATCTTGAATAAGATATTCAATCTCATCTGCTAGATGTGCATTTACACCTTTTACATCAATCTCGAGAATTGCTCTTAGTAGGGCTGGTGTAGAGTTGATATCTGATGAAGTTACTTTTGCTATAGCTTGCATGTCAATTCCCATACCAGGTAATAATTTGTCTCTTGTTGAATTTAGGTCCATGGTAAGTTTGCCTTGACCGATTGTGTCAGAGTAATTATCATCAACCATTGTAACTCTAACTGGTCCACCCATGATAAGTGTAGTCTTGTTTTGTTGATTACCCGCAAAGTAAGCAAGAGTGGCTGTGACACAAAGACATACTAGTAATAGTATGCTCATAATGAATATTATGATTGTTCCTTTAGTGATTCTCTGTTCTTGTGTCATTTTCCATTTTCCTATTTTCATTTTAGATTAAATTTGCGGGTATTAAATCTAATTGATTGATTTGATAAGAGCACTTTTTTCACTCATATCATTATAGTTCAGTATTAGTATAACCTAATTTGCTAAAAATTGACAAATATTTATTAGTGTTTTTTGCATTTTTTTTTATAAATAAAAAAGACTGCCTCAAACTTGATTTTTTGTTAGTGAAAATCATTATAGGACAGTCTTGAAATTATTTGGTTTTGATTTCAATGCTATTTTTAGTTGATTCTTCTTGTTTTGGAACAAAATTAAGCTCTTTAATTTTTGTTTTTGGTTTCTTATCTTTGTTAATTGCGTCAATTAGCATAATTATCCAGCCTTGAGGGATGTATGCATAATAAACTAAGAATCTCCAAAATAATACTCCCCAGAATAGTGTTCCAACAGGGAATAGTGAGCCTAGTAGTGCATTGAATGATAATTCACTTGCACCACTTCCACCAGGTAGAGGAATGATTGCAACTGCACATTCACATATTAGACAATAACATACGATATCATAGCAAGACATTGATGGTGTGTCTATGAAAGATTTTAGAACGAAATAGGCAATTAGAGCGTTGCTAATTAGAGAGCCCATTGTTGCTAAAATTGATGCTATTACTGTTCGTGGACTTTTTGCAAAATGTTTAATTGAGTACTGGTATGACTTAACGAATTTAAGCACCTTTTTTAGGGTTTTTCTGTAATTTTTGATTATCTTACACTTAACTAAAATTTTAAGTACTCCAACCACTAATACAGCACCAAATCTTTTTGTAATAGACATAAAGAATACGAATAAGAATAGTAGTAAAATGATTGATAGTCCGACCCATGCAAGGATTAGAACTGCAGGTGTTGATACTAGATTTTTGGAATACATTATGAGTATGGTTGTACATAGAATTGAGAATGCAACTTGCCATATCATGTACTTTGCTAGAGGTATAGCAGTTGAAGCTTCTCCAGAGTATCCATTCTTCTTTAGATAATATATTTCAAAAGGCTGTCCGCCTGAACCCATAGGGGTTATTAAGTCGTAGTATCTACCAAAAACTGCTAGTTTATAAGAAAACCAAGGTCTGATTTTTCTAGTCTTGCTAAAGATGAATACTGCGAACTTTGTTGCATTGAATAAGTTTGTTAAGAAAAACAAACCAATGGCGATAAAGATGTAGCCCCATCTAGGAGAATTTGCAAATAATGTAGATAAAGGTTGTATGCCACCTTGTTCGCGAGCAAAGTTCCAAAAGACCAAAGCAACTAGTACTAAATTTATCAAGAAGAATACAAGGTTAAATACCTTCTTTTTCTTTGCTTTTTGTGTTGTTGGTGCAGTTTCTTCTTTGCTTATTTCGAGTTTTTCTTCAATAAGTGTTTCGGGCTTAATTTTGTGTGATATAGCAAAAAATATTCGATTGTTCTTGTCGAATACATCTGTTATGTTTTGCCATAGTTTAGTTCTTTTGATTGTTTCACTGGCAAACCTAATATTAAACCATTTTTTCTTGTTTTTCATAGTCATAATATATGCTCTCATCCTTTAAAAGTAGTATATATTAGATGTGATTTGTGATAAAAAATATTGTAGTCACAAAAGTACTAATATAGTATATCAAAGTTGACGGTTTGGGCAAAGCGATTTTAGTTAATTGATAAGATGCTTAGGAATTTATTTTTTAAAAAACATTTTTCTATGGAAAAAATTAAAAAGAATGCATTAAAAGATTTGTCGAAATTGATGTGTTTTTTTATAATATATATGTATGTATAAATTTATTTATAGATATTCAGCAATATTATAGAAACATTCTAAGAAAATTTTATATGTAAGGAGATTATGAATGGCAAAGAAAATGGATGCTAAATATGAACCTCTGTTTACACCATGGAAGATAGGTAATGTAGAGATTAAGAATAGAATCGTTATGTGTCCTATGGGTGGAACATCATTATTCGGTTGGATGGAAATGACCGGAAACCATTTTGACAAAGAGGCTGCTAAGTTTTTTATAGACAAGGCAAAAAACAATGTAGGTCTAATTATTCCAGGAATAGCACCTATTAAGAGTACTTATATGGGACAATGGCTATATAAGAACAAGAAAATGTTTAAACAACTTAAAGAGTTTATGGAGGAAATTCATAAAACAGGAGCCAAGTTATTTGTTCAGATTACTGCAGGTATGGGTAGAAGTTTTGCTATACCAACTCCATTAGTAATGATTCATAATATGCCTATAGTTAGGGATATTTTGAAACCTATTATTAATGTTCCATATCAGAGTGCTAGTCCTAGTGAATTGCCTTCAAGATGGTCTGACAAAGTTAAATGTAGAGAGATCACTAAGAAGGAAATCGAGGATATTGTAGATGCTTTTGCAAAGACTGCACTTCTTTGTAAAGAGGCTGGAGTAGACGGTGTCGAGGTTCATGCTGTGCATGAGGGATACCTT
Organism: Clostridiales bacterium; assembly: GCA_015055605.1. Taxonomy (GTDB): domain Bacteria; phylum Bacillota; class Clostridia; order Christensenellales; family UBA1242; genus UBA11490. Next base: position 363,508 of record SVHV01000002.1, read on the forward strand.
CTTGATCAGTTTACTACTAAATACACAAACAAGAGAACGGACGAGTATGGTGGATCTTTTGAAAACAGATATCGTTTTGCAACAGATATTGTTAAGGCAATAAAAGAAACTTGTGGTAAGGATTATCCAGTATCTCTTAGATATTCAGTAGAGTCAAAGGTAAAAGGTTTCTGTGAGGGTGCTCTTCCTGGAGAGAAATATACCGAAGTTGGTAGAGATATGAAGGAGAGCGAAAAGGCTGCTAAATATTTGCAAGATGCAGGCTATGATATGCTTAATGCTGACAACGGTACTTATGATTCTTGGTATTGGGCTCATCCACCTATGTATATGCCTCAGAACTGTAACTTAGAAGATGTTGCACATATTAGAAAATTCGTTGATATTCCGGTTGTTTGTGCTGGTCGTATGGAGCCTGATGTTGGTGCTCAAGCAGTTAAAGATGGGAAGATTGATGCTGTAGGTGTTGCTAGACAATTCCTTGCAGATTCTGAGTGGGTTACTAAACTTATTGAGGGAAGATTAGAGGATATTAGACCTTGTATTTGTTGTCATAACGCTTGTTTCAATATGGCACACTACAAAGGTGTTGCTAATGCTCAGTCTATATATGATGCTAGTCACATCTCTAGATGTGCTCTAGATCCTAGAGTGATGCAATCAGAAAAATATAAGATTGTTCCTGCAAAGAAAAAGAAAAATATTGCTGTTATCGGTGGTGGCATTGGTGGTATGGAAGCTGCTATGGTTTGTGCAAAGAGAGGACATAGCGTTACCTTGTATGAAAAGAGTGATGTTTTAGGTGGCGTGTTTATTGCTGCTGCAGCTCCATCATTTAAAGAAAAAGATAGAGCCTTGATCGCTTGGTACAATAGAGAAATAAAGAAATATCCTGAAATTACAATCAAACTAAATACTGAAGTAACAGATATTGAGTCATTAGGTGCTGATGAGGTAATTGTAGCAACTGGTGCTACTGCAAAAAGACCTCCTATTCCTGGAATTGAGAAAGGAATAGATGCTGTTGATTATCTATTAGGTAAAAAGACTGTTGGAGATAAAGTTGTTGTTATTGGTGGTGGCCTTACAGGTTGTGAAATCGCTTATGATCTTGCTCTTCAAGGTAAGAAACCTGCTATTGTTGAAATGTTGAACGACTTGATTGTGTCAAGTAAAATTTGTTTAGCAAATACGAGTTACTTGAGAGATTATTTCAAACTACATAAGACTCCTGTATATCTAGAGAGTTCTGTTAGTGAGATTAAGGACAAGTCTGTAATTATCAAACACAAAGATGGTACTACTACAGAATATAAATGTGATAGCGTTGTTGTATGTGCTGGATATAAACCAAATCCTATAGTTGCTAAAGGTGTACATGTTGTTGGTGATGCTAAGAATGTTGGTAACCTAAGAACAGTTATCTGGCAAGCATGGGATATTGCAATGAAATTATAGTAAAGGGGTATAAAGAGTAGATATGAAATTAACTAAAGAACAGCAAGAGATTTTAGACGGAAAGAAGGGCGAAACTCTTGCAAAAGTAATGAAAACTCTTATTCAATATGGTGAGGTTTTCGGTGCTAAAAAAATGGTTCCTGTAACTGGTAAATATAATCACCTTGTTACATCTTTTGGACTAAAAGCATTAGGTCCAGTATATGATTTAATGGAACAGCTTATTTCAGCAGGAAATGTGTCTCAACAAAAATTTTCTGCTGACCCTAGGCCTATTGATAAAAATGTTCCAGCCAACTTCTTGCAAAAATTTATTTTCAATAAGTTTATGTATTCTAGACAGGAATATTATGAAGAGCAATTAAGAAAGATGGGTCTTATGGACAATGATGCCTTTACTTGTACGTGTTATATGGACGAGGTTGGTAATAAGCCTGAGAAAGGAGATGTTTTATCTTGGGCTGAGTCTTCAGCAGTAGTATATGCAAATTCAGTATTGGGTGCTAGATGTAATAGAAACTCGGGTATCATGGATATTATGGGTTCTGTTGTTGGTTATGTTCCATACTTTGGACTACTTACAGATGAGGGTAGAAAGGCTACATGGGTAGTAGAAATCAAAACCACACAAAAACCAGAGGCACAACTTTTAGGTTCTGCAATTGGTATGAAAGTTATGGAAGAAGTTCCTTATATTGTTGGACTAGATAAGTGGATTGGTACAGAATTAAATGATGAAAATCGTACTTATCTAAAAGACTTTGGTGCAGCTACTGCATCTAACGGTGCTGTTGGTCTATATCATATTGAGAACTTAACTCCTGAAGCAAAAGAGAAAGGCAAAGACTTACTTGCTAAAAATGTTCAAACTTATGTAATAGACGATGCTGAGCTTGAGAGGGTGTATAAGAGTTATCCTGTTATTTGGAAAAATCCTAATGCTAAGCCAAAACTATGCTTTATGGGTTGTCCTCACATGTCTTTACAGCAATTAAAAGATTGGACTGATAAGATTGAAGAAGGGCTTAAGATTTCTGGTAACAAAAAAGTTGTAATACCTACAGTGTTTACAGCTTCTCCTGCAGTGCTTAAAGAATTTGAAAAAACAGATTATGCTGTTAGATTAAAGGATACTGGTGTTATTACATCATATATTTGTCCTTTAATGTATATGAATAATCCTCTCTGTGGTAAAATGCCAGTAATAACATCTAGTAATAAACTTCGTACATATACAACTGCTAGATATTATACAGATGATGAGATTTTAGAGCAGATTACAAAAGGAGGAAACAACTAATGAGAGAGTTTAAAGGAAGAGTTGTTGCTGGTGGTACTGCTACTGCAGAGGCACTAGTATCTCATGGTGGACTAAATACCTTAGCATCATTCCAAAAAGCATTACAGTTTGGCGACAAAAAGGCCACTTGTGGTGACCAGAATAATAGTGATTTGTATGGCAAGCAGATGGCAGGTAAGGCATTATGCTTACCTCAAACAATAGGCTCTACTACCGGTGGACTAGTATTATATTGTGCTTGTTCAATGGGTAGACAACCTGCTTGTATGTTATTTTCTAAGCCTATAGATTCTCTAGCTGCTGCAGGTGCAATTCTAGCAGATGTGTGGCTAGATAATAGCAATATGCCTGTTGTAGATAGTTTAGGAGATGAATTTTTAGACTATGTAAAAGATGGTATGACTATTACTATTAAAGAAGATGGTGTAGTTGTTGTTGATTAATTAAATTACAAGAAAAAAAGATACACATTTATTTGTGTATCTTTTTATTTTTTTATTAATCCCAAAGATTTTCTGGATATTCGCCTTTGTTAACTAAGCTGGCTAGTTCGTTTACTAGTTTTTCTTTATCCTCTTTGTATGTAATGCCTTGCCATACAGCAGTTGTAGGAAGAACTCTTACCTGAACACGGTTTTCTTGAATTAAATCAGAAACAACTTCTGGAATAAGGAATTCACAAGTTTCTTTGTTGTCTTTATTATCATCAAAAAATTTAACAAATTTATTCTCAAGGTATTCAAATAATTTAGGTGTAAATCCTAACATATTCATAGAAACTGTATCATTAGGTCTAACTTCAAATTCTGGGGCTCCAGATAGTGGGCTTGCTACGATTCTACCATCAGCTTCTTTGCCGATACTAGATTCAACGATTTTAGTTAGGTATCCCTCTTTCTCTTCACAAACACCTCTCTTTACTTTGCCGTTCTCAGTCATTGTATTTTCTACCATGTAACCTACAAGTGCGTACTCGTCTGGGTTTGTGTTGTTTTTTAAGAAATCACCTATTACTCTATAAGCGTCATAGCCATAGAAGTCGTCAGCATTGATAATAGCGAAGTTATCTTTCACAACATCTTTGCAACATAAAATTGCATGACCTGTGCCCAAAGGTTTAACTCTAGTAGCAGGAATATCTGCATTTGCTGGTAGGTTGTCGTTCTTTTGAAAAACATAAACTGTTTCGATTTGTTTTTCTACTCTTTTACCAACTGTTTGTCTGAAGATGTCGTAGTTCTCTTCTTTAATAATAAATACTACTCTTTTAAAACCACATTTGATTGCATCAAATATTGAATAGTCGATGATAAAATTTCCGTTTTTATCTACAGGCTCGATTTGTTTTAAGCCTCCGAATCTGCTACCCATTCCGGCAGCCATAATTACTAAATCCATTTTTCTCTCCTTATATTAGTCTAGGTTATATGCCTAGTTTGGTTTAGAGGAATCTTATTCCCTCATTATTTATAATAATATTTTTGGAACAAAATTTCAAATTAAAATGCACTATTTCAGAATATTTGTAAAAATTATCGACAAAGACAGTTGTGTTTTGCTTTAGATAACATAAATTATATGGCCTAATAATATATTTTTTATGAGGTATTTATATATGTTTAAGATAATTAGATTGCGACCAGTGCTTATGGCTCTTGTTGTGTTTTTAGTCAGTGTTGTTTTGAGTGTGGGGATAGTGTCGGTTGTTAATACTGAAACTATTCCAAAGAGTGTGTATAAGATTGTCCTGGATGCTGGGCATGGAGGGCTCGATGTCAAGTAAAGACTGTTAAATTTTTATATTTTCTCAAAAAAAATTGCCATATACCCAAAATCGGATATATGGCTTTTTTTTATTTGCTTTCCAACATTTTCATAATCTCTTTATACTCATCTTG
>SVHV01000003.1 GCA_015055605.1 Clostridiales bacterium
AAATTACACTATTTAGTTGTTATTGTTCTCGCTTTCCACTCGTGAAAAGCAATGTTAGTATACCCCTTTGTAGGGTATAAGTCAACACTTTTTTGAAAAATTTTTTAACTTTTTTTATCTTTTTTTACCTACTTAACATACACATAGCCGGGTGTTTCATGAATTTTCCACAAAGACAATTTTTAATACTATTTTTCAATATAATTACCATATCTTTAATAATTATAATTTATTATATTTAATATATATAACATCTTCTAAAATATAACTTTTATATATTGAACATTCAAAAACTTTTTATATCACAAAAAAAGATTACAATCGAATAATTGTAATCTTTCGTTATTAATCGTCTTTATGAGCCTCTAAAAAGAAATCAAAAGCCTTCATAATTTCATCTAAATCTTCAGTTGGATTAAGAGCTTCTTCGATATTAAATCCACTATCTTGTGATTTTGTCTTGCCTTTCTTAATAATAGCAGAAGCAAACGCAGAATTGTCTGTCTCATCACTATTGAGATAATTTTCTGCCATATTGCCAGAACCCTTTACTTTAATCTTATCTAATTTATTACTAATATTAAATGCCCTATTATTTTCTTTTTCGGTTTCAACTGCCATTTCCTGTACCACAGCCTTTGTTTCTTGTGGTTTTGCTTTAGAATTAATAGCATAATCCATTCTATTAAGTAGATTTCTAATATAGCCAGTACCGTTATTATGTAAATCTTGTCTAATAACAGTTGAGCCGATTCTTTGATTCTGAGCAAGGACCTCGTCAATTGTCTTTTTAAACATATTCAATTCTTTCTTTGTTGAAGAATCTAAACTACAACCCTCTAACTTAATAAGCATTTCTTCCCATTGTTTATATAGAAGTCTCATTCTCTTCACTTCTAGGTCATATAGTTTACTTGCATTATTTTCAATCTGTTCAGCCTTTTCTACTGCATAAATAAGTGCTTGAGAAATCTGCTTATCCTTATCTTTATATGTGCTAAGCCTCTGCTCCATAATAGAAAGCTCATTTTTAAGTGCAAAAACCCTATCCTTTTGTTCGGATAGTTTTTCCTCATATTTTAAACTTAATTTACTAATAAAACTGTCTACTTGTTCACAATCATAGCCTTTTTTATTAATATCAAACTTAGCCATCTTAAACCGTCTCCTTATCAAAACCAAATGTCCTACACAGCAAAATACCTATCAGCACTGAAATTATAAAAACAACAATATAAAGCCATATTTGTAACTCTATAAAATAATCTAGAAGCATAGGAATTGCCACTGAAACATTAAGTATAACAACCTTTAAATAAACCTTTTGTCCAAACGCTACAAGAATCAAACTTGCGACAATGGGCAACAAAATAAAGAAATACTTATAACTATTATAATCAATATTTTTCATTTCTAAAAGAATAATAATTAGTGCATAAAGTATAAGTGAAAGAGCAAACCACAGAGTTGAATAACTCTTAAGCACCACCCCTTTAAAACTCATTATTAGAGAAATACTCGCAAGTAAAAGCGAGAAATATAAATTCGATTTATCCTCAAAATATTGAGTTTTATACGCCATTACTATTAACGATATATACCAAATAAATAACGCAATACTTATATACTTAATTGCCCTAATTTTTTTCATTGCAACCTTTGTTTTTGTGCAAGACTACTCTGTCACTGTATCTTTTTTCCTATTATTGACCAAAAGTAATACAGATATTCCGATAGCGCCTACTAAAACAAGTGCAATACTAAGTAACTGAGAAACCGGATAATTACCAATAAACAATGTTTGTCCTTTTTCCCTATAAGCCTCCAAAATAAATCTAACTAGACCATAGCAGAACATATATCCAAATGTTGGCACACCTGTTATCTTATTTTTTCTTAAAACTATAGTTAAAACAAAGAAAATAATCAAATCGAAAATTGACTCATAGAAATTAGTCGCATAATAATATGTGTCATTAATATTAAGAGCAATAGGAAACCATTGTAAAGCCTTGTTTGTAACTTCTACACCATAACAACAATGACCAAAGATACAACCAATTCTTCCAAAAGACTGCCCTAATACTAGAAGAGGAGCAACCACATCTGTCATCTTAGCAATATGTACTTTATGAATTAGACAACAGACTGCTAAACCAACAAAACCACCGATTATTCCACCATATACAGCGAGACCGCCTTCCCAAATCTTAAATATATCCCAAATACTATCAAAACTACCATCAAAAATCAAAAAGTATAGTCTAGCCCCTATTATTGCAGATGGAAAAACCCACCAGATAAGCGTATATGGGAAGTCTGGATTAATATCTCTTTCGTTACATAATTGTCCAGACAACACAAGTGCCACTAAGAAACCTAGCCCAAAGCATACTCCATACCAACTAATATTAACACCAAAGGCAGTAAGTGCTGCTAGGAGCAAAAGTACAAATACTGCACAACCCATACTTATCCAAAAGGACTTTGATTCAAACTTAAACCCAAAGAATGTCACAGTGCCCTTATTATATTCATCAAACTTTTTTCCCATAAATAAATTCCTTTATTTAATATATAAATAGATTTGTAATATTATATAAAACAATATTATCTTAACAATTAATTAAATTTTAGTCAAATACTTCATTGTCACAATTTGTAATAAAAAAAGTCCAAACCATCTCTAGTTTGGACTTCTATTTTATCAAATCAAATTATCTCTCAAGAGCATCTACATCAACACCTGCATTTTTAGCAGCAATGTAATCAGCAATCTCTTGTTGTTGCTTAGCATAATTTGGATCATTAGGATCTGTGATTAGGTCTTCTGTCTCAACCCACATCTCTTGTTTAGAATTTCTCTTTCTAATCTCAGCCATTGTTTGAATAGCTGTTGGGCTAGCAAGACTAGGATCCATATCAGGGTCTGCAAAACCATCTACTAAATCCATTATCTCTGTATCACCAGTTCTGTAGTCGTTGCTAACACCAGTAATACCAGGCATCTCAAACTCTAAGTCTTCCATATCGTCAGCATACTCATCTGGATCAAGTTTTCCACTAGCAAGTTGACTATCGAGTTTATTTCTCTTGTGCATATAGCCACCTAATGCAGCAGTTCTTGATTTTTGTTCCATTTTATATAGGCCACTTCTAGCTGAAATTGCAGTATCAACAGCTGTAGAATACTCAGCTCTTTGTTTTCTTAAAGACTTTCTTTGTGCTCTAAGAATTTTTCTCTTAACAGATTTAGCAGCTTTATAAACTCCTAATTTAGAGAATAAGTTTCCACTTCTTTGTTTTTGTCTTAACTCTTGGATATCATCTTGAGTCATCTGAATATCTAGAGCTTTTTCAGCAACTTTTCCTCTTTTCTTCATTGCTTTTTTATACTTCTTCATAAACTTAGTATACTTTCTCTCTCTTCTACCAGTTTTACTAATTCTTGAAATTAATGAACCAGTAAGTCCTGCAGAAGCGCCGATTCCAGCACCTATAGCAATTGTTGGGAAGAATAAATTAGCAGTAGTAAGAGCAGCACCTAAGCTACCTGCTGCTAGAGCACCTGCACCAGTTGCAATTAATGCACCTGCACCCATACCGATTAATGCACTACGGAAAGGATGTCTAACAATAAATTTACCAACCCTCTTATACCATGGCTGTTTAGGCTCATGAAGCATATTCATAAGCTTAGTAGCTCTCTTAAGCACTTTCACCTTCTTTTTAGGAGGTTGCGGTGGCTTTGGAGGTTTTGGAGGCTTTGGAGGTACCGGTTGAGGTGGTACTGGCTGTGGAGGTACTGGTGGTACCGGAGGCACAGGAGGAACCGGCTGTGGAGGAACTGGTTGTGGAGGAACTGGTTGTGGAGGAACCGGTTGAGGTGGTACTGGTTGTGGAGGCACTGGTTGTGGAGGCACTGGAGGTACTGGTTGTGGATTACCACCTACAGTTGGACCATAGTTACCAATGTTCACATTATTATTGTTTCCTGACACAGTAATATTACCATTAATAATTGTTACATTACCAGTCACATTACTTATATTGTAAGTTGGAGCACCTGCACCACCTGCAGCCATATTAGCCTGCATTTGTTGCATCATCTGTGCCATCTGAGCCATTTGTTTTTGCATTGCAACCATATTAGTTTGCATTGTTGTAACCACACTAAGAATTTGTGGAGAAACGCTTACGCCATTGTTTAATTGTTGTAATTGAGCCTCAACAGAATCAAATCTAGCATTAAAGCTCTTCTTCATATTATCTAGTCTAGATACTGTAACAGCTGTTGCTTTGCCTACAATAGCGCCAACATCTTGTCCTGGAGGAACTGAACTAGCAATTATCTGACTAAATTCTTGTGAACGGAAGTATTGACTAGCATCAACAAGAGTTAATCCTCTGTTATCAACAAAGTATTGGTTAATTCTACTTTCTTGTTCCTGAGAAATACTAATACCATTATCTCTCATATCTTGAACAATTTGACTAACATCGCCGATTTGAATCCTGATTTCATCAGCAGAAGAAACTAACCCATCAACTTTCTTATCTAATGCAGAAATTCTAGCAATTGCAGCAGCTGTTGCTTTACCAACGATAGCACCAACATCTTGTCCTAGAGGAACTGCTTTTGCAATTATTTGAGTAAATTCTGTTGAATTAAAATAACTTTTAGCATCTGTAATAGATAGACCTCTATTATCAATAAAGTATTGACTAATTCTCTTCTCTTGTTCAGTAGTAATAGCAATGCCATTATCTCTAAAATCTTGAATAATCTGAGCAACATCACCAACTTGAACTTTGATATCATTAGTATTTGTTATTACAGTTTCAACTTTCTTGTCAAGTGCAGAAATTCTAGCAATTGCAGCAGCTGTAGCTTTACCTACAATAGCACCAACATCTTGTCCTAGAGGAACTGCCTTAGCAATTATTTGAGTAAACTCTGTTGAATTGAAATAATCTTTAGCATCAGTAATAGATAAACCTCTATTATCAATGAAATATTGATTAATTCTAGCCTCTTGCTCAGCATTGATAGTTACACCATTATTTCTAATATCTTGTATAATTTGTGCAATATCACCTACTTGCAATTTAACATCAGAAGTATTTGCAATAACAGTATCCATCTTTTGGTCTAATGAATGAATTCTAGCAATTGTAGCAGCAGTTGCCTTTCCCACAATCGCCTTTACATCTTGTCCTGGAGGAATTGCAGCAGCAATTATCTGAGTAAATTCGTCAGATTTAAAGAATCCTTCCATTTCAGAATATGTAAGACCTCTATTATCAATGAAATACTGTTGAATTCTAGCCTCTTGCTCAGCATTGATGGTAATTCCATTATTCTTAAAATCAGTAACAATATTATTGATTAAAATTAGAATCTCTGAAGTGTTAGGTTTCTGAGAACTAGGGGCTGTTGTTGGTTTTACCCTCTCCTTAGCATCTAACATTACAACATAAGATGGTGCTCCCATACCTGTATCTTGAAGAAGTGTTTGTGATGCTGCAAGGAAATCGTCTAAACCTCCCTGATTTGCACCATCTCTGCCAACCTCAAAAACAGATGCGTAGTAGCCAACTTTTGAAACTTGTGCTTTTGCATTTAAAGATGAGCCGTCTGCACTAATAGAAGCAGGACCACTTACCCAGTCACTTCCTCTACTAAGACCAACTACACTCTCTAGATGTGGGCAGTTGCCTCTTAAATCTTTTACTCTTAGATTCATTCTAGAAGGTGCATACAAAGAAACAAGTGCGTCAAATCCTTTAAGTGCCGCAGTAAAATCACCAATATCATTAGAGTTATCCTTGTTTAAGATAACCATCTCTCTGATACCAGCTCTTTCTTCAGGAGTAATGTCTCTAATGTTTTTTGTAACTCTTGCTCCTGTGCTATCTATATAATGAACATTAAAACTACTTATGGCCATATCCTTAGCCCCTTTTCCTATTTTATTTTTTTTGTTTTCCTATTCCCATCTTACCTAGATACAATTTCTCTAATCAATATTGATAATACTCAATAATAATTCTAATTGTTTTCTATGACTCTTATCAATCATCTCAAACATCTGATTTGACTGATTGATGGCCAACTCTTGTATTTCAGCCATCTCATATAGTGTTGCTGCACTTAGTGGTTTACCTAATACAATTGCTATATCTCTAATCGCCTCATCCCCCACTCTTCTGAATGTTGTTAAGTCTTTTAGCATACTAGCATTTCTAATAGAATAATCCTCTAGTTTTTCACTTATAAATTTTCTTTGAGACTTCTCAAGCTCTTTGTCTTCATTCTCACCCAAATTGTATATGCAATTTAGTGATGCAAACACACCAGACATAAGATTGTTTCTCATAAATAAGTCTTTACCTTCGGTAAATATCTCAACTAAAGTATCAAGACCTGCTTTTGCAACAGACAAAATCTCTTTTGTATCTTTATCTTTAGCAATCTGACCACCAGATATCTCAAGTCTATTTTGTAAATCTTGTAATCTATGTTTGATAGATGAATATTTCTTCATCTCGCTCTCAGTAGGTATAGAAGACTTAAATGCTAAATCTAAGTTTTCAACAGTTTTGCGATACTCTTCTACTCTCTCTTTTAGAGCTTTTACTCTAGCTTGAGCAACCTTGATACCTGCTAAATATTGATCATTCATAAATCTCATTGAAACCATATCTCTTTCAATTTGAGTTTTTGTATCAATATTCTCAGCCTCAGCAATTTTTGCAGTTGAATCAGAAAGTTTATCTGCATCTGCAACCTTTAATTTATTCTCATGAATTGTTAGTTGTCTAACAAGTTCAACACCCTCAATAAGAGCATCTTCTACTTTATCAACAACTTGTCTATGAGAATTAACAGCCTTGAGAGCTTTTCTAGCAGCATCTACTTTCTCGCCATCTGTAATAGGCTCGTTAGATATTGCATACAACTTATCATTAAGGTCTGCAACCAAATCCTGTAAACCATCAAAGTCGGTATCTAATTTTTTAGTCAACTTATCACAGAGAGCATTAAGTTTATTAAGTTTTTCTTCGATAAATGTATTTGCATAAGACTTTGTCTCAAGTGGAACAGGCTTAAGCTTCATAGAAGATAAACCTACCAAAAACTCGTTCTCTGACACTAAAGCAAGTTGAGTAGCGATATTTTCAACAAAATCACCCCTTACTCCTGTATCCTTAACATCAACATATTTATCAGTAATCTCAATAGCATTTACTTTTAATAGGAAGTCTGTTATTTTTGACATGGTTCCTTCAGATAGTTCACCAGAAACAATTTGATTTGCTTCTGCTAGTCTACTATCCATAACAACAACAAGCGAAAGAAGGTCAGCTTGTGCTGTTGCTTTGTTAGCAATCCACTCCTGAACTGTTGTAAATCCAACATCTGCACCATTGCCAGCAATTACTTGAACACCATCAAATAGGTCAGCCTTTTCAATACCATTAGCATCTCTTAACTGTCCTCTCACCTCGTCAAGCAAGAACTCAAATGCGAGTCCATTAGCAAATGCTGAAAGTAAGGTATTTGTGTCATATTGAGTATTTAATCTTAATTCAAATTTAGTTTCCATTTCTCCTCCATGACAAGATAACATTATTCTTGCTTGTAGATATTATAGTAGAAGAGTCAACTTTTGTCAATAGTTGTTATCAATAAATTGCTCTAAATTGTTATTATATAAATAATAAATAGTGCAAAAAATCCCTCTCAAACACTTCTAAGAGGGATTTAATCAAAAACCTAGAGATATAAGCAAAGCCTCATTGACTGATTGCATACATTTATCATCTAAAAAACCTATGCGTTCTTTTAATCGTCTTTTATCCAAAGTCCTTATCTGCTCGAGCAACAAAACACTGTCTTTAGCCAATCCATAGTCTGTACTCAACTCAATATGGGTGGGAATTTTCGCCTTGTTTATTTGACTAGTAATAGCAGCAACAATAACAGTCGGACTATATCTATTACCAACATTGTTTTGCACCACTAGAACAGGTCTAATACCACCCTGCTCACTTCCTATTACAGGGCTTAAGTCGGCATAATATAATTCTCCTCTTTTAATATCGTTCATTCAACCATCTCTCATAAAAATCTAAATCTACCACATCTATTTTTTGAAAGTCGGAATCTAAATCAATATACACTGCGGACATATCCAAATATGCTTGAATAATGCCCTTACTTACATTATGACTCTTAGGGTAATAAATGTGAATTTTTATATCAAGATTATTTACAATTTTTCTATATCTATGCTTATTTTTTAAAATATTTTTCAATACAAAATTCTCCTAACATTTAGCCATTTCTTAGATATACTATACTTTATGCAAAACATGTTTTTTTATTAATAAAATTTTATTAAACAAAAGAAAAACAAATATCCCCATTTTACGACACAATCATACAAATACAATAAAAAAACTCCCCCAAAACAGGAGAGCATTTTTCTCATTATTATTTTTCATCTACAGTCTTTAAGATGCATACAGCTGTACACACTTCGTCTGTATGAGAAATATTCATCTCTATAGATTCAATTCCCATACTCTTAAGTACAATATTTGCCTTACTAGAAGTAACACTAATATATGGCTTACCGGTCTTTTCGTGTCTAACCTCTATTTCGTTCAAAGCAATACCACCACCGATACCAATTCCTAATGCCTTAAGAAAAGCCTCTTTAGCAGAATAAATACCAGCCAGAGATTGAGTGGTTCTCCTTGTTCTAGAGACATAAGCAATCTCATATTCAGTAAAATACTTTTCTAAGAAATGTTCGTTTTGCACAAACTTCTCCATTCTAACAACATCTAAAATATCTATTCCAACTTTCATACTATTCACCCTTTCTCAATCTAGATATATAATTATTTATTTTGTCAAACTCATACCCCCTAGAACACAAGAATCTAGCGAGTTTAACAAGATTTTTCTCATCAATTATTTTATTTTTAAGATATTTTTCTGCAACTTTTTCTAAACTATCTTCAGGCTCACATTCGCCATCTAATATTTGGTCCATAATTTTATCAGAAACACCCCTGCTCTTAAGCATAGATTTCAGTTTTAACTTACCATATTTACTAGAATAAGTCAACACAAATGACCTAGCATAATTTTCATCATCTAGATACCTATATTCTTTCATTTTTTCTAGTACATATTCAATAGTATTAGGAGCAAATTCTTTCTTCTTTAAGTAATCTCTAATCTGCTTAGCAGTCTTAAGTGCACCACCCATATATTTCACAGCCTTAGACATTGCAACAGTTTTCTCATCTTCTAAGATAATCATATCTAATTGCTCTTTATCTATTTCTACACCCTTCTTGAGATGATTCTTAATACAAGTCTCTATCGACACCCCTGCATAAAACTCATCATCAAGGTAAAGATTAGCCCTGGTTTCGTTTTTCTTTTGAACTTCTAAACCTGTAATTATTGACACCTAAGTTCACTCCCCACTTCACATATTTTCACACTAGGAAATAGACTCTCTATTTTGGAAACATCTCCACATACAAACTCTATTTGAGCCTGTTCACCAAAAATATTACTAATAATCTCGCCACCCAATGACTGAATAAGACTAAGTAATTTTGAGCCCATATCACACGATATAGTCGCCCTATATTTTTTTACCTCATAAAATTGTGTAACCTTAGCATCTGCTAGTGCCATATTACCAGCGTTAGTGTATGCTCTAACTAGCCCACCAGCACCCAACTTGATACCACCGAAGTATCTCACAACAATAAGCAAAACATTACTGAGTTTCTTTTTCTTCAACAACTCAAGCATCGGCTTACCTGCAGTACCTCCTGGTTCACCGTCATCACTCATTCTCTCAGCCTTAGGACTCTCTAGAACATAAGCATAACAAACATGAGTTGCAGTCTTATGCTCCTGTCTGACACTTTCTATGATCTCATTTGCCTTTTCTACATCAAAAACGGGGTAAACAAATGAATAAAACTTCGACTTTTGAATCTCGTACAATGCCTGATATTCTTTATCAATACTAATCATTTTACCCTCCATTTTTCAATAACAAATTTTCGATTAAAAATCAATCTTAACTAGATTTTAGCACAAATAAACCCCATTACAAAGTGAAAAATTAAGAAAATCCTTAAACAACTAGGTTATTTTGCTTTATACAAATCTGTTTTTGTGTTAAAATACTAAAGCAATTAATTAATTTAAAGCGAAAATAATAAATGGGAGAACATAGATTAATGAATATTGTAGAAATCTTAACAAACAACGAAGCATTATTCCTAGAAACAACAGGAAAAAACAAAAAAGTAGATAGTCTAGTTGCAGAAACAAATGCACTACTTGCTAATCTATACCAAGCAGCTCAAGAGACAACTCAATTCTTAGAGTCTCAGATGGCAGGTGAGAGAAACAACTTAATCGTTGCTGCAAAATCACTTCAAAACTTCTACGAAGGAAATAAAATCCTTAAAGTAGAAACTCTTGTTGCTGGTCTTCAGAAAGAAGAGCAAGTTAAAGTAGCTCAATTCAAAGCATTAAGAGATAAAGTTCTATCAAACTTAGCACTTATCCAAAAAACAACTAAAACAGATGCTATTACATCTAACTACGACCTATTCGATGGCGACTTAACTAGATGTCAAGAAGGTCATGAGGTAATTATCTTAGGAGAACATGGTCAAGCAATCCTTGAGAACATTATCGAGCAAGTAGCAAACACATTTGAATTAGAAGGAAACTTCGACAGCGTTTCTGCTGGTGAGTTCCAATATTCAATGGATGTAGTTAATCAAAATGCTGCTATGTGTCAAAACCAAGCAAACGAAATCTTCGCTAGCAAACCAGACAAAGCAAATAAATATATGGCTATTGTAGAAAAAATGGTAGAAGCTGCAGGCCATGTAGTAGCATTCTACACTGCTAGAGAGATTTTAACTAGATTAGGAGCAAACCCTAAAGCTCTTAAAACTTATGAGGCAGCATTATCAAAAGCATATATTCCTTATAAGAAACAATTAGAAAAAGACCTAAAAGTAGAATTAAATGACATCTGTGCAGTTGAAGTAAACGAAGAGATGTTCCCTGCTTCTGAGGAGATGCCTACTGAGCCTATTGATACATTAGAAGAATTTGCTCAGACAGAAATCCCTGAGGACGAAATGACAGAAGTTTCTCCAGAAGATTTCGCAGTAGCTGCTACTCAAGTTGGCGAAGAGGCTAATGATGAGGTTGTTGAGGAAGCTGCTGAAGAAGTAGTTGAAGAAGCTGTTGAAGAGCCTGTTCCTGCAAAAGATACAGATGCAGACCTAAAAGATATGGGTAGCAAATTATCTTCTTTAACATCTAACTTAAAGAAAATGAAAAAAGACAAATAAAAAACACAAAAAGACTTAGAAAATCAATCTAAGTCTTTTTTATTTTCTAAAAAAATAGACTATGAGTAAATATCATAGCCTATTTTTATTACAAATTATGCTCTATTTGAACTACCAAACACATTATCCATT
This sequence comes from Clostridiales bacterium, assembly GCA_015055605.1. Classification (GTDB taxonomy): domain Bacteria; phylum Bacillota; class Clostridia; order Christensenellales; family UBA1242; genus UBA11490. The sequence continues at coordinate 11,554 of SVHV01000003.1, forward strand.
TTACCCTTAACAACATTAGTAATTAGTTCCATACCAACTTTGTTATAGTTTCTGATATCAACATTCTCAGGATTTTCTGCTAAAGACTGTCTAAGACCTGCAGTGAAAGATAGTCTTAAGTCACTATCTACATTAACCTTACATACATTCATTGCACAAGCCCTTCTAAGCATATCCTCAGGGATACCACAAGAACCTTTTAATTTTGCACCATACTTCTCTGCAAGTGCAACCATATCCTGAGGTATACTACTAGCACCATGTAATACTAGAGGGAATCCTGGCAATTCATTGCCAATTTGCTCAAGGATATCAAATCTTAGTTTTGCTTCACCTTTAAATTTCACAGTACCATGACTAGTACCGATAGCAACTGCTAGACTATCAACACCAGTTCTTGTAACAAAGTCTTTTGCTTGTTTAGGGTCTGTAAACTTAGCATCTTCATCACTAGCAGACACCTCGTCCTCTATCCCAGCAAGAACTCCCAACTCAGCCTCAACTGTAACACCTTTACTATGTGCATACTCTACAACTTTTTTAGTAAGTTCAATATTCTCCTCATAAGGAAGAGATGATGCATCAATCATAACATTTGTAAAGCCTGCATCAATACACATTTTACAATCTTCAAAAGACTTACCATGGTCAAGATTTAAACATACAGGCACAGTCATTTTACTAGCATATAGTCTACAAATATCTGCCAAAACATCTACTCCAGCATATTTAATAGCGCCAGTTGAACATTGTACAATTACTGGACTCTTATTCTCTTCTGCAGCCTTTAAAATACTCTTTAATGTCTCAATATTAATAAAATTAAAAGCACCTATAGCATAATTATTTTCTAATGCTGATTTAAAAATTTCTTTTGAATTAACTAATTCCATAAACACTCTCCTTTTTCGTCTAATATATTTTATTACAAGAATTAAACTTTGGCAAATATAATACAATATAAATGTTACAACAAATAAAAAATAATATATTATTAATAAAAAATAAATTCTTTTTGAGATTTATTTGTTTTTTTTCTAAGTTTAATATAAAATACTTATATAGTGAATAAATATATTCCGAATAAATAATTAAAATACAAGGGGAGATAATATGAAATTAGCGTTTATCATACCAGTACTTGAAGAAATAGAACTAACTGAAACTGTAAGAAAAATCAATGAAGGTTGTGATATGGATTATGACATCTATTTCGCAATCAATGGCAAACTCAACAGTTTCTTTACTAAAGTTAGAACAACATACTTAGACAATGCAAAAGTAAAAGCATTTATGGTTGACAGACCAGTAAACGAGCACAAACTAATTACTCTAGGAATGGAGATGACTGCAGACTATGATGCAACCATTATCTATTCTGCAAAAGAAGAACCAAATGTAGATGTTATCAAGGCATTTATTTCTAGTTGGAAAGCAGGCAACAAAATTGTTTATCTAAAGAAAGAATATTCTGGATTTAAGAAGCTTTGGGCAAAAATCAAAAGAGCTTTCTATAGTTTAGGAATCAAAGCATTAGGAATCTTTAAAGACCAATTAGCAGAGACTGATATTCAATTAATTGACCAAGATGTCGTTAAAACCATAAATCAACTACCTCAGAAAAATAGACAACTAAGAGTTCAAGATAGTTTCGTAGGATATGCAACAGACATTATTCAGATTGAAATAGATAATAAGATGAAAGAGAACAAACTATACTACGAAAAAATCAAAGCCCAAAAAGTTTGTGGTATCGTATCACTATCTTCTCTAGTAACATCAATTATATGTCTAACAATGGGATTTATTGCTGCTAGTTTAGGTTGGGCGATGTCTATCGTTATATATGTACTACTCTTCTCCGTAGGTTTCTGTGGATTAGTTCTCACATTCGTTTATGCAACTAAGATGGTTCTTCATTCTAGAGTTGGACAAGAAACCGAACTTTCTGAACTTAACGATTTAAGAAACAAATTAGAAAAATATAACATTTCTAATAAAAAATAAGTTTTATGGAAAAAGACAAAATTAATTTTTGTCTTTTTTGTTTATTTAGTAGATAATTTTTATTATTTATATTAAACTGGCATAAAATAAATATATCATTTATAGAAGGAGTTTTATAATGTTTAACAAACTACTTGCAGAATCACATTTAGCAGATAAACTAGTTAATTACTCATGTAAAGTAAATCCCGGCGAAAAGGTACTGATTACATATAGCGATTGTCCAGATAGTCTAATTGAATGCTTAATAGAGTCGGTTACAAAAGCAAAAGCTATTCCTCTAGTATATAGACTAGACAGAAAAGTAAAAAGAAGATTACTACTGAATTCTAGTGTAGAAATGTTTGAGTATTACAAAGAAATAGTAGAGCCTATTATGAAATCGGCTGATGCGGTTATATTAATCGGAGGTAGCAGTAACGACTTTGAATTATCCGATGTGTCATCTGAGGCTTTTGCTAACTATAGCACAATATATGTAGAGCCTATTCACTTCAATATTAGATGCAGTAAAAAATGGGTATTACTTCGCTACCCTACTCCTGCATTTGCCCAAAGTAGCCAGATGAGCACAGAGAAATTTGAAGAATTTTTCTTTAATGTATGTACACTAGACTACGAAGACCTAAACAAAAAGATGACTCCATTAAAAGAATTAATGGAGAGCACAGACAAGGTCAGAATAGTAACACCAACTACCGACCTAAGTTTCTCAATAAAAGGAATGCCTGCCATTAAATGTAGTGGCGAATGTAATATACCAGATGGCGAATGTTATACAGCACCTGTAAAGGACTCTGTAAATGGAACCATCAAATTTAATGTTCCTGCCCTAGATAATGGAATAGAATTTAACGATATTACACTAACATTCAAAGACGGTAAAGTTGTGTCTCACGACTGCAACGAACCAGAAAAATTTAAAGAAATCTTAGACACAGATGCTGGTAGCAGATACCTAGGAGAATTTTCTTTTGGACTAAATCCATTCTGTACTTATTCAGTAAAAGATATTCTATTTGACGAAAAAATGTCAGGCTCTATACACCTAGCAATAGGTAGCAGTTACGAAGACTGTGACAATGGTAATAAGAGCGCTGTTCATCTAGACTTAATCCAAAGCCATACCGAAAGACTAGGTGGAGGAAAAATCTACTTTGATGACAAGCTTATTTATGAAAACGGTAAATTTATTTGCCCTAAATTAGTTGCTTTAAATAGAGAAAACTTGCTATAATCATAAGTGTTAAACAATAACAAAATTTAAGGAGTAAATATGAGCAAAACAATTAGATTAGGTATCAATGGTTTCGGTAGAATCGGAAGATTGATTACTAGAATTTCACAAGACTTTGATGATGTAGAAGTTGTAGGAATTAACGACCCATTCCTAACAGTAGACTACGCTAAGTATCTACTAGAGAGAGATTCAATGCATGGAACTTTCAAAGGCGAGCTTAGCTATGATGACGAAAATATCATCATCAACGGCAAGAAAGTTAAATTCTTCGCAGTAATGAATCCAGAAGAAATCGATTGGAAATCAGTTAAAGTAGACTATGTTGTAGACTGTACTGGTAAATTCACAGATATTGCTGGTGCAAGCAAACACTTAGTTGGTGGAGCAAAGAGAGTTATCATCTCTGCACCTAGTAAAGACGCACCTATGTTTGTATATGGTGTAAACGAGAAAACTTATAGCAAAGATATGCAGGTTGTATCTAACGCAAGTTGTACAACAAACTGTCTAGCACCACTTACAAAAGTTGTTAAAGACAACTTCGGTGTAATTGAAGGTCTTATGACAACAGTTCACTCAACTACTGCTACTCAACTTACAGTTGATGGTCCAAGCAAAAAGGACTGGAGAGGTGGTAGAGCTGCTAGTGGTAACATTATCCCTAGTTCTACTGGTGCTGCTAAAGCAGTTGGTAAAGTTATCCCTGAGTTAAATGGAAAACTTACTGGTATGAGTTTCAGAGTGCCTACTCTTAATGTATCTGCTGTTGACCTAACAGTTAGACTAGAGAAAGAGACTACTTATGAAGAAATCAAAGCTGCTATGAAGAGAGCTAGTGAGAACGAATTAAAAGGCATCTTAGGCTACACAGAAGAGCCTCTAGTTTCTACAGACTTTATGAGTGATAACAGAGCAAGTATATTTGATGCATCTGCAGGAATTATGCTTTCTCCTACATTCGTAAAATTAGTTGCTTGGTACGATAACGAGTATGGTTATAGTACACAACTTCTAAGATTAGTTTCTTACATTGGAAGACAAGAGTAATATCAAAAAATACTGAGATTTTCTCAGTATTTTTTATTTTAACTAAAAAAAGAACTTATAGTGTGAGCTATAAGTTCTTTTTTTTAATCCCTATGACAATTAAGCACTCTTAAACTATTAAGAATTGCAAGCAGTGTTACACCGACATCTGCAAATACAGCAAGTAACATACCCGTAATACCTATAGCACCTAGCACTAAAAAAGCTAGTTTAGTTACTGCTGAGAAAACAATATTCTCAAGGACAATCTTTTTGGTATATTTAGCAATAGAAATAAGTTTAGGAATTTTAGATACTTTATCATCAGCAATCACTATATCACTGCTCTCAATAGTGGCAGCACTACCCATAATACCCATACTAATACCAACATCAGATAAGGTTAGTGCAGGCGCATCATTAATACCATCTCCGACATATCCTATTGTTTTACCAGAATCTTTCATTTCCTGTAATATCTGGAACTTATCTTCTGGAAGGAGTTCTGCTTGATACTCTTCTAAACCTAATTTACTAGCTACACTCTTTGCTACGGACTTCTTATCCCCTGTAAGCATCATAGACTTAATACCTAATGACTTTAGTTTATACACCATATCAACATTGCCAGACTTAATTTTATCAGCAAGGACTATCACACCTATTTTTTTACCATTCCTCTTTACTTCTACAGCTGTTTCGCCCTTTTTAAAATCGCTCCTACCTATTTCATACTTATCTGTACCCAGTGTATAAGAAATACCCCTACCAGGCAATTCTTTAAAATCTTCAACTTTATCCTCTACATCTTTTTCATAAAAAGCACATATAGCCTTAGCTATAGGATGCAAAGAAAGTTTCTCTCCTGCAACAACCACACTAAAGAATGTATCTTTGTCTATACCTTTATATAGTTTAACACCCTTAACAGCAAATTCTCCAGTGGTAAGAGTACCAGTTTTGTCAAAACACATATAGTCAAGTTTAGCAACAGTATCCAAATAATTACTACCCTTAACCAAAATACCATCTCTACTACATCTACCTATGCCACTAAAGTAACTAAGCGGTACAGAAATAGCAAAAGCACAAGGACAAGAAACTACTAAGAATATAAGTCCCCTATAGACCGCAATATTAATATCCTTAAGCACTAGCCATGTAATACCAAATGTAATCACTGCAGCAATCATAACACCCATAGTGTACCATGAAGCAAATCTTGATATTATAGTCTCAGTCTTTGACTTCTTAGATGATGCATTACTAACTAGATTTAGTATTTTAGAAACTGTACTATCCTTATACTCACTAGTAACCTCTATAACAATCGGACTATCTAAGACTATTGAACCAGACTCTATAAAGTCGCCTTTATGAATAAGGATTGGAGCAGTCTCACCAGTTAGATGCCTTTTATCTACACTAGCACTACCATCCACCACTTTACCATCTAAGGCAATCTTCTCTCCTGGTTTTACTATAATCTGTTCTCCTATTAAAACAACCTCAGGCTTAACCTTTGTCTCTTTGCCATCTTTTAGAAGGATTGCATATTCTGGCTGAGAACTAATAAGTGAAGATATACTTTTTCTAGAATATCTCACTGCCTTTGCCTCCAGCATCTTGCCTATAGTATATAGTGCAATAACCATAAGGCCTTCCATTTGCTCACCTACAGCAATAGCTCCAACAACAGACAATGTAACCAATGTATTTTCATTTAACTTCAAATGTCTGAGTTGCCAGACAGCTTTTATATAAGTTTTATACCCCATTAGAATTGCAGATAGAATAAGCATAGTCCAATATAATACCGGGTGTAATGTGCAGAATATGACAATAAGACCCAACATAATACCACAAATATACAATATAATGTCATAAACATTAATTTCAGACTTTGATTCAGCATCTTCCGTAATCTTAACAGAAGGATTTACTTGTTTTGCAGTAGCGAAAATATCCTTAATTATACCCTTACTATTCTCATCTTCTATTTCTAAGAATAATTTACTAGTAGAAAAGTTAATATTACAACTCTTTACACCCTCAACCTTCTCTAGATACTTTTCTAAAGTCAAGGCACAATGTCCACAGTCAAGACCAACTATATTATATTCTTTTTTCATACATCCTCCTCTATATGCTTAAGACCTATTTCATATAAGTCTCTAATGTGCTCATCTGCTAGTCTATAGTAGACCTCTTTCCCCTCTTTTCTCGAGGTCAATAGTCTAATATCTCGCAAATACTTCAGTTGGTGAGATATTGCCGACTTTGTCATATCCAAAGAATATGCAATATCACATACACACATCTCTCCAACCTCATCTAATACGCATATAATCTTTAGCCTAGTTTCATCTCCAAATGCCTTATAAAAATTAACTAACCTACCGATAGGAAGCGATGGTATTAATTTATTAGCAAGTTTAATATGTTCTGTATTAATACAACCACAGTCACACTTGTTTTCCTTCATAAAATCCCTCAATACATTATAGTTGAACAAACATTCAATTATTACTTATATTATAGTTGAACAAATACTCAACTGTCAAGTGATTATTCAACAATATATTTTAAGATTAAATTAATTAACAAAAAAAACACTTCTAATACCAGAAGTGTTTTATATTAAATACTATCTACCTCTACCGAAATCTGACTTATACATAGTAACTGTTTTTTGAGGATTGTGACCTCTAAACCAATTACCTATTTTAGTACCAACAGGGGCAACTTCTCTAATATCTATATTGATACTAGAGCCTTTACATCTATCAGCAAATTTATTTAAACCTGAAACAAAATGTTCTTCTGTTCTTTTTTGTTTTCTGCTTAAAGTATAGTATGCCTGAATCTGACCATCTTCTTTTAAATGATTATTGTTTAAATCTCTTAAGACAGGAAAGAAAATATTATTAGAAACATAATCAAAAATATTAGAAAGCATAATAAGGTCGTATTGACCCTGTGCTCTATCGGCAAAATCTTCTATATCAGCTATCTCAATATTAACTTTGCAACTTCTCATATTTTTCTTAAGTTTCTCATACTCTAATTTATCAGTATAATGAGCATGAAAATCTTTACCATAATCAAAGTTTTGTCCCTCTACTGAGTTGTGTAAAAAATACTCAGTACCTCTAATCATATCATCAAATGTAAATGATGTCATAATCTGGTCCCAAAAGGCTTGTGACTGTTCACTCAAATCATGTGATACTTTGCAATAATAATGTGGACTAAAGATATTACCATAACTAAAATAATCATTAAACTCTTCGAAACTTAGATTTTTAATAGCAGCAAACTTGAGTTCTACAAATGGAATAGTCCACATATTGCCATCCATTATAGTAACCTCCTTTGCACCTCTCTTTATACAATGCAAAGCCTGATCACCAGAACTACCGACGACCAAAGCCCTACCACCATCTATATTAACACCATCAAATACAGAATCTAAATATTCATTACTGTATGTATACACCATAGATGTAGCATAATTACCAAATAAAGCATTTAATTCTTCATCACATTCGAACTGAAATGGAATATCTGGATTTTCTCCTCTACCATGTAACAGATAGAGCAATCTTTCAAACATTATATTATATTCCGTATTTTGTAGGTAGTCGTACACTTTCTTTTTCATATTTTCCCCTTAATCACTCGCCTAGATTATGATATATTATCATAAAAAACACCTAATTTCAACCCCTGTTTTAATATATAATGCAATAAAATATCTAATACTTTAAAAAAATGTTAAACAAAAAAAAGGAGTTGAAATCAATTCAACTCCTAAGAATTACAATGTAGGACCATTATCATTATCGCTCAAACCATTAGAATTTGTATTATCTTGAACAATTCCTTCAAACTCTAATTCTGGAGCAAGTGTTTTCGACATCAAATTTGTAAAATCATACGCTAGAGCAACCTCTGCAGATGGATTATTAGTTTCAATAGTAAGCCTAAGGAGTTCAATCCTCTCCAACAATTCACCTATAGCAGCAGTGCCTTTTTCTTGAAGAAGAAATAGAAATGGCATACCAAAATCGTTCTGAGTATAGAGTTTTTCCTCTTGAGGTGAATCATACTTTCCCGAAAAAAGTTTATTTAAGTATGCTTGTAGTCCTGAAACACCTATAGCATATCCAACACCGTAATTACCAGATTCATTACTATTAGTTAACTTATATATACCACCAAACCCACTATTAAAATGAAAATGTGGTTCTTCTACAAATGCAGGATAAATACATTTATACAATGGTGGCATGCTACCATTTTTGTGCTTTTTTCTACAATGGTCATACCTAAAGAGTAATGAGGCATTTGCAGTATCACTAACACCCTCTGGCAAATAATATTTATGAATCGAAAAGTCTCTAGCTAGTTCAGCTGTATCATATATAGCACCAACATCAGTAGATTCCGAAGCTTTGCTAAATAGTTTTTCATTAAACTCCATAGAACTACCTAAAATATTGAAATAACCATTTTCACTCTCTTCTGGCATAAAGTCAAATTGAATAGATGTAAGAACAACATTACCCACCCTATCACCATCAATAGGTGTTGCCGATAAATCTGAATAGTTTATTCTCATATTATTATCATCGACATCTCTTTGGAAATATCCATTAGTAAGACTAGTTTTTTCAGACAAAACAACACTTCTCCACATATCACTAGTAAGAAGTATGTTTCTGCTCTGTAATTCATCTGTATCAATTGTATCTGCCAAAAATTCAGTAACTGCCTCTGCAGTTAGAGTTGAAGTCTTATCTGTATCATAAACTCTACAATCAATACTAGAAGACAAATCTTCAAGCATTGCATCATAAGACATGTCTACCAACTCTTGTGCAGCAGGAATCCTACCAGTTTCGTCTGCATAACTTCTGCCCGGAATAGGTATAGTGCTAATCACATCTTTTACCATACCATAATCAACATCAGTCGTCTGTGGTATATCAATAGCTGGATTTTCAACATTATCAACAACATTATTTTTAGATTTTTTCATTTTAAGATATTCTTTCAAATCGTATATGCCGAAATCTTTTTTCTTCATAATTCCTCCACACATATATAGATATTATATCACAAATTCACAAAAAAATCAATATCACAAATTTGCCATCAAAACACAAAAAAACAATAGGTTTTTAGCCATTATTTGCTACAACCTATTGTCTGTAATTTATTTAATTACCTCTTCTATAACGCCCCCGCCTAAGCAATCTGTTTCTGTATAAAAAACAACATACTGACCTGGAGTTACAGCCCTTTGCTTTTCAGCAAAATCAACTACAATTCTATCTTTTTCTATAGACACTTTTACTTTTTGGTCGGGTTGTCTATATCTAAATTTTGCATAACATTCAAAGACCTTTTCTTTAGGCTCTTCTGGAATCCAATTAACCTTATAGGTCACCAAACCACTAGAGAACAACTCGTCATCTTCGCCTTGAGAAACAATTAAATTATTGTTCTTAATATCTTTATCAATAACAAACCATCTATCACCATTTCCGTCCTTAGTACCACCTATATTTAAGCCCCTTCTTTGACCTAAAGTATAGTACATCACGCCTTCATGCTCCCCAACTTTCTTGCCATTTTTATCAACAATATCACCCTTTTTACAAGGAATATATGTTTTAAGAAATTCTCTAAATCGCCTTTCTCCTATAAAACAGATGCCTGTACTATCCTTTTTCTCAGCAGTTGCTAATTCATACTTCTCAGCAATCTCCCTAACTTTGGGCTTACACATATCTCCCAATGGAAATAGCACCATTTCTAACTGTTTTTGGCTAAGTTGATTTAGAAAATATGTCTGGTCTTTGTTTGTATCAACAGCTTTTTTTAGATATGTTTTACCATCTTTTCTCTCTACCTTTGCATAATGACCAGTTGCAATATAGTCAGCTCCTAATTCTTTTGCATACTCAAGAAAAGGACCAAACTTAATCTCTCTATTGCAAAGCACATCTGGATTAGGGGTTCTACCCTTTTCATACTCTTCTAAAAAATACTTAAATACTTTATCCCAGTATATTTGGGCAAAATTGACTGTATAATACGGTATTTTTAGCTTATTGCAGACTCTTTTTACATCTTCGTAATCAGATACTGCAGTACACACACCATTATCGTCTTCTTCCTCCCAGTTTTGCATAAAGAGACCAATAACATCATAGCCTTCTTCCAGAAGAATAGCCGCAGCAACAGAACTATCTACGCCTCCCGACATTCCTAATACTACTTTTTTCTTCATACTATTTCACATCTCCTTTGTCAGGAAGAACTACAGGTATTTTAAATCCCTTAAATATTAGTGCTATCATATCAAAAAACCACATAACAACATTAAGAGCCATACATATAAAGAATCCGTTATATAGTATATAAATTACCCATTCACCAAAAAGTGTACTTGGAACAAAAAACAAATAAAAAAACATTATAGTAATAGAACATACTGTAGAAAGCACAGAAAACCATGCCCTTACAGGCCTATGAATAATAAAGTGATTTACTCCACACCAGCCTAAAAAGTATGTAAACAGCCATAGAGCAACTTTACTAACATCAGACGGTATAACATTCGTATAGCAGATTAAATCCTTGTTATCGTTCTTTCTACACTCTTTTACTTTTTTATTACTAGCTCCATAAACTTGTTTGTCAACAATCTTACAATATGGGCAAAGTTGTTTATTAAGCATCTTTGCTCCACAAATAGGACATCTCATGTTTTCACCTCAATAAAATATCTATCACTAGTTTATCACAATAAACCTTTTTTTACAATTATAAAGACAATATGAAATCAAAAAAGGCTAAGCAAAATGCCTAGCCTTTTATATTTAATTAATTAGCATTACCAGAAATGATTTTCTTAATTTCTTTTAAATTACCCAAAGTTAGTTCTTCGTCAATCTCTTTGTATGCATTCTTAAAAGCATCTTTGATTTCTTTATTGATATCATCTCTCTCAAGTGCAATATCTCTGACTTTTTTAGCAAAATTAACTACTTCGTCTTTAGTAGTGAAATCTACTTCTGTAATAATTCTTTCAATTATTTCAAATTTGTATATATTAGGATTCTTAGCCATTTTATCCACTCCAAATGATTTATTATCGATTTAATTTTACTATGTATATTGACTTTTGTCAATAACTATTTTTTTAATACAGTCTAGGCTTTAGTATGCTCTGGCCATGGATTTTGTACCATAACATGCTGAAAAGCATCTATTATTTGGTCAAGGAACTTAAGTCCTGCTTTAATATTATATGGTTGTAACATCTTTGCAATCTGATGTTGAGGAATTCCTCTAGGGTATAATTTGCCAAATTCAATCAAACTATCATCATCTTTAACATTTGTTGTATTTGCATTGATATTAGGATTCATATTTGTTAATTTGCTATCCGGATTTACAACAACATCAACCATTGCTTCTCCAGCCCTTCTTAGGTCTCCTCTGTCAATAAGATATCTTCTTTCATCTTTCTTAATAACCTCAGCAATAGAATTAGCAAATCTATTTACAAATGAGCCCTGTTTAGAAATATCAACACCATCATCTCTAAGAGCAACCATCATTGCCTCATCAGAGTTTCTTCTATAATAAGACCTCCACCTATTTTGTGCAAGTTTTAATTGCTTAGGAGATGGATTTTGAAGAGCACCTTTAGCCTTAAGTGACTTTAAACATGCTCTAATCATGGTTTGCCTTCCACCAATATCCATTGTTGCATAGTTTTCTCTAAGAGTATCATCTGCAGAAATCATCTGAGCAACTTGGTCCATATAAAAATATGCAAGATCTGCATCAGCTGAAACTTGTTTTGTACTAGCAGACGATAGAAAAGAAGCAATCACAAGAGAATTTTCCATACCTTCGAAAGTATCGAAAACATTTCCCATTGTCTCAAAATCAATTATACCATATAATTGTGAATCAATGTCCACACCCTTTTTTGCATAAGAAGATTTTATTACATCTAAGAAATCATGGGCAGACATGTTAGAATTGAGCGCTTTCTCACGAAGAAAAGCTTCGTACATCTGTTGTGCCCAATTATTCTCTTTAGAATGCATTATGCCAAACATTCTATTTTGCATAGCCTCTCTAGAAAATCTATCACCAAAGTCAATACCATCAAATGTAAGACCTAATGTATCAGCCATGATATCTACTAAATATGTACCTTGTTTTTTGCTCATTTCTAACACCTCCCCTTATTAATTATTATAATTTTATTATACAATCACAGTATTGTCAATATGGAATTTAAATAATTTATACTATAAAGCACGCAATTACTGTTCCATCTCAGCAGTACCTTGTTTTGCCTCTCTACCAGCCTCAAAGATATTCTGTATAGTCTGTTGATTATACATCTCAGACTGTTGAATCATTTCATAAATTTGATCTTTGGTCTTAAGTGTTCTAAACATTGCAATATCTTCTTTTGTTAATTTTGAACCCATTTCAATAGTAACTGTAGAGCCGTCCATTTGATTTTCAGAAGTCATATTCATCATCTGAATAATTTCTGCTGGAGTAAGAACACCCATTAAAACATTCATAGACTCTATCATTGGTCCAAAATTCTTTAACACCTCATTATCTGTAAACTGTTGTGAAATAGCAGTCATACTTGCTCTTGCTTCATTAGGCTCTTTTGTTCCTGTAGCAAACTCAAGGAACACTCTTTGCATTGCATCTGCAAGAAGAACCTGTTGACCATCCAAATCAACTTTTGGCTGATATCTAGCATCTGCTACATTCATATAATCCAACATCTTGCGGATATTATTAGCATCAAAGTCTTGTTCTACATTTAACTGGTCAAGAATCGAGTTAACACCCATAGTAACAGCCATCATTGCAAGTCTATTTTGAACTTGGTTATCATCTAATCCATCAAAATATAGATTATTCGCCTCATTTTGAGTAGTTTGAGTGCCTCCATTAGTACCAGTACCACCGGTACCATTATTTCCACCTGGAGTTGTTCCTGGATTAGGAGGAGTCGGTGGTGTTGGTGGAGTCGGTGGTGTCGGAGGTGTTGGTGGAGTCGGAGGTGTTGGAGGTGTAGGAGGTGTTGGAGGTGTAGGAGGTGTTGGAGGAACAGTTCCAGAACCACCAGTCGCCTGATTACTCTTTGCCCAAGGATTCTTCACCATTACATCTTTGAAAGCATCCATAATTTGGTCTAAGAATTTAAGACCAGCCTTGATATTATATGGTTGCAATTTCTTTTGAATTGCAAATTGTGGAGTCCCTCTAGGGAACAACTTCTTAAACTCAATTAAATCATCATCTTTTTGTTGAGTCGGAGGATTGCCTCCATTCGCCATACTAGAAGTGCTTTTACTTCTAGTAGACGGTGCTTTAACTTTTACAGGTGTGATACTATAATCAACTGTTTCCTTACCCTCATTTTCCAATTCTTCAACATCATGTTGGAAGAACATCTCATCATCTTTCAATACCCTAGCCATCGCATTTGCTACACTCAATTGGTTAGGATTCTTAGGATCAAAATCTGGAGAATTAATCATATTTGAAGTAATAGTACTATTACTTGCAAATCTATAGTAAGATTGCCATCTTCTAGTCGAGTCTTGAACTTGATTAGGACGAGGAGCTATCAATTTACCATCAGTCTTTAATTGTCCATATACCTGACTAAATATAACACTCTGTTGAACCTCATCTGCAGCAAGATATTGCTGATGCAAAGCTGGATCTTGAGCAATTGCTTGAGAAACCAAATCAAGATGAAAATATGCAAGTTGAGCATCAGATTTAATTCTAAATGCCCCTGTCGCTTCCGGTGTGTTTAGAGGACCAACCATACCAGAATTCTTCATAGTAGGATCTCTCTGTCCTAGCTCATGGAATGCAACGGCAAGTACCTCCGGTGAACACAATCCACATATATCTTGACCATCTGCTTGAGCATCTGGTTGAGCTTGTTGTGTAGCTAGTGCTGCAGCAATAAACTCTGTTGCTGTTGGAGGTTTCTGATTTTGGTCAATAGCCTCATTAACAGCCTTAATATAATCTTGATACATTGTATGAAGTGCATTTGGTTTTTTCTTTCCATCAACTATTACACCCAACGCCCTACGATACATAGCATCTTTTTCTAAAATATCTTTAATTGGGAATTCCCTACCAGGACCTACTGTAATCTGCATATCCATTGCTGGAAGCAAAACATCAGGCAACATGTCTGGTGCATTAGCTGTTGGATTTGTTGGCTGTGCGCCAGGATTTTGTGGAGTTTGAGGTTGTGTTGTTCTATTTTGTTCAAAAACAGACTCTCCCCTCATAAGACCTTCAAACTGGTCTTTTGTCAACCATACCTCACCTGTTGCCGCATTTACCAAATCATTCTTAAGTGTGAGTTGTCCACCATCAAAAGATAATTGATCTCTAACAGCATTAACAAGTTCTAGATTATTTCCCATGATATTATCAGGAATATTAGTAAGTTCACCAGCAATGATGGCTAATCTAATGTCTCCCATTACTGACTCAAAACTTTCAATAGTTCTAGCTCTATCACGCATATCAGAAAGTGTTGCTTGAAGATTTGGTGGGACTGGTGTTCCTTGTTTTTGATATAAAGCCACTTGCTCTTCTAATCTTCTCACAACATCTTGATATTTATCTATTGTAGCCTCTCTAGCATCTTGAATAGCATCATAAGAATTTTCTACTTCTGCCATAATACCGTTAGCATCTCTCTCTAACTTGTTTACAACTCTTCTAATAGCAAAAGTGTCTGATGCTCTACTCTCCAAATAATCATCATATTGAGCTACTTGAGTTCTCGCCTGTCTTTCAACATCTCTAGCAGTTAAAGATGTTAGTCCGACAAATGACAAATCATCCATAAATGCTTGAGGATTTCTTGACATCTGGAATGCTTCCCATTCAGCACCCTCTACATTAAATGTATTTTGCGCAACAACTAGGCTCTGTCTGTCAATTTTTCTTTTTGATGTTTTACCTATTAATTCTTGCTCAACAAAATACTTAAATAGTCCCTTAGGAGTAATAGTTTGAGTCCTCTTAGCAGAAGCTGCAGCTTCAGCCTTTTCAACTGCAGATTTACAAGAAGCAACCTTTCTCTCTGCTCTTGATATGGCCCTATCATACTCAGCCATCTCAGGACCCAATTTAGCCTCAAAGCTACCCTCTCTCTCGCTTTGTGCAGCTTGTGCCCTTGCAGCTCTAGCCTCTTCAAGGGCTTTATTAGCTTCTTCTAATTCTCTTTGAGCATCAGCCAATGCTTTTTCTTCAGCAGTGCCAACAAGCTCTCCTTTTGCCAAATAGTTTTCAACAAAAGACTTAGCTGCCTCGAGTGAAATCTGTTGATATTTAGTTACACCATTCTCTTGATAAGGAAATCCCCTGTCTGGAATCACTACATAATCATAAGTACCGTCAGCTTTTGGTGTAAGCTCAATGCCCATATATGCAAAAGCTGAAATCAAATCTGCATTTGCGTTTGTTGCATCAGAAATCCCCAAATCTTGTCTCTGTTGCTCTACTGTTGCTTGTTGTATAACCTCTGATTTCGCAGCAACCCTTGTAAAGTCGGCAACCACCTTCTCCATGTCAGAGAATGCAGCTACCCAACTTTGATACTCAGTATCTAATGCATTTCTGGTACCAGTTAATTTTGACTCTCTAGCAATTAAACCATTGATTGATTTAGCAAGGCTATCAATATGTTTAATAACTGATGGGTCTAATTTTGCCAAAAAATCTTTATCCCAAATCTTTGCTTTAGCGATATTTGCTAGAGCAGCCTGCACCTCTGGAGGAAATGATGCAGGAGTAGCAGCTAATTGAATACCATCTATTACTTTAGACATATCCTTAGTTCTCTCTGTAAATACACCAGCAACAACACCTTTTGCTTTTGCAAAAAATCCTGGTTTTTTTACAAAGGAATATTCTGCCATATTATCTATTATTTCTGCCATAATTTTATCCGTCCTAAATTTTATTTTGTATTTCAGTTAGGTCTAATAATCTTTGTGGTCTTTAATACACTATTATTTTAACATAATAAACACAGTATTTCAAGACCACAAAAATCACACCCACTAGAATACTATTTGCTCCGATTTCTTTCTTTTGAAATAATCTAAGAACATTTTTTGAATATCATCAACTGCTGACTTATAGAATGAGTCATTGTTTAGTTTTTCGTAAACTTCTTCTGCTGTCTTTGCGTGTTTTACACTAGCCATTACAGTAGAAATTGCCTCTCCTAATTCTAGCGTTGTACCATCTTCCGAAAGAGTTGAGAATTTCATAATCAAATTAACACCCAATTCTTCTCCACTTAAGTCTTCTACTGCTGTTCTAATATCTCTAGCAGCCTCTCCCAAAAGAGCTGTGTTTTTCAATTCATTGAATATAAACTCAAAGGAATCAGTCTCAGCGCCCTTGTCCATAATATATCTGAATATATATTGTTGGAAAAGTCCTCTAATATTACATTTGATTGTGTGTCCTATAGGCAATTTAATTTCAAATGTGTTAGCCTCTATAGAATCACTTATCTCACCCACAATATCGAGAACATCAGCTACATCTTTCATATCCTCTCTAAGTAAAGGATCTGACTCTTGTTCTATTGCTTGAATAAATCCTTGTCTAATACCGGCATAGATTACATCAATATTGTGAATATCTGTACCCAATGGTTTTTGTTTCTTGTCTTGAGTCTCCTCAGAACCATCAGCAAATCTAACATTGTCTCTTTCTTCGTCATTGACAACTATATCCAATTCAAAATACTTAGCAGTTTCTATCTCATATCCATTTAATCTGCTACTATCTTTGATTTTCTCTATCAAGAAGGTTCTCATTTCTCTCTTGATTTTCTCAAATTCGTCAGCAAATGCTTTGGAAACAATTCTCTCATCAGAACCATACTCTGTTACAAGTTGTGTTGCAGCATAATACCTAAACAAATTAATATATGCATTAACCATCTTTCTAGGACTAGTAAGCTCTGGATGAATTTCTGAATTATCCTCAGACTTTTCAATAAAGTCCTCTTCTATTCTCTTAATAGTATATTTCTTCTCATCTGTAGACCTTTGTTCAAAGTCAGCAATTAGCCCTATTTCTTCAACAATATATAACATCTTATTGAAGAAGATTAGATATTGCTTGTCAAGTTTTGCAACAAAATCTTGATATCTATCCACAGTCTGAGTCATGATAGACCTAATAACAGAAGTAATCATACTAATAGTCGCTTCATCAACACCCTTAAACATTGTATTAATCTTCTGAAGATTTAGCATATTGTTTTCATAGAAATCTTCTTTTAGTTTAGCCTTTGTTGGGTCAACACCATATTTGATTCCAAATGCTAATTGAAGAGCATATTCTTTAGCCTTGTCCTTATTTACAATAAATGATTTCCTTAAGAACCACTCTTCATCTTCGTAATCTGATGGAGCCCATTCTGAAGTATTATATGCAATAGCTGTTTCTTCCTGCTTAGTTTCAACCTTCTTCACTTCTCCAGGCTCATAAGTTAACCTTAGAATATCCACTAAGTTTTCCATAAACTTAACACCACCTTGTAGTGGACCTGGCTTCATTCTAAGAAGTAGCTTATTATGTGAACCATTAAATGTATACAGTGTTCCAAATAAGTTTGTTACATCATTATTTAAATCATCAAATAGAGAGCTATTTCTCTTAGTGATTAATGAATTTTGCTCTGCAGTTAAAGTATATCCTGCTCTAAGATTTAGGTCTGCCTGTTCTTTTTGTCCAAAATAAACATTTCTAGGATATGAAATCAAACCACCATCTTGAGCATCATCTTTTTGAATAAGTACATTCTGCGCAGAAATTGAGAAACTCATATAATCAAGCATTCTCTTATATATAGAATCACTATCAAGAGCCGCTAATGGCAATTCGCCAGCTTCTAATTTGATAATGAGTGTATCTATATAACTCTGTTTCATTTTACTTGAATATTTATCATAATTCTTAGTAGTCTGTGGATCACCCATAATAATCTTAGCAAGACTACCCAACATGGTGAGTGCCGTCTGAAGATTATCTTTTACATCTGTAGGTAGAGCAGTTTCTATCTCCTGATTTGCCTTTGCCTCAAATAAGAATTTTAGGAATTCAAAATTAATACTAGATGTAATTTCTTTATAGTCAGAAATTACAAGTTGGTTAGCAGATTTATCAATGTGTGACTCTAATTGCACAGATAAATCTTTATCTAAATTAATATTAGCAACTACACTATCTGCCAAATCTAAATTAGACCTATGTAAACTAGCTTTAAGAGCTCTGTACTTAATATCGGTTACCATATCATCTGGGGTGATTCCTGCAGACTGTTTACTTGCCACATAAGTATTAAGTAAATTACCCTTCGTCTCAATCAAATACTTATATCTCTCATAAGTTGCAAATGCCTCTAGATAATTACCGTAAACATTGACACCGTCTTTTTGATATGCAACAAGGTATGGAATAATAGATGGTTCAACGCCACCCATGCTCTCTGTAGACTCATATTCGTGAGAATTATCATACATTGTAGGCATCTGCATAAAGCCATTAGCTGGAGCATTGTTAGATACCACATTTTCAGAATCATTCTCATCGTCTTCATCATCTTCTTCATCACCAAAGTCGATACTATCTATGTCAAGTTCTTCGTCATTAAGCTCAGATGCAACCATTTTTGAGAAAATATCAGGTTCAGGAGTTTTTTCTTCTTTATCTTTAGACTTAGACTTCTTTTTAGGTTTCTTAGTTACAACTTCTTCTTCGTCATCTTCATCATAGTCGTCATCATAATCATCTTCTTCATCATAATCATATTCGACTCTATTTTTACGCCTATTCCTTCTCTCTAGTTCCCTCTTTTTATCCTCTAACAATAACTCTATCAGTTCTCTAGTTAAGTCATTATCCAAAGGTGAACTGGTTGCAGCATTGACAGCAGTAACTGCAGTGAGATTATTATTAACTTTCTCTAAAACTTCAGTAGTTAATCCCATGCTCTGAACTTCTTTATCCAAAGCATCTTCTTTAGCCTTAATCTCGGACTCAAGTTTAGTTTTTCTAACATAATCTTTATAGAGTTTTAGTTTCTTGAGTTCTCCCCTAATGTCACTATAATCAACAGGCTCGTCATCAGCGTCAACCTCTCTACATAGAGCATCTATCTCTTTATCAATCTCGTTTACTGTAAATTGTTTCTTGATGTCTTTCTTGCTCTGAGTTCCATTAAGCACAATTTTGGTTTTGTCAATTTTCATCGTAGGCTCAATGGCAGTTGCAAGCATATCCCTAACAGAATTTAAAATTTCTTCTACAGGAACAGGCTTCTTCTGAAGTTTAGCCTTCTCTTTCTTAAGCTTAATATCTGTACCAACCAAATCATCATAATACTTAGAAAGAGATAGAACTCTTCTAAAGTTGTTTTTGGAAGACACATAATCGGTATTTGCTTTTGCAAATTCTTCCGACTTGAGTTTATCTTGAACTTTATCTAATTGTTTTTGATAATATTTAATTTCTTTTGCTTTTTCTTCATCTGGATTTTTAGAAAGCTTAGCGATTTGCTTTTCGTAATCTTTCTTTTTCTCTTCGTATTCTTTTCTCTGTTCATCAAGGACACGATAAATTCTATTCTTCATCATATAATCCAGTGATATTTCATCAGTTATATCCTGATTATATGACCTCAACTCTTGTAAGGTATTATGAAGAGCACTAACTGTTCTAAAAGACACATCTTCTATCTTCTCTAGATACTTCGCCTCATCACCCAAAGCATGTAGGTCTATATCTAAACCAAAGTCTTTAGAAATGTTACCAGCCTTATAGTCAGCATTTTTGATTTGTGCAGAGGTGAGAATTTTATTTTCATTGAGAATCTCTGATAATGTATTGCCTATAACCAACCTTCTAGCCATTAGGTCATGTGCACCTATTATCATAGATATTTCTTCTTCTTTTTCTGCAGTTCTTTCCTTCTTAAAATTCTGCCATGCTTTTGAGTGTCTACTATAAGCTTTGATAATATTCTTAAAGTATAACGATGGGTCTTTTGCAGAAACAGAATCACCAAATAAATCTTTTAATTCTTCTGCAGTAGCCCCCTCAATACCAAGACTAGTTTCTGCCTCTTTGATATAATCGGCAAAAACCTGACTAGGAGTGATAAACTTTCTGGACTCCATCGGCTTATTTAAGAAATCATTGATATATTTATTACAGGTCTTTTTAGATAAAGAAAATGCTTTTTCTGTTTTGCCAACAAAATACTTAATACCATTACCATTTTTGTTCTTTACAATACTATAAGTTCCTAAATCATCCTTATCTACTGTAATACCAACATATTCAATGGCTGCAAGGATATCATTGTCCTGCTCTTCTTTACTCTTCTTGCCCTTACTCTCAGACTTAATGGTCACCTCTGGAGTAATACTCTCGGTAATCTCTGATGCAGTATGCATATCAATTTGAGATAAGGTTTCTCTAGTATTTAAAATAGGTAAATACTTCTTGAGAGCATAGTTATAAGCCTCTACTTTAACAATCTCAGACTTAGCATTCTTTCCCTCGTTTTCTAGCCACTCAATATTCTTAAGGAGTTTTCCTCTCCTTCTAAGAATCTTCACAACCAAAAGCAAGTCTTTTACAGAAAAACCATTCATAGATTTTAGTTCATTAGGCAATTCAGCATACTCTCTAGCAGGCTGTTCTCCTTCTGTTTGAGCAGACTTTTTCTTTTTACCATAGTTTTTTATATAATCTTTAATAAGCAAAAGAAGCCTATCCTTATCGGTAGGCCACAAAAACCAAATATTCTTAAACTTATCAGGTCTATTATTTAGTTTTTTAAATTCCATTTTTTCATTTTTTATAACCACAGTTTTCTCCAAATATTAATTGAAATTAATGATTAATTTTAGTATTCAGTCTGAAGAGCTTTCAAATAGTTAGGGTTATTAAATAATTCTCTAGTTGTACTTAGAGCTTCAATCTGAACAGTAGTTCTATTCATAGGACCGGTAATTAAGAAACATTGTCCTCTACCAGCTGTAACGATTGAGTTCTGCTCTTCTTCGTTGATACCACCTGCGTTTCTATATAGCGTAATCAAGTCGTTGATATCGGCTGGTGCAAGTGACATGATTATTGAATATTGACATGCGTTGATAACCGCTGTAGATTGCTGAGCAATTTCTTCGGAACCTACGAAGTCTTTAATATTCTGTGTAATAATGATAAGCATTCCACTATATTTTCTAATTCTCTTTGCCATCTGAGCCATAAAGTCTAGCGCTATAGGGAATTTCTTATTGATAAATACGTGCGCTTCGTCAACGGCACATATAACTCTTCTCTTGTCTTCTTCTGGTGCTTGTTCACCGATATACTTCAAATTAAAGTCACGGTTTTTGATAATCTCACTATCTAAGTATTTAAATACAAGCAACATCTGTGCATTTGCGATAATATCGTTTCTGTTAGAAATAAGTGTACGGAACGAGAAACATATAAAGTTTTCGTTTGTTTGAATAGATGTATAACCATTCCAAAGGTTGGAGTTTCTACCACCTGTACCAAATTTCTCAATAAACATTCTAACTGTTTGTAAGTTTTTGTAGTGATAATCGTTAGTTTCAACTTCAATCATATCATCAACCATCTGAATTAGGTCGTCAAATATAGGGAAGTCACTAGCTTTTAGTTCAGATACGTTTACGGTACTATCTATACCAAACTTTCTATAAAGTGTAGCAATCAATGAGTTCAACATTTCAAAGGCGTCTGTATTGATACCAGGAAGAATCAATCTAAAGAACTGTTCC
Source organism: Clostridiales bacterium (assembly GCA_015055605.1). Lineage (GTDB taxonomy): Bacteria > Bacillota > Clostridia > Christensenellales > UBA1242 > UBA11490. Next base: position 33,778 of record SVHV01000003.1, read on the forward strand.
ATGAACTGCAAGTGCTCGTTAAATGCGTCTGTAGATTCACCACTTTCTGCCTCAAGTGTTGCATAAATGTGGAAAGGATTAAAGATACCGTTTGTAGAGTTACCTACGTCAATAATTTTACCACCTAGGTTATGACATAAAATTTCGTACTCATTTTCCGGGTCCAGAATAAATACTCTCGTATTATCTGCAGCAAAGTTGGTAAGCAATGTTTTGGTACAATATGATTTACCAGAACCAGACTTACCGATAACCATCATGTTACTATTAACTCTTTCATTGTTTCTAGCGAAGAAGTTTGTAAACACTGGATATTGATTGTATCCGATATAGATTCCTCTTTGGTCATGAAGTGTTGTTGATACAAATGGGAAACATGCAGCAAGAGATGTTGTATGAATTCCTCTACCATGAGGTTTAGCAAGTGTATCAAGTCTAGAAATATTACTTGAGATAAATCCGTCTACTTGTCTAGCAAAGTTCTCAGAGAATTTAAAACCATTCTGTCTAAGAATAGCCCTAACCTCTTTCTTAACGGCATCTTTTGCAACAATATGAATTGTAGTATTGTAAAGTTGCTCGTTGGCTCCTTTAATACCTTTAAGAAGTTCTTTAAGAGTTTCAATATGTTGCTCTACATCAATTTTTTCAGAGCTTCTCATATTCTTCTGTTGTTTGATTTCCATCTCCATCAAAGATTTATCTAGGTCTTTCTCAGCCTTATATCTATCGATAGGAGAGATATTAACTACAACTCTACTTTCGTCTAATGCAAATAGTGGATAAGCCCATGCATTTGGAACTTCGATAGGATAATCAGTAATGGAGAATATTCTATATTTTTCTCCATCAATCTTAGTTGTCTTTAGGTCAAACCTAATCTCATCTGGATATGTCCATGCAGCTTTTTCGTTCATACCCAAAAGTTCAATTTCTCTTTCGTCAAAGTCTGAACAGTAAGTTGCTTTCATAAATACATAAAGTTTATCACCAGTAACAATCTCTGTATAGATAGGAGTAACAGAACTCTCTAATGTACTAACAATACCATTTACAGTATTATTAAGTGCGTCTCTATCAGTATCATAAATAACCATATAGAAGTGGTCTTTAATAATCTTCTCAGTCTGGTTCATAAACTTAAGAGCCTGAAGTCTTTCGTCAAATACCGGGCTTCTACTATCAAGCTCTGCAGCTGTATAGAAACCTTTGTCATACATATCGTTAATAACATTGAAACGATAGTCTTCATATTTCTCCATCTCATCAAGTATCATAGGTTTCTTAACCTTTACAATACTACATTGTTGATTAAGGTTAAGTCTCTGCAAGGCTGTTGAGAAAGCATTAATAGTCATATCCTGTTTCTCTTCGGTCAAAAGTCCGAATGACATAGGGTATACTTCGATAACACTACCGTAGTAATCACCAAACTTTAAGAATCTATCAGTATTAGTGTCATCAAATGGCATAATATTTTTTATATTCTTAGAGCCTGTTGCCTTTTTAGAATAGTATTTATTGTATGCCATAAACTTGAAAGATAGAAAGAGTGCATTATACATTCTCATACCATCTCCCATTTCTAGGAACATCATAGCATAAGCACCAGCAAAGAATAATGCTGCGTAAATGTTATACCATAGTTCACTAAATAAGTTGGTTGTAGCAATAAGAACTGCTACTGCAAGACCAAATACAATAAAAATTGCATCTAGAATTGTAAAATTTCTAAACACTGTAATCTTTACTTTGGTCTTTCTAGGAATAAATCTCATCATAACCGTAAATCTCCATTTTTCTATCAGAAACTCTTTGTATTAGTTTTAGAATTTTCGCCTAAATAATACAAATATATTCTTACTCAAATATAGTATACAACAAACCTAAAATTTAACAAAATAAAATAAACAATTATTAAAATTTTATTTATAATTTATTATAAATAATAAAAGAGAAATATTGTGGTACAAAAACGATAAAATTCAACACCAAAACACTTTCTATTTATGCAATAAAACAGTATATTTTTTTCATTAGAATCAGCTTGCAAAACTAACAAAAAAGGCAATGCCTAAACGACATTGCCTTTATTTGTTTTTATTAAATTATTTGTTGTATTTTGCAACAACTTTCTCGAAGATTTCTTGAATCATCTTAGCTTCATCAGCAGATTTACCCTTGATTGCATTGTTAACTGCATCAATGATTGCCTGTTGATTAGACATACCACCATTCTTGAAGATGTTCTCAAACATTCTCTCAAGGTTAGCAGTATCGATATGATAATTTGCAGTAACTTGGTAAGAACCATTTACCTGCTGAATATCATTATAACCAACACCTAACTTATCTGCCAAGCTATTTCTAAGAGCCTCAATCTGTTGACTAAGAGCAGCTCTCTCAGCAGCATCTGTTGAACTGTTCATTCTTGCAGTCATTTGATTCAATCTACCCAATCCACTATTCTTAGAAATATCTAATTGAGCATTAGCAATTTGAACTTCCTCAATAGCCATTTTCTTAACAATTCTAGCTTGAGAATCGTTTTTAGCCTCAATTTGTGGAGCATATCTTTCGTTTGCAGCCTCTTCTTTTCTGTCTGACTTCATCTTCTGTAGATGCTCATAAGCAGCAGCTGTTTCCTTGCCACCCTCTTTAGCAGCAGCAGAAGCATATCCATCAAATTTCTTATCAGCTTCAGACATAGCTCTTCCAAAGATTGTATGTTGTTTCAATGCCTGTCTACCAGCACCGCTTCTAACCATAATTTGATCACTCTTCTCAACAGTTCTTTCATCAGCTTGTTTTTGAACATCAGCCAGATTAGATTTTGCAGCAGATAATCTTGATTGAGCAGCGGTTAAGCCAACTGAGTCGGCAATTTGCTGTTTCTCAATCTCTAATCCTTGAATGTTATCTCCATGGCTAGTCATTCTTCTTTGAGCATTAGCCATACCTCTCTTGTCTCCTGCAGCCTGTGCAGCAGCAAAGTCACTCTGCGCCTTATCATAAAGTTTTCTTTCTCTTGCAAGATCGGCATCTTGTGATTTAGTTGCATTAGAATACTGTCTTTGAGCTTTACCCACAGCAGCACCAGCATCAGCATTTTCTCTCAATGCAGCATCTCTCATTAACTCAATTTTCTTATCGTCACGAGTTTTATAATCAATACCCATAGAGTTAGCAAAGAATTCTACACCACCTTCAGCCTTATCTGCAATCTTACTACCAATTGATGACATTCCATTTCCAATACTGCTACCTAAATTCTTAGCTCCAGCAGCAAGACCTTTCATACCACCACCAGCAGCTTTAGATGCCATACTAGCAGCTTTCATAGCACCACCAGCAGCCTTAAGTCCACCAACAGCAGCACCACCAACACCTGTTGCCATCATAGCAACTTGTACAGCAGTACCGATAGCTTTTACTATACCATTACCTACATCTTGAACGGCCTTTTTAACACCCTGCTCCATCTCTTTACCTTGAGAAAGGGCATCTTTCGCACCGAAGTAACTACCTAATTCTTTGGCAAATTTCTCTAACGAAATTGTACCACCTATTACGATTACAAATTTTAATAATCCTTCCATCATACCAGCACCGAAGAAGTATCCAGTTACTCCCTCAAAGCTAAAGTCGATAGAAAGCATTACTCTAACTAATACGAAGAATATGTTTACTGCCAGAACTACACCATAAGCCGATATGGCCTGACCCATAAACTCACTTCGCCATTTACCCAGACCACCTTCATTGATAGGCGTCATACCTATGACGGCAGGACTGACTATAAACAGCATTCCACACTGATACATTCTGACTATCATACCAAAACATGTATAATAGAATGTCTTCATAACCATACAACCACCGAAGATTAGTAGTAGATAGTTAATCTTTGAATAGTCATAAATCTGTGTAATTGCGGCAATATTAAAGTAACTAATAGTACCACTAGCAACTAGAGATTCTGACTCTTTTCTTACAGCATCTGGGAATAAATACTCTTTATCATCATCTGCATTAAAGGCCTCGCCCCATGCGTCTGAAATCGAGTTGAAAATTATAGGAACAATATTTAAGACTAAATCCAGTGTGGCAGTCTGTATCGTTGGACTCACGAGTGTAACTCTCAAGTCACCCTTCTGATAATGTGCCTCACCTGCCGCAGTAACAAAGAGTGTTCCTGATACTGTAGCTGATTGACCAAATAAGTCTGCATCTGGTTTAGTAGCCTTATCAAGTAAGTCTAGTACTTGGTTACCTAAGAACACACCGAATACACAAAGTGCTGGTAACAAAATCATATTACATAGACCCTTGAATGCCTTATTAAGAATAGGACCTTTAGCATTCTTAGCACCTTCAGTAGTATACTCAACCTTAATCATCTGGAAAATTGTTGTGATAATCAATAAGAACATACCAACAACCACCATTGAAAGGAACATATCCCTAACCTCTGGAGTTCTAATTAATTGAAGAACAAGGTCTGCTCCTTTATCTGGACTATTAGATAGGTTTAATGTAACACCACTAACCTCAAGTCCTGCAAGCAGTCTAAATAACATCTCAACATAATCTATCAATGCTAGAATAAATATCGAGATATTATAGAACACCAATGAAATCAAGTAACTAATCAAGTTAATTACAACTGATAGGAGTGGTGCAATAATAAATCTGTTAACAAAGCCAAGAACAATCTCCAAAATTGGTTGTACGATAGCCATGATAACGCTGGTAATTCCTCCCAAAATAGATGAGACGATACCGCCAAGCATACTAAATCCCATATTTCTTTCTCCTGTATGTTTTAGTCAAAAATATTATGTTTTACAAAATAAAACAAATAATTGTACTTAATATTACAATTATAGACACTATTAATATACCCCATTTCGACAAAAAAAACAATTAAATTTATATAATTATATTATAATATAAAAAAAACTTTCTGGCAGAAAACCCACCAGAAAGTATAATTCTAAACTCTAATCATCATGTCGTCCCATGCGTATCCAAACATCTGAGAAACAAGTGAATCCCACTTAATTGACATACATAATGTAGCAAGTGTAAACATTGCAACAATACCGATAATCAAGTTCCAAATTCTTTTCTTAATATCTCTTCTCTTATTATCATCTTCTGCCTTTGCAAACTGACAACCCAAGATAATAACATATATAGTTGCAGCACCACCTAACGCAGTAAGAATAGGACCAACCATAGTCCTTAGAATCTCTGTAACTTTCGCAGCTGCATCTCTAGCAGCTAATAATTGTGACATTGCTAGTAAAAATCTTTGCATAATACACCTCTATACACTACACATATTAACACAAAAAAATGAAAACTCAAAGTTTATTACACATATTTTTAAAAAAAATAAAAACTAGCCTTATGATAAAGACTAGTTTTTATAACTTCAAAAGTACTTTGTACAATTAGAATCTTGCAACAGCAAGTAAAGCAGAAATATTGCCTAATGATTGTCCACTGAAGCCTTCGAAAATTGATTCCCAATTCAAAGAGAAACATAGAGTTGCACCAGCGATGATAATAACAGCACCGATTAATGCACCAATAAGTCTACCTTGAACTTTCTTTCTAGCATCAGCATCTTCTGCTTTTGCATAGTTGAGACCTAAGATAATTGCATAGATAACAGCAGCAACACCGATAACGGCGAATACTGGACCTAAAACCTTTTTAAATAGGTTAGAAATACCTGTAGCAACAGCAGTCATAGTGGTATACTCTTCTAATAAAAAATTCATCATACTCTTCTTCTCCCCATATATTTAGTTTTTTTAAACTTACACCTAGTTTACCCAAAATTATGAATGTAGTCAAACAAATTTATTCAAAATAATGAAAATTTTTACTTTTTTTCAATATTTTTTTACTAATTTCCTGATACATTACAAGTTTTCTAAGCAAACACACAAATACTTTAAACTACTTTTGCAAAGTACATATTATTTTTTGACATATTTGATAAAACTATTTATAATTAGATATAAAGAATTTATTTTATAATCTTAAATTATTGTTTTAGGAAGGAAATGAAAAATGGCTGAAGAAAAAAATGATAGTTTCGGTAAAAGATTTAAGAAAATATTCGGTGCCCTAATATTAGGAGTTATCGTAGTATGTATATGTTCGTATGTTGCAACTAGCTACATCTTATACAAAACGATTAAGTTCGATAACATCATGGAAGTTGTCCAACAAGAACAATTCAAAACAATATTCCTAGTTGCATTCCTAATTACTTTTGTAACAATGTTAATACTACTTAGCGAACACAAGTTTGGCTCAGGTAGTAGTTCTGCAAAAGTTACCACAAAGGGTGGCATGAAGAAATTCTATGATACTAACTGGTTAAGCATAGAAGAACTAAGAACTAATAAAGACTTTAAGTTTCACTACTACGAAGACTTACATAGGTCAGACAATGTAGGTATACCTATTAGAGCAGAGTTAGTAAAGAACAAACTTGAAGTTAACATGTATAAACCTATCCATACACTAGTTATAGGTACTACAGGTTCTGGTAAAACAACCCAGTTCGTTGACCCAACAATGCAAATTCTATCCGAATCAAAAGCTAGACCATGTATCGTTGTAACAGACCCTAAGGGTGAAATTTACGACAACCATAGCCAAAAACTTAGAAAAAACGGATATAGAGTATTAGTATTTGACTTAAAAGAGCCTTTCCAAAGTTCTAGATGGAACCCACTAACTAGAGCTTATGAATTAAACGAAAGAGCTTGTAACCTAAATAGAGAAGTTGTCGTTCACCACAATGACGACCCTAGAGACTTCGGTCTAAAATGTACTAGCGACACCTATTATAGCGAATGGTACGAATTTGATGGATTTGCTTTTGCAGATGTTCAATTACTCCAAAATCACCAATCAGCTATTAAACAAAAACTTCAAACAGACGCTTTTGAAGACTTAAAAGATATCTCTGCAGTTCTCTGCCCTATTCAGTCGAATAATGACCCTATATGGGAAAGAGGTGCAAAAGACCTTATTCAAGGTACATTACTAGCAATGCTAGAAGATAGCGAAAATCCAGAATTAGGAATGACAAAAGAAAAATTTAATTTCTTTAACCTTTCTAAAATTCTTAACTTAAAAGACAATGATGCTTATAACCCACTAAAGAGCTTAACTGAATATTTCCAAGGCAGAGACCAATTAAGTAAAGCCGTTCAATTAGCCAATCAGGTTATAACAAATGCTGATAAAACAACTAAATCTTACATGGGTATCGTTACTGATAGAATGGGATTATTTAGTGATACAGGTATATGTTTTGCCACATCTATCAATGAGATGGACCTAAAAACATTTGCCGACCAACCTACAGCAATATTCATTAAGATTCCTGATGAAAAACAAACAAGACACCCAATCGCTACAATGTTCGTATCACAACTATACAAAGTATTAGTTGATATTGCAAACTCTAGAGGTGGTGCACTTCCTAGAGATGTATACTTCCTATTAGACGAGTTTGCAAACATGCCGAAAATTGAAGGCTTTGATACAATCATCACAGTTGCCCGTTCTAGAAGAATTTATTTCATACTATGCTTGCAGTCTTATGTTCAGTTAACAACTAAATATGGACAAGAAACAGCAGCAACGGTAAAAGACAACTGTAATATTCACGTATTTATCGCATCAAACGATAACAACACACTAGAAGAATTCTCTAAGAAGTGTGGTAATATATCTGTTGAAACAGAAACAACATCTATAAACAAGTCTGCAGACAAAGACAAAGAGAGTGGCGCTTCTAAATCTATAAATGTACAATTAGATACTAGACCACTTATCTATCCAAATGAGCTTGCAGCACTTAAGCCAAATAGTGGTGAATGTATTATTACAATACTTCAGAGAAACCCTATCAGGTCAATCTTTACTCCTAGTTATAAATGTGCTGTATATGATATGGAAAAAGCCCCACCAGATAACACATTACCACAACAATTAGATGAACAAGCATTATATTATGATATTAGAATTAGAAACCAAAAAGTCCTAAAGAAACAAGCACCTCCTCCTGGAGCACCTGGTGGTGGTGCTGGACAACCTGCTGGTGGTGGAAACCCATTCTTCTTCTAAAACTCAATATAAAACAAAAAAGAGTAGACATCAAAATCTACTCTTTTTCTTTTTTATCTATATATTATTTATCCATTTTAACTTTTAAATCTGCAATAACGGCATCAAAGATATCTGCATGTATACTATCAATGGTTCTAAGCCCATCACCCTCTACACAAGGAATAGTTGTCCAACCGTATTTCTCTGCAACATACTTACCAGACTCATAACTTCTCTGTAAATGCTCTGGATTTAGCTCATGAATATCTTTTGCCTTACCATTTTTCTGTTCTTCTCTAGCAGATGCAATTTTGAAACTAATCTCAACTGGCACATCTAAGAAAACAACCCTATCAGGTCTAGGAAGTTTAAGAGTTCCAAACTCTAGAGCATCAAGCCACTCTAAGAATTTATCAACCTCTACCCTATCTCTAATCTTACCTGCTTGATGTAACATATTAGAAGAAACATATCTATCGAATAGTATTACACCACCATTCTCATAAAAGCCTTTTAAATCTTTATAATATGTACATAGTCTATCTACTGCATATAGAGAACTAGCCTGATACGCATCTAAAGACATATCACTAGAGCCTAATTCCCCACCTAAATACATTTTTACCGGACCAGAAGATGCTGAGTCGTAAGCAGGGAAGCTCTGCCTCATAACATTATATCCCAGTCCCACTAATCTTTCATACAGTTTAGTAGTTTGTGTCTGTTTTCCACAACCATCTGTGCCTTCTATTACTATTATATAACCCATATTTTCTCCATTACATAATGAAAGCCTAATATCTAAATAGTATTAGGCTTTACATATATTATTTCTCAATTTTATTTTCTGTGATTTCTACTACATCAGTTTCTTCAACTTGTGCTTTTTTCTTTCTAATATGATATTCAATAAATTTTTGAATCTCAACAATAGGAATAATAGCAAGAGCACAACCAACAGCAATAGCAAACTCTGCAAATGTTAATGCGGTTGTACCAAAGAATGACTGGAATGCAGGAATAAATGTAATAGCTGTCAAAGCAAATCCAGCTAGAACAGCTAAATTCATTTTACCATTTTTAAATGGATTACTTGCAAATAATGAATGGGTCTGAGACCTAGTATTATATGCATGGAACAATTGAATGCAAGCAAGAGTTAAGAATGCCATTGTCATAGCAACTGAGTGATTCATAACTCCATCTGGTAGAATATATCCACCAATACAGAAAGATAACATTGTAAGAATTGTTTGGAAGCAACCTTGAATAACTATATCAGAACCAGTTTTACCAGCGAATAGAGATGAACCAGACTTTCTAGGAGGTTGATTCATAATGTCTTTTTCTACTTCTTCGACACCCAGTGCAAGAGCTGGCAATGAGTCTGTAACAAGGTTAATCCATAGTATCATTACAGCACTTAAGAATTCTACTCTTAAGAAAATAGTAGCGATAAATAAACATAATACTTCTGCAATATTAGCAGATAGTAGATACTGAACTGCTTTTTTGATATTAGAGTATACTTTTCTACCCTCTTCAACTGCAGCAATAATTGTAGCAAAGTTGTCATCTGCTAGAACTATATCTGCTGCCCCCTTACTAACATCAGTACCAGTAATACCCATGCCTATACCGATATCGGCAGTCTTGATAGATGGAGCATCATTAACACCATCACCTGTCATAGCAACAATGATATTAAATTTCTTGTATGCATTAACAATTCTAACTTTGTTTTCAGGACTAACTCTAGCAAAAACCTTATAATGTCTAAGGTCTTTTAAGAATTGCTCCTCAGATATTTTATCTAATTCTGCACCTGTTATTGCCTTATCGCCTTTTTGATAAATACCGATTTGTTTAGCAATAGCAACAGCAGTATCTAAGTGGTCACCAGTAATCATAATAGCTGTCATACCAGCTTTCTTACAAGTATCAACAGCGTCTTGAACTTCTGCTCTAGGAGGGTCAATCATACCAACAAGTCCCACAAACACAAGTTCTTCTTCTAATTTATCATGTACATTTAGTTTAGTGGTTTTGTATGCTAGAGCTAGAACTCTAAGTGCGTCTTTACACATTTCAGAATTTGCTTTATGTATACCTGCTAAATCTTCTTCAGTGATTTTTCTTTCTTTCTCACCATCTAAGATTTTTACACATCTACTAACTAGCATATCTACTGCACCTTTTGTATAAGAAATCTTATTTCCCTCGGCGTCTTCATGAACAGTAGTCATAAGTTTTCTCTTACTATCAAAAGGAACTTCATCAATTCTAATATGTTGTTTCTTTAGATTTCTAGCAGACAAATGAATGGTTTTTGCATAAGCTACTAGTGCAGTCTCGGTTGGGTCTCCTACTAGTTTTCCCTCAGAACCCTCTTGAGTGTCATTACAAAGAACCAAACCCTCTACTAGAACCTTTTCTGCGTGTCCGGTAGGTTTACTTTCTTTATAGAATACCCCCTCAGTTGGAGTATAGAATTTCTTAACTGTCATCTGGTTAAGTGTTAGGGTACCAGTTTTGTCTGAACAAATAACTTCACAACAACCCAAGGTTTCTACTGCTGGTAGATTTTTTACAATAGCTTTTCTCTCGCTCATTCTCTTAACACCTATAGCAAGAACTATTGTAACAACAGCAGGTAGTCCCTCTGGAATAGCCGCAACTGCTATAGCTACTGCTACCATAAAGTTATCTATAACTGCCTCTAGCACTGTTTGACTAGGGTCTCTATTAATAAATCCAGCAATAAAGATAATAGCTGCAATTGCTAAAACTACAATAGATAAGAATTTAGCAGTTTTTGCAAGTTGTTGAGATAGTGGAGTTTCGTTTTTCTCTTGAGTTGTAAGCATACCAGCTATTTTACCAACCTCAGTATCCATACCTACAGCAACAACGATACCACTACCTCTACCATAAGTTACAACACCTGTACTATAAGCCATAGTTTTTCTGTCGCCTAATGGAGTTTTGTCCTCAAGTACAGCTGTACAGTCCTTCTCTGCAGGAACACTCTCACCTGTGAGTGTTGCCTCTTCTATTTTTAAAGAATTAGAAGAAACTAATCTAATGTCTGCAGGAACCACATCACCAGCTTCTAGAACAACTAGGTCACCAATAACAAGGTCCTCACATTTAATTTTCATTACCTCACCATCTCTCATAACCTTAGCAAAAGGTTTATTCATTTTGGTAAGTTCTTTCATAGCCTGATCGGCTTTCGATTCTTGCACTGTACCCATTACAGCATTCAAGATAACAATGAGTAGGATAATTCCTGAATCAATAAGCTCCGTGTAATGCCCTTGTACAATAGCAAGTAAAGCAGATATACCAGCAGCAACCAAAAGCACGATAATCATCAAATCTTTCATCTGAGAGAAGAATCTCTGCATCCATGTCTTTGGTTTTGCTTCTGCCAAAGCATTTTTACCATTTCTAGCAAGTCTTTCAGTGGCTTCTTTAACAGTTAAGCCTTGCTCTGTGGTATTAAACTTTTTGTAAATATCATCTAGTTTAATATTATAATCCTGTTTCAATTTTTTGCTCCTTTATTTTTTGTACTCTTGTAGTATATCAAATCCTAAAATTTTTGTGAAACGAAAAAAACTAGTTTACACATATTATATATGAAATTATATTTCATAAGAATATTATATATAGGTATCTTTATAAAGTGACAAACTACTACCATTTTGGTATAATCACTATATGAGAATATCAGGATTTCAAAAATTATCATTAGTAGATTATGACGGACACATAGCCTGTACTGTGTTTACACCAGGCTGTAATTTTGCATGTCCATTCTGCCACAATTCAGGATTAGTAACACACATCAACGAAAACGACTTTATATCCAAAGAAGAAGTCTTTGCTCATCTAAAAAAGAGAGAGGGTATCATTGATGCCATTGTAATATCAGGAGGAGAACCAACACTACAGCCCGACCTTGTTGATTTCATCAAGGAACTCAAGCAATACAAAGTTCTAATCAAATTAGACACTAACGGAACAAACCTACCAGTCGTAAAAGAACTAGTCGAAAACAATCTGATAGATTATATTGCTATGGATATAAAGAACTCTATGCAAAAATACTCTACAACTATTGCAAGAGATATAGAAGCAGACCAAATATTAGACACCATTAAATACATCATGTCATCTGGCATTGACTATGAGTTCCGAACAACCTTAGTCAAAAACTTCCACACTAGAGAAGATATAGAAAGCATATCAACTATGCTAAAAGGAGCAAAAAAATACTGCCTACAAAAATTCGTAGACAATGATAATTGCATAAGTTCTGGTCTATCTGAAATATCCAAAACCGAAGCAGAAGAACTACAAAAAATCGCTCAAAATCATATAGAAAAAACCATACTTAGAGGATATTAGAAGCACAATCAAAAAAATTGTGATTTAGACTAAATTATATAATCTGACAATATCTATATGCCTATTGTCAATACCACAACATATCAAAACAAAAAAGACTTGTATATAAAACAAGTCTTTTTATTTACATTATAAAGTATTGATATAATTACAAGCATTAGTTGCTGCAACTGCACCGTCACCTATCGCAGTAGTAACCTGTCTTACAGTCTTTCTTCTGCAATCTCCTGCAACAAAGAATCCTGGGGTCTTAGTAGCAGTAGTTTCGTCACAATCAAAGTATCCATCTTTGTCTAGATCAGCCAAATTTTCAAACTTCTTATTATCAGGAACTTGACCAATTGCAACAAATAAAGGTGTATCTTCTATAACAAATGTAGTTTTATCTTCTCTCTCAAACTTAATACCTTTGAGCTCTTTTTCTCCTAACAATTCAACAGTTTTTGATTTTCTAGTAATAACAATATTATCCCTCTTCTCTACAGCCTTTACAAGGTTATCATCACCAAAGAACTTATCAAACATAATAACTAGATTTACTTTACTACAAATATCACTGAGAAGTAGTGCATATTGCAAAGCTGTATTGCCATCACCGATAAGTGTTACCTCTTTACCTGCATAGAAAGGGCCATCACATATTGCACAATAGTAAACACCATGTCCAATCAAATCTTCTTCGTTAGGAAGTCTTAGTTTTCTATGCTTAACACCAGTTGCAACAATAACCGCTAGTCCTTCATACTCACCAAACTCACCCTTTACTTTAAACACCCCATCTACCTTTTCTATAGACTCAATTTTATCAAATTCAAAATCAACACCCAAGGCAGATATTTGGTCAAATAAATCTTCACTGAGTTTTGCTCCTGATATTTGTTTAATAGTAGGATAATTCTCTACTTTTGGACTTTGAGCAATCTGTCCTCCAACAGACTCCCCCTCAATAAGCAAAACCTTCTTACCATTTCTTAAAGAATAGAGTGCCGAAGTCATACCCGACACTCCACCTCCGATTACAATTATATCGTACATCTTTTATTTACTCTCTTCTATGTATCTTCTAATCTCACTAGCATTATCAAAATATCTAATACCATCAGCAGTAGGAACTAATAATGTAGGAGCTTTTTTAACATTAAATTTGTTTGTTAGTTCAGAATTTTCTTCTGCATCTATAACGATATATTCTTTACCAGCCTTATCAAGTAGCATTTTTGCCATCTTGCAATTAGGACAAGTCTTTGTAGCAAATAATGTAATCTTATCTAATACTAAATCTGCAGTATTATTTTTTGCTTCACAATCTTCACAACATTTACCCTTGTTTAGTTTGCTGGTAGCAATATCGTAAGTTTTTCTTTCTTTAAACTCTTGTGATTTACCATCATTCCAGTTCTGAACTGGTCTATAGTAACCAGTAATTCTACTATAAACCTCAGTCTTTGCACCACACTCAGGACACTCATAATGCTCACCTGCAATATATCCATGAGTTCTACATACTGAATATGTAGGAGACATAGTATAGTATGGTAATTTATAATTCTCAGCAATCTTTCTAACTAAGTTCATTGTTGCCTTCCAATCTTCTAGTTTTTCACCTAAGAAAGCATGGAATACTGTACCAGAAGTATATAAAGTTTGAAGGTTATCTTGAATATCAAGAGCCTCAAAAATATCACTAGTAAAGCCTACTGGCAAATGTGAACTATTTGTATAGTATGGAACATTATCATTTTGAGATGCAGTAATAATATCTGGATATCTCTCTCTATCATGTTTAGCTAGTCTAAATGATGTACTCTCAGCAGGAGTAGCCTCTAAGTTGTACAAGTCACCATATTTCTCTTGATAATCACTTAGTCTATTTCTCATGTGGTTAAGAACTTTAGCAGTAAAGTCTTGAGCCTCTTTATTTGTTAAGTCTTTTCCTAACCAAATAGCATTTAGACAAGCCTCATTCATACCAACTAGACCGATTGTGCTGAAGTGGTTATTAAAGGTTCCCAAATATCTCTTTGTATATGGATACAAACCAACCTCTAATAGTTTTGTAATAACCTCTCTCTTTGTCTTAAGAGATCTGGCAGAAATATCCATCATCTTATCTAGTCTTTCAAAGAACTCATCTTCTGTCTTTGATAGATAAGCAATTCTAGGCATATTGATTGTTACAACACCTACACTACCAGTACTCTCACCAGAACCAAAGAATCCACCAGATTTCTTTCTAAGCTCTCTTAGATCTAGTCTTAGTCTACAACACATACTTCTAACATCACTAGGCTCCATATCAGAGTTAATATAGTTAGAGAAATATGGAGTACCATATTTTGTTGTCATCTCGAATAACAATTTATTATTCTCTGTTTCGCTCCAGTCAAAGTCTCTTGTGATTGAATATGTTGGGATAGGATACTGGAATCCTCTACCATTAGCATCACCCTCAATCATAAGCTCGATAAATGCTTTGTTTATCATAGCCATTTCTTTTTCACAGTCTTTGTACTTGAAGTCCATCTCTTTGCCACCAACAATGGCATTTAACTCGGCTAAGTCATTTGGAACAACCCAGTCAAGTGTAATATTGGTAAATGGAGCTTGTGTTCCCCATCTAGATGGAGTATTTACGCCATAAATAAAGCTCTGTATGCATTGTTTAACTTCTTTATAAGATAAATTATCTACCTTTACAAATGGAGCTAAGTATGTATCAAAAGATGAGAATGCTTGTGCTCCCGCCCATTCATTTTGCATGATACCTAAGAAGTTTACCATCTGGTTACAAAGTGTAGACAAGTGACTAGCTGGTGTAGAAGTAATCTTACCTACAACACCACCTAAACCTTCTTGAATAAGTTGTTTAAGTGACCAACCAGCACAGTAACCAGTAAGCATAGACAAATCGTGGATATGAATATCGGCATTCTTGTGTGCTTGTTCGATTTCCTTATCGTAAACTTCACTTAACCAGTAGTTAGCTGTAATTGCACCAGAGTTACTAAGAATCAAACCACCTACAGAGTATGTAACAGTTGAGTTCTCTTTTACTCTCCAGTCTGCAAGGTTAAGATATTTATCAACAGTAGACTTGTAGTCCATAACTGTTTCATGAATATTTCTAACTTTCTCGTGGTCTTTTCTATATATAATGTATGCTTTGGCAACATTTTCATAACCATTAGTCATAAGAACATTTTCTACAATGTCTTGAACGTCTTCAACAGAAGGGACTCTATCCTCAAATTTCTCAACTAGATTTAGCTCAGTAATCTTAGCCATCTTTTTACAATCTTTGATCTCTCCATCTCCTAGAGCAATCATTGCCTTTGCGATAGCATTCTCAATTTTGCCTATATCATAGTCTACTAATCTGCCGTCTCTTTTTCTAATTTTAGTAATCATTTCTTTAAAATCTCCTTATCACTATATATTGTATTTTTCCAAACAGCCAAAGCACATATCTTGTGGTTGTCTTCTACATCTTATCACTATATGTTGTGGTTAGTCAAACAAAATGACCAATATTTAGCAGTTTAATTTTTTTATAAATTATTATCAAATTTTTATATTAACGCCACTTTTCTCTTGACTTTTATTTTATCACTCAAAGGCACTATCACACATCTATATATGTTTCTGTCAAAAACCCTCACAATATCGTCCCTAAAGTATCATTTGACTAGATTTGTTTCTCAAAATCACCAGCAAAACAATATTTTGACTATTCAAACAATACAAAATAATATTACTAAATTCTCTAAATTTTACACCACAAAATATAGTGAAAATTAGTTATAAAAAAATAATCAAATAAAAAAGAGCAACTATATCTAGTTACCCTTTTCAATCATAAATTAATCAAACAACACTGCACCAGCAAGTATTCCAGCATCATTTCCTAGACTCGCAATCTTAATATCTACAGGAGGAGCACCTTTGTATCCATAACCTATAGCCTTTGCTTTTTCTATAGCAAGATTTACAATCTCTGGAGCATGAACTAGTCCACCACCTACAACAATTGTATCCGGTCTAAATATATTACTGTATGCGGTAAATGCATATACCAATCTATTTGTATATTCCTCTACAATATCTTTAGCAACTTCGTCACCTGCTAGATATGCTTTTTCTATATCAGAGGCCTGTATTTTGTCTTCTTTTACCAAAATAGACTCTCTACCCTCACTCAGCATTTCTTTAGCCAAATCGGATAGTGCAGCACACGATACATATCTCTCCATACAGCCTTTATTGCCACAGCCACATTCTTTGCCACCATAAACCAGAGGAATATGACCTACTTCTCCAGCGCCACCTTGACCTTCATAAAGTTTACCACCGAGAATAATACCTCCACCCATTCCTGTTCCGAATGTAAGCATTACCATATTAGTAGAGCCCTTTCCTACACCTAAGCCATATTCAGCAATAGCAGCCATATCTCCATCATTTTTAACAATGACAGGTAGACTGGTTATCTTCTCCATCTCATCTAAGAGATTACAATTACTTAGTTTAAGATTTGCACTAAGGAGCACTACTCCTTGACGGAGAATGCCAGGACAGCCTAGAGATATACCCTTAATATCACTTGCCTTAACATTATTCTCAGCCATTAATTCTTTTAGAACCTTAGCAACCACTTTCATTACATGCTCAGTGTCGGTTTTTGCAGATAATTTACTGATAATTTTAGTTCCGTCAATAAGACCCGCCTTAACTGTAGTACCACCTATATCTATACCTATTACATACATTGTACAATTTCTCCTTTATGCAACACAGACTCTTCTTTTATCAAAAACAATATCCATCACCAATAGAGCAGAAGAACCTTCAACACTTCCTGGTGTAAAATTATCACTAACATCTGTATTTTCCATTCCAAACACAATTGAGCCTAAAATATCTACTGTTAATAAAATGTTACCATTATTGTCTGTTCTATACAAATCAATATTGTTGTCATAATTATAAAATAAATCTAAAACAGTTTTGTGTGGATGACCATAAGAATTTCCTTCACCACACTGAATAATAGCATACTCTGGATCAATAGCCTGTATAAATGGAAGGGTTGTTGCATTACTACTACCATGGTGTCCAACTTTGAGTACATCAACATTATAATCATCACCATAAGCCTGCACATATTCAGCAAGATTATCTAGTTCTGCATCTCCAGTAAACATAATTCTTTTACCCGCATACTCAAGCATCAATATAGGCGAATAATCATTAGGATCCGAATATGAAATCACATCTAAGGTTGGGGTTAAAAAATTAAAAGTATATTGATAATCTTCATCACCATAAACAACAGTATTAGTAAAGTCGCTATTTTTATTAAACACCTCAACAATACAATTTTCATTGTAAGCAGATAGCATAAATTTTCCATAAGTTGCTGAGGTACTTTTATATCCATCTCCATAATTAAAGTCATCAGGTAACTGAGCATCATAAGTAGCATGAGTAGCCTCATTATTTGGTCTAAAAATATATTTTACTTCGTAATTATCAATTACCCATGACATATTACCTGCATGGTCAGAGTCTTGATGGGTAAGGAGTAGATAATCAAAAGTTGTTATATCGTTTGCTGTTGTATATGCAGTAATCGCATTCTTCGCATCATTATATTCACCACTATCTATTATCATATTTTTACCGTCAGGCAATTCAATAATAATACAATCGCCCTGCCCCACATCAATAAAGGCAATCTCTAGGTCTTTAAGAACATCTACAGTAGTTGTAACATTCTTAAAGTCTGCAGCATTAAGCGAGCCATTACCTCCTGCCGATTCGCCACCATCACCAGAATCTCCTCCACCCTCTGGTTCTTCTTGTTGAGGAGGTGTTGCAGAAGGATTTAGTTTCTCAATTATTTTATCTAATACTCCAGTATAATATAGAACTGCAAGCATAATAACCATCAAAGCAAGTATCACAAGTAATGCCTTCCAGTGATGCTTCACTACTCTCTGCATTTCTTTTTGTTGTTTCTTTGTATATCGTCTAGCCACTATTTCCCTCCTCTATTACAAAAATATTTTATTGTATTTCAAATCTTTTTGTCAACCAAACTATAGCCCTACTCCTCAATACTTAATATATTCACATATCTGCAAATGTATATATGTTAAGACATACAAACAACAAAACATTCGCCATTTTTACCTAAAAAACATACTTTTTGCATATAGTATATAGTTAATTATATAAATTCATTTTGAAATAAAAATATTTAATTGTATACTAAAAGAACTGAAAAGCGAGGTACACCCTATGGCAACAAAGAAAAGAAATGTTATATTAGATGTAGACACAGGAATAGATGACGCAGTCGCTATTGCACTAGCAACATACTCAAATAAACTAAATGTAAAACTCATAACAACTATTGCAGGTAACCTATCAGTTAATGCAGTAACAAAAAACACACTTAATTTTTTGCAAGCGATTAACAAAAGAAATATCCCTGTTGCTGTAGGTGCAAATAAGCCTATGGAAAGAGAAAAAGACAATTCCATACAGGCACACGGCAAGAGAGGTTTAGGTAAATATAAGTTCCCTCCTCTAGAACTCACTCCAGACAAACTCCCTGCAGTTGAAAAAATGCACCAAATCATAATGAGAGCAAAAAAGAAAGTTACCATTATTGCATTAGGACCACTTACAAATGTTGCAGAATTACTTATTAAATATCCGGAAGTAAAAGAAAATATTGACTATATCTTAATTAGTAGTGGACTTTTGCACGATAGCAAGAGAAATCCATATCTTAGTTTCAATGTAATGCAAGATCCAGAAGCTGCCAGATATGTTCTAAAACTTGCAGACAAGGTAGTCATCTGTCCTAGCAACCACGGTCATACTGCGTTCTTAACTCCAGAAGAAGTTGAAAGAACTAGAACAACAAACAAGACCGGCGAAATGCTAGAATTTATATTTAGAAGTTACAAAGATAGACATGTAAAAGTAGGAATTGCAACACATGACCCTTGCGCAGTAGTCTATGCAGCACATCCTGAGTATTTCTCAAAAGAAGGAATGTATGTTCATATTAGATTCTTACAGAAACAAGGTACTGGTGTAATCGACTTTGACACAAATAGAGAGCCAAACATGAAAGTCGCAACAAAAATATCTATTAAAAGATTTAAAAAACTATACTTTGAAACTCTAAAGAAAATGCCTTAATAAAAAAAACCTACTATCACAAAATAGTAGGTTTTTATTTTTTTGTATTATTCAACTTTTAGATGAATTCCCTTCTTCTCAAAAGTATCAATTACAAGTTTATGGAAGCCCTCAATATCTGCACTAGATAGAGTATGTTCCATACTAGTTACAAAGTATCTAACAGTATAACTCTTTGTATTATTATCTTTATTATAGAATATATCTAATAATTGATATTTGTATGCAAGGTCTGTTTTTAGTGTTCCTGCAACATCATCTATCTTTGAATATAGTTCATCACTACTTAATAAGAAGTTAAAGTCTAGAGTAGTTACAGGGAATTTAGAAACCTGCTCAACTTTAGTCTGAACTGAATCAATCTGCTCAAGTTTAGTAGTATTGATTTCTGCTAAAATCATATATCTATCTTTATCAATTTTTTGACCGATAGCAGGATGTAGAATACCAACTCTACCCAAAGTAATACCATTTGCAACAATATCATAATAATTGATAGGAGCAATATAATTTTCGTCTGTTGTAGCAGAAACTAATTTAGCAGAAATTCCTAATACATAATCAAATAGATAATGAATAATATCTTTGATTTCCAACATTTTTTCTTCTAGTCTAGGTTTTTCTACTAACCAACCCATACCCAAAACTTTTTCTTCTACAGCAAGGTTGTCTTTGTTCTTTCCAGTAACAACATGACCAACCTCGAATAATCCTAATTCATTAGCATATCTCTTATTTTGAGCAACTGCTCTGATAATTGTTGGTAACATTGTAGATCTAATATCGTCATTGTCTTTTTGTAAGGAATTAACTAGTCTGATATATGACTTAGTTTCAATACCTAAGTCTTTATTAGCCTCAGCATCTTCCCAAATATAACTATGAATCTCGTGCATATTATATTTGTCTGCAAGAGCAAATTTTAGTTCGTAATCTCGAACAACATCTCTACCTAGTCTAGTAGGAACAACTGGTTGTTCAATAGGTAGTGCTTTGATATTATCATAACCATATACTCTAGTGATTTCTTCTACAATGTCTGCCTTGATAGATATGTCTTTAGTTGCTCTATATGATGGAACATCTACAGAGAAGTTTTCGCCATCTACTTTTACACCGAAACCTAAAGATTCAAGGATTGATACAATTCTCTCTAATGGAATAGAAATACCTGCGTATCTATCAATATAAGTTTTGTCTAAATCAATCTTAATCTTAGGATATTTATTTGGATAAACATCTGTAACATTGCTTACAACTTTTACTCCATTATCAATGCCCTTAAGTAAATAAGCATATCTTCTAAGAGCTGTAGTAGTCATCTCAGGGTCAAGGCTCTTTTCGTATCTAGCACTTGATTCGCTTCTTAGTCCCAAAGCTGTTGCTGTCTTTCTTACCTTTACAGCATCAAAGTTTGCACTCTCTAAGAATACTGTAGTAGTATCATTTTCTATTTCACTAGAAAGGCCACCCATAATACCTGCAACAGCACCGATTTCACTATTTAGGTCGATAACCATTGTTCCTTTAGGAAGAACTCTCTTAGTTTCATCAAGAGTAGTAAACTCTGTATCTTTCTCAACATCTCTAACAACAATGCTCTCTACTTTTCTACCATCAAAACTATGCATTGGTTGTCCCAACTCTAACATAATGTAGTTAGTCAAGTCTGCTAGTAATGATATGGGTCTCATACCACAATAGTATAATCTAATCTGCATCTCCATAGGACTAACATTTTTAGAAACATTCTCCATTCTAAGTGCAGAATATCTATTACAACTCTCACTCTCTACTTTTACATTAAGAGCAGGATTCTTAGAATAATCAGCATCATCTACTGTATACTCTTTTAACTTTCTACCAGTGATTGCCGCAATTTCTCTAGCAATACCATAGTGTCCCCATGCATCTGGTCTATTAGTAAGAGATTTGTTATCAATCTCAATAATAGTATCGTTAATAGGATACAAATCTTTTAAGTCTACACCAATCTCTGTATCATCACCCAAATCAAGTATCCCACTATTATCGTCTGTAATGTCTAATTCTTTACCACTACAACACATACCATAGCTCTCTACACCAGCAAGCTTTGCTTTGCCAATTGTAATGTCGCCGAGTTTAGCCCCGATTGTTGCAAGTGCAGTAACCATTCCCTCTCTAACATTAGGAGCGCCACAAACTATTTGCACTACCTCTTTGCCTGTATTAACTTTTAGGATATGTAGTTTTTTACTATCAGGGTGATTCTCAACACTCTCAATTCTAGCTGATATAACACCACTAATATGTCCACCCCTTTCTTCTACACCCTCTATCTCAGCACAGGACAAAGTGAATTTATTAGTAATATCTTTTATATCTAAACCATCTAGGTCTACGAAATCTTTTATCCAGTTTAATGAAATATACATATTCTTTTACCCTACCTTACTTAATCTTTGTCTGCTCTAAAACTTTTAGGTCTTTACCATTTAAGTTTCTAATATCTGTAAATCCATAAGTCATCATAACTAGTCTACTTAGACCTAAACCGAAAGCAAAGCCCTGATACTCATCAGGATTGATACCACCCATCTCAAGAACATTTGGATGAATCATACCACATGGACAAAGTTCAATCCAGCCACCTTGCTTACAAACTCTACAACCCTTGCCTCCACAATATGGACAAGAACAATCTAGTTCAAATCCTGGCTCGACAAATGGGAAGAAACCTGGTCTAAGTCTAACATCAACTTCTTTACCAAATACTTCTGATAGCATTGTCTTCATAAAGTAAATTAGATTACTAATGGATACATTTTTATCTACCATCATACCTTCCATCTGGAAGAATGTGTTCTCATGGCTAGCATCTAACTCTTCATTTCTAAAGCATCTTCCTGGGAAAATAACTTTAAGTGGAGCACCATACTTCTTCATAATTCTATTTTGACTAGCAGAAGTATGAGTCTTTAGCACTTGATTATTGTCTAAATAGAATGTATCCTGCATATCTCTAGCAGGGTGAAACTTAGGAATATTAACTGCCTCAAAGTTATTATACTCAGTCTCAACCTCATTACCGTCCTCAACAGCAAATCCCATACCTCTAAAGATATTGATTAATCTCTGTTGAATAATAGTAACAGGGTGCAAACTACCCTTCTTCTCTGCACTAGACACAGTTAGGTCAACCTTAGGCATACTATTTAATTCTGCTAAAAGTGCAGCATTTTTAAGTTCCTCAGTCTTAGCCTCAATACCTCTAGTAACCTCTCCCTTAAGGTCATTTACAGCTACACCAAAAGACTTCTTTTCCTCAACGCTTAGGTCCTTGATTAATTTCATAATAGTAGTCAAATGACCATTCTTACCTAAATAATTAACTCTAAGATTATTTAAGTCGTCCATTATCTTTACATTAGCCATATCGCTAATATAACTCTCTTTGATATTATCTAATTCCTTCATTTCTTTCTCCTTGAAATTTTTTATTAGTGATTTTCAAAATAAAAAGCCCTATGTCTGAGAAAACTCAAACATAGGGACGAAATTTATCCGTGGTACCACCCTATTTTGGAGTAATAATACAATACTCCCTTAATTTAGTTTTTTTACGGAAACTACCCGGCTAGTCATTTCCTACTAGCAGCTCCTATGCCCGAAATTCAATATTGATTTATCTTTTGTCGGACTCTCAGCTACTAATCCAACATCTCTGTAAAGAACTTCAATATCTACTAATGACATCATCATTGCTTTTATTCAACTGCCTTTCATTTTAGCACCAAATACTCTTTATGTCAATATTTTTACATAGCAATAGGTGCATTAATTCCTAATAATTTTAGTCCATCAAATAGTCTTGCTTTAGTAATCTCAACTAGCTTTAGTCTATACTGATTAACCTTGTCGCCATCTATAATCCTATAGTTATTATAGAACTTATTGAAATAGCCACATAGACTAATTAAATATCTACTAATATAACAAGGCTCATAATCTTTTGCAGACTCAATAGTATTTCTATCAAAGTCGTTTAAATGTTTAACAAGTTCAAATGTGTCAAAGTTATTAATATCCTCTTCTACACCATCTACTGGCATATTCTCTGCTTTAGCTATAATACTATTACATCTAGCAAATGTGTACTGAATATATGGGCTAGTTTCACCATCAAAGTTTAGACTTGCCTCTAGGTCAAACACACAGTCTTTAACCCTTTCAGTTTTTAACACACCAAATTTAACAGCCCCGATACCTATATCCTCTGCTAATTGATCAACATTATCTACTTTAGTTCCTCTAGTAGTAACAATCTCTTTTGCCTTAGCAATAGATTGCTCCAACATATCTTTAACCAAAGCCTGTTTTCCAAATCTACTACCAATTTTTCCAGTAGGTAGACTATATGTACCATAAGATATATGTTTTAGATTCTGAGCATAGTCTTTACCTAATAGTTCAAGCACCTTAAACCATCTCTCAAAGTGTAATTTTTGTTGAACACTAGTTACATACAATCCCAAATCAAAGTGATATCTCTCATATCTATCAATTGCAGTAGCAAGATCTCTAGTTGCATATAAACTAGCACCATCACTCTTCTGAATCATACATACACCTAGATTGTATTTCTCTAGGTCAACAATCTTAGCCCCCTCACTGGTAACAAGTAGTTTCTTTGCATCTAGTTCATCAATAACAGGTTGCATTTTATCATTATAGAAAGCCTCACCTATCCAACTATCAAATGTAATACCTAAAATATCACAAAGTCTCTTAGCTTCAGCAATAGACACTCTGATAATTCTAGTATATATATCCATAGCCTCTGGGTCTTTATTTTCAATCTTAACAAACCACTCTCTAGCCTCTTTTGTTAGCGTTTCATCATTCTCACACTCAACATTGAATTTTACATACATATCTTGAATGTAGTCAACACCTTGAGTGTCGATATCTGCAACATTTCCCCATCTCTTAATCGCACAAATCATCTTGCCAAATGGAGTACCATAGTCACCCACATAATTAAGTCTAACAACATTGTAGCCCAAAAACTCATACACATTAGATATTACACTACCGATAACAGTAGTAGACAAGTGACCTATATGCATATATTTAGCCAAATTTAAGCTACTAAAATCTAAAAATACAGTCTTACCTTTACCGATTTGGCTAGGCTTGTAGTCAAGCATCTCCTCGGTTACTAATTTATAAACAGCAACTTTATTGAAATAAAAGTTTAGATATCCATTAACAGCCTCAACCTTTTCAAAAATCTCATCGCTACATTTAGAGGCAATATCTTCAGCTATAAGGGCAGGACTTTTCCTAAGTGCTTTTGCAAGTGAAAAACATGGAAGAGAAATATCTCCCATCTTACTGTCTGCAGTATATGTAAGTAGTCCAGACAAATTCTCTACACTGCTTAGAACATCAATATCTTTAATCTTTTCAAATACTAAATTTTTTAAATCCATACAAAAACACCCTATATTATTTTTTTTAAACACAACTAGGTTATCACAAAACCAGATATTTAGCAAGGCAATATTTAAAAGTTTATTAGTTATATAATATATATAGGATATATACAATATTTAAGCCCTTACACAAAAAATCTCCACCCGTCATAATATAAAATAGGCAGTAAAAAACATATAGGAGAAACTAATGAGTTGTTGTAATCAAAGAAATACTTGTATAGGCTGTAATCAAAACAATAATAATGGTTGTTGCAACTGTGGCTGCAGATGTGCAAACCCTTTTGTAAATACCTGCTGGTCAAACCCATGTTTCAGCAGAGTTTCAACCAACATTGACGACACATTTGTATAATAAATAAATAAAACTATATTCTAACAGCACCCCCACACAAGCCACAACAAAGCACTAGGCTTAGAGAGGGTGTTTTTTTATAAATCTAGTTATATTTTATGAAACAAAATCATATAACATAATATGCCAAAAACCAACAAATTTTAATTGTATAAATTTTAGATGACAAATTACTCAAATTACTTGACAATAAGCGACATTTCGCTTATAATTTGTATACTAAAACTTTTTTAAAAGATTTGGTTGGTTTATTATAAAAAAGGAGAATGGAAAGTTTATGGCAAAAAGTTCTGATTATTTTGGTTTGGGATATATTGTAAGTCTTATCCTTGCAATCATCCCAGTTACATCATGGATTCTAGGCGCTCTTACAAGATTTTCTGAGGGAAAAATTGTAGCAGGTATCGTTAGAATCGTATTCGGTTTCAACATTGTTTGGATTGTTGACCTAATCATGATGGCTCTTAACAAACACATTTGGCGTTTACTTAACATGTAATAAAAAACTAACCCTTGTCGGGTTAGTTTTTTTACAGCCATTTTCAGAACATATAAACCAACAAAAAAAACAACCTCTGATTATAGAGGTTGTTTTTTATCTAATATACAAAAAGAAATCTTCTGCAAGGAATAACATACAGAGTATCACTATAGGCACTGCAATAGCACCACCTAACTTAATCCCTTGTTTCCTCATATTAGCAACAAGGACAGCAAAGAGAGCAACAAATAGTATTAGTCCGATTATTCCAAAATTATATAATGCAGTAATAAAGAAATTATGAGGGCTCTCAATAGATACTTTTTCGCCACCTAATCCTGCACCAAATAATATAATTTGAGGATTTTGTCCAATATAAGTTATCATATCCACCCACAAGTCATATCTGCCTGTAGTAATATAGCTTAGTTTTTCTGACCATTCTGCAGTAAACACATCTTCATTTATGAACCTATTTGCATATTTAACAACAAAGTCACTCTTCATAATCACTATACACATAACCAAAAATGCACCAACGGTTACACAA
This sequence comes from Clostridiales bacterium, assembly GCA_015055605.1. Taxonomy (GTDB): domain Bacteria; phylum Bacillota; class Clostridia; order Christensenellales; family UBA1242; genus UBA11490. The sequence continues at coordinate 60,420 of SVHV01000003.1, forward strand.
AGTAGTGTTTTAAATGGATATAGCCTAAAGCAGTGCACGAGTAGAACTATCATCATTACGCCATATAATATAATAAATGTCTTTGAGATTGTTGTAAGACCAACTATAGAGAATATTATAAACGGTATAATATCTGCAAACACTGTTGCTTTTCTAAGTGTAAGGTATACAAGTAGAGCCAGACACACCTCACACAGCATTGCAAGTTCATTAATATTATTAAACAGAGCAGGGAATCTAATAATAGTAGCACCAGAACTATTGAAAGCAAATATACTCCTTAAGTATGGTGATACAAAATATAGTAGACTATATGCACTAGATATAAGCAAAGACACCGACAACAGCCTTAAATTATATTTCAGTCTAAAGTCATCAGGATACTTAGTAAATAGGGTAACTACAGATACTATAGTAAGTATACAACATAGTTTAACAATCAGATTTACATTATACTCACCTATCGGAAGTAAACAAAATCCCACAAAGACACCTAAGACTATTAGCAAGGTTTTACTAGGTTTCTTTTTATCTATACAATACGCCACTATATATGACTTGATTTCGTACAATATCACACAAGCAAAGTACATATATATACTAATCGGCATTGACAAACAAATAAATGGAATTGAGAATATCAAGAGCGAGAGGGCATCTTTTCTACTCTCTGTAAACATAAAAATAGCAAGTAGAGGATATACAAGATATGCACCCTCTTCTGCAAAGCAATTAAAACAAAAAAGAATTGCAAGTAATATGCAATTAAAAATAAGTCTATTTTTACTAATCCAGTTTTTAATCTTATTCATTACAATTCTTCTTTAGAAAATAATTCTATTCTTTGATAGCACCAAATCTTCTATCTCTACCCTGATAAACCTTAAGAGCTGTATACAAATCTCTCTTATTAAATGCTGGCCAATGCACCTCTGGGAAATATAATTCCGCATAAGCAATCTGCCATAACATAAAATTAGATAGCCTATTTTCGCCACTAGTCCTTACACAAAAGTCTAGTGGTGGTTGACCCTTTGTATATAGATGGTTATCTATATCTTCTGCAGTAATATTCTTAAGGCCCTCTTCTGCCATCTGATTAAATGCATAAGTAAGTTCTGCTTTACCACTATAGTTGATACCCAAATTTAGAGTAAACTCTGTAATATCCTTAGTTTCAACCATAACCTTTGCACAAGCATCTGATAAGTCTTTATCCAATCTTGTATGGTCACCCATAATATTCAATCTAACATTAGGATATTTATCTCTAAACTCCTCATTGATACACTGTCTGAAGAGTTGCATTAAATAATCAACTTCTTTCTGTGGTCTATTCCAGTTTTCTGTAGAAAAAGCATAGATACTAACTACAGGAATACCATAAGTATAAAAACACTCTTTTATTATTCTCTCTAAGTTTCTAAAACCAGCCTTGTGTCCCATAGACCTAGTTTGACCTCTTTCTTTTGCCCATCTACCATTACCATCAATGATAAAGCCTATATGTTTAGGTAATTTCTTTAATCCTTTAACCATAATTTCTCCCTCATATTACTCATGCAAGTAATAAATAATCTGTATCAAATATTTTTATTTAAATAACCACTCAAAATGTAGCCACTTCAGTTTATCAATTATATATTAATTAGTCAATATTTTTGTTATGAGTTTCATCCTCATAAACTTCTTGATTGCTATCACTAGCACCATCTTGACTAACCCCAGTATCACTGACACCATCAAGCACAGTGCTGCCACCTCTTCTAAACATCTTTCTCACAATCTGTTTTGCGATATTGAAACAATCCTTAAATTCTTTAGTTGGTAAATACGCTAAGACTAATAGAATATTAGCAAGGACAATACAAACAGCAAATCTAATTAGTAATAGCCACAACCCACCGACAGGAAGTAGTCCGCATACTAAATATGTAATTCCACACACCACAATCATTATGCCTACATCTATAAGATATCTAAAGAAATAAGTCTTTGTAGATTTTTTGAAATAATTTTTATATAGTACAAGTGGCTCTATCCAAAGAGGTGCAACTATTGTGCTAATAATTGTACCTAGTATTATACCATTAATTCCCATAAATTTAACTAGTACAATAGATGCCACAAGATTCACCACTGACTCAAAAATAGGTTTCCATCTATCTTTCCAAAACAGCCCTGAAGCGTCTTTATATAGATTAACAGCAGTCCTCATTCTAGAGAGGTAAAAACTAATAACAATTAGCACAACTGTTGAAAATTCAAGCATATACTCTCCACCACCAGTCCATACCTCCATAAAAGGCTGAAAGAGTGAGACCAAACACACAGCACAGAATGCCGACAAATATGAGAATATAAACCTAATTGTCTTAAACCTACTATAGGAATATTCACTATCTGCACTAGCCACTAGATTTCCAACACTAGCAGTGAGTGCATTACTAAGCACCGAATATACAGATGTTAATGCCGATATAATCATAAAGTAGTTAGAGTATGCGCCCAGTAGCACAACACCCAAAAACGATGATATCAAAATATTATCTGTACTAAGAACTACCGATGTGCCTATCTTATGCATACTAAGAGCTGCCACATTCTTTGTAATAACCTTCTTCGTCTCGTTATCTAGAGGCTGAGATGGACCATCTATCTCAGGATACTTCTTTTTAGCAACAATATATATCCACAAGCACTCAATAATTGTAAACACAATGGTAATAGCGAAATACAAATAATAATTCTTAGTAAGTAACAGCACCCCCATCTGTATAATAGTCATACAGATAAGGCATATTGTCCTAATTTTACTTTCAATATCATTTCTCTGATAAGCAAAAAGTAACGACCTCTTATGCGCACATAAATATCCAACCAAAGTATTGAGTAGATACATTAGATATAGAACATATACATTAATATTTGCAACTATTCCCCCACTCATAAAATACTTAATAAATGGAGTCAACCCTAGTCCCAAAACAAGTACAACTATGCAAATAATCAAATAAAACTTCTTGTACATTGCCTGCAAGGTCTTTACCTTTTCGGTATCGCCCTCAGCAATAGGCTTGTACATACTAAAGACTATTGCACTACCTATACCTAGTTCTGCAAGATTAAGGAACGAAAAGATATTAGTAAATAAGCCATTTAAACCTAAATACTCTACCCCCATGGTATAAATAAGAACAGTTCTCAAGAAAAACTGTAGCACTAATTGTGTTACATATCTAATGATATTGAATGTTAAATTTTTCTTAATATTATCTGTTCTTGACATTTTACCCTACACACTAATTTTACAATAAATCGTCATTTTTCTAAATCATTTTTAAAAGCAAATATCTAAATTTTTGATTTTTTCTAGAAACTATAAACTTCGCAATCTTTCTCTTAAGTCCAGTCATCTGACAGTTAGCAAGAGCCTCTTTCATGTCTTCACTGTCAAATAGTGTACTTATAAGTTTTAGCTTATCCTCTTTAGATACATCGGAATTTTTAACATAATTCCTCATACAAATAAAGAATCTATATACATATCTAGAATTTAACCACACACTTTTACCAAACCAATCAACTAAAGTTTCATGCTCTAGTTTATATGTAGATACCACCAAATCAATTTTAGCAATCTTGCTAAGAGATGTTTCATTCTGATAAATAATATAATTATGCAAACAATCACTTAGAGTTACTATTTTTTTGCATTTCTTGATAACCTCTGCATTATAAAGGAAGTCTTCACCAAACTGCAAGCCTTTTCTAAATCTTATTCCTTTACAAACAGACGACCTATAGATTTTTATCCCAACGAAATTAAATAACCCATTGAGACAAGCCTCTCTAACAAAATTCTCAATATTAGCAGAATCATAAATATTATCACTAAGATAATGCTTAGATATATCTGTTTCTGAACCAACCTGATTAAAACCAAAGATAACTGCATCACAATCTTCTGTCATCTTTGACATAGCAACCTCATAAGCAGTAGGCTCTAGATAATCATCACTATCTAGAAATGCTATAAACTCACCAGTAGCAATCTCCAGTCCAGAATTTCTAGCCTCGCTCACACCAGCATTTGCTTTATGAATAACCTTGATTCTATTATCTTTCTTTACCCATTCGTCACATAGCCTTCCACTATTATCTGGGCTACCGTCATCTACAAGAATAATTTCTAAATCTTTATAGGTCTGTCCAACTAAACTTTCTACACATCTATCTAAAAACCTCTCTACTTTATACACTGGTACAATAACCGATATTGTTTTAGATGCGTCTACTTTTTTTACAGTTTTTTTATTCTTTTCCATCTATATTTACACTCAACTTTTCTTTTCTGAATTTTTGTTTTCCCAATGCCTGTATAGCTAAATAATTTCTCTTACAATTACTAGTGTCAATGTACTTAAATACTTTTTTACTATCAAAAGTCTTTTCTTCCTTGCCTTCAAGTATATCATCAAGACTTTTTACAACTCCATCCATATTGTCTGTCCATACCGATAGGTCGTTATTATGATAATCAAAGTATCCAGCACCATATTGTCCAGCCCTAAATTTTTCTTCATCAAACTGGTAGAAGATAATAGGTTTCTCTAGATAAGCAAAGTCAAAGAACACACTAGAGTAGTCTGTGATTAATATACTGGACTCATTAAGAAGTGTCTGAACATCATAGTCTCCACTACTAGCAATAGTTATATTTTTGCTCGCAGTCTTAAAGTGCTCAAGGTACATCTGCATATTTCTATGAGGATAGAATATTATCTGCTTTTTATTTTTCCTAAGCCACTTATCTAAGACCTCTGAATTTAAAAACTCTGACCAAGCCTTGTAATAACCTGTCTCTGTAAACTGAGATGAGCCCTCATATTTCTCACACTCAACCTCTTTAGTTATCCAGTTTCTCCATGTAGGCATAACAAGTATTTGGTTTTTCTTTAAATTCTTATTACTAAGATTATCAAATCTAGGAAGTCCAAGTAGTTGTACATGTCCATCAGGATAACCAAACTTTTTACTAATGTAATCATACTCAGCAAAAGTAGCTGTAGTAAAGAGTCTCATATTAGTATTTTTGTAATACAAGAACTCTACATCATTAATAGTGACCCCATGTTGCAAAAATACTCTATTATTCTTTCTGAGTTTAAACACAACCTCAAGCAAATAACACAAAGCATTATTAGGCTTGCCACCCTTTTGACTACTAATATTTCTGTCAGCAACAAAGTACCAGAACCAGTGAGCAAAACCACCGTAATTAATTACCTTGCCTAAGTCCTTTACCTTACTATATTCCTTACACTTTTTATTAATAGCATAAGCAACTTTTTGTTGAGGCTGATTTTCTCTAATGTACTTAAATAACCAGTATCCATTATCCCTAGCCTCACACCTTTCCTCACATATTAGCCAGAAATCTCGAATAAAGATTTTTGTTATCATAGCAGGAATAAATGTCAATACCATAGGTATTATTGACAATAAGTCTTTAAACTTAATAAACTTTAATTTAGACAACACGATGCCCTCTCCTTTCTCTTTAGCAAAATTTCCCCTCTCATCATACACCACAAAACTCATAACAAACACAAATAAAACTCGTCTAACAAGCAACGACTCCTCAATGCCTATCAACAAAAACATAAGTAGAGGAAGAATATTCATACATGAAAATCTAGACCTCTTATCCTTAGAAATTACAAAGTATGACACAACTAAAGATATAACCAATAAACAGCCAACAATTCCATATCTATATAGCAAGTCTACATATAAACTATGTGCAGCATTCCAAGCAGCATACGGAGCAAACACACCACAACCAAATACAATTGAAACAATGCTACTAGACCACTTGCCGATATAAGCTTTCCACAATGAATATCTACCAGTCAAGATTGTATCTAAAATATTATCATAAGAATAACTAATAGCAAAACGCTCCAAAATCATCAATATTCTATTCCAAAATACTAAACTAAATAAAAGAAGAATTACTATTCCCCCTCCCACGAAAATTAAGCCCTGTCTCTTGTTTTGTCTAATAAGCAAAATACAACTAATGACAACAAGAACAGCTAAACAAATTAGGAATGCCTTTGATAAAGTGGTAAGTCCTGCAATTACAAACACTATCGCCATCGTTCCACCAATCAATATATCAATATATTTCTTAAAGTAAAACATCACAACAATAGATAGCGCAATCACACAGAAGAATTGTAGTGCATTAGGATTATCAAATAATCCAGCAAATCTTCCGTCTAAAACAATCGAGTTCTTAAACCTAGCAAAATGCATCAGAAATGTTGACGAAAGGATATTGATTAATAACCCACACATATATAGCATGGCTAGTTTCTTTCGCGATACCTCTTTCGAATAACAATAGAATATGTAAATAAGAGCAATGAAAATGGTATTACCAAAAAATGCTGTTATTGTAATATCTTTAATATAAATCAACGAGTAGAGCACTAATACAATACTCATAACTAATGGGAATATGTGCAACTGTGCATCTTTTTTCCACACTCTAATTATGTATTTACAACCAAAGACAATTGTTGTAATGGCATACATCAAATCATAAAAAACTATCACACAACCCGTAAACTCTATTAGTGGACAGGTCATTAGAAACAGTATTACACAAAAAGCATTTTCAAAAGTAATAATAAGATTAATTCCCAACCACAAAAGCAGTAAACAAAAAAAGAAAAAATCTAAATTGATAGGAAAAACTTTGGATACTATTCCAACTACAAACAACAAGCTCACCATAATAGGTAGCAAATATTTATATTCTCCTATCTTTTTGATTCTTTCTAACATTTCTTTCTCTAATATATAATTACAAAATTGTTTCTACTATTTCAGACAAATATTTCTTGTCTAATTCATTTTCTGGACAATCTCCCATAGAATTACATTCATTGACATGTTTATTCTTAACAGGAACTTTTTCGGTAGCACCCATCTTGAACCATTCATATTCAATGTCGACATGTCCCAAATCTAGAGCCTGATACTGAGAACTAAGCTCATAAGCTAATAAGGTTGCAGTAGGACCTAGTGCAAGAATGATTAAGTCATCTGCTTTACAATGTTTATTAATAGCACACATAATATCTGCATATTTATCATAAGCATTTGTCTCCGGTGCGAGAATTCTCTTAATACTCTTTGCATTGTCAAAAAGGTCATTACCTACACCTAGCCTAGAATTTTTACCCTCAACAAAAACTATATTTCTCTTATCCCAGAGTTTTTTAAGTTTCTCCACATAGTCAGCAACCCCACTCTTATCTCTAAGTCTTAAATAAAATCTAGAGATAAAAGCATCTCCTAAAGCATCTTCCTTACCAAAAAGTTTTTTCCATAAACCACCGTAAACCAAAGAACTCTTTTTCCAAAAGTTATAATCTGTATCTACAAAAGTATCTTTTGAAAGCGAACCCCTAAAAACATCAGGCACACACACCAAACACTTATCATTAGTCTTTACAGTCTTGAGTTTATCGCCTAATTCTTTATTGTAATTTTGAAAACTCAAACTTCTACCGTACATGAGTCCAATTTCGCCATCTCCAAATCTAGCAATAGAACATCTATGTTCTACAATGTAATCAATAGTATCACTACTACTCATTACTTTTGGCTGTTTATTAAATGGTGTATATATTGTACTTAAAAAAACAAATTTTGCTATTTCCTTGATTTTCATTAATTGATTATCCTTTTCTCAACATTTTCATATAAAGTCTTTGTCTTAACTTATTAGGCATCAACACCTGTACTGTAAATCTAATCATTTTACTCTTTGTATAAGTAATAAATCCGATAAACTTAGTTTTTCTCATGTACTTGAGGAGATTTTTCTGACTCTTATAATAAGCAAGTCCACCCCTTCTAGCATAAAGGTCTTCTGACACTCTCATTAGAACTAGAGACTTATTAATATTTCCAACTTTTGCACCTATTTGTAGTAGTCTTACCCACAAATAGTAGTCCTCACACAACCTCATTTCCTGGTAATTACCAGCTTCTAGAACTTTAGCCTTTCTAAACATTACAGTTGGGTGATTAAATGGAGAACGAGATTTAGCATACTTCACAATGTCTTTCATTTTAGACGGAACATGTTTCTCTGCAACAATATTGTCTATATCTCCTATAAATTCTGATACATTGCTACCTACTAAATCTAATTCATTATCTAAAAGAGCCTTGTACTCTTGAGCAAATCTAGTAGGAATAGAATAGTCATCACTATCCATTCTAGCAACAATATCATACTTACAATCAAGCAAACCTTTTTCTAAGGTTTTACCAAGACCGATATTTTCCTCATTTCTATGTAAACTGATTATAGGATACTTTTTGCAAAGTTCAATGATGGTTTTATCTAATTCGTCCCCAACTGGCCCATCTACATATAAAACAATCTCACGAGGCTTTAATGTTTGATTAATAATACTCTCAACACTAACAATCAACCATTCTGGCTTATCATTCTTGTAAACACTCATTAGAACCGAGATATCAGCCTCACCTTCTGGTAGAGGCTCTTCTATAACCTCTTTGTGTAAGTCTTTATTATATGTAATTACACCCTGTTTTTCTTCTTCCATTGTTTTGGCAATCTTTAAGCCTTCATCATACTGCTCTTTAGTAATCAAATCAGCCTTTAGAAGATGGTCAGCATAATAATACTCTCTCTTCTCTGCATTTTCTTCTGCACCACTAGAAGAGCCACCCTTCAAGACTGCAGTAAATGTACCGATAAATAGTTTAATATCTCCTAGTAGTGTAACATTATTTGCATACTCAATATCTCTCTCAAACACAGACTCCCAACTAGATTCACTGTTTCTATCATATACTTGAGCAGGACCTGTTAGGCCTGGTCTGACAGTATTAGCAGCAAGCACCTCTTCACTATAGAAAACCTGATCTTTTATTAGTCTAGGACGAGGTCCCACTATGCTCATCTGACCAAATAAAATATTGAAAAGTTGTGGCAATTCGTCTAAACTAGTTTTTCTTAAGAATTTACCCCAACCAGTGATTCTATCCTTATCTGGTAAAAGATTGCCATCTTTATCTTTTTTATTAGTCATACTCCTAAACTTGTATAGAGGGAAAAGTTTATTGTCTTTACCCGGCCTGTACTGTTTAAAAATAGGATTACCCCTAAGTATAATTGCTGATAGCACATAAATCACTAAAATAAATGGACTCAAGATAAGCACTGCAACTAGTGATATCATAAAGTCAAAAAATCTCTTAAAAAACCTATCGTATAGTCCTCTTTTTTTCATAATTCAAAATCCTCTCGTGTTATAAGTAAATTTATTTCTACGCCTTACATATATATCAAATTTTTATATTATTATATAATATAAAGCATCAAACAAGGTTATTTTAACTCAACAAAACCATCTTGTCAAATAAAAGTATAATTTATTAGAAAATAAAAAATATTGTCATAATTTGTCATTACAAATCATAGATTATAAGAACAAAATTATGGCAATACTTAATTATAAAAATAGGGTTTATCAATTTTTGAGGTGATTATGAGAAAAAAAGACAAGCTAACACTTATGGACGATTATGTATCAATCTACAGACTAATGGTAGTATACAAAAAACACAATAATAATCATATATTAAGTAGCGATAGATTATACAATTTAACCCTAAGACTCAAATACAGGATTGAAAATATTATTACAAAAAAGAAATTAAACGATTCTTCCTTTCTTCTACTAAAAAAACAACTAGACGAATGTCTAGTTGAATATGAAAACTCAAATATTGTTTATAATGAAAATAAATATATAGAAACACTCATTTCCATAGGTCAAAACCTACAAAAATTTGTAAAATACGGCCTATAAACCAGCCTTTCTCTCAGCAGAAACAACTGTTTGTAATATAAGCGAATTGATGGTCATAGGCCCCACTCCACCAGGAACTGGCGTATAAGCAAAAGACCTATCCTTTGCTCCTTCAACATCAATATCTCCAACATTGCCAGGATTGTATCCTGCATCAACTATTACAACACCATCTTTTAGCCAGTCTGCTTCAATAAACTTAGGTTTACCCACTGCCCCAACCACAATATCTGCCTTCTTTACAATCTCAGGCAAATTTTCTGTTTTTGAGTGACAAATAGTCACTGTACAATTTTCATTAAGTAATAGCATAGATACTGGTTTACCTAGTATGGCGCTCCTGCCCACTACTACTGCATTCTTGCCTGCAAGAGGAATGTTATATTCTTTTAATAAACGAATAATGCCATAAGGTGTTGCAGAAACAAAAGCATCTTTACCCATCGACATCAATCCAAAAGACAATGAATTAACCCCGTCAACATCTTTGTCCAGAGCAATTCTATCAAAGGCAAGCCTCTCATCAATTCCCTTTGGCACAGGGTGTTGAAGAAGTATACCAGCTACAGTTTCATCAGCATTCAATTCATCTATAACAGCAAGTAACTCCTCTGTTGTGGTTTCTGTAGGTAAATTAATTGCCCTAGAACCCATACCAATCCTCTCACATGCACGACCTTTCATATTTACATAGGTTACACTCGCAGGATTGTCTCCAACAAGAATAGTCGCTAGAACTGGCGTATAACCCAACTTCTCTCTAATCTTATCAACTCTAGCCCTTAGTTCTTCTTCAGTCTTCGATGCTAGAACCTTACCATTTAACTCTATCGCCACAACAAAAACTCCTTTAGATATATTTCTAGTTACTATTTTAGCACAAGGTAAAATTCTAGTGCAAACAAATATCGCTCTAGATTAAAATTTAAATGTATAGTATAAATCAAATTACTTTTACCAAAACTAAATAAGATAAAATCTTCTAAAGGTATAACAGATGGAAAAGAAAGCAACTATCATATCTCTCATATTTGTATGTATAATAGTCTTATCGGTCGTGTGTCTCATAATATTTATGGGCATTACAGCCCAAGACTTTAACTATGTCCAACTAGAAGTAAACCCAAGGGTCGAATTTATTGTAGACAAAAAGTTCAAAGTAGTATCATTTGCTCCACTTAACGAGGAGGCTAGTATAATTCTCAGCAACGAAGACTTTAAAGGAATGGATATAGACTCTGCTTGCACTAAATACTTAGATATATGCGCAAGGACAGGATATATAGATGTAGACGGCACAGACAATGCAGTAAATCTTACAGTAATAGACGGACTCACACAAACACTAGATGTACACATTGCAGAAAATATTTATAATTATTTTACTAAAAACGAAATCTTATGTGCAGTTGTAGAAAACTATGAAGATAGAAATATGTTTGATGAGAAAGAAGAACATCAGGTGTCTTGCTCTAACAAATACAAACTAATCACTACCATTATGGAAAAAGACCCGTCACAATCAATAAGAAAACTAAGAAGGCTCAGTGAAAAAGAACTCATCGACATAGTAGCAAACACTCACTCTAACACCCCTTATAAAACAACCAGTGATAATCAAATAAAGAAGAACGAATTACTAAGCAAAAACTCAAATAAATATGATAATCATATTAAAAAGATAACTAACGAAAGCCAAAAGGAATTCTCTAATCTCTTTAGTAAACATCAGACATCTTCTACAGAACAATACAAAACAAACTTTTCTAATATGTATAATAAATGGCAAGAACATATATAATATTGTCAATAAGTTATATCATCAAGTCAATATATCAAACAATACAAAAAATAATAATCTACTCAATATACAATAATAAAATATGTAAAATACGAAAAAAAGACACTTGTATCAATATCTACAAAATACCAGATAAGATATTTACAAGTGTCTTTTTTATCAACCCAACAGTGCCTCTAATTCATCTAAAGCCCATCTAAGCTCTTTAGCAACAACCACATAGGGCTCACTAGTAAGCAGGTCAACGCCCGCCTTCTTTAGAATATTAATTGAGTAGTCAATAGTACCACTCTTTAAAAACTCTAGATACTTTTCTTTAGCATCTTTTTCTTTGTTTACAATCTTAGTTGCAAAGTTAATAGCAGCAGTCATTCCGGTAGCATATTTATATACATAATACGCTCTATAGAAGTGAGGAACTCTCATCCACCCCTCTCCTATATCGGTCTTTAAGAATTTCATTGACTTACCATAATATGTTTGCAACAAACTCTTGTATTTGGCATTAAGAATATCCTTAGATATAGGTTCACCATTCTCAACCAATGTATGAGCAAAATACTCATATTCACTATACATAGATTGAGTATAGATAGTAGCAATAATATTACTAATATATTTCTCAAGTCTACTAATTTTCTCTTTCTTAGATGTAGCATTTTTATATAGATACTTAAATAGTAAAACCTCATTTACCGTACTTGCAATTTCTGCTAAGAATATTGTATGGTCATAATTTTCAAATGTTTGATTTTTACTACTTAGATAACCATGCATTGCATGACCTAATTCATGAGCAAGCGTATTAATAGAAGAACTATCATCAACTGTATTAAGTAATATATATGGGTGAGGCGTATACATACTACAACAGAATCCACCACCCTCTTTTCCTTCACATGGATATACATCTATCCATCTATTATCTCTAGCCAACTTTAGTCCATCAGTATATTCTTTACCCAAAATACTCATGGCATTAATTACAGTTTCAAAGTTCTTTTCATAACTATTCTTTGAGTTAAAGTTGGTAATAGGAACTAATCTATCATAGAAATAAAAATCTTTATAGCCTAAAGCCTTCTTTTTTAGTGCATAAAATCTATGAACCATTTTTACTGTAGCCTTTACATTAGTAATTAGACTAGTATATAGTTCTTTTGGTAGATTCTCTCCAAACAACGCCATATCGAGAGTTGTATCATGCTTATATGCATCTGCAATAAACCAATCACCCTCTACAGAATGGATATAGTTAGTAGCAATTGTATTACATAAACTATGGTATCCTGCAGTGAATGATTCTAGAGCAGACTTTCTAAGAGCCCTATCCTTACTCTCTAGTAACATTGCGTAATTATGGTCATTTACCTCATGCTCTTTTCCTTTGCTATCTATAGCAGGTTTAAACTTTAAGTCAAGTGTATCAATATTATCAAAAACATCACTATAACCACCTAGAGCCTTAGATGACTTATTAATTAGTTTTTCTTGCTCTTCAGGTAAAATATGTTCACTATTTCTAATAAAGTCTTTTAGAGATAAAACATAATCAGCAAACCTCTCATCTGCAATTAACTTATTAATATACTTAGTTCCATATCCAATAAGTTCCGACTCCTCAAAAGATGTTGATATAGCAATCTGCTTACCAATATTACTAAGTACGCTTTGTAATTCGATAAAAGTATTGTCTTCTAGGTTTTCTGCTAGTTTTAAACCAACATACACACCAACCTTTTCACTAATCTTGCCTACCTCTGTATTTAATCTAAAATACTCCAGACACTTCTCTTTTTTGCCTAATTTACCCTTATATGCACTGAACTGTGCAGGACAGGCTTTTAATTTTTCCATATCTGCCTTAAGTTCTTCGATAGAAGGATAAATATCATCTAGATTCCACTTATACTCATCTGGAATTTGATTTCTCTTTTTCATAATTTCTCCATTAAATTTATTAAACTTCTTTACAACGATATTTTATAACCTAATGACTTAAATAGTCAAGAAAATACACTACTTTTAGAACTGAAGAAATATAATTCGACATAAATACAAATCATCATTGACACCACCCATCTACTATGCTAAAATGAACAAAAAGGCAGGTGTAGTATTATGCTAGTAGAAAGCAAAGGAAAACAAATCAATATTGAACTTAAATACTATGACGATAAGTACTACAAAGCTGAAGCTTTTAGTGAAGATGGAGAAGTCATGGGAGTAATAACCTTTAAACCCGATGGCAGAGGCTCTATGTGGTTACAATACATAGCCACTAACGAAAAATTTCAGAACATGGGAGTTGGTGATGCTCTTTTGTCTGTAATGGAATATAGAGCTGTCACTACTAGAATTAGAAATATCGAAGGCAAGTTCTACCCATCTAACGACAAAGCAAAACCTTTCTATGAAAATAGAGGCTACAATATATACAAAGATGGTTATGAAACATATTTGGATAAAAGTCTAAATATAGCACAAGTTATATCAGAAACAGAGCCTAGAATAACCAACTATGAGGTCACACAAGTTCCTAGAGAAGCACAAAGCGAGATGTAACAAATTTTATCTTAAATATTGACAAGGTATTTTTCTTGTAATATAATTATAAATGTAAGAGATAATAAAACTAAAAAGGGGAAGAGAAATGACCAAAAAAACTTTAAATGTACTAATTACAATAATGATTGTATTCTTTGTACTCTTTTTTGCAGGTCAACTTGCTTATGAAACATATTCAAGAAACAGAAGTGACCAAATAGCTCAAGAACAATGGGAAGAAGAACAGGCTAGAAAAGAACAAGAAAATGCATCTGGTCCAACCATTGACGAAAGCAAAAATTAATAAACAAAAAAAGACAGGTTGTATAACCTGTCTTTTTTATTGTTTAATCCTAGAAATCGTAAACATTTCTCATCTTGTCAAATGCTAGCAAAATCTCCTTTGCCTTTACTCGTGCAAGTATATCTTTTTCCTCTGCAATAAAGTTTTCAAGAGTACCTATTAGTTCACTCCTCTTAACAACTTCCATAGGTAGTTTCTTCATAAGCTCTGATTGAGTTACTTTCAATTTCTTTAGATTAGGCAATTTCTCTGTTTTTACTAAAAAATATACAGTATCTGCTAATCTATTAACACCGGAATTTTTGTAATCCCTAAAATAATATCTGGTCTCAAAAAATGGCTCAATAGCATCCTTACTATCCAAACTAATACCAGTTTCATTAAATATGGCATTAACCATAGCAGTAGTAATGTCCTCTCTAGCACCAACAGATGTCTCTATTAGCTGATAGCCAGCCTCATTCCTACCTATTAACATATTATACTTACTAGACATAATAAAGGCTTTTGCCTTAGTTACTACCTGATCAATCTCATCATCTCTTAGACCAGTATCATTATATACTAAAATTTCTACCATTTTCTTCTCCTATTAATATTATAATACTTTAATTAAATAAATTTAGTCAATCAAATATTACAACTTACATAGTCCATGTAAAGTTCTTAGGTCATTAACCATATCTACCCTAAACTCTTGTAACACATTCTCTACCTCGATTAGTGGACATGAGAATATTTTGTCATTCTTGATACCAACAGCAAGATTTGTAAGGTCCTGTCTAAGCATGTCCACTGCTAAAACACCCCATCTCACTGCAAGCATTCTATCATAATATGTTGGCGCACCACCTCTCTGCAAGTATCCTATTTCGATACCTCTAGTAGTTAGATGTACTTGAGACTGAATCTCAAACACTAATTCTTCCATATCAATAGGACTACCCTCGCTTATTACAACTACTGGAGATGTGATACCATGTTTCATAGCATTTTTTACATCTCTAACTACTTCGGAGATACTATATCCAACCTCATTAACTGCTAGAGCATCTGCCTCTACTGCAACTGCAGCATGAAGAGCGATATCTCCACAGTGTCTACCCATACATTTAAATACAACGGCTCTATCATTAGCATACATTGTTTGTTTGATATCAGTAATAGTATCAACTGCTTGTTGTACTGCAGTATCAAAACCCAAAGACCTCTCTGTATAGAAAAGGTCATTGTCAATAGTTCCTGGTATACCTATAACCTTAACACCAGCATTAACTAGGTCCCTACAACCCCTAAAAGAGCCATTACCACCAATAACAATCAAGCCTTCGATACCATTCTTTTTTAGATTAGCAACAGCTTGATTAAATCCTGGCTCAGTCATAAATTCTGCACTTCTACTAGTCTTAATAATAGAGCCAGCAATAGTTTCTATATTAGCAACATCAAGAAGAGTTAGTGGTCTCACATCATTCTCAATAAGTCCCTGATATCCTCTATTGATACCGATTACCTCTATATCATTTGAAACACAAGTACCAACAACTGCCTTAATACAAGCATTCATTCCTGGACAGTCGCCACCACTACATAAAATTCCAATTTTTCTCATAATTCTTTTACCTTTTTAAACTATAGTTTCTAAAAATTAATTTATCATAAATATATTTTTCTTACAAATATTTTCACCTAATCACACTATATAACCTTGATATAATCATCTTCTATATACGCATGTAGTTCGTTTATCAAAAATCCCTTTGCATTAACTGTCACAGACAATTTAAACGGTTGATTCCTTTTACTACACTTGACTATAACAGGACTATCACCCGGATTTGCCTTCAGCAAAGCAAATATTTCTTTAGATAAGTTTTCGTCTGTTAAGTCATACATTAGATACAACTTAGGCACAACCTTCTCTTTCTCTGGTACTGCTACTACAGTAGAATCATTCATCTCCGATATATCCTCTACTCTAACACACACACCTCTATCATTTACACTTAGTTTACCTTTGATTTTTACAATAGAGTCAATATTGAGTAGTTCTTTATTAGTAGCGTACACCTTTGAGAATAGCATTGCATCAAACGAACCATAAATATCTTCTACCTTGATAATAGCCATCTCGCTACCATCTTTTTTGGTATATAATTTCTTCATCTCTGTAATGATTCCACCACAAGTTACATCTTGACCATCTTGAAGACCATTGAAATTATCCATTTCTTCTTGTTCTTCATCAACACTCTCAGCACCTTCTTCAGTCTGCAACATTCCACCATTAAATGTAAAATATTTAGTTTGCTCACTAAACTTGGCTAGTGGGTGTCCTGACACATATATACCAGCAACTTGTTTCTCAAGTGTGAGTTTGGTTTGCTCATCATACTCTGGAATATTTGGCATTGCAACAACATTAGTTACATCATCTTTTAAAACATCACCAAATAAACTAAATTGTCCAGAAGCCTGATGCTTCCTATCAGACACTGCTTTCTCTATAATTTGAGGATAAACAGCCATCATTTGACTTCTAGTAGCACCGAAACAATCAAACGCTCCTGACAATATCAAACTCTCGACACATCTCTTATTTAGAAGTGTTGTATCTAGTCTATTAACAAAGTCATTCAAGTCTTTAAAGTCGCCATTATTCTTTCTCTCTTGAATAATCTGCTCAACAACATTGACGCCAACATTCTTAAGAGCAGCAATACCAAATCTGATTTGATTATTCTTAACAGTAAAGAATGTCTCACTCTTATTAATATCAGGAGGAAGAACATCTATTTTTTCTTCTTTAGCATAGGTAATATAGTTTTTAATTTCATCAGAGTTAGTGATTCTATTATTAATAACAGCAGTTAAGAACTCTGGTTCATAATATGTCTTTAGATATGCAGTTTGGTATGTAACTAGACTATATGCTGCAGCATGGGACTTATTGAAGGCATATTTAGCAAAGTCCTCCATCTCAGCCCAAATAGATATAGCCACATCTTCAGGCACACCCCTCTTAATAGCGCCATCAATAGCAGTATTAAACTTGCCATCTCTATCGGTAAACGCCTCTCTACCATGAAGGAATATTTCTTTTTCCTTCTGCATCTTGTCTACCTGTTTCTTACCCATCATTCTTCTAACCATATCGGCTTGACCTAGGGTATATCCTGCCA
The DNA here is from genome assembly GCA_015055605.1 of Clostridiales bacterium. GTDB lineage: Bacteria > Bacillota > Clostridia > Christensenellales > UBA1242 > UBA11490. The sequence continues at coordinate 78,183 of SVHV01000003.1, forward strand.
TATCTTGAACTATTCTCATAACCTGTTCTTGATATACTATACAACCATAAGTAGCCTTAAGTATTGGCTCAAGTATAGGGTGAGCATAAGTAATCTGGTCAGGATTGTGTTTATTATTTACAAACCTTGGAATAGCATTCATAGGTCCAGGTCTATACATAGAAACGGCAGCAACAATATCTTCTATACAGGTTGGTCTAAGTTCTTTTAGGAACTGTTGGAAGCCACCACTTTCAATCTGGAATATCGCTTTTGTATTACCTGTAGATATTAGTTTAAATACCTCTGGGTCATCATAATTGCTCTTATCAAAGTCAATCTCTACACCATGATTTTCTTTAACATAATTAATACACATTCTAATATCACTCAAGTTTCTTAGACCTAAAAAGTCCATCTTTAAGTGACCTAAGTGCTCCATCTCAACGCCAACATATTGTGTCGTAATATCATCACCATTTCTTGATAATGGAATGAATTTCTGTAGATCATCTTTACCTATAATAACACCACAGGCATGTGTACTAGTCTGTCTAGGTGCATCCTCTAATTTCATCGCTATATCAACAACTTTCTTGATATCAGGATTCTCATTATACATAGCAACTAGTTCTGGTACAGAATAATCTACACCATAGTCCTTAGCACCCTCTTTAGGCTTGTAGAAACCAAAAGACTTCATAATAATATTCGGCCTCTTAATCTCTATTTCTTTACCGTCTTTAGTTATCTTATTAGGCATAGCCTTAGTAACTTTATCTAATTGACTATAAGGAACTTTTAGTACCCTGCCGACATCTTTTATAGCATTCTTAGCAGCCATAGTACCAAATGTAATAATCTTAGCAACACGCTCCTCACCGTACTTTTGTCTAACATAACCGATAACTTCTTGTCTTCTACAATCTTCAAAGTCTATATCAAAGTCAGGAGCAGAAACTCTTTCTGTATGCAAAAATCTCTCAAAAATCAAATCATATTTAAGAGGATCAATATTAGTAATACCTATTAGGTATGCAACGATTGAACCGGCACCACTACCTCTACCAGGGCCTACAGATATGCCCATACTTCTCGCAGCATTGATATAATCCCATACAATCAAGAAATATTCAACGAAGCCCTGCTTAGTAATAACGCCCAACTCTCTCTCAATTCTCTCAGTAATCTCGTCTGTATAAGCACCATACTTTTTCTTTACACCGGCATCAATAAGTCCCCTTAAATATGCGAGTGGTTCTTCCCCAGTAACTGGGGTATACTTAGGAAATAAGTAATGACCGTAGGTATGTGTATAATTACATTTATTCGCTATCTCTATAGTATTAGATATCGCCTCTGGGTGGTCTGGGAATAAAGCAAGCATCTCATCTCCAGTCCTAAAGTAAAACTCATCTCCAGGAAGCTTTAGTCTATCTGGGTCATCAACAGTTTTACCCATCTGTACACACATTAGAACATCTTGCATCTCTGCATCTTCTTTGTTTATATAGTGCACATCATTAGTAGCAACTAGTTTTACATCAAACTTCTTAGCATACTCAAAAAGTTTTGCATTAACCTCTAATTGTTCTGGCAAATGGTGATTCTGAACTTCTAGATAAAAATCATCACCAAATAAGTCTTTGAACCACTGTATTAGTCTCTCAGCCTCAGCAAAGTCTCTATTGAGAATTGCTTGCGGAATATCTCCGGCAAGGCAAGCCGACAAACACACAACTCCCTCACTATGCTCAGCAAGTGTTTTATAGTCAATCCTAGGCTTATAATAAAAGCCATCTTTAAAAGCAATGCTATTGAGCCTACATATATTATTATATCCAGTTTCGTCCTTTGCAAGTAATACTAAGTGCGCATACTTACTCTTACCTGTCTTTACATGTAGGTCATGAGCAACATAAAATTCACAACCAAAGATTGCTTTTATATCATTATCTCTACAAGCATCATAAAAGGTTACTGCACCATACATGTTTCCATGGTCAGTAATTGCAACGGCAGGCATTCCTAATTCTTTTGCTTTGGCAGTTACTTGTTTGATTCTTGCGATTCCATCAAGTAGACTAAATTCTGTATGTAAATGTAAATGCACAAAGTCTGTCATCTTTTTCTCCTATTATAATGTTGTAATCCTAAACTTGCTCTTATTTATATCATCAGCAATCTTAATAATCTTAGCCATTCTATGATTGATACCACTCTTTGTAAGTTCCTCAACACATAGTTTTCTAAGTTCCTCTAGTGACGCCTCAGGATTAGCAAGTCTTAAAAGCGATAATTCCATAAGATTCTCAGGCAAAGCCTCTAATCCCATATTTTCTTGAATAATCTTAATAGCATTTAGTTGTTTTACAGCCGCCTCAACTGTTTTGTTAAGATTAGCATTCAAACAATTATTCTGTCTATTTACATTGTTTCTTAATTCCCTAATCGCAGCCTCATTTTGCAAATCTAAAACTGCTTTGTTTGCACCTACAAGGGCTAAGGTATCACATATAAGCTGATACTCCTTGATATACACAATCGGAGTATTTTTTCTGATAGTGATTTTCGCAGGGATATCAAATGAGCCTAAAAGTTGCACAAAGTCTTCAGCAATCTTTTCAAAATTAAACACAAACTCTAAATGATAACCACTGTTTGATTTTTCGTTATCGTAATTTTTGATAATTATATTACTTGTAGCACAAGATACAAAAGCACCTTTTACATAGCTCCTTTTACAACAATCATCAGCAATTATAAAGTCAGATATACCATTCTCAATAGAAAGCAATTCGTCCTGTCCTATAGACATTATTCCCAAATCTTTGAGAAGTTGGTCGGTAATGTCATAAGGAAGAGTGATTTTGAACCTATTGTTTTTAGAGATATTAGTTTCTTCTACTTGTGTAATCTCACACTCTTTACCATAATACTGCTCTATGATTTCTTTGATTTTATCATACAATCCCTCTAGTTCAGTGTAAATCTCAACTTTAATTCTACCCCTACCAGAGATACTTAGTTCTCCACTACATTTAATAATCGCACTCAAAAAAGATATAGAACAACAATCGTTCTCTATCTTTTCTTTTAAAACCTCTAATTTAGCCTCTGTAGCAAAAGACATATTATAAACCCCTATCTCATATTATGATTTATTTTTTCTCATTAAATTCGTCACTAAATTTAAGTAACTCTAGTGCCTGATTAGTAATAACCAACTCTGCAGAAGTGTCGGGATTAAAAATTATACCATCAAATCTTTTAGCCGAAAAATAATTAGCCAAAAACATCTTTATCCCCATACCCAAAAGAGTGGTTGGACCAGCAGACTGACCAAAATACTCTTTCTCAGACAGAATAGTTAAGAACACCTTACCCTCTGCTTGTACCTCAGCAAAAGTAAAACCTTTTTCTTTACCTAGATAATACCCAGGAACAGGCAATATTGCATTTTCGTCACACAAGTCGTCTAGTACATTGATAAGTTTATTAAAACTATCAACAGTTGGATTTTCGACAACTGTTAAAATTGCTTCTGTCAACTCTGTCATTTAAAATTTCTCCTACTTAAACTCAGGCATCTTATCTATATTCGCCACCTGACTGAGTGGAATCTTGTATTTCTCTATTAGATTGAATGCTCTATGATTTTTGCCCACATCTAATGGGTGATGAGCATCACTATTGATTATAAACTGCACACCTGTTGCAATCATTTTTTGCAAATCTTCTTTACCGAAATTAATTCTCTTGCCATTAAGTTCGATATATATTCCTCTCTTCTTAGCCTCAATTGCTAATCTCTCATAATCTACAACACAACCACCAAAGCCAAGATGTGCAAGGATACTAACTCTATGCTTGTCCATAGCATTGATATATGCCATGGTATTTCTCTCAACTTGTTTTTTGCTAGGTTTTTTCTTTAGTAAATTCGGCAACACAAACTTACAAAACTCCACAAAGCCCACTTTACTAAACCTATGATAACCTAGCACAACCAAATCCAACTTTTCTATTTCTTCATCAGATATGTCTATATCACCACTTCTAGAAATTAAGTTTGCCTCAATACCCCACAAAACTTTTACTTTGTACTTATCCTTGACAGCATCAATATCTTCTTTAATTTTCTCAAGGTCGCCTTTTTTTATAGCATACATAGACTTATATGAATGCTCACAAATAGCCACAGCATCTAATCTAAGATTTTCTGCTTGTTTAACAGAGTCCTCAACCGAACCCTGACCATGAGTATAATTAGTGTGTGTATGAAAATCACCTGTCAATCTCATAAAAGTCTCCTAAAAATTTTATTTCTGTTTGTAACTTAATACCATATCTTTCATTAAACAATTTTTTTATTTTACATATAAGCATATATACATCTCGTGCAGTCGCATTTTCACTAATTATGAAATTAGCGTGTTTAGTAGAAACTTTCGCCCCACCCTCAGACATTCCTTTAACACCCATCTCGTCTAGCATGGCACTAATATTTAAACCATCTACTCTTTTAAATACTGAACCTGCTGACGGATATTCTAGAGGCTGAGATTCTTTTCTGCACATTAGATAACGAAAATACTCACTCTGAATCTTATCTTTTTCTTTGGGAGTAAGTCTACACCCAACTCTGAGAATAATGGCACCATTTCTTTGAAATACACTCTGTCTATAATCAAATAAACACTCACCATTCTCAAAGTAGCATATTTTACCATTTACATAAGCAACGACATAATCAACCACTTGAGACATATCCATACCATAAGCCCCAGCATTCATATATACTGCACCACCTATAGTTCCGGGGATACCACCTAGAATCTCAAAACCCGATAGACCTAGTCCTCTACTAAAGACAAAAGCATCAACTAGTCTTATACCTGCTCCAAACTCTACACCAGTATCTATGATAGTAGACCTCGAAAAGTCTCCGTCAAGCAATATAACTATTCCATCAAAGCCTCTGTCCGAAACAAGAAGATTGCTTCCTGCACCCAACACGAAATATTCTATTTTCTCTTTTTGTATGTAATTCATTACCTTCAAAAAACCTTCGAGAGTCTTGATAGTAACTAAATATTTTGAATTTCCTCCTATTTTAAATGTAGTATATTTAGTAAGAGATACATTCTTCTCCACCAAACCTCCTACATTTATTTTCTTAAGCAAAGAAAATCTCGACATACATACACCCATATTCTACCCCAAATAAAAAAAATTTACAAACAAAATCAATATTTATATATAAAGTATATTTATATATACTATGTATGCGAGATATTCATATTTTGTCGCAAATGTAGAACCAAGATGTTCTATTAAAAACATTTTACTCATATACATAAGCAAGAAAACAAGAAGGAAAGAATCAAAATGAAACTAAAAAAATATTTACTAAGTATATTAATCCCTATCGTCCTATTCTCATCATTATTAGTAGGATGTAAATCTAGCGAACTAGAAAAAATATCAAAAGAACTCAGTCATTACACGATGGATATAGAATATTATGATAACCACACTATTTCGGTATCACAAAGCCTAGAGTATAAAAACAGAACAGAGACATCTCTAGACGAGCTAAAACTACACCTCTACCCTCAAAGCTTTAGGGAAGGTGCAAAAAGCACAGTTATTAGCAAACTCAATTATGACAAATGTTATTACAATGGTAGGTCTTATGGAGACATTAATATTACTAGTCTCACATTAGAAAACCAAGATTGTGAGGTTAGCCTTACAGGTAATGACGAGGATATATTATCTATCCCCCTCACAAGTTCACTAGCACCAGACTCTACTATAACTTTAGACATCAAATATACTGTCCAGATTCCTAATATCAATCACCGATTTGGTTATGGTGAAGACGCTATCAATATCGCCAACTTTTATCCTATAATGTGCATGTACGAGAATGGCGATTACATAATAGACAGTTATCACTACAACGGCGATCCTTTCTATTCAGATATGGCAAATTATGATGTAAACATTACCATTCCAACTTCCTTAAAACTAGCATCAACAGGCTCAATAATCTCAGAAATACAACAAGATAGCAATACAATATACACTATTCAAGCCAAAGCAGTTAGAGACTTTGCTTTTGTGCTTAGTGACAAATTCAATATAGTTTCTGACAATATAAATAATGTAAAAGTCAGTTACTTCTATTATAACAATCAATACCCAAACGAGTGTTTGCAAGCAGGAATAGATGCAATTAATACTTTCAATAGGCTCTTTGGTGAATATCCATACTCTACTCTCAATATCGTAGAAACAGACTTTGTACATGGAGGAATGGAATATCCAAACCTTGTCTTTATTAGTGACACAGTAGACATTCAGAGCGATTATATCAATGTAATTATCCACGAAGTTGCGCATCAGTGGTGGTACGGATTAGTAGGCAATGACGAATATCATTATGGCTGGTTGGACGAAGGTCTTACAGAATATTCTACTCTACTATTTTATGAAGAAAATCCCAACTATAATGTAGACACCAAGGAATTAATAAAAAACACAACGAATAGTTATGTTACCTTTGTAGATGTGTACAAAAAGGTATTTAACAATGTTGATTCTAGCATGAATAGAAAACTCAATGAGTATAATAACGAAAGCGAATATGTGTATATTGCTTATGTAAAAGGAATGCTCCTTTTTGACAGCCTAAGAGAAATCTTAGGAGACGATAAATTTAGTAAAGGTATCCAACAATACTTCACTGACAACAAATACAAAATATCAACACCCGACCAGTTAATATCGTCTTTTGAAAAAGCGACAGGCAATAACCTAAGAGAATTTTTCTCCTCATGGATTGATGGCAAAGTAACGATAATGCAGATGAATTAATTTTCAATAAAACATAAACAACGATACAAAAAAAAGAAGACATACTCTAGTGGTATATCTTCTTTTTTTATGTATTTATATACTAAGCATGTTGCTCTCCCCAGAAACCAACAATAACACCGTTTTTCTCTGCATAATAACTACATAGTCCCCTAGTAGTCATAATCTTCACTTTTGCAAAATCCCACACATCTTTTATTCCAGCTTTTAGTTTCTCTGCAAAATTAAGATTGTGACAATGTGAAATAACTATAGATAGAGGTTTAGCAATCCTTGACCTAATGGTATCAATAATCGCTTTGATAGCCTGTTTCTCGCCCCTTACCTTCTTAGCCATTTTGATTGTTCCCTCATCTGTAGCAACACCGATACCCCACAATCCTAAAATCTTAGCAAGTTTGCCAACAAGCATAGACACTCTACCTGCTTTTACTAAATTATCAAATGAAGATAAAGCAAATGTTATCTTTGATTCGCTCAAATACTTTTTAGAAAGAGTTACTATATCTTCAAATGTCCTATCTTCTGCTATTAGTCTACACATTTCTTCTACAAGTAAAACAATCTCTGCACCTGCGCTACAAGAATTAAACACCTCAATTTTTCTATCTGGATATTTACTAAGCATCATGTCTTTAGCAAGCAATGCACTATTATAGCTACCAGATAATGCACCCGAAATTGTAATTAAAAGATAATTGCCATCTTCCTCCATTTCTGCACACCAGTCATAAGGAGACGGACAAGCAGTTCCCACCTTCTCTTTTGTTACATAAATCTCATCTAACAATGCTTTTGTATCTAAATCTGGCTCATCAATTATTGTCTTGCTACCTATATTAAAAGCAAAAGGTACAGTAGCATACCTAATATTATTCTCTTCAAGATTAAACGCCTGCAAGTCTGAACTAGAATCAGTTATAATATGCCATTTCATATAAACATACTCCTTCCATTTCGTATTTATATAGATTAGATGACATAAAACCAGCTCAACTATACATTGAAATTCATATATAATATACTCAAATTTAGAGATTTGAGCAAATAAATTTTATTATTTAACAAAAAAAGAACTGAAACTATATATTTCAGTTCTTAATTATTTACATTCCACCCTTGCCTCTATTTCTTCCTTGAGAAGAATATCTAGTATAAGTTTGAGCAGGGCTCTTTCTATATAATTTACCAAAAGATTTAACTTTTGAGGTATTTTCTCTATCAAACACCTCGATTCCATCAGCAGTATCATAGTATACAAACTGATCATCTTGAAGGTCATAGACCTCTCCAAAGTATGGCTTATCTTCCTGGTCAATATAACCATGTATCATACCATCTCTTCTACCAGCCCTAATATACCTTACAGAATAATCATCCGGATATGTTCTATAATGACTCTCAGCACTGAGTTCATACTTCTTACCACCGAAGTCTATTAATCTACCATGCTCAAGACCAAACTCCATATATTCTTCAAGGGCCGACTCACAAACAGCCTCATCATATTTCTTATCAAAATCCTGCATACTAATAGTTGACTCTGGAGCAAGTTTTCCGTCAGCATCTCTTAGATATCTTACAGGTCTATCTGGGTTATACCCACCAGTTTCCATGCTTCTTTTGTGTTTAACCATCCATGAACTAGCAGAATCAATAGCCTTAAAGAAATCATTTGCAGACATTCTACCTCTTGGCAAACCAGAAGCTACAGCATTCACACTCTCTAGTGCCTTTTGTAGATATCTTCCATAGGCAATCAATGTATCTAAATCAAAATAGTTATATACAGCAGCAGATTTATGTTTTGTTCTGATGTCATCATCAATAGGACCCAAAACGCTATGTTCTCTGCTATACCCCTTTGGATTAGCAAAATTTTCATTAAGAGCGTTATACATATCTCTAGAATCTATTCCACACGCAAAAGCTCTCTGGTTTAGTAATGTTCCCATACCAGAAACTTGTCTTCTCATATATGCCTTAAGCATCTTCTCTTTTACCTGTGCAGGACTCAAAGTAGTCTTTTTTGTAGCCATAATAGACCTCCTCACCACACTTTTTATTATATACATTATACCATATAAAAAGCCATATTTCAAGTATGCTTTTATCAATATTCACAAAAAAAATAATCAAGCATTCACTTGATTATTTTTCTTCATTATTTTTCACAGACTCAATAGTATCATTCTTTTCTTCTGCCTTTTTGTTCGATAAAACAACTTTAATAATTGTTATAACAACCAACATTAAAACTATCGCTATAAATATAATTGATAGTATGGTAATAATCTGAGGAAATATTGAGCAAACAAATACAATAATCAATCCTGCAACAACATTACCTAAAATAACCGACAATATAGTTTGCCAGAATTTAAGTCCAACAACAACTGCAACACAAGTTCCTGTCCATACACCAGTCAAAGGTAAAGGAATAGCAACAAAACCAAATATGAGTAAACACTTTACCAAGGTCTTCCATTTACCAGCTTTGTCGCCATCTAATTGCTCACTTATTTGCTTAGAATGTTTTTTAACTTTTTCATCAATAAAATCGCCAAACTTCCTAAATAATTTAGTTTTCTTAAACCAGTTTAGAATAGGAGTAAAAACAAGTGCAATAATAGGCACAACTAGACAACTACCCAGTAGACTATACAAAAAAGCCTCTGTACCATTAAGAGCAAAAGCTCCCCAATAATCCACACTCATTCCTATAGGAATAGCTCCTTTTAATTCTATTATCGGGAACATTGATATTAAGATTGTCGCAATTATCGAGTGATTTCCAAAGATAAAAGAAAATACACTACCTATTAATTCTGACATAATCAATCCTTATTTGTATTTATAATCTATACTAATCTATGTATATGTAAAACATATTAAGATTAACACAACATAATATAGCACAATTATTTCCTTTTTTCAATTAAAATTTGCACTTATCACAAAGAAAAAATGGCGTTTAGCCATTTCTTAAATATCTAATTTTGTTATAGCATTCACTAATGCTACTTTTTCACTAGTAGATAAGTTTCTAATAGACTCTTCTACTAATTTTTTATGTATAATATTGTGCTTTTGCCTAATCTGATGACCAGCTGCAGTAAGTTCAATATATGTCACCCTTCTATCATTTTCGTTTTTTACTTTGTGCACATAGCCCTTGGATACTAGTCTATCGATATTAATTGTAAGTGTGCCTTGTGTAATACCTAGGGCTTTTGCAATATTACTAGCAGTATTAGTCTTTTGAGCCATTGCATCATAAATAACATCTACTGTATGAAACTCCTTAAGTGACAAACTATCACCTATCATATCTTTTAGAATTTTCTCTTCGTGATAAATAATCTTGTTGTATGTTTTACACAAGAGTTCTACTAAAATTTCCTCCAAATTGTCCATCAATCTTGCTCCTCTACTTCTGCCACAACTGTCTCAAAGTTTGGTCTAATACCAGACTGAACAGCACCTATAATCACCAAACAATCTCTAATGAAACACAAGTCATCATTGATTTCGTCTGAATCTTTCTTATCATAAATTTCCGGGTCGTCTTCTATAACAGTTTTATTTTTATAGAGACCAGATATTTGTTTAATTTCCTTATTATACTTAGTAAGAAAATAATCAATTAAATTGATAGCCTCCTGGTCAGAATAATTATTAGCATAATAATCAATAACCAAAATCTCCTGTACAATATCTTGCACAGACCTAAGCATTCTATAAACATTAAATAGTTCAATCAACTTTGGATTCATTCACATTTTCCCTATTAATTTATAATTTCATAATCAAGTATACCCTTTAAATTCAAAAAATACAAATTAAAATTCAAAAAAATGATAATATATTTCTTTTTATTGAAAAATTATTATGATATAATTGAGTAAAATATAATATATATAGAGGGTAATCATTATGACAGACTACATCAAACTAGGATTTAGTTTACTTTTATTAGTGTTTATATTCTTTGGATTCCTTTGGGGAATCATTAGAGGACTCAAAAAAACTATTAGCAGAGGAATATTTTTATTAGTAATAAGCATAGTTCTTATTTTTGTCGCTGTACCTATAACAAATGCAGTGCTAAAAATAAACATTTCTTGCAATATCGTAAATGCACAATTTGAATTAGTAGGCAAATATGATGTTATAGAAATACTAACAGAGGTATTTAAGGCATACATAGGTCCAGACTTTATGACTCAGTTCCCAGACTTTGCTCAGGCAATCGTATCTTTCGGAATCATACTTGTAAATTCAATCGTATACCTTGTACTATTCTGGGTACTCAAGTATTTACTATTACCACTAAATGTTATTGTAACAAAAATAATGTTTCCACCAAAGAGACAAAAAGCAGAGGTTGTTGGCTTTGCTGCCAATGCAGACGAGAGCACTGCTCAACCACTAGATAATAACGATACACAAATAGTCGCAAATAACGAGGCTACTACACCAGCTAAATCTATCAAGGTAAAATCTCCTAAGAAAGAGAAGATGCCTAAGATAAAAGAGAAAAAGAAAAGAATGCTCGGAGGCTTAGTAGGAATAGTTGTAGGACTCATTGTAACATTCAATACAATGATACCTATCTACGGAATATTCGATATCCTCGACACAGCCAAAGAACTCAAACTAGAAAATCTAACAGATGAGCCAACAGACCTGTCAACTCTAACAGATGGAATGATAGACGAAATATCTAACGGATACAAAGAATCTGTTATGAAACTAGTATCTCAGTATACCGGACTCGAGGCTGCAGGCCTAGTAGGATTTGACAAAATCACAACCGTAAAAATCGGCGAAGACAAAATTTCTCTTAGAAGCGAAATAGACGCAATATTTGAGACAATAAAACAAGCAGATGTCCTAATCGGTAAATACAACGAATATTCAAAAGACAGTTTCAAAAACACTACTCAAGCACAACTAGACGACCTTCTAACAGAAACCAAAACACTTGTAAATAAATGCGAGGGCATCAAACTTATAAACTGCTTGTCAGAATATCTAATTCCTATGGGTTGTAGCATAATGATTAATTCAAATATGCAACTCACATCAGTATCTACTGTAGATGCAATGATAACAGACACACTTAGGTCTCTAGTCCAACTAGATAGCCTAAATATCCTAGACGAAGTATATAGACTATTAGATATAGCATCATATACTAATAAACAAGGATTACTACTCAAAGTTCTTAAGAATGATATGTCTGACCCTATCGGAATGCTAGAAGGTCTAGACGACAACTTTGCTAGTACATTACTATCAAAGATATTTGCCCTAAAAACAGTAGACACTACTCTACCTAATATATTCAATATCGGACTTACATACTTTGATGAATTAACCAAATTTGGTTATTCTCAATCAACTATCACAAACGAAACACTAAAGACCAAACTATCAACACTAGCAGATGATGCATTCAAGCTTTTCCTATCAATGGATATGAATTCTCCAGCAATGATTTCTTTTGACTCTATCACACCATTAGGAAAACTACTATCAACAGTCAAAACATCTGGTCTTATCAATGCAGAGACATACACAAACCTAATGTCTTATACTACAACCAAACTAAAAGAAATCGCAAATGGCATTGTTCCAGAAGAATTCACAGATGTATTTAATAATCAAATCATCAATAATATGAACCTAGTAGTAGACTGGGAAGCAGAAATGAATCATATCAGTCGTGCTATAGACCAACTAAGAGTGATAGATGGTGGTATTATAGGAGAAGTTATTGAAGGTCAAGCACTAAGAGTTGGCAACGGCGTTAAATTCACTATGGACGAAACAACTATCAACAACTTAGGTATAGCACTTGACTATCTAGAGGCATCAGTTCTATTCGGAGCACCTCTAACACAACAAGTATACGAAAACGGCGAGTATTATGCTGGCACAACTGTAACAAAACTATTAGCAAGTTTTTGCGACTCTGCAATAGAAATGGTTGGAGGCGAAGATAGCTCAATCACAGGATTTACTGAGGTAATCACTTCAATCAAAACTAATATCATCTCAGCAGGTCACTCATACAATGCACAAAACCCTAATTTCTACGAGAACGAGTTTAAAGAAATTTCTCCACTACTAGTAGAACTTAATAATATTCTATCAGGTGGCGAAGTAGAGTTGTCTACCGAATTAGGTATTAAACTTGACAAAGCGAAAGCTAGTGTAATGTTTGGTGGCAAAACAACACTAATACTTATCAGAGAATCTATGAAGATGGTCAAAGACGGTATCTTAGGGGACGACTTCTCTTATGATTCAAACCCATCTACTCAAGACACTAATGATAAAATATACGAACTATTTGATGATATTCAAGACGAACTCGATTCTATCGCAGTTCTCAACCAAAGCAAACAAGACAGCGAGTTCTGGCAACACGAAATAGATTCATATCTAGCACTCAAGAATATTGCTGAAGCAACAGACTCTATTTCTACAACTGAAGATATCCTTCCTTTTGGCGAAGACCTAGACATAGCATACTCTTGCTATACAATTCCAAAGGCAGGACTAAACTCAGTAATTGCATTTACAATCAGACAATTAAAAACAAATGTAACAACAGGTATTGAGGGCGAAATAAATAATATGATAGATGATATCGCTACAAATGTAGAAGCAGAATCATTTGACAACCCTCTAAAAGATTATACAAACTACTGGCAAATCGAACTTAATCATATCCATAGCCTAAATACTCTAGACTTTGAAGAGAAAGAGGATATCCCTGCAACACCAGAAGACGAGTCTTTTGGTTATGACGATATCGGATTTGCCCTAGACAAAGTAACTCTAGGTTATACCACAGAAGGAACTTCTACTACTCTAGGCTATGACTCTACAAAAGTAGACTCTACTAGAGCATCATATCTAATCACACACAATATGGTTAGAAGTCTACTAGGTGCTGGAATTGAGGAAATGAAGACCTCTATCCTAGAGAGTTTCACAGATACAACAATCAATACTGCAGTTTCTACTGCACTAACTGGCATCAAAAATAATATTACAAATACAACTAGTATCCCAACCATATCTTTCCACAAAGAAATGGGTAACTTAGGTAAACTAGCACACTTAGATGTTAGTGCAAATATCTTTGATAATCCAACTAAACTACACACATTAGGCGAAACTCTAGACGAGATTGCTTATGTCCAAAAGAGCAGTGGTACAACAACTACACTTATCGAGTATGACAATAATGCTAGCAGTAAAGTAATCACTAGACCTATCATTAGCCAGATGGTAATGAATATCCTCCCTATCGCAAAATCCGGCGAGGCTACACCAACTGCAACCGACACAACAATTGACGGAATTGCTACTAATATTGATAACCTAAAAAATTCTGATGCTGTCATGTCATGGGCTAGAGAATTAGACCTAGTATCACTAGTTATGGAACTAAAAGATACAACAATCAGTGATGCTACATACCAAAGAATAGGCGAAATCCTAGACGAAATTGCATTTAATAAAGTTGGTACAAGTTATGCATTCAACGATATTGAATTTGAGGCAAATGGTACAATTCAAACCACTCAACCAACTAGTCTAGAGACAGCAAATAGTCTACTAATCACTAGACAGATGCTAAACGCAAATATCTCTCATATTATTAGAGATATGGCTACTAGCGAAAGTAATGACACAATCCAAACAACACTATATAGTATCGCTACTAGTATCGATAATAATACCAACCGTATCTATAGTTGGACAAAAGAAATCGATATGGTCAACCAACTAAAGAACCTCAATAGTACAGAAATCTATAGCAGTGATGTTAGCCTACCAGAGGGCACAATAGTAGAAGAAGACGGTACAATAACACTACCTACAGGTAGCACTTACCAGTTATCAGACAATTCACTTATCAAACTAGCAAATAATATTGATGCTATCGCATTCAATCATGATGCAGTAGGATATGATGATACAATGTTTGACGCACATAATATCGTTACTAACGAGGGTCAAAACTCTCTAATCATTACTAGAACAATCCTAAGAGATATGGTGGCTAGTTTCTTAAATAATGCTAAACCAACTACAGACACTGATGAAGACCTAATCACCATCAAGATTATAAACAATGCCACAGGCAAGATAAATGTCGATAATGTACTACTACCTGTACAGAAATTCTCAACATTTGAAGAATCATTCACAGAATTAATTACTATCAAAACACTATTTGATAACCTCGCTGAGCAATTCACTGACCTAGATATCTCAGATATCAAGTTAAATGATGACGGTGATGCTAATGAAGAACAATCATTCAGTGCTTCTGAGATTGATTCAACATTACAATATCTAAGCGAGATTAGAATCACAGACCAAGACACAACTAAAATGATTGCTAAACTCATCTTAGGCAAACTAAATGGTTATATGATTAATCTATACTCTAGTGCAGGAGTATCATTTACAAATACAGATATAGGTAAATATATATCTTACTTACTAACATTCTACGACAACCCATCAAATACAACAATTCTTTACAAAACAAATGCAGTCGACTTCCCTCTAAAAGATGGTGAGGACTACATTACAACCAACCCATTCGCTACAATAGTAAGTAACTATGTATCTGCACTTTCATAGACTGTGACTAAACAAAAAAACACTTGACTAGTTTCAAGTGTTTTTTGTTGTCCAATTTTGCTAAATATATAAGTTATTTATTCTAAGATTACTATCCTATTATATAAAACAATTATATTAAATATTAATTCTCATTACTTCTTTATTACTAATACCGAGCCCAAATTATTCTTTAGTAACCTCAATAACCTCGTCATAGAACATTGACCTGTATGTATCTTCACCTAATGAAGATAGAGGAACTCTTCTGGACGCCCTCTCTAGCATTACCCTCTCACCAACTACATTACTACCCTTGTACCAGTGCGAAAATAAATATGTAGTACCCACAACATCAAGTGTCTTTGTTATTATGTTTGTGAGCCTCTTGCTCTCCTCAGCTTCCATCATCTCATCAACCTTGACTTTCTTTGTAAGCACACTACCACAGTCACAGAAGTTACCACATTGAAAAGTCCTTAAGTCCCTACGAATGTTCCTAAGTTTAGGATTAGTATATTCATAAAAGTTAGTAAAACCAGCCTCCTGAAAAATACGGATAATCTCCATCATTTTCTCACCGTCTAGTTCTCCCTCTTTAAACATAAATGTATTTATCTGACACATATCTTGTCACCTCTATAATATACTAAAAGTTTACAACTTAGTCGCCCTTTTGTCTAGCAAAAATAGTAGGACTGTTTATTGCCCTACTATTTTCCTTTATAAAAATATAGTTTTATTATCTCAAATCTACAATTATATTAGAACCTCGACTCTCAGATACCACATTATCCACAAGCTCATAGTAACATCTAGCAACTCTGTATCTCCTAAGAGTAAAGTTGTGTCCAGCCCCCTCTAGAGCAATATCTCCCGAGAATGTACACTTGTCACAAGTGCTACCAGCAATAGTCTTGTATGGACAATGTGCTAGAGTCATAAGGACTAGTCTACCTTTAGATACCTTGTATGTACCCTTAATAGTAGGACACCACTTCTCTATACTAGACACCATTTCATTTACACCCATACGGCGAAGATGTGTAGCAGAATAATCATTAGCAATATTCATATTAGTACCAGCGATAACCTCAATACCAGTCGAGATATAGTCTAGCCCGTATATATTCTCAATCATTATAGCAATATCATCTCTAAACTTATCTACTATACTATCTATCACCTTTAGGTCATCAGCCATAGCAATAATAGGGAGTTTGAGTATAGGCTTATTATCATAATACTTCTTATACTCTTTTAAAAAACCCTCTACAGCACCAATAGAGTATATAGTAGGTGCAAATATTATACGCTCAAATTCGCTCTTAATTTTGCCTATCTGAGCCTTATCAGAGATGATAGCCATTGTACTATATACACTCTCTATCTCCTCTATATGAGGCATAGAAATAGTGTATCTAGTCATATCCATCACTGTATAATAAATAGACTCAAAACACTCTATAATCTCTCGCCTAATCTCATTAAGAGCAGATAGAGGCATAAACACATCATCAAGGACAATTTCGTCAAATATTATATTCCAAATATTCTTGTCCACCTTGCTAAATTGTGTAATAATATTCTCCTCAGTAACGGCTCTAGTTTTCGCTGGAGCGAGAATATCACCATAGAACATTTTTGTATGATTTCCACTTGTTGCCTTGACCTCAAACTTATTGCCCTGCATAGCAGATATACTTAGGTGTATATCTCTCTTTTTACTCTTGTCTGGTATATTTTCTTCAAATTTACTGTCTACAGTTAAATACACAATACTGTCATTATGTATATAGTTTTTGCCATATACTACAACATTATTACCATTATATTCAACATTACCAACACCCATTGAGATATAGTCATCTTTGACTTTAAACTTAATTCCATCACCAGAATTGATAGTCTTACCAGCATCTAATGCAATAGTAATCTTGTATATATCCTTAAACTTCACAGAAGACTTTACTATACCAACCCTCTGCCCAATATGGTTATTTATAGATGTTTCTATGATATCATTACCATCTATATATCCAGGAATAAACTCGCCTCTACTAAAGACCTTTTTGAGCGTAGCCTTGTGACCACTCACATCTATATCTCTAGCCTCATAAAACGCATCTACTACATCTCTATAAACCTCTGTAGTCTTACCCACATATCCAGACCTTCTGAGCCTTCCCTCTATCTTAAATGACACAACACCTAAAGTAATTAGGTCATATATATAATCAATATTACTGATATCTCTAGGACTAAGCAAGTATCCACTCTTAGCCTTACCTTTGATAGTAGCAGTATATGGTAGCCTACATAATTGCTTACACTCACCTCTATTACCAGAGGCCATACACTTGATACTACTCATATAACAATTACCAGAGAACGCTACACAAAGTGCTCCTTGAACAAATACCTCGAGTTCAATATCTACCTTTTCTCTAATCTCTGCTATATCATCTAGGTTTACTTCTCTAGATAGAACTACTCTACTTAGCCCCATCTCTTTAGCAACCTTTGCTCCTCTCCAGTTATGCACAGCCATCTGTGTACTACCATGCAAGACAATGTCTGGATATACACCCTTTAGAACATACACTATACCAAAGTCTTGAACTATAAAAGCATCTATACCCATAGCCCACAAGTCACCCACTATAGACACAACCTCTTTGAGTTCACTAGATGTAACTAAGGTATTAAGGGTAACATATATCTTCACACCCTTTAGGTGTGCATACCTCACAACCTCTCTCATATCATCAAGAGAAAAATTACTAGCTTTCATTCTAGCATTAAACTTCGGTGCTCCCATATATATAGCATCTGCACCACTATTAATAGCAGTATAAAAACTCTCTCTGTCCCCTGCAGGAGATAATACCTCTACCATCTTATCCTCCATATAACCACAAAAAAAATGGTATAATTTACACTGCAATTATACCATTAATTTGTATTTAATTAAAGAGTTATTGTAGTAATTCTTAATTTAATAGTATTATAAACACCATTACATACCCAAAAAATCTTTTCTACAAAGCATTTTGTAATCGTTATGTGAACAATTACTCACCTAAAACACATCAAAAAATATCCTATTTATACAATACAAGATAGATTTGACTATTTATTTTCCTTTGCTTTTCTCTCTTGTTCAGCCTTTTTCTGAAGTTCTTTTGCTTTCTTGATTTGCTCAAGTTTTTGCTCAGAAACCCTCTTTAGTCCATATACAGAACTTACTGGTAGAGAGAAACATAGACTTCTACCCTCTTCCATAATGCTAGTTCTATCTGCGATTGCTTGCATAATCTTTCTCTTCTCATTAGAATTAACGAGGATAATAACTATTTCTCTCTCTGGTTGTAGAGAAATACCCATTACTTGTTTATCTACATCAGCAGTGCCTCTACCATACATAATAGTAGCACCGGTAGCACCAGCATCTCTAGCAGCAGAAACTACATAATCAGAGAAACCTCTATTAATAACTGCAACAATTAGGTCTTGAGAAATCTCTTTCTCTGGCTTAGATGCAGTTGTTTTTCTTATTACTTGTGTTTTTCTTTCCATAAACTTAACCTCCATTACTATATAATTATAGTAAAACTCCTACTAAATCTAGTAAATTTGAGTCGGCGCCACTCATAGGTAGCACCATTGTTAATCCATATTTGTCTGCCTCTATGCCAGTAATAGCATTGATACCAGCAACCAATCTCTCTGTCTTTTCCACAGGGACGATACAAAGAAGTATATCCTTGTTATTCATACCGAAACCAAATAGGTCGGCAACCATACTCTCGGCAGTACCCTTACCATTCATAATAATACCAGATGTGATATTTTGTGAGCTTAAATATCTCTCTAAATCATCACCCAATCCCTTATCACATATAGCAATTATGAGTTCTGTCGGAGCTTTTATCTTAGTTTTTTCTTTAGCCATACAGATATCCTCCTTTACTCAAAGTCATATATAACCACAGTAGTTTTTGGTTTAACTTTAGTAGTTTTCTTTGCTTTATTCTTTACATATTGATATCTAATACCCATTATTTCGATTACAACTACAGGCATTAGTGCTATAAATCCTATTGCACCAAAGGCGTATAACATAGTGCCATATCCAAAATAATTAGCGATACCGATAATAAATGGTAGAACGAACGAACAAGATAATGCACCTGCGGCAGTGCCACCAGAGTCAAATGCAATAGATACAAATAGACTCGGAGCAAATACCGAAAGGCATATAATGATTAAAACCAGTGGAATCAAGAACCATAAGAAATTAATCTCGAAAACGGCTCTAAGCACTGATAAAAATACTGCAATAGCTACGCCTATTGATATACTCATCTGCATAGTCTTTTGCTTAATTATACCCTCTGTAATATCCTCAACCTGCTTATTAAGTACATGAACGGCAGGTTCAGCAAATACTAAGAAGAAACCTATAATCAAACCCAATGGAATGATTATCCACCATACGCTGCTACCAGCAATGGCTGCACCTAATTCATTAGCAGTAGGTAGGTATCCAGACGCAACGCCTGTTAGGAATAATATCAAGCCAATATATGTATAAAGCAATCCTATAAATATTCTGATTAAGGCTTGTTTTGGTAACTTTAGATACATAAAGTTATATACGAGGAAGAATACAAATATAGGTAATATTACAATGAAAACCTCTTTCATATAATTAAGAACTTCGTGTCCAATACCTAGTCCCATTTCCCCTGCAGTAGTTACAGTATGGACTATTTCGCTGGTTGTAGTAGCATCACTTCTTAGGAATAAACTAACTATAAATATAGCAAGTGCTGGGCCAACAGATGCTAGCGCAATTAGTCCAAAACCATCATCTTGGTTATTTTTACCCGACCTAACTGCACATACACCTAAACCAAATGACATAATAAATGGTACAGATACAGGTCCTGTTGTAATACCCTCACAGTCAAATGCTAGAGGTATATAATTAGCACTACACAATATAGCAAATACTAATAAACCTATATAACAAGCAATAAGTATAGTCTTGATATTCCATCTAAATAGTGTCCTAAGTGTGGATAAGGCTAGAAACAATCCAGTTCCTGCAGATACTGTTAGTAGTATAATCCACTTGCTACTAATACCTGGAACTTGCTCTGCTAGTACCATAAGGTCAGGCTCAGCAATAGTTACTATGAAACCTAATATAAAACTATATATTATCATAAACGACATCTTTCTAGATTTACTAAGGTGTGAGCCTACATATCCACCCATTTTCATAGTAGACATATCTACACCAACACTAAATAGTGACATACCCACAATCATCAGTAGTGTTGCTATAATCAGTGCTAAAAATGACCATATATTAAATGACATAAATATCAGATATAGTGCTACTATGATTGCAAAGAATGGTAGTATAGATTTAGCCGATTCTTTGAACTTTTCACTATAATCCTTAAAGTAATTTTTCATTTTTCACCCCATACTTCTCTATTATCTCATATTATCACAAATGTCCATTTTGACCAAACAAAAAACGGCTTTTTCATTGAATAATCTTAGATTGTTTACACCATTCACCCCTGCCATATTTAGACCCAAAACCAGCACAATAAACCATATATACTAGAATATATCGGACACCATTACACACCACTAAGTCAACATTTACCCCTCTCATTAGGCACATATAATGTAGATAAAGAGATAATATACCCACCCACATAATTTACATATATTCATATCCATACAAGGCTCATATTATATTAGACGAAAAAAAAGAGAGAATGTTTCCATACTCTCTTTTTTATTAACTTTATAGATTGTAATATTCTAATCTCATAATATATATTATAGACCAGAGATAGTACCACCGTTTGTCTCTTGATAGTCGAATGCTTCGTTGAAGATAGGTATAGCATTACCGATATTCAATGCTTTAGCATTACCTAATAATGCTGAAGTATAGTCGATCATATCAATATCCTCTGTATAAGGGAAGAATGCTTGTAATGCTTGGAATGCAACCTTGAAGCTAATCTTAGCATTAGCGAATAAGTTTGTTAGAGCATCACCTGGTAATGCAAATGAACCATTAACGAATGGGAATGCTTCAGAAACGATTTTCTTAACTTCTGTTGTACCATTCATAGCAACGATTTCACCATCTAATGCTTGGTTAGGAACGATTTCGTATAACATAGCATCTAATCTGGTTTCATCTTTAGCACCACCAGCTCTTGTTAATGATGCACTAGCAGCATCCTCAGTTGTGATTGTGTTAGTAGCTGTTAAAGCAGCATCCTCTGCATCTTCAGTTCTAATAGAGTCTGTAGTCTTTCTAATCTTGTTAGCACCAGTACCAGCAGATGTAACATCACCACCATCGTCTGCTACTAGATACCACCAACCACCGACAGATGTACTAATTTCGTCTGTGTTTGTATCGTTACCGATAGATGGGTCGATATATAACCAAGAAGCATTAACAGGAGTTCCAGCACTTCTAGTAATCTGTCCGTCAGTATTACTTACTGTAAATCCTTCTGTCATACCATCATGGATAGCATCAGAAGAGTCATTAACAAGTTTTACGAAATATTCGTTTAGTTTATCTTCAAGTGCTTTTACACTTGCAGAAACTGTTCTAGTAACTGTATTACCATACTCATTTACATAGAACTCTACATAAGTACCTAAGTATGCATTACATCTAGCTTTGTAGAATGCATCAGCCTCAGATAGTTTGTATCCACTAGCACCATCTGATTCAGTTACCCATACACCATAGAATGGGATACCATTGTTTGAAGATGCATCAGTTCCATCAAATGGAGCAGGCATTTGTTGACCATATTGATTTGGAGTACCATCTCCTGCTTTAGCAAACTCAGCAGCAGAAACATATTTCCATTTATAGATAGATTTTACTGTACCAGCTCTGATTGCAGCTGCCTCAGTCTCGCCTTGACCATCTTCCCATAGAACAGCACCTTCACCAGTAGGTTGAGCAACACCGTCTCTTCTACCTGTATATGTGATTGTACCATCTGTATTCCCTGTACCACCAGTAGATGAGTTGCTTGTACTGAATGTTGCCTCTAGAGCTTTTTGCCATGTCTTATCACTAGCATCACCGTCACCAGTATAGCTACTACTTTGAACTGGATAACCACTCATGTATTTACCTGTAGCGTCAATGTTTGAAGTGAAGTTATTAAAGCCCATTCCTGGGTCGAATTCTACTTCGATACTAAATCTTGCTCTTAATACAGATGTAGTTGTAGTAGTTACTCTACCTTGTGAACTTTGGTATGTAGCAACACCGTTACTTGTGTTAGTAGTATTAGCACCACTACTTTCGTTGACAATAGCGTTATCGGCTACTGTTGTAGTCTCAGCAGTAGAGAATACTCTGGCTTGGCTATAGATTTGAACTTTTTGTCCTGGTAATAGGATATCATTCATATTTGTACCAGCACCTGTAAGTGCAGCAGTACCAGTTGTTCTAGTAGCAGCAGCCTTGATATCTAGGTTACCGTCACCGCCAACCCATTCTGCTTTGTCAGTGTCTGTACCAGTTTGACCGCCATCACCGTCACCAGCTGTGCCTTGAGATAGACCACGACCTGCCATTTCTACATAAACTGGACCGCCCATGTACAAGCTCTTACTAGCCCATGTTGAACCAGCGAACCATGCAAGGGTTGCTCCAACTGATAAACAAACTGTCAATACTAAACTCAAACCACCAACGGCGATAATGCCTATACGCTTTCTAAGACCCTTTTTAGATCTCTTCTTTTTGGTTGTTTTTTCCATAAACATTCTCCTTGAGATTTTATATTTATACCCCATTATACAAATTTCGAGCAACTTTGACAAATGTTTTGACACACTTTTCTAAAAAATTTATAAAAAAACTTTTCTCTATTATATATATAATAATTCTATAGGAGGGTGGTTATCGGGACAAAAGTACACCATAGCCACCACCATATCTGCACCAAAGTCTACAGCATAAGCATACTAATTAGAGAATAATGTATTAAAATAGGTGTTTTTATCCAAACACAGGGAGAGAACAGTATGGCAGAAATAACCTTTGAAGAGATAATGAGTGAGGTCATGAGCCTATCCACACTAGACGGTGTAGACTTTTTTGAAGTAGGCAGTAGCACTATGGGGCAAAAAATCTACGGACTACACATAGGTCCGTATACTGGTAAACAAATACTTATCGAGGCAGGACTGCACGCTAGAGAATATCCGGCAACACTCGTAGTCGTAGGAATGGCTGGATATCTAGCCTCTATCTCTACCACCCTAGACGGAGGAGTATATATAATCCCTTTAGCAAATCCAGACGGGGTGAGAATCGTCCTAAACGGTGTCGACTGGCTTAACTGCGAAAACTGGAGAAACTACCTACTCTCGCTCAATAATGATAGTCTAGACTTCTCTCAATGGAAAGCCTCAGCCACCAGTGTCGACCTAAATGTAAACTTCCCTGCATTATGGGGAGAGGGCTCTCAGAATGTCTTTTGTCCAGCGCCAGCCAACTTTGTGGGATTTTATCCAGCCAGTGAGCGAGAAGTAAGACTGCTCATGGACTTTACCTACAGAGTCAGTCCCGACCTAACCCTAAGTTACCACACAAAAGGTGATGTCATCTATTACGGCTTTGAAACCCTATCTACTGAGGAACTATCTCGTGACCTAGCCATCGCAAACATTATATCCAGTATCAATACATACACACCCATTCGGACAGAAAATAGCGTAGGAGGATACTCCGACTGGGTAAGCCTAGAGCTCGGAGTACCAGCATTCACCATAGAGGTAGGCGACCCATCTCTACCTACACCTATCCCATTATCTGCAGTCGAGCCAGCCATTGAACTAAACAAAGGTGTGCCAGAGGCCCTACTCTCTGCACTAAACCAGAACCCCACATCAATCACTCCACAAGTAAAATAAAACCACTATAAACACACCACCTCCTCACCACCAAACACACTCACAAAAACATTCCACATTACACTCAAACACAAACAAATAAAAAATTAAAAATATAAGGGGAAAACAATGAATTTTAATGACAACCAAATAATGAATAATATTGACTGTATGTCATACAACTGTGACTACCAAAAAATGCACGAGAGTTCCCAACTAGACCTACTAGAAATCTTAGAAAAATTAGAGGAGCAGAGAGCCTCTATACTAAAACTAAAAAATGACAGTATCCCACACGAGATTTTGTCCTCACTAGATAGCAGTATCCAGAGCCTAAGGAATATACTCAAAAGCACCAAAACTAGTGTTTTTTCTAAATCAGATATAACCCCACACTCTAGTCACAAATCTGGTGGCACTTTATCAACAAACATTATCAACCCCAACCCATATACATATACCGAAAATAGGTATGATAGTATCAGCCATTTTATGGACAATAATTCCCCTACTAACAATGCACCAAACAACACCAGAAACACACAGCCCACTATAGAAAATGATGGCTATAATGCACCACAAAAAGAAATGACCAATACACCCTCTAGAACACCCCTATCACCACCAACAACCCAGCCCAGCAGAGCAAGGCAAAATAGAGGAAATGTACTTAGCAGGAGTTTACCCCAGCAAGGCAATATTTTTGCTAAACTACTGGAGAAATTATCTATAAATCAAGTACAAAAAAGCCCCACCACAATTCTGCAAAGTCAGACCCGAGGCAAGACTGCACATTACAATCACTTTATAGATTTTTTACACACAAATACCACTTCTCAAAACAACAATATAAAAGAACAAAAAGGGTCACATTCTTATCATCAATCACCCACATACTGCTATGAAGATTTACCAGCACCACCTCAGCCATGCAATCCTCACAAACAGATAATATCTAGGCAATTTGACATAATGAGGCTACTACTCTTATACATGAGGCTCAAGCCACACAGTCCATACTGCTATAGAGTGTGCGATATAGCAGAAAGACAATTCGAGATACTGTCAAACCTAATAGAAATCTAAAAACCCACCCTACTCACACCACAAAATATTACACACAGGCATTATTTTAGTAGAATATTTTATATTTTGTGTTATCATAGAGATAATAGAAAAATCTTCAGTATGGAGGTATTTATGAATATTCAAATGGCAGGAATCAGAAATAAGGCAGATGCCCTAATGTGTGTAGAAATGGGAGTCAATATCATAGGACTCCTAGTAGGTCAAGCACACAATAGCGATGACTTTATCTCTCGTGAGGTGGCAAGAGAAATCAAACTAGCCCTACCATCAGGCATAAAAACAACCCTCATCACCCACCTCGAAGAGGCTACAGAAATCATTGATATTGCGAAATTTATAGATGTTGACTATATTCAATTACATTCACATTTACCAGAGAGTGAGGTGGAGACAATCAGAAGAGAATTACCAGAAAAGAAAATCCTCAGACTCATTCATATCGACAAGGACGGCAATCTACTCAATGATATAGATGCTATGAAAATAGCCGACTTTTACTTTACCGACAGCATCAATCTCAAGACTAATCAAGTAGGTGGCACAGGTCTTACCCACAACCTTGATACAGACAAGAGATTAGTAGAAACACTAGGCAAACCAGTCTTTATAGCAGGAGGACTAACACCTGAAAATGTTGGTTATGCTGTGAAATACTGCAGACCTTACGGTGTAGATGTCAATAGTGGTTGTAGAGCAACTGACGGTAGCAGAGATAGAGAAAAAGTAAGACTTTTCGTAAAGAACGCCAGTCAATACGATAAATAATCTTACTGCCCAAAAAATAACTAAATTTAGCCAAAAAATAAACCTATAGTAAAACTCAAAAAAGAACTCTATCCGACAGAACGGATAAAGTTCTTTTTTTAAATCATATAATTATAAATAGTCTATATTTCGGCACTTATTTTACTGTGACTGCTCAGGCTTTTCCTCAAGCATTTCAGCATCTACACCCCAAACTAGTTCTCTAAGTTTATCTACAATATGCTTAGCACAATTAACATTATATACTGTATATGTAGTATCATTAGTTTTAATTCTTACATAGCCACGATTAGAAAAATATGGAGCGAACATAAATCTTAGATAACCCCTACCTCTGATAGAAACTATATCCTCAAAAGGCACTGTATACTCAGAGTCTATATCCTGAAGCACTAGAGTTTCTCCGTCCTTAGAGATAGCTGTATTAGGTAACTTTTTGTCACGAGAATCACGAATAAGATTCTTGATACCAAATACAATAAATAGCAGTCCAACCACACCAAAGATAGCACCTAATACAATAACTATAGTATAAGACCTATCTCCACCAAAAAACACTACTGCACCCATAACAAATGTAAATAATGCTAGTACGATATTTTGAATAAGCCAGTATGATGGCTCTCTACCCAGTCTCCTCTCAGCAACAACTTCCATATATTTTCTCCTAAATAAATCGTATATAGTATAACATAATTTTTAAAAAAGGATAGCAAATAAGGGTATATAATAAAATTTATATAATACAGAAGATATACAATACACCAAAAAAATAAAAAAGACACCCGAAAGTGTCTTTAATATAGCAATACTAAAAGAGACCGTATACACCACAACCAGACATTATCTACCAAGTGCTCTGGTCTCATTTAGAACTAAAAAAGGTCACCCGAAGGTGACCTCATTTATTAACTTCTAAATAATGTAACTTAGTCTATCAATTACCTAATAAGCCTATTCTATCTTA
>SVHV01000001.1 GCA_015055605.1 Clostridiales bacterium
TAAGATAGAATAGGCTTATTAGGTAATTGATAGACTAAGTTACATTATTTAGAAGTTAATAAATGAGGTCACCTTCGGGTGACCTTTTTTAGTTCTAAATGAGACCAGAGCACTTGGTAGATAATGTATAGTTGTGTGTATACGGGCTCTTTTAGTATTACTATATTAAAGACACCTTTGGGTGTCTTTTTTATTTTCTATACCAACTATAAAATATCTTTTATTTGTCATGTAATATGCTTTTTAATCAATTTAATATTATATTAATCAATGTTTTTTAAGAGATTTTTCCTTTGTTATTTATAATGGCTCGTGATATAATCGTGTTATGACAAAAGATAAGATTTTTAAGGTTTATTTGCCTCCTATATTAATAACAATATTATCCATTATATGTGCTATTATAACTAATGACTATATTCCTGGTGGTTTGGTTTTGTGGCTAGGTTTTATAGCTTTTTACTATCAGATAAAGGGTAAATGGTATCACTATATTTTTAGTGTAGTTTATTCTTTGGTTTATTCTATGATATCATATTTGGCAGGGCTGTATGCTTATATATTCTTTGCAATAATTGTGTATATTCCTTGTTATATCTATGGTATTATTTCGTGGAAGAAAAAGACTAATAATGGTTGTGTAGAAGTTAGGGTTTTTAATTTAAAAACAACAGTTGTGGTTTTTTCTGGAATAATTGCAGGTGGTTTTGGTTTAGGCGCTCTAATGAGTCTGATTCCTGGTCAAAATATGGCGTATATGGATAGCACTATTCAGTTGTTCAATGTTGCGGCATGTATATTTTGTTCCCTAAGACACAGAGAGTGTTGGTATGCATGGATGATTCAGAATGCTTTAACTTTGATATTGTGGACTATTAATATGCTTGGTGGTGCAACTAGTGCTATTATGGTGCTAATAATTAATGTAGTGTATTGTGTTGGTAATTTTTTTGCTGTACACGAATGGAATAAGACATATAAGGCACAAAAATTATCAAATCAAAAAATCGATAAAAATATTGATTTTGTAGAAGACAATGTTGTGAGATGATACATTTAGAATGATATTGACGGTACTGATTGGTATCGTCTTTTTATTTTAATTTATACATCAAGTGTTGTTTTATAAAAATCGGTAAATTTGTAGAGTTTTTTTCTTCCTGTATTCTATTATTGAGTATGTCTTTGTGGTAGAATGTGATTGATACGGAGGTTGTGTTGTATGAATATAATTGAAGAAAGGGTTGTTATTGATGGTGAGAATAAGATAGGTGCAACTATTAGTCGTCCAGATGATAAAAAACACCCATTAGTATTGCTTATAATGGGAACG
Source organism: Clostridiales bacterium (assembly GCA_015055605.1). Taxonomy (GTDB): domain Bacteria; phylum Bacillota; class Clostridia; order Christensenellales; family UBA1242; genus UBA11490. Next base: position 1,334 of record SVHV01000001.1, read on the forward strand.
GGTAAAACAGATAGAGATGGTAATCAAATAGGATTTAAATCTAATTTATACAAAGGTTTATCTGATATGTTTGTTCAGATGGGGTATACCTGTATTAGGTATGATAAGCGTGGCACACACGAATCGGGTGGTGATTTTAAAAAGGCAGGACTGTCTGATTTAGTAAACGATTCGGCTACTGTTATAGAGTATGCTAAGGGACTACCTTATGTTGATGAAAATAGAATTATCGCTTGTGGACATAGTGAGGGTGCTATGATTGCAACTTTACTTACTAAACAAACAGATTTGGATAGTATTATATTGTTGGGAGGTGCTTGTTTGTGTCTAAAGGGTGCAATGGAGTATCAAAACAATAGACTATTAGAAGAAATAGCTTCTAAAAAAGGTTTTCTTGGCTGGTATATGCGTAAATTAGTAAAAAAAGAATCGGTTGAGGCTCAGCTTACTAGTCTTTATTCAAAGGCAAAAAGGGCTAAAAAGGACACATTCTTTTTTAATGGAGCATTTATGCCAACTAAGTGGCTTCGTGAGCATGGAGAACTTACTAATGAAGATTTTATTAGTATGATTGAAGAGTATAATGGTAGGGTTTTGGCTATAACAGGAAAGGGCGATTTGCAGGCTGATTATACAATTCTAGATAAGATTGCAGAGATGGAAAATGTTACAACTTATACTCCAGAAAATGTCAATCATATCTTGAGAGAGGTTGATGATAATAATAGTTTGTTTGGTGTGAAAAAACAATATAAGAGGCTTGCGTCTAAACCAATGCACGATGGAACACAAAAACAGATTGAAGAGTTTTTAGAAATGTAATAAAAAAAGCAAGTTTTTGAACAGTTAATATTTAATAAAATATTATATATTTTTACAAAAACCGTTGACAAACTATATAAAATGTATTAAACTTATTTTGCATAAATTTGGAGATAGTTTGGCAATTAGCCCCTGTCCTAATTATTTTCTAGATTTTTTAATTAAAAAATTAGATTATTTCAGGAGAAAATACAATGAAAACAACAGTTATGGCAAAAAGCGAAACTGTGGATAGAAAGTGGTATGTAGTTGATGCTACAAATATTCCTCTAGGTAGAGTTGCTAGTCAAGTTGCTGCAGTTCTAAGAGGTAAAAACAAGCCTATTTATACTCCACATGTTGATACAGGTGATTATGTTATCGTAATCAATACAGACAAAATGGTACTTACAGGTAATAAAGCTACTCAAAAGATGTATTACCGTCATTCTGGTTTCCCAGGTGGACTAAAAGAGACATCTTACAAAGAGTTAATGGAGAAGAAGAGTGATTTTGCTCTTGAGAAAGCAGTTAAAGGTATGCTTCCAAAGAATTCTTTAGGTAAGAAAATGTTTATGAAATTAAAAGTTTACAAGGGAGCAGAGCATCCTCATCAGGCACAACAACCTGTTGAGCTAAAAATCAAGGGGGTAAGAATCTAGTATGGCAGAGAAAGTTACTAAAACTGAGAAAGCAGAAGAGAAAGTTACTAAAACTACTAAAGCTCCTGCTAAGAAAACTACTAAGAAGATTCCTGCAAACAAAGCAGTTGAATTCACAGCTACAGGTAGAAGAAAAAATTCTATCGCTAGAGTAAGACTTGTTCCTAATGGAAAAGGTCAATTCACAATCAACAAGCAAGACATTGAGACATACTTCAGACTAGGTGTATACAGACTAGTTGCTAATCAAGCATTTGAAGTAACAGGTACTATGGGCAAATATGATGTATTTGTTAATGTACATGGTGGTGGTCTTTCTGGTCAAGCTGGTGCTATTAGACATGGTATCGCTAGAGCACTTTGCAAGGCTGACGAGGCTCTTAAACCAGAAATCAAGAAAGCTGGTTTCTTAACTAGAGATGCTAGAATTAAAGAGAGAAAGAAATACGGTCTTAAGAAAGCTAGAAAAGCTCCTCAATTCCGTAAGAGATAATTTCTCAAAGAACGAATATGTTTATTTTGGAGAGGTTTTTATACCTCTCTTTTTTGTGTATAAAATTAGAATTGTTTATACAAAAATAAAATAACTGCTTTGATATAAAATGATTGAAATATACCTATTTTTTTGATAAAATACCATTGAGAGGATTTTAGATGAAAAAATTTTTATTGCTTCTAATCTTAATATTCTGTTCGTTTGCACCTAGTGCTTGTTCTTGTGGTAAAGAAGAGCCGACTATCACTGCTACAAAGCTTGATTACAAAGTTGCTATGAATCAAACTCTTCTGCTAGACAATATTATTACTGTAACAGGTACAGACAATGGTTACGAAACTATTGTTAGCAACAAATCGGTGTTAAGTATTACTGATGGTATTGTTACACCACTTACGCCTGGAGAAACAGAGGTCAAGTGTCGAATAATAGGGCATGATGATAAGTATGTTATTCTCAGTATTTTGGTTCGAGATGTTTATCTTGCTAAATCAGCAACAATACCAAAGTCTGAGGTTACTATTAATATGGGTGCTGGTAAGTCTGCAATCAATAAGCCTCAGTTTAGTGAGACGGTGACTGAGATTCCTAATATTATATATGACACAAATATTGTTGGTTATGATTATGCTACAGGCACAATTACTGCTAGAGCAATAGGGGAGACAACTATCAAGATTTTCTATGAGTTGTGTCAAGTAGAGTTTAAGGTAACAGTGTTAAAAATTGTTTATACTGATTATATGTCTGCCGAGGATATAGACCTATATGTGGGGGATAAAGGAGTATTTGATTTTACTATATATCCAACAGATGCTAATCAGTATAGATTCTATACTTTTGATAATTGTTTAACTATTGACAGTAATGGTGGATTTTTAGCGAAAAATTCGTCTACAGCTACTGTTTATTATGAGTATTATACTTCATCTCAAAGTGAACCTATAGTGGGTGAGTTTAGTGTTAGAATTTTTGAGTTGCCTGATAATTTAAATTTCAAAGTTGTTGATGATAACTATGATGAAATATACTATGTATTTAAGGGCGAAACTCATAAGATTTTATTTGAATTTACAGAATATGAATTGCTTGAAAATTTTGCATATTCAGATAATATTGAGGTAATATCTGAGCATATAGAAACAGATGGCTTTGGTAACAAATATATCCTATTTAAAGCCATAGAATCAGGACTTCTTAATATTACAATTAGTTGTAATAGAGAGATAGAGAATGTGGATAGAATATTATCTAAGACTAGAGAGATAATGTGTTATGACTATTCCCAAATAGAGATTGTTGCAAAGTATTCAATATATCCTCTTTCACCAAATCAAAATGGGGAGTATATGTTGAATATATCTGGCATTGATGCTGGTCCTAATGAGGTTACATTCTTATTTAGTGTGGAAGAAACTAACATAACAGGTTGGGTAAATATTTATTTAGTTAATTCGGGTAAGCAGGAGGTTGGTAATACTTTTAGACCTACTGCAACTGGAAGATATCAGTTTGTAGCTGAGTACAAGGGTGTACAATTTTGTGAAATTGTAGTGGTTGTTGAATAACAATCACTACTTTTTTTCTTTAATTTATTTATAAATTAAAATATAATTGCTTAGATGATTTGTTTGACAAAAAAAATCGCAGTCTATATAATTATTTTATAGATATTACTTATAATAAGTATAAGTGTATGCAAATTCGGTATTTGAGATATTGAATTGTATGGATTTTAAGATTGCTTTTATAAGAAATTTTTGAATTGTTTGGAAAAAATGGAGAAGACAAATGTTTAAAAGAATCATGAAAGTTATGGGAATAGTTCTCGCATGTTTTGTGTTAATCGCAGGAGTGAGTGTGGGAATATATGCATTGAAAGGTGGTTTTAAAGATGTCAGAATAGACATTATGAAATTGTACTTTAATGCAGATGTAGAGAACACAGAGCAAACAGAGTATTCGATTAGTGAGACCCTGACTAGGCAGACTATCTATACTCTATCAGATGTAACTACTCAAATTAAGTTTGAGCCATTTGATTCTACTGAGAAAAACCTTAAGGTTAAGATTACCGGTGTTGATGGGGTTTTGTCTAATAAAGAAGAGTTGGAGCAGGGAATACTTGCAGGTGAAGACTTTACGCTTAAAATTAGAAAAGATAGCCAGGGCAACAACCATGGTGGTGTAGTCAACCTTACAGCAACATCTCCTAATGGTATAGCACAAGTAACAATTACATTAGTTGTTGATGTTCCTATCCCTGACAAGTCTATTTATTTCTCTGGTGACACTAACAATAGAGTAACTGCTGGAGGTAAAGCGTTTACCTTGGCAAAAAATAATGTTGCTTCTAATATCTATCTAAAGAGTGAACTATACAATGCTTTCTATCTACCAGTTAGTGAAAATAACTTTGCTACTGTTAGTGGAAACCTAAAGTCAACTCAGATTTCTTATGAGTATTATGGAATGGACGGTAAGCCTGTCGAAGGTGCTGACTTTAGAAAAGAGTATACTTTTGAGGAATTGAAAATAGTTCCTGTATATGATAATGCAACACATACATACTCATACTACTACCAAATTCCAGTAGTTCCTAAAGAGTCTGGTACAATTAAATTTACTGCTAAGACTCATAGGTCATATACAATTCAAAGAGAGTTTGAGGAAAATGGATTTGATAAGTTAGAAACAGTGCTTGCAAATTCAGGTTTGTCTAATACACATGCAGCAGAAGCTGCTGCTATGAGAAGAAGTTTCACAAACTTTATCAATAAGCATATTTCTTATTTTGACGACACAGAGGAAAGTTACAATTTCTTTAGAGGTTGTATCAATAATAGTGGACAAATAGAGCTTACTGCATCTCAAGCAGTATCTGCATTAAAATATGTATTTGTATCATGTACTGCATCTGTAGAGGTAACAGCAGTTAACTTAAACCAAATTACTTCTGTTGCAGAGCCTATTACATATAATGTATTTGATAAGATTGATTTCTCTAAGAAAGAGGGCTTAGAGGTACAAGATGGTGATGATACTAGAATCGCTAAAACAATCTATGACGAGTTTGATTTAAAGATTACTCTTAATGGAGAGAACGGTGAAGTTATCGAGGGAACTCCTGATGAGGAGAGTACACTATTTGATACCTTAGATATGGGAGCTTATGTGTATATGTCTAATGAGGTAGCAGATCCAGAAGGTGGCGAACCAGGTGGCGAACCTGGTGGTGGAGAACCTGAAGGGGCATCTTCACTATCTGCTCGTTCAACTGCTTATGAAGAGGTAATTCCAGTATATGGATTTGATGAGAATTTACCTATTACTCCATATATTGTTCAAACATTAACTAGAACACAGCAAGATGCATACAAAGACGATAATGGTGAGTATATTGTTATCGGTAATTTGTATAAAATCAAAGCTGCTATGAATAGCAATAGATTTATGGATATGAATGCTGTTACAGTTGGAGGCGAGATTTGTTGGACTGTTGACTTTAATGTTCCTCTAACAGAGGTTGTTGGTTCAACTTTAATATCTAAAGCACTATACTTCAGATTCGCTGTTAACGGTGTTAATATCAAAACATCTGAGAGAATTGATAGAGAAACATTTACTAGGGTGTATATTAACTTTACTGAGTATGAATATGCATCTACACAATCTTCTCAGCTTACTATTCAGTCAACAACAGAAAGTGGTGCTCCTACTGCAATTAAAACAAGCATGGCACTTAATAGCAGTCTGGATAATGCTGATGCTTATGCTCTAAATACACAGCCTATTCAAATTGATACTTCTAGTGAGACAATTCTTAACTATAATGCTCCATATTCTGATGGAATAAAGAATTTAAGAGAAGTTGAGTATAAATCTGTAATGTATTTTGCAGAAGAAGCCTCTAATGCTATCGGAGACCAGGGTGCTAAGCAAATTATTACTTTAGGTAAATATAGCTTTAGTTCAATGAATGGTGTTCCATACAAGTTCAATGCAGAAGAAAATCTAGTAGGTGAGAGAATTCCTACATACAATCTAGTTGATGGTGCTAAACAATACTATATTCAAACAGTTAATGCATCTCAAACAGATGAGGAGGGCTTTAAAAAGCCTGTTAAGATATTTGCTGTAGTATATCTATCAGATAGAAACGGTAATCCTATTGATTTAAGTGGTCAAAAGATTGCTATTAATGAAGATGCTCCAGAGGAGCCAACAATGTTATATGTAATAGCTATGTCAGATATTTCTACTGGAAATATGACAAACTTAGTTATTCATAATTTCGTTGATAATATTAATTTCTATACAAAGATGGCGGCAACGATCACTCTATGTCAAGATTCAGAAGCTCTTCCTGTAGGAATTACTTATGATGCAGAAGAGTGGGTAAAGAGAAATAGTGTTACATCATTTGTGTATGAAGATGGTGCTGCAAAAATCGAACTTACTGGTGATGACCTAGATGAATATCAAGATTTCTTGAGACTAAAACTTCTTAGAAATAAAGAGTTTAAACTATTTATGACAAACTTTGAGATGTCATCTACTGGTGAGGCTCTAGATTCTACAGAAGAGAAGATGTTTAGAGTTGTAGACCTAAACGGTACTGTATATGATGAGAGGGCTTATATTGTTAATACTAAAGACAATAAGCAAATCGCTCTTAATAATCTATGTACAAATTTTGCTAGTAACTATGGCTTAGCTTCTATTGAGAATGTTGTAGTTGATGCGTCTAAGATTGAATATATTCAATCAGATACTGGTGATTATCAATATGTTTCATTTGTTATTAAAGCAAATAGTGAAGCCTTGACTGACACGAACTATTCATTATTCTTAGTTAGTAAAACTAATAGTGCTCCATATTCAAATGAAGCAGCAGGGGATAGAACATCTCTTACTGTAAATAAGATTGATATTTATGATGTTACTCTTAATAATCTTGAGCAAAAAGAAACTCTATATGCTAGTTATATTTCAAAGAATTATGATGACCCAACAAACCAAGGTAAGATTCAATTCAATGAATTGTCAGAAGATGGTTCAGAAAAAACACCTTATGTTCCTACATCTATTAATGATATCTCATATAGTGTAAGTACAAACTTAGTATCTTATGATGAGTCTCTAGGCTATGTTGTAAATACTAGTATTGTTGATGCGTCACAGGCTATCTATGATAATGGTGAACCAGACGATCCTCAGGGAGGTGTTGGTTTAGACATTAAGAGATATATAAATTATTACTCACAAACTGGATTAAATGTTACAAAATCATATAGTGCAGTAACTAGATTTGCTAAATTAAAAACTGATTTAGTGTATGAGATGGTTTCTTATCCTAACTTGAAAGACCCGGATGCAGGTAATCTTTTGACTTTCATGATAGGAGATGGAATTTATCAAACATTCTATAATTATGTTGGTTCCGAAAGATTGTTTATGCTATTTGGTGGTGTTCAATATTATTTTGATTCTTTCCCATTCCAAGGTAATATGGATGATCATAATTTAAAAATAGTATATCCTGCTAATTCTTATTTCCCAGTAATTAGTTCTGGTGGTAAGAATATAATGCTTGCATTAGGACACGAGTTTGAAATTTATCAAAACTCTCAAGGATATTCAGTAATTAAGAAAGAGTCTATTACTGGTTCTGTTAGTGAGGTTGCAGTTGAGGTTGTGAGCTCTCTTGAAGTAGACGGTGTAAGTGGTTCATACTCTTCTTCAAAATATATTAGTAATACAACAGATACTTTTGAATTTAAGATGGGTGAAGACCATACAACTAGATATTTTGAGGATCCAAATGGATTGTATGGATATAATACATCTACTGGTAAGTATTATTTAGTAGATGCTGACTATATGGATACTAGATATTCGCCTACAAACTTTGAGGGCATAACAACATATCTAATTCTAAATTTTGGATTTATTCCTCTTAATCCTGATGATGCTGGTAATTTGGCTTATGAATTAGAGATTAATAAAGTTCTAACATTTGATTTGGTTCAACATGACCTTAACTTTAAGTTCTATGTTGGTGAAGATGAAGATGTGGCTATTGAGAATAGTACAGCTAATAGAATGGAAATTCAAGCAGGCGAATCTAAGATTCTTCAATTAAATCCAAACGGAGAATTTTATCCATCTATTCATGCTGATGATCCTAATGTGTTCTCACATATTTCGATTGAAAATAGCATTGATGGCGTAACAATTTCTCAAACAGCAAATAGAACTATTAGTATAACAACAACAAAGAACTTTGGTACTGCTTCAAATCAATCCTTTAAGATTAAATATAATTTTAAGGGTGTAATGGTTGAGCATGAATTCTATGTAAAAGTTCTACCAAACTATACTATTTCTTATAGTGGAACAACAACCACAGAATCTTATGTAATGAATATAGATGCTTATGGTGTCGGAATTTATGATGATATTTATGATGATACTCAGATGTTAGAAGATACAGGTAATAAGACAAAAACATACTATCTAGGACATATTTTAGGCTTAGATGGTGGTGATGGCTTGTTTGCAGGATCTACAGGATTTGAGAGTTATGAATTAACTCAAAAGGGTGTCTATGGACAAAATGTAACATTTGATAGTGTAAATAATGTTTTAGTTGTTGGTGAATCATTTGTAATGAGTGGAAAAGAGTATATTGAACTTATTATTACTCTTAAGATTGCAGATGGAAACTATGAAGAATTAACTAAGACACTTAGAATTAATATCAATCCAACATATATGGTTTCATTCTCTGGATTAAATGATACTGATGTAAATACTGATAAAGTATATAATGGTGTTTCATTATTCGGAACATATATTGTTGCTAAGGGATATAATAGTGATTCTGGAGAATATACTCTAACAGGTAAAAACTCTTTAGGTGAGACTCTAGACTATGCTAGTGCATTCAATATTACTGCAAATGGCAGTGTATGTAATGGTACATTAGATATCTACAATGGTGGTGCTCCAGTAAAAGAAGATACTTTAGTTAACCTAAATATTACATTTGGTTATAATATTGAGATTACTAAATATATAACAGTTCATGGTGTTGAATTGTATTATTCAAGAATAGGCGATGTTGTTAATGGTGATTATACAACAGTTACAAATATCCTAGCATTAGAATCTGATATTGTAATTGATTTAGTTGCAGGTCAAGAACTTGTTCTAGAGAAATACTTTGCATTCTATACTGCTGGTGGAGTAATTCAATTAAATGCTGCACTTAAAGAAGTTGGTGAAGCAACATACATCTATGACAAAGTTCCTGCGTCAGTTAAAGAATATGAACTTTACTATACTCTAAGCGAAAATGGTCAGTATAAGTATGTTACTAATACTAGTCATAAAGTAATGGTTAGAGTAATAGATGCATTTGTTTCTACTGATGGTACATTTGCTGATGATCAGGAATATGATATTGCAGTATTGACTGATGATAAAAAGATGGTAGAGAATATTACTATTACAGTAACTAAAGACACAGTTATCAATCTAGATAATTATATCGCTATGTATATATATGATGATGGCCTTGTTACTTATGTAACTCTTCCTCCATATATCTATGTAGATGGTGCTTATGTTAATACACTAACAGCAAGCACTACTGGTGTAAATACCTACCAAATTTACTTTAGTGAACTTGTAGAGGGTAGTGACCCTGCAGAGTATAGATATAACTCTATCTCATATACAATTACTATTGAAGTAATAAATGCGTAAATAAAGTATATTATTTAGACATAAACACTTTATTCACATAATAATTTGTTTTGAATAATTAAATTACTTTGTTATAATATAGTAAGTTTACAATGTAGACTTACTATATTTTTTTTGAAATATATTAAGTTGTAATTAAATTAGAGTTTTAGGAGTGATTATGGAAAGAAAAGAATCAGCTAATGGCTTGCAGTTAATCCAGTTTGCTGCAATCAAACTTAGGGGTCATTTTAGTACATTGTTTATGGGAACATTTGCAATGTGTACGCCTCTTATTCTAGTGCTTGCTATTCCTATGTTATTAGCAATGTTACTAGAGACATTCTGGATTTTTACTATAGGTGTATTGCTTTTTGTACTAATGGCAGGCCCATTACAAATAGGTTATATTAAGTTCTTTAATGGAACAATTAATGGTGAGCAACCTAGAGTTAGGTCGATATTCTCTCACTTTAAATTTAGTGTAAATACACTAAAATATATTTACTTTGTAGGAATCTTATTTATATTGTATGTACTAGGTTTCTGTATTTGGATTGTTCCTGCCGGATTTGCAGTAGCATTCTTCTCTATGGTTTTATTCTTTCAAGAGAAATTTGAGTATACTAGATTTAGTTCTGCATTTAAAGATTGTGCTATGAAAATGTTGGGAAATAGATTAGCAATGTTTTCATATAAATTAATTTTCTACTTTGTATATTTCTTGTTGTTCTGTATGGCAGGAGTAAGTCTATGCCTTATCTATACTTTATCTTTAGAGAGTATTTTAGTAGCGTATATTGTTACTATCTGTACAATGATTGTATTTATTTTCTTATATACAATGATTACAGTTTACTTCCATTCTGCTAACCAGATTTTCTTTGAGGATACACTTATGTTCCATGAGAGAAAAGCAGAAGAAAGAGCTAAAGAAAAGGCTGCAAAACTTAAAAAGAAAGAAGAGGCCGAAAAGGTAAATGAAGAGAGTAAGCCTGAAGAAAAAGTGGGTGTTGCTAAGGAGAAAACTGTTAAGAAAACAACTGCTAAAAAATCTCCAGAAACTAAAAAAGAGCCTAAGAAAAAAACTGAATCAGCTCCTACTGAAGAAGTTAAATAATTTATATAAAATTAACCTCAGAAAAATTCTGGGGTTTTTATTTTTTTTATCGATATATTTTACATATAAATATTTATTTTTCAAATAATAATTATATAAAATAAATATGAGAGATGTTGTGATGAAAGAATCTGGAATAGTAAGAAAATTAGATAATTTAGGGAGATTAGTAATTCCAAAAGAAATTAGAAGATGTATGAGAATAAAAGAGGGTTCTTCTATAGAATTTGGTTTGCTCCCTAGTGGGGAGATTGTTTTATGCAAATATTCGTTGGTAAATCAAATAAGTGATTATGCTGATGATTTTTGTGAGGTGTTGGGTGAGGTTTGTGATTCAACTGTTTTAATCGGAGATAGGGATAGGGTAATATCTGGGTATGGTGTCAATAAGAGAAGTGTAATAGGTGCAAGATGGTCAGATGAGGTATTAGATATTATAGACTCAAAGAATTGCTATCTTGCTCAAGTATCTAATGAAACTACTATAGTGCCGATTATTGAGGAAGATAAGTTTACATATACTTCACAAATTATTATGCCAATTATTATCCAGGGAGAGATAGAGGGGGTTATTGCTCTTTGTTGTTGTAAGGGAGAGGTTTGTTTGGGTAGTGAACATCTAATGGTGTTGAAACTGGTATCAAAGTTTTTAAGCAAACAGATGGAATGATATGGGGAAACATTCATTTATTATCAGTGCAATTATCCTTACAATGGGTGGATTTTTTGCTAAGGCAATAGGTGCTTTATATAAGATTCCTCTTACAAATATATTAGGGAGTAATGGGATTGGGCTTTATTATTTGGTTTTTCCTGTATACTCGTTGATAATTGTGCTTTGTAGTAGTGGGATTGCTGTGGCAGTATCAACAGAGGTTGCAAAGTGTAGAAAATTAAGGCATAGGTATAATGAGCAAAAAATATTACAGGTATCTATTGTTTTAAGTTTTATTTTAAGTCTAGTTTTAACTATAATTACTCTATGTTTGTCTAGGGTTTTGGCTGAGGCTCAGGGGAATGTTAATGTAAGAATTGGTTATATTGCTATTGCTCCATCTATTATAATTTCTTCGTTAATCGCAACGGTTAGGGGGTACTTTCAAGGCATTGAAAATATGGTGCCCACGACAGTTTCGCTTATTATAGAGCAGATTGTAAAATTGTCTGTAGGATTAATACTAGCATACAAATTATCTGTTTTCGGTATTAACTATGCTGTTTTAGGGGCAATTCTTGGTGTTACCTTTAGTGAGTTGGTTGCTGTAATTGTAATAACTATTAATTTTGTGATATACAAAGGACAGTTGGACTATAACTATAGGAGACTTATTTGCAAAACTAAAAGAAGATTTGGTGTTATTGGTTATCTAAAAAATAAGGCTGTTATCTTTCAGTGTGATATTTGTAGGCGAGAGGTATACAGATGTTTGCCTAATAGGCAGAGGTACTCAAATAAGGAAGCAATGTTAAAGATTATTAAGATAGCAATTCCTAGTACTTTATCGGGTCTAATACTGCCTATTGCAACCATGTTGGATAGTTTTTTGATTATAAATATTCTAAACAGTAGTGGTGTATCTACCATGACATCAACGGCACTATATGGTTTGTTCGGTGGTGTGGTGCAGTCTCTAATTAGTTTACCTATAATTGTTATTAGCGCCATTTCGACTGCACTTGTTCCTTCGCTTAGTGGGCTTGTCGTACATAATGACACGAATGAGCTGGTTCATAGAATAAATTTTTTTATTAAAATTACATGGTTAGTCTCAATTATTGCCGTAGTATTTATATATGTGTTTGCTGAAGGAATTATAGAGTTCTTGTATGGAGATGGATTAATTAATGTCTATATCAATGAATTTGAGTATGCAGTTAAACTTTTGCAAATGAATTCTGTTTCTATTATTTATTCGGCATTTTTGCAAACAAATACTGTTATTTTGCAAGTAACGGGAGGTGCTAGTGCTCCGTTCTGGGCTTCTCTTGTTGCTTTGCCTATAAGGGTTTTATTGCTTAGATTGTTGGTTGCGATTCCTGACATTAATATCTATGGTGCAGTAATATCAAACACTCTGTATTTGGCTACTATTAATATTGCTTTAACAGTGATTATTAAGAAAAAGATTGCATTAGAGTATCAGTTTTATAAGCATTTGTTTAAGCCAGTATTAATCGGTATGGTCTGCCTTTTTATAGGTTTGTTGGGGTATAACTTTTTATCTCAGTTTGTTAATTATCTAGCAACAATCTGTATAGTATCTATAGTAATATTTCTTGTGTATGTAATTTGGATTTATTTTGGAAAAGTATTAACTCGAAAGGAGAAGGAGTATTTGTGTTTTAGAAAGAAAATTACTAAAAAAAGTAATAGAATGTGAAATATCACTTTATTTAGGGGTTTTAATAGGGTGTTTCGAATTGCCTATAAATAATATAAAAATATGTACTTATATGCCCTAAGGGGCAAAAATTGAACAAAAATGGCTGTTTTTTTGGAAAATTATCGAAAAAACTGTTTTAATCTTTTTGCAAATTGTTAAATATATGCTATAATGAGGTATCATCTATTAAAGGAGATAATTTATGAATAAATTAGAAATTGTAAAAGTAGTTGCAGAAGACACAGGTCTTACTCAAAAAGAAGTTAACGCTGTTGTAGATTCAGTTGTTGCAGCTATTATCGCTGAACTTAAGAAAGGTCACGATGTAAATATTGCTGGATTTGGTAAATTCGCTGTTAAGAAAAGAGCAGCTAGAGTTAGTATCAATCCTAGAACAAAACAACCTATTGATGTTCCTGCTAGCAAAGCTCCTACATTCAAAGCTGGCAAGCAATTCAAAGAGGCTGTTAATAAATAATTTTTGACTAATTTATCTTTGATTAAAATTTAGTCGCAATCTTTTAGCGACAAAGTTTTGTAAGCACAAATTATATTTTGTGCTTTTTTTATTTCTTTAACTTTGAAAAAACACACGATTTGGTATATAATAAATAGTATGAAAATAGGTAATATAGAATTTAAAAACAACTTAATATTAGCCCCTATGGCAGGTATAACAGATATTGCTTTTAGGTCGCTGTGTGTAGATTTTGGTGCAGATGCTGGAGTGAGTGAAATGATTAGTGCAAAAGCTCTTCATTATCGTAATGAAAAGACGGAGGACTTACTTAAAATTGCACCAAATGAAGGCATAAAAATCATACAGTTATTCGGTCATGAACCTGACATTATGGCAGAGATATGTGCGAGTGATTATGTACAACCGTTTGATATAATTGATATAAATATGGGGTGTCCCGCACCTAAGATTGTGTCAAACAAAGATGGTAGTTCTCTTATGACAAATATCCCTCTTGCTAGAGATATAATTTCTGCTTGTGTTGGTGCTATTGATAAGCCAATTACTGTTAAATTTAGGAGTGGTTATTCGGCTGATAATATTAATGCAGTAGAGTTTGCAAAAATGTGTGAAGAGGCTGGAGCTAGTGCTATTACTATTCACCCTAGGACTAGGGAACAGATGTATAGTGGCAAGGCAGATTGGGAGATGATAAGGAAAGTAAAAGAGAGTGTTTCTATTCCTGTAATTGCTAGTGGAGATGTGGTTGACAAAGAGTCTTTTGACAGGGTACTTTCTGAGACTGGTTGTGATGCTGTAATGATAGGTAGAGGGGCTTTGGGAAATCCCGAAATCTTCTCAGAAATCACAGGAAAGCCAGTCACTATGAACAAGGTGGAAATTATAGAAAAACACATTGCTATTTTGAGAGAAAATTTCTCTGAAAATTTTATATCTGGACACATAAGAAAACACCTTCTTTGGTACTTAAAAGGTGAGAAAAATGTTAGTGAACTAAAGGTTTATGTGTCGACAGAGCCTGATTTAGATAAGTGTGTTGAGGCTATTAGAAAACATTTTGAAAATAAATAAAAAAATTTTACTTTCTAACCTCAAAAAAACATTCTATTTATTTGATTAAAATTGGTTTTCATTGTATAATGAAACTGTGCGAAATTTTTTATAAATAGGTTATACAAAAATATATTTTTATGGAGAGGAGTCGCTTATGGATAAGAGGACAATCAATGACATTGATGTTTATGACAAAAAGGTTTTAGTAAGAGTTGATTTTAATGTGCCTGTAATTAAAGGTAAAATCACTGATGATAATAGAATTGTAGAGGCTTTGCCTACTATTAATTATTTACTTGAGAAAGGTGCTGCAGTTATTCTTATGAGTCACTTAGGTAGACCAGAGGGAAAGGTAGACCCTAAGTATTCACTTGCTGTAGTTTCTAAAAGATTAAAAGAGTTGCTTCCAAATAACAAAGTTATTATGGCTAAAGATGTTGTTGGCGAAGATGCTAAGGCTAAAGCTGCTAACTTAAAGATGGGCGAAGTTCTTTTACTTGAGAACTTAAGATATGATGCAAGAGAAGAGGAGAATGACAAAGATTTCTGTAAACTTCTTGCTGATATGGCAGAGGTTTATGTAAATGATGCTTTTGGTACTGCTCATAGAAAACATGCATCTACTTATGGTGTGGCTAAATTACTTCCTAATGCTATCGGTTTCTTGATTCAAAAAGAATTAGAGATTATCTGTGGAACAATTGAAAACCCAAAGAGACCATTCGTGGGTATCTTAGGTGGAGCAAAGGTAAAAGATAAGATAGGTATTATTGATAGTCTTTTAAATACAGTAGATACACTTATAATCGGTGGTGGAATGGCTTATACATTCCTTCATGCACAAGGTTATGCTATCGGAAACTCATTATTTGATGAGACAAATGTAGAAGAGGCTAAGAAACTTATGAAGAAAGCAGAAGAGAAAGGTGTAAACTTCCTTCTACCTGTTGACTTTGTTGAGACTCCAGACTTTAATGATGTTATCAACTACAGAAATACTAAAGATCAAAATATCTCAGAAGGATATGAGGGTGTTGATATTGGTAAGAAGTCTGTTAAGTTATTTACAAAAGCTATTAAGAAAGCAAAAACCGTTATCTGGAATGGACCAGTTGGTGTATTTGAGAAAAAAGAATTTGCTGTAGGTACTTATGCTATTGCTAAGAAACTAACTAAAGTAAAAGGCACAACTATTATCGGTGGTGGTGATAGTGCTAGTGCTGTTATTAATATGGGTCTTGCTCATAAGATGACTCATATTTCAACTGGTGGTGGAGCTTCTCTTAAATTATTTGAGGGAAAAATTCTTCCTGGTGTAGATGTTATTGACAATATTAACTAATTATTTGCTTTATATGTTTAGGAGAATAGTATGAAAAAATTATATTTAATTGGCAATCAGAAAATGAATATGACATATTCTGAATTGGAGCCATACTTTGAGAAACTAACTGAGATTGCTAGTCATTCTACAAATGTTGTTGGTGTTTGTGTACCTTATGTATACATTAACCTTGCTAAATATATGTTAGATGGCTCAAAAGTTCTTTTTGGTGCAGAGAATATGCACTATGAGGACAAAGGTGCATTTACAGGTGAAATCAGTGCTCAGATGCTTAATGACTTTGGTTGTGACCTAGTTATCATTGGACATAGCGAGAGAAGACAATATTTTGCAGAAACAGACGAGCAGGTTAACCTTAAGGTGAAAAAAGCTCTAGAGACAGGTATTACACCTATTGTATGTTTTGGCGAGACTCTAGAAGAGAGAGAACAGGGACTTACACATACTGTAATCGAGAGACAACTTACTGGTGCTTTAGCTGATATTAGCGAAGAGGATATGGGCAGATTGATTTTTGCTTATGAGCCAGTATGGGCTATTGGTACAGGTGTTAGCGCTACACCTGAGCAGGCAGAAGAGATTTGTCTATTTGCTAAAAAATTACTTAAAGAGCAATATATGGTAAATGATTGCATTATGTTATATGGTGGCAGTCTAAAACCTAGCAATGCTCAAGAGATTCTAAGCAAACCTAGTATCAATGGTGGACTAATCGGTGGTGCTTGTTTAAAAGTTAGTGACTTTGAACAATTAATAAATACGAAGGTTGAATAATGAAAAAAACAGTAGCATTAATAATTATGGACGGTTACGGTCTAAATAGTAACCCTTTAAATAATGCAGTATCTATGGCTGAAACTCCTAATTTAGATAGGATTTTCAGCACTTACCCAACCACACAGATTAATGCTTCTGGTAGGTCGGTAGGTTTACCTAGTGGACTAATGGGCAATAGCGAAGTTGGACACTTGAATATAGGTGCTGGTAGAGTTATATATCAAGATATTACAATGATAGATAAAGCAATCGAAGATGGAGAGTTCTTTAAGAATGAATCTTTCAAGGGTGCTATGGATAGTTTAGGTGAGGGTAATGCTTTACATTTGGTTGGTCTTACTTCTGATGGTGGGGTTCACTCACACATCAATCACTTATTCGCTCTAATGGAAATGGCTAAGAAAAAGGGTGTATCAAAGGTGTATATCCATGTCATTACAGATGGTAGAGATGTAGCTCCAGATAGTGCAAAAGGCTTTATTAAGACAATAGAAGAAAAAATCAAAACTATCGGTATAGGTAGTATTGCTACTATTGTTGGTAGATACTACTATATGGATAGAGATAATCGTTGGGATAGGGTAGAGAAAGGATACAATTGTGTATTTAATGGTGTTGGTGCTAGGTTCTCTACTGCCAATGGTGGAATATCTGCTAGTTATAAGGCTGGTGTTACAGATGAATTTGTTGAGCCTGTAGTTATAGGCGACTATCAGGGAATAAAAGATGGCGATTCTGTTATTTTCTATAATTTCAGAACAGATAGAGCTAGAGAAATCTCTCATGCTGCTCTTGATGAGGAATTTACTCATTTCGCTAGGATTAAGAAGGATATCTATTATGTAGGTATGACTCAGTATGATGTAAAATTAAAAAATATTCATACAGCATTCCCTCCTAAGGATATAAAAAATACATTAGGTGAATATCTAGGTAAATGTGGTTTAAATCAATTAAGAATCGCAGAAACAGAGAAGTATGCTCATGTAACATTCTTCTTTAATGGTGGAGTGGAGAAACCTAATGATGGTGAGGATAGAATATTAGTTGCATCTCCAAAGGTAGCAACTTATGACCTAAAACCAGACATGAGTGCTTATGAAGTAACAGAAAAAGCATTAGAACAGGTAGGTAATTATGACGTAATTATCCTTAACTATGCTAACTGTGATATGGTAGGACATACAGGTGTTATTCCTGCTGCAGTTACTGCAGTTGAGACCGTAGACACTTGTGTTGGAAAAATGGTAGAAAAGATTTTGTCAGTAGGAGGAACAGTTTTACTAACTGCTGACCATGGTAATGCAGAAGTAATGAGGCTCGAAGATGGTTCTCCTTGTACTGCACATACTACAAATCTAGTTCCTTTCTGTGTAATAGGAGAGGAATATAAAGATGCTAAGCTAAAAGAAGAAAAGGCTCTTTGTGACATAGCACCTACATTACTTCAGGTATTAGGTCTTAAACAACCTGTTGAGATGACAGGAGAGTCAATCTTAGCTTAATACAACAAAATTATTTGGAGATATGCTTAATGGCTTTACTTTTAGGTTTTTTAGGAAACTTGTGGGACAATATAATGAATTCTTGTCTAGCTGGACTTACTCAAGAAGCAAGGAATAATATCGGTTTAGGAACAATGGTTGCAGCGATTCTATTGTTTGTTTGGAGTATGCAGGGTAGCAAGAAAACACAAGTTATTAATAGTTGGTTTTTATTTTGGTTATCCGTTATCGTACTAATAGTAAGTATTACATACTTGGCGTATTAGATTTTTATTAAAATTTATTGTAAAAGTATATAAAGTGTGTTAAACTTATCTTGCAATAAAGATGTGTATTAAACATGATTATTATGATAAACATTGTTTATAAGGTAATCGTAAAAATAATAGAGGAGAGGTAATATGAACTTTAATTTTCTATGTGCTATATCAGCAGAAGCTACAGCAACACTTATCACAATCAGAAGTATTCTTATGATAATCGTTGCAATTGCTGCTAGTGCAATTATTGTTGCAGTTCTAATTCAACCATCTAATCCAGATGGTGGTAGAAATGTAATCACTGGTACAAATGATAGTTATTACGCTCAAAATAAAGGAAGTACAAAAGAGGGCAGACTAAAAAGATTAATCATTATATGCTCAATCATAATTTTAGTTTTGACTATTGCTTTCTACATTATAGAGCATTTCACTACAGCATAAAAAAATTAGTAAAAAGGGGCAGAAAATTTCTTTCTTGCCCTTTTTTGAAATAATGGAGAGAAAATGGATATTGATAAAATAATATTGCAACAAATACAAACCAATAAGTTATATGGTTTGGAATATGAGATGCTACTAACACAATTGGTAGTGCTTACTAATAAGCCATATTCTGAAGTAAAAGAGCGTCTAGATAAGCTAATTTCTAAGGGGCAGGTCAGTGTTAAGGGTATAATGCCTAAGACTAAGGAGAAAAAGGAATCTCCTGCAGCGAGAGCAAAGAGAAATAAGAAAAACAATTATTTCACAGACACATACGCTCCTAAGAGTCCTTATGGAGGGGAAGCTAATGTTGATTTGGCTTATGATATTCTAAAGAAAAAAGATGCTAAATCAAAATCAAAAGCTAGAAGAGTAGAGGGTAAGATTCAGATGACCTCTAGAGGATATGCTTTCCTTATTCCTACAGATATTACTATTGAGGACATATTTATCTCTGAGAGAGACCTAAATGGAGCAATGCATAACGACAAAGTAATAGTATCTGTATTGCCTCATGGTGGTAGGAGAGAAGAGGGTAAAGTTGTTCAAGTAATCGAGAGAGGAAATGAGAGAGTTGTAGGTGTTCTTCATGTTGTAAAGAAAGTGGCTTTTGTCAAACCAGATGATGTGAAGTTTGGTAAAGACATTTCCATTCCGTTATCTAAGGTTGCTGGGGCTGTAGATGGTGATAAGGTTGTTGCAAAGATTACTAGATATTATGCTAGTAAAAGAAATCCTGATGGAGAAATTATTGAGGTTTTAGGTAAGCCTAACGATATAGATACTGAGATTCTAGCTGTTATTAGAAGTTACGGCTTGTATGATGGATTCCCTGAGAGGGTACAAGCAGTTGCTAAAGAAATACCTGAGTCTATAGACAAATCTCAATTTGCAAATAGGTTAGACTATACCAACAATATTACATTTACTATTGACGGAGAGGATACTAGAGATATAGATGATGCTATATCTATTGAAATCAATTCTAAAGGCAATAGAGTTCTTGGTGTGCATATTGCTGATGTTGGTGAGTATGTAAAGAAAGATTCTATTATAGACAAGGAAGCATATAAGAGGGGTACTTCTGTGTACTTCCCTAATTTAGTTCTTCCTATGCTACCTAGAGAGCTTTCTAACGGTATTTGCTCGCTAAATGAGAGGGTGGATAGACTTGCTTTATCTTGCTTTATGGAATTTAATAAAAATGCCGAATTAGTTTCTCATAAAATATGTGAATCTGTTATTAATAGTAAAAAGAGATTTACTTATACTAAGGTTCAGGCAATCTTTGATGGAGACAGAGATGAAGCTCCAGAACTTATAGATGCATTGCTAGAAATGAGGGGACTTGCTAAGCAATTAGAAGAAAAGAGAGTTGCTAGAGGTGCTATCGAATTTAACATTCCAGAAGTTCAAATATCTCTAAATGAACTAGGAGATGTGCTTAACTTAACAAAGAGAGAGCATAATGAGAGTCATAGATTAATTGAAACATTTATGATTGTGGCTAATGAAACTATTGCATCTCATTTTGTAGATAAAAAAGCTCCTTTTGTATATAGAATTCACGAACAACCAGATGCAGAGAAGATTAATAGGCTAATAGGTATGGTCAATGGTTTCGGTATTAAACATACTATTGATGACCCTGAGACTGTCGAGCCTATAGAAATTCAGAAACTCTTAGAGTCTATCAAAGATGAGCCTAGCGAGTATGTACTCAATAAGATCGCTCTTAGATGTATGAAAAAAGCTAAATATTCTCCAGAATGTATTGGTCACTATGGTATTGCTAGTCCTAAGTATTGTCACTTTACTAGTCCTATCAGAAGATATCCTGACCTTACAATACATAGAATTATTAAGCAGTTTATAAAAGGCGAAGTTAGTGATAGAGAGAAATTAATACTAAAGGAATTTGTAAACCTAGCATCTATACAGTCTAGTGAAACAGAGAGAAATGCTGAAGCTGTTGAGAGAGATGTTGATGACTTATATAGAGTATTCTATATGTCACATCATATCGGAGAAGTATTTGATGGAGTAATTAGTAGTGTTACTAACTTTGGTGTATTTGTAGAATTAGATAATACTGTAGAGGGAATGATTAGGGTAGATAGTTTACCACAAGACCAGTATGAGTATTTTGAGGATAGATTCTGTCTAAAGGGCTACAAACATACATATACCATAGGTGATAAGGTTAGGGTGAGGTCTACTAGAGCAGATATTCTTTCTAGAGAGATAGACTTTGAATTAATATAAGATTAAGGATAAATATGAATAGAATAGTTGTTATTACAGGTGGTACTAGTGGTATCGGACTTGAGATGAAGAAAAACTTTGAGGCTGATGGGGATACAGTTTTAACTATATCTACCAGAAATTTAGACGAAGAAAATCACTATTCTGCATCTGTTTCTGATGAAAATAGAATGCAGGAAGTAATTAATGAAATCGGTAAAAAATATGGTAGAATCGATATTCTTGTTGCTAATGCTGGCTTTGGAATGAGTGGTATTACCGAATTAATCACTTCTAGTGATATACAGAATTTAACAGAAGTAAATTATTATGGGACACTATATACTATTAGACCAGCCTTGAAGTATATGAGGGGTGGCTCTAGAATAGTAACTGTGGCTAGTGCAATGGCTTTGTTTCCTGTACCATTTAGATCAATTTATGGTTCAGTAAAGTCTGCCGTGCTCACACTTAGCTTTGCTCTCAGAATGGAATTAAAGCCATTAGGCATAGATGTTGTATCATTCTGTCCAGGAGATATAAAAACCAATTTTACTAGTAATAGAATAAAAGACTTTAATACAGACGAGAGATATGGTACAAGACTTGAGAGTGCAACACTAAAAAGTGATAGTAGAGAAGAAAAAAGAATTCCTGCTGATGTTTGTGCAAGAAAAATGTATTTATTGTCTATTAAGAAAAAGACTAAACCATTCTATATTATAGGTGGTAAATATAAGTTATTGTACTTCCTAACTAAAATAACACCGAAATCATGGTTGCTTGCCATTACAAATAAATTGTATGGTGGTAAATAAATAAAAAAGCACTTTGGAAATAGACCAAAGTGTTTTTTTATTAAATATTAGTTTCTATTTGTTTAGTTACATCTATCCAACCTTTGCTTTGAGAGAATTGCTCAAGTTCTTCTATTGTTAATTTAATAGCAGAATTTGAACTACCACAAGCAGGATAAATTATTTCGTGCTCTTTTAGAGATTTGTCAAGATATATGTCTACGCCCTCGTTTACTCCGAATGGACATACACCACCTATAGCATGACCGATGGCTTCTTCTACGATATCTGGGCTAAGCATTTTGGGCTTGGTCATAAATATTTGCTTAAACTTGGAGTTATCTATTTTATAATCACCAGCGACTACTATAAGGATAGGTTTTTCATTTACATTAAAAGATAGTGTCTTTGCAATCATTCCTGCTGTGCAACTAAGGGCTTTTGCTGCTAGTTCTACTGTTGCGCTTGAGACATTAAATTCTATTACTCTATTATCTGCAGAATATTGGCTGAGATGTGTTTTTGCTCTTTCTAGTGACATGTCTTTGCTCCGAATAATAATTTTATATTGAGATTATATCATTATTCACTTTTTACTGTCAAAGAAAATGTCTTTTCTAAATTATGAATATGTGATACAATGACTATATAGAGGTGCTTTATGAGAAAGATTGAATTAGTTCCTGAAGATGCAATGGAAGAGATGAGGGGGTATCTAAATACTTACCTAATTGAATTGTCTGAATTTGATGACAATATTAATTTTGATGATAACGGAGTACCTATTTATAGGTGGTTTGACTTCTACTGGAATGATAAAGGTAGGTATCCTTTTTATTTTTATATTGATGAAAAGATTGCTGGAATGTCTTTTGTTAGAGAGGTTACAGAGGAGAAGTATGAAATAGCAGAGTTTTATATGTTTCCTGAGTTTAGGGGCAATGGTAATGCTATGTGGTTTGCAGGAGAGATTGCTAATAAGTTTGATGGTGAAATAGAATTCTCTACTAAACATAAGAATATTAGAGCTATTAAATTCTGGACAAAATTTGCAAATACCTTTGATAGTGTGAAGGCTTCTAGTGATAAAGAATGGCAAAACTGGACTATTAGAAAGAGAGAGGTTTCCAACTTTGTGTGTGGTCTACAGCCCAAGTATTTTGATATGGTAAAAGCGGGCAAAAAGGTTTTAGAGGGTAGGCTCAATGATGAAAAAAGAAGACAGATGAAAATAGGAGACTATATAATATTTGAGAATGTCGAAAATAGAGAAGATAGGTTGAGAGTAAAGATTGTAGATAAGTATTTATTTGACAATTTTGACCAAATGACACTATTTATTGACAAAGAACAATTAGGTTTTGACAAAAACGATAGCGATGAGAAAGTTATTGATGTGTATAGAAATATATATAGCAAAGAAGATGAGGAAAAATATGGCGTTCTGATTCTTAAAATTGAAATAGCATAATGTGAAATAAAATATATACAATATAGAGAGATGGTTGATATGAAATATTTAATATTTTCGGATATTCATGGTTCAGAATATTATTTTAATTATGTAAGAAATTTAATAGAAACAGAGGTGCCAGATAAGATTGTTTTGCTAGGAGATTTGTATTATCACGGACCTAGAAATCCATTACCAAAAGATTATGCACCTAAAAATGTTTGTGATATTTTAAATACATACAAATCTAAAATTGTTGCCATTAAAGGTAATTGTGATGCAGAAGTTGATGAGATGATTTCGGACTTTTGTTTTAGTGAAAGTGTTGTAGAGAATATAAATGGAAAAAATATTATGTTTACACATGGTCATAAGTACAATAAGGATAATTTGCCTGACGGGATAGATTATCTGGTATATGGACACTTTCATACTGGTTTTATATATAGAGATGATGTTGTATCTATTAATGCTGGGTCGGTATCATTGCCAAAGAATGACACTCCTCACAGTTATCTGCTTTTAGATGGTAATATTATTTATTTAAAAAATTTGTTAGACAATACAGTTATAGATAGTATAGAGATTTAAAGTGTTTATATATACATAATGAGGACTAGGTTTTGAGGAGAATGATTAGGCAAATCCTAATCATGGTCGTAGATGGACAAAAGAAGATGATGATTTCTTAATTAATGCATATAAGAATGGCAAGACAGTAAGGGACTTGAGTGAAATAATGGAGAGAAGTAGAAATGCTATCCATTCAAGATTGATAAAACTATTAGGTATTGATGAATAATAAAAACACTTTTGATTTGATTCAAAAGTGTTTTTTTATGAAAAACATTTGTTGTTTTAATTATCTTTTATTAATTATATCTTCAATAGCTTTTGTGTATGTTTCTTTATTTACTCTAGGCCATAGAGGATTGTCTATACTGGTGATAGGAGGGTTACTCATAATGATATCATAAGCATCTTTTGGTGTTGTTGCAGAATAAACACCGTCTAGTCCGTCTAATATTTTAAGAGCTTCTTTGCCTCCCATGATATCGTCTGCAATTAGTGTTGTTACACCGAATTGAACAGCCTCGTATATTGCTGTGCTATATACACCTATTTGAAATCTTGATTTTTTAGCAAAGTAATATATATCTTGGTCAAGGTTATTGATAACAGTAATATTCTCTTTATTTAGATGAGGATATACTTTTTTAAGTTCGAATGGGTGTAATTTGTAGATGATATGATATTCTGGTTTGTCTTTGAGTAAATCAGCTAGTTCGGCTGCGTATCTAGAGAATGTTTCTCCGATATTAGTTTGTGATACGAAAAGAATATTTTTCTTAGTAGTATCTTCTTTGACATCTTTATATTCTTCTATTTTACGCTCAAGTAGTGGATATCCTACATATTTTAGTTTACCATTAGCTGCAGTCATAGCCATATCGTTCTCAAATACAACTCGAGGAGATAATGCTAGTACATAGTCGGGTAACATATATTCTCTATTAGTATTGCCAAACTTATGCCAAATTGGTTCAAATTCACCAAATATGCCATGCTGAATCTCGGCAATAGGTATGCCTAATTTTTTTGCACAGTGAAGAAGTGCTAGACAGCTAGGGTTTGGGTGGAAAATAAATAGCACAGCTTTTGGTGAAGTTTGTTTGAGTAGTCTGCAATATTCTTCTTCAGTTATTATGATAAACAGAGAAAGAAGGGTTGCATTAATAATTGCTATTTCATAGTCAAAATTATATGTTTTTGCAAATATTTGGGATATTTCTGTAAAAATTGCTTTTAGGTCTTCTTTCTCTTTTGCAAAAGCATTGTCGTCAAAATAGCAGTCATAAAAATATCTAACCAAATTGTCTGTATATATTAGATTTTTTGATATTGCAGGTGTTAGATGTGATTCTTTGTTGTGCGAAAATTGGTTCCAGAAAGGGTCTTCGACAACGAGTGAAGAATAGTCGTCTATTAGGTCTGGGATATAATCTGTATATATATCGTAGTAATATCCGTCTGCCTGTTTTACTCGTCTTGGATTTCCCATTATTAGTATGTCATAATGGCCTAATTTGTCTATATCCATAAGTCTTTCTTTGATATAGTCATTAGTTTGAACATTTTCAGGTTTTATAGGCCTTTGAATTTGGTTAAATAGTCCTAAGTAATTTGTGCAAAGAATTTTATAAAAATTGTATCTAGTATAATCCCAAATTTTTATGCCTTTGTAGGTATAGTCAAATAGTTTGTTTTTCTCTTCAAATTTAAGAAATTCTTTATAAACTTCGTATTCGTTCATATTAACTCCTAATTTTGTAGTTCTTTTTGGCTTCGTACTACATTTAATTAATAATACCATGAAATGATAATAAATAAAAGTAAAAATCGGTTTATATTTTTGCCTGTCTGTGATACAATTAAAATATGAGAGTCGATATAGATAAAAGAATAGAGGAAAAATTTAATAATAAGTTAGTAAATACATTTCCTAGTAAAAATTTACTCATAGAGGTTACTAATATTTGCAATAATAAATGTATTTTTTGTGCAAATAGGAGAATGACTCGAAGTAAGGGGCAGATAGATTATGCTCTGGCTGTTAGGGTACTAAAAGAGTGCTATGATTTAGGCTCAAGAGAGGTTGGGTTTTATGCAACAGGTGAGCCACTATTATATGATAGACTATCTGATTTGATAGTTGAGGCGAAAAAAATAGGCTATGAGTATATTTATATTACTACGAATGGATTGTTAGCCACAAAAGAGCGAATAAAAGCATTATTAGATGTTGGATTACAAAGTATTAAGTTTTCGATTAATGCGATTAATAGGGAAGATTATATATTTGTACATGGTGTAGATGCATTTGATATTGTTATGAGAAATCTGAAAGATTGTAGAGATTTGCAAAAGAAGTACAAAAACAAATTATTTGTATCTACCATTCTTACAAAATATACTGATTATGATAGGACTGACATTGAGAAGTGCTTTGAGGGGTTGTGTGACAGGGTTGTTGTCCAGAATGCAAAGAATCAAGGTGGTTTACTTCCAACATTAAATGACAGTTTACTCATAACTAAATCTGATGGTGAAGTTGAACATTTCAATATCCCTTGTAGTTATGTGTTTAATTCAGTTACGGTGACTTATGAGGGTTATCTAACAGGTTGTTGTATGGACTTTCAGAATTATTTGGCTTATGCTGATTTGAATAAAGTATCAGTGAGTGAAGGTTGGAATAATTCGGTTATTACTAATATGAGGAATCTACAGTCATCTGGAGAAGTTGGTAATACATTGTGCAAGTCTTGTGTTTATGGTAAGTGTGATAAGATTGAACCATTATGTGAAGATTTTGCAACTAGAGTGGAAGACAATTTCTTTATCGAAGATATAGATATGAATGAAAGAATCAAATCAAAAATTGAAAATAAAATTAAAGGAGAATAGAAAAATATGGAAATGGTTGATTTGTATGATGAGAATAGAGTTTTTACAGGAGAGAGCATAGTTAGAGGCGAACCTATTGAGCCTGGTAAATATAAACTATCTGTACACATGTGGATTACTAATAATCTAGGTGAAGTTTATATTCAGAAGAGAGCTGGAGAGAGAAGGTTATTTCCAAATCTATGGGAGAATCCAGGTGGTGGCGTTATTTCTGGACAAGATTCAGAAACAACTCTAAAAAGAGAATTTGAAGAAGAGTTGGGCTTAAAGTTTGAGGGTAGTTACAATCTTATCAAGTCAATCAAGAGAACAAAAGACTTTGTTGATATTTATCATGTATCACAAGAATTTGACCTAACTGAACTTAACCTTCAAGAGGAAGAAGTTAGTGAGGCTAAATGGGCAACTATAGACGAAATTAAACAGATGATTGAAGATGGAGATTTCTGTCCTACTATTATGGAAAGTTTGGTTCCATTCTTGGAGTATATAGAAGAGTAAGAGGAAAGATTTAGAATGAGAAATTTGTTGTTTGTTTCAGGTGCGAGGGCAGATTATAACAAATTGTCAAAAATTATTAATTACTTGTCAAAAACTAATAAAATAACTGTACTTTTAGTGGATATGCACAATGATAAGAGATTTGGTGATACTGGCAGAGTTGTAATCGAGAGCGTAAAAGATAACCCTAATATTTCTGTCGATAGAATTGGCAGAAAGGATACAAGGGATACTATTAAGTATTATTCGTGGCTGACTGCAAAATTGGATATTTATTATAAAAAGAAAAACTACGATATGGTATTTATTCATGGTGATAGAATGGCTGCTATGGCAGGAGCGATAGTTGCTTCGTACAATAATATTCCAGTGTGCCATATTGAGGCAGGAGATGTTAGTGGTAGTATTGACCAAAATATTCGATATGCTATTACAAAGTTTTCTCATAGATTTTTAGTTACTAATGAAGATGCAAAAGATAGAGTTTTGCAAGTAGGTGAGAGAGATGATTCTGTCTTCAATATCGGCAACACTAGTGTTATAGGTATTGATGGCAAGTCTGGGTTTAGTGAGGAACTACAACAGGAATTAGGTAAGAATTATGCAATTCTCATGTATCATTCGGTGACTACAGATACCTTTGAGAATAATAGAGAAAATTTTGTCTTTGTGACTGAGGCAATGAAAAAGTTTAAAGGAAAAGTTCTGCTCATTGAGAGTAATAATGATAAGTATTATTCGTCTATTCAAGAGATTTATGAAACTCTACCAAAAGACAAGTTTATCATTAAGAAGAACCTTAAACCAGACAATTTCTATAGTGTACTATTAGGCAGTAAATTTCTAATAGGTAATAGTTCTGCTGGGATTTGTGAAGCACCATACTTGGGTGTCTATTCGATTAATATAGGAAATAGACAGAGTGGTAGGGTATATAAAGAGAAGTGTGACACAATATTCCATTTGGAGGAGAAGTCTGATAAACTCGTGGAAACTATTGAGAATGTTAGTTCTCTTAAGAAACCTAAGTCAAAGATAAGAACAGTTGAAGAGTTTGAAAAAGTTTTAAGTAAAGTATTTACAGATGACTTTTTTAATATTGAGATAAATAAAAAATTTATAATGAGGTAATCGTATGGCAAAGAGTATAGATATTGCAGGAAGAAAGGTGGGACTAGATTATGCACCACTTGTTATTGCTGAAATAGGTATCAATCATGGAGGTAGTCTACAAGTTGCAAAAGAAATGGTTGATGCTGCTAGTCGTGCAGGAATAGAAATTGTTAAACACCAGACACACATTGTTGATTGTGAGATGAGTGATGAAGCTAAGAAAGTTATTCCTGGCAATTCTGACCAAAGTATATATCATATAATGGAGAGATGTTCTCTAAATGAGGCTGATGAGATTGCATTGCAAAAGTATGTTGAGAGTAAAGGTATGATATTTATATCTACCCCATTCTCATTTGCAGCTGTAGATAGACTAGAAAAGATGGGTGTTCCTGCATATAAGATAGGCTCTGGAGAGATGAATAATTACAAATTAGTTGAGTATATAGCATCTAAGGGCAAACCAGTTATCTTATCAACAGGTATGAATGACCTTGCTAGTGTAAAAAAGGCTGTTGAGGCTATTAGAAAACATCATGATAATTATGCTATTTTACATACAACTAATCTTTATCCAACACCTCCACATTTAGTGAGACTAAATGCTCTTGAGGACATAAAGAAAGAGTTTGAGGGTGATATTATAGGACTTTCTGACCATACACTTACTAATAGTGCTTGTATCTGTGCTATGGCGATGGGTGCTAGTATTGTTGAGCGTCACTTTACTGATAGAATGGATAGAGTGGGTGAGGATATTGTCTGCTCAATGGACGAGATTCGTGCTGGAGAATTGGTGCAGGCATCAAAAGATGTTTTCCAGATGAGGGGTGGACACAAGGATATCATTCCTGAGGAACAAGTAACTAGAGATTTTGCTTATAATACAATCGTTCTAGCTGTAGATGTGAAGGCTGGAGAAACTCTAACAGCTGATAAACTAACAACAAAAAGACCAGGTAATATCGGCATTCACGCTGAGCAGTTTGATAGCATTGTAGGCAGAGTTGTAAATAAAGATATTCAGAAAAACAAACACTTGACTTACGAGGATTTGAGATAAATGGAAAAATTATGTGAACTAAGCACAATAGATAAGTGTGAGATATATTTACCAACATACTATTTGTACAAAAAAACCATGAAGGACAATTTGAATAGTTGTGATATATGGGTAAGATTTTTGGCTATAGACAATTATTATGGTAAAAACACAGATGGTTTTGATATTTATAATGAAATTCAGCATTATAGAGTGAATCAAAAGAAGATTATTCCTAGACATCAGTATGATAATGAAGAGGCATTCAGAAAACTAATTGCTAGTTTTGAAGAAAATGGCTTTATGAAAGAAAATCCTTTGTGTCTAAATAAGGACTTTATGGTAATTGATGGGGCTCATAGATTAGCTCTTGCCCTTTATATGGGAATTGAGATGGTCCCTGTTTGTTTTAAAGAAAAATATTATGATGTTGACTTTGACTATTCTGTAAAGTGGCTAGAGGATAACGGCTTTGGCAAGTATACTGATAGATTAATGGAACAATACCATAGAATAGAAGAATTAAATAAAAAGTAGGTAAGGACTTTGTATAACGGAAAAAGAATTTTAGCCTTTGTTCCTGCAAGAATAGGTAGTAAGAGGGTTAAAGAAAAAAATATTCAGATGCTGGATAATAAGCCACTATTTATGCATAGTGTTGAGATTGCTAAGCAGAGTAAATATATTGACGATATTTTAGTGAGTACAGATTCTCAAGAAATCAAGGACATTTCAATAGAAAATGGTTGCGTACTTGGTGGACTTAGACCAGAGCATTTGTCTGGAGATAGGGCGAGAATCATTGATGCAATTCTCTATGAGGTTGAGAATGCAAAACTAAAACCAGATGTAGTTGTATTATTACAACCAACATTCCCATTTAGGACACTAGAGATTTTAGATGGGGCAATAGAAAAATATTTTCAGACAGGTGAAAAATCAGTTATTACTGTAACTGAGGTGTTAGAAAACCCTGTTTTCTTTAGGTCAATAGATAGTACAGGTAAATTACAAAAAGTCTTAAATACTACCAGTGATATTAGGAGTCAAGATTTTAGTAAGTTCTATAGAATTGCTGGTAATGTGTATGTAAATAATTTTAGTTTGCTTACTAGTGAAACTGTACTTAACGAAAATGAGTATCCTTTTGAGATAGACAGAGAGTATTGTTTAGATATAGATACATATCTTGACCTAGAAGAGGCAAGAAATAGGGTAAAGGGTGGTAAATAGATGTCAATAATAATGTTTCATTATGTAAAAGAGAAATCTAATTATTTTCATTTTAATTTATCTAAGTTTGAAAAATTTGTTAGCGATAACAAAGATAATATAGTGACAATTTCTGATTATGTGAATGGTAAT
Organism: Clostridiales bacterium; assembly: GCA_015055605.1. GTDB lineage: Bacteria > Bacillota > Clostridia > Christensenellales > UBA1242 > UBA11490. Next base: position 32,439 of record SVHV01000001.1, read on the forward strand.
AACGATGGTAAAATAGTTCTTACCTTTGATGACGGAACTCTAGACCATTACGAAAATGTTTTCCCAGTCTTAAAAAAATATGGGGTAACTGGTGTGTTTTCGGTATCAGATAATATATTTCATAATGAGGTGCTTGATATTCAAAAAATACACAAACTAATGGAGATTGTTGGCATTGAGAAATTTTATGATGACCTAATGGAATTGTATACGGATAGGTCTAGCGAAGAACTTCTTGAGCAGTATGGTACAAAAGAGAGAGTTATTAAGAAATTACTCCAAAAAGACTTAGATTTAACTCTAAGAAAGAATATATTAAACAGTATTGTTGAGAAAAACAAACTTAATCTTAAATGTGAAGAGTTGTATCTGAATATGGATATGATTAGAGAAATGCAAAGTTATGGAAATGAGTTTGCTTATCATACTATTAATCACTGTTGGTTAGGTTCGCTTAGTAAAGAAGAACAGGAGAAGGAAATTAGTAATGTAAAAACATTTGTTGAAAAGTATGGTTTTATTAATGCGCTAACCCTTCCTTTTGGTGATTTTAATGATGATACTATGGAAATTTCTGAAAAATTGCATATTGACTTTGTAATCGGCGTGAGTTATACTAATAATAGCAAATGTTTGGTGAGAGTTGATTGTTCATCTCTATCCTAAGAGGGGGAGTTATTATGGTATTTGCAGGAATTATTTGGGGACCAGCAGTTCAATTTCACGAGGAAATCAACGACATCTTTTCTAAGTATTCACAGCCTTTGTTTTCTTTTGGATTAGACCTACAAGAGTATTATGACGATTTTGTTTATGATATTTACAATGAGGAGGATACTCCAAAGTGGAAAATTAACAAAAAAGTTGAACACATGCAGAATGCTAAAGATAGAAGAGTAAAAGTTGTATTTTTTGATATAGATACTTCTAAGATGCACTATCATGAGAGAAAGAAATATAGTGTATATTCTAATGTTGAGCACATGAAAGAAGAAGTTAGAGAAACATATAAAGACCAGATTGATGATTATTTCTTTGATATTATCTTTCATCTAACAGATAATCAAAAAGAATTAGATTACACTGCTCAAGTTCTAAATACATATCTCCAAAAGATTGCTCAGAGAGATGGCACAGATAATCAAGTGTATGAGTCTTTAGTAGATTTCTATAGAACAAGAGATATTCCGAAATTACCAGGTAGAGTAGAAGACCTAACTACTGGAACTTCTAGAGAAGTTAGATAATAAATAAAAAAGAATTGAGTGATTTTTCTCAATTCTTTTTTTGTTGGTTTTATTTGTTAATAAATAATGTCTCTATCGGAACACTTAATTATATAGTCTCTACTTCCTAATTTTGACTAAATATATTCTATAATAGTTTCATATATTTTGTCTGCTAATTTTTGATGACCTATCTCGTTAGGGTGTAGGCCGTCACTTAGTTCATCTGTTTTCAGTATGTCTTGAACATCAATATATTTAATTTTATGCTTGTCGCATGTAATTTTTAGAATATGGTCATATTCATTTATTTCTGTATTGATGAAAGTTTCTGTATATACTGATGATTCAAGGTTTTGAGGGATAATATCTTCATCTACTCTGGTTAGTCCAACAAATATAACTTTGTTTGTGTATTTTTGAGCTTTTTCAATGAGTGATTCTATGTTTTTTTGAAATATTTCTCTAGGCACACTATTTTTACCAAAACCTACTAGAGAATCATTGATTCCTATGGCAAATATTATGATATTATGGAATAAATGATGGTGCCTATATCCATATTCGTAATTAAATTGAGTGTTTACTCCTGTGCTGGTTTCTCCTGGTATGGCTAGATTGTATACATGCAGAAAGTTATCGGTGTTAGTTTCTAGCATGCTACGAAGTCTACTAACCCAACCTCCTTTATCTTTGTCCCATGCTCCATAAGCAATGCTGTCGCCAAATACTGTTATACAGATGTCTTTCATATTTACCTCTTCGTTTTTTTAGTATTATAGCCTATAATCTTTAAAAATGAAAATTTAATTTAGCGAAATTGGTAAATTCGTTGACAGAATGTTATTGATAAAGTACCCTAATAAAAATAATATGCAGGGGAGTGAAGAGCGAAATGGTAGATTATATTTTGATTCCTTATGTTGATGATGATTATGAATTTGTATATCTTACGAAAAAGAATGCCTATCAAAGATATGTTGAGGCTAATTGGGGTGAGTGGAATGAAGATCAACAGAGAGGTTTCTTTGTGGACTTTATGGACAACTTTGCCAAAGATATTCAAATAATTATAGTAGATAATAAAAAGGTTGGTTTTGTGCAGGGAACTATCACTGAGGCTGATGATTATGACCTTGGGAATATATGTATTATTCCTGAATTTCAAGGTAAGGGTTTGGGGACAAAAATTTTACATAGAATTATAGAAGAAAATAAGGACAGGGATATTTATTTGCAGTATTTTAAGCAGAATCCTGTCGGAATATTGTATAGTAGATTAGGCTTTGAAAAATGCGAAGAAAAACCATATCATATTAAAATGGTGCTTAGAAAAAGAGGTTAATATATGAAGGTGTATAATAAATTAGTTAGAGATAAAATTCCAGCAATAATTAATGCAGATAATGGTTGCAAGGCTGTTACTAGAGTGTTGGACAATGATGAGTATTTGGACAAACTCAACAGTAAAATTCTAGAAGAAGTAAAAGAGTATCTAGAGAGTGGTAGTGTAGAGGAACTAGCTGATCTAGAAGAGGTCCTCAGAGGAATTCTAGACGCAAAGGGTGTATCTTATGAAGAGTTTGAGTCTATTAGACAAGATAAGGTCGAAAAAAGAGGGGCTTTTAAGGATAAGATTTTCTTAGAACGAGTTGTCGAGCCTGGTGATAAATAATAGGCATGGAGAGAAAGATGGAAACACAGAAAGCAGGTTGTTTTTTAATTAAGAAAGATACAGAAGAAATTGCAATCATTTATAGAGAAAAACAAAAGGATTATTCTTTTCCCAAAGGTCATGTAGAAAAGGGTGAGGGGTATAGAGAGTGTGCTATTAGAGAAACTGCAGAGGAAACTAAAAGAAAGGCTGTCATTGTAGAGAAGTATCCTCCTTATGTTTATAGATATACAACTGCAATGGGTGAGCATTGTGTTTGTTATATGTTTATTGCCATAGATGATGGTAAAAGTGATAATACTAGTGAAGATACTCATGATTTAGTGTGGGTAAAAGTAAATGATGTGCTAGATTTATTGTCTTATGATACACTAAAAAAATCATGGAGAGCAATGCTTCCAAAGATACTAGAGATTTTAAAAAAATAAAGACGCTTATGGTGTCTTTTTTTTGTGTACCAAAATTGGTGCGCTGTGGGTGATATACTCTAGATAATAGTGTAAGGATGGCTTGATAAAATGATTATAGACGATAATGATAAGATTGTAGACGAAAATGCAAAGACACTTTTTGAGAATTTACTTTCTGCAAATCTTGAGCTTATTACTCCTAACAAGATAATGGAGATATATAATGATGCAGTGAAAGTTCAAGAAGAGAAAAAGAAAAAAGATCAGGAAAAAAAGAGGTTAATTCAGAAACTTGAAGAACAATACAAAGGCATCAGGGTTTCTCTCGGTGTGCCATGGGTGTCTGTAAATATAGTTAAAGATTTTATGACTGAATTGCTTAAACTTCCACCATATATAACTAATAGTATCAGTTATAACGAGTATTTGTGCAGATGGACAGTATACAAGTGTAAAGAATTAAGTGCACTGAATGAGCATGTTTATGGTACTCGTAGATATCCTGCTCTCAGAATCTTTGAGGCAATACTAAATTGTAGAGAAATAGTAGTAATGGACGGCTGTTTTCTAAATGAAGAGGAAACTATTGCTGCTATTGAGAAACAAAAACTAATAGTTCAAAAGTTTGAAGAATGGGTGTGGCAAAGTGACGATAGAAAGTACGAGATTTTAACTGCTTATCATAGAATGTTTGCTGATTTTAAGATAGATAATGGCGAGAATATTAGTTTATCGTTAGAGGGAATGAATGATAGATTTAGGTTGCACGACTTTCAAAAAAAGGCAATAAAAAGAATAGTTGCTAACAAAAATACTTTACTTGCCTTTGAAGTGGGTTCGGGTAAAACCTATATAATGATAGCCTCTGCTATGGAAATGAGGGCAAAAGGAATCTCTAAAAAGAATATGTTTGTGGTGCCTAATAATATTGTGGGGCAATGGCAAAGAATGTTTCTAGAATTGTATCCTAATGCTAATATTTTGGTGGTTGAACCTAAAACTTTTGCTCCTAAAAATCGTAAGTCAATCCTTATAGATATGCACGATAATGACTATGATGGTATTATTATTGCCTATAGTTGCTTTGAAATGATTGCGGTATCTTATGAGTCCGAAATTATCTTGTTAACTAAAAAGTTGGAGAAGATACAAAGGGGATTAGAATATGGTAGTAGGGGAATGTACGAGTTAAGAGGAGAAAAGGACAGGATTCTAAAGGCTATTCACGAAATTAAACTAGAATATGAGGATAAAGATGAACCAAAATTTGATGAATTAAATATTAATACACTATTTGTAGATGAAGCTCATAACTTTAAAAATATTCCTATAGAGGCAAATCTTCATGGGGTAAGGGGAGTCAATCCTAACGGCTCTCAAAAATGTAAGGATATGCTTACTAAAGTTAGAATAGTGCAAATGCAAAATGAGGGTAGGGGTGTTGTTTTTGCGACAGGTACTCCTCTATCTAATTCGATATCAGATGCATATATGCTACAGAATTATTTGCAACTCGATAGATTAGAGATGTGTGGGCTAGACAACTTTATAAACTGGGTCAAGACCTTTGCTAAAATTGAGTCTAATCTCGAGATTGCAGTAGATAGTAATAGTTTCAGAATGACTAGACGCTTTACTAAGTTTTTTAATCTGCCCGAACTCTCGAAAATGTTTGCAGAGGTAGCAATATTCCACTCTAACACACTAGACGGAATACCAGATGACTGTAAATATGTAGACCATACTATCAAGTCATCTGAGGAATTTAAAATATATATGAAGAGGTTAGGAACTCGTGCAGACTATGTAAAACAGGGTCGTGTTTCGCCTAAGATAGATAATATGTTAAAAATCAGCACTGATGGTAGAAAATCAGCCCTTGATTTAACTCTAGTTGGAGTGCACCAGCCTAATAATAAAGGTAGTAAAGTGTTTTCTTGTGTAAATACCGTATTTGATTTATATCGGGAATTTCCAGAATCTTCGCAGATTATTTTTTGTGATTTTTCTACTCCAAAGGGTGAGGATTTTAGTGTTTACCAAAAAATTAAACAACAATTAATTGATAAGGGAGTTGATTCTAGTGAAATAGAGTTTGTTCACAATGCAAAAACTGAAATTGCAAAACAAAAACTGTTTGATGATGTTAATTGTGGTAAGATTAGAGTCTTGATAGGTTCTACATTTAAACTGGGTATAGGTGCTAATGTTCAAACTCGACTAAAGGCTATTCATCATTTAGATGTGCCATGGCGTCCGGCAGATATGGTGCAGAGAGAGGGTAGGATACTTAGGCAGGGTAATTCAAATAAAGAAGTATTAATATTTAGATATATACTAGAGGGTAGTTTTGATGCATATTGTTGGCAAATACTAGAGACAAAGCAAGTATTTATATCGCAATTTTTGAGTAATACCTCTAGGGAGAGAGAAATGTCAGACCTAGAAGAAAATGTTTTGAACTATGCTGAGGTTAAGTCATTAGCCCTTGCTAAACCATTAATGAAAGTCCTAATTGCTAAAGAAAATGAAGTAAGGAATGCTCAAATCGTCCTTATGAAGAATATAGAAAGTAGAGAGCAACTTAAGGAAAAAATTGAGTGGTGTGAAGAGGAGATAATTAGGTTAGGTAATTATATAGAGAAGTGTAAGGATTTGAGTAAAGATATTGCAGAATATGACTTGACCGAAATTAAAAAGATTTTATCTGATAATGTTTCGTATCTATTGCCTAGCAAAATAGCAATAGAGCCTGGTGCAGAGCTATTTGAAATACTCGATTTTAGAGTGAAAGCTCCTGTTGTTTTAAATGAAAAAAGGCCGATTCTTATTCTCTCTTTTAAGGATATGGAATTTGAAGTGGATATCGGAGAGAGTGCTGTTGGTAATATTACTAGATTATTACATTTCTTCGGCAAGTTTGGGACATACATTGAGAAACAAGAAGAGAAATTGCAAGACTTAAAGGAAAATAAATATCAGTGTGCTCAGCAATACAACAACATAGATATTAGCGATATGGCAGTTAAGAGGCTTATCGCTGAGCGTGATAGTATTGCAGAGCAGGTTTTTAATACGGAGTCGGTTGATATGGGTGTTCCATTTTAATTAAAAAAAGACTAAACAAAGCTGTTTAGTCTTTTTTATATATGGTTGTAAAAATTTATTATTTGGTAGGCTACGGGAATCATTTGAATAGCAACTTTGTTTCTTAAGAAGTCTTCTGCAATATGAGGGCAACCCAGCCTTGCTCTATCTAGTCCATCAGCATCTTTTAGGATATTGAAGAGTGTTTTTGTACGATTATAGTCTTGTATTTGATTTTCTTTTGCGATAGTATCAAACCACTCATCATGTAGACTGTGACAAGTAATAATGGTCTTTAGAATATTCATTTCTTCTTGGGTGATATCGAGTTTGAGATTGGCTAATTTGATGGCACTATTTAGTCCGTGATAAATATCTCGAGAATCGTCTATTCTTCCTATATCATGATACATAGCAGCATATAGTGAGAGTTGAATATCTCTAGTATCTAAATTGTTATTTAGTGCAAGATAATATGAAAATAGTGCAACTCTCTCATTGTGCAAATATCCATGTGTTTTGCTTGTGTATAGGAATTCTTTTTGTATATTATCTATGTTGTCAGTAAATAATTTGTACTCTTTAGAGTCTTTTATAGTATTTAAAAAGTCTTTTAGGTTTATACATTTAATATTGTTTTCTTTTAGTTCTTTACATTGATAAGTGTAATACTCATAGAGAATAGTTTTTGTATCCATATCAGGAAAGTTTGTGGAAGTAAATAATGCATTTAATGTTTTTGATTTCATTTTCTTTACTCACAAATATTTATTCGTCTTCATATATAACTTCGATTACTTCTTCCATATAGTCGGCAGTATCCCATAAGTCATCTATATCTGTAACAATACCTATGTAGTCTTTCATCTTGCCACTAACACGGACCTTACATCCCTCGTATATATCTATGGCTATCCTGTATTTACAATTATATTTATAAGTTTTATTGTTTGGGAAACGGACTTGAACACAAGTTCCATAGATTTCTTTCTTTTCTTCTAGTTCGTCTTCGTCTTCTTCGTCATCTTCATCATCTTCAAATAGTGAGTCGATAAAATCTTCTAACTCTGGGTCGATTTCTTCGTCCTCTTCGTGGAAGTGTGGAGGGTTTTTTCTATACTCAGATAGGAATGTTTTTTCTCTAAGTTGTTCATGTTCTTCTGGTGACATAAAATTATCTTTTTTATAGTCGTATCCGGCTTTTTCTAAGAATAATTCGTTTACATAAGCATCTGGATAACCAGATGGATACATAGACAAGATATACCATATTGCTAGTTGAAATTCTGGAGAGATATCTTCTCTATGAGAAATACCATCGAGAGCAAATAGAGATTGTATTAGTTGGCTTGGGTATGATGTAAGGTCTGCTAAACAATTAGATACTGAGTCGAATTCTCTGATTATGTCAATTGCCTGTTTTTCGTCTATTTCATCAGCCCACCTCAGAGCAACAAGTTTATCTTTTAGGATTAAGGCTTTGTGTTCTTGGTAACCATACTGCTTAAAAATATAATCTTGTAAACATTCGGTTTTTATTTCAATATCGTCTCTGTTTTCATATCCAGATGAGTCGGTTAGTAGTTGCCATATACCTTTTTCCATTGAATCTTCATTAAAATCAGTATTGTTTTCTAAGGCTTCCCAGTATTGTACAATAGTTTTAATACCACGGCGAATGCCTGGGTCTAGTTTTTTAAAGTCCATGAGCTATTACCTCTTTTTTAAACATTACACAATAAGTATACCATAAAAGTAATGATTTTCAATTAATTTTATGTGTAGAATATAGTTTCTTTATTGTTAAAAAAACACAGCAGGTTTACTGTGTTTTGGGGTTGTTACAGATAAGAGCCTTATTCACCCATCTCTTCTTTGCTTGATGGGGTTGGTTGACTATCCATTGTTGATTTAGTTCTTTTTTCTTGTGCTAATTCTAAAAAGGCATCATAAGACCTAATTAGAGTCTTGTTTTTAATTTCTTCTTTTGATAGTTGTTGTAGTTCATAATTGAAGTTTGTGTTTTTCTTGTTTAAGTATTGTTTTACTCTAAAAGCAACAATTGGATTAGTAAAATAGTGTGATGTTTGACCATGAAACATAATTGCGTTACCCCAATGTTGTAATTGTTTATTGACAACTTTTCTTTTTACTTCGTATTTGATTCCTATATACATACTTCCACCTCGTATTATATTTAGCGATTCAATTGTAACATATAAATTTGCAAATTTCAATGCTCAAAAATAAAAAACACAACATTGATGTTGTGTTCTGTTTGTGGTGGAGATGGCGAGAATCGAACTCGCGTCCACTTACCCTGCTTAAACCTTTCTACATAATTAGTCACTCTTCTTAAGTGAGTTTGTTATATGCCTAGTGACAGAAGTTTTAACAAACTAGGTAAGGGGATAGTCATATATTTGCTCTTACCTAAGACAAATATAGACTGCTATTTAGATTGATGCCTAGTCTTAGTCAATAGCAAAACTAAGGTAGACAAGCTCGTGCAAGTACTTATGCAGCTAGAGCTAGAACAGATTTGTTATCTGCATTTAAATTTAAGTTTGAGTTTTGACGGGCTCAACCGTTATGCTTGAGTTTACGCTCCAGGTAAATGTCGAAACCGGTGCATCCCCATAAGATAGGCTACTATCTATAGTTCTTTAGTTGCCTTTGGGTATCTCTTTCGATGTCTTTTTTTGCTAAGGCATCTTTTTTGTCGTAAAGATGTTTACCTTTTGCAATAGCAATTTCTAGTTTGATAAGATTGTCTTTGAAGTAGATTTTTAGAGGGATACAAGTAAATCCTTTTTCTTTGATTTTTGTATGAATCTTGTTTAGTTCTCTCTTATTTAGTAGTAGTTTTCTGCTCCTTCTCTCTTCCACTGGCTCTATTGTAGACTTTTCAAATTTTGCAATAAACATATTCTTGATAAAAGCCTCACCGTCTTTAGAAAAAGCAATGAAACTGTCTTTTAGATTAGTATGACCTAGTCTAATAGATTTTACTTCGCTACCAACCAAAACAATTCCCGCCTCGTAGGTGGAAATAATGAAATATTCAAAGTTTGCTTTTCTGTTGGTTGCTATTATTTTCATGATTTTTCCTAATTTTAAATTGCCATCTGCTGACTTAGATATTTTAGCATACAATTACTTTTTTTTCAATACAAATTTTGCTGTAGAAGAGCAAGATTTGCGAGAAAATATAGTAAATATATAAAAATATATGCTTTTACTTGAAATTTTTTTATATTTTTGTATTGAAAATTTTTTTAAAATAGATTACAATAAACTAACGGGTTTATGCTTTTTCGCTTAAATATTGAAAATTTTTGACAAAAAGTATTTAATTTTTTGCGAAAATAGTGTATACTAGATATAATCTAAACTGTTGTGTCTATACTTACGGTGGAAGGTTTGAAAATGGCACAAGGTTAATACATTTTTGAAGGGGATTTGAATGGGAACTTTTGTTGATATTTTACTACATATTTTAGCAATACTTGCAATAATTGTTTTAGGCTCTTGTGTTGTTGTTTTTGTTGCCGAACTTATCTTGAAGATTATCGGTGGTAGCAATAATACTAAGAAGACAGAAGAGAAAGAAGAGAAGCCTGTTGTTAGGGGAGATGATATCGTTGTATTTACAGATAGAGAGAACCCTAATGGCTTCTATGATAATGCTAGCACTATGAATGAAACTGTTGATGGTGACGAGATTCAAGAGATTGACTATGAAAAGGCACTTCAAGAGCAACAGATGCTAGAGAAGAGAAATACTACTAATAGGGTTGCTGCTGCACCTAGAAGACCAGAACCAAAGAAAGTAGAGACTACTCCTACTCCAGAAGAGGCTTTCTGGGATAATGATGACGATGACGACTTCAATAAGATTCTTGACGAAGTAATCAAAGAGGCTAAAAAGTCTACTGGTGAGGAAAAAGAGAAGAAAGAAGAAGTTGTAGAGAAAGTAGAGCCTAAGAAAACAGGTCTTGACGAGGCTACTCAAAAAGAGTTAGATGAACTAAAAGCACTTAAAGAGCAACAACAAAAAGAACTAGAAGAGTTCAAGCAAATGAAAGAGGACTTTGCTAGAGAAAAAGAAGAACAATTAGCTCTTTACAAAGAGAATTTAGACAAGACTAAACAAGAAGAAATAGAGAAAATTAGACAAGAGGCCCTTAAAGAGCAGGCTAAGCTTGAGGCTATGAAAGAGGAACTAGAGAAAGAGAAAAATAAAGCTCCAGTTGTTCCAAATGAGCAAGAGCCTATTGTTCAACAAACAATTATTAAGGACGAAGAAGAAATCAATAGAATGAAGTATAAGAATCTAGTGAGAATGAATAATAGACTTACTAGAATAATTAGAGATACTGAAAGATTATCTTCTCAAAAACAAAGAGAAATCGAAAAAGCAAAGCTTGAAAAAGAAAAGATGCTTGAAAAACAAAGACAAGAGAAACTTAGAGAGCAAGAGAGAAGACTTGAGGCTGAGGCACAAGAGAGACTTGCTAGAGAAAGAGAAAATCTTATTAGAGAGCAAGAACTTGCTAGACAACAAGAATTAAAGAGAATTAATGATGAAAGACTAGCTAGACAACAGGCAGAGATTGAGAAGAGAAACGAGATTACTAGAAAACTCAATGAGGCTAGTAAAAAAGCAGGTAAGTATAAACTTGATTCTAAGATAGTTAAAATCAACCAACTTGCTCCAGTAGAGGAGAGAATCATTGAGGAATCCGTTTCTACAACTAAGTCTACTAGCGTTCTTACAGAAAAGACTCCACTAAAGGCTACTGTAAAACCTACATTTGAAAAAGAATATTATGAACAAAAAATCGTAGAATTAGAGGAAGAACTTAGAGAGGCTGAGAAAGAATTGAGACTCAATAAGAATGAGTATATCCCTCTAACTAGAATCCACAAAGCTTATGCTAGAGATGGCGAAAAACTAAGAAAAAAAGAGATGCAGGTTGCTAAGCAAAAAGTATCTCTATATGGTGTAAAATCTAATAAGGTTGATCCAGAGAAAAAGGCTAAACTAGATGAGAATCTACAATCACTAGCAGAACTAAAAGACAGTGTTTCTCACTGTGAAGAGGTTATCAGAAAGAATAAAGATAGATATCCAGTTCTTGAGAAAAACTATAACTTGCTAACTAAACAAATCGTTAGAATCAATGACGATATCAAGGTTTGTGAGAAGGCAATCGATTATTATAATAAAAAATCTAATTAATAATTAGTAATAAAAAATAGACTCCTAAAGTTTTAGGTGTCTATTTTTGTTTTTTATATGAAGATTGCTATATCTATTTTGCAAAAAAAAAATACTGTGCAACTACCTTTGATGGTGTACAGATAATAATCCTATATTAGTCCACTCCTCCAAAGCTTCCTTATGGCACATAGTTCTAACTACTTAATGCTGCTCCGTTCCCGACCTGACATGGTTCATAGCGAACTATTGCATAAGACCTTAGTATCAACATTTTCTAAATACATAATTATTATAGTACAGTGACACCTAGGGTAGTAGTTCCGCTCCGCATATAGTTGGTTTCGGATGTAGGGCACAACTAACTCCCCGCCTAGCACAGTATCAGTATTATAAACTATTTTCTCAAAAAATGCAATCATTATTGTTCTTTTAGTTGGTTAAATTTAAAGTCTTATGTTAGAATAATTAGTATAAAAGGATATTTTTGTGTCTAAAGAAATATTCAATTAATTATAATATTGTGCATATACATAGAATAAATGCAATAAAGGAATAGATATGACAGAACTTACAGACAATGCTAGTAGATTTATATCTGCATATAACCAAATAGACCAGGGTCTTAGGGCTCAATTAGGTCTTAGCAAAGCAATTAGTTATACAGAGAGTATTAGAAAAGCTGCCAGAACTAATGCTTTTGTAAAGAAATATGAGGACCAGCTTATCGACTATGGTAGACTTAGAAATGCGATTGTTCACTCTTTCAATGAAGAGATGATTATTGCAGAGCCTCATACACAAGTAGTGGAGGAGTATGAGAAAATAGCTGATATGATATGTACCCCACCTCTAGCAGTTAATACTGTATGTAATAAAAATATTAAGACTGTATCTCATGATACGCTTCTTTCTGATGTGGTAGAGAATATCTACAGGAGTGGCAATTCTAACTGGCCCGTATATAAAGAGGGAATGCTTATCGGTGTTGCCAACTCTAGAAAGATTGTAAAAGAGATAGGTAAGAAATTATACGAGAAACAGAATATTGAAGAATATCTAAGAACAACTAAGATTGAAGATGCGATTAATAATTTCGGTGAAGACACATATTATACTATCGCTAATAAAAATATCACTCTTGATAAGATTCTTAATCTATTTACAGAGAATAGAAAGTTATCACTTATTGTAATTACTGAAACTGGTAGTTTGCTTGAACAACCTATAGGCGTAGTTGCTATTGCTGATATTATGGATGTAAATAAGATTTTGGATAACTATAATTCTTAAAATACAGTCCTAATACTTGACAAAAATATATTAAATGTATTAAGATATGTGTATGTTTCGTGTAGAAACAAAAATGACAATTAAATAAACTAATGGTTTTTAATAAAGACTGTGATAAAGGACACGTCCTCTACCTAAAGATTTGAGAGAGCAGATGGTTGGTGAAAATCTGTAATTGATTAAGTAGTAGGGTATCACCTTTTAGTTGGTAGGCAGAAATGTTATAGAGTAAGTCTACTCGGGTTCTCCCGTTACAGAGATAGTGTGTGTTAGCATATGAGGTTAAAAATAAAGAACTACTACTGATATAGTACTTGTAGGTGAATTTTTGCTGTATGCTAAAGGACCTACAAGTTTTTTTATTTGTTAATAAATAAAAATAGGAGATTTATGATGAAAAAAGAAGATATTAAACCAGATTTAGTAAAAAATGAACTTGAAATGCAAAAATTCTGGGATGATAACAAAATTTTTGAGAAACTAAAGGCTCAAAATAAAAAGACAGGCAAGTATTTTGCTACCATGGACGGTCCTATTACTGCTAATGGTATGACCATGGGTTTACACCATGCATTTGGTAGGTCTCTAAAAGATGCTATGATTAAATTTAGAGCAATTACAGGTCATGATATGCATTACCAAAACGGTTTTGATGCTCAGGGTCTATGGGTTGAGGTTAATGCTGAGAAAGACTTAGGCTTAAACTCAAAGAAAGATATCGAAAAATACGGTATTGATAATTTCACTGAGTATTGTATGGACAAGGTTAGAAAATGTTCTGCTAAGATGACTGAACAATCTATTAGATTAGGTCAATGGATGAACTGGGACGACTCTTATTATACAAATTCAGATACAAATATTACTACAATTTGGCATTTCTTAAAGACTTGTCATGAGAAGGGTTGGTTGGTTGAAAAATATAGACCTATGCCATGGTGTACTAGATGTGGTACTTCTCTATCAGAGCATGAAATGGCTGATGGTGATGCGTATAGAAATGATACTTGTAAAGCCGTTTTCTTTAAACTTCCAGTTGTAGGTGAAGACTTTAGAATGTTGGTATGGACAACTACTCCATGGACACTTTCAAGTAATGTGGCTATCGCAGTTAATCCAGAACTTGAATATTCTATTTGCAAAGTTAAGAGTGATGACAAATTAATTTGTGTATGCTCAACTGCTACAAAGGTATTAAAAGATGATATTGTATCTGTTGAGAGAGTTGTAAAGGGTAGTGAATTAGTAGGCAAGAAGTACGAAACTTGTTTTGAAGAGATTCCTACACAAAACTTTGAGCACAGAATCGTTGCTTGGGACGAAGTTGATGCTACAGAGGGTTCTGGTGCAGTTCATATTGCTCCAGGATGTGGTGCAGAGGACTTTGAATTAGGTCAAAAATTAGGACTTCCTAATGTTTGTCCTATTGATGATGCTGGTATTATATATGATAACTTTGGTTTCCTTTCTGGATTAGATGCTAATAAAGATGAAACTAGAGATTTGATTTTTGACGAATTAAAGAAGAGAAATAAACTATATTATTTCCATGAGTATACTCATAGATATCCACATTGTTGGAGATGTAAGAGTCCTATCCTATTTAGACTTATTAAAGAATGGGCTATTTCTATGGACGAACTTAGACCACAATTAATCGAAGAGGCTAGAAAGGTTGAGTGGCAACCAGCATTCTATGAGAAGAGAATGGTTGACTGGCTAACAAATATGGGTGACTGGTCTATTTCTAGAAAGAGATATTATGGACTACCACTACCTATCTATGTATGTCCAGACTGTGGCAAAGTGACTGTACTTGGAAGTAAGGAAGAATTAAAAGAAAAAGCAGTAAATCCTGAGCTAGTTGACAAACTACCACATTTACACAGACCTTATATTGACGAGGTTAAGATTAAATGTCCAAAGTGTAATAGCACTGTTGAGAGAATCAAAGATGTTGGTGACTGTTGGTTAGATGCTGGTATCGCTCCATTCAGTACAAACAAATACTTCGAGGATAGAAAATTCTGGGAACAGAATTATCCAGCAGAGGTAGTTATCGAGATGAAAGAGCAGATTAGACTATGGTTCTATTCTATGCTTGTTATGGGTGTTGCTCTTACAGGTAAATCACCATATAAGAAGGTTTCTACTTATGGCTCATTACTAGCTCAAGATGGTAAAAAATTGTCTAAATCTAGCCCTAATAATATACCTCTAAATGAGGCTTATGATAATATAGGTGCAGATATTATCAGATATACTTTCTGTAGTACAAACCCACAAAGTGATGTAATATTTAGTTATGACAGCACTGACGAAGTTAGAAGAAGACTATTGGGTCTATGGAATATCTTTGTATTCTTCAATACTTATGCAATCATTGACAATCCAAACCTAGATGGTTACAAAGTAAAAGAGGATACTCTAACAATTACAGATAAGTGGTTGATTACTAGAACTAATGAATTTGCAACTAACTGTAAGAAATATTATGAAGAAGTAAAAACTTGCGAAGTAATAGACGAGTTTGAGAGATTTGTTGACGAACTTTCTAACTGGTATATCAGAGTTAACAGAAGAAGATTCTGGAAAAATGAAGAAGATAATGATAAATTAAATGCTTATTTCTGCCTAGAGTATGCAATTAAGAATATAGCTATGGTAATGGCTCCTATTATGCCATTTATGATGGAGTACATCTGGCAAAATCAAGTTAGACAGGTTGAGCCTAGTGAGGCTGAGTCTGTAATGTTATCAGGTTTCAATATTGCAACTCTTCAACTAAAAGAAGAAGATTTGGTTGAGAAGACTAATATTGTTAGGTCTATTATTGCATCTGCTCTAAAACTTAGAAATGAGAATAACCTAAAAGTTAAACAGCCTCTAGGAAAAGCATTTGTAATCAATAGCAATGCAAATACTCTTGATGCTATTAGCAAGTACAAAACAATTATCGAAGAAGAGCTTAATATCAAAGAAATCGAACTTACAACAGATGTTGAAACATTTAATGACCACTATCTAGCACTTAACTTTAGAGTAGCAGGTAGAGAGCTTAAGGGTGATGTTCAGAAGATGAAAGTTGCTCTAGAGTCTGCAACTGGGGCAGAGATGAACGAGTATGTAAAAGCATTTGATGAGGGTAAAGTTCAAGTTAAAGGCTTTGATGCATTTGATAGTTCATTGTTTATTAAGAATAGTAAACCCAAAGCAGAGTTTATTATGGAGTCTGACAATGGTATGACTGTTGTTTTAGATACAACTCTAACAGAAGAACTTATCAATGAGGGAATCCTAAGAGAGATTATTAGAAATGCACAAGTTCTTAGAAAAGAGGCTGACTTTAAGATTGATGATAGAATCGATATTAATGTTACATCTAAAGATGCTAATATTGAGAATATCTTAAAAGCAAATGCTAGTAAGATTGCATCAGAAGTTCTTGCCAAATCATATAACGAAAAATCATTTACTCCAGATATTTCAAAAGATATGGAAGTTGGTGATGGTGTAGTTGTTCATTATGAATTAAAAGCATAAATAAAAAAATCCTAGAAATTTCTAGGATTTTTTGTTTTTCATACAGTCTTTGCAAGTACCATATATTACGATATTTTCCTCGTCTGCGAAGAAATTGTGTTTATTCTTTATATTTTCGTTTGCTTTGTGATAAGGGCAGTAGTCTAGTTTTGTTTTGTTATGACACTCTTTGCACTCTAGTATATGAGAATGTTCCTCTTGTTTGAGTGTGTAGATTGCAACTCCTTGAGGATTTGTTTCTTTGATAACTAATTCGTTTTTGCAGAAACAATCTAGTGTTCTATATATAGAAGACAATGTGATACCGTCATTAGACAAAACTTCATATATTTCGTTAGCAGAAATAGGTGTAGAGGTTACTTCTAATAGGTGCATTACTTTTTCTCTTGTTTTTGTTTTCTTTAGCATTGCTAGATTACCATTCCTTTTTTATGATTAAGGTTTGTTTATACTAATATTATTTTATATAATATACTTTCATTTGTCAAGAAACCCTTGACAATAGATACTATATTGTTCTATATTATATTCAGGCACAAATGCGAATCATTCGCATTTAGAAGGGTGAGAAATTAATGAGAAAATTTAAGATAATAGGTTCATACCTTATGTTGGTCTTAATATTCGCTATGACGATATTTAGTATCGTTTATTTTTCGCACAAAAACAAAGAGGGCAAGGTGGTGACAACCATATTCCCTATATATGATATTTGTAGAGAAATCTTAGGAAATGATGAAGATATTGTAATGTTACAAGATAATGGAACAGATATGCATAGTTATCAGGCAACTGCCAGTGATATTGCTACTCTATCAAAAGCCGAATTGTTTATAATGGTTGGTGGCAGTAGTGATAAGTGGGTAGGTGATGTTATTAGGTCTGCTAATAATGTAAACCTAAGCACACTTAGTCTCATGGATATAGTGAATAAGGTTGAGGAATCAGATGAGAATATTTCTGAGGGTGAACATCATCATGAGCACGGTTCTGAGTCTAGTGAAGGTCATCATCATGAAGAAGAGGTTCATTATGACGAGCATATATGGTTGAGTATTAAAAATATGATATTAGCAACTAGGCATATCAAGGATGCTCTTATTAAGGTCTTTCCTGAGAGGACAGAATTAATTAGAGAAAATGCAGAGGGGTATCTCAATAAACTCATTGAGCTTGAACAAGCGTATGCAGATGCCTTGCTAAACCAAAATGCATTCTATCTAGTTGCAGATAGATTCCCATTTATATATCTTATGAATGATTATGGAATGGAGTATCATGCTGCATTCTCTGGTTGTTCTGCAGAGACTGAGGCTAGTGCAGAAACAATGAGTGAACTTATTAATAAAGTAAATGAAAAATCTCTAGAGTATATATATATTACAGAGACAGCAGATGGCTCAATTGCAGAGCAGGTAAAGGCTGGTTGTAGTAATAGGAACAATATAAAGATTTTGGTTGTTAATTCTTGTCAATCTGTATCTATAGATGATGTGGATAATATGAGTTATCTTAGTATTATGACAGATAATTTAGAGAAATTTAAGAAGGGTGTAAAACAATGATTTTATCGGCAAAAAAATTAAGTATAGGATACTCAGATGGTATAGTATGCAAAGATATTAATTTTTGCGTAAATAAGGGTGATTTTTTGTGTATTATAGGAGAGAATGGCACAGGTAAAAGTACACTTATCAAGACCATACTAGGACTCAATAAAAGTATCAAGGGTGAGATAAGATTTTCTGAAGATTATGATGCTCAGAGAGTGGGATACTTGCCTCAGATTAGTGAAATGCAAAAAGACTTTCCTGCCACAGTAAAAGAAGTAGTAATGTCTGGTTTCGTTGGTAACAAAAAATGGAAATTATTTTTCAACAAAGCAGAAAAGAAATTGGCTCAAGACTATATGAGAAATATCGGAATTGCAGATTTGCAAAAGAAGAGTTTTAGGGAATTGTCAGGAGGTCAGCAACAGAGAGTGTTGCTAACTAGAGCACTTTGCTCGACAGATAACCTATTGGTATTAGATGAGCCTACTAATGGACTAGATGCTAAGTTTACTAAATCATTCTATAGTCTACTTAAAAATTTAAATAAGCAGGGCATTACGATTATTATGGTTTCTCATAACATTGAGAAAGTTACAGAGATTTCTAGTCACATACTTTGCTTGAAGAAAGATGGTTGTTTCTTTGGTACTAGTGCAGAGTATGTTGAGAGCGAGAATGCACAAACAGTTTCTGGAGGTGCGCAATAATGAATATATTTGAACAGTTAGCATATTTCTTTCATTATGATTTTGTAATATATGCTTTGATTGTAGGAGTGCTTATTTCTCTATGTTGTGCAATCTTGGGTGTTACATTGGTTCTAAAGAAATATTCAATGATAGGTGATGGGCTATCTCATATCGCATTTGGCTCAATGACTATTGCTATGGTACTTGCTATTGCAGATGTTTACCTAATGTTGCCTGTTACGGTAGTAGTTGCGATACTACTCATTAGACTTACTAATAGTGGTAAAGTAAAAAATGATAGTGCTATAGCAATGTTATCTGTAGGAGCATTAGGTTTAGGATACTTGATAGTTAGTTTGTTTTCTTCTAGTGCAAATATATCTGGTGATATATGTAGTACATTATTTGGCTCAACATCAATTTTGACACTAAGCACACTTGATGTTTGGACTTGTCTAGCACTGACTGTATTTGTATTGGGATTCTTTATCCTATTTCATAATAAGATTTTTGCAGTTACTTTTGACGAAACTTTTGCAAAAGCGACAGGAGTAAAGACTGCTGTGTATAATAATATTATCGCAATAATCATAGGTATTACTATTGTACTAGCGATGAAACTAGTGGGTTCACTCCTAATATCAGCGCTTATTGTTTTTCCAGCAGTTAGTGCGATTAGGTTGTTTAAAAGTTATAAATTGGTTATAATATTTGCAAGTATTATAGGTGTTGTAAACTCAGTCTTGGGTATATTACTATCAATGTTATGGGGCTCTCCAGTAGGTGCAACAATCGTTGCTATTGATGTGGTTGTATACTTTGTATGCTGGTTTGTTGAGATTATTATTAGAGAAACTAAGAGGGTGTAGGGTATGAAGATTAGAAAAGTAGTTGGATTAATCGTTTTAGTTTTTATGATGATGTTTAGCGCTGCATGTAGTAGCTCTCTACAGGTAGACTATGATCTAACTAAGTTAGACGGGGTAACTATGACTGTTGGTGAGGCACTAAATACAGAAACTTATCAGTCTAAATATAAAAACAAAGTCTTTAAAGTAAGAGGTAAACACTTTACAAGTGGTGAAGATTATCATTATCTAACAGTAAAAGACGGTGTTTGTTGTGACTTTGATATAGAGATTAGGTTAGCAGATGATAGTATATCTTATCCAGATACTAACAAGAATGTTATTGTTATAGCTACATATACTTATGTTCCTCAAACATCTACATCAAGCAGTACATTCTATTTGTCTGTGGCAGAATTTAAATAAAAGACAAAATTTAGGAGATACAATGGAAAACTTAAGTGTTTTATACGAAGATAATCATATAATTGTTGTAGTTAAACCTCAGAATATTCCTACACAAGAGGACGAGAGTAAAGATAAAGACCTACTCACAATGGTAAAGGACTATATTAAAGAAAAAGAAAATAAACCAGGTAATGTGTATGTTGGCCTTGTGCATAGATTAGATAGGCCTACTGGTGGTGTAATGGTTTTTGCTAAGACTAGTAAAGCAGCGGCAAGACTAACAGAGGCTATGCAAAATGATGGTTTCTTGAAGAGGTATCTTGCTGTAGTTAATGGCAAACCTAGAGAGGAAAGGGCTAAACTAGTGAATTTCTTAAAAAAGAATGCTAGAACTAATACAGTTCAGGTTGTGCCAGAGCTCACAACTGGAGCAAAGAGGGCAGAACTAGATTACATAGTGCTAGATGCAAAAGAAAAAGTATCTCTAGTAGAGGTTAAATTATATACAGGTAGGAGTCATCAGATTAGAGTACAGATGAAAAATATCGGTTGTCCTGTGTATGGTGATGTTAGATATGGTGGTGATATTCTTGCTAAAGGTCACAATCTAGCATTGTGGGCATTTGAAGTAAAATTAGTTCACCCAACAACTAAAGAAAATATGACATTTAGAGCATATCCTCCAGAGGATATTGTGCCATGGAAAGTGTTTAATTTAGATAAAGTTAAATAAGAAATGAAAAAAGACCTATAAGTGAGGAAGTTCTTATAGGTCTTTTTTTTGTCAGTGAAAAGGAAACACTGACTATATGGTTATTTACGGAAATATTTTATATTTTAATATATGCCATAGCCTTGTGCTAGAGCATTAGGGTTTTGTGTATTGCTCTTTTCGTCAATATCGCATACAAGAACTTCTGTAGTGAGTAGTGTAGATGCTACACTTGTTGCATTTTCTAGAGCTGTTCTAGTAACTTTAGTTGGGTCAATGATACCAGCAGATAGCATATCTACATATTCATTAGTAAGGGCATTGTATCCATAGTTCTTACTATTCTTCTTTCTAATATTGTTTATGACGACAGAACCATCAATTCCTGCATTTGTAGTAATCATCTTGAGTGGTGCAGTAAGTGATTTTAGAACAATCTCTGCACCAGTTCTTTCGTCATCATATAGATACTCGACTAGTTTTTCAACTTCTGATATACAATTAATAAGTGCGATACCTCCACCAGCAACTATTCCTTCTTCGACTGCGCTTTTTGTGGCTTCGATAGCGTCTTCTATACGAAGTTTCTTTTCTTGCATTTCCACTTCAGTTGCACTGCCAACATATATAACGGCTATACCTCCGATTAGTTTTGCAAGTCTTTCTTGTAGTCTATTTTTATCAAATTCGTTATCGGCAGACTCTATCTGACCTTTGATTTCTTTGACTCTATTATCGATTTTTTCTCTACTACCTGCGCCTCCTGAGATTGTTGTGTTATCTTTGGTTACTCTAATATTTGTAGCATAACCTAATTTTTCTATACTACTGTCTTTCAGGTCAAACCCTAATTCATCACAAATAAATGAGCCACCAGTGAGGACTGCAATATCCTCACACAGTGCCTTTCTTTTGTCTGCATATCCTGGTGCTTTTACGGCAACAACATTGAGTGCACCTCTGAGTTTATTGAGTACAAGGGTGCTAAGCACTTCGTTCTCGATGTCTTCAGCGATAATTAGTAATGATTTTCCGCTTTGTGATACTTGTTCGAGTGTTGTAATTATCTCGTTTAGGTTTTTGATTTTTTTATCTGTAATGAGGATATAACAGTCGGTGAGATTACACTCCATTTTGTCGGTGTTATTGACCATGTAAGGGGAGAGGTAGCCTCTGTCAAATTGCATACCTTCTACTATTTTTAATTCTGTTTTGGTAGTTTTGCTTTCTTCTACGGTGATAACTCCGTCTTTGCCCACTTTTTCAAAGCCTTTAGCAATTAATTTACCGATTTCTTCATCTCCTGCACTGATAGATGCTACTTGAAAAATCTCTTTGTTGCTAGATACGGGTGTAGAGATTTTTTTGAGTTCTGTTACTGCTACATTTGTGGCTTTTTGTATGCCTTTTTTAAGTATAATTGGGTTTGCTCCTGCAGTGTAGTTTTTAACACCCTCACTCACAATACTTTCTGCTAAAATACAAGCAGTTGTAGTACCATCACCGGCTACTTCGTTAGTACGAATGCTTACCTCTTTGATTAAATTTGCACCCATATTTTCGTAAGGGTCGGGTAGTGTAATCTCTTTTGCAATAGTGACGCCGTCATTTGTAATGAGTGGTGTGGCAAATTTTCTATCTAAGACAACATTTCTGCCCTTTGGTCCTAATGTGATTTTAACGGCAGATGATAATTTTTTAACACCTGTTTCTAATTTTTTTACTGCATCAAAGCCTGTTAATATTTGTTTTGACATTTTGTTTTCTCCTTATTTTTCTAGAATGGCTAGAATATCTTTTTCTTTAATTATGGTATAGTCGACACCGTCAATTTTAAATTCGCTTCCTGCGTATTTATTGAATATAACTTTATCGCCGATTTTAACTGAAAAGTTTACGGCTTTTCCGTCTACATCTCCTACTCCTAAAGCAACAACTTCACATATCTCTGGTGCTTTAGTAATCTCTGGTAAAATAATATTACCTATTTTTTCTGGTTTGTCAGGTAGTGCTTTTACAACCACTCTGTCAAATAATGGTTTTAATTTCATATTGGTACTCCTTTTGGTTATTATAAAGTTTACTATTGTTGTTTGCTTTTCTGAAAACCTATCGGTTTTCGTATTTTGTCTAAAAACATAATCTTTTGTACTTATATACTGAAATGTTTGATTTAAGACAAAAAAGAAATTGCCTTATAGTTTTATAAGACAATTTTGATAAATATATTAAACTGGAAAAGTGTCAGAAACTTTACATTTAGATATTAACACAAAAGGAGTATGCAAAAGCAAATATTATGTCACAAAATTTTTATTATGAAGATGTAAAAGTTATCAAAAAGCCCTTAAAGAAGAGGCTGAAATCATATTTAATTTTTTTTGTAATTTTATTTATTTTGGGTGGAGTTATTCTTTCTGCCATGTTGATTAGTAGGAGTGTAGTGGTGAGTAATATTTCTTCGTTATTTGTTTATGGAGGAGATACGATAAAAGCAGAAACAAGGTCGATGTATGCAGTATATCTCGGTTTGTATGCCGATTATGAGGAGGCAAATAGGGTTGCTATTGGTAGTATGGTACAAGGTGCAGGGGGATATGTGTGGAAAGATAATGCTGGATATTATGTGTTAGGTAGTATATATGATAATATTGATTCGGCAGAATTGGTTGTTGGTAACTTGTCTAGTAGTAGCTATGAAGTTGGTCTTCTTGAGGTGGGGCTTAGTAAACTTCAACTAACCTTTGATGGGATAGAAGGCAAAGCAGTTTCTGAAATTGGTGATGCTATGGGATACTTTAAGAAGTGTTATGAGAAACTCTATTCGTTTTCTATTTCTTTTGACAAGGGTGAAATGAATAATTTGGCTATTAGTTCTTTTGTTTCTGATATGAGGGGAGAGGTGAAAACATATATTAGTAAATTACAGGGACTACTTGCTATGCCTAATGCTAAAATTCAAGAAATACAAAAAGCCCTTATTAAATTAGATGAACTGTTAGACCAAACTATTATAAAGGCTATTGATAATAGTAGTACGGCATCTAGTCTGAAGTATGCTATATGTAGTGCTATTCGAATTGAATATGAAATGCGACAAAATTTAGTTTAAATTGCTATATATTTAACTTTATGATAAGTAAAATGTAAACCAAATTATTTGTAAAAAAGCCACTATTGATATATAATCTAAATATGAGAAAAAAGAAGAGTTATATAATCTTTGTGAGTGTAATAGTATTGGGCATTATATTAGACCTTGTGAGCAAGGTTCTCTTTGCTAATTACTTTGAGTCGGGTGGTAAAGATATTACTGTAATATCTGACTTTTTTTACTTTACTTATGTGAAAAATACGGGTGCAGCGTTTGGTATTTTTGGAGATAGTACATTGGCGCTTACTATAGTGTCAGTTGTATTTGTAGTTGTATTTATATTGTACGATATCTTTTATCACAGTGATAATCTATGGTATGTTTTGGGAATATCAATGCTGATTAGTGGTGCGATAGGTAACTTTATCGATAGGGTGTTCTTAGGTTATGTTAGAGACTTTATCAGTATAGAATTATTTTCATTTATATTTAATATTGCAGATGTTCTCATTACTTTTGGCGTGATATGTTTCGCTGTATATTTGCTCTTTGTTAGTTTTAAAGAAGACAAAAAGAAATCTGAGTCTGTGGTTGATTCTACAGACAAGGTATCTGTTAGTATAGAGGTCCCTCAAGAACCTGTGACAGAAGAGGTTGATGAGAAAAAAGAAGAGGATAGAAGTAAAAAAGAAGAGCCTGACTCTAAAGAAGAGGTGGTAGATTAGTTATGGAATGGAATATAGAAGAAGCTCATAAACTAAAAAGGCTCGATATGTTTCTTTTGGAAAAGTTTCCAGATAAGACTAGGTCGCATATTAAGAAATGGATAGAAGAGGGTGTGGCGCTAGTTGGAGGAAAGACTGTTAAAGCTGGTTATTCTCTCAAGGTGGGAGATGTTGTGTATCTGGGAGAGGTAGTAGAGCAGGTTGCATCGGCAGAGCCTCAAGATATACCTATCGACATTGTCTATGAAGATGACGATATGGCGATTGTAAATAAAGAGCAGGGAATGGTTGTGCATCCTGCAATAAAGAATTATGATAATACTCTAGTCAATGCTCTGATGTTTAAGCTCAAAAATTTAAGTTCGATTAATGGGGTTATTAGACCAGGAATAGTACATAGATTAGATAAAGATACCAGTGGACTGCTGGTAATTGCAAAAAATGATGATGCTCATGTGAAGTTGAGTGAGCAGATTGCTAAAAAAGATTGCCGTAGGATATACTGGGCACTAGTTGATGGCGTGGTAAAATCAGATGGCGAAGTGAAAACTAATATAGGTAGAGACCCTCGTAATAGATTAAAGATGGCTGTTGTAGAAGATGGCAAAGGTAAGACGGCACATACACTATATCGTGTATTAGAGGTGTTTGATAAATACACCCTTGTAGAGTTTGAACTCAAGACTGGAAGGACTCATCAGATAAGGGTTCATTCTACACACTTGCATCATCCTATTGTGGGAGATAAATTATATAATAACAATCCTTGTAAATTTAAATTGCAAGGTCAGCTCTTACATGCAAAAAGGTTGATTTTAACTCACCCAAAGACTGGTGATATTATGGAATTTGATAGTGATTTGCCAGATTATTTTATGAATGTACTAAATGCACTAAGAAATAATGTAAAGTAGAGATATTATGAAAGAATTTATAAGGAAGTTTTTTAAAAACAAATTTAATATTGCTCTTGTGGTGTTAGAGTCTATTGCTCTATTATGTTTGCTGGTTGGGTATTTGGGCGTGTTTGCTTGTTTGGTTTTGTTTTTTGTTTTTCAGGGTGTTACATGTATTGTATGGGGAGTTAAAATTATAAAAACTAATAGCGACATTACATTTACACAACAGTATTATGACGAATTGCCATACTCTGTAGAACAGAAAAAGTCAATGTTAAGAAGTGATGAAAAAAATATGAAAAGCAATAAAGTGACAGGTTGGACTATAATAGGATTGGGCATAGTCTTGATATTTATGAGTATGTCGTTTATTTAGTTTAAAATAGCAGTTTTTAAGGGGTTATTATCTTGCCAAATTTCTTTTTTGTAGTTGCAAAAGAGGTAAGGTTGTGATATACTAAGTAAGTTAGCGTATATAATTTTTTTAAGGAGAAAATTTTAATGAAAAAAGAATTAAAAAGACTAGAGAACAAAAATATGCAATTAACTATTGAGTTAGATAAAGCAGAATGGGAGGCTCTAGTTGACGAGTCATATAATAAAAACAAAGGTAAATATAAAGTAGAAGGTTTCAGAGCTGGTAAAGCTCCTAGAAAAATGATTGAGAAAGTTTATGGTACAGAGATTTTCTACGAAGATGCTATTACAGAGGGATTCAATAGACATTATGTTGAGATTCTTGATAGTGATAAATCTTTTGAGCCAATTGATGGTCCAGAAATCACAATCCCAAAACTTGATGATACTGGTATTACAATTGTTGCTGAGATACCTGTAAAGCCTGAGGTAAAATTAGGTGCATACAAGGGCTTAAAAATTACAACTGAGGCTAGAGAAATTACTGATGCTGATGTTGAGGAAGAATTAAAGAGAGTTCAGGCTCAAAATGCTAGACTAGTAGAAGTAGAGAAGGCTGTTGAGAATGGCGATATTGCTAATATTGACTTCAAGGGTAGTGTAGATGGTAAATATTTTGAAGGTGGCGAGGCTCAAGGTTTCGACCTTAATATCGGTAGCCATAGTTTCATTGATACTTTTGAGGACCAACTTGTTGGCTTAAAGGCTGGAGATGAGAAAGATGTATTAGTTACTTTCCCTGCTGAGTATCAAGCTCAAGAGCTTGCTGGTAAAAAAGCAAAGTTTGAGGTTAAAGTTAATGCAGTTAAACAAAAAGAGTTACCAGAAATCAATGATGAGTTAGCTAGTAATGTTAGTGAGTTTGAGACACTTGCTGAGTACAAGGCTCATATCAAAGAGCATTTAGCAGAGCATGCTGCAGAAGATGCAAAAGTTCAAACAGAGAATAAGATTTTAGATAAAATCGTTGAGACTACAGAAGTTGAAGTTCCAGAGATTATGGTTACTAGAGAGTTAGATGCTATAATGCAAGATATGGAATATAGACTAATGTATCAAGGTGCAAACTTAGAGATGTATGCACAATACTTAAATACTACTGTAGAGAAACTAAGAGAAGAGAGAAAAGCTGATGCTCTTAAATCTGTTAAGATTAGACTTGCTCTTCAAGAGATTATGAAAGCAGAGAAATTTGATGTTTCTGATAAAGAAGTAGATGAATATGTAGAAAAATTTGCTCAAAGAATGGGAAAAACTGTAGAAGAGTATAAAAAAGTTCTAAATGATGAAAGATTAAATCATATCAAAAATGAAATCTTAATGAAGAATCTACTTACTTTCTTAGTAGATAATAACAAATAATAAATTTCGGAGTGAATATGTTAGTTCCTTATGTTGTAGACCAAACTAGTAGTGGTGAGAGAAGTTATGACATATATAGCAGACTTCTTGAGGATAGAATAGTATTTATTTCTGGAGAGATTGATGATGCTACAGCTAATACAGTAGTGGCTCAATTAATCTATCTAGAGGCAAAGAATCCAGATAAAGATATATCAATATACATTAATAGCCCTGGTGGTAGTGTAACTGCTGGTATGGCTATTTATGATACAATGCAGTATGTTAAGTGTGATGTATCTACAATATGTATAGGACTTGCAGCATCAATGGGTGCTTTCCTACTTGCTGCAGGTACTAAGGGTAAAAGATTTTGTTTACCAAATAGTGAGGTGATGATTCATCAGCCTCTAGGTGGTGCACAAGGTCAAGCTAGTGATATAGAGATAACTGCTAATCATATTATTGCAACTAAGAAAAAGATGATTAAGATGCTTAGCAAAAATACTGGTCAGTCTATCGCAAAAGTTGAAAAAGATGTAGATAGAGACTATTTTATGACTGCCGACGAAGCAGTTGCTTATGGTCTAGTAGATAAGGTTATTACTAGAAAAAAATAAGTAATGCTTATGTACTATGCAAATAATTATATAAAGGCATAGTACATTTTTTTAATATTAGGAGATATATGGATAAGGATATAGACAAGATTGTAATGGAGTGTTCATTCTGTGGTAGAAATCAATTAGAAACCAAAAATCTAATTACTAGCCCAGATGGTGCATCTTTTATCTGTGAAGATTGTGTGGCTATTTGTAGTGATATGCTAGCTAAGACTCGTAGAACAAAAAATGAGGACAAGATAAAATTACCTACACCTAGTGAACTTAAGAAAATGCTAGATGAGTATATTGTTGGTCAAGATGAGGCTAAGAGAGTTCTTAGTGTTGCTGTGTATAATCACTATAAGAGAATTAATTACAATATAGATATTCAAAAATCAAAGAAAGATACTGTTGAGGCTCTAGATTTAGATAAGAGTAATGTGTTGTTAATAGGTCCTACAGGTAGTGGTAAAACCATGTTGGCTAGGATTCTTGCTAAAATACTAAAGGTTCCTTTTGCAACTGCTGATGCTACCACTCTTACAGAGGCTGGATATGTAGGTGAGGATGTAGAGAATATTCTACTAAAACTAATTCAAAGTGCTGATTATGATATCAAGAAAGCAGAGCAAGGTATTATCTATATTGACGAAATAGATAAAATTACTAGAAAATCAGAGAACCCTAGTATTACTAGAGATGTTAGTGGTGAGGGTGTACAACAGGCGTTACTAAAAATTATAGAAAATACTGTTGCTAATGTTCCTCCTCAGGGAGGTAGAAAACATCCACAACAAGAACTCTTGCAGATAAATACAAAGAATATATTATTTATTTGTGGTGGTGCTTTTGTTGGGTTGGATAAGATTATAGAAAAAAGAAGCACAAAGACTTCTTTTGGTTTCTCTGCAGAAGAGAGAAAGGAAGAGAAAAAGAATAGTGAGATTATTAAAGAAATTCAACCTCAAGACTTAATTAAATTTGGTCTAATTCCTGAGTTTGTTGGTAGATTACCTATCGTTGTTGGTTTAGATGAGCTCAATGAGGGTGCTTTAGTTAAAATTATGACTGAGCCTAAAAATGCACTTGTTAAACAATATAAGACAATGTTTAAGATAGATGGTGTAGAACTAGATATTGAGCCAGACGCTATTAAAGCAGTTGCTAAGAAGGCAATGAAGTTAAAGACTGGTGCGAGGGGACTTAGGACTATTATGGAGGATATAATGCTAGATATTATGTTTATTACTCCAGATGATAAGTCTATTAGTAAGGTTATAGTTAATGCTGATACGGTTAAAACTAAGCAACCAGTTGTAGAGAGAAAGAAAGAGGAAGAAAAGGCAGAAGAAGATAAGTCTGAGAAAAAGGTTGATAATAAAACTGAAGAAAAGGCAGGCACAACAGAAAAGACTGCTTAAATACTTATAAGAAGGTGAAATATGGATATTAGGTCAGCAAAATTTGTGACAAGTGTAGCAGAGAGTAAACATATTTTAAAAGATGGTAAAAAAGAGATTGCTTTTGTTGGTAGGAGTAATGTTGGTAAGAGTTCACTTATTAATATGCTTACTAAGAAAAATAAACTCGCAAAAACCAGTTCTACTCCAGGCAGAACTAGACTTATTAACTATTTTTTGATAAATGATGATTTTTATTTTGTTGATTTGCCAGGATATGGATATGCTAAGGCTAGTAAGTCTATGGTAGAGGGATGGCAGTCTATGATTGAGCCTTACTTGCTAGAGAATCCACAATTATATTTGGTTTGTATGTTAGTTGATAGTAGATATGAGCCTACCGAACAAGACAAACAGATGCTTAAGTTTCTCACATACTATCAGATTCCTTTTATTATTATTGCTACTAAGTGTGATAAGTTTGGAAAGAGTCAAATCAAACCTCAGATGCAGAAGATTGCCAACTACTTAGGGGTGGGAGTAACAAATGTCTTTGCGTCTAGTGGCGAAAAATTAATCGGTAGAAATGAGATTTTGGCTAAATTTGACCAGTTCTTAGATGATAGCAATTATGCTGATGATGAAGAAGTTGAGGCTGAAGAATAAATAAGAAACTATGCAAATTGCATAGTTTCTTTGTTTTTTATGTATCAAAATGTAAGTGATTTGCATATAAAATACCATACAATCTTTAGGAGGTATTTTTATGTCGTTTTTTTCCGGAAATAGACAAGGTTGTAATCCAGGACCCATATCTGGCAGTCCACTAAATGGGCTGTGTGAAAAGGCGTGTATCCAAACTAGAAAAGTATTTGATGCTTGTATGAAACAACTACAACTCGATAATACAACAATAACGCTTGATAACTTGTCACCAGAAAATCCAACTTTACCGTTAACTTTTATTAGTTGTGAGACTCTTACTAATGATGTGTCGATTAATGGATTAGTAGTTGATAGGTTTGAAGATAAACCATGCTTTGCTAGAGTGTCTGGTAGTGTGGCAATTCCTATTACAGTCAACTATATTGATGCCGATGGTGTAGCTGGTAGTGGAACGGGTACTGTAACAGTGCCTATTGATGTTGTGCTTTATGTACCACAACCCTCAGTTGTTCCTTATCAAGTAACTGCTTTTGCAAATGCGATATGTTCAGGTGGTAGGTTTGTCTCAGATAGTACATTCAGTATTGATTCTTGTTTGACCATTATTATTAGAGTAGTTGTTGATGCTGAACTATTGATTCCTACTTATGGATACTGTCAAATTCCTCCGTGTCAGGACTTTACTCAAGATGTTTGCACAGGTTTCTTTGATTTGCCTCTCTATCCGTCTCAACAGCCTGTAAACCCACCAAATCAGATTAATTGTAACTAAGACTACTGTTTTTTACTAAAAAATCAATGCATCTATATATTAGGTGCATTTTTTGTATTAGATAGTTTGTTAAAATTATAGATTTTTGCTAAAATATTACAGAAGAGGGAGATTATGAAGGTATTTGCTATTAGTGATTTACATTTAAGTATTAATAATCCTAAGCCTATGGATATCTTTGGTCCTGTTTGGGACGGTTACTTGGAGGCGATTGAGGCTAGTTGGAATAAGAAGGTTTCTGATGACGATATTGTTCTAATAGCAGGAGATTTATCTTGGGCAATGAAATATGAAGACGCTATGCCTGACTTAGAGTATATATCTAGGTTAAAAGGTCATAAGGTGTTTATTAAAGGCAATCATGACTACTGGTGGAATTCTATTAGTGAGATTAGGTCAAATCTTACTAACAAGACCTATGCTATTCAGAATGATGCAGTCAAAATTGGTAAATTTGTTATTGCGGGCTCTAGGGGTTGGACGGTGCCAGATAATGGCTTTAAGTCAGAACAAGACGAGAAAATATACAGGAGGGAAGTTCTTAGAATGGAACTTTCTCTAAAAAGTATGCAGGCTCTTAGAGAAGAAGGAGATGTGTCAATAGTGATGATGCATTATCCTCCACTAAATATTAAAAGGCAAAAAAATGAATTTAGTGAATTGTTTACTAAGTTTGGTGTAGATGCTGTTGTGTATGGGCATTTACATAGTTATGATAACGGATATAAATTAAATTTTACTAAGAATAAGATAAAATACCACCTTACTTCTTGTGATTTGGTAAAAAATAAACTAGTTAAAATAGCAGAAATATAGTTTAAAAGAATGTTCTGTGTTGATTTATACTGTATAAATATGTATAAATCGACATTTTTCTTTGAAAAAAATATTGCTTTTACTTTGTGTTTGTAGATGGTTTATTCATACAAAATTTATAAATAAATGAATTTTTATAAATCAAAATTTATGTAAGTTATTAAAACATAATTATGAATATTTATAAAGTATTAATTTTAATGCAAAATGTGTCTTTGGAAAAATATGGCTAAATAAATTTGATTTTATCCACAAAGTTATCCACAGACTGTGGATAACTTTTGTTTAAATATTCAAAAATGACGAATAAAAACTTTTTTAAAGCCGTTAATTTTGTTTTGAGAAAAATAGTGCAGGGTGTATAATTATTAATGTAAAGAGGTTGGATACAGAAATATATTCATATATTTCTATAATGTATACTCTTTAATAAAACATGTTTGTTTATGCATAGAATTTTTTGAGTGTGTTACTATATGTATAAATTATATTTCTTTGACTAAGGAGTGAAAAATGGAAAAAACATTGGAAATTAAATTTGAACACACTCCAGTTTTGTTAAATGAGTGCTTAGAGGGTTTGAATATAGACCCAACAGGTATATATGTTGACGGAACTCTAGGTGGTGGAGGTCATTCGGGAGAAATTCTAAAAAGACTAACTACTGGTAAATTAATTGCTTTTGATAAAGATGATGATGCTCTAATGCATACAAAAGCAAAATTAAGCGAGTTCGGCGATAAAGTTATATTTGTAAAGAATGACTTTAAGAATATGTATTCTGTTATTAAAGGACTAGGAATAGAGGCGGTAAATGGTATACTACTTGATTTAGGCGTTAGTAGTTATCAGATTGACACTGCTGAGAGAGGGTTTTCGTATAGATATGACGGAGCTCTTGATATGAGAATGGATCAAACTGCTAGTTTAACTGCTCATGAGGTTGTCAATACTTATTCTAGAGAGGCACTGATTAAAATACTGTATGATTATGGGGAGGAAAGATTTGCTAAGCTGATAGTGAGTAAAATACTTGAGGCTAGACAAACTAAGGAAATAGAGACAACCGGTGAATTAACAGCTTTGATAGAGTCTGCTATACCAAGAAAGTTTTGGGGTAAAGGAAGTGTAGCAAAAAAGACTTTTCAGGCAATAAGGATAGAGGTAAATGGCGAATTATCAGGACTTGATGATGCAATCAACGAAATGGTAGATTTGCTAGCACCGCAAGGAAGGTTATGTATAATTACATTCCATTCTCTAGAGGATAGAATAGTAAAACAAACTTTCAAAGATAGAACAACAGATTGTATTTGTGATAAAACCTTACCATTCTGTGTATGTAATCATATAGCAGATGCTGAGTTGGTAAATAAAAAACCAATTGTGGCAGGTAAGGAAGAATTGAAATACAACAAAAGAAGTAGTAGTGCAAAGCTAAGGGTTTTGCAAAAAAAATAAAATGAGGGGTGAAGGATATGAGCGCTTATGGTAAAGTTTCTTATTCAGAAAGTGATGTAGAATCTACTGAAGAAATCAAACAAGACTTTGAGTCTACATCTGCCGTTGAAGAACAAGTAGAAAAATTCGACAATTCCTACACCCAGGCTAGATTAAAAGATTTATATGAACAATATGATAAAATCACTATTGATGAGGAGAGAATTAAGTCTGTTACTCAAGTAAAAGTGAATGCTGTAAGTAATGCAATTCCTTTTAGAGTGGTTTTAGTAATGACAACAACAGTTCTAGTTACATTACTCCTAGCATTCCTTTGTATCTATAATATTTCTGTCATAAATGGTATGAATACTAACATACAATACCTACAGGAAGAAGTAGTACAATATGAATATGATTTAGCTAATTCAAAGGCAATATATAGTGATTTGACATCTGTTGAGAATATTCAAGGTGACCTATCTTCAATGGGTTACGGTGACATTGCTTCTTCAAATATCGTGGCTATATCCGTTCCAGAAAAAACGGAGGTAATTGAGTTACAAGCTGAAACTAACTGGTTTGATGGCTTCTGTAATTTTCTTAGCCAATTATTTGGGTAGGTAATATGCAAAATACTTCAATAATATCATTAAAAAGAAGACTACTAGCAGTATTTGTGCTAGTGTCTTTTTGTTTTTTAGGTGTAATTGTGAGGTTAGGGTATTTGCAACTAATTAAGGGTGAATGGCTACAGGTAAGGGCTATTGACCAGTGGACTAGAGATTTACCTTTAAATGCGATTAGGGGTAGTATTTTTGATTGTAATGGTGTAACGCTTGCTACTAGCTATTCCTCGTATGATGTTTATGTGAGGCCCAGTATGGTTAAAGATGAGAGGGCTGTAGCTCATATTCTATCAGATGCTTTAGGAGTTGATTTTGAAAAAGTATATTCTAAGGTTATAGATAGGTATGTAAGCGAGGCCTTGATTAAGTTACAGGTGTCTAAGGATAAAGTGAGTGAAATTAAGGCTAGTGGACTCTCTGGTATTTTATTTAGTGAGAATAATAGTAGGGTTTATCCTCATAATTCTATGCTCACACAGGTACTGGGGTTTACTACTATTGATAATGTTGGTCAAGCTGGTTTGGAGGCTTATTATGATAAGTATTTAACCGGAATCAATGGTTATATTGTAGAAGAAAGTGATGTTAAGGGTGTTACAATAGATAATACCCTAACTACATATATGCCTAGTATACCTGGAATGAATCTAAATCTCACTATAGATACAAATATACAGAGATTTACTGAGAATGCTTTACAAAAACTATACATAGAACAGAAACCAAAGAAGGCGAGTGCTATCGTAATGAATCCTAATACTGGAGAAATTGTAGCGATGGCAACACTACCTAATTTTGACCTTAATAATGTGCCAAGAAATGATGTGTCTGTATTGATGGAGACGGTAAAAAATATAAATATAGTTGATGTTTATGAGCCTGGCTCTACTTTTAAATGTATAACTATGGCTAATGCTATTGAAAATGGTGTTGCCAGCCTATCTGATACTTTCTTTGACCCAGGTTATAGAATGGTTGATGGTGAAAAGATTAAGTGTTGGAAGCTTACTGGTCATGGAATGCAGACTCTGAGTGAGGGGCTTTGTAATAGTTGTAATAGTGTGTTTGTTGATTTGGCTCTAAGGCTTGGCAAAGAGGGCATCTATGAGATGTTTGAAAAGTTTGGTTTTGGTGTGCAAACAGGTATAGATTTTTACGGTGAGAGTTCTGGGATAATCATGGATAGTAGTGTTTCAAAAACGGTAGATATTGCTCGAATGGGTTTTGGTCAAGCAGTAGCTGTAACGCCTATCCAACAAATCTCTGCAATTTGTAGTATCGTTAATGGTGGTAAGTTATATAAACCATATTTTGTAAAATCTATTGAAGACAGTATGGGTAATATTATTTCAAAGACCGAACCTACCGTTGTTGCTAGAACAATATCCGAAAATACTAGTGATATTATGCGAATTATGATGGAAGATGTTATTAAGCAATATAGTGGATATTATTCATATATACCGGGATATAGGGTGTCTGGCAAGACGGGAACAACACAGAAGTATGCTGATGGTAAAATCAGTGGAGAATATATTGCATCATTTGTAGGTGCTTTTCCTGCTGACAAACCTGATTATGTGATACTGATTATTGCTGATGAGCCGGGTGGTGATAGTTATTATGGTAGCATTGTTGCTACTCCGTATGCAAAATTAATTATAGAGGATATTATTAAGTATAAAAATTATGCACCTGCTAATCCAAAGGAATTAGAAAATGGAGGAGTGTTTGAGTATATAGATATGCCGCATCTTATGGGGCTTAATATATATGAAGCATTAAATATTTTAGATGGTATTGGTTTACAGGTGGAGATTGAGGGGAGTGGTAATGTTGTTCTTGACCAGTTTCCGTATGCGGGGGTCATAGTTGTAAAGAATGGAATAGTTGTTGTAAAGACATAAGATTGTAAATATAGACCCACTGGTATTGAGTGGGTCTTTTTTTGTTGGAATATGTAAAAGGTGATTGTAATTATTGTGTCGATATTTGGTGTCTGGTCCTAAATGAAATATTTAGATGATACAATATGTAAAAGGCTAAAGAGGTATGGTATGAGGCTTAAAAAAATTATAGAAAATCTACCTATTGTGAGTATAAAAAATTTAAAAAATTATAATATAAAATCTATCACACATATATCACGAGATGTTGCAAAAAATAGTATATTTATCTGTATAAAAGGTAGTGAATATAATGGTAATGATTATATAGATGAGGCTATTCAAAATGGTGCAAAAGTAATTATTACAGAGGAGGAAGTTTGTAGTCCTAATATAACTATAATTGTTGTAAAAAATATCAGAAAAGCCATGAGTATTGTGGCTAAAAACTTCTATAATAAGATATGTGATACGATGCAAATAATAGGAGTAATAGGAACTTCTGGTAAGACTACAACTAGTTTTATTATCAAACAATTATTGTGTTCTACTGGCAATAAGATAGGTATTATAGGCACAAACGGTATATATATTGACAATATTAGATTAGAAAATGATTTTACAACACCTGACCCTCTGGAGATGCATTACATCTTTTATCAGATGAAAATGCTGGGAGTTGAGACTGTTGTAATGGAGGTGTCTGCACAGGCAATTAGTCAATATAAGATGTATGGAATTAGACTCAAAATAGGTGTGTTTACAAATATTAGTAATGAACATCTAGACTTCTTTGGAACAATGGAAAATTATGCTAAATGTAAGATGGATTATTTCAATATTCGTAATATGGATGAGGCAGTTATTAATGTTGATGATTTCTATGGGAGGGAGTTGGCATTTAAAACAAATATGCCCGTTGTTAGTTATGCTATAGATTCACCTGCGAATGTTTTTGCAATGAATATTGAGAGTAGTTTAAATGGAATAGAATTTGTAGTTAATTGTTTAGATGATATATACAAAATAAATACAAAATTAGTTGGCAAATATAATGTTTATAATATTCTCGCAGGAATGACTGTGTCTAAAATGTTGGGTTGTAAAAAATCTGATATAGAGTATGCTGTGAATAATCTTCAAAAGATAGATGGTAGATTTAATCTTTTCAGTTTGCCTAAAAACAATAGTATTATAGTTGACTTTGCTCACACGATAGATAGTATTGAGAAGTTGCTTTCATTTGTTAGAGAAAATGTGGTGGGTAGAGTCATTACACTATTTGGATGTGTTGGCTATAGTAATAGAGATAAAAGAAAACAGATGATGGAGAATGTTCTTAGATATTCTGACTATGTGATTGTGACTACCGATAATAGAGGGGAGACACCTTACGAAGATATAGTTGCTGATATGGTAGATGGTGTTTCTCCTAGTAAATATATTTCTATAGAGGATAGGGCTTGTGCTATACATTTTGGTTATGGGTTACTTAAGGAGAATGATGCATTAGTTGTAATGGGTAAGGGTGCTGAGAATTTTCAGAAAATAGAAAAAGAAAGAATACCGTATAGTGATATTGATATTGTTCAACAATTAATTAAAAAGCAAGGTTTAGTATGAAGGTTGGTTTAATTAATTTAATTATTTGTTTTGTTGTGGCAATGATTCTTGCACCATTCATGATTAAATTCCTAAGGAAGCTGAAGTTTGGACAGAGTATACTTGTTTATGTTGAGGCTCACAAAACAAAGTCGGGCACGCCTACTATGGGTGGAATAATATTCATACTATCAGCAATAGTCGGATACTTTTTGTTTTGGAGTAAAAACAATGTTTTTGCTACGATTTCTATATTGAGTTTGGTCTTTTTTGGAGTTATCGGATTTTTAGATGATTTTATTAAGATTAAGTATAAACAGAATGAGGGACTGAAGCCTTATCAAAAGTTGATAGGGCAATTCGGTATTGCTGTTATTATTGCAGTATTTGTATATAAGTCAGAATTGATAGGCTCAGAGGTAATTCTCCCTTTTACAGGTATGTCTATTGATTTCGGGTTTTGGATTGTTCCTTTTGTTATATTTGTTTATTTGGCGATTGTGAATAGTGTAAATCTAATTGATGGGCTAGATGGTCTTTGTAGTTCGGTGTCTGCTATAGTTTTATCTGCATTTTCGATTGTGATTTTTTTGAAAAAAACATTAGTAGATGGAGTATATGCAAATGAGATTAATAATCTAGTTATAGTGACATTAGGTTTGGTTGGGGCGATACTTGGTTTTATATTTTTTAATTCTCACCCTGCCAGATGTTTTATGGGTGATGCTGGCTCGCTAGCATTAGGGGGATATATTGCATCAGTTTTTGTGGTGACTAGACAATATTTATTATTTTTAATTTTAGGCTGTGCTTATGTGCTAACAGTAATATCAGTTGTGTTGCAGGTGGGGTATTATAAGTTGACGAAAAAGAGAATCTTTCGAATGGCTCCACTCCATCATCATTTTGAATTAAAGTACGGAGAAACTAAGGTGGTCTCGTGGTACAAGATTTTTACAATTATTTTATGTGTACTAACAATTATTTTATATGTGTGAGGGGATTATGAATTTTGATTACAAAAACATATTAATAATGGGCTATGGTAAAAGTGGTGAGGCTGTGGAAGAAATTGTGAAAAAACTTCAGGTTGACTACAAAATATACGATGCTAGCAAAAAAATTACAGGAGGAAATTATTATTCAACTCTTAGCAAAAAGATAATTAGAGACTTTGATTTACTTGTACTATCTCCTGGGATATCAATCTATAATAAATATGTAGTTTACGCTGAAAAAATTGGTATCAAAGTTGTGGGAGAACTAGAATTTGGTTACTGGTTTACTTCGTCACCAGTTTTGGCTATCACCGGCACTAATGGGAAGACTACAACTACTAGGCTTTTAAATGAAATTGTTGGAACAACTTTTTCGTGTGATGCTTTTGGTAATATAGGTAATCCTCTGAGTTCTGGGTATAATAGAGAACTAGACTATATGGTTTGTGAGGTTAGCTCATTTCAACTGGAATCAACATATTCTTTTAAACCATATATTTCAGTTATTCTAAATATTGCAGAAGACCATATAGATAGACATAAGACCTTTGAAAACTATATTTGTTGCAAAATGGGGCTACTTAAGAATTGTACGGAAAAATCTCTCGTTGTTCTCAATGCTGATGATAAGCTCCTAATGGATAGGGGTATCTCTATTAATGCAAAAAAGTATTACATATCTAAGTTTGGAAAAGTGAAGGGAGTGTACTATTTAGATGGAAAAATTTATTCTAATATAAGTGGTAATCATCTTTTTTTGGATATGACGGGTTATGATAGGTATTTGCCTATTCTTGATGATTTACTCGCTAGTATTTTAGTGAGTTTGCTTTTAAAAATAGATAAAGAAAAAATAGTAGAAGCAATAGATAAATTTGAATTATCTCCACATAGACTCGAAAAGGTATGTGAAGATTGTGGGGTAGAGTATATTGATGATAGTAAAAGTACAAATATACACAGTACACTCAATGCTTTGGAAAGTACAAAGGGTAATGTTGTATTACTATTAGGTGGAGTAGATAAAAAATTAAATTTTGAAAAAATATTTTCTGCCTACGGTAATAAAATTAGTCAGGTTATTGCCTTTGGTGATGCTAGGAAAAAAATACTTAGGAGTGCGAAGAAAAGTAACTTTGAGAATGTTGTGAGCTATAGATTTTTTTACGATGCAGTAAAGTATGCTTGTGGTATTGCAAAAGAGGGTGAGACGGTGCTACTTTCCCCAGCCTGTGCGAGTTTTGATGAGTTTAGTAGTTATGCAGAGAGAGGAGATTGTTTTTTAAAAATAATCAAGGAATATGTAAATGCAAAAAACTAGAAAATTGAATATTGTTTTGATTGTGACTGTAGTTTGTCTATGTTTATTTGGTATACTCATGATTTATAGTGCGAGTTGTTATTCTAGTAATGTTCTCTATGGTGATAGTTTTCACTTTGTAAAGAAACAATGCTTTGGTTTTTTGATGGGACTGGGGTGTCTAGTTTTTACAGCCCGCTTTGATTATCACAAATATTACAAACTGAGATATTGGATAATAGCAACTTCAATTATTTTATTAGTATTGGTTTTTGTGCCTGGTATTGGTATTTCTGCTAATGGTGCTCGGAGATGGATAGGCTTTGGCTCATTTAACCTGCAGAGTAGTGAGGTTGCTAAATTTGGCTTTGTTATATTTTCTGCTTGTTATTTGTCCAAAAATTATAAGAAAACAAAAACATTTATGGGTATTCTGCCTATACTGTGTGTAGGAGGATTAATCTGTTTACTCGTAATGTTAGAGCCAAATATGAGTGTGACTATGTGTATAGCAATGGTAATGATTATTATGTTGATAATAGGTGGTATGAGGTGGAAACACATTGTTATTCTTGCTATACCAGCATTGGCTCTAGTGGTATTGCTTATAGTCATAGAACCATATCGATTAGATAGGCTTATGGCTTTTATTAATCCATGGGCAAATCCCAAAGAAGAGGGCTATCAATTAATACAATCCCTATACTCTCTCGGTGCTGGTGGATTTTTTGGTGTAGGGCTATTCAATAGTAGACAGAAGTATCTATTTTTACCGTTTAGTGAGAGTGATTTTATCTTTGCTATTATTGGTGAAGAGTTCGGTTTCTTGGGTTGTGTTATTTTGATTATGGTATACATTTTGATTATATCTATTGGT
This sequence comes from Clostridiales bacterium, assembly GCA_015055605.1. GTDB lineage: Bacteria > Bacillota > Clostridia > Christensenellales > UBA1242 > UBA11490. The sequence goes on from SVHV01000001.1 coordinate 72,574, forward strand.
ATCAAAATTGCCATTACTTCGGTAGATAGATTAGGTACATATCTGGCCTCAGGTATAACATCAGTCATAGCAGTACAGATGCTTATTAATATTGCTGTAGTTACAGGCTCTATTCCTCCGACTGGAATACCACTTCCGTTTATGAGTGCAGGTGGCACTAGTTTAATGGTGTTTATGGCAGCGATAGGGATACTATGTAATGTGGGGAGGAGTAATCAAGAGAGTGCTAATGGTTTTAATTTATTCAAAATAAAAAAAATAAAGGAGCATAAATAATGCTCTTTTTTATTGTCCCTACATTATTTTATAATGTAATTTTAATAACATCTATTAATTCATTTGACAAAGTTGTTCGGGGGGGGTAAGATAAAAATGTATAGATGTGTCGAAAAAGGGCACAATATGTATAAGGAGATAATAAATGGCAAAAAACAAAGACAAGAAAAAAATTCCTTTTAATACCTTTAGAAAAGGTATTACTGCAGGAACTCTAGGTCTTACTATGTTACTAAGTGGAGCAGGAATGCTTGCTGGTTGTGGTGAGAAGGGTGACAGAGGTGAAGTTGGTGCTACAGGTAAGAGTGCTTATGAAATTGCAGTGGAATATGGATTTTCTGGCACCGAAGCCGAATGGTTAAACAGCCTAAAAGGTGCTAACGGAACTTCTAGCTATACACACATAAAATATGCTGATTCAATGCCTGATGAAAATTCGGATATTTTATTAAGTGGAACAGGTGCTTACATTGGTATTTATGCAGGGCCAAGTGAAACTGCACCTACTAACTATACCGACTATAGTTGGTATAAAGTTAAGGGTGAAAATCCTAAAATAACCTACGATAAAAATGGATACATTGTTGTTGATGGAGTAAAAACAGATGTTTGTTTGTATCCTACCGGGGTTTCTTATCCTTTCAATTTAAATTCAGAAAACTACTCTAGTTATAAATACGAATTTAAACAAGCCAATGCTTTAGGTGTTTCTAGCAATATAAGGATTTCACTTTGGTTTGATTACAAATTTAAAGCGGGCACACAATTTAAATGTGTAGGTGATGATACTAAGTATAAAATGGGTTTACTTATTTCTCGTGATGGTGTTAATTTTGATGCTAGTAAAACCCCTCAAATTGCAGAAGATACTGGTTGGATTAATAGTTCTTCAGCAACAGGTAATTACAACAAGGGCAGTGGCACAGTAGCACACCCATACGATGCAACAACAAAAACCCTAACTTTAGCCGCAGATTCGTATGTAAGAATTGGTTTTGCTACAACAAGTGATGCAGCTATTTCAACATCTAACTTTAACTGGCAAAATTATATTGCAATTACCGGACATTATTTAGAATATGACAAAATTATAAATGTAACAACTGGCGAAATTCCTACTCAAGTTGGCAATTATGGTATGAATGCAGTTGCACACAGAGGCGCTTCTACTGAAGCTCCAGAAAACACACTTATTGCATATCAAATTGCAAAAGAGCGTGGCTTTATAATGGCAGAGTGTGATGTAACATTTACTAAAGATGGAGTTGGTGTGTTATTACACGATGACACAATTAACAGAACATCTAATGGAACTGGTAATATTAGGGATTTAACTCTTGCCCAAGTTAGACAATACGACTTTGGTAGTTGGAAAGGTACTGAGTTTGTTGGAACACAAATTCCTACATTTGAAGAATTTATTAGATTATGTAAATATATTGATATGCATCCTTACATTGAAATTAAGAGTGGTTGTTCACAAGCAGAAGTTGAAAGTTTGGTTGCTACTGTAAGAAAATACGGAATGCTTGATAGAGTTACTTGGATTTCTTTTGAGTTTAGCGCTATACAATATGTTAAAAATGTGGATGATACTGCTAGACTTGGTTATTTAGCAGCTCCAATTACAGAACAAAAAATCACAGAATTAAAAACTTTGAGAACCGGTAAAAACGAAGTGTTCTTTAGTGCTGATAATACAAAAGTAACTACAGCACTTATTGAAAGATGTATTGAAGAAAAAATTCCACTTGAAGTTTGCACTGTTGATAATGTTGACACCATTACAAACCTACATCCTTACATTACTGGTGTTACAAGTAACGATAAAATTGCTGGTCAGCTTTTATACGACAAATATAAAAAATAAAATTGTATGAATAATATAAAAACAAAATAATAGGAGATAAGATATGTCAAAAGATAAAAATAAAAAACCTTTTAATGTATTAAGTAAAAAAGGTTTAATGACACTTGCACTTGCTGGTGCTATGGTTGCTAGTCCATTTATGTTTGTAGGTTGTGGTGAAACTGGTCCTAAGGGTGATGCGGGAAGCGTTGGTAAAAGTGCTTATGAAATAGCTGTAGAAAACGGTTTTACAGGCACAGTTCAGGAGTGGCTAAATAGTTTAAAAGGAACAAGTGGAACTAATGGTTATACTCATATAAAATATGCAGATTCAATGCCTGATGAAGATGCAGACATTTTAGTATCAGGAACAGGTGCTTACATTGGTATTTACAATGGAACAAGCGAAACAGCACCTACAAGCTATACTGCTTATACATGGCACAAAATTAAAGGTGATACACCAAGTATTGCTTTTGATAGCGAAGGATTTATTATTCTTGATGGTGTAAAAACTAATATTTGTATTTATGATGCAGAAATCGAACAAGAAATTGTATATAATGCAGCAACTTATTCTAATTATGAATATGTAAAAAAACAAGGCAATGCTTTAGGATCAGTTGATGCTCAGACTGCTAAAAGAACATCTATATGGTATCCTTACAAATTTAAAGAGGGTACAACATTTAAATGTGTAGGGGATGATTCAACTTATAACTACGGTTTTTCTATTTCTTCCGATGGTGTTAATTTTGATGCAAGAGAAGTTCCTGGTTTAGCAGAAGATACTGGCTGGATTTCTAGCACAACACCTTCAGGAGGCTTAAACCTTGGAGCTAGTGCAGTTAAACATCAATATAACAAAGATACAAAAACTTTAACTTTAGCTAGAGATTCTTATGTAAGAATTAATTTCAGCACAGCAGGCCAAACTGGAGAAATTTCACCTAACACTCAAGAATGGGAAAAATATTTTGAAATTAATGGTTCAATTTTAGTTGATTCCGATACAGTTCATATCACACCTGATAAATCAGGCGAAGTTAATAGTTATGGTATGAATTCAATTGCCCTTATGGGTTATTCTACCGAAGCTCCGGAAAACACACTTTCTGCAGTTAGATTAGCTCATGAAAAAGGCTTTGATATGGTTGCTTGTGATGTTTCATTTACAAGTGACGGTGTTGGTGTACTATTGCATGATGATACAATTGATAGAACTTCTGATGGAACAGGTAATATTTCAGAAATGACACTTGCCCAAGTTAAAGAATATGACTTTGGTTCTTGGAAGTCTGCTGCTTATGCTGATGAAGAAATTCCTACATTTGAAGAATTTATTAAAGTATGTAAATATATGGCAATTCACCCTTACATTCAAGTTAAGAGCAGTGCAACACAAGCAAATATCGAAAGTTTAGTTACAACTGTGTTCAGAAGCGGAATGTTAAATAAAGTTACTTGGGTTTCTTCTGATATTGATGTTTTAACAGCTATTAATCAATTAAATGCTAAAGCAAGATTAGGATATGCAACTGAATCTATTACAACTGATCAAATTGCAGAATTGGAAGCATTAAAAACAGAAACTAACGATGTGTTCTTCTATGCTAATAATGCAAATTTAATTGTTTCTCTTGTTGATAGTTGTATTTCTAAATATCTACCAATTGAAGTATATGGGGTTAATGAAGTTTCAGACATTGAAAATTTACACCCTTATATTACTGGTGTTGCAAGTAACGACAAAGTTGCTGGACAAATCTTATATGATAAATATATGAAATAAAAATTATAAATATATAAAAAGAGTGGGAATTTACTCCACTCTTTTTTTGTGTTTTTAGTATTAATAGTTGGTATGCAACAGGTATGAAGTCTTCCGTTTAGTTTCTGATGGAGAAATTGGTCCTTTGATTTTTATTTAATATATTAAATAATATTTGACAAAAAGCATCGGGGGGGGGGTAATATAAAAGTGTATATTAGTGTCTAAATAAGACAAAATATGTATAAAGGAGATAATAAATGGCAAAAAACAAAGACAAGAAAACAATCCCTTTCAATGTATTTAGAAAGGGAATAACCGCAGGTGCACTAGGTCTTACTATGTTACTAAGTGGAGCAGGAATGCTTGCTGGTTGTGGTGAGAAGGGTGACAAAGGTGAAGTTGGTGCTACAGGTAAGAGCGCTTATGAAATTGCTGTAGAAAATGGATTTACTGGTACAGTTCAAGAGTGGCTAGATAGCCTAAAGGGACAATCTGGTGGTGCAGGTAGTGCAGGTATAGATGGTAAGGGTATTCAGTCTATCACAAAGACTGGTACAAATGGTCTAGTAGATACATATACAATTACATTTACAGATGGTACATATACTACATTTGAGATTACAAATGGTGCAGAAGGTCCACAAGGCGATCCGGGACAACCAGGAACTCCAGGACAACCAGGAACTCCGGGTGCTCCAGGACAAAATGGTGCTACTTGGTTAACAGGTACTGCTATTACAGGAACTGGCACAGGAATCTCTGCAACTATTGCAAATTCAAAAGTTGGCGATTTGTATTTCAACACTAATACTAGCGATATTTATCAATGCACAGCAGAAAACACTTGGAATTGGATTGCCAATATTAAAGGCGAGAACGGTGAAGATGGTATTTCTGCTTATGTCGGATATGATGGCAACTTGTGGTATGGCACCCAACGAAGTGATTTGCAAATTGAAGATTATACCGAATCTGGTGTTTTTGAAAATTCTATTAGAATACCTGGTTCTGAAATGGAAAAATATTTTGAAAGGGAATATGTTAACCTTTCTAGCAATACAATTGCCTTGATGTCAAATTATATGCCAAATGCAAAACTTACACAGTATAGTGGAGTGAAAGTTAATGAACTTTCTATATATGCAGAAGATGCAGGTTTATTACAGATAGGTACAGCTAAGGTTGCAGATGTTGTTGACGCTAGATTAAATGGTGTAACTTATTCTTTAACATCTCAATTTTCTTTTAGTGTTCAAAAAGGATTAAATGATTTAGTTGTTAATATTGAAGTCGCAGAGGATGAAACTTTAGTTGTTGGAGGTAATAACTCGGTTGGATTATATGTGTCAAAAGGTATAACTAAAACCGGTGTTGAGGGTGATTATACTTTACTTGATCGTAATCAAAATGCTTATGTGTTAGAAATGTCTGATAACATAAAAAACACTTTAGCTTTAAAAGTAAAAGCAACCCCTTTGGCTGGCATAAAAGCAGTATTCCCAGATTTATTGAATCAAGTAAATCCCGCTATGCAAAATTCTTCATTGCCGGGAGCGTTGCAAGCTTTCCCATTTCATTATGGAAAAAAAGATTTATTTGCAAATAAGCAAATTGTCAAAATTGGTTTAATTCCAAAAGCCTGTACCGATTTTGACAATCCTACTTTCACAGTGTATAAAGTGCGACAAAGTCAAACGACAAATTATACAGATCAAGGCAATTATATTGAAAAGTATACTCTTCAAGTACCAATTTCATCTAGTGATGATTATGGTAAATTTGTGTATGTTGATTGTGATATTACAGTTGGCGCAAATGAAAAAATAGTATTTGGTGATCCTAGCGATACTGTCAATTGGGGGTATTTAAGGGAAGTTGCTCCAGAGTATTCAGTGTCAGAAAATCAAGATCCAAATGCTGCTAGTTACACATGCTTAATTTTTGATATTTATGAATATTCAGATTTTACTTACGAAGACCATATTAACAAACTAAAAGAAGAAGAGATTAATGCGTCGGGTGTACTTAATGCAAAATATGAGGAATTGGCATCTATTTTAAAAAATAAAACAATTTCTATTTTAGGAGATAGTATTAGTACTTATAACGAATATTCAGAAGGGTCTGCTGCTCAGACATCAAATAGCACAATTGGTAGTAACTCATTATTTTATACAGGTGAAAATATTATTTCTGATGTGAATGATACTTGGTGGATGCAACTTATTAATCAAACAGAAATGAAATTGCTAGTTAATAATTCTTTTTCTGGGGATGAAGTATGGAATCGTGGTCAAACAAGATGTGAACAACTTCATGATGATACAGGAACTAATGCGGGGACAGAACCTGATTTTATTGCTGTGTATTTAGGAACAAATGATTTAAATAGAAGTGCAACTGTTGAAGACTTTACAACAAACTATAGAAATATGGTTAATAAAATCCTTACTAAATATACAAATTCCGAAGTGTTCTTGTTTACATTATTGCCAAATGGACAACCAATAGAAAGACAAGATGCATTTAATAATGCTATTAGAAGTATTGCTGAAGAATTGAATTGTGGGTTAGTAGACATAAATGCTGAAAGTGGTTTCACATCGAGCAATTTTAGAATTTATACTGCGGATGGTACACATCCAAATAGTTGGGGTATGGATTTAATTTCTGAGTGTTTTTGGAATGTCTTATACGATAAATATGTAACAAATGCTGATTAATATTAAATAATTAAGAGTGGAAAATTATTCCACTCTTTTTTATATCAAAAATTGAAATGGCAGTTAGTACCTGTCTTTTTTGAATATAATTAAAGTGAAAAACAATTATATTATATTTTATAATGCAATAACTGATGTTAACAGGTAGCATTCCACCAACAGGTATACCACTTCCGTTTATGAGTGCAGGAGGAACTATCCTTATGGTCTTTATGGTTAAGAGTGGTTTTGAAAGAGGGGTATTGAAATTGGTGTTTATTTGTGTTATAATTTAATCACTCAAATTATGGAGGGGTTAAAAATTATGGGAATTATAGAGTTTTTTCGTAAAAAATTCGCAAAAGATGAGGCTGAACAAACAACAACTGTTGATCAGGGTGTAAGCGAAGAAAAGTTTGTATCTGATTTAAGCTTTGTGGAAATGCAAGATGCAGACTGGAGAAAGTTTGCTGGAATTCTTAAGAAAGAGGGTGTTTTATCTAATTCTTATGAAAAAAGTCCTGTTTCTATTGAGTATTATGTTGCAAAGGATAATACTCCTGTGGTAGATATGACTTTTAAGTCAGCAACTTCAGACAGTGTTAGAAGAGTTCAGTTAATGAATAATTCTGCATTTTTGTTTGTGAATGGTGCTATAGAGTCTTTTCCTGAAACCAAAAGAAACAAGGACCTAAATCGTTTATGGGCAGATTTTCAAAATAGACTAAGACATTATAATATGGTGGATATTAATCGTGAGGGGTATTTACATGCTCTTCGTGGCAAGAGATTAATGAAAAAAGCTCAAAAGATGATGGGAATGCGAGATATTTATGATCGTGAACAAGAATTTTTGAAACAAAATAAAGATGCTGTTTATGATGAGTTCTGTTATTCTGCTGTGTTTGAAAGAAATGAAAATGGTTTTTATGATTACGCTGGTGAGATGCCTAAATTTGTGCCTTTAGTAGAAACAGAAGATGGTCATTTTGTTAGTGGTGAACCAGTTATGCCATTTACTCCTAGAACACTAGAGCATTGTATTTTGCGTATGACAGAAGGTCAAAAAGTAGAAGACGGAGAGTTCCTTGTAGAATTCGAAAAGAAATGTAGACAACTTCAAGAGTATTCTTGTTTTGAATCAGAAGATTGGGATAGAGTTATAGGCTTTGGTAAAAACATTGTTAGGAATCAATACTTGACAAGTATGACGGCTGATGACTGTCAAATGAGATAAGAGCAAACAAATTGCTCTTATTTTTTTAGTTTTTTGGGTATTTACAATGTGGTATAAGTATGTTACAATTTCTCTATATAAAGGGGAGAAAAGTAATGATTACTAAACAGCCGAGACCAGAACATCAGGGGTGCTATGACCTAACAGTTACAGATAGGGACGGTAAGTCTTTTATAATGACTGTGGGAGGAAACTTTGACCTTTACTGGTTACCAGAAAATCATAAAGAAAATAGAACCTTTGGTATTGACCGAGAGGATGAATTTACATTTAATATATTTGAGCAATTATTTGATGCTGTTGGCAAAAAAGACGATAAGTATCGTCCAGTTTTGCAGGATAATACCATTAAGTTTATTAGTGAGGATTGGCCGGAAGAAGAGGCTAATCATTTACTAATTACTAGAGAAAAAGATTCTTTTCAAATAGACTTTGTGCAGAATGAAGACAAAGAGTCGTGGACTTATCCACATAGAGGTTGTGCGATTTGTTTTTGTAATAGTGGTAGTAGGGTGCCTAAGGTTGAGTCATTATTTATGAGAATGTTTAACTATCTTGCTTATGAGTGCGATATGGTACAATGTGAGCATGATGACAATGTAATGTAAAAATGTGTACAAGATAAAAGCATTAATAAAAGTGTTAGGATATAAAAATGAGAATAAACGATTATTTTAGACAAGAGTATTTGGTTGCAGGAAATACTTATGATAACTATGTATTTGAGAATTGCTCAAAGGAATTTTTAGACGAGGCGCAGTCTAGTTTGTCTGCTGAAGTAGAAGGAGTGTATCCTTGTGTTGCTAGTATTAGTGGGGGAATTAATGACTCTCTTAATCAGATTTTTGCTGGTTGTACTGAGGAGTTTCAAAAGAAGGTTTTGGCTAGAGATTATGCTGTGGCAGTAGTGATGAGAGAATTGCTCAAATACAAACCAAATGAACAAGAATCGCAAGCCTTTGTTGAGGAACAAATAAGTGCTTTTACTAGTGGAGACTTTGAAAAAGCAAGAGAATTACATTCTCTTAGTTTTATGCCAGGTGATATTAAAAAGATTGCTAAGACTATAGGAAAAATAGAGGTGGATTTTATGTTGGAAGATGTGAATAATCAGTATCTTCAACAGGCGATAAATTTGTTCCTTTCTGCTAGAGAACCTTATAGTGTAAAAGTTTTTACTAATAGCGAGAGGCTCGCTACTTATTATGATTTGAATGGCAATATTATTCAGTGTCCACATGATTTTATGACCAGAGATGTAAGACCTTTTGTGGAGCAGAGTATAAATGAAAAAGAGCAATAATTTTGCTCTTTGTGTGAAAAGGTGAGAAAACCATGCTAAAAGATATGCATGGTTTTTTGTTTTGTGATATAATGCAAGTATAGGAGAATAATTATGGCATTAATCAAAGCAAAGTGTTCTAACTGTGGTTCAAATATTAAAATCAATAATACCGAAAAGACAGGTGTATGTACACACTGTGGAGCAGAGTACATTACCGAAGATGTGGTTGTTAATAATATTACTAACATTACAATATCTGAAAATATCGATGGAGCAGGAGTCAACAGAACTGCCGTTCTAGAAAAATTATTGATTCAGTATTATGCTGGTAAATATAGTGATATAGATAATATGAAAGAGTATGCACTTAAGGTGCAAGAGTTTGATATTAATAATGCTCTAGGTCACTTTGTGGTTTTTGATGATATAGACTCTACTCATGCTATCAAAAAGTTGCTTTGTAATGAGAAATTAAATATTAGTTTTGATTTGTTTATGGAGTTTATGAAAATCTGTCGTGATGACCTAAACTATGTTAAACTGATTCACAATATTGTAAAATATAAGTCAACAATAGATGCTTCTACTATTATTAGGAATATTATTAAGACTTGTAATACAACTGATTTGAAGTTTATATTCAATTTGATTTACCAGTTTAAACTAACACAAACCGAGAATGATATACTGTTAGAGGAGTTGTACAACGATAGCAGACTTACAAAAATTAAAGTATTGTCTCAACTAAAGATTTTTGAACACAAGCACCCAGACTTTGCTTATAATAGGCAGAAGTTTGAGGAATATGGTGAAAAGTGGAAGAGGCTTAAAGAACAACAGATGGCTCGTAAAGCAGAGTCTCTTAGAAAGCAGCAGGCAGATGAGTCTGCAAATAGAGTAATGCAATCAAATACTAGTTATGTACCACGAAAAACGAAAAGAGAAATTATTAATGAAAATAAGTCGCTTGTAGTTACTATATGTGGACTAGCTGTTCTTATTGCAATTGTTATTGCTATTATATGTTCTATGTAATATTGAGTGGATATAGTCCACTCTTTTTTTTTCACGAAAATATAGTGTTTGGCATATAATGTATAGTGGATAAAATTGGTTTTTGAGGTTTCAAATTTAATGTTGAGATTTTACAAAATATTTAGTATTGCATTTTATCGAATATGTAAAAAATGATATAATAGCAGTATGGAGATATAATGTATGGAGAAAATTAATTTACAAGAAAATCTAAGTAAGGGCATGACTCACAAAGAAGTCATAGATAAGTTTTTTTCTCAACTTTATACGCGTAATTCATGGGATTATAAATATAAAGATAAGAATGAATCTAAAGAAGATTATGATAAAAGGTGGCTTGCGAGTAAACTCAATAAAATATATGTAGAACATCAAATGATACTACCTGTAGGTGAGCGTTTAGATGTGTATGCTGTATGCTCACAAGAAGAAATTGATAAGTTGATTTCTTTTGATGGAGATTATGTTAGTTACAATAGAAGGATGAAGGTCATAGATAATGTGCCTTATTGTAATACAATGAAGTTTGTGACATATCATATAGATTATATCGAAGATGGCGAAGAGAATTTATGGCGTCCTTTTATACATTTTGTGATTGTAAAACAGTGGCAGGGTGCAGAACAGGCGTTGCAGGTTATACTTGCAGAGAAAAAATTGGCTGATGCTAAGTATGCTCTGGGTAGTAGTTGTAGTCGTATTCATGTAACGTTTTAGTAATTGCTAGGTATCTGTTGATGAAATATATGCATATTCCGAATGTGTTATATGATAATCAAAAATGGATAATATTGCACAATATGGTGTAGATTTCCATACTATGAAGTAGGACAATAGAGAAATGTTGTTCTAAGTTTTCTAAGAAAATAACCCAATAAGGTGAATTGTATGGAGAGTTTTTACATAAATGGTGGGCGAGAATTAAATGGCTCTTTGGATATAGTGTCTGCTAAAAATTCGTTATTGCCGATTTTGGCTGGTTGTTTAATTAGTGGCAAACATGTTATTGTTAGACGAGTTGCTATGTTTTCTGATGTGAAGTATATGCTAAAAATCTTAGAAGATTTGGGTTGTATAGTAACTACACAGGGTGACACCGTTATTATAGATAGTAGTACGGCAGAAAAATACTTAGTAAAGGAAGAATTTACAAAGAAAGTAAGGTCGAGTATTTTTATGTTAGGACCACTTCTTTCTAGGTTTAGGCGAGCTAAGGTTGCTTATCCTGGAGGCTGTAATATAGGCAATAGGCCCATTGACCTACATATAAAAGGTTTAGAGTGTCTGAATGTAAAAATCGAAGAAAAGCATGGTTATATATATTGTGACGGTAGGAATATGAAGTCGGGAGAAGTGCACCTAGATTTTCCTAGTGTTGGTGCTACTGAGAATTTGATGATGGCCTCTGTGGGGCTAAAGGGCACGACTACTATATATAATGCCGCTAGAGAGCCGGAAATCGTAGATTTGCAGAATTTCATCAATGCAATGGGTGGCAAGGTTTATGGTGCTGGTAGTAGTACGATTGTGGTGGAGGGAGTTACACTCTTTACAGATGTAGATTATGAGCCTATTAGGGATAGAATAGTTATAGGTACATATTTAGTTGCTACTGCTATGTGTGGTGGTAAAGTAAAATTATTAGACTGCAAGAGAGAACATAGTCACGCTTTAATTACCAAACTTAAGCAGTGTGGGGCTAGTGTAAAAGAGAGTAGGTCGGGTCTTGAGATTTCTGTAAAAAATAGACTAAAGAGTATACCTAATATAGAAACTCAGCCATACCCTGGATTTCCCACAGATTTGCAGAATCAGGTTCTTGCTTTGCAGACGATTAGTAGAGGTACTAGTATAGTTGTAGAGAATTTGTATGAAAGTAGGTTTAAGATTTGTAATGAACTAGTTAAAATGGGAGCAGACATTATGGTTAAGGACAGGACTGCTATTATTAAGGGTGTGCCTAAATTGTATGGTGCGAATGTGGTGGCAACTGACCTGAGGGGTGGTGCTGGATTGGTACTGGCAGGGCTCTCTGCAGAGGGATATACTACCATAGAGGATATATACCATATTGATAGAGGATACTTGTCAATAGAAGAAGATTTTTGTAAATTAGGGGCAGAAATCAAGAGATTGCAAGATTAGTGACAAAAAAATTGTTGTTAAAATATTTGATATTTGTTAGAATAAGTGTAGATTTATAATTGAATCTACATTTTATTTTTGGGACTTGAGGGGAAATGAAAAGTAAAAGATTAGTTGTTTTCTTAATCATACTTGCTTTTTTGACTGTGCTGATTGTTTTAAACAGTACTGTTTTTACCTTGCAAAAAGTTAGTCTAAATTGGCTTACTACCAAAGACGAAATGATAGGCATTAAGGATAATTCAATTATAGATGTTGTGTCTACTGGGGAGAATATTTTTTTAGTTGATAAGGCTAATATTATTAGTGACCTTGAGAAGGAATTTCCATATCTTAGAGTTGTTGGTGTGGAGACTAAATTTCCTAATAAATTAGTTATACATACTGCAGAGAGAGAAAATCTATTTGCTATAAATATGAGTGATGGCAATGGGAATAAGTATTATATGATACTAGACGAGAAGGGTAAGGTTCTTAGGAAAACAACCAGTAGTATTTTTGCTGGAGAAGAGCTAGGGGCTAAACCTATCAAAGTTAGTTTTGTGGGCTCTAATGTTAATCCTGATGATTATGTTGTCGGAGAAGAAGTTAAAGAGGGAAATGTTAGAGATTTGCTCCAAAGACTATCATATACAATGAGGGAGGCTGGACACACACCAACAACTTGCAAAGGGGTATTTACTGATATATCTATTGTTTATGCTGGTAACGAGAAAGAAATTAATTTTTCTACTAGGAATGGTATGGTTATTAGCCTAAAAGATGCAGAGTATCTAACTACAGAGAAATTGTTACTAGGTCTAACTGTGTATGATTCACACCAACAACATGGCGTGGTAGAGGGTACAATAGATGTTTGGTATAATCTAGTTGAAAATAAAATTATGGCTAGATATTCGTAAAAATATAAACAAACGCTTGCTTTAGTAATGCTAAAGGCAGGCGTTTTTTGTAAAAAATAGCAGGGTAAAGGCGATTTGCTAAGCAGTATAACAAAATAGTTTGACAAGGTAACGAAATAAATTATATACTTGAGTATACGGATAGATTTATAAATAAATCTAAATAAAAAGAATTTTTAGGTGTTTATGTACAAAGATATGGTGTCGGTAATGGACTTTGGCTCATCCAAAGTTACCGTACTAGTAGGACAACGAGAGGTTAATAAGAGTATTAGGCTACTTGCTTCAGCAGAGAGTGAATATGAGGGCTATTCTGGTGGCGAGTTTATAGGTGTGTCTAGCCTAAAGACAGCAATGTCACAGTCGATTGATGATGTTGAAAGACAATTGGGGTGTGATATTAGAGATATATTCGTAGGTGTTCCTGCAGAGTTTTGTTTTGCTTATGATAAGTTGTTAACGAAAACATTTTCTAAAAAGACAAAAATTACACCAAAACTAGTAGATAGTTTATTTCTAGATGATGACGAGTCTAATCCGTATTTAACTCATACTGTTATAAATAAGTCTTCGCTTTTCTATATTGTTAATGACGAAAACAAGACTAACCAGCCTTTAGGTATGTATGCTAATAAATTGCAAACGAGGGCAGGTTATATATTAGTAGAGAATAAGTTTAAGTTAATCGTAGGTGGAATTTTAGAGGGCTTAGATATTAAGAATTATGACTTTATATCTAATACACTATCTGAGTCAGTTCATCTACTTCCTGAACAAAAGAGAAATGAGGGAGCAATAATCGTAGATTGTGGTTATATCAGTACAAGCGTTGCTCAGGCTCTAGGTGATGGACTAAAGGAATTAAAGAGCTTTTCTATGGGTGGGGGATTTATAACTTCCGACCTATCCAAAGCCTTTGAGATACCATTTGATGAGGCTGAGGAACTAAAGCATCAGGCAATTGTTACGCTTAGCCCACTGGGTGTGGAGTATTATCAAACTGCATCAGGTAGAAAATTTAGTATCAAGGCTGTTAACGAGATTATATTAAACAGAGTAGATAAAATACTTGTAATGGTTGGTAAGTGTATAGATACATTTGCTATGGAATTACCTAAGTATATACCTATATATCTAACAGGTGGTGGACTTAATTATATTGAGGGAATCAAGGACTACTTTAGGAGAGTTCTCGATAGACCGGTTGAGTTCGTGACGCCAAAATTATTATTATATGCTAAGCCTGACCTTTCTAGTTCGATTAGTTTACTAGATATGGCATTGAATTTATATAAATAAGAGGAGAGATTTATGGAAAATTTTGAAGAAATCAATGAAGAATTAGATGAAAATACCCCGATTTGTAAAATCAAAGTAATCGGTATCGGTGGTGGTGGTAATAACGCTGTTAACCGTATGATTTATGCTGGTATTACTAGTGCACAGTTTGTAGCGATTAATACTGATAAGCAGGCTCTTCTTATGAGTAAAGCTCCTAGTAGATTGCAGATAGGTGAGAAACTTACTAGAGGTCTAGGTGCAGGTGCTGACCCAGAAGTTGGTAAAAATGCTGCAGAAGAGAGTAGAGAATTAATAGAAGAAGTTCTTAAAGATACAGACCTTGTATTTGTAACTGCTGGTATGGGTGGTGGAACTGGTACAGGTGCTGCTCCTGTTGTTGCAAGTATTGCAAAAGAAATGGGAATCTTAACTATTGCAGTTGTTACTAAGCCATTCAGATTTGAAGGCAGAAAGAGAATGGATAATGCTGAGCGTGGTATCAAAGAATTAAGAAATGTAGTAGATACACTTGTTGTTATTCCTAATGACAAATTGCTTACAATTGTTCCAAAGAACACTCCTATTATCGAAGCATTTAAGACTGCAGATGATGTGCTTAGACAGGGTATCCAAGGCATAAGTGACTTGATTGTTACTTCTAGTCTTATTAACCTAGACTTTGCTGATGTTAAGACTATTATGAAAAATAAGGGTCTAGCACACATGGGATTAGGTAGAGGAAAAGGTGAGAATAGAACAATCGAGGCTGTTAGACAAGCAGTTTCTAGTCCACTTCTTGAGACAACTATTGAAGGTGCAACAGGTATTATTCTTAATATCAAAGGCTCTCCAAACTTAACATTAGACGAAGTATATGAGTCTGCAGATTTAGTTAAAGAAGTAGTTGACCCTAGTTGTAATATTATCTTTGGTAGTGGTATTGATTCTAAGATGGAAGATGAAGTTGAAATCACAGTAATTGCTACAGGATTTAATGATGGTGCAACAGGTGAAGAAATCAAGCAAGATGTTAGAAGAAATATTATCAAAGAAGAGCATCATATAGAGAAACCTAGAATGGAGAGAGAATTTGAGGAAAGGGCTTATGAAGAGCCAAGACAAACACCAACTCCTGCTCCATCTCCATCTAGCAGAGTTGAGATAGATGATAGTGATATTCCATCATTTCTCAAGAAACTAAAATCTAGATTTTAATTAAACAAAAAGAGAATAAAACAAAATTAGTTTTTATTCTCTTTTTTTTGTCTATATAACCATCTTAGTTGTCTTAGTAATGGTTTTAAACATTGATAAAATATAACTAACTAAAGGGGGTTGTATGGTTCTATATATTGAATATATTATCTTAGATAATTTTTTAATAGACTTGTCTATTTTGAAATTGCTCGCCTGTACATTTAGAGAAAGATATAGATGTAGAAACTATATATTTTCTAGTATCGTAGGAGTTATAGGGGCAATACTGCTACCATATATGCTTTTTAATGAGATTTTATCTGTCATATATAGGTTACTTATAGCAATGCTTATGATTTGCGTCCTAAAGAGATTTTTTACCATTAAATCATACATAAAGCACTTGCTAGTATTGTTTGGTTATACGGCAATGCTGGGAGGGTGTATGGTGGGGCTTTTTAATGCACTAAATATTCAGTACACTATTAGTGGCGTACTTTTATATGACCTGGAGTGTCCGATAGGAATCTTTTTGCTTGTAATCTTATTAACATTGTATTGTATAAAGAAAATAATTGTGGTTATGGGTAATTCTCTTAGAGAAAGTAGTTATATGTGTTCTTTGCTGTTGGAGGATAGAGATAAAAAATTAGAGTTAAGAGGCTTTTTAGATAGTGGGAATATGGTTAGTGATAATGGTGAGGGCGTAAGCATTATTTCCCTTGATGCATTTGAACGGTTATACAACAATATAAGTTTAATTCAATTATTGTATGGAAAAGTTAGAGATGATAGGCTTAAGAATATTCGATATATAAGTATTGATGGTGTTGATAAAGGAAAGGAATATCTCTCGTTTACTATAGATAAAATGTGTGTTGATGGTAGAGAATATGTCAATCAAAGAATTGCAGTGGCACATAAGAATTTTGGTGAGTTTGATTGTATTTTAAATAGTGATTATTTAGGGGTAGTAAAATGAAAAAATGGTTAAAATTAATAAGTGGATTGCTTAGTAAATTTAGTATATCTAGTAATTCTATTCTTATGTATCTAAGTAGTGGAGAGAGTCTTCCTGAGATATTAGATGAGGAAGAAGAAAAGGTCTATCTAGACCTGCTTATGAATGGTGATGAGAGTGCTAAACAAAAACTAATTGAGCATAATTTAAGGCTTGTTGTGTATGTTGCTAAAAAGTTTGCATCTAGTGAAGTGGATATAGAGGACCTAATTAGTATAGGTAGTTTAGGTCTTATTAAGGCAGTTAATTCTTTTAGAGCAGATAAGAATATAAAGATTGCAACTTATGCTAGTAAATGTATAGAAAATGAGATACTAATGTATTTAAGGAAGATTAGCAAACAGAAACAAGTTGTGTCCCTTGATGAGCCACTCAGTAATGATGGAGAGGGTAATGAATTAGTATTGTTTGATATAGTTCCTAGTGCATCAGATTGTCCACAAGAGAATATGGAAAAAAAGACTGAAAAAGAGATTCTTTGGTCAGTAATTAATAAGCTAAATGGTAGAGAAAAGGAAATAATGATTATGAGATTTGGGTTGTCTGGAGGTGAGGAATTAACCCAAAAAGAAGTGGCTGATTCATTAGGAATTAGTCAGAGTTATATTAGTAGGCTAGAGAAAAAGATAGTTATTCGTATAAAGAAAGAAATATTAAAACTGGCATAATGTAATAAAATAATGACAATATACTAGTATATAGTGACAAAAAACATACAATATTGTCGTTATTTGTAAAAAAGGAATAATATCACAAATTATAGTAAAAAATACACCTAAATATTTAGGAGGTGTTTTTTATTTGGGTGGAAAGGTAGTTATAACTGGTATAGATACTAATGCTTTACCTAAGCTAAGTAGCGCAGAACAGTTGGAACTCATGAAGAGATTAAAAAATGGTGACAAAGATGCTAGAGAAAAGTTTGCTATATGTAATGCTAGGCTGGTATTGAGTGTGATACAGAGATTTCGTGCAAGGGTTACTAATACAGACGATATTTTTCAAGTTGGATTTATAGGACTTATGAAAGCGATAGATAATTTTGATATGAATCAGAATGTTAGGTTTTCGACTTATGCTGTGCCTATGGTAATAGGTGAGATAAAGAGATACCTAAGGGACAATAATAGTATTAGAGTCAGTAGGAGCCTAAGGGATACTGCATACAAGGCACTCAAGGCTAGAGAAGATTTGATTAGGATAAATAGCGAGGAACCAACGGTAGATATGGTTGCAAAAAAACTGGAATTACCAGTATCTGAGGTTGCCATTGCGCTGGAGGCGATTAGTGAGCCTATGTCTCTATGTGACCCGGTATACGAAGATGGTGAGGATACTATATATTTAGTTGATCAGGTTAGTGATAGTAAAGATTCTGAAGAAAGATGGATAGAGAATATTAATCTCAAAGATGCGCTGTCTAAACTGGATAGTCGTGAAAAAGAAATAATATCTCTTAGGTACTTTATAGGAAAAACTCAAATGGAAGTATCGGAAGAAATAGGGATATCTCAAGCACAAGTTAGTAGGCTCGAAAAGAATGCGATTAAAGAAATCAAGAAGGCTTTTTAGAATTTATTTAAGAATATAGAGATTAGTAAATTTTAATTTTAATTTTTTTAAAAATATTTAAAAAAGTAGTTGACAAAAAACTTTTCCTAACATATAATAGTCGTGTTATTCCTCAATAGCTCAATGGTGGAGCAACCGGCTGTTAACCGGTAGGTTGTAGGTTCGAGCCCTACTTGAGGAGCCAAAAAATCGCTCATCAAATTTATTGATGAGCATTTTTTATGCTCTCAAAGGGCTCAGCAGATTGCATCTGCTAGCAACTTTGTTGCTTTGAACGTACATTGGTAGTCGGGACCCCGTCACTTTGTGACACCCGACAAATAAAACCTCCGGTTTCATTGACGAGCCCTACTTGAGGAGCCAAATTAAGCACAACTTCGGTTGTGCTTTTTTGTTTGTTGGGATAGGTAAAATGATGATATAATGCAATTATGAAAGGAGTTTGTATATGAGAGAATTTATTAAGCCAGATTGGAATAATTGTAATGTAAATATATCATCAACATTAGCAGAGTTCTTAGGTGTTCCAAATAAAAACAGCACATTACCTATCTTGAAAGAAGAATTGCAAAAAAATTATAAGAATATAGTTTTTTTGTGTTTAGATGGTTTGGGGATTTATCCTATCAATAAAAATTTAGATACAAATTCTTTTTTGAGCAAAAATATTAAACAAGTATTGACATCTACATTTCCGTCAACAACCACTAATGCCACAACTTCTTTAATTACAAATAAATTACCTTATGAGCATGGTTGGTTTGGTTGGAGTTTGTATTTTGATGAAATTAATAAAAATATAGATATTTATTTGCATTCTGACTCGCAAACTGGTGAGAAAGTAGATTATGTGTATCCTATTATAGATAATGCAGATTGTTATTTTGATAAAGCTCATAGTGATTATTCTGTTACTGCAATTATGCCTTCTTATGTACAAACAAACAAATCTGTGAAAATAGCGATAGCTAATGAAGACGATCTTTGTAATGAAATTAAAAAAGTTTGCGAAAAAGATGGTAAACAGTTTATATATGCATATTTTCCAGAACCTGATGCAACAATGCATAATTTCGGTGTGAATAGTTTAGAGGCTAAAAAGAAAATTTCTGTACTTAATCAAAAAATTGAAAAGTTGTGTGAAAGTTTACATGATACTTTGGTTATTATAACTGCTGACCATGGTCATATAGATATTGAGGGGTATGTAGAATTTTATAAGGATACGGAATTAAATTCTTTATTAAAAGGCTGTCCGTATTTAGATGGAAGAACTCCTGCTTTTAGAGTAAAAGAAGGAAAGGAAAAAGAATTTGAAGAAAAATTTGATAAAAAATATGGTGATGATTTTAAATTGTTTAAAAGCAGTGAATTGATTAAAGAAAATTATTTTGGTGGCACTGAAGGCTTTACAAAAATGTTGGGGGATTATATTGCTGTGGGAACATTTACTCATAAACAATTCTTACCTCATGAAAATTATCCTAGATTTAAGGGACACCATACTTCTTTAACTGAAGAAATGGAAGTTCCATTAATTATGTACTCAAAAAAATAAAATTATTGAACTTGCAATCGCCTATGTACTCTTATATAAACGGCATTAATGTAGGTATAAAATAAAACAGTTTTGAGTAGCAGAAATTAAGTTCAGGCAAATTGCTTGGACTTTTTTTGTTTTATTTGGGGATATGAATAGTTTGTGTTATACTGACTCTATATTTAAGGAGTAGGTTATGAATAAAATATTATCAGAGATGGAGAAGTATATAGAAACAAATGATATTTTGCAGTATATCTATGGTATTTCTTCAGATGAGGTTTTTGACTATGTGTTAGTTGCACCTGCTTGGGAAATAGAAAAACTGGTGGGGGATATAGAGGTTGAAATAAAACAACTGATTAATCATAAATTTTCAAATAGTTATGAAGTTAAAGTTGGTGATAAGAGGATTCTTTATGTAAGGCTTCAGATAGGTGCTCCGAATATTGTTGACTTTTGTTTGTCGTGTTATAAACTAAAGTGTGATAATTTTATATTCTTAGGTTCTGCAGGCTCTCTAGTAAAAGATATCTCGCTAGGTGATTGTATCATACCTAGTTGTGCTATTAGTGGTAATGGTGCTACTATGTATCTAAATGATACGCTTAAGGATAAATTTTTACAAAAAGCATATTCTAATGAGGGTTTAAATCAAAAACTTGTTACTGCTTGTACGGATACAGGATTTAATGTTCTAGATGAAGTGGTTATCTCTGTAGATTCTGTTTTTGCAGAATATAGTCATTTAAACGAATTTAGGAGTTTGGGGGCTAGTGTTATTGAAATGGAATTTGCTTCATTTTTGGAATGTATGCGAGTTATTAATAAAAAAGGCTCTGCGTTGTTACTTATTTCGGACAATTCGGCAAATGGAGAACATCTCGCATCAGATACAAGAGACCCTTTCAATAAATACAAAAATAATCGCTCAAAAGTCTTTGATGTGATATCTAGACTATAATATGAAAACTTATTTTAGGAGGAATTATGGTTATTAGAAGAATAAAAGAAAGTGATTATAAGGCTGTTGCTGACATGATAGCAAGGTCTGTCTCCAGTCCTAGTTATGCAAAATTTTATCCTCAATCTTCTATAGAAAAAGTAATCCATGCACTTGATGAAAATGGTGTTAAAAAGAGAGCTTCTTGGACACATTTTTATATAATAGAAGAAGAGAGCGAGATTGTTGCTTGTGGCGCTATAGGTCCATATTGGGATAGTCTAACTGAGAGCTCTTTGTTTTCAATATTTGTGGATGATAAGTGTCAAGGCAAAGGATATGGCAAAAAGATTATAGAAACGCTAGAGGAAGATGAGTTTTTTGTTAGAGCTGACAGGATAGAGATTCCGGCAGCGATATCTGCAATACCTTTTTATAGAAAGATGGGATATGAGCACAAGAACGGTGTGCTTACATATTCTGACGAACATGTTTGTTTGGAGAAGTTTAATAAAAAATAGAATCTCAAATATTATCTAAATATATTAGCACATCTACGGTTGTGCTTTTTAGTAGTAAATTAATTTATTTTATGATAGACTTGAGAAAATGATGGAGGTTCATTATGGATACAGTTATTATGACAAGTTCATTGAATTTGTACGAAAAAGATGAACTTGGCAATAGATTTCCTCACCAGTTTGGTAATGATAATGGAATACTAGATATGATTAAAAGCAATGTAAAAAAGTACGATAATTTTTTATTCATTGCTAGTGCAGAGGATAAGCCTGAAGCTACAGATATGTATGCTGGTGTTACTTTTGAGTCTTTTGATTTAACATTACCCTTTAAAAATTACAAGGTACTAGATGGAAGAAATGCAGATAAGGCAAGAGAGTTAATAAAAGAGGCTGACTTTATTTATCTATGTGGTGGACACTTACCATCACAAAATGCTTTCTTTAATAATATTAATTTAAAGGATATCATTAGGGATACAGATGCTCTAATAGTTGGAGCCAGTGCAGGTAGTATGAATTGTGCTGGTACTGTATATTGTCCACCAGAATTAGAGGGGGAGAGTCTTGACCCTAATTTTCAGATTTATCTAAAGGGCTTAGGTTTTACTAATATAAATATATTGCCTCATTACGAAAAGTATTGTGATGCTATTCTTGATGATAAGAGGTATATAGAGGATATTGTTTTGCCAGATAGTTTTGATATAGAAATTCTCTTTATTGTAGATGGAACATATATTGTGTGTCGTGACGGTAAAGAAACTATCTATGGACTTGCATACAGGGTAAAAGATGGTAAGATAGAGAAAGTTTGTGATGTTGGCAAGTCTATTATTTGGTCATAATAATTTTTAAAGGGGATATACTATGGATTTAATACTTAGAAGGGCAACACTAGAAGACCTTGACATTATTCAAAAACTTAATAATGAACTATGTAAATATGAAACAAAAAATGGATTTGATAGTTATATTTCGGACTGGTCGCTTAGTGATACCTCAAAAGAATATTTTACATATATGATAGAGAGTGAGTATATTATTGTGGCAGAGATGCAGGGGAAAATAGTTGGGTATTTGGCTGGTTCTACGCACAAAGACGAAACATATTCATATTATGATGGTATTACTGCTGAACTAGATAATATGTTTATATATGAGGAGTATAGGAAGTTTGGAATAGGAACCAGACTGGTTGATTCTTTTGTGGTATGGTGCAGAGAGCAGGGCGCAAAGAGAATTATGGTTACTGCATCTTTTGGTAATGTAAACACTATTAATTTTTATAAGAAAAATGGATTTGATAATATTAATATAACTCTAAGAAAAGAGATTGATTAGTATATAAACTCTATGCTGTATGTATAGAGTTTTTTTATTTTTATCAAACTGTTTACTTTTTTACATAGATTATATATAATACATTTGCATTTATTTTTGTAGAGGTAAAATTATGGGTAAAACAAAGTCTAGAGAAGACTATGGTAAAATGGCTAGTTTAGTGGGAATATTTGCTAATATTCTTTTGGCAACAGGTAAAATTTTGGTGGGAATGTTGTTTGGATTTGTGTCTGTTATGGCAGATGGCTTTAATAATCTAACAGATTGTGGTAGTAGTTTAATGTCTTTTATTTCTTTTAAAATGTCGTCAAAGCCTGCTGATAAGGAACACCCTTATGGTCATGAGAGAATAGAGTATATCGCATCTATGGTAGTAGCATTTATCATACTTCTTATTGCTTTTGAATTAGTGAAGGAGTCTATTGCTAGTATTATTAGTGCAGAAATGCTAGAGTTTTCTTATGTGATAGTTGTGGCTTTGGTGGTATCGATTGTAGTAAAGTGTCTAATGTTTTTTTACAATAGGTCGGTAGCGAAGAAGATTAATTCAGATATCCTAAAGGCTACGGCTGTAGACTGTCTATCTGATTGTATATCTACCAGTGTGGTATTAGTAGCCGTAATATTGGGTAAAATTATTAATTTTAATGTTGATGGTTACGCCGGTGTTTTGGTTGCAATCTTTATATCTATTGCAGGATTTAATATTCTAAAAGAAATGATTTCTAAACTAATAGGTCAAGCACCTGACAAAGAGTTTTTTGATGAAATCAAAGCGAGAATTCTTGCACATGAAGAAATATTGGGTGTACATGATTTAAATGTATATAGTTATGGACCAAATAAGTTTTTTGCTAGTGTTCATATAGAACTAGATGCTCATTTAGACCCACTAGTGGCGCATGAATTAGTTGATGATATAGAGAGGGAGTTTTTAACAGAAACTAATATTGTATTAACTGGACATTATGATCCGATAGTTATTAATGACGAAGAAGTGAATGTTATGAGGGAGATGGTGTCTAGAATGGTAAAAGAGATAGACGAGTCTTATTCTATGCATGACTTTAGAATGGTTAAAGGTCCACATAAGACAAATGTGATATTTGAAGTGGCAATTCCATTTGATGCAAAGCTCAAAGATGAGGAAATCATAACAAAACTAAGAGAGTCTATCAATGCTCTTGATGAGAAATATATACCAGTCATTATGGTAGAAAAACAAATGTTTATTTAAGGTCGAATTAATGTAAGAAAAGGGTCGAAGTTTAATCGGCTCTTTTGGTTTTTAGATTGAAAAAATGTGTATTTTGTGGTATAATCTGCTAGAAAATGTATGGAGGAAGTATCATGCAAAACGAGAAATATATTAGACTGCTAGATAGTGTTGTGTTATCAAATAATGCAGTAGAAGATTTTTACACAATGTATAATGATAATACTGAGTTTAGGGTATGGCTAGATAGATTTATTCCTGAGGTTAAGAAATGCGAGGCTCAGCAACAGAATAATCCATGGCATAAGTATAATGTTTTGGGTCATATATTGCATTCTGTTGAGTATATGAATAGGGCAACTGCAGAACTTCCTGCTGCTGATAGGAGGATGCTTGCTTATACAATGTTTTTTCATGATATAGGTAAGCCTGATAGTCATATTGTTAGAAAAAAGAAAGGAAGAATGATTGATAGTTTCTTTAATCACAACATTAGAGGTTGTGAGATTATTGCTCCTATTTTACCTCAACTAGGCTTTGATGATAGTGAGTCTGCTATTATATCTAAGTTAGTATATAAACACGATTTATTTATGTATGTTACCGAAAATAAAAATAATAATCCGTATAAAAAGTTGTTAACACCAGAGTTAGTTAAGAGTGAGATTTCGGACCTAAATACTGTTGGAGATGGTAGTAAATTGTTGCGTTATCTAGTTATGATTGGTAGGAGTGATAATCTAGCACAAAATGAAAAGATGACGGCTGATTCTTTGCATTTATTAGATGCCTTTGATAGTGTGTTGGATAATATAGAGGAGCAGGTGTTGTAGTAATGAAATATGCAGAAAAATTAGAAACTAAAGACCTTGTAATAGGCAAGGCTAAGATGGAAGACTTGGAGAGTTTGTATAATAACTACTGGAAAAGTGAAGTGTCTGCCAAATATATGCTTTGGACGCCTCAAAAAAACTTAGATGAAGCTAGGGATAGGTTGATAAGAACGATTAATTACCAAAAGGATAATTTTGCGTATCTAATATACTACAAAGAAACAATGGAGGCTATAGGTCAGGTTGCTTTTTGGGAAATAGAAGAAGGTGTCTATGAGGATAAGGGACTTGGCATGGGAGAGAGGTTTGTAGGTAGAGGTTTTGGTAAACAAGTCCTTAATTGTATGCTTAGATATATGTTTGAGCAGTTGGGTGCAAAAATGGTGTATTGTTCTTGTCATACTGACAATATTCCTTCGGCAAAGATGCAACAGTCTTGTGGTATGAAATATTCTCATTCATACGAGGTTACTAGAGAAAAAGATGGGTTAACATATAAGTCTGATAACTATGTGATTACTCGTGATGAGTGGTTTGAATTAAATAAGTAAAAAAAAAATCAAGTGTATATTTTTATGACACTTGATTTTTTATTTATTCATCTCAAAGGTGCTTCTGGGACTTCTAGCATAATTTTTGACTGGAGTCATTATGCACTCTTGATATAGTCTGAGGGCTCGCATGGAATTGTTTTCTTGTGTGATACTATCGGTATCGTATTTTACATCAGGGTAGTGTGTGATTTCTGGAGTGTCTAGTCTACCACCAGATACAGTTACTATTGTTGTGTGAAAGATGTAAGGAAAAATATCATTTGTAGCAGGGTTGGTATTTGTTACCATTGTTTCCACAGTATAATATGGTTGTTTGTTTTTTCTTTCAAGTGCAGCATCTGTATATGAAACTTTATATACTGCAGTATTGGATATGTTTGGTGATTCTTGGGTTGTACCATTTGTTTTGATTAGCATATATGATGGCATAAAATTAATGTTGCAATTATAACATGTATCTATTACAGTTGCACTAATAGTTGATACGCCTTCATTCTCAATAGGAAAGGAGCCATTTATATTATAGAAATATATTTGCTCAAAAGGCATGTCATCGGTGGTTACTTTGATTTCTTCATGAGTTCCGGTTGTTAGTGATTGTTGTAATTTTTGAGTGTAAGATTTCCATTGATTCAGTCTATGAGTGTAGTCTTTGCCTTCTTCTTTGGCGACCTTTTTTGCATGGATATGGTCTAAAATTTTCATAGTAATTCCCCTTTAGTTATGAACTAATTTAGCCTCTATTTTTATAGTGGAATATGTACTATATAAACTAAATTATAATATTATATGGATGAGGGTATGGTTTGTCAATACCTAATTTTAAAAATTTCTAAGAATTTTTTTTGTGAGGTATTTGTATTTAATTATGACAAACTTTGTCCATATTCATTGTAGTAGAATTGGTGGTTAAATGTCAATACAAAAATGGCGAATATTATAAATAATCATTAAATAATAATGTATTATGCATAAAAAGTAATTTTCTCTAAATATATTGATTTTTTTAATTATTGAATAGTACCTTCTTTTGATATATATTGTGTGATGTGAGAAGTTGTTTAACATATCGTAAACTTATTTCATAATATGCTGTGAGTACCGAATAAGGAGGTATTATATTATATGTTAGCAAACTGTAATTGTGGCTGTAATTGTGGCTGTGGTTGTAGCAATAATAGGTTGTGTGGATTAGGCGCTTTGGGTCTTAGAGGACCGGCTGGGCCGACAGGTCCTGTAGGTCCTGCTGGCCCTCCTGGTGCAACTGGTCCTGAGGGACCTGCTGGAGTTGTTACTCCGGGTGTTGCAGTGGACTTATTGCCAGAGACTTCTGACCTTGCAACCGTAATTAGTACGGTCAATTCACTTATCACATCACTTACTAATGCTGGATTGCTTCAATAAAAAAATACCCATCTAATTTTAGGTGGGTATTTTGAGTTATTTAGTCATCTGATTTGAGAAGTATTTTTCAATGAGCTGTGTAATGATAGGGTCTAATTCTGACCAGTTTCTACTCTTTTTCTTTTTTGATTTTTTTCTATTTGCAAATGCTGAGATTAGGAATAATCTGAATCCTTTGTAGAATTTGTTTGTAGATACAATATACTGAATCTCTTCTTCTGTAATTACTTCGTCTTTTATCATCTCTATTAGTGTTTCGAAACATTCTTCTGCAGGAAGTAACCAGAATTGTGTAGCACTAGCAGATAGTAATGCTCGTGACTTTTCTCTGTACTCTTTTTCGTCAGCAGGTTGTCTATTTTCTACTAAGAAGTCAATATATTTTTCAATACTCTCAAGGTAAATAGGAACGGTTTCGTTATCTTTTATATTGTATTTATTCTCAATAAATTCGGTAAAATCTTCATTGTCGTATAGTTGAGAGTATAGTTGTGCTGTTTCGTCAATGTTTTTTTTCATTTCTTTTTCCTGTGGTTTATTTTTAGTAATCTTAGCACAAAAATTCCTTTTTCTCAAATAATTAAGAATAAATACTCTTAAAATTTGCTTATTTTTATTTGTAAAATGCTCTTTTTTTGGTAAACTATATTTGATATATATTTTAGGAGAAAATTATGATAGTTTTAGCTTATGACCATGGTGCTAGTGAGATGTTTCAGAAGATTAAGAAGTATCTTGATTCAAAGAAAATTGAGTATGTAGAATGTGCTAGTAAAGAGTATGATGCTTTGGATAGTTTTGCTACATTTGCTATAGAGGCTAACGAATATGTGAGGAAGGGATATGTTGGCATATATGGTTGTAGGTCTGGAATAGGAATGAGTATGGCGAGCAATAAGGCAAAGGGTGTTAGAGGTGCTCTATGTTTTAAGCCCATTTTTGCTGAAATGTCTAGAAAGCATAATGATGCTAATGTGTGTATCATTCCTTGCGATTATATTTGTTATAGGACTGCTCTAAATATCATAAATACATTTTTAAATACAGAGTTTTTAGGTGGTAAATATCAAGAAAGGGTAGAGCAAGTTGATAATATTCAGTAACTCATAAATGATAAATAGATTTCATATAGTGTTCTAAAGGTTTTGGTGGCTATATGAAATTTTTTTTATTTATTTTGATATTTGGTGTTGGATTTTTGTGTGGTTGTTCTAGGGGTTTTGAGGAGAGACTTTTGTGTAGTGTGTCTGAAATACAAAATCATGTTTTTGTAGGTGATTGTCAGGATATAAATGCAATACTTATTGTTGGTGAGAGGGAAATTGAATATAAAAAAGATGGGTTTTCTACGGACAAAATTCCTTTTGCTGTATTGTCTTTTAGTAGTGTTGAAAAAGAAAGGCTAGTACCAACTAAATACTCTTTGGTGGTTGGGAATGATAGGTATAGTGGGACTTTGGTATCTAATCCTTATGATGGTAGTTGGGTTGTTGATGTGGGGAAAGTTGGTATTGCTGATATTATGGTTGCGAGTATATGGTTTGAAAATCGCTATATAGATGTTGTTCTCTCGTCTATTACTGAAAATTTAGAGGTGCAATCGAGTGATGTTATTGATATTTTATTGACACAGAACGAAGTTGATTTGAAAAAATTAAATACAAGGCAAGGATTTTGTGGAGAAATTTATATTAAATTGCTGGGGGATTTAAAGAAAGATAGTTTTAATTTGTGCTGGTGTTTGACTATTGTTGGGCGAGAAGGTGATAGGTGTAATTATGTGTTTTCGGCTAATACAGGAGAAATGGTTTTTATGCAGGGTTTGTAGTATGTTTTTAGTAGCTTAAAAAATATATATATTTTTTAAAAAGGGTATTGACATGGCGTATTTTGTGTGATATACTACGGGTGCAGCTTTCAAAAGGGGGAAGGTATTATGGGAAGTATTGTTGTTATGGCAGGATTGGGCGTTTTTATGACTATCATTATGAGTCTTAAGTAATATCCCAAATAGATTCCGAAATATTAAATTAAAAGTGTGTCAACAAAACAATGAATGATTGAAGTTTTGTTGATTTTTTTTGTTTAATAGGATAAAATAAGGTGGACATTTTAGTAATATAAATAAAGGAGGTTGCTAGTGAATATTAACTATAAAAAGATTATTCTAACTACTGGTGGGTTTACATTGCTTGCATTGTTGGTTTCTTGTTTGATAATGTTCTTGCTTCTCTTCTTTGTGTTTACTAAAGATTTGGCAGATTTTTGCTATTACCTAGGTGACTATACTATGGCAGGAAACTTATATTCAAGAGTGTATGACAAGAATGGTGAGATAAACTATTGCTACATGGCTCTCACTATTGATATAAAGACTGACGACTATGATGGTGTTATAAAAAATTATGAGATGTTTATTGCTGATGATGAGTACAAGTCATTTATGGAGAAAATCTCATATAGTAATCAAATAGTGCAGGGTGGGGTGCTTGAGAGAAGCGCTCTAACTAACGAGTATAATTATTTGGAAGATAAGTATACCCTTGCTCTTATTAAGACTAAAAATTCAACTAAGGCTTTTGAGCGAGCTGTAGAGATGTTTTCAAGGTATGAGAACTTTACATTTACTTTTCAGGGTTATTATTCACTAAATAGATTTATAAATGCAGATAATATTGCTAAATTTGACGATAACTATGTAGGGTATGATGGTATACTTGTTGATGCAATGCAAGATTACTTTAATGATGCTCTAATTATTTTTGAGCAGAACAAGTCTGTCACTGAGATTGATAAAAAGGCATTTCTTGTTTCTCTTGGCAATAGGCTCATTCTAGTAGGACAGAGTGTAAATACTGTTTATAATCAACTAGACTATAATACTAGTTTGATTGCTACTAATGTGGCTAGTATGACTATGATAAATGATACAATTAAAGGATTGATTTAATGATATTTCCAGAAAAACTAAAAAAGGAATATAGAGAAAGGTTATTATCTTTAGAGGGATACTCTTTTGATAAGAGCCTTTTTATTGATGAGTTTGTTATATCTGCTATGGTGGATATAACTGCTGGCACTGGATACGAAGTAGCAGTGTTAATTTCGAGAAAAGGACAAGTTCTAGATGCTTGTGTTGGTGACAAAAATTCTGTTGCTATAGAGATAGAAGAGAATAGAGGAAGATATACTGGTTCTAGACTTATTCATACCCACCCTAGTGGTAATGCTAAACTGAGTGGTATGGATATATCTTTACTAAAAAACAAAAAATTAGATTGTTTATGCGCATTATCTATAAAAGATGGTTTGGCTTACTCTGCAGAGGTTGGGTATGTTACTGGTAAAGATATAGATGTTGTTGTTTGTCACGATGCTAGATATCTAAATAAGTATGGCTTGCTTGAGAAAATTTCTTCTAGTGAAAAGGCTTATAAAGAGTATTATGTGAAAATGAACGCATTGCCTGAACAAAGGGCGATTTTAGTAAAAGTTGCTATTAAAGAAAAGGGAGATATGGAGGCTGATTTAGATGAACTAGAAGGTCTTGCTAAAACAGCTGGAATTGTAACAGTTGATAGAATTTCTCAATTCAGAGTTAAGCCTGATAGTAAATATTATATTGGCAGTGGAAAGATTGACATCATCAAAGAATCTATTCAGTTGAATGAGGCTAACCTAGTTATTTTTGATAATGAACTTAGTGGTAGTAAAGTTAGTAGTATTAGTGCTGCTGTTGGTACTAAAGTAATTGATAGAAGTATGCTTATTCTTGATATATTTGCGGGAAGGGCTAGAACTAATGAGGGTAAACTTCAGGTAGAGCTTGCACAACTTAAGTATTCACTTCCTAGACTAAATGCGCTCTCTGAAAGTAGTGGTAGATTTGGTGGTGGAGTAGGTATGAGAGGTCCTGGTGAAACCAAACTCGAATTAAATCGTAGAATTGTTGAGAATAATATTATTAAGAAATCAGAAGAACTCAAGAGGTTAAAAAAGCATAGGGACTTAAATAGAAAGAGTAGACAGTCTAATTCTAAACCAGTTGTTGCTATTGTTGGTTATACAAATAGTGGAAAGAGTACACTCCTTAATTTACTTGCTAGAACTAATGTGTATGTAAAAGATGAGCTTTTTGCAACTCTTGATACCACAACTAGAAATGTATGGTTGGGCGATAATAAAGAGGCTCTGTTTACCGATACTGTAGGATTTATTAATAATCTTCCCCATGAGTTTATAGAGGCCTTTTCTAGTACGCTTGAAGAGAGTATATATGCAGATTTAATTTTGCATGTAGTTGATATTAGTAATCCTAATCACTTAAGTCATATTAAAGTAACCAATGAGGTATTAGCTAACTTGGGTTGTGATAGTCCTGTAATTATGGTTTATAATAAATGTGATAATCTAAAGGATAAATCTATTGCTACAGATGGTGTTTTGATATCTGCAAAGAACAATATTGGTATAGATACCTTAAAAGATATAATTAAGAAAACTTTGTTTAATGAATAAAAGCTTGAGTTTTACTCAAGTTTTTTTTATTAGAAATGTGTGATATTTGTAACACAATTATTGTTCTTTGAGTAATATGAAGTAGAAGGCAAAAGAAAGGCTTTCTAAATAAATATTTGGAGGAAAACAATATGTTTGGAACAAATTGTGGTTGTAATCATGGTGTAGGTGGTGGACACACTATGTCTAACAAGGGTGGCAACAACTGCTGTTGCTTATTACTTCTTTTAATGTTATGTGGTTGTAATGGTTTCGGTAATGACGATAACTGTTGCTGGAATATAATTCTTTTGATTATGATTCTTAATTGCTGTGGCTGTGGAACAGGCTTAGGATTCTAAATAGTTACATAAATCTACTTCTTCTATATGTTTACCATCTCCTATGCAGATATGTGCATGGGAGATTTTTTTTATATTGTTTTGTTTAATCTTTCTCGGCTATAAATATTGATTTTTTGTCTGTTTTGTGGTTTAATATATATGTATGAAATTTTGTTAAAGCAAAAGGAGAAAATTATGCTATCATTTAAGCCAAATCCTGATATGTCAGTAGAGCAGGCTCATCAAGTTATAATAGATTTTTTGAATGCTCCTAATGATTTTAGTGAAGAGATTCCTAATGAGACATTACAGAGTGTGATAGATGCTGTATTTTCAATCAAGAAAATTAGAGAAGGAAACTTTGATTACAATAGAATTAGCTCAGTTAATTTCTTGAGAAATATGGATAAAGATGAGGTTTCTTTGGGCTCTGATGAGTGTGGTAGAGCTAAGTGTGACAGAATGTATGTGACTGAAGACCATTTGTATCAAAATGCATTTAGGTTTTCATTGGTATCTTTGCTTTTTCATGAATCTACTCATAATATGCAGTATTTTAAAGAAATGGACAATCCTTGTTCGGATTTTTCTAGAAAACCAGAACTTGCTACTCCTGCAAATGTAGGCAGTTTCAAAAAGGCTATGAAAGACTATGCTGTTGCTGAGGGTGCAGATGTAAAAGCTATACTTCATATTTTTGAGACTGATTATTTTGGACAGCAAAGAGAGTTGGAGGCTTATTCTGCTCAGTATAAATACATGCAAGAGATTATGAGAGACTTAGTGCCTCTTATGAAAGATGGCGATTATGAGACTAGGGATACACTGAGTTCTTATCAGGACATAAATGCTAAATATTTTCCTGTGGGTCACGATAGTAGAGGAAAGAAAGATGGTGTTCTTTGGGAAAAGGGTAAAAGAATTATAGATGGCTATGTTGCAGAGAGACTTGATTTTTTACATGCTGCAGAAAGGGGAGAGATTCAGTATGGAGATGTAGAGTCTAATAAAATTCAGGCATTGTCTAGCATTCTTGCAGGTTTGCATTATAGTTTTAATGAAGATACTGCATTACAGGTTCTTGATTATATTTACCGTATGCCAGAGGATACTTTTGAGAATATGAGTAACAAAGCTATGGCTATTAACTCACTCATTACATCTACTGCTATGCAGGTCGATATGAACATGATGTGCACATTAGGTGGGCTATTTGAGAGATTGTCTAAACATCCAGAGAATGGTCAGATGGATGGTAGATATAGGAATATGACATTTAGTAAAGAAAAGTTTTTTGAGGACTATGCTTTTTATGCTCCATCTATCCTACAAACTGCTTATGGGGCTACCCCAAATATGGGTAAAAATCCTAGCTAGTTTTATTGGAAATTTATTACAAATATTTGGTATAATTTGGAAATTTTGATTTATACTACAAGTATGAAGACAAATAGGGGCGAATTAATAAAATATTTGTATTATATAGTTGACAAAACATATAAAAAATACTAAACTAAATTCGTTATAATTATTGTAAGTAAGGAGATTTTTGACAATTATGAAAGGCAAGAAAAAATTAGTATTACCACTTTTACTTGCAGGTGTTACAGCAACTACAGGTTATGTTGCACCAGTTCAGCAAGCAGTATCTGCTGCACAACAAGAGTATTCTGCAACTACATCAGTTGTTGGTGCTAGTGTTAAAGTAGAAGAAGGTTTTTCTGATAATTATCAAGTTGGCGACCGTGTTTGGCTTCCTGAAGTAACTGTAGGTGATGCCGGCGAGTATGAGTTCAAAGTAACTAAGGGTGGCGACGCAATTGAAATCGCTACAGTTCCACTTGATACAACTGACCCAGAATTAGTTGATTACAAAGGTAAAAAATATTTCTGGGCAAACTATGAAGGATACTATGATATCACAATTTCTACAACTAATGAGAATCAGGTTAAGACTGTTGTTGACAGCCTAACTGTATGGGTAGAGAAGAGTGATGCTACTATAGTTCTTCCTGTAAATAGCGAGTATGTAATACCTGCAAAAATGCCAGTTAAACAAACGGGCTTTAAGATTCCTGCTCCATCTGTTATTATTGGAGATGAGGAAGAAGCAACTAAGATTGCTGACTTAGAGAGTGACGAGCAATTAGCAGTTTTACTTTATACTCCAAATAGTACCGAGCCTATTGTCCTAACAGAGATGGATGCAAACAAAACATACTTTGCTGTTAGTGAGAATAATCTTGAGAAAGCTGGAACATATACAATCGTTTATGAGTTCAGAACTGGTGAGGATAAAGATTCTGATGGTTTATTAGATTCAGTTATTTCTAGACTTGATTCTAACTTCCAAGTTGTTACTTCGTATGACCTTTCTAAGGTTAACTTAACAATGACTCTACTTGATTCTGTTCCTACTAGTGGAAATGTAAACACAGAGATTAAGGTTCCTAAGATTAAGGTTACTGAGTCTTCTAGTTCTCTAGATGCAATTAATGCTTATGTTAAGGTTAAGATTACTAACCAAACTACAAAAGAAGTATTACCTGATGAGGCATTCGACTATGAGAACTACTCATTCACTCCTAACAAAGTAGGTGATTACATCATCACTTATAAGGCAAGTATTGGTTTATTTAATAAAACAGCCGCTGAGATTACTCCAGATCAATCTATCAAGGTTGCTGATAAACAATCTGCTACAGTTAGACCAACTTATGATTATACTGTAGATGTTCAGGATCCTAACAAGATTACTTCTGTTAACGGTGTTCCAGTTACTGAGAGTGATGATTTAGATGAGCTATTAGTTAATACTAAAGCATCTATTCCATCAATCGCTAAATTAAAGACTGTTACAGGTGAGGGGAAAAAAGTAACTATTACTATTCCTGCTATCTATGGTACAGATAACTTAGATACTCTAAGTCAACTAACATTCGAGAGATCATATAGAGCTCCTAATGGTGCAGTTACAACTATCACTAATGTAGAGGACAATGAGTCTGCTGAGATTACTCTATCTCAAGTAGGTACTTATGAGATTAGATACAAAGCAACTGACAGAGCAGGTAACCCTGCAGGTTATGCTGAGTATGATGTAGTAGTATATGATGTTGATGAGGATATGACTGAAGGAAAAACTAAGGTTGATTTAAATATCCCTTATACAACTATCAGTGATAGAGACCAATATCTAAACTTCTCAGTTCCAACAGCTACTGATACTTATGATTCAAATATCGAAGTAAAAACTTTCTACAAAGTGAATGGTACTGGCGATCCAATTGAGATTAAAAACAAGAATGAAGATGGTAAATATTCTATTGATGTAAATAAATTAATCGAAGCTAATACTGGTATTACATCTATCGTTGTTTATGCTGAGGCATATTTAGATGCAACATTATTAGATACTAGAGCTGCATTTGCTACTGGTACAGCAACATTGACTGCTGATGGTTCTGCTATTATCGTAAAATCTACTGAGAAAACAATCTCTATTGTTAACTCTAAGAATGACCAAGACGCTCCTGAAATCGTTGTTGCTGGTGGTTGGAATGCTGCATTACTAGCAGCTAATACAGATATTGCTGTAGAGGGTGCAACTGCTATCAATGAGTACGGTTTTGCTACTGATGGTTCTGGTGTTATCAAAGTAGAGGGTGTTGACCAAGCTGCATTTAATCAAGGTACACAAATTCTTGATTTGCCAGAAGTTCAATTCACTGATGTAAAAGATGATAACCTAGCTATCACTGTTACAATCAAAGATGCTTTTGGTAATGTTGTATCAAAAGTTGGTACAGAGACAATCACAAAAGAGTATTCTAGTCTATATACTTACACTGTAAAAGGTGTATCATTCAAATTAAGTAACTTTGGTGTTTATACTGTAACATATAAAGCAAAAGATATTGGTGGCAATATTACAGTTCAAACATTCGGTATTAGAGTAAATGACAAAACTGCTCCTACAATTGTTGTTGAGGACGAAGGCAGATTTGATAAAGATATCGAAGTAGGTAAGAAATTTGAAGTTCCTACTGCTAAGTTAATTAAGAATGGTGAGGACTTTGAGGCTCAGTCAATCACTTGGGATATTTATAATGTATCTAAGGGTGCAAAATATACTATCGTAGGTGAGACTGGTTTTGTTCCACTATCTGAGGGCACTTTCTCAATTGTTTATAGTGCTGTAGATATCGCTGGTAACAAAGCAACTCTAGAGAATTCATTATTTACTGTTACTGCTAAAGATACAGTAGGTCCAACAATTGATCTTACAAATACATTTATTTCAGCTTTAGCATGGAATCCAGATGAAAATGAGACATACCAAACAATTACTATTCCTGCAGCATTTGCTAATGATGGTAAGTTTGATGGTGTTGACTATGGTTATGGTAAATCAGTTGAAGTAGTTTATACTGTAACTGGTCCAAATAGTACAAACCCTACAGTTTCTAAAGTAACTGGAGATATTTCTGTAAGAACATTCAAAGCTACTAGCCAAGGAACTTATACAATTAAATATACAGCAACAGATGCTGCTGGTAATACAACAACTGAGACAAGAACTCTTGCTTTAGGTGACTGTGAGAAACCAGTTCTTGAGTGGGCTAATGAGAAGACAGACCTTCCTAAGACTGCTACATTAAATCAAGAATTCACACTTAACTTAAGTAAAATCACTCTTTCTGACGATACTACAGAGGATGAATACTTAAAAGAGCACCTTTCTGTTACACTTACTGACCCTAGTGGTAATACTGTAACAAACAAAGGTAAAAATGGTGTAAATGCTATCTGGGATATTACAGCTACAGGTAACTATACTTTAAAATTTGTTGTTAAGGACGAGGTTGGTAATGCTAACACTTATTCTTATCAAGTAAATGTTCCTGCTGAGGATGTGGAAGAAGAGAAAATCAGTCCAGTAGTTGGAACTATCTTAGTAGTAGTTGCAGTAACTGTACTAGCTGGTGTAGTTGTATACTTCGTAGTTTCATCTAAGAAGAAAGGCACAAGCTCTACTAAGAAAACAACTAGAAGAGCAAAAACTTCTAAAAAATAATTGATTAAATAAAAATGTGATTTGCTGATGCAGGTCACATTTTTTATTTATTATCATTAGGTAAATATTAGTAAAAATATCCAAAGTGTGATAATATAAATATATGGATAAAAGAAAATTATTATTGTTAAAATATTTAATAAATAATTGTAGTGATGGATACAAAGTTTTGGAAACCAGCACTATTTTGTCTAGTATAAAGAAGTATAAGAATGACTATGCTTCATTAGAAACAGATATTAATTTTTTAAAGTCCAGAAAGTATATTGATTTAAAATATATTGATGAGAATAATATGTGCTTGTTTGTTCTTGATAATTCAAGGGTCTTGCAAGAGAATATAAAAATAGAGAAAGGAAATAAAAAAGACCTAGTTGCAATGATGTTTATAACTGCTTTTGTTAGTGGAATAATGGCTTTTATAGGCAGTTTTTTAGCAATTATGATTTTTAGATAAGATATGATTACAAAGAAAGAAAAGATACTTATGAAATATCTTTTGCAAGTGTGCGAGAATAAGGACACTTGTCTTTTAGCACCCCTTGACTTATGTCACTGTTTTGAACCAAAATATAATGTAAACAATATTGAATTAGAGGCTATTTTAGATGGATTGATTCAAGAAAACTATATCAGTGTAGTTAATTCTGATAAGAAAGGGGAATTAGTCTACTGTATCACAATAACTTCTAAAGGAAAATCTTTTACAAGAGAACAAAAAAATATAAAGATAAACTGGAGTGTTGCGATTACTAGAACTATAATTCTTGCAATTATTTCGTTTATTGTTGGCATAATTTTAAAGGCAATTTTTTAGATATAACCATAGTTAAAGTTTACTGTGGTTATATTTTTTAGAACTAATGTTCTAAGGTGTTAAAATGGTTGAAAAAAGAGTTGTTTTATTGTATACTTAGTTTGTAATGAGGAAAGATTATTGTATGGAACATAAATTCCAGTTATTAAGTAAATATTCTCCAACTGGTGACCAGCCTCAGGCGATAGAGGGGTTGGTAGATGGACTCAATGATGGTCTAAGATATCAGACTCTATTAGGTGTCACTGGTAGTGGAAAAACATTTACTATGGCTAATATTATTAATAAAGTTAATAGACCTGCGCTTATTATTGCTCATAATAAGACACTTGCTGCCCAACTCTGTAATGAATTTAGAGAGTTTTTTCCTAATAACAGGGTAGAATATTTTGTTTCGTATTATGATTATTATCAACCAGAGGCTTATATTGTTTCAAGTGATACATATATTGAGAAAGATATGAGCGTTAATGATGAGATAGATAAGCTTAGACACTCTGCTACTTGTTCGCTTTTTGAGAGAAAAGATGTTATAGTTGTAGCATCTGTATCTTGTATATATAGTTTAGGTGCTCCTGAAACTTATTCTAGTGCATGTC
The DNA here is from genome assembly GCA_015055605.1 of Clostridiales bacterium. Classification (GTDB taxonomy): domain Bacteria; phylum Bacillota; class Clostridia; order Christensenellales; family UBA1242; genus UBA11490. The sequence goes on from SVHV01000001.1 coordinate 110,539, forward strand.
TTTCTTTGCGACCTAATGAGGTGTATGAAAAGAAGGCAATTCTAAAAAGATTAGTAGAATTACAGTATCAAAGAAACGAAATTGACTTTACAAGAGGTTCATTTAGGAGTAAAGGTGATACTATTGATATTATTCCGTCAAATAGAAGTGAAGTGGGTATCAAGATTGAGTTTTTTGATGATGAAATCGAGAGAATTAGTGAGTTTGATGTATTAACGGGTAAAAGAATAAATACATTAGAACATTTATTCTTATTACCAGCGACACACTATATTGTAGATACAAAAAACGAAGATATTTTTAATGAAATTAAGCATGATTGCCTAGTTAGAGCAAAAGAATTTGAAGATAATGGTAAACTCATTGAGGCTCAAAGAATCAAAGAAAGAGTCTTTTATGATATAGAAATGATGAGAGAAGTTGGATATTGTAATGGTATCGAGAACTATTCAAGATACTTTGATGGTAGACAGCCTGGACAAGCACCATTTACTCTCCTTGATTATTTCCCAGATGACTTTATTGTTTTTATTGATGAAAGTCATATAACTCTACCTCAGGTTAGGGGTATGTTTGCTGGAGATTTGGCTAGAAAAACCAATCTGGTAGATTATGGCTTCAGATTGCCTAGTGCTTATGATAATAGACCACTTAATTTTACTGAGTTTGAGAAGAAGATAGGACAAACTATTTTTGTTTCTGCTACTCCTGGTAAATTTGAAATGGATAATTCTGGACAAATCGTTGAACAAATTATCAGACCAACAGGATTACTTGAGCCAAAGATAGAGATTAAACCTGTAGAAAATCAAGTAGATGACCTAATTGGTCAGATAAATGACACAATTAAGAATGATGGTAGGGTTTTAGTAACTACATTAACTAAGAAAATGGCAGAGAGTTTGACTAATTATTTGAGCCAGAAGAATATTAAAGTTAAATATTTACATTCTGATATAGATACTCTTGATAGGGTTGATATAATCAATGGACTTAGAAGAAAAGACTTCGATGTGCTAATAGGAATTAATTTACTTAGAGAGGGGTTAGATATTCCTGAGGTTAAATTAGTGGCTATATTAGACGCAGATAAAGAAGGTTTCTTAAGAAGTGAGTGGGCTTTGATACAGACTATAGGTAGAGCTGCCAGAAATAGTGAAAGTAGAGTAATACTATATGCAGATAGAATGACAGATTCTATCAAAAATGCAGTCAAAGAAACCGATAGAAGAAGGAGTATTCAAGAGAAGTACAATGCTGAACATGGTATAATTCCTAAGACTATTATCAAAGATATTAAAAATACTTTAGAAATAACTAAAAAAGCAGGTAAAACTGGTAAAAAACTAGGAAAAACAGAAAAACAAAAAGAAATAGAGAGATTGCAGAAGATGATGAGAGAAGCATCAACTATGCTCGACTTTGAAACAGCAATTCTTATTCGTGACCAGATAAAAGAGATAGAAAAGGACTAATATGTTAGAAGATATTGTTATAAAAGGTGCTAGGGAGAATAATCTAAAAAATATTAATTTAACTATTCCTAGAAACAAATTAGTAGTATTTACAGGAGTGAGTGGAAGTGGTAAAAGTACACTCGCTTTTGATACTATTTTTGCTGAGGGACAGAGAATGTATATGGAGAGTTTGTCTAGTTATGCTAGGCAGTTTTTGGGACAGATGTCTAAGCCTGATGTTGATAGTATTGATGGACTTTCTCCTAGTATCTCTATAGACCAAAAGACGACATCTAATAATCCTAGAAGTACAGTTGGAACGGTAACAGAAATCTATGATTATCTAAGGCTTCTATTTGCTCATGTCGGTAAGGCACATTGTCCTAATTGTAAAAAGGAAATAACTACCCAAACTATAGATGTAATAGTTGATAGAATTATGGCAATGCAAGGCAAGAAAGTGCAGATATTATCAGCTTTTACTAAGGGTAAAAAGGGCACTTTTGCAAAAGAACTAGAGGAACTTAGGAAAGAAGGATACTCTAGAGTGGTAGTAGATGGTGAGTCATATACTCTTGATGAAGATATAGTTTTAGATAAAAATATTAGGCATACTATTTATGTTGTTATAGATAGGCTAGTTGTAAAAGATAATAGTTCACAAAGAATTACTGAAAGTGTAGAGGCTGCAGTTGCATTATCAAAGGGAACAGTTGATATTGATTGTGAGGGCGAAAAATTAGTGTATAGCACTACACATTTTTGTGATGAGTGTGGTTATTCTGTAGAGGAATTGGCTCCAAGGTTATTTAGTTTCAATAGTCCATTTGGTGCGTGTGACGATTGTAAGGGTTTGGGAATCAAGCAAATAGTTGATATAGATAAAGTTATTACAGATAGAAATCAGCCTTTGTCTAAGTGTGGTCTTGCTCGTGTATATGGTTGGGCTTATGATGCTGGTATGGTTAGGATGTTCTATAGAGCAGTTGCTAAAAAGTTTGATACTGATGTGAATAGTAAAGTTTGTGACATGCCAAAAGGTATGCTCGATATGATTCTCTATGGTACGAAAAAAGAAAAAATAGAAATAGAGTATATGCGTGGTGGCAGTCTTATGACTGGACTTATGGCATTTGAGGGGATATTCCCTATAGTTGAGAGAAGATATAGAGAAACTAATAGTGAATTTGCAAAAACCGAAATTGGAAAATATCTAAAAGAAGAGAGGTGTACTACTTGTGGTGGTAAAAGGCTAAAGGTAGAGGCGCTTAATGTATTTATTAATAAAAAAAATATTGCTGATGTTTGTGATATGTCTATCACAGAGATATACAACTTTATGTCTAATCTAGATTTATCAAAAACAGATACGAGTATTGCGACACCTATTCTAAAAGAAATAAAGGCTAGACTTCAATTCCTCATTAATGTAGGACTAGAATATCTAACACTATCTCGACATGCTGGTAGTCTAAGTGGTGGAGAGGCACAGAGAATTAGGCTAGCAACACAAATTGGTAGTGGGCTTACTGGAGTGATATATATTCTAGATGAACCTAGTATAGGACTTCATCAGAGAGATAATGATAAACTACTAAATGCACTTACTAAACTAAGAGATTTAGGTAATTCTCTGATAGTTGTAGAGCATGATGAGGATACAATGCGAATTGCTGACCATATAGTGGATATTGGCAAATACGCAGGTGTTAATGGTGGTAATGTGGTAGTTTCTGGCAATTTACAAGATGTTATGAATTGTGAAGAAAGTATTACAGGACAATATTTAAGTGGAAAAAGAAAAATAGAAACACCTAAAACTCGTAGAACTAAGAAAGGTGATTTGGTGATAACTGGTTGTAAACATCACAATCTAAAAAATGTAAAATTTGAACTACCGTTGGGTATAATGACTGTGGTTACAGGTGTTAGTGGTAGTGGAAAAAGTAGTCTTGTAAATGAAACACTTTATCCTATAGTTTATAATTATTTAAACGGTTCTGAGATGGCTGAGGGAGAGCACAAGTCTGTAAAAGGCATGGAACAAATAGATAAGGTTATATGTATAGACCAAAGTCCTATTGGAAGAACTCCTAGAAGCAATCCTGCAACATATACAAATGTCTTTACTGATATTAGGTCGCTATATGCTAGCACACCAGATGCAAAAGAGAGGGGATATACTAGTGGAAGATTTAGTTTCAATATTAGTGGTGGTAGATGTGAAAACTGCTGTGGTGCAGGTATAAATAAAATTGAGATGTTCTTCCTACCTGATGTGTATGTGACTTGTGATGCTTGCAGGGGTAAGAGATATAATAGAGAAACTCTAGAAGTGAAGTTTAAGGGCAAGAGTATTGCTGATGTTCTTGATATGACAATTTTAGAGGCTAATGAATTCTTCAGTAGCATTCCTAAAATCAAGAATAAGTTACAGACACTTGTAGATGTAGGTTTAGGGTATATAAAATTAGGACAGTCTGCAACTGAACTCAGTGGTGGAGAGGCGCAGAGAGTAAAACTTGCTACCGAACTATGTAGAAAGAGTACGGGTAAGTCACTATATATCTTAGATGAGCCTACAACAGGATTGCACCCTTATGATGTTCAGAAACTACTGGCAATACTAGATAGACTAACTAATGCTGGTAATACTGTTGTGGTTATTGAGCATAACCTTGATGTTATTAAATGTGCTGACCATATTATAGATATAGGTATGGAAGGTGGAGAAAAGGGTGGAGAAATTATTGCAACAGGTACTCCAGAAGAAATTGTAAAGAATGCAGTTGGTTATACTGCTAAGTATTTAAAATCAAAACTAACTGAATAATAAAAAAAGTACAGACCCTGGTCTGTTCTTTTTTTCTATTTTGTATTAAGTAGTGAGTCTTAGAATATATTGTGTATATTGAAGCCCATTATATGATAACTCTTAGTTGAATATTCTCTAAGGAGTGAAAGTTCGCAAACAGAATTGTCATAGTCATTGTTTTTAGTATATGCTTGTAGTCTATTGATACTATCAGTAATTGTGCTTAAATCTCTATGGTTAAAAAGAAAACATAGCCATTTTTCTTTTCGTTCCCAAAATTCTTTTACGAGCGTTACTTCGTCATAGTAAATACTTATATCTTCTTCGTTGTCTTCGTATTTGTCATATAAAGTAACTACTACTTGTTCCATTTCACTAAGGGTATTTTTTACAGCAATTAATTCTAGTATGCCAAAAGTAATAGTTAAAAATAATATAATTAAAACAGTAATTCCTTTTTTCACCAGTTGCCTCCTTTGTAGTTGGTTTCTATTGTTTGAAAAGAACCTGTTTTGCCTTGCACATACATTTTGCCGTTGTTATTGATTGTTAGGATTAGAATGTCTTTTATTGATTTAAAGCCATTCTTTTTTAGGTGTTTATTAAGGAAGTTTTCGTTAATACCTGCTTTGCAGAGATTTTCAGTATTGACTTGACCTTTTGTAACTATAATCATAGGGAGACAAGCATTTTCTTTTTCGATTTGTAGGTCGGAAGGGGTAAGGGGTGCATAAGGTGCACGATTGACAACTGTCATAGTTCCGTTAGTTTGAAGTATTACATATAATAATTCTTCTAGATTAAAATATCCTGCAGTGTGTAGTCCTTCCATTAAATCATTGAAGTTCATATTAACTTTCTTCATGTTTTCGTAATTGATGCCGTCGGGGTCTAGTAGTATAATGGGCTTACCATTAAAGAGTTTTCTAAAGAATAAACTTTTCCTCGACATAAAACAGATGAGAAAGTGTAGGCAAACAAGGGTAAGTAAGGGGATAATTCCTTGAATAAGAGGTAGGGCTGTTTCTGCCATAGGAATAGTTGCAAGGTCTGCAATAATTAGTGTAATGACTAGCTCAAATGGTTGCATTTCTGCAATCTGTCTTTTACCCATTAGTCGTATTAGGAATAGTATTAAAATGTATAGAATAATACTTCTGCAAATCAGTGTAAAAACCATAACAAATAATGTACACATAAGTAGATAATTAAACATAAATTAATTAGGTTTTTGAGGGTATTTATGATAAAATTTAGGTATGGAAGTTATTATTAGTAGATTAGGCATCAATGGAGAAGGTGTCACTAGATTGCAGGGTGGAGAACATGATAACAAAGTTTGCTTTGTTGATTTTGCTTTGCCCAATGAAAAAGTAGATATTGACATTGTGCAGAATAAGAGTAAATTTTGTAAGGGAAAACTAAATAAAATTATAAGCAAGAGTGTAGATAGAACTGAGGCAAGATGTCCTTACTTTACTCGTTGTGGGGGCTGTGATATACAACATTTAGAGATTACAAAGCAACGAGAGTTTAAGTATAAAAAGGTTATTGATGCTTTGAGAAAAGTGGCTAGTGAAGACAAGGTAAAACCTACTGTTTTTGACGAGCCTTTTGAGTACAGAAACAAGATGGTTTTTGCTGTACGACAAGAGGGAAATGAGAAAAAAATAGGAATGTTTGAGAGCCTTTCACATCATATTATTGATATTGAAAGGTGTTTACTTACAAACGATATAATAAATAAGGTTTATGCTATCAGTAAAGAGTATTTTTTGCAAAGTAATAATACTGCATATAACGAAAAAACAAAGAAAGGTGATATTAAATATATAGTCATTCGAGAGCATAATGGTAGTATATTAGTAACTATTGTTTCGACTAAAAAAGTGAAATTAGATGAGTATTACGATGTGCTCTGTCAAGAGTTTGGAAGTGTAGGACTATCTAATCTAATTAGTACACAAGACACCGAAATACTAGTAGGTAAATATTGTCAACTATATGGTCTAAACGAACTAAATATCAAGGAATTTGGTGTAGAGTATGGTGTCAATAATTTAGGCTTTTTGCAAGTAAATAATGCCATGAAGACTAAAATGTATACTCGTGTTTTAGACGAAATATCTACCGATGCAAATGTTATAGATGCGTATAGTGGTGCAGGACTGCTATCTGCCATAATTGCTGGTAAAGCAAGGGCAGTTGTTGGTATAGAGATTAATGAATCGGCTAGTAAATCGGCAGAAAATCTAGCAAAGAAAAATAATCTACAAAATATAAAGTTTGTGTGTGATGATGTGGCAAAAAGTCTGCCTAATGTACTTGAAAATTGTAGTAATACAACTTTGGTTTTGGACCCTCCTAGAAGTGGTTGTAGTGTCTCAGTTTCTGAAAGCATTATAGAGAATTCAGACAATATAGATAAAATCATTTATATTTCTTGTAATCCAGCAACGCTTGCTAGAGACCTAGAATATTTGTGTGAAAAGTTTGATATAGTATCTGTTACTCCTTTTGACCTTTTTCCACAAACTAAACATATTGAGACTTTGGTTGTTTTAGAGAGAAAAGGATAAGAAAATATCCCTTTAATCCAAAATAATATAAATAAAAACTATTTAAAAATTAAAAATGTGTCCACAAAATGTCCACCTAAAATTTGGGTGGTGGACAATTTTGCTTGATTATTTTAAGGAGTGATTATGAAAAATACAAATGTAGTTTATCACGGAAGTAGTAAACCAGGACTTACAAGGTTAGAGCCTTTTGAGTGTAAACATGGAAAACCTTATGTTTATGCGACTAAAGATATGATAACTGTACTATTTTTTGCGGCAAAAGGACAAGGAATGTTTGATGGTTGGATAACTGATGGCAGATTTGGAGTTCCTACATATTACGAAGCATATCCAAATGCGCTTAAAGAGAGATATTGGGGAAAGAGTAGTTTTTGTTATCATCTTCCTGCAGATAAATTTACAGATGCTACTGGCGATCCTTGCGAAGTTGTGAGTGAAGAAGCAGTAGATATTATTGGTTGTGAAGAAATAAAAGATATTGGTCTTGAATTTGAAAAGTTAGAACAAGAAGGTAAAATTAAATTTGTTTGGTATAATGAAAGTCCAGAAAATTCTAAAGAAGTATGCGAAAAAAGAGCATTACAATTACTTATTGATAGAGGATATTTTGAAGGAAAAGAATTTCGCCAAAGAGAATGGGCGAGTAAGTATTATAAAGATATAATTGAAGACTATTTAAAGGAAAAGTAATGCTTAAATATTAGATAAAAATGCAGATGAGTGCAAATTTAGTTTTGTTTTTATGGACAAATGTCCACCTTATGTTTATATTAATTTATTACAAAATGTTAAATTACTTTGGTTAAATAAAGTATGTATGCTAAACTAAAGACATAAGATATGGAGAAATTATGAAGAATATTAATTTTGCAATTAACTTAGGAAGTAATAATACTACGATATACAAGGCTGGTGTAGGTGTTGTATTGTGTGACAAGTCAACTGTGCTTACTGCTATCAAGGGTAAAAGAGAGGTTGCTGTTAAAGTAGGTCAAGAGGCAATTGATTCAGGACTTGATTATAGAAAAATTGTTAGTGATGGTCAGATGGACTTTAGTCTAGCTGAATTAATGCTCGAGAAGTATCTTCAGGCAGTAGAACTAAGTAAAAAGGACGGAGTCTTATTCTTAGTGCCTATGGAGGATATGAAGTACACTAATGAGTATAAAAATCTTGCTTATGGACTAGGCATCAATAGGGTAGATGTTATTCCGTCGATTATTGCTACTGCTTATGGCTTTGAGATTGAGAGATTTGCTAAATCATTTTTGCTAGTGGATATAGGCGTTAATACAGAGATAGCAGTTATAAGTAATGGCAGAATATTGCATGGGGCGACTGTGTATCATGGTGGCGATAATATTGATAAAAAGATTGCTAATTATATTTATCAAGAGAAGGGTATTGAACTAAGCAAAGAGTCTGCCGAAAAAGTTAAGAATGAGATAGCAACACTGCTACCTAATGATAATCGTACAATTAATATTGATGGATTTATAAAGGACACTACGGAGTATGCGTCTGTTACAATCACTAGTTCAGAAATATTTGGTTTGGTTGTAGAAGAGTATGCAGCTATTTCATCAGCAATTCTTCAAATAATGGCTAATTGTGAAAATGAAATTGCTAATGATATCAAAAAACATGGTATTTATCTATGTGGGGCATCTAGTAAAATAAATGGATTAGAGAAATTCTTTAAAGTAAAACTTGATTTGGATTCGTTTAGATATAAGCCTGATGCTGTTACTATGATAGGAGCTGGACAAATATTAGATGACCCTATGGTAATAGAAAAAATTGTTATGGAGCAAAGGCTAGAAGAAGTTTAAAATATGTAGTTATTTTATTCTTTGTGTTGAATAATGTTATATAAATTTATAAAGTAAAGGTGTAGATATAAATAGCCTTTACTTTATTTTTTTGTCAATCTACAATCTATGTGAAATAAGACTATAGGTGTGATATGGCGAGAAAAATAGTAATAACTAGTGGTAAAGGTGGAGTGGGGAAAACTACTATTGTATCAAATCTGGGAGTGATGCTTGCTCAACAAGGATACAGAACACTTCTGGTAGATATGGATTTTGGTTTAAACAATTTAGATGTATTAATGGGCGTTGAAAATAAAATTGTGTACGATATTATTGATGTTATTGAAGGTAAATGTACACCAAAACAAGCCATTATTCAAGATTTCTTTGAGAGTGAACTATATATACTTCCTAGTTCGCATAGTTTCTGTTCTGTTAAATTTGGCTCTGCGATTTTATGTAAAATTATATCTATGGTTGAAGATTCTTTTGACTTTGTTTTGATTGATTGTCCGGCAGGAATTGATGGTGGTTTTAGACGGGCAATAGAATGTGCTCAGGAGTATATAGTAGTTACTACTCCACACCTTTCTGCTATTAGAGATGCTGTTAAGGTTATTAATTATCTAAAAGGTGTGAGTAGAGATATGCCGAATATAATTATCAATAGGGCGAGGGGAGACCTAATGCTTAGCGGTGACAGCCTAAACTTAGATGCTATGAGGGAGTGTTTGTATGGCAATATAATCGGGGTGATTCCTGACGATGATGTGATTGCTCATCAGGTCTTTTGGGGTGGTCAGATAGACAAAAATAGCGAAGTTAGACAGTCTTTATATTTGATAGTGCGAAATCTAATTAGTGGTGACGAAAAAGTCTTTGATTGTACGAGTAAATATCGTGGTTTAGTTGGCTCTATTAGAAAGAAGTTAAGACGGAGGGTGTAGTGAAAAATAAGGTTTTGTCCTGTGAAGAAAGGTTAAGAAACATGATGGTTATAGACAAAAAAGAGAATCCTCAGAGAATTGAGAAGCTTCTTAAGTCGGAGGTTGTTTATGTGCTTAAAAATTATTTTGATATAACATCTGAAAATATTGATTTAAAATTGATTGTAGAACAAGATGGCAAATATCATTTAACTATAGATATGTTATCGAATAATATCAAGATAGCTAGATGTTTTTAGTAATATTCGTATAAGGACAAGCATATATAAATGATATGAAATCAGTGCAAGTTTTAAGTGTAAAGAAAAATGAAATTATTATTAAGAGGCCTGGACGACATAGATATTCTATGTTGACGGTATCTCTAGCTATCATTGTCTTGTCTGTTATAATGCTATCTAGTGAGAGTTTGTCAACTATTGCTTCTAGTATGGTTTATGTATATAATCCAGTTAATTCTCTTTATAATGATACGAGCAATGTTATATTTACTAGCAGTGCCATGACGCTAGAGAAAGATTCTCTTGATTTTATAATTCCTATTAAGGGTAGTCTAATAGATATAGATAGTGATGGGACTATTAGTTTTGCAGTGGATAAGTCGATAATGGTAATGTCTCCAGAATCTGGTGTGGTAGATGAGATTAGTATTAGTAATGATGGTATTAAATATATAAAGATTAGACACACGCTCGAGATGTATACGATTATACAAAATCTTGATATTGTTGGAGTTTCTGTTGGTGAGGCTGTAAAGAAGGGGCAAGATATAGCTATTGCTAAAGAGGGGAGTATTGTAAAAATGCAGATATTAGAAAACAATATTCCTCTTATCCAATTAAAAATAAACCAAAGTAAAATAGTATGGAAAGATTAAAAGTAAAAATTCAGCCTTTGTTTGTATTATATATATTCCTCTGCATCTACTTTGGTTGGTATAATGATATTTTTTATTATGTAGTTGTACTAACTCTGCATGAGTATGGTCATTACTATATGACTAAACATCTAGGATATTCTGTAGAGGGAATCTTGTTTTCGGTCTATGGTACTAGTCTGAAGACTAGTAATAATTACAGTATAAAAGACGAGATAAAGATAGCGATTGCAGGGCCTATGGTTAATGTAATATTAATTGTATGTACTATTGCTATCTGGTGGGTATTTCCATCAATTTATCTGTTTACTAAATCATTTGTGTTGTGTAATATTATAGTGTTGATTTTTAATCTATTACCTATATATCCTCTAGATGGTGGTAGGGTGTTGCTTTCTTCTTTATCTAAGAGATTTAATAGAAATAGACTAGAAAAAATATCTAGTAAAGTATGTTTGGTAATCGGTATAATGTTACTAGTATTATTTGTTTATTCGCTTTTTATTAAAACTAATTATAATCTCTTTATTATGGGACTTTTTATGGTTTTGAATAGTACACTTTCTGGGCGAGATTTATATAAAAATACCATAGATGTATTTACTAAAGATTATAAGACTCCTGTTGAAATTAAAGTTTTCAAGGTGCGAGATTTAGAATCTTCTCAACTAGTTAAATATTTGAGTAAAAATTATTATTCTGTATTTGAAGTTGAGAACACAGATGGTTGTCGTAGAGTAGAAGAAAAAGATTTATTTAGATAATGTGTTTTAAATTTTATTGAAAAATAAAGTCAATATTGATATAATTTTTGTATTAAATATTTAAGACAAGATGTATGACAAAAAGATATATTAATATAAGGCCGATGTTTATATTTTTCGTAGGACTAATGGTTGGTGTTAACCTTAGTTATCTTTTTCTGTGTGAAAAAGTTTCTTATGCTACTACACTACTTATTTTATTGCTGATAGTAGGAGTTGCAGTATGTGTCTTTGTATATGCTACATACACTGAGTCATGGAATAAGAACTTTAAGTCAAGAGAAAATGTGTCGGCTTATTTGAGAATTAGTGGAATCTTTCTGGTTGTATCTGTGATGTTGGGTATGATTGTGTCTAGTTTTCCTATTTCTAAAACTTTGTCTATTTGTGAGTATTATGAAGATGTTACTATAGACGGCGTTGTTTCTGAGTATGTGTTGAGTGAAGAACGGTATACTGCTTGTATACTCTCTGACTGTGTGGTAGACGGTGAAATGCTTGATTATGATATTCTACTATATACTTCTTCTTATACAAACATGAATCTGGGTGACATAGTACATACAACTACGGAGCTAGATAGTTTCTTAGCAGATGATGATTATGGTTTTTCTAAACTTATTAGTGGTGTAGGCTACTCTGCTTATGTAGATTTTAGTCAGATTGAGATTGTTGGCAATGATGCATCTGTCAAAGACACTATCAGAACAGAAACAAAAGAACTTTTAAATAGTAGGTTAAGTGATGATAATGCAGATATCGTCTTTTCGATTATTTTTGGTGAGAGTAATTCTATTGATAAAGAAATCAAAGAGCAGTTCTCTTATGCTGGTATATCACATATTTTAGCCGTATCTGGTCTGCATGTATCGGTATTGTTTTTAGTTTTATATTTTCTACTGAAGAAGTGTAAGTGTAATAAGTATGTATCACTTGTAATTATGGGCATATTGCTATTATTCTATAGTTATTTGTGTTCTTTTTCTCCTAGTGTTTGTAGGGCAAGTATAATGACACTTCTTGTACTACTGTGTGATATTCTAAAGATAAGGTATGATGGCTTAAGTGGTTTGAGCATTGCAGGTATTGTAATATTAATTATTGCTCCATTGCAGTTCTTTTCAGTATCATTTAGGTTATCGTTCTTATGTGTATTTGCAATAATTACTTTTATGCCTTTCTTGAGCAAGATGTTTACTAAAATAAAAGTACCTAAGAAATTATCTGATATGCTATCTATTAGTATATCTATCAGTATTGTGACTCTGCCTGTAATGATGAATGCTTTTGACAATGTGAGTTTATTGGGTGTACTGACAAATATATTAGTTGTGCCTATTTTTTCATTACTTTATACTTTAGTGATAGGAATTTTACTGCTTTCATTTGTGTTTAGGCCCTTTGGTGTGTTGTTGTATATTCCTAATTTGTTTTTGCACATTATAAAGGTGATATCTGATTATGTATCTAGTATACCCTTTGGTGTATTTAGGGTATTTAAGGTTGGATATCTGGTGCTTGTATTAGTTGCAATATTGTGTATGGTAATACACTTCTTTATGGTGACTAATAAAACCAAACTTATCATATCTTTAACTGTAGTATCTTTATTATTGGGATATATGACTGCTAGTCTATTACCTACAGAGTATATAGGGGATATGCTTAGTATTTATTATTCAAATAATTCTAATGTCATTTTCTATAGTTCTGAAGATTCCCTCACTATGATTGGCTCAAGCATTACAAGTAAAGAGATTAGTAGAAATCTCAAAGATTTAAAGAGATATACTATAGACAATATCGTTGCTTATGACTTTTCTTTAGGTGAATTATCTGATATTCTTGATATTTGTAACAAATTTGATGTATCAACATTATATATTCCAGATGAGTTTAGTAATATAAGTAATGAGAATGGTGGGGTAAAGATTGTATACTATACTGATAGTGTTAGAATTAATAATTTAGAGGTATATGCCAATACTTACTTTGAAAAGATTGATTCAGTAAAATTTAGAGTAAAAGATAAAGATTTTTTGGTTGTGGGTGATATTACTAAAACCCAGTCTATGTATATAAATAATGAATATACAGATGTAGAAACAGTTATTATTAGAGATTTGGCGAATATTGATTATGAAAATAATGAATATTCTAGCATTATTTGTTACAAAACTGAAAAAACTGAAGCAAAAAATATACTTAATCTAAAACTTTGTGGTAGAATAAGATTAAAGGTATAGATATGAAATTTCAAGATTTAAAAAATAGTTTAAAAGAAAAAGTTTGTATGAATTATCTACTATATGGAGTAGATGAGTTTTTGCTGACTTCTGCATATAATCTTATACATAAATTTAGTGGTATAGAATTTGAGGACTTAAACTTAATTAAGTTTACAGAGGGTATAATAGATTGCGATGTTGTAGTTAGAGCTTGTGATACTATGCCTGTCTTTAGTAATAGAAAACTAGTTTATTTAGATTTAAGAATGTCTAAAAAGTCAGAAATTAAAAATATTGATGCTTTAAGTAGATATTTGGCTGAGCCTAATGCACAAACGGTATTGGTTGTTAATATCGGTGATAACGAAGAGGTCTTTTCTTTAGATAAAAAGTTGTTTGTAGAGGTTGACTGTGGTAGGCTTGACTACAAGATTGTTTCATTGAAAATCAAAGCGACTATATCTGGTAAGGGTAAAGTTATAGATGATGATGCAACCAAACTCTTATTTGATTATTCGTTAGGTGATATGGCAAAAGCACTGCTAGAGTGTGAGAAATTGTGTGGCTATGTGGGGGATAGGAAGGATATCGTCTCTGCTGATATAAAAGAAGTAGTGTCTCCTAGCCTTGAGTATCAGATATTTGAGCTTACTGAGGCATTGTCCAAAAAGAATGCTAGCAAGGTCTATACAATCTTAGATGATATGAGGTCTAAGAAAGATGAGTATAGGACATTACCAGCAATAATTTATTCGCATTTTAGAAGGCTTTTTATGGTGGCTCTTAATAAAAATATGACTAACTTTGATTTGGCAAAAATGTTGTTTGTAAAAGAGTATGCGATAAAAATGACAGCACAACAAGTAAAATTATTTTCTGTATCAAAACTAAAGAAAATTAATGAACTATGTATCAAGATGGATTCTGACCTCAAGCAGAGCAATATTAGTATTGATAATGCTATTAATCTGTTAGTCTTGCAAATATTAAATATGTAAAAGGAAAAAGAAAAAGCACTAGATTTCTAGTGCTTTTTTTTGTTTAATTAATTACTCTGCTTTAGTAGTAGCTTTCTTAGTTGTCTTTTTAGCAGCAGGTTTTTCTTCTGTAGTAGCTTTTTTAGTAGTTTTCTTAGCAGGAGCTTTTTTCTCTTCCACTTTAGCTTCTACAACTGGAGTAGCCTCAACAACTTTCTCCTCTTTAACTGGAGCAGCTTCTGTGCTATTAGCTTTAGCCATATATAGAGCAGATGCAAGTCTACCGATTCTTCTGCTAGCGTTGTTTTTGTGGATTACACCTTTGCTACAAGCGCTATCGATATAAGCGTAAACTTCTTTACTGAAAGTTTCAGCCTCTGCAACTTTGCCTTCCTCTAACATTTTTCTAAATTTCTTTACATAAGTACTGATAGTAGCTTTAACATATTTATTTTCTGCTCTTCTTCTATCAATTGTACTGATTCTCTTTTTTGCTGATTTAATATTAGCCATTATTTTCTCCTCAATATTTATATTATTACAATAAATTCTGCAATATTCTATCATAAAATTTATTTAATTGCAACAACTATTTCAATAATTTTTTATTTTTTAACTTTAATATGTAAATAATTAATATATTTAGGGAGAAAAGTTGTTGCTTATGAGATTTGATTCGGAACTTATCAATGAAATAATTAGTAAAATTAGTATAGAAACAGGGGATGAAATACCTTTTGAGAATAGTGAGTATGATTTCGGTATAACGGGTGAAAAATATCAGATTAAGAATGATATTGAATCTGTTAGATATGGCAGAGAAGTTGGGACTTATGAGATATTATCATTGCCTGATGTTATTGTGTTATCGACTAAACAAATAAACTATATTAGTGATACTGTTGCAGATATTATATCTAGTTTTTTGGGCAAATTGACTAAGTCAAGTAGGGTGCTAGTAGTAGGATTAGGGAATAGACATATTTCGTCTGATAGTTTGGGTAGTAAGGTTTGTCATGATATTAATATTACTTTTGGTTTAAGAGGCTATCCTAAAGTGATGGCTGTTTGTCCGTCTGTGCTAGGGTTAACTGGTATTGAATCTTTTGAAATAATAAATGGTGTGGTTGAGAGAGTGAAACCCACACATATAATACTTGTTGATAGTCTGTGTGCTAGTGCAGTGTCTAGGTTGGGAAGTTCAATTCAGATTTCAAATACTGGCATCTGTCCTGGTAGTGGTGTGGGAAACAAGAGGAAATGTTTTGATAAAACTTTGTGTAAAAATATTGTATCTATTGGTGTGCCTCTTCTTATCTATGCAAGCACTTTTATTAGAGATGTTTTTGATAGTAATAATATCGTTATTGACGATATAATGGATATTATGCAAAGTGCAGAAAATTTGGGTAATAACGAGGATATTTTAAATTTATTACAAAGTATAAAAAATGTATACAATGATAATATAAATGATATAGTTGTGTCACATAAAGACATAGAGCAGATGGTGGTAATTTTGGCAAAGATTATATCTGACGCTATTAATAAAAGTCTAGGCACTTTTGAATTAAATAAGTAGTATTTTCATACAATAAATGTATGAAGAGAGTGATGTGTATAATTATATTTTTTGTTTTTGTGATAATAGGTATCATACTATTATTTCTTTTTTTGTTTCCAAAAAAATTTGTAGACGAGATAAGTAAATATTCGAGGGAATTTAATCTGAATGACTATATGGTTGCGAGTGTAATAAATATCGAGAGTAGATATGATTCGAGTGCAATATCTTCTGCTGGGGCAATGGGGCTAATGCAATTAAAGATGACAACGGCTCTTGATATGGCTAATATTTTAGGAATAGAGATTGATGAAAAGTTGGTTTATGATGTAGATATAAATATTAGGCTGGGAACTAAGTATTTATCCTATTTACTGGATATGTTTGACGGTAATGAGACGAATGCTTTGGCTAGTTATAACTGGGGACTGCAAAATGTAAAGGACTGGATGGCTGAGGGGAATATTGATGAGAGTGGAACAATAATTAATATTCCAGTGAAAGAAACTAATAATTATCTAAAAAAGTACAAGGTCAATAGGTTTGTATATAAGAATATTTATAGGTGTGGATAGTCGAGATTTTATTTTACAAAAATCTATGTGTTTACTTGGAAATTTTTTGATTTTATGGGCAAAAAATATAAATTTGCTGTATTAAAGAAAAATAAATAATTGACAATTATGTATGCCTTTGATAATATATAATGTAATTAAATTAAAGTATACACTATAATCGGAAGTTTGGTGTTTGTAGTGTGTACTATTTAAGAAAAAGAACAAAGGCGGACTTAAGGTATGCAACAAGAACAAAATTTATATAAAGAAGTTGACATTAGAGCAAACAAAATTAAAGAGTTAAAAGAGCAAGGAATCAATCCTTTTGCTGAGAAATTTAATGAAACTCATACTATATCAAGGGCTAGGGAGATGGAGGTTGGAACTAAAGTTTCTGTAGCTGGTAGAATGACTTTTAGAAGAACATTTGGTAAGTTTATGTTTATCCAGATTAGTGATATCTTTAATAAAATCCAGGTATCTCTAAGTATTAATGAAATTCCTGAGGATAAATTCAAATTCTTCAAAGATTATGTTGATATTGGTGACTATGTTGGTGTTACTGGTGAGATTTATTTAACACAAACAGGTGAGATTACAGTTAAAACTTTGGAGTATTCATTACTTGCAAAGGCTAAACTTCCTCTTCCTGAGAAATTCCATGGTTTAACTGATATTGAGCAGAGATATAGACAGAGATATTTGGACCTAGTTAGTAACGAAACTAGTAGAAAGGTTCTATTAGGTAGAAGTAAACTAGTTGCATTTATCAGAGATTATTTACAAAAACATGACTTTATTGAAGTTGAAACTCCTATTTTACAAGGCGCAGTGTGTGGTGCTAGTGCTAAACCATTTATGACACATCACAACGCATTAGATAAAGAATGTAACCTAAGAATTGCTCCAGAGGTTTATCTAAAACAAGTTGTTGCTGGTGGATTCCCTAGAGTATTTGAGGTTGCTAAGTGTTTCCGTAATGAGGGTATGGATGCATCTCACCTTCAAGAGTTTACTCAAGTAGAGTGGTATGCTAGTTATTGGAATTTTGAGGACAATATTAAATTCTTCTCAGGCTTTATCAGAGAAATAGTTAAGTATATGTTAGGTGGTACAGAAATTAGGATTAATGGTTCTGCTTTTGATGTATCTAAAGACTTTGAGAGAGTTAACTATGCAGAGACAATTAGTTCTATATTGGGATTTAATGTTCTTGACTATACAGATGATATTGAGAAATTAAAGAAAGCAGTTATTGATACTGGTATGTTTGATGAAGACGAGATTCTATATCTAAAATCTTGTGGTGCAGTTGTTGATTATGTATACAAGAGAAAAATGAGACCAGAAATCGTAAACCCAACAATTCTTTATAATTATCCTGCTTGTCTAGTTCCTCTAGCTAGAAGAAGTGACAAAGACAATAGAATTATCGAGATGTTCCAATTCTTAATCAATGGTGAAGAATTATGTAAAGCATATAGTGAGCTTGTTGACCCAGATATTCAGAGAGAGACACTAGAAGAGCAAGCTAGAGACAAGGCTAATGGTGACGAAGAGGCTATGGATGTTGATGAGGACTTCTTACTTGCTATGGAACACGGCATGCCTCCAATGAGTGGTTTGGGTATGGGTATTGATAGATTGTTGGTAATGTTATTTGAACAACCATCAATTAGAGATGTTGTATTATTCCCAATTATGAAATAATGGAGAGAGTATGAGTTTATTTTTTGTAGATAATAACTGCGATTTGGGTAATGAATTAATAGGCAAAATGTCGATAGAGTGTATTGATTTCCCATATCTTTTAGATGGCAAAGTCATGACTTTTGACTATGATTACTCAAAACTAGTTTCTAAATCAAAAAAATTATTAAAAATAGAGGCATTAGAACTAAGTAAAGAGAACTATGTGTCTATATTTAAGCAGTGCTTTGATAGGGGAGATGATGTTATCTATCTCTATGCTAGTGAAAAGATATTTAATACAAAAAATTTAACTGATGCAAAAACACAATTAGAACAATTATATCCTGATAGAAAATTGCTACTCATAGATTCTTGTAGCTTTTCTATCGGTCAGGGTTTAATATCTTATGATATTGCTATGCAGTATAGGAATGGAGCAACGATATCTGAGATTGAGGAATATTCGTACAAAATAAAAAATGAGTATGCTCTATACTTAACTGTAGATACGGCTAATACTTTAGTTGATAATGGCTTGGTTCCGTCTACTATGGTTGCTGGTGCATCACTTAGTGTAAAACCAATTTTGACCATCGACTTTGATGGAAGTTTTCAGTTGGTAGAGAAAGTGTCTGGAAAGAAAAGAGCAGTGAGCAAAATGGTTGATTATATCAGACAGTATGGCTCAAATGTTGCAGATTATCCTATAGGCATTGTATATTCAGATAATGAGACACAAGCTAATGAACTAAGAGAAAAGGTTGTTGAGTATTTTGGTGAAGAGGCAAAGATATTAATGGGTAGATTTTCTCCTAGTAATCTAAGTATTGTGGGTGTCGGTGCTATAGGAATATGTTTCCATGTAAAGAAAAAATCAGTATAAAGAGGTACTCTTTATGGCAAACTTTAAAGAAGAATTTATTAAGATATACAACGATAATATTCAGAGAGAAGGCTCAAAGGAGTTATTGGAGTTTTTAGAGAAAAGTGATTTCTTTGTTGCTCCTGCTAGTACACAGTTTCACTCGGCTTATGAGGGTGGACTCTGCGAACATTCCTTGAATGTATATAGAAGATTTGCAAAGGCTATTGAGGCAGAAAAGGGTAAAGAGTGGGCTGATAGAGTCACTCCAGAAACAATAGCGATTTGTGGATTGCTACATGATATATGTAAGGTAGATACATTTAAGGCTGATGTAAAGAATAAGAAAGTGGACGGTAATTGGGTGCAAGTTCCATGTTATACTTATGAGGATAGTTTGCCTTATGGACATGGAGAAAAGTCTGTCTACATAATCAGTGGATTTATGCGTCTTACTAGAGAAGAGGCAATGATAATCAACTGGCACATGGGAGGCTTTGATGCTAGAGTCAAGGGTGGTGGATATGGCTTGAGTGAGGCTTATTATAAGTTTCCTACAGCTCCCTTATTCCATACTTGCGATATGTTAGCTACATACCTAGATGAAACTAGATAATGATAATTTATAAGACCTAGTAGGCATGGCTTACTAGGTCTTTTTATTGCAAAATTATATATTGTGTCTATTATGCAAAAGTATGAAATGTGGGGTTATTTCGACCTAAAACGACTTTTTGCATACCTTTTTCGACCTCGATAAAAAATTTTTTAAAATTGTTTGTCGGTATTTAGTGATTTTTGTTTGGCGTTTTAATTTTTTATTGATAAAGTGAGAAAGTTGTTGCGACAAAAAGGATAATAAAAAAAATTAGGAGAATGAAAAATATGGAAAATGAAAGATTAGATGGAGATGCATTAAGAAGGCTAAGAAATAACGAGATAGATAGGAGGGTGATTAATATTTTACTTTCTGTAGGTATCTCTGCGAATTTGCAAGGTTATTATTTTTTGAAAGAGTCAATAAGACTCGCTATTGCTAATCCATTGTATATAGGTGCAATTACTAAAATAATGTATCCTAAGGTGGCTTCTAGATTTCAGACAACAGCATGTAGAGTAGAGCGGGCTATTAGACATGCTATTGAGGTGTCATATAATAAGGGCAAGATTACTAACCTTAATGATATTTTTGGTCTGACTATTTTTGATGAGGCAGAGAAACCGACAAATGCTGAGTTTGTGGCACTCATAGCAGATAGATTAGCATTAGATTTTCAATAATATTAATACTAATAAAGTATAAAAGATACTTTACAAATTCGGCAAAACCTTGTACAATAATTTATGTGAAAAAAATCAATATACAAGGGAAAATTTTTTATGACAAGAAATAAATATAGAACACATAATTGTGGTGAATTAAGACTAAGTGATGAGGGTAAAATCGTTACTATCGCTGGTTGGGTTAATTCTGTTAGAAATCTAGGAGGTCTTACATTTGTAACACTTAGAGACCATTTCGGTATTACACAATTAATTTTGGATAATCAAGAAATTCCTAGCAAAGAAACAGTTATATCTGTTACTGGTAAAGTTGTTAAGAGAGAGAGTCCTAATCCTAAAATGCCTACAGGAGAAATTGAAGTTGTTGTAGATAAGATGGAAGTTTTAGGTGAGTGTACTCAAACACTTCCTTTTGAGATTAGTGATGCTCAAAATACAAAAGAAGAGCTTAGACTAAAATATAGATATTTAGACTTAAGAAATCCTGAGAATCATGAAAGAATCGTTCTTAGGTCTAAACTACTTAACTATATTAGAACCTATATGCATTCCCATAGTTTCTTAGAGGTGCAAACTCCTATTCTTACTAGTAGTAGTCCAGAGGGTGCTAGAGACTTTCTTGTACCATCAAGACTAAATCCTGGTAAATTCTATGCTTTACCACAAGCCCCACAACAATTTAAGCAGTTACTTATGATTTGTGGTTTTGATAATTATTTCCAGATTGCTCCATGTTTTAGAGATGAAGATGCTAGAGCAGATAGGTCACCTGGTGAGTTTTATCAGATGGATATGGAAATGAGCTTCGCTACTCAAGAAGATGTATTTGCTGTAATTGAGGACCTAATGGGTGCTACTATTAAAGAGTTTACAGGTAAGACACTTGAGCCTAAATTTGAGAGAATGACTTATGCTCAAGCAATGGAAGAGTATTGTTCAGACAAGCCTGACCTAAGAAATCCTCTAAAAGTTGTTGATTTAACAGAGAAATTATCTCAAGCAGAATTTTCTGTGTTTAAAGATAAGACTATCAAGGCTATCAAGGCTACTTGTGACAAGACTAGAAAGTTCTATGATGAAATGACTAAGTTTGTTGTAGACAATGAAGGTAAAGGGCTTTGCTGGTTTAAGGTAACTGAGGGACAATTGACTGGTAGTGCAGTTAAGTTCTTAAAAGAAGATGAGATTCAGTATTTATTAGAAAAAACTGGTGCAAAAGACGGTGATTCAGTATTTATCATTGCTGATACAAAACCTAGAGCAACTAAACTTATAAGTACACTTAGAAACAAACTAGGTGAGGAACTAGAATTGCTTAGTGATGAGTTTAAGTTTGTCTGGATAGTAGACTTCCCATTCTATGAGTTGGGTGATGAGGGCAATATTGAATTCTCTCACAATCCATTCTCTATGCCTCAAGGCGAATTAGATGCACTTCTAAATAAAGACCCATTAGAGATACTTGCATATCAATATGACTTAGTTCTAAATGGTGTAGAGTTGTTAAGTGGTGCAGTTAGAAATCATAATCCTGAGGTTATGGTAAAAGCGTTT
Organism: Clostridiales bacterium; assembly: GCA_015055605.1. Lineage (GTDB taxonomy): Bacteria > Bacillota > Clostridia > Christensenellales > UBA1242 > UBA11490. Next base: position 132,513 of record SVHV01000001.1, read on the forward strand.
GAGATTGCTGGATATGACAAGTCTGTTGTTGAAAATAAATTCCCAGCACTATTTAATGCATTCTCTTATGGTGCTCCTCCTCATGCGGGCTGTGCATTTGGTTTCGATAGATTACTTATGTTTATATGTAATACAACTATTATTAGAGATGTAATCGCATTCCCTCTAAATAAGAATGCTCAAGACTTACTAATGGGTGCTCCATCTACTGTAACAGAGAAGCAACTTAGTGATGTTCATATCAAATTAAGAGAAGAGTAATTGTAAAAAAATCATCTAATGTAAATTAGGTGATTTTTCTTTTTTTTGTAAACTATGCAAAATAATAAAATTTCTCTAAATTGTTTGTTTATTTTAGAAAATAATAATATAATTATAGGGAAGTGAAAGACAATTATTAGAGATGATATAAAAGCTCAATAATATCTTTGATAAAAGAGGTAAATGATGAAAAAGAATGAAATAAAAAAAATTTATGCAGATTTAAAAGAGTATGCGGATAAAAAAGTAACCCTATACGGTTGGGTTAGATCTGTTAGGTCTAGTAAAGACTTTGGATTTATTGATATGACAGATGGTACTTGCTTTAAGACTGCACAGGTTGTATTTTTTAAGGATAGTGCAATTGACTTTGATAGTGTGTCTAAACTAACAACAGGTTCTACTATTAAGGTTGAAGGCTCTGTATTTTTAACTCCAGAAAACAAACAGCCGTTCGAAATTAAAGCTGACAATGTTGAAGTCATATCTAAAACTGATGAGACTTACCCTTTACAAAAGAAAAGACATTCTGTTGAATTCTTAAGACAGATTGCATATCTTAGACCTAGAACAAATCTTTTTTCTGCTATATATAGAGTAAGGAGTGAGGCTGCATTTGCATTCCACCAATTCTTCCACGAGAATGGCTTTGTGTATATTCATACTCCTATCATTACATCTTCGGACTGTGAGGGTGGTAGTGACTTATTTAGAGTAACTACTCATAATTTTTATACTAGTAAGGAAGAAATTAAACCAGAGGACGATTATTTTGGTAAGCCTGTATATTTAACTCCTACAGGACAATTAGAGGGAGAGGCTCTTGCTTCTGCTTTTACTAAAGTATATACCTTCGGACCAACATTTAGGTCAGAAAATTCTAACACTACTAGACATGCTAGTGAGTTCTGGATGATTGAGCCAGAAGTGTACTTTGCAGACCTAGAGGATATTATGGATTTAGAGGAGTCTGTTATTAAGTATGTAATTAAGCACATCTTTGAGACATGTCCTGATGAGATGAATATGTTTAATAGCTTTGTAGATACAGGACTCATGGATAGACTAAATAATGTACTTAATTCTCAATTTGCAAGAATTACATATACCGAGGCTATTGAAATTCTTAAGAAGAATAATGATAAGTTTGAATATAAAGTAGAGTGGGGAAGTGATATTCAGACTGAGCATGAGAGATATTTAGCTGAAACAGAATTTAAGAGGCCGGTATTTGTTACTGATTATCCTAAGGATATCAAGGCTTTCTATATGAAACAAAATGATGATGGTAAAACAGTGAGAGCCTGTGACCTATTAGCTCCTGGCGTAGGAGAGATTACTGGTGGTAGTCAGAGAGAAGAGGACTATGATAAACTAGTAAACAGAATGCATGAGTTGGGACTAAAAGAGAAAGATTATGACTGGTATCTAAACCTAAGAAAATTCGGAACTGCTACACATAGTGGTTTTGGTATAGGATTTGAGAGAATACTTATGTATATCACTGGTGTATCTAATATTAGAGATGTTGCTCTATTTGCTAGAACTCCAAATAATTGTGAGTATTAAAAAAATAAAAACTCTAAAAGTGTATAATTTCTTTTAGAGTTTTTTATTTGTGTTTTTCGTTGTCTAGTAGGTGTTCTCTGAGTTTAATCCAGTTATTTATATGATGATGTCTAAGAGACTCGCCGTAGATGTTTGTTTTGATGATCTGAGATGGTGAAAAGTGTTCGGCAAAGTCATGCATTCCATCATCTATAATAAGTATGTTGTCTGATGACGGCATATCTGTTAGGTAACTCAAAATCTCTCTGCCTCTTTGTTTCGGGTTTTTAGAAAAAGGAGTCCTCTCTACATTCTGAGGAAGGACGACATTATTGTTGTCTAAAGTTGTAAGAGTTAGGTCCATAAATCTACGCCATGTGGAGGATATAACCAGGTTACAATTATAATCTTCGTTGAGGTATGCCATTAGTGCATTGAGTGCTTCCACACTTTCTGGATTGAAGTGGCGAATAGAACCTCCTTTTTTGATTCTGCCATGCTTAATCTCTTCTATTCTCCAGGGCCAGTCCCACATAACTCCGTCTATGTCTAGAAATAAATAAAAATCTTCTTTTTTGTTTTGCATAATGGTATTGTATCATACTTGATGGCTAATTTCAATAGTTGATTAAAATAAGATTTGGTCTTAATATTTAGAATAAATATTAAAAATAACAGAGAAATATCTATATTATTCATGATTTTACATTGAAAAGAATTTGTTTTTTTAAATATTTGAGTTATACTCAATTTGTATAAATAGAGTCCCATTATATAAATAGTGTATTTATAAGATAATGAGAGTTGTCTTTTTTGTTTTTTTGTATTGGGGCTAATAAAAAGAGGATTGCTTGAGATGAAAAAAGTTCTTGGATTTTTTAAGACAAACTTTATATTTACAGTAGCAATGATTATTGCTCTGATATCATGTATATTTGTACCTTTTGACAAGGAATATTTAGGTTACTTTGAGTTAAATACATTGTCTTGTATATTTCTATTGTTATTGGTAATAGCTGGTTTTTCTAATATCCAGTTTTTTGAAAAAGTAGCTAGAATTATTGTTAAGAGATTTAAAAATACCAGAAGTATTATTATGTGTCTAATATTTATTACATATATCTCTGCTATAGTTAACGCTAACGATATGTCTCTCTTGACATTTTTACCTCTAGCATATATTGTTTTAAAGTATACTAACAATCTAAAGTATCTTGCATTTACATTTATTATGCAGAATATTGCTAGTAATTTAGGTGGTATGATTGCTCCTATTGGTAATCCACAAAACTTATATATTTTCTCATTTTATGAGATTAGCTTGCTAGAATTTCTTAAGATTATGGCTATACCTACACTTATTGCTTTGGTGCTAATTATTATAGTATGTATGTTTGTAAAGAAAGACCCACTTGTTTATGATGACAATGTTTCTAATCAATTAAATGTTCCAAAGGCTATAATTTATGGTGTATTATTCTTAATTACATTATTAGTTGTACTTAGAGTTATTCCGTGGTGGATAGCAATGATAGTTATCGTAATTGCAATGGCTATATGTGACCCAAAGTGTTTCCTTATGGTAGACTATACAATTCCTCTAACATTTGTTGCATTCTTTATATTCTCAGGTAATATGTCTAGAATACCTGGTGTAATAGGGCTTATGGAAAAATTTGTTAATGAGCATACATTTATTACTGCATATATTAGTTGTCAATTTATATCTAATGTGCCTACAGCAGTATTACTATCTAAATTTACCGGTAACTATTCGCATTTATTAGTATCAGTCAATGTGGCTAGTTTAGGAATAATATTCTCGTCATTATCTGGAGTAATTGCTCTTAAAGAGTATATAAAAGCATCAAAGAAAGAAAACTTTGATAAAAAACATGGGGCATGGTACTATATAGGCATGGACACACTATTTAATGTAGTGGGCGCTATAATCTTAGTTCCACTTAGCTACTTATCGTTATTATTGTTGTAGAAATAAAAAAGGCGAACATATAGTTCGTCTTTTTTTATTTTGTGAAATCATCTGTTTCGTTAACAATAGTATCTATACCTGTAGTTATTTGAGCGAAAATATCAGCAGATGTAACAATAGTTTCTTCTGGTGATAATTGAGTTCCTTTAGGTAGTGAGTAATATTCTTTTGTAGTAGAATTATGGACAAAAATAAGATTGTCAATCTCTTCCTTTGTGCGAGGAGTTGCTCTGTAGGGTATGTTGTTTTTTTCCATAGCTCTAAAGAATGCTAATGTTTCGTTTGGAGTAACATCTTTCATAAACTCTTCTCCTTGTGACTTGATGTTTATATTGTAACACTATATTTTATAAATTTCAATACCCAATGAGATAGCGCGTTGTAGTAATACTAATACTTATAATACAAAAAAAATAAATCGAGTGTCCTTACTCGATTTATTTTTTGATTGGTGCCGAAGGTGGGATTTGAACCCACATGGTTTCCCGCACGATTTTGAGTCGTGTGCGTCTGCCGTTCCGCCACTTCGGCTTGAAAATTACTTAGATATATTAGCACAAAAAAAAGAGTTTGGCAATAGATTTGCTAGACTCTTTTTGTCGTTTTTAGAAAATTACTCTTGTTCTACATATTGATACTTTGCGAAAATGTTTTTATCTTCATTGAGTATTGTGGTTACTATGTAGCCTTTTTCGTTAGCTAGTAGGGTGTATGCATCGGATGCTGACAAACCCTCCTCTGTCTCTGCTAGTGTTATGGTTGTTTCTATTTGTTGGTAATAACCACTATCTAGTATTTCATTGTTTTCGTTTTTTGTGGTGTACTTGCCGTCAGTACCGAATGTGGTTCTTCTGCCATTACGATTGTTTCTAGTTCTTAATACTGCTAGTAGTTCGTTTTCGTTTTCTACCTGAAATTCTGCAAATAGGGCATTTTTGTCGTCATCACTCGCTGTGCCCCAGTCTACCGTTACATTTCCGTAGGTGAATGTCTTGCCTGTAACATTCATTGTTCCACACGATGCTAGTAGTATGCATGGTATTAGAAAAAGGCTAAGTATGATACTTTTTATGGTTTTTTTCATATAGTTCTCCTATCAATTTATTTTATATATTAATTGTAAATGATTTTAAATAATTTTAAAAAGAAAGAGTGTGTCTAATGGTGTCGTATTAGATAAGTTTGGCTCAAAAAGAGTCAAATATATATGTATGTAAATAGTTTATTTTTAAATCTAAATTTTATTGTAAGTACTTTGAAAAAATGCTTTATTATAGTAAAATATTTATAGGAGTATGTATGGAAAAATTTGTAATTATTGATGGAAACAATTTAATGTTTAGGGCATTCTATGCTTTGCCTCAGCTTAGCAATTTTGATGGAGAGATTAGTAATGCTGTTTTTGGCTTTACAAATATGCTTGTTAAGGTTATTAAGGATATTGCTCCTAAGTATTTAGCAGTTACTTTTGATGTGTCAAAAAAGAACTTTAGACATGAGACATTTGCTGAATATAAGGGCACTAGAAAGCCAACACCTACCGAACTTATTTCTCAATTTCCTATTGTAAAAAATTTGCTTAGCAAAATGAAAATCAAAGTGATAGAAAAAGAAGGTTTAGAGGCTGATGACCTAATGGGCTCACTATCTAGAGCTTATGATGTAGAGAATATAATAGTTTCAGCAGATAGAGATGCTTTTCAGTTAATTAATGAAAACACAAGCATTTTGTATCCAAAGAAGGGTATTACAGAAACTATAGTTTTAGATAAAGATAATATTCAAGAGTTTTATGGCGTACTTGCAGAGCAGGTTGTTGACTTAAAGAGCCTTATGGGCGATACTAGTGATAATATTCCTGGTGTTGCTGGGGTTGGGGAAAAGACTGCAAAAGACTTAATTGCTAGATATGGAACTCTAGATAATATCTATGAGCATATTGATGAGCAAAAGGGTAAATTAAAAGAAAAACTTATTAACGATAAAGATAATGCATATATGTCTAAGTTTTTAGCAACTATTGTGACTGACGAACCTTTTAATGAGAGTATTGAAGATTTTGAGTATGAATTTCCTTTTAGTGAAGAGGTGAGAGATATATTCAAGAGATATCAATTCAGTAGTTTGTTAAAAAGAAGCGAGCTCTTTAGTGGAAAAGAGGTAGAGATTATTAAAGATGAGTCTGAAGTGTATATTGTTGATACAAATGATAAATTAAATGATTTGTATGAGAATGTGTCTAGAGTAGATGGTTTCTCAATATATCTTAGTAATGAGAATTTCAATATATATACAGATAAAGAATATAAAATTTTCTTTGGTACAGACTTGTTTTCTGCTGGTTTAGATATTGTAACTGTTATAGACAAACTAAAACCCGTCTTTGAAAATGCTAATATCAAGAAAGTGACTTTTGATTCAAAGGCTCTTAGACATATTTTATATAAATATGGTGTGCAGATTCAGGGGATAGAGTTTGATTGCCTTATTGCGAGGTATTTGATTAATTCTATTGCTAAGCCAAATGTAACCCTTGATGATGTGAGAGTAGAGTGTGGACTAGAGGGTGATGCTCTAGCAAAGATGGTATATACTATTAAAAATATATATTATGCAAAGTTAGAAAAACTTGAGCTTTTACCATTGTTTTTTGATATAGAGATGCCTCTGGTAAATGTTTTATTTGATATGGAAGTTCAGGGCTTTAAATTAGACAAAGAAGAGTTAGATGAACTAGACAAAAAGTATTTTAAGGAAATTAAAAGTTTAGAGGACGATATTTATTTTACTGCTGGAGAGAAGTTTAATATTAGTAGTCCTAAACAATTAGGTGAACTATTATTTGATAAGATGGGGCTTAATATCCCTAGCAATAAAAAGAAGAGTACTAGTATAGAAATACTTAATGAAATTGAGCATAAACACCCATTAATACCATTGATTATTAGATACAGGTCTATTACTAAACTATATAGCACATATATAGTAGGTTTTAAGAATCTTCTCAATAGTGACGATAAGATTCATTCAGTATTTAATCAAACACTTACTTCGACAGGAAGGTTAAGTAGTAGTGAACCTAATCTTCAGAATATTCCTGTTAGAACAGAAGAGGGGAGGAATTTAAGAAAAGTCTTTGTACCATCACACAAAGACGGGTTTATAGTGAGTGCAGATTATAGTCAGATAGAACTTAGACTACTTGCTAACTTTAGTGGAGATGAGACCCTTATATCTGCCTTTAATGAAGGACAGGATATTCATGCTAGAACTGCTAGTGAGATATTTGGTGTGCCAATGGATATGGTTACCAGTGCACAAAGACGAAGTGCTAAGGCGATTAATTTCGGTATAGTATATGGTATTAGTGACTTTGGTCTTAGTCAGAATATCGGAGTTTCTAGAAAAGAGGCTAGTGAGTATATTCAATTATACTTCGCTAGATATCCAAAAATTTCTGAGTATATGAAACAAAATATAGAATATTGCAAAGCTTTTGGATATATAAAGACTATGTTTGGTAGGACAAGACCAATACCTGAAATTCATAGTGCTAATACTAATCTAAGAAAGTTTGGAGAAAGGGCTGCAATGAATATGCCTTTGCAAGGTAGTGCTAGTGATATAATTAAATTAGCCATGGTAAAAATTTTTGACGAACTAAAGTCGAAGGGTATGAAAAGTAAAATAATATTGCAGGTACATGATGAACTAGTTGTTGATGTTGCTCCTGGGGAATTGGATGAAGTAAAAACAATACTCAAAGAAGGAATGGAGAGTGTTGTTGACCTAAGTGTGAAGCTAACAGTAAATATTGAGCATGGTAAAACATGGTATGATGCTAAATAAAGGGAAATAATGAAAAAGATATTAAAGAATGCAATCATTGTTACAATGAATAAAGACAATGAAATAATTAAGAATGGACAAATTGAGATAGAGAATAATTTAATTACCTATGTGGGTGTGTCTAGAGAGTCAGAGGGTGAAGAAATTGATATTAAGGGCAATATTCTAATGCCTGGCTTTGTAAACACACATTGTCATCTAGCAATGACTCTATTTAGGGGATATGCTGAAAATTCTAACTTTAATAATTGGTGGCTTGATTATATGCGACCATTAGAAGATAGACTAGAGGTAGATGATTGCTATTATGGTGCAATGCTTGGTATGTTGGAATTAATTAAAAACGGTGTAACAACTGTTGCAGATTTTTATATTAATCCTACTGAAACAGCAAAGGCTACTGTTGATACGGGGATTAGGACTTGTATTGGAGTGGGTGCTATAACTGGTAGAGAAATTATATCAGAAGAATTTTTAGATAAGGAAATTGAGAATATCTGTGTGTCAGAAATAATTAAGCCTCTGCTATATGCTCATAGTCTTTATTCTTGTGATGAGAGTCAGTTTTCTGAAATTACTAAGTATGCCATGAAACATAATCTTATAAAGTCTACGCATTTAAGCGAAACTCTAAAAGAAGTGGGAGATATTGCTACTAAGTATAATATGACACCTGTAGAATTATTGGAAAGTTATGGATTTTTTGATAGTCCATCAATTTTAGCACACTGTGTCCATTGTGATAAGTCTGATATTGAGATAATGAAGAATTATGATATATCGGTTGCGACTAATCCTAGTAGTAATCTAATACTTGGTAGTGGAATTGCTCCTCTCTATAGCTATGTTAAGAATAAAATCAATGTTTCAATAGGTACAGATGGTGCAGCTAGTAATAATAATCTAAATATGTTCAAAGAAATGTATCTAGCAGATAATCTACAAGCTGGTGTACTAAATCAGGCTAGAGCAATTACAACTATTGATGCACTTAAGATGGCGACACTTAGAGGTGCTCTTGCTTTAGGCTATGATAATTTGGGTAGGCTAGAGGAGGGATATCTAGCAGATATTATTGCAATAGATATTCATAAACCTAATATGCAACCTCTCAACAATATCTTTAATAATCTAGTTAATGCATGTGAGTCTAATAATGTAATTATGACTATGGTTAATGGAAAAATTGTATACAAAGATGGTCAGTATTATTGTAATGCAGTATATGAAGATGTCATGAATCATTGTAATAAAATTATTGCTAGGCTTGACGAAAAGGGTATTTAGACTTTTGACCAAAATTTTGACCTTTAGATATGTTTTACCTAGTTGACAATGTGTAAAAAATATATAGATTTGACATAATTTTAATATCATAATTAATATGCAAATTAAATAAAAAGCACTTTAATTAGTGCTTTTTATTTTTTTTGAGGTAAAAATAAATTTAAAAAAATCTCTTGACAAAAATATCGGCAAATAGTATTATAGAGTTGTAAAGGTCAAAGAAAGTCAAACTTTTATAAAGGTGTTGTATGTCAAACATTAGTGATATTATAGAGGAGTTTATACTCGAACAATTAGAAGATTGCGATAATATTAATTTGTCAAGGAACGAACTTGCCAACTTTTTTAGTTGTGCGCCTAGTCAAATCAATTATGTTTTGTCAACTAGGTTTACTGCTCCTAAGGGATATATAGTAGAATCTCACCGAGGTGGTGGTGGATATATCAGACTAATCAGGGTGAACTATGAGAAGAATGATTATATCAGAGAATTAATTTCAAGCACCTTACAAGACGATATTGACTATAGTACAGCACTTAAGATAATAGAAAATCTTTATGAACTAGATATTTTAGATGATTCAGCGAAATTTACTCTAGAGATTGCTTTATCGCCTAAAGCATTATCTATGCCTCTTAGGATAGAAAACAAACAAAGAGCAAATATTTTGAAAACTGTACTAATAAATTATATAAAGGGGAAGTAATATGATTTGTAATAAATGTGGAATAAGGGAAGCTACGACTTACATAAGAACTACTATTAATGGTAATATGACAGAAGAACATTTATGTAGTGAGTGTGCAAGTCTTAATACTATAGAGCATGAAAGTTTATTGAGTGGTTTGTTTGATAATTTTTTTGATAATGATTTTGGCTTTGGTAAAATACCGTCATTATGTTCGGTTGGTGGTAGTAGAGGTGTTAGTATTATAGACCAGGCTAATAATTCTATTAGAATGGGTGCTAATAAATTAAGAGATAGTTTAAAAAATAATCCAGATGCTCTAAGGTTAATAAATTTAAAGCGAGAATTAGCACTAGTGGTTGAGGAAGAAAATTATGAACGAGCTAGTGAAATAAAGAAAGAAATAGATAGGTTAGAAAAGGGAGAAAACAATGTATAACAATATCAGATTTACAGACAATGCTGATTTGGCTTTGCAATATGCAGGTAGCATTGCTCTTCAATATGGAAAATTTGCAATAGATAGTGAGCATATTTTATATGGTCTTACTAAGATTTCTGATAGTCTGGCTAGCAGAATCCTGTCTTCTTATGGAATTACAAGTGGCGCTCTTGATAATCTATTTGCTAAACTTTACAAGGGTTCTAGTACAATGATTGCAAATGAGGTAGAGCTTACTATTGATGGAAAAGAGATTATTTCTATTGCTAGTCAATTTGCCATGCAGATAGGACATGATTTTGTGGGTACTGAGCATTTACTTATTGCAATTCTTACAGGTGATAGCTATTCTGCTGGACATATTATTAAGAAAAACTTTAGAGTTAACATTAATGATATTAAAAATAGCGTAATGCAGGTACTTAAGTCTAATACGATGGGTGGGTATGGATACTCTCATACTCCTAGTTATACTGGCTATGACAACTATCAATATCAGGATAGTAGGGCTAGTAATGAGTATCAAGAGCCACATACACCAGGAGAATTGCCTGAGTTTATTAAGTCTATGGGCCGAGACCTTACTGCTAAGGCTAGAGAGGGTAAGATTGACCCCATTATCGGAAGAAAAGACGAGATTGCTAGAGTTATAGAGATTTTATGTAGAAAGAATAAAAATAATCCAGTACTGATAGGTGAGGCTGGTGTTGGTAAAAGTGCTGTTGTAGACGGCCTAGCTCTAGCTATTGCTAATAATACCGTTCCGGAACTTCTAAAAGATAAGACCATTTTTTCATTAGAATTGGGTGGACTAATGGCTGGCACAAAGTACAGAGGAGAATTGGAAGAAAGGCTTAAAAAATTAATAGATTATATCTGTAATAATAAGGATATAATCGTCTTTATAGATGAGATTCACACCCTTGTTCAGGTGGGTGGAGACAAAGGCGAGGTAAATCCTGCTGATATGCTCAAACCATATTTGGCTAGAGGAGAATTTCAAACAATAGGTGCAACAACTACAGATGAATATAAGAAGTATATTGAGAAGGATAAGGCTCTTGAGAGAAGATTTCAGCCAGTCATTGTTAATCCTCCAACAGTTCAACAGACCATAGAGATACTTAGAGGTTTAAAAGATGGTTTTGAGGTCTTTCATAAGGTAAGAATTGCAGACGAGGCAATTGTTGCTGCAGCATCACTAAGTGATAGATATATTATGGACAGGAGTTTACCAGACAAAGCAATAGACTTAATAGATGAGGCTAGTAGTAGAGCAAAGGTTGTTGGTAAGAAAAAACCAGAAGAACTAGTAAAACTAGAAGAAGACCTTGCTAGATATGAAGTTGAGAAACAAGAAGCTCTTTTTGCTGAGAATTTTGAGAAGGCTGGAGAGTATAGGGATAAAATAAGGGAAGTACAAGAGAAGATTAAACAGATGTCCATGTCTGGTTATGGTTTAAATGAACTAGTTATAACACAAGATGATATTTGTAATATCATTAGCGAATGGACTAATATTCCTATAACTAAAATTACTGAGAATGAAAGAGAGAGACTATTAAAACTAGAAGAAATTTTGCATAAGAGGGTAATAGGTCAAAACGAGGCTGTTGTTGCAGTTAGTAAGGCTATCAGAAAAGCAAGAATTGGTCTAAAAGATAATAATAGACCTATAGGAAGCTTTATGTTCTTAGGTCAGACTGGCGTTGGTAAGACAGAACTTTGTAAGGCACTTGCTGAGGCAATGTTTGATAGTGAGTCTGCTGTTATTAGGTTAGACATGAGTGAATATATGGAGAAACATAGTGTTAGTAAACTAATAGGTTCTCCTCCGGGATATGTAGGATTTGATGATGGTGGTCAGTTGACTGAGAAGGTTAGGAGAAAACCATATTCTGTTGTTCTATTTGATGAAATAGAAAAAGCACATCCTGATGTATTTAATCTTCTTCTACAAGTTCTTGATGATGGTAGGCTGACTGATAGTCAGGGTAGGACAGTGTCATTCAAGAATACTATTATTATCTTTACATCTAATGTTGGTGTGAATGAATTGCCAAGAAAAAGAGGCGGGTTAGGATTTGGTGCAGAAGAAGACGGTAAAGAACTAGATTATGAAGAAATCAAGGGAATCCTTCTAAATGCATTAAAGAAAAACTTTAAACCGGAGTTTATAAACAGAATTGATGTGGTAACCGTTTTCCATCCACTAAATACTGCACAATTATCTCAGATAGCAAAATTATTTATTACTAATCTTAATAAGCGTCTTCAGAATAGTGGGGCTAATCTTAAGATTACAGAGAGTGCACTTAAATATTTAATTGATAAGGGGTACGATAGTGAATATGGTGCTAGACCTCTAAGAAGATTAATAGAACAGGAGATTGCAGATAGGCTAGCTGAACAATTATTAGATGGTAGCATTAGTAGTAATTCTACTATTGTGATTTCTGCTAGAGATGGTGTGTTAAATTTTAAGGTTTCGCCTAGAGAAAATTAGTCGAAAATATTTGTTAAAATGACATATATTTGTTACAATTAAAGTGTAGATAAGATATCTACAAAATACAAAAACCATACTGGGTATGGGAAGGAGAGATTTATGGATATAAAATATGTTGCAAAAAATTACAAAATCTCCGATAAATTTAAAGATATTATCGAGAAAAAACTTTCAAAACTAGAGAAATATTTTAGCAAAGATATTGAGATGAAAGTTGCATGTTCAGAACAAAATGATGTATGCAAACTAGAAATCACTATCAATAGTGCTGGATTATTTATCAGAAGTGAAGTTTCATCAGATAATATGTATAACAATATTGATATGGCTTTGCCAAAACTTGAGAAGCAAATAGTAAAAAATAACAAAAAATACAAAAATAAATTTGCAGATAAAGTGGTTGCTGATGCGTATGAGTTTATCGAAGATGAACCAGAACCTATAGCAACTAGGGTTGTAAAAAACAAAACTTTCGAATTAGACCCTATCAGTGTAGAAGATGCTATTGCATTTATGGAAGCTGTTGGTCATAATTTCTATGTTTTCCTTAATGGTGAAACAGGTGAAATCAATGTTATTTACAAGAGAAATGATGGTAATTTAGGTTTGATTGAGGTATTAAAATAATCTAAATAATAAAAAATATATCCAGAACGATTGTGTTCTGGATATATTTTTTTGTTATAAAAAAATAATATTTTTATATAAAAATATTTGACAAAATATAAAAAATATGAAAATTTTTTCAAAAATATATAATATTATAAAATAAATTTTTGTTAAATAATGCCTAAATATAGACATTATTTTTTTAAATGCATTAAAATTTTTCATAAAGGTATTGACACCTGGTGTTTTCAGTGTTACACTATAGGTGCATTTTAATAAACTTAAAATGTTTTTCCATTTTTCATTCTACCTATATACATATATTTAGGTAAAGGGGGTCCTAGTCAGACTCTCTTTTTTTTGCTTTTTATAGAATGATGCTGGAGTAAAGTTTTGTGGGGAATAAAAAAGAGGGGTGTGTTACCCCTCTTTTTGTTGTGGTTTCCGTGTTCTTTGTGTTATTTCATTGTTTTGTAAGAAGTCAACAATATTTTTTCTAGTAGATTCTTCACCTGCAGGTATAATCATTGAGGAACTAGCCATTGATATACCAATTGTAATAAATATAGCAACTAGACCTATAAATCCAAATGAATAACCAACAATATATGCTGCAATACATCCAGATTCTCTCATGAATAATGCGTCATTAGAGCACGCCATTATTCTAGATTTTGTTAACATTCTGTCTAGTACAAATAGAGATAGGAATGGATAACTAAATCCGATAATGCCATATATTAGACAAATAACAATAAACATAGTGTCTACATTAACAAAAGGTAGGAATACAACGACTGCTGCCATAACTAGACATAGAATTGAAACTAGTTTAGTTGTATCTTTCTTTTCATTGATTGCACTTGCAACATAGAATCCTATTGCATAGAATGAATTAAATATTGCGTTAATGATACCTGCTAGTGCAAATTCTCCTTTGCATAAGAACACATATAAACCAAAACTGGTTTGTAATAAATCCATAAATGCAAATGAGAAGTAGATTATGGCGTAGGTAAATAAGATTTTTTTGGTAATTTTTTGTGTTGCTGTTTTTGTATTTTCTTTTCTTTTTAGAGTAATGATGGCATTTGATGTGGCATCTTTGTTAAAGGTCTTCTCATTTTTACATCTAATGTAGTATATAACTAGGGGTATTACACTGAGAGTATAGATGCCTAATGCTAGTATTAGAACTAGAGTTTTGTTAAAGTCTAGTAGTAAACCTCCGACTATCATTGCAACAATAATTCCTGTTTGTTCAAATAGTCTAGTGATGCCTATTGACTTATCTGATTTTTGTGACTGTGATAGGGAAGAGTAGTTGAATATAATTTCCTTAGGGAGATAATTTAAAGCTGCATCAAGTGCAACGAAGATACATACTCCGATTACACCAATTATCAAATTTATATCAAGTATGAATATAAATACATTGTATAGGGTTATGGGCACTATTCTTAGTAGTAAGCATAGTTGAGGGTATTTTGATGTAATTCTTTTAAGTGAGATTGTAAAAATCAACCTTAGGGTATTAACGCAAACTAGATAGATGACAGCATATACCAGTTGTCCAGTTGCTTGAAGTATAATAAGTGAAACAAATGCACCAATTAGGTTATTGGCAAAATTTGAAATCATCTTATAATAATTTAAAAGTTTCAGTTGGTCCATTATTAATCACCTTGTTTTATCTATAAGTCTTCGTAAAGACTATAAGTATATTATTAACATTAATAATATATCATAGTAAAATTTTTTTTAAAAATGATTTTTAATCATTTTAAATTAATTCAAGAGTATTATTTTGAAAATAAATTGTTGTGTGTTAAAATATTCTAAAATAAACAAAATGCATGGAATAAATATGGAAAGAGCTCTTACAACATTTAACAGATTTATGTCAAATTTCTCCACCAAGTTAGTTGGTGGTTTTGTTCCTGTAATTGTTTACAATTATGTTGAAACTAATAAGATGCAGATGGCTCTTTTGACTCTAGCTATTCAGTATCTACTTAGTTTTATTTTAGACTTGATTTTAGAAAAACAGCTTATTCGTAAACCTCAGTTGTTTACATTCCTTAGAGTTATTCCGATTATAATTTATGAGATACTATTACTATTTGTTGGTGAGTATCCTGTGGCTTGTGTTCTAGGTATAGGTATAGCATTTTCTTGTAGTTATACATTTAAACATATTCCAAAAGAAGCCCTTTTTGCTTATGTTAATGCTCCTAGAGAGAGGGGAACTGGTAAGCATCTAGCTAAAACTAAATTGGTGGGTCAGATGGCTCTCATTATAGGAACAATACTAGGTGGTGTTGCTCTTGATTATTTGAATATGACAATATTAATAGTTATTTCTATTGCTTTGTATTTAGTGGGAGCGTTGCCATTAATTATATATCATATTTTACATAAGAAAGATGAGAATAGAAATCAGGAATATTCAACATCTGAACATATTGCTCTAAAGACTCAGAGTAGAGATACAAAGAGGTCGAATGTTGCATCGAAGAAGATTGTTAGAGAGTATTGTTGGTTTTATTTCTTGCAAGAAAGTTATAATGCAATGTATATATTGTTGCCACTTCTTATGTTTACAATAACAGGTACATTTACAACTGCGGCTATTGCAAGTGCTTTGTTTGATGGTGTGTATGGAGTAGGTTGCTATTTCTTTGAGAAGCTAGATGCAAAGAGAGATTTGACTAATATGTCAATGTGTTTAGGAGTTCTTTTAGGTATAGGTGGTATTTCTTTGATATTTATAAAGAATATTATTGCTTTTTATCTAGTAGTTGCTGTAATGGCATTGTGTTATTCTCTAGTATTTTTCTTCTCATATCACAGAATGCTAATGAAGAGTAAGATAGTGGGTAGGAATATACACTGTGTTATTAATAAAATTAATATGTATTTTGTATCAACGACAGTTATAGTGTCTTTTGGAATATTTTTACCTATATGGTCTTGTTTCTTGGTGGGTGGGGTAATGTCTGCTGCTGGTGGACTTGCTATTCCTTATGTTGAAGAAAAGACTAGAAGGATACTGGTTGACCATATAGAGGACAATGAAATCAGAGAAGATTATAGTATCTTTAGTAGAAAATAAAAAATAAAAATCATCTAGTAAAATAGATGATTTTTTTATATTTGCATAATATTAAAATTATAGGTTATTTCTGGCAACAGTTAGTTCGTTACTCTCGATTTTTAGAAGTTGTGGGAAGTCTCTGATAACCGTCTTTAAGAAGATGCCAAAGTCATCTGGATTTCTAACAGACTCACATACAATATCTAGAGTTGGTTGAGAGAATTTGCTCTTTTTTGATACTTGTGAATATTCGCAGACATCAAATGACATAACCATCTTAAGACCGGTATTGTTTACAACTCTATAGCTATCTCTTTTCTTAAATACTTTGATTTGAGGTGAACATTGTTTTAGATATTCCTCAATGTTTACATTTAGTCCTGCAGGGAATACTCTATATATTGCCTCAGTAATTTCGTTATAGTATTTATGAATTGTTTCATCTTTTTTGATGATTAACTTAAAGTAATTAGGCATATTCTTTAAGAATTCGATTCTTTTTACTTGTTCGCTATCGTATCTGATAATTAATTCTTTTGCAGAGCCATTGATGGTTACAGTGTAGATATTAATTCCTTTCTCAGCGAAGAAGAAGTCAGGTGTATCGAAATAAACCTTTTCGTTATAAGAAGAACCTAATGAGCCAACAGCGAAACTATTTAGAAGTTCACTTCTGATAATTGCAGGTCTATCATGTTTCATATTAGCTATTAGATATCTACCGTTTGCTAAATTTGTTACTTGAATTAGTTCCATATTATTCCTCTTTATGTCTCCTTGTGGTAATTCTTATGTAATTATATATTAGTTTGAGCATAAAGGCAAATTATTTTACCTTTTTATGGTAAAATTTTAGGAATAATAATAGTATTTTATACTAGTATTATTTATTTTTATTTTTGGGTTTAATCTATTGTAAATTAATCTTCAATTTGCTAAAATATATTGTAATATGATAAAAACGAGGAAATCTATGAAGGCAAAAAAAATTATAACAACTATAGTTCTTCTACTAGTGGCAGTTTTTTCTTTGTGTGGCTGTGCTAGTATTCAGATGGTTAGGGCTATAGATGCTAATGGAACTATCATAGATAGAATGGTTATAGAACTAAATGAGTCTAAGATAAACAAGGCTGGCAAGACCGTTGCTGAGGTTAAGTCGGTTATAAAAAATGATATTATCGCTTTTAGGCAGTATGTTAATGACTGGAAATCACAGTTTGCTATAGAGGATTTTCCAGAGTTGGCACTAAGTCTAGAAAACGGAATCCTTGTTAATGATACTGAGGTTGGAAACAAACTAACTATCGCTATTGAATTTAGTAACTGGACTATGTTTGGTTTGTTTTATGGGATAGTAAATCTCGAAGATGTTGAGTATCAAAAGGCTATGACAGATGTTGGACCATTTCTTAGTGCATTGCTCCTAAATCAATATGGTAATGAAGATATGGGTGTTTTCTTATATAAATATTCTCTAGTTAGAGATGAGGGTTTTGTTAAGAATCTTCAGGGATTAACTGGTGAGGAAGGTACGAGTTTTGCTACTTTATATGAAAAGTATAAGACTCTTACAAATAATTATTATGATATAGATGATTTGGATATTTCGCAGATTTTTGCATATCCTGATGAGAAATTGTATAGTAATGCTGATGAAACAGAGGTTACTGGTGGTCTCACTATGATGATGTGGGATTTAAGCAACAAGGCAGATGGTTTTAAGATGGAGATATATAAGTTAGGACCAAAAACTGCAGGTTGGTATATCTTAGCGTTAATCATATCTGCAGTAGCTGTAGTGATTATTGTGGCAAAATTTGGTGTAAACTCTGCTAAAAACAAGGTGTCAGTCAAGATTACAAAAGAGGAAGTGGAGAAAGATGAGAAGTAGATATTTTTTTGATAAGAGAGATATGAAGAGGGGGTTTGCTAAATATGGCATTATCTTCTTAATCTCATTTATCCCTCTTGTACTATTTAATATTTTTGCATACAAGTATATAGGTATTAGGTGGTTGATTGTTTTATTAGACTGTGTTCTTTTACTTTTATTTGTAGCTATAGGTAATAATATTGCTAGAAAAATATTTGAAAAGAAAGATGCAAGGCTCAATGCTAAAGTCAAAGCTAGAGAAGAGATGCAGAAGAGAAAAAGACAAATATTAGAAGATAGTTACAAAAAAATTAGAGAAGAAAAGAAAAAAGCCAAAGAGCAATCTAAAGATAGTAACGAAATTGTTGTTGAGGTAGATGAACAAGAAGGTATTGCTGATGGTGATACTGTAGATGAAAAACCAAAGAAGACAACAAAAGCTAAAACTAAAAATCGTAAGGATAAGTAATTTTAATTATGAAAAAAACAGAAACTAAGCCAAAGAAAATTAATGATGCTAGAATTCTTCCTCATAGTATAGATGCTGAGCAAGGTGTTTTAGCGTGTGCACTTATTGACCAAGATGCTGCATTTAATATTATGTCTACTTTAAAAGAGACAGACTTTTATTCTCAAACTCATAAGATTATTTTTGAGGCTATGTATAGGGTATTTTTAAAGAATGCTCCTATTGATATCGTAACCCTTACAGAGAATCTTGAGAAGAATGATATGTTGGACAGTGTTGGTGGTGTTGAGTATATTACAACTCTAACTAACATAATTCCTAGTGCTAGTAATTATGCTCATTATATGGAGATAGTAAAGAATAATAGTGTACTTAGAGAATTAATTTATGCAGGTCAAGATATTATTAATAAAGCCTATGAAGATGTGAAGAAAGAAGATGCGTTGTCTTATGCTGAGCAAAACATATTTGCTATAGGTGAGAAAGACTCTAGAGGTGGTTTCTCTCATATCAAAGAGGCAGTTGGTAACGCTATTCTGAATTTTCAAGAACTTCAAGATAACAAAGGTGTTATTAAGGGTATCCCTAGTGGTATCTATGGTATAGATAAGATTACTAATGGTTTCCAAAAGGGACAATTAATATTAATAGCTGCTAGACCGGGCTGTGGAAAGACTAGTTTGGGTATGAATATGATTAACCATGCTGCTGTCAAATGTGGTAAAAAGTGTGCAATATTTTCATTGGAAATGAGTAAAGAAGAAATTGCATCAAGGTCTATTTGTAGTTTGGCGTATGTTGACTCAGGTAAAGCACTAAAGGGAGATATGAATAATCAAGAGTGGAAAGCTGTGCTTGCTGCTAGTAAAAAACTTAGTGAAGCTAATCTATATATAGATGAAGGATTCTCAAAAGGACCTATGGATATCCTAGGTAAATGTAGAAAGTTAAAAAGAGAAAAGGGTCTAGACTGTATTATGATTGACTACCTACAACTTATGCAGGGTGATGGTAGTATAGAGAATAGAACACAAGAGATTTCTACAATCACTAGAACACTTAAGATGGCGGCGAGAGAACTAGAAGTACCTATTTTATTATTGTCTCAGCTAAAGAGAGCTAGTGAAGACAGAAAAGACCATAGACCTATACTAAGCGACCTTAGAGAGTCTGGTTCTATCGAACAAGACGCAGATATGGTATTATTTATTTACAGACCTGATATGTATAATGATGTGCCAGAGGCAGAGAAACTATCTGGAATTGCAGAAATTATTATTGCTAAGAACAGAGCAGGTAAGTGTGATACCATCAAGACTAAATGGGTGGGTAGTATTACTTCTTTCTTAAACTTAGAGAAAGATGCTAATGAAATGAGTTTAGTGGAGACATCTCCTCCACCAGAGCAAAAACCACAATCTAAGCCTGCTGAGAAAGAAAATAATGTTCAATCAGAGGAAAATTCTGTGGAGAGTGAGGCTAAGCCTTCGGTTGATACTCCTGTATATGACGAGCCATTACCAGAGCCTCCTCCTGAGATGGAAATGATGCCGCTAAGTGAGGCAGATGAGTTGCTAGATATATTTGAATAAAATGAATAAAAGACTGACTGGTATGGTTGGTCTTTTTTTGTATCTTTTTGTGGTATTATGCAATTATTAAAAAATAAAGTAATTTAGGAGATTTATTTGTCAATACTGATTATATTTATTGATTGTTCTTGAGGGGTGTCTTTGAGAAAATATTTATATGGTTTTGGTGGGCTAAGTTATAGTGTAATTAGTCAAACTGTGGCTAATTTTTTTATGTTTTTTGCTACATCTGTTTTGGATATTAGTGGAACTATTGTTGGTATTGCTATAGCTATAAGTACGATTTGGGACGGCATTAGTGATACTATTGTGGGATATATTAGTGATAATCATAGTTTGGGTGTGTTGGGTAAACGAAATGGATATATGTTAATTGCAACAATAGGAATGTCGATATCTAATGTAATTCTTTGGTGTGTTCCTACAGATATTGATGTTGGGCTGAAATTTGCATGGATTCTTCTTGCTTTACTTGTTTTAGAGACTTTTAATACAATGTTTTCTACTCCATACATGGCTTTGGGTAACGAGATAGTGGTAAGTGATAATGAAAGGACTAGTGTTGGTGCTATCAATACGGTTTTTTATCTAATAGGAATGATTGTGCCTAGTATACTCATGATGATATTTT
The DNA here is from genome assembly GCA_015055605.1 of Clostridiales bacterium. Lineage (GTDB taxonomy): Bacteria > Bacillota > Clostridia > Christensenellales > UBA1242 > UBA11490. The sequence continues at coordinate 153,365 of SVHV01000001.1, forward strand.
TGCCTAATACAACTGAATATCCTATAGGGCAACTAAATCCAAAAGGTTATGTAAGTATTGCTATTGTGAGTAGTGTTATTTGTTTAGTTTGTGGGTTAATCTCTTCACTATTTACTCTGAAAAAATCAAAGTTTGAGAGAGTGAAACTTACATGTAATAAATTTAGTATTTCGGGGTTATGGGGAAATTTTTTAACAGCATTTAAAGATACTCGTGTTTCAAAAATAATATGGGGATATGTTTTGACAAGTGTAGCGACCGTAATACTGTGTAGTGTGGGCTTACATTTTTTTACTTATTCGTTTTTTTATGAAAGTGGGCAGATAACAAGTTTGTTATTAACTCTTATTTTTGGAACAATTATTAGCCAGCCTCTGTGGGTGTCATTGTCAAAAAAGAGCAGTAAAAAAACTTCTCTGATTGTAGGCATTATTATAACTATTTTATCAGTCTTTGCTGTGATTTTTATTTATATTTTTAGGATAGAACTTTACGAAATTAGTTTTTATTTAATGATGGTTGCTATTCTATTTTGTGGGCTGGGAAGTGGTTCGTTGTATACTTTGCCAACGGCACTTTATGGTGATGCTATCATGAAAATTAGTAAAAATGGTGATATGAATGCAACATATTCTTCAACAATGACTTTTGCTGGTAATATGGCCAGTTCCATTGCACAATTGGTGATTGGAGTTATGTTAGATGTGATAGGTTTTGACGGGACTTCTGATGTACAAAGTTTGTTTGTTCAGACGGGGCTAGCCATTATATTGTTTGTAGGAATAGAATTTGCTTTGATATCAGCATGTTTGATTTTCTCAAAACACAAAGAAAAAATAATTAATATTTAAGTAACATAGTTGATAAAATCTATTAATTATGGTAATATACTCTATGTTAAATAAATATGTACGAAGGTAAAATTATGAGAAAATATACTTCTAAAGAATTAAGAGATGCATGGTTAAATTTTTATAAGTCAAAAGGACATATTGATATAGGTGCAGTATCACTTATAGGTGATGGTACTACAGGTGTTATGTTTAATGTTGCAGGTATGCAACCGTTGATGCCATATCTATTAGGAGAGAAACACCCTAAGGGAACTAGACTTTGTAATGTTCAGGGTTGTGTTAGAACTATTGATATAGACTCAGTAGGTGATGAGAGTCATTGTACTTTCTTTGAGATGATGGGTAACTGGAGTTTAGGCGATTACTTCAAAAAAGAAAAGACTGCTTGGTCAGTTGAGTTATTAACTGAGGTGTTTGGTTTAGATAAATCAAAGATTTGTTCTACTGTATTTGCTGGTAATGAGAGTGCTCCTAGAGATGAGGAAACTGCAGGCTTATTGCAAGGTTTAGGTATTAAAAAGGAGAATATCTTTTATTTAGGAAAAGAGGATAACTGGTGGGAACTAGCAGGAACAACAGGAACTCCTTGTGGTCCAGATAATGAGTGGTTTTATCCATTAAATGATGAGCCTTGTTGTGACAAGTGTGATGTTACTTGTGATTGTGGTAGATTTGTAGAAATCGGTAATGATGTATATATGCAGTATCAAAAATTAGAAGATGGATATACTCCTCTTACTAATAAGAATGTAGATACAGGATTTGGATTTGAGAGAATGTTAATGTTCTTAAATGGTCTAAAAGATGTATACAAAACAGACCTTTTCTCTGAAGTTGTATCATATATTGAGGAGAAAACTGGTAAGGAGTATGGTAAAGATTCTAAAGACACTGCTTCTATGAGAATTATTGCTGACCACCTAAGAACTGGTATGATGCTTATAGGTGATGTTAATGGTATCGTGCCTAGTAATGTTGGCGCTGGATATATCCTTAGAAGACTCCTTAGAAGAGCAATTAGACATGCTAAAAAAGTTGGCTTAGATTCAAAAGAATTGTGTAATGTTGTTAAGATTTTTATTGAGAAAGTTTATGATCAAGCGTATCCAAACCTTACTGAGAAAAAAGACTATATTTTAAGCGAAATTCAGAAAGAGGTGGATAAATTCAATAAGACTATTGAGACTGGTATTAAAGAATTTGATAAGGTTGTTAATGGACTTAAGAGAAAAGTTGAATTTATGAAGTTAAACAATCCTGAATATCAAGAAACAGAAGAAGATAGCACAATTAGTGGTAAGGCTTCATTTAGATTATACGACACATTTGGTTTCCCTATTGAAATGACAATAGAGATGGCTGAGGAGTTGGGTCTAAAGGTTGATGAGGCTGGATTTAAGAAAGCATTTGAGGAACATCAGGAACTAGCTAGAACAACTAGTGCAGGTGCATTTAAGAGTGGTCTTGCTGGTGGTGGAGAGATGGAGACTAAGTATCATACTGCAACACATCTTCTAAATGCGGCGCTTAAGAGAGTAATAGGTGAAACATCTCACCAGATGGGCTCTAATATCACTGCAGAGAGACTAAGATTTGACTTTGCTTGTGACCATAAAATGACTGCAGAGGAATTAGAACAGACAGCTGCTTTAGTAAACGAGTGGATTGAGAGTGCTATTGATGTAACTAAAGAAGAGATGGCAAAAACAAAAGCTGTTGAAATCGGTGCAGAGCATCAGTTTATTGATAGGTATCCAGATATTGTTTCTGTATATTCAATTGGTGATGTTTCTAAAGAGATTTGTACAGGACCTCATGTTGCTAATACTAAAGAATTAGGCAAGTTTGTTATTAAGAAAGAAGAGGCTTCTTCTAGTGGTGTTAGAAGAATTAAGGCTGTTCTTGAATAAAAATATGTGCAGATGTGTGTTAAATTATATAATTTAATACATATCTGTTTTTTATTTACTTTTAAGTGTTTGCTTTTATTTGTTCTTTATTGTATAATTTAAATAAATATAATAAGTCCAGGTGGGTTTATATGAAAGCATTGAAAGGTTTAATGATTTATATTGGAATAGTTTTTGGTATCATATTTGCCATAGCTGTTCTTTTGTTTGGAATTATGTATTTTGCTCCAAACTTCAGATTGTTTGGTGTGGGTGTGACTCACGCTAATGAAGAGATAAAGGGGGAACCTATTGAGTTTAGTGACTATACTGGTTATGACAGTATTGAGCTTAGCTTAAGTAGTAACAAAGTTCCAGTTATCGTAACTGCTAGTTCAGAGGTAACTGATATAGAATATAAACTTGTTCTTGCTACTTTCGGTATCTCTTTTGATATTACAGAGTATAGAGTGTCTAAGGTTGTAGAAGTTAAAGATTCTGTTTTAAAAGTAGCACTAAGCGTTACAGAGCCAAATGGCTGGATTTCTATGGGTGGTAGTAAGGTTGCTGTTACAGTTCCTGCTAATAAGACTTATGCTTTGGTTCTTAATACTAAGAGTGCAGATATTTCTCTAGGTTCTACTACAAGTAATGAGTTAAAAATCTCTAAATTAACTGCAACTACTGGTTCTGGTAATCTTAAATATATTAAGAATGAAGAAGACGAGAATGATAGAAATGTAACACTTTCTTCTCTAAACTTAACAACTGGTAGTGGAGAGATGAACTTTTCTCAAGTTGCAACATTATCTGTAACTGCTCCTATCAAGTTAAGTGCAGACAGAGGTTCATTTGTATTTAATGATATTGTTGGTTCTCTAGATATCAGAGGAACAGGTGTTAGCTTTGTTGCAGAGAATGTTTCTTGTGATTCTAATGGTTTTACATTTATGTCAGAGAATGGAAAGTTTAAAGTAAATAATTTGTCTTCACCTAATGGTGCTGAAAACACAATTATTACAGATACTTGTAGTGTTGAGGTTGTTACTTTATCTGGTAAGACAGGTATTATTACTACTTCTGGTTCAATCAATATTGAAGAAGCAAAAGATGACACTATCCTTCAAAGTGAGCATGGAGCAATTCATGTAAATAAAGCTCTTAAAGATATTAATATTTTAACTCACTATGGTAATATTACTGTAGACTCATATTTAAGAAATGCTACATTTACAAGCAAAAGAGGTAATATTGTTGTAAATAGTACAGGTGAGTATGAGCAAGGTTTAGTTACTCACATTGAGAATGTTGATGGAAATATTGAGGTAATCAATAAGGTAAACAAATTAAGAATTAAAACTTTAGGTTCTTCTAAAGTAACAGTTACATTTGAAGAAGTTAAAAATTCACTAACTGCTGCTACTACTTTTGAGCATAGTGTTCAACTTCATGACAAGGGATCAGCAGTTGTATATCTTCCAGCTATTATCTCAGAGCCATTTAAGTTTAAAGCTACAGGTAATATATCAGGAAGTATCTCTGGTTTGGGTAATGAAGATTATATGGGTAATACAGTTGTTGCTGATGAAGACTATCAATATTATCCAAATAATAGTCAAACAAACATTGATAAGAGTTCACTTTCTTGTTACTTCTTATTCCATGGAACTATAGAGTTTAAGAGTTATACTAGATAATTTATAGTGTTATGCATATTATCTAAAAACCTCTAAATTTAGGTTGAATTTATGAAAAAAGAACTATCTATTGATAGTTCTTTTTTTGGTATTTTAAAAATTAATTAATGATTATTTGTCATAAGTGCTAATGAATGTGTTGATAGCTTTGATGACTCTCTCACACTCGATTTCTGTTTGGAATTCAATAGTGTATCTTAGTAAATCTTCTGTTCCTGAGAATCTCATAATAACGAAGCTACCGTCTTCAAATACATACTTTGTACCATCTGTCTTAATGATTGATATTGGTTTATAAGGGAAACTAGGTACAACCTTGTTAAGGGCTTTTGCAACTTTTTTCTTTGAATGAAGTTTAAATGTTCCTTCCCAGTAAGTAGAAATGTACTCAGCAAATGTTTTTACTTCTGTAACGATTTCACTTAGAGGTTTGTTGATGGTCGCCATAGCATCAAGTATTAATGCTGCAGCGAACATACTGTCTTTAGTTGGTGTATAGCCTCTCATTGTTAGACCACCAGTGCATTCGCCACCCATTAAAGCGTCTACTTCATTCATTTTTGCAGATACCCACTTAAATCCAACAGGTACCTCGTGACATTTATATCCTAGAGCATTAGCTAGTTTATCAAGTAGTGTACTAGTAGGGAGTGTTTTTACAATATCTCCCTCCATTCCTCTATATTTAACAAGATAATAGTATAGAATAGCGATAATTGTATTGCAGTCGTGATATGTTCCTAATTCGTCTACAATAGCGATTCTATCGCCATCACCGTCACAAGCAATACCAACAGAGTATTTACCTTTAACAACCTCTTTCTTAAAGTCTTCTACATTCTTTTCGTCAGGGGAAGTCACTGTATACTCAAAGAATACATCTGTATCTTCTTTTACAATGTCACACTTCTTTAGGTTGAGTTTTTTAGCAAGTAGTTTAATAGGTTCAACTGTAACGCCATGCATTGCATTGAATAATAGTTTGATATTATTTTCTTTGATGTTTTTAGATAGGTTTTTGCAAATGTTTTTAATATAATCTTTCATACTATCATACTCTACAATTAAGCCATTTGTAATAGCTAAATCGTAAGGAATAGCTTTGATTTTTATATTCTTATTTGCAATTTTTGTTATTTGTGATGTGAGTTCGATGTCTGCATCTTTACCACCATTTACTGTGATTTTTAGACCATTGTGATAGTAAGGATTGTGACTAGCAGTAATTGTGATACCGTAGTCTAAGTTTTCTTCTTTGACAGCAGCCATTACTGTTGGTGTTGGTACTGGTCTATTGAATAATTTAGATACAATTTTATTTCCTGCGAAAACTTCTGCAACCCATTTAGCATAAAAATCTGACATAAATCTACGGTCATATCCTATAACTATAGGTTTATTTACTTTACTTTTTTTAACAATTTTAGATAGGGCTTGAGCTATTTTTTGCACAGATTCTTTAGTAAAATCTTCGCCAACTGTTGCTCTAAAACCACTAGTTCCGAAACTAATCATATATCTCTCCTTCATTTTTCCATTTACTATACTAGTGTATTACAAGACTAAAAAAAAAGCAACTTTGTTTCTCTATATTTATAAAAATTATAAATTTAGTTGTGCAAAGGATAAATATTTAGTAAAATTATAGAAAATAAATATTTAAGGACTAAAAAATGTTAGAAATCAATCATTTATATGTTTCTTTTACAAAAGATTATTATACACTTAACGATATTAATATTTCCCTAAAGGCTGGTGAAAGATTAACTATTATTGGTAGTAAAGAGAGTGGAAGAACTGCGCTTCTCAGAACTTTAGTGGGTCTTGAGCCTATTGCAAAGGGTGAGGTGTTATACAAGAATATTCCTCTAGAGAGGGTAGATCCTCAGGCAGATATTACTGTAGGATATCTTCCTGCAAATCCTGCATTTATGGATAATAAAACAGTTAAGCAAAATATAGAGTACCCTCTAAAGATTAGGAAAGAAAATCCTGCTTTTTATGAGGCGAAAGTTAATAATGCTCTAATTGGGCTTGGAATAGATTATCTAAAGAATAAGAAGATAAAAGAGCTTAATTATTTAGATAAAGTCAAAGTTGCACTTGCTAGATTATCTATTAGAAATATTGAACTTTTCTATATAGATGATATTTTTGCTAAAATATCCCCAGTAGATAGAGCACCTATTATTAAATATATAAAGTCTTTAATTAAAACAAATGCGGCTGCTGCAATTATCATGACAGAAGAAGATGAGATTGCCACTCAATTAGGATATAAAAAGAAGTATCTAAAATTTGGTTCATTAGAAGTTTTTTCTAATGTAGAAGCATAATCATTCTACTCTCTTTAGACTGCTGATGCATACGGTTTGTGTGTCGGGAAAAGGTGTGGATAGAGAAACTTCTTTTTGGGTAGGAACTTTTGAGATTAATCCTATTAGCTTTTTTAGTTCTGGTTTATCTTTAAATAATAATGAAGAAAACAACTCAAACATGTCTTTGGGTTGTTTTTTCTTGCTACTAAATAGTGTAGATAAGGCGAGAATTGTGGAGATGTCAAGATTGTTACTAGAATCTTTTGGTGGTGGGGTGGTTTCTGAATAAGAAAACCTAGCTTCGCTATTTTTTCTAATTGTTTCTTGACCACCTTTGGTATATCGAATAGGAAATTCTCCATAAGGATATTGCTCAATGAGTTCTTTTGGGATAGGTGTGGCAGGGTCTTTTTGTTCTTGAGTGTTATTTGCAAATAGTTTGATGAGTTCACTTATATCATTCACTACTGACTATATCTCCTAAAAGTATCTTTGGTAATATATATGAAGGCCTGATATTTATTGTGATGTATTTGCGACTTTGTCATATTGTTTTTTTGTATCATATAATGAAATATGTTACAAAAGGGGGATTGTATGACAAAGTTTAGTGATTATATGGATAGAGAAGATGGTCAAAGTCGACAAGAGGAAAGTAAAACTGCTAAGAAAACAAGTGTTAAGAGTTATGAAGAGATGATTGCGAAGTATAGTAAATTATCTAATAGTGAACTAATGCAAGAGTTTATGAGACTTACAATGAAAGAAAAAGAAAAGGGGAGTCTCAAAGATGAAGAACTGGAAGGGATAAAAAATAGACTTGCACCATATTTGGAGCAAGGACAAAAAGATGGTTTAGATAGATTGATTCAGATGGTAAAGAATGTTAAATAAAATTGATAAAAATCTATACGATAAGATATCTATAGCAGGGCTAAATAATAATGAGATTGATGTGATAGTATATCTTAATGACTATTTTCATTCAATTAAAGAAATGGAGTGTTTGTATAATAATATTGTTAAATTTCCGTTTGTTTCTGGTTTTGCTACTAGACTGAGTTTGAAGTGTATTATTGAACTATCTCAAAAACATTGTGTTAGATATATTACCGACTCGTGTAGTGTATGTAGTCTAATGTACAAGTCAAAGAGATTTATTGGTATAGATTCATTATATTCAAGATTGATTCAAGTGCCACAGTCTTCTGTTGTTATCATTGATACTGGAATTTATCCTCACATTGATTTTTGCTTGGGAAGAAATAGAATTATAAAGTTCGTAGATTTGATTAATAATAAAAATGAAATGTATGATGATAATGGTCATGGTACATTTGTAGCTGGAGTATTGTGTGGCTGGGGAATTGTTGACAGATATAGTGGCATTGATAAGATGTGTAATATTATTGTAATTAAGGCGCTTGATAAGTCTGGCGAAACTACAACTGTCAAAATATTAGAAGCGATGCAGTGGGTTTTGGATAATAAACTATTATATAATATAACTACTGTTTGTATGAGTTTTGGTAGTTTATATAGAGATGAGGATCCACTAGTGAAGGGTGTAGAGGTGTTGTGGAATAATGGGTTAGTTGTTGTGTGTGCTGGAGGCAATAGTGGACCTCAATACGAGACTATTATGTCTCCAGGTTGCAGTAGAAAAGTGATTACTGTTGGCAGTCTAGATACTATTGGTGGTAAAGAATTGCGTGTGGCTGATTTTAGTAGCAGGGGGCCAGCTGGTAATTATTATAAGCCTGATATGGTATTGCCCGGAACGAACATTGTATCTACAAATGTATTTAATGTAAATAAACAATTTTATACGACAATGAGTGGTACTAGTGTGTCTACTCCTATGGTTGCAGGGGTGGTTAGTTTACTCAAAAGTATTGATTCTAAATATACTCCTGATCAAATTAAGTATATGCTTATATCTGCCTCAGTACCTATTGAGGGAGATAGAAATAAGGAAGGTTTTGGTTATTTAGATTTAAAAAGAATTGTATTAATATAAAATAGCTTTGGTTTTAGTCCAAAGCTATTTTTTTTATTGCAAATATTAATTTTTTTATGTCACTTTTTTTATTAAAATATGATATGCTAATGCGAGTGAGTCCGGACTTGGCTGTGTTGTAGTATTTGTGTATAAGTGGTGCACAGTGTAGTCCACTTCTAGTGCATATATGATATTTTTCGTCTAATATGTCTGAAATGGTGGTGCTAGATTTACCTTTTACTGATAATGAGATAACTCCATTATTTTTATCAGCATACAATGTTACATTTTTGATTTTGGATAATTCGTCAAATGCGAATATTGATAGTTTTGTGATTTTTTTTGAAATTTGTTTTTCGTGTTTTGTGACAAAGTTTAAACCTGCTGCCAGTCCTAAGATGCCAACAATGTTAGGTGTGCCACTTTCTAGCCCGTCAGGGTAGTCGGTGGGCTGTTTGAGTTTGTCACTATGTGTGCCAGTACCACCGTAGATAAGGGGCGTAACTTTGATGTTATTAATAAGTAAAGCCCCGATGCCTTCTGGAGCATACAAGCCTTTGTGTCCAGCAATAGTGAGAAGGTTGATGTTATTCTTTTTCATATCAATTCTGTGGTGACCTACGCTTTGTGCTCCATCAACTAAGAAAAGTAGGTGGTGTTTTTTGCAGACTTTACCGATGGATTCAATGTTTTGTGTGTGACCAGTGACATTACTAGTATGGTTGATAATAATCATGTAAGTATTTTCTTTGATGGCGTTTGTGATACTATTGGTGGTAATTTGTCCTAATTTATTTGGCGTTAAATAAGATACCTCTATATTGTGTGTAGACTTTAGTGCTTCGAGTGTTCTAAGTGTACTATTATGCTCAAAAATAGTTGTAATAATATGCCCGTTTCTTTGGACTGTCCCTCTAATTGCTAAATTAAGTGCCATTGTGCAACCACTTGTAAAAATTACATTGTCGGGAGTCGTTCCTAAATAGTTTGCGAGTTGCTCTCTAGTGTTATATATTTTTTCAGCACCTTTGAGGGCAAGTTTGTGTCCGGCTCTGCTAGGGTTAACGCTAAGAGATGATACACCTTTGAGTGTGGCTAATTTTACAGAGAGTGGTTTTTTGTGTGTTGTGGAACTATTATCTAAATATATCATTGAAAACTTTTCTCCTTTTAACAAATTTCTTTACTATTAAATAATATGAAATAAAGAGTTAAAATGTGGAGATATAATAATGAATATTATTGCTGTATTTTCAAATAGAAATCATACTATGCAGTTTGCTACTTATCTAAAGAGGGTGGGTATCAGAAATAAAACAATCAATACTCCTGGTGAGATTAATCAGGCTTGTGGTATATCTGTAATGTTTTGGGATAAAGATTTAGCATCTGCGAGGTTTGTGCTTTCTAAGAGTATGCTTGCTTCTTTTAAAGGTTTTTTTCTAGTTATTGGAGATGGTGTCTTTAAAAAATACAAGGCCATTTAAAAACGAATTTAATGTCGGACTTTGACATTATTAAACTTATTTGTTATAATGGTTGATATGGATAAAATTTCAGAAAAAACAACAGGAATTGTTGATAGACTTAGGACACTCATTACAGAGCCCAAAAGTGAATTAAATTTTACTAACAATTTGGAACTATTGATTGCTGTTATGTTGTCTGCACAATGTACTGACAAACGGGTTAATATCATAACAGAGAAACTTTTTAAGAAATTTACAACTGCCAAAGATTATGCAGGGCTTAGTTATGATGAACTTGCAGAGGAAATTAAATCTTGTAATTATTATCAAAATAAAGCAAAAAATATAGTAGAAACAGCCAAAATTTTAGTGGAGAAATTTAATGGTGATGTTCCTTGTAGTCATGAAGACTTAGTGTCTTTGCCGGGGGTTGGTAATAAGACTGCAAATGTTGTACAAGCAGTTGGATTTGGTATTCCTGCATTTGCAGTAGATACACATATACTCAGGGTTAGTAATAGATTGGGTTTAGTTGAAACTGACAGTCCTGATAAGTGTGAAGAAAAACTTAAGTTGTTGTTTAACAAAGAAGATTGGGGAGAGATTCATCATTTAATCTTGTTGTTTGGTAGATATTATTGTACTGCAAGGAATCCTAAATGTGAAACTTGTGTACTAAGAGATTTTTGTCATGAGACAACTCTGTAATTGGAGGTAAGGAAATGTTTATAGATAAAGTAAAAATTGAATGTAAAGCAGGTAACGGTGGTAACGGAGTAATTGCATTTAGAAGAGAGAAGTTTGTTCCAAATGGTGGCCCAAACGGTGGTGATGGTGGCAGAGGTGGAGACATAATTTTTAAAGTTAGTAAAAATATGGACAACCTCGTTGACTTTAGATACAAAAAGAAGTTTAAAGCTGAGAATGGTGAGGCTGGCTCCGGAAATAATAGATATGGTAAGAATGGTGATGACCTAATTATTTTTGTTCCTAAGGGAACTATTATTAGGAATGCTATTAATAATAAAGTTATTGCTGATATGTTAGAAGACGATGAGGAAAAAGTTATACTTAAGGGTGGTCAAGGTGGTAGAGGTAATGCTCACTTTGCAACTGCTACTAGACAAGCTCCTAGATTTGCTGAGCAAGGTGTTGTAACAAAACCTTTTGAACTTATTTTAGAATTAAAGACCTTAGCAGATGTAGGTTTGGTTGGATTTCCTAATGTAGGTAAAAGTACACTCTTGTCTAGTGTTAGTAATGCTAAACCTAAAATTGCAAATTATCACTTCACAACGCTAACACCTAATATTGCGGTTGTAAATGCTTTTGGTAGTTCATTTGTTATGGCTGATATTCCGGGACTTATTTCTGGTGCAAGTGAGGGAATAGGATTAGGTACTGATTTCTTGAGACATATTGAGAGAACAAGACTGCTTATTCATGTTATAGACATAGCAGGAACTGAGGGTAGGGACCCTTATGAGGATTATTTGGCTATCAATAATGAACTAGCTAAATATGGTGAGTCTGTTTCAAAACTGCCTCAAATAATCGCTCTTAACAAGTCAGATATGTTATATGATGAGAGTGTTGTAGATGACTTTAGAGAAAAAGTAGGAGATGATAAACAGATATTTACTATTTCTGCTTATACTCATACTGGTCTAAATGAATTAATAGAGTCTGTAATCAAAACTCTAGAAAAATTACCAAAAGCAGACAGGGTTGAGATTGAGGAAACAGAAATAGACAAGAGAGACCTAAGACAATTCGAGGTTAGAAAGGTTTCAGAAGGTGTATTTGAGGTTACTGGTGAACTAGTATTTGAAATTATGAAGAGGGTAAACCTAGACGACCTCACATCTAATGCTTATTTCCAAAAGAGAATTAAAGATGATGGAATCATTGATGCTCTTCTTGACATCGGATTGCAAGAAGGTGACTTGATTAGAATTGATGATTATGAATTGCAATATTTTGAATAGGAGGGACGGAATGATAAATTCACAAGAGAGAGCAAAGCTAATTAGTCTTAGTCACGCACTTAGAGATTTAGTTTTTGTGGGTAAGGAGAATATTACAGATACAGTTGTTGCTCAAATTAACGATAACTTATATGCTCATGAGCTTATTAAAATTAAAGTAAATAAAAATGTAGGATATTCATTACAAGAATTAGCAGATGAGATATGTGAGAAGTGTGATTGTATATTAGTTGCAATCATTGGTAATAAGATTGTTGTATACAAGGAAACAACAAAACCAAAATTTGCTCATTTATTAAAAAAATAATAAGAGCCACCCGATTATCTAAGGGTGGCTTTTTTAGTTGAATCTGTTATTGAATTTGCTATATATAGCAAGGAGTATGAGTGTGGTGCTCATTATAATATAGTAGGTATTAAGTGGTGTAAATAGACTAGTGATTATTAGGAGTATTGAAGAGTAAAAATATCCTCTAGCTCTGTCTTTATTAAATATTATGCATAGTATTTCTTTTGGGCTATATTTGGCCTTTTTTTTGATAGTTATATTTGTTGGAATTGTAGTGTCTTTTTCTTTTATTTTATTATAAATATTGTTTAGATTTATAATTTCGATATCTGTATTTTCAGGTATTATATACTTTTCATTTTGTAAACAAAAAATATATATTTTCTCAGATAAACTCTTTCTAATAATTGAATTTATTTGATTTTGATTAAGGGGGCAATTATCAAAGAAAAAATATACTTCGTGGTTATTATTTACTCGATAATGTTCGTTATCTACTTTGTTAAATGGGGCTAAATCAAAAATTGTAAGTAAAAAATTGCTGATAATATTGTTGTTACCAAAGAGTAGTTGTGTTTGTAGGTGTTCTTTTTCTTCGAGAGTTGATTTGTTACTTATTTTTTTTAGTTTGCTGAGTTTTATGAGTGGGTAGTAAGATAGTAGGATAACTAGAGTTATGATTATGCTAATATAGAATGCTTGATTTATACTGTGAAGATAAAATTCTACCCATATAAAAACTAGTAAAAATACAGATAATAAGAGAAAAATATGATTTGATATATGACTAAATTTTGTAACCTTTGTTTCCATATTTGATTATGCTATGCATTCTCTAGTTTTATAAAACGATATGGGTATTTATTTGTCTTATTTTGTAATATTTGGTACAATAAATTTGATTAGATATTTGGGAGTTTTTATGGAAATTAATATTATAAAAAGTGTGCAAAGTATCGCCAACTCATTTTTAGATGTTTTTTTCTGGATTGTTACTAAGATGGGTGAAGAGGTATTTTTCCTTTTAGTATTTGCGGGAATATATCTTTTGTTTAGTAAAAACTTTGCTTATAAGTATACGATTTATTATTTGATTAGTGTTGGACTTAATGGTGTTATTAAACTTATGGTGAGGAGACCTAGGCCTTATGTTGTATCGAATGAGGTGCTTAATAGATTGCCTGCGTCTGAGTTTAGTTTTCCTAGTGGACACACTCAAGGGTTCTTTGTACAAGCGACTACTGGTATGCAGGAGATAGGTAAGTCTAAGACAAAGAAATCAGTAAAGACTACTATACTATGTGCACTTATTTTCTTGGGTGTTATGCTAATGCTTAGCAGACTATACTGGGGACAGCATTATCTATCTGATACTATAACTGGAGCGCTAATAGGTATATCAATTCCTTTTATTATTGATTATGTGATATTTTTATGTCCTAAGAAAATTAAAGAAAAAATTACCATTGATTTAATTTGTAAATGTTTAGTAATTGCTTGTTTTGCTGGATTCGTTGCTTGTTTGGTGGGTGAACTTGCTTTAGGCATTGCGTCAAGGAAAATATACACATTCCTTGCAGTGTATACTTCTGTAAGTGCAGGTTATTTATTTGATAAGAAATATATTCACTATGACGAGAAGTCGAGCCTTAAATCTTTCTTTATTAAGGCAGTTATTACTTATGTGGTTTTAGTTGGTTTATACTTCTTATGTGATTTAATCTTTGTTATTGACGGATATGTATATTATTTGGTATATTTATTCTTAGGTCTTGTGATGTCTATAGGTCTTCCTTATTTATTTAAATTTCTGTTTAATAAAGAGGAGTCTGTAAAAACAGATATTCAAGACAATAAGGGCAATAAAGATAATGAAAATACTGTGGCAGAAGAGGGTCAGATTTCTCAAACTGCTACTGATAAAGAAGAGAAAGTTGATGGAAGTAGTGACAATTAATAATTTAAAAGAAACAGAAAAGTTTGCAAAAAAATTTGCAAAACTTCTTCGTGGTGGAGAGATAATTCTACTTAATGGAGATTTGGGTGCAGGTAAGACAACATTTACTAGACAGGTGCTAAAAGCTCTAGGTGTAAAGGGTGAGGTTACCAGTCCAACATTTACTATTATGAGAGAATATTCTACAAAAAAATTTAATATTTATCATTTCGATATGTATAGAATCAAGTCTCCTGATGAGGTTAGAGAGTTTGGTCTAGAGGACTATATATATTCTGGTGATAATAAAAGTTTAGTTTTTATAGAGTGGTCTGAGAACATTAGGGAAATGCTAAATGGGGACTTTATAGAAATAAATATTTCCCTTATTGATGATAATAAGAGAAAGTTTGAGATTATTAGATAATTTTTAGGTGATATAATGAAGTTTTTTGGTATAGATACAACCAGAAAGATTGCAAAAATCTTTCTTTATGATTCAGAAGAAGATAAAAGATATACTCTAACTATGGGTGATGGAGTAAAGCATAGTGAGGGGTTGTTTTTGTATATAGAAAAGGCACTCTTTGAAAATAAGATGGATATAAAGGACTTTGATTACTATGCTTGTGTTATTGGTCCGGGCTCTTTTACTGGAATTAGAGTAGGAATGTCTACTATTAAAGGTTTCAATCAAGTGGCAAAGAAGACTGTAGTGCCTATCAATACTTTTGAGATTTTTGCTAGTAAGTATAAGTCGGGAGTTGTTCTACTGAACAGTACAAATACTAGCTGTTATTATGCTAAGATTAAGGGTAGAGAGATTATTGATGCTGGTGTGGTTGATAAAGCGAATATAAAAGATATGCTTGATAAAGAAACAGTATATATTCTCGCTGAGGAACAAAATATTATTCAATTAGAATATGATAATATTGAAGTTGTAGATACGTTAGATGACTTGTATATTGATGCTGTACTTAAGAAAATTGAGAATAATGAAGCTACAGAGTTTGTGCCGTATTATTTGCAATTGTCTCAAGCAGAGAGGAATTTAAAAAATGACTAATTTTACTTTAAGAGATGCGAACATAGAAGATATTAAGCAAATATATTTAATAGATAGTTTAGAGAAAGATAGTTATTCCCTTGATACTATTTCTTCTATGGTAGCTTCCGATACTTCTATGACTATTGTTGTAGAGGATATGGGCAGAGTTATAGGATATATCCATTATTCTATTGCATTAGATGAGGCAGAGTTAATAAAGATTGTTGTTAGTGGGGATTATCGAAGACAGGGAATAGCGAGTAGACTATTATCTCATACTAGTTCGATATTAAAGGAAAAGGGTGTCAAGATTGTTTTCTTGGAAGTAAGAATTGACAATGATCCTGCTAAAAATCTATATGAAAAGAATGGGTTTGTTCACTATTTTACTAGAGAAAAGTATTATAATGGAATAGATGCAATGCTTTATAGGTTGAAATTAAATGAAGAATAGGCTTAGTTATTCTCTAACTGGTATTGGAGAAAAGACTATTGTTATGTTACATGGTTGGGGACTCAATAAGAGTGCCTTTGCTAGACTTGAAAGACAATTTAATACAAAAGCAAAATGTTTGATAGTTGATTTTTATGGGTTTGGTAAATCTGGCTTGCCAGAGGATTACTATGATACCTATGAATATGCCTATCAAATTTTTTTGTTGTTAAAGCAATTGCGTTTGGATAAGATTGTATTGGTTGGACATTCTTTTGGTGGTAGGGTGGCTATTATTTTGTCTGCTGTTTTTGGTCTTGATATTGATTTTCTAGTGTTAACATCAAGCGCAGGACTTAATAGATTCTGCTTAAAGAAAAGTTTACGAATTGCTAAATACAAATTGTATAAAAAAATGGTGCAAATAGGCGTTCTCAAAAGTAATGTTCTAGGCAAATTGGGTAGTGATGATTATAAAAGATTATCGCCTCTAATGAGATGTTGTTTTATAAAAATAATAAATCAGGATTTGTCTTATATTTTAAATAAAATATGTATACCAACATTATTGTTTTGGGCAAAAGATGACAAAGATACACCTATTTGGATTTGTAAAAAATTACATAAGTATATAAAGTTTTCTACAGTATATATGTGTAAAACTGGTGGGCATTTTGTTTATCTTAACAGGTCTAATAAATTTAAGATGCTACTTGATGAAATTGTTTAGATATTGGTAACAAAGTAAATCTACTTTATCATAGATATTATTATATCTTTATGGTGAAATATGGATTTGCTTTTTATTTTGTTTTATGTGGGATTTCTCCTTATCATTGAATTACAATACTTCTTAAAACTCTTATATAATGTACAGTTATCTGGCTATACGCTTGGTGGGGTTTTTAGAGATTTTGTACGCTCTTTGAGTGGAGCTTATGTGCACTGGATTCTTTATTTGGTTGTCTTTATATCTTTATTAGTAATTAATTATACTAATATTTATTTTTTGACCTTTATGCTGATTTTGTCTGGCTTCTTATTGGTGTTGTCTGGGGATAAGTTTAGGGCTATGAAAAGTATCAAATATACTAAAAGAATGTGGCGTATCCTTGTATTATCTGTTGTGATATTATTTTTATATACTATTCTGACTATATTGTGGATGAATAAGATTACAATTTTAGTGATGATGCCGTTTATTTTGTTAATAAATTATTGTGTATTGATTTTGGTCCTAATGTGTCTTATGCCCATAGAGTGTGTTATTAAATTGAGTTATATTAGAAAAGCGAAAATTAGATTGCTTAGTATGAAGAATTTAATTAGGGTAGGAATTACAGGTAGTTATGGTAAGACTAGTACAAAAGAAATCTTACATACGATACTATCGGAGCATTATTATACTGTTTCAACACCTAAAAGTTTCAATACTCCTATGGGAATTACAAAGGTGGTCCTTAATAATCTAAAAAATACCCACGAGGTATTTGTGTGTGAAATGGGTGCTAAGAAAGTGGGTGAAATAAAAGAACTGTGTGACTTGGTTGATGTTGGCTATGGAATTGTGACATCAGTAGGGAGACAGCATACTAGTACATTTGGTAGTACGGCTAATATCTATCGTACTAAAAAAGAGTTACCAGATTATCTCACAAATAAGTCGTGTGTGTTTAATTTGACTAATAGATATGTGAGAGAAATGTACCATGAATTTACAGGTGTAAAAATTGGCGTTTTTTACACAAAAAATCATATTTTGCATAATATTAAGCTTTTAGTCAAAAAGTATACAAAGATTTATAAAAAATATACTATTTCTGTCAAAAAATATGTTTTATTTGACGCACCTTATGTTGGGAATGTATATGCTAAAAATATAGAAATGAATGAAAATGGTTTGTTGTTTGATGTTTATTATAACAAAAATAAATTGTTTTCTGTAGATATTGCTTTGGTTGGTGTGCATAATGTTATCAATACTTTATTGTCTATTGCTATGGCCATTATGTTAGGTGTAAATACTGATAATATTGAGAGAGGGATTAGAAAAATAAAGCCTATTAAGGCAAGGCTGGAAAAGTTTGAGGGAGAGAGTGGCGCTATTATTCTTAATAATGGGTATAACTCAAATATAGATTCTGTGGATTATTCTTTAGGTGCGTTAAAATTATTTCGTAGACCTAATATTTTAGTGATTACTCCCGGACTGATTGAGGCAAAAAATCTTTATAATATTAATAAATCATTGGGTCAAAAAATTGCAGGTGTGTCAACGGAAGTGATTATAGTAAAGAAAATTAATCGTGATGCAATATACGCAGGTCTAATGTCTAGGGGTTTTGATATGAGCAAAGTGTATTTTGTTAGTTCTTTTTCTGATTGTCGAAAGTTGCTCGCAACATTGGGTAACGACTATGTTGTTTTGATAGAAAATGACTTGCCTGATAATTATATTTAGGAGGCTATTATGATAAATGTAGCAGTGATATTTGGTGGAGAAAGCCATGAACACGATATCTCGATTATAACTGGGGTGCAGCTTTTAAATAGGGCTAATATGTCAGATTATAATTTGATACCGATATATATATCTAGGGAAGGTAAATGGTATACGGGTGATAGTCTTTTTGATTTAGATAATTTTACTGAAGGAATACCGAAGTCAAAAGAATGTATATTGACCCCGTCTTCTGCTTATCTGTATTTGCTAAAAAAGAATAAATTTAAAAGGCATCTTAAGATTGATGCATGTATTATGTGTTTGCATGGTGGTTATGGAGAGGGTGGTGGTATATCGGCTCTGCTAGGTATGGCTGGTATCCCATATTCGGCTTGTGATTTAACTGCGAGTGCGGTATGTCTGGATAAAGTTGTCTTTAAAAATATAATGAATGGTTTGAATATAAAGGTGGTAGATAGTATTACAGTTTCTTATTCAGAGTATTTATTAAGTAAAGAAGTTGTTAGTCAAAAATTACAGAGTCTTTCGTATCCTATCATTATTAAACCTGCGAAGCTGGGGAGTAGTATAGGTATTGTTCTTGTTAATAATGAGGGTGAGCTTTTTGAACGACTTGAATATGCTTTTAGATTTGATAATAAGGTTTTGATTGAAAAATATGTATCTATTGTCAAAGAAATTAATATTGCAATTATAGAAGATAAAGGAGAACTTGTTTTTTCGGACACTGAGGAACCTATTAGTGGTTCGGAGATATTAAGCTTTGATGATAAATATAAAAATAATCCAGGTGGTTTTGAAACAATAAAAAGGATTTCTCCAGCAAGAATTAAGGAAGAAATTTTACAACAAATAAAGTCTATTGCTGGCAGGATATATAAAGATCTGGGATTGTTTGGAGTGGTAAGGTTTGACTTTATACTTGATAATAATAATGAGTTGTATATGAATGAGGTAAATACTATTCCTGGTTCTATGGCTAATTATTTGTTTGATAAAGAAAAATATCCTTATACTAAACTGATTGGGATACTTATATCTAATGCTATAAGTAGGTTTGTTAAAGAAAAGGAAAATAATCAGGTTTTTGAATCGGATATTTTAAAGAGTGGTGTAAAGTTGTTAGAAAAATAGACAATTTGTGTTGTCTATTTTTTTTGTTGTTAAGATTTTTATTTTATACATCTTTCTATTATTTTGATAATATTGTCTGTGCCGTCAGCATTGTTGTTTTTTCTAAGTTGTGAGATATATTTAATTTTATTTTTTAAGATATGGTTAATTTGTTGTGTAAGTGTTTCGTAGTTTAAGTTTTCTTGTAATATATACTCAGCATAGCCCTTTTTTTGAAAATTTTTTGCATTTAGTATTTGGTCACCTCTGCTGGAGGTTTTGGGTAGAGGAATGAGTAACATTGGTTTCTTTAGTGCTAAGAGCTCAAATATTGTATTGCTTCCTGCTCTTGAGATGATTAAGTCGCTAAGTTTGAAATAGTCTTCAATTTTTTCTGTAAACTCAATTTGTATGTAATGAGGTGTGTTTTTTATAGTTTTATTTATTTTATTTTTGCCTGTAATGTGTATGATGGTATATGACTGTGTTAGTTTGTCTATGTTTTGCCATATTAAATCGTTTACTGCTTGAGCTCCTAAGCTTCCTCCGACTACTGTGATGATAGGCTTTGTTGTGTCTATTTTTGTATTTTGTAGTAAATGTTCTGTTTTGCCATGGTATATCTGTTGTCTAATGGGTGAGCCTGTGTGAATGGCGTTTTTTTGATATTGTAGTGCAGTGTCTAAAAAACTACAGCAGAGGTATTTTGATTTTCTAGCAATTATTCTATTTGCTAGACCTATTGTAAGGTCGCTCTCATGGGTTATTGTTGGAATATTGAGTTTTTGACCTGCTAGACAAACTGGTATGGATACATATCCACCTTTAGAAAAAATTAGATTGGGGGATATTTCTTTTAAGATTTTTTTACATGTTTTTATGCTTTGAAATAGTTTAAGTGGTATGAGTAAATTTTTAGGTGTTAAGCTTCTTGTAAATTTAACTGCAGGAACTTCTATATAATTAACATATTTTAAGTTTGAAATGATATCTTTTTCCATTCCGTTTGTGCCTAGGTAGTATATTTTATATTTGTCTTTGATTCGTTCGATAATTGAAATGTTTGGCATGATATGTCCACCAGTTCCTCCTCCAGTAAAGACGATAGTTTTCATAAATACTCCTTATATTTTGTTATAAATATTTTATGTTTTTCTTTCTTTCTCTATTCCTTACAGTAAAATTTTAAAAATGTATTATTATAAAACAAAGTGAATAAAAATAAAATAATGTTTACTATCTTCAAAAAATGACCAAAACAAGGAAAATATTTGTATTTTGGTTTTATTTGTGTTATAATGTGTTTTGGAAAGATTATAGAATAAGGGAGATATACACTTTGGCTGAGAATTATAAAAGTAAAGACATAGTTGTTTTACAGGGCTTAGATGCTGTTAGACTTAGACCTGGTATGTATATAGGAACAACTGGTGTAAAAGGTTTGCATCATCTTCTATGGGAAATTGTAGATAATTCTATTGATGAGATAGCTAATGGATTTGGTAATAAGATTACTATTACTATGCACACTGACAATAGTATCACCGTTAAAGATAATGGTAGAGGTATCCCAGTAGACAAGCATCCAACTTTAAAAATAAGTGGTGTTCAGGTAGTATTTACACAGTTGCATGCTGGTGGTAAATTTAATAATTCTAATTATGCTTATTCTGGTGGATTGCATGGTGTTGGTGCTAGTGTTACTAATGCGCTTAGTGAGTGGTTAAAAGTTGAAGTTTGCAAAGATGGACTAAAATACTTTATGGAGTTTAAATCTGTAAAGAAAGGTAAAGATAAGGTTTCTGGTGGTGTGCCAGTTGCCCCTCTTACTTGTTTAGGACCAACAACAGAAACAGGTACAACTGTTACATTTAAACCAGATAAATTGATATTCAAAGATGCTCAATTTGACAGAGATACTATCGCAAAAAGGGTTAGAGAACTTGCTTTCTTAAATAAAGGTATCACAATTGAGTTGATTGATGAAAATCAAGTAGAAGAGATGGGTGATAGGGTTAGAGTGTATAATTATACAAAGGGCCTAAAGGAATTTATTGCTTATCTAAATGAAAAAAATACAGTAATTTACAAAGAGCCTATATATATTGAAGCAAAATCAGACTTGGTTGATTTGTGCTGTGCTATTCAGCATGTAGACTTATATTCTGAGAATGTGTTTAGTTATGTAAATAACATTCCTACACCAGAAGGTGGTATGCATGAGACTGGTTTAAAGAGTGGTTTAACTAGAGCCTTTAATGAGATTGCTAGAAATATGGGTTTATTAAAAGACAAAGAGCAGAATCTACTCGGTGAAGACTACAGAGAAGGTATGACAGTTGTTCTAGCTATCAAAATGAAGAATGTTCAATTTGAGGGACAGACAAAGACTAAGTTAGGTAATCCAGAGGCTAGACCAGAAGTTGAAAATATCGTATACGAAGGCTTGATGAATTTTGCTAATCAAACCAGCAGTAAACAGGCTTTGACAGATATTATTAATAAGGCAAAGGGTGCTGCAAAGGTTAGAGATGCTGCAAAGAGAGCAAAAGAGATTACTAGACAAAAGAATAGTGTTGATTCATATTCGTTAGTAGGTAAACTTTCTAGTTGTACTGGTAGAAATCCTCTACTAAATGAGGTATTTATAGTTGAGGGTGATAGTGCTGGTGGTAGTGCTAAACAGGCAAGGGATAGGTCATTCCAAGCAATACTTCCTTTAAGGGGAAAACCTCTAAATGTAGAGAAAAAGAGATTGTCTCAGATTCTTGATAATGAAGAGATAAGAACAATGATTTCTGCTATCGGTACTGGTATAGGCACAGACTTTAATATCGAACATTTAAAATATAATAAGATAATTATTATGGCAGATGCTGACCAAGA
Organism: Clostridiales bacterium; assembly: GCA_015055605.1. Lineage (GTDB taxonomy): Bacteria > Bacillota > Clostridia > Christensenellales > UBA1242 > UBA11490. The sequence goes on from SVHV01000001.1 coordinate 175,754, forward strand.
CGGTGCACATATTAGAGCAATACTTCTTACATTCTTCTATAGATATATGAGAGAGCTTATTAATACTGGCCATGTATATGTTGCAATTGCTCCATTATATAAGATTAGTAAAAAGAACTTTGAAAAATATGTGTATGACGAAGAAGATTATGACAAGATTGTAAAAGAGGCTGGTGCTGGTTATTCGGTAACTAGATTTAAAGGTTTGGGTGAGATGTCTGCTGACCAATTATGGGAAACTACTATGGACCCATCAAAAAGGGTGCTTGTCAGAGTTACTATAGATGATTTGGCTGATGCAGAAGAGATGATATCAACTTTAATGGGTGATAACATTGAGGCTAGGAAAAAATATATTACAGCCAACGCAAACTTTAACAGAGTAGATTTATTTGAAAGTAGGAGTAAGAAGAGTCATGGCTAAAGATGAAGAACTAAAGAACAAAACAAGTAACACTCCTAGAAGAAAGGGTGCAGTAAAAAAAGACCTTTTTGCAAATAAAGAAATAGAAACTAAGGTGCAAAAAACTGCTCCTAAGGGATCGGTAAAGAAAGATATTATTACTAAAACTAATAAGCTAGAAGTTAAAGAGGATAAGCCTGTTAATACAGCGAAGACAGTAAATGATACACAACCATCTAAAGTGGAAAAACAGAATGTAGAAAAAAGTGTGTCTGCTTCTAAGAAAACTTCTACAAGAAAAGAAGAGGTTGCATTTGAGGAAAAGTCTCCGGTAAAAGAAATTAAGACAAGAGCAACAAAAACTAAAAAGATTGATATGGACATACCTCTAGAGGACTTGACTGTAGAAGAGGTGGATAGTATTTCTGAGAGTCTAAAGGCTATGTCAAAAACTGCAGAGTCTCGTAAGACAGAAGTTGAGGAACTTTCTGATGATTCTAATACTATGCAAGTAGAAGATAATGAGGAAAAGAAGCCTAAAACTAGGACAAAGAAGAAAACTCAAAGAGATATCACAATCGAAGATTATAATACAAATTATGTTACAAAAACCTTATCTCAAACCATTCATGATAGTATGATTCCTTATAGTGAGTTTGTTATTATGGATAGAGCTCTACCTAGAGTAGAAGACGGTCTAAAACCTGTTCAAAGAAGAGTTTTATACAGTATGCTTGAGGTAGGTGTTTTACCTGATAGACCATTTAAGAAGAGTGCTAGTATTGTCGGAGAATGTATGGGTAAATACCATCCTCATGGCGATAGTAGTATATATGAGACTTTGGTTAGAATGGCACAACCATTTAATATGAGAGAGCCTCTAGTAAATGGTCATGGTAACTTTGGTTCAGTAGATGGTGATAGTGCTGCTGCTATGAGATATACAGAGGCTAAACTCACACCACTTGCTCTAGAACTTCTTAGAGATTTAGAGAAAGATACTGTAACATGGGGTCTAAACTTTGATGATAGACTAAAAGAGCCAAATACATTACCAGGAAGATTCCCAAATCTACTTGTTAACGGTTGTCAGGGTATTGCTGTAGGTCTTGCTACAAATATTCCTACACATAACCTTGCTGAGGCTTGTAATGCAGTTATTGCTTACATTGATAATAGAAATATTACTCTCAAAGAACTTATGAAGATTATGCCAGCGCCAGATTTTCCTAGTGGTGGATATATATTGAATTCTTCTGAGCTTGAGCAAGTATATAGAACTGGTAAGGGTAAGATTTATATTAGGTCAAAGATTAGTATTGAGAATGCTGATAATGGTAGAAAGAATATTGTTATTAATGAGATACCATATCAAGTTAATAAAGCTAATATGCTTATGAAGATTGCTAAGTATAGAGATGCTAATCCAAACGGACCTCTTAGTGGAATTGCTGAGATTGTTGATGAATCAGATAGATTAGGTACAAGAGCAGTAATTAAACTTAAAAAAGATGCTAAAATTAATGCTATTCTAAATACATTGTACAAATATTGTGATGTTCAAACTACTTTTGGTGCAAATATCGTAGCAATTGCTGATGGTAAACCAAAGCAGATGGGACTTATAGAAATCATTGAATACTATGTAAATTATCAGCAAAAAATTATTTATAATAGAACTAATTATGACCTAGAAGAGGCGCTTAAGAAAGAGCATGTTTTAGAAGGTCTATTGATAGCAATTAGAAATATTGATGAAGTTGTTAGAATTATTAAGTCTAGCAAGAGTGTTACTGATGCTAAGATTAAACTTATTAGTACATTTGAATTATCAGAAATTCAAGCACAGGCAATATTAGATATGCGACTAGCTAGACTTACAAATCTAGAAGTAAACAAACTTATAACAGACTTAAATAGGTTAAGAGACTTAATTAAGAGATATACTGCAATTATTAAGAGTCCAGCACTTCAGATGAAGGTTGTGAAGAGTGAATTGCAGGATATTATTAAAGAGTATGGTAGTCCTAGAAAAACTAAATTCTTAAGTGCAGAAGAGCACTTTGAGGATAGTTCATCGATCCTTGATGGTATTGAGAATGAAACAGAGGATATTCAAACATTCCATTTGATTACAACACCTGTAAACACTCTCAAACTTGTTAATCTAAAGAGTTATAACCTAGTATCAAAAGAGTTGGGTAATAATCCTACAACTGCAGAGATACCATCAACAAGCTTTAAGGTTGATGATAATAAAGATGTATATGTATTTACTAACAGAGGAGATAGTGTTAAACTTCCTATCAAGTCTATTGCTGAATGTAAGTTTAGGGATAAGGGAACACCATTATTCAATTTAGCAAAGAATGTTGTTAAAGATGAAAATATTGTATCTGTACTTGAGCTTGATGCATCTATGAAAGATACTCACTTAATATTTGTGACAAAGATGGGTATGGTTAAGATATCTAAAGTTACTGACTATTTGTCTAGTAAGCAAGTAATCACTGCTATCAAATTAGCAAAAGGTGATGAGGTTGTTTCTGTTGAGTTCTTTAATCCTGATAAGAGATTAGTAATGCTTACTTCTATGGGTAATGGTGTAAAAATCAAGACTGAAGATATGGCAATATCTAGTAGAACAAGTCAAGGTGTTAAAGGTATGGCGCTTGAGAAGACTGACTATGTGGTTTCTGCTAAGCAAGTGGCTATAAGTGATGCGTTCACATTATTCTTAAGTGATGGCTCTGCTAAGATTATAAAGCAAGGTGAGATTGCTGATTCTGCTAGAAATAGAAAGGGACTTTCTTATATCAGTGCTAAATCTAAAAATGCAAACCTTCTATATGCGGGTAGGCTAAGTACAAAGGTAAATTATGTTATTGAAACACTTGATAGTAAATTAATATTTATTAGAAGTAATGCTTTACCTATTGATACTAGAACTGGTAATGGTAAGGTGTTGGTAAAAGAGAAAGTTAAGAGAGTTTATCCTTTTGTTGAAAGTTAATAAAAAAGAGATATAATACGAAAATGTATTATATCTTTTTTTGTTGCGTTTGATTGTGTATTAATCGACAAAAGTAGTGGATTTTAGGCATTTATCTAAATAATAAAGACTAAAGGCTGAGTCGTATAGTGTTATATAATTAAGGAGTGCTAGATGAGATTTTTGGTTGTTAAAAAGAATAGTTTGTTACTCGCCGTAATGGCAGTTATTAGTATGATACTTCTTGCTATTGATTATAATGGTGGTGCTAGTGCTACGGTTTATTTTGGTAATGCCCCTAGGTTAGTTCCTATATATTCAGTAGAAACCACTGAGAAAAAAGTAGCTATTTCTTTTGATACTGCATGGGGTGCTGATAAAACTATGCAAATCATTAAAATATTGCAAGATTACGGTGTAAATGCCACTTTTTTTATGGTGGGATTCTGGGCAGAAGATTATCCAGAAATGGTAAAGGCGATAGATGATGCTGGTATAGAAATAGGGACTCATAGCAATACTCACCCGGACTTTACCACATTAGATGAAAGTCAAATGCGTCTAGAATTAGAAACAAGTATCCAAACTATTAAAAAAATCACAAGTAAGGAAGTTGAATTGTTTAGAGCTCCTTATGGTGCATATAACAATGCTATGCTTAATTTAACTGAAGAAATGAATCTGAAAACTATTCAGTGGAGTGTTGATACGCTAGACTGGAAGGGTCTCTCGGGAGTGGAGATATGTGAAAGGGTTATGAGTACGGTTGACAATGGGTCAATAATACTTTGTCACAATAATGCTGACAATATATTAGATGCACTGCCTCTTATCTTAGAGAGACTAATCAATGCAGGATATGAGGTTTGTTCTGTGGGAGATTTGATTTTTAAAGATGATTTTTATATTGACCATCTGGGCATACAAAGAAAAAATAGTAATTAAAAAGTATATAAGGAGAAGGTAAATGGATTACAATTTATTAAAAAATAATAGGGTTACTATAGCAGGCGAGGTGGTGAGTGATTTGGTGTTTAGTCATGAAACTTATGGTGAAAAGTTTTATGAAACCATGCTTAAAGTCTCGAGATTATCTGATATTTATGATATTATTCCTATTACAATTAGCGAAAGGTTGATTACTGATAAGGATATATCTATTGGCTCAAATATTGCTGGCAGTGGGCAATTTAGGAGTTATAATAAGCTAGAAGATGGTAAAAGTAAACTAATGCTCACTGTGTTTATTAGGGAACTTTTAGCTTATGAAGAAGGTGATAATGCAAATAGTATAGACATAGTGGGTTATGTATGTAAAGAACCTGTTTTTAGAACAACTCCCTTTAAAAGAGAAATTGCAGATGTATTACTTGCTGTAAATAGGTCTTATAATAAAAGTGATTATTTACCTTGTATTGCTTGGGGTAGAAATGCTAGATTTGTAAAAAATTTTGAAGTGGGCGATAAAGTGTCTGTATCTGGTAGGATTCAGAGTAGAGAATATCAAAAGAAAATAGGAGATGAGATTGTTACAAAAACTGCGTATGAAGTAAGTCTTAGTCGTGTAGAGATTGTTAGAGAGGAAAGTGATGTGGATACGGTTCTTACTTCGGTGGGTGTTCTTGAAAACTATTATGTAAGATAAGTTGATGGTATATAAGGTTTGTTATTTTGGATATTTTGTGGTAATATAAAGATATCAAAAAAAGGAAATCTTAGATGGAACAGGTTATAGATATCAAAGAATTAAAGAAAAGACAATATCTATTGTATGTAATAATTATGCTTGTATTATTAGCTGTGATGCTAGTATATACAATAGTGTGGTGTATTAATTATAAGAGAGATTATGGCTTTTTTATTAAAACAGAGGCAGTGGTTGTAGAGCATAAGACTGAAGAGGGAAAAATGTATGATGTGTTAGAGTATTATGTTGATGATGTGGTATTTCTAAATACATCATCTTATCTCTCAAAAAATAATATAGGTGATAAGATTACAATCTATTATGATGAGACTAATCCTTCCGGATTTATAACTAAGCTTGATAGTAGGAGAATTGCATTACCTATAATTACAACTGCTTATGGTGTGGTGAGTGCTGTTCTAACAGTAATGTATTTTATGACATATTATTCTAAAAAAGGTGCTATTCAAACATTAAATAAATCTCAAAATAAAGCCACAACTAGTGATAATGATATTGTAGAAAATATAGAAGAAAATACTGCTGATATAGAAACTAAAAATGAATGTCATTTAGTTAGAGAAAATGCGAAAAAAAAGACTAATCAGAATAATCAAGGCACTAAACTTAAAAAATTTACGGTGGTAAAGAAATCAACACATTCTAATGTAAAGAAGCCTAAAACTGTTGTAGAAAAGTCTTCTATGAAGCAATCTAGTATTTTAAATAAAAATAAAAAGACTCAAAAATAATTGAGTCTTTTTGTTTTTATTATATTCCTTTCTTCTTTTTGATAATGAGATAGGTGGATATGATTATTACTAATATTACGATGGATACAATTATTACAATAATGAGTATAATCTGCATATTGTCAAGTTTGTCCATCTGTATATATTCAGTAAGGATATATCCCTCGATAGATTTTAGATTTTCATCTGTATATATAACCTTTGTATACTCGCTATTTTCATCATATTCTTCTACATATATTCTATAATCATTTTTAAGGGTTAAGATGATTTCTGTTTTGTCGTCAGATAGAAGGTTGATAGTGTCTATGCCGATTGCTTTGATAGTGGCATTGCTAGACTTTATGTAATCGATTGTTCTATTGTCGTTTAGTACAATATCTGCATTGAATATGTATCCAACTTTACCTTCATATTCGTATTTATAAAAAACCTTATTATCAATACTGATAGGAAATTTCGCAGTAACATCAATAACTGTTTTGTGTGCAAGTTCACCTATTTGAACGATTGATCCATTGTGGGTGAGGATTGTTGGATATTTATAGATAGGTACTTTTTTATTAATAGTAATTACATTATGAGTTTGTTCTTGTATTGCATTGACTAGAGTATCGTTTTTGCTTATAAATCCACTAGTTAGAATTCCTTTATGATTGAACAATATTCTGTACTCGTTGTTTACTTCTTCTATTCCAAAACAGGTTAGTACTGAGCCATCTAGGTTGTATGTTTTACCTATATGATATGGATACTCATATATGACAGGTGAGTTTTGGACAGTAAGAGGAAGTAGTGTCGATTCTTCTGTTAATGCAGTTTCTTCTGCAATATTCTCAAAATTAAATGGTGTTTCTATTATAGAATGATCAAAAGTTACTAGACATGCTCTATTGTGATCATAAGCAATCATTTTTCTTGTTGCGATATTAAAATGAATTTCGGATAAGTTTGTAAATCTATCGTCTGTAACTTTCGTATTGATAAAGTCTATTGTGCTATCTACTGCGTTGATTTTGTATGTGTATATTGTATCAGAATGTAGTCCGTAGATGTGATTTAGGTCGCTAGTGATTGACTCTAGTGAAATAGGTGAAGAATTGTCATCTTGTGTTGTGAGTGAGTGAAGGATAGTTCCACTATTATTTAGTAAATATAGGGTGTTATTGTTATAAACCACTAAATATCCTGAGCCTTTTGAATAATCAATTATAGAATTTTCATCAAGGTCGATAGTTAGTTCTGCTTTTATTTGCATACCGTTATTTGTAATAACTAATAGGTCATCATTTGTATAGTCTAATAGGTATATTGTTTTATTGTGAGCAGTGGTTGATGAAATATAACCTATATTTTGAGATGATACAGTTTCGTATTTGGTAGATGCAGTATATCCATTATTACTGAAATTGTATTTACATACGATTGAATTGGTAACACCGTTTTCTACAACATAAATGTTTAAATCCTCATCTGCAATAATTGAATGAGGAGATTGTTCAATGGTTTGACTATTTATGTAGGTTGTTGTTTGGTTTTCAATAATGTGGATGCTATTATTATTAGAGTCAGAAACTAAAATGTTGTCACCTAAAGTTGTAATTCCGTTTGCATTGTTAAATCTGCCGATACTTTTGCTATTGCTACAGATTAGTGTTTCTTCGTAACTAAGCTCATAGGTTGATTCATTTGCAATAATCGTATATGTCTGAATTGCACCGGAATTTTTCTTATCTGAAACATAGATTTTATTACCATAAAAGTCAATATCTGTAATGTCTAGAGAAACATTTTCTATTGGGTTAGTTGTTACCTTGTGAACTTCTACAAAATTGGGGTTGAGTAGATATAAACACTCGGTTGTGAACGCTAGTAGGTATTCGCTATTATTTGCATAGAATGTGTCTAATACTTTGTATGGAATAGACAGACTACTGGTTACAGGCTCTTCGTCTAAATAAGTGAGTGAGTACATAACTGGTGATGCTGTGTTTGATACAATGTATGCCTTTCTATTATTAATAGCCATAACATAGGTGTCAGTATATTTTGTAGAAGATACTTGTTTGATTGGGTTGGTCTTTGGTTCTAGTGCTAGGGTGTACTCGTTAAGATTGAAAGTATTTCCGTCAACATAGCCAATATATACTAAAGTATTGTCTACATAGATATCTATTGCTTTTAGATTTGTGAAAGAGATATCTGGTATAACAGCAAGTGCTGATGAATCTAAGTGTGTAAAATTATCAACAACTTTAATTTCGTTGTCTGTGACAACGAGAAGTTGTGTTCCAACAAACTTGATTTTATTTATATTTACAAATGAGGAAATTGATATGGTTTCTTTAGTAGATTTATCAAATATATATATATCACTGTTGTTTAGAGAATATGCTATATGTGTGTTATTTGTTGCGATTTTTGAAATATTATTTAAATTTGCATATTCTAATACATTATCTGTATATATGGTTTCTATTTCTAGTGTACTATTGGTTGGATTTGTTTCTGCATTTGCAAAAACCTTATAGTTATTTGGAGCAAAAAATAGCCCAAATAAAAGTATAAAAATTGCTAGTGCGATTTTCCTCATTTTTTACTCCTTTGTATATGTATAAATTTTAGCAATTTTTACTTAATTTGACAATGAAATTTGTGTCCTATTTTTATATATTTATTGTTAAAATTCTCCAGGTTTTCACAAAATTCAGCATAATTCGTAAAAAAAATTATGTGTTACTTAATTACTTTAGTAATTAAATTGTGACAAATTTGTACAAATTATAAAATATTTTTACAAAAAATGACATAAAGTTTTGACTTTGGGCTTTTTCATACATTATACTATAGTTGCATTTCAAAAAAGGAGGAATTTATGAAATACTGGAGCAGGTCTGCATTATCGATATATAGATATTTAGAAATTATGTCAAAGAGTATAGATAAAATCGTAGTTGATACAGGTAAAGTAAGTCATAACAAAGAATTATCTAAATATCAAACTACATATTGCCAGACTAATAAAATGATTAACTTAATGGATAGAAAAAGAAAATTAATAAATCTGAAGGTGGTTATTGAGGACGGTCTAGCTAAAATAACAAAAGAGAGCCGAAGAATTTTGACTCTCTTTTATATTGATGGTATTACTGCTACACTGATTGCTCAATTGTTGGGTATTAGTATTAGGACATTCTTTAGGCAGAAGACCAAAGCGCTAAATGAATTTTGTGTTATGCTAGAAGATTTGGGTTATGGAAAGCAGTTTTTTGAGACTAACTATTTAGGTGAGAGCTGGTTTGAGGTAATCTATAATCAAATGACACAAACAAGTTATGAAGAAGATTCTCTTAACGAGGCGTTTGTTCGTAAGATATTGGGTGATATAGGTAAAGTTCCTGTTTTTTGTAATACTTATGTTTAGTATCTTTCTATTTCGTGAGAAGTGTTAGATGCTGAGATGTGTTTATGTTTTCTAGGGTAGTAGAGGATAAAGAGTATACATAAACATGGCAAAAATAGTATAAGCATGATAACAATACTGTTTGTGTTATTTAGTGGATTTGTAGTTACAAACTCATTTTCTACGATTGTATATGTTTCTTCTTGGTTTAAATATATGGGGCTAATAGATTTAATATACTTGTTATATACATAACCTCTTTCTCCATTATAACTCACATAGTACCATGTTGTACCACCAAAATCTATTACTTCTTCTGAGAAAACTCTGCCTATAAATTGTAAGTTCGTTTCTCCAGAATAAAGTGTGGTAATGATATTGCTGGTATAAGCTTTGGTTGTGGGTGTGCTACGAAGGTTGCAGTTGCTACCTATAGTTAATTGAATATTTGATGGATATGGTGTAGTGGGAATGTTTGATACTGGAACTACATCCTCCTTTTTTATATAACCTATAATGCCGTTGTAATTAACTTTGTAATTATCTACATTATCGCTGAGTATTTCTACAAAGTAACTTTTTTCAACTATACATATTATGTTTGAGAGGCTATTATCCGAAGTAGACAGTCTATATAGATAAATATTTTCGTCCAATGCTCTAGCATATTTTTTAGTATTTGCAAACACTAAAAAATAACTAGATTCAGTACAAAATAACAATAATATTAATACTATGCAAAGTGTAAATTTTTTCATATTTAAATGATAGCCCATATTGATATATAATCCAAAGAACATTGAGAAATTTTTATAAGTTATTAGTGAAAATAAGGAGGTAAAATGACGAAGGAAGAAATTATATCAAGATTAAATTTGATTGTTAAAGAAGAAAATAGACGAGCAAAATTTAATAAGATAGATAAGTATAATGTTGTTGAGCCTATTCATCTAAAGCAGGTAGAGTTTCATAAATGCTATAAGAAAAATCGTTGGGTGTTTGGTGGTAATAGGAGTGGGAAAACGGAATGTGGAGCAGTTGAAACTGTTTGGTACGCAAGAGGTAATCATCCTTACAAGGAAAACAAACCTAGAGATGGTTGGGTAGTTTCTCTTAGTCTACAAGTACAGAGAGATGTGGCACAGAGTAAAATACTTAGTTATCTAAAGCCTGAGTGGATAGAGGATATTATCATGGTAAGTGGCAAGAAGTCCAGTGCTGGACAAGGAGTAATAGATACTATATATGTAAAGAATGTGTTTGGATCTATTAGTAAAATAGGGTTTAAGAGTTGTGATCAAGGAAGGGAAAAGTTTCAGGGGACATCTCTGGATTATGTGTGGTTTGATGAAGAGCCTCCTGAAGATATCTATATTGAATGTAAAATGAGAGTTCTCGATAGAAATGGAGAGGTATTTGGAACAATGACTCCTCTAAAGGGGTTAACATGGGTATATGATAGAATATACCTTAATGAGTCGCAAGATGAAGATGTATGGTATATCCAGATGAATTGGGAAGATAATCCATATCTTAATAAAAATGAAATACAGAAACTATCATACACTATGAGTGAAGATGAATTGACGAGCAGAAAATATGGTAATTTTCTGAGTGGTACGGGAATGGTTTATAATGAATTTGATATTACAGAAAATGTAATTGAGCCATTTGATGTGCCAAAGTCTTGGTATGATAAAATTTCTATTGATCCCGGACTTAAGAATCCCTTAAGTTGTCATTGGTATGCGTGTGACTTTGATGGCAATATTTATGTAATTGCTGAGCATTATGAAAAAGAAAAAACTATCGAGTATCATAGTTCAAAGATTAAAGATATTTGTAAGAAATTGTGTTGGCCTCTAAAAAATAATAAATATGAGGCAATAATAGATAGTGCTGCTAATCAGAAGACTTTGTCTGGGACTAAGAGTGTAACTGAGCTTTTTTATGAAAACGGAATAGCAACCAATCCTTATGTAAATAAAGACCTTTTTACAGGAATTAATAGAGTAAAGTCATATATTAGAAATGCTATGGGAGAGAGAAGATTATTTATTTTTAAAAATTGTGTGAATCTAATTAGGGAAATCAAGGGGTATTACTGGGGTAATAGTGATGCTCCTATTAAAAGAGATGACCATGCATTAGATGAGTTGAGATATTATATAATGAGTAGACCTGAAAATAGGCAAAAGGAGGATCGAGTAAGTAAGTCTATAATCAAAAAAGACAAAGAAAGATTGATGAGAAAATTAAGATTGAGTAAATTAAATTATAGTAGTTAAAAGCAACTAAGACTTTGGTATTGTCTAGTTGTTTTTTTGTAGGACAAAATTATGAAGGTGAGTAGTAAAAAAATTGAAAAAGCCTTGCTTGACAAGGCTTTAGGTTATGAAACTAAAGAGGTTATAGAAGAATATGGTTTATCTGGAGATGAGTTTGTTTTGCAGAAAAGAAAAACTAGTACAAAGACATATCCTCCTGATCTTTCGGCGTTACAGATACTGCTAGATAGAAAGGAAGAAACAGATTTGTTTAATCTAACAGATGAACAATTAGAAGAGGAAAAAATAAAACTATTGAATTTATTAAAGGAAACGAAATGAAAATAGAAGATGTAAAGAGTAGGATTAGGTGTGAGATGCCTAATTGTAAAAATATTGCAGACATTAAGATTCATAAAGACGGGTTTGTTAGGTCTGCAGGTTTGTTTTTGTGTAATGATTGTATGAAAAGTATGTATGAGGAATTGGGTAAAAGGATTGTTCCTAAGAGTCCAATTAGTGTATTTAATAAAAAATCTAAATCAGGAGTGAAGAGTGATGTTTAGAGAAAAGCTCGAAGAAAAAGATATTGTTGCAGAAGTTTTAGAAGATTTTCATATAAGACAACAGGAGCGAAAATCTTTTGAGGCAATATGGCAACTAAATATTAATTTTTTTGTTGGTAATCAGTATTGCTATATTTCTCCTAATGGTGAAATTATGGATTCTAGTAAGCAATATTTTTGGCAAGAAAGAGAAGTTTATAATCATATTGCAAATATTATAGAAATTAGACAGTCAAAACTCTCAAGAGTTAGACCTGCTTTAACAGTAATACCATTCTCTGATGATGAATCAGATGTGGCTTGTGCAAAGACCAGTAAGAAGATTTTAAAAGCTGTTAGCCATAATAAAAATATGAGCAAAATATTGTCTCAAGGTACAATGTGGAGCGAAATATGTGGTACTGCTTTTTATAAAATCGACTGGGACAATATGGGTGGTAAGGTTGTTGGTAAAGACAATATGGATAACTTTATTCGAGAGGGAGATGTTGCTATATCTGTTGTGAGTCCATTTGAGATTTATCCTGATAGCAATACATATAATAATATTGATGACTGTATGTCAATTATTTATGCGAGAACATTTCATAAGGATATGGTGAAAAATATATGGGGTGTTGATTGTGATGGCGAAGATATAAATGTCTATACGCTTGATAGTATTTCTACTGCTGGTGGTCTAGGGTATACGACAATGTCAACTGCAGTGGCAAAAAAACTAAAAAAAGAACAGGTATTGGTTCTTGAGAAATATGAAAAGCCAACAATAGAAAATCCTAATGGTAGGTTGACTATTGTAGCAGGAGACAAACTAATTTTTATGGGAGAACTGCCTTATATTAATAAAAATGATGGTAAGAGAGGTTTTCCTTTTGTGAAACAATCATGTATTGTTTCTCCAAATTGTTTCTGGGGAAGCAGTATTGTGGAGAGGTGTATACCTATCCAGAGGTCATACAATGCAATCAAGAATAGAAAACATGAATTTTTAAATAGGTTGACCATGGGTATACTCTCTGTAGAAGATGGTTCATTAGATATAGAAAATCTAGAAGAGGAAGGGTTGTCTCCTGGTAAGGTGCTTATATATAGGCAGGGTGCTAATGCTCCTAGAATGTTGTCGAGTGATTCTGTGCCTATTGATTTTCAGTATGAGGAAAACTCTTTATTAAATGAATTTGCGACTGTGTCTGGTGTAAGTGATTTGTTAAATAGTCGTGGGGTTTCTTCTAGTAATGCAAGTGGTATTGCATTGCAGTTATTGATTGAACAAGATGATATTAAACTACTTTCTAGTGCAGAAGAAATTAAGAATGCTGCTAAGGATATGGCTAAGCATATTCTTAGACTATATAAGCAATTTGCACTTATGGAGCACACAACTAGAATTGTTGGAGATAATGGTGCGATTGAGTTGTTCTATTGGAGAGGTAGTGATATCAATAGTGAAGAGATTGTTTTTGAGACCGAAAGTGAGATTAATGAAACTTTAGCACAGAAGAGAAGTATGATTTTTGAAATACTGAATGCTGGTTTGCTTATGGATGAGAATGGCAGAATGAGTAACAGTATGAGGTCTAAGATTTTGGAGCAATTAGGTTTCGGTGTATGGGAAACTAGTCAGGATATGAATGCGCTACAGATTAATAGTGCGAACAAAGAAAACATAGCTTTTGTAAGTAAATTAAAATCAATTGTACCAAAAGAGATTGATGACCATAAATTACATATAAATGAGCATATTGCATTTATGTTAAGTAGTGATTATGAAAGGTCTGCTAGTAAAAATAGCAAGATAGAAGACTTGATGCTTGAGCATATTAGAAGTCATAAAAAATACTTAACTATTACAAATCAAATAGAAAAAATTGGAGAATAAATATGAGTGAAGAAATAAAAAATTTTGGAGAACAACCTTCAGTGGTAGAGGCTTGTGCTGTAGCGACAGGAGATGAAAAAGAAGCAGTAATACCCGATGGCTCTCCTATAGGTAAATTTAAAAATTCCGAAACACTACTTGATGCTTATAACGAGTTGCAAAGTGAGTTTACTCGCAAGTGTCAAAAGTTAAGTGAGACGGAGAAAAAATTGCAAGAGATAATACAAGATGAAAATTCCGGAAATGATTCTAGTATTAGCTCAAATGAATTTGCCTGGAATAAAAATATTAAAGAGTTTTTGCAATCTCATAAGTTTGCTAATGCCTTTGCAGAAGAAATTACTAATGAATTAATCAAAGATGAGAATCTAAGGTCTGAAGAGAATGGTCTAGAGAAGGCGTATCTAAAAGTCTTAGATAATAATTATGTTTCTCCTAAGGCACTTGCAAACGACCAGAATTTTCTGGAAAATCATATTTATAATAATGAAGAAATAAAAGAAAAAATAATCAAAGAATATGTTGCTTCACTACAAAACAATCAAAATCCTATCAGGGTATCTAGCGCTGGATATGATAGGGGTGTGGCTGGTGTTGCGAATATAACTAGCCTAGAGGATGCTAAAAAGTATGTGGAGAATATGTTTAGGTTTTAGGAGAAGAAATGATAACATTAACTACTGCAGATAATGCATTAAAAACAATTTATTTGGGTGTAATAGGTAATCAATTAAATGTTGGAGCTAACCCATTATTAACAAAAATCAAACAAACCACAAATAATGTATATGGTAACGAGATTAGAAAAGCAACTTCATTCGGAGTGTCTGGTGGTGTAACTGCCGGTACTGAAGATGGTATGCTTCCTGGTGCGTATAGTAAAGGTTATGAACAATTTGTATTAACTCTTAAGAATCTTTATGGTACTATCGAGATTTCTGATAAGGCTATTAGAAGCTCTCAAAGTAGTGCAGGTGCTTTTGTAAATCTGCTTAATGAGGAGATGGAGAGTCTTATTAAGTCAAGTACATTTAACTTGGGTAGAATGTTATATGGTGATGGTTCTGGTATTATTGCGAGTATTGTAGGTGATGCTGAAGAGGGTGCTTTTGGTATGACTCTTGATACAGTAAAAAATCTAATGGAGAGATTTGTTTGTAGAGTGGTTGATACTAATGGCAGATATACCGATGCTAAACCTTTTATTGTAAAAAACATTGAGAGAAATGTGAAGTTTGTTCAGTTTGACAGAGTTCTTGATGGTGAGTATACTGGTATGAAACTGGCAACACTTAGTGGTTTAAATAATGAAATCACTGGATTAGAAAAGATTTTCTCAACAGGTGGGGAACTTTATGGTGTTAATAGAACAAACAATGCATGGATGAATGCTCAGGTTCAAACAGATGTTGGTACTCTTACTGAAACTGCTATGCAAAAAATGATTGATAAAATCGATGAAACTACAGGTGGAGAGGTCGACTATATTGCTTGTTCTTCTGCTGTGAGAAGAGCATATCAAGAAGAGTTGAGTACATATAGAAGAAATGTAGATGTAATGAATCTTCAGGGAGGCTTTAAGGCTTTATCATATAATGGCATTCCTGTTGTTGCTGATAGATTTGTTGCTGATGATACTATGTATTTATTAAATACAAAAGACTTTGAGATGTGTCAGTTATGTGACTGGCAATGGCTTGAAGATAATGAGGGTAAAGTTATTAGACAAAAAGAAGGTTATCCTGTTTATACTGCTACCCTTGTTAAGTATGCAGAGTTGCTATGTAATAGACCAAATAGTCAAGCAAAATTGACTGGTATTACTGGTGCCTAAAAATAAATCAATCTTAATATTTATATAAATACTGGGGTAGAGAAATCTATCCCAGTAAATTTTTTTAATAGGTTTATATATGAAAATAGAAATTGAAAGTGATGTATTTGATATTGTTGAAAGAGTGAAAGAAATAGATGATGGATATAGAATTGTGTATGATACAGTTTCAGATAATTTGGAGTTACATAATATTAATCAAAAAAATTCTTTTTGTTTAAACATAAAAAATAATCAAATTTCTCCCGATTTGATAAATCTTATTTTAAAGTCAGAAATTAGATATATTGACACTATTATTAGTGAAATTGATAGTAATAATGAAAAAATTGAGAAAGAAAACAGTGATAATGTCAGAGATTTGACCTCATATATGGCAGGTGAAGTTTTTGCTTTTGCAAACAATTCTAGTAAAGAGTTTGAGTGTAATAAGGCTTTTGGTAGTAAGTGGAGGTGATGTGATGCAAGTAAAAGAAGTGATTAAAAAAAGTGCGAACATATTAGAGTTAAGTGATGTCGTGGATTATTTAAATAGTGTAAAAGAATCTTTAGAGGATACTAAAGAATTAGATGATTTGATAGTGGCGACAAATATGGCAATAAATAATATTTCGGCTAATTATATAAGTGTGTGTGAAAGAAAGAAGATTAGTTCAAATGATGGTATTGTGTATTTTTCGGATTTAACATATAAACCTGTGATTCAGGTTAAAAAGGTTTTGAAAGATGGTAAGCCTATCAGATTTAGAGTACATAATGATTGTATAGAGTTGGGAGAGGGTCAATATGAAATTGTATATTCGTATTTTCCTGATATTGTTACTATGAGTGATGATATTGATTATTTCCCTCAACTTAGTGAACTTATTTTTTCATATTCTGTTGTTGCTGAGTATTTGTTCCTAAAGGGTCAGATTGATGATGCTTATATGTGGGACAAGAGGTTTAAGTCTTGTTTGCTTTCTATTAAGAGACCTTGTAGAAATATAATGTTACCTAAGAGAAGGTGGTGGTAATATGTTTTATACAAACCTACTTAACCTAAAGAATATTACTTACAAAAATATTAACTATGATTCTTTTGTAAAGGGTGTTAATACTATTCAAGATGAGTCTGTTATGTCTAATGGATATGCAAAATTATCGTATAACTTTGATTATTCAGATGGTGCTTTAAAAGATGGTCTCGGAATCTCTGTGCCTAAGGTGAAATATTCTAATATTAGTCCAGAGTATACTAAGTTACTTGATATTCCTAATGAATTGTCTGTTAGAGGTGTGTGGTTGTTTCAAAACTGGCATGAGACTGCCAATGTGCTTACTCCATTTATTGTTATTTATTGTCATAATAGCAAGTTTTATTATAACGACTTTCATACATCTAAAACTGAGTGGGTGGAAATGGAAGGGTTGTATTCATATAAGAAACCTCTTGTTACTAGTTATAATTTGAATGGTGTGGATACTTTATTGGTTTTCTCTGAGTCGGATGGTTTGTATACATGGACGGAACTGGGAGGTGCTAAAAAAATAGAGGACGCTCCTTGTATAAATAGTATGTGTATACATAATGAGAGACTATTTGTAACCTCAAAAGAAAATGAAAGGCGAGTGTGGTTCAGTGATGACTTAAATCCTACAAACTTTAATGTTAATATAAATGAGGGTGGATTTGTTGACCTTGTTGATGATTTCGGTAGGTCTAATAAGGTTATTTCTTTTGAGGGATATCTATATGTATTTAGAGATTATAATATTGCGAGGATTACTGCTTATGCTGAACAAGAAGAGTTCTTTGTAAATCAACTATATGTTGGTAGTGGTAGGATATTGAAAGATACAGTTGCTATATGTGGCAATAAGATTATGTATTTAGCAACGGACGGATTGTATGCTTTTAATGGTAGTAGTTCTTCGAAAATTAATTTGGGTATAAATAATGTGTTTGATGATAATAACGAAAATGCTGTAGGTGGATTTTGTAACGGTTGTTATTATCTAGCGTGTAGACTTAATTATGATGATGACGCTGAGAATGAAAGTATAGGTGATACTGATAATAATTCGCTTATTAGATTTGATGTTAATACAGGAAAGCTAACAATTCTTAGGGGTTGTGATATTAGAGATGTTTCTATTATAAATGATACAAAATCAAGTTTTGTTTTGGTGGTTTTGAGACAGGGTGTGGAGTATAAGTTGGGTATGGTTGATGGTAGTGGTGCTATTTTTGATGTGCCTACTAATAAAGTTTGGTTTACACCTAATAGCGACTTTAATTATCCTGACAGATATAAATTAGTTAAAGAAGTTTATTTAGAAACTGATTCTGACTGTATTGTAAGGGTTGTGGCTGATGGTAAAAAGAAAGACTATAAAGTTAAAGGAAGCAAAGAAATAGCTGTAATCAAACCACGAATGAAGGGTATAAAAATTTCAGTAAGTTTTATATCTAATACTGTAAATACGAGAATTACAAATGTTCAAGTAAGAGTAGGTATATTATGATAGAAAGTATTGTAAAAAACGAACTAAAGAAAAACTTAGTGAAAGATAATTATTCTAATAAGTGTGATAAGGTTGTTTTTAAGAACCATGTAGGGATATCAGAGTTGAAATTAAAAGTTTCAGCTAATGGGAGTTATGGATATTTGTATGTTGAGGTATTTAATACTCAAGATTTTAGTGTTTCTATTAATGGTATTGAATGTGTATGCTTTAATTCGGGCAGTTCGGGGTTGTATCCTATTAGGTTTAAATATGGTGATGTTTTAACTCTGAATGGTAATTGTGATAGATTAATGCTTTATGTTATTGGTGCAGAATTTGATGTAATTGTTAAAGATAAATTTTTATTAATAAGCAATAAATATATAGAGTGTTGTGGTGGTTGTAAAAGGATTTATTCTTGTGATGAGGTGAATTTTAATGACTATGTTTTTGAATATGAAGAAGACTTGGTTGATATCTTTGAGATAGAATTTAACAACAGCATTTATTTGGTGAAAATCAAGAATGATGACGGTGTATATTTATGTATAGATAAGGATAATTATACTAAACAAATTATGCTAAATTTTGACTATGATGATATGATTATAACCTCTAGTATGGGAGATGGTCTGCTAGAAATAGTATATCTATATCGTGGTAAAGTGTATAAGTGTGCATTGAGTGATGAATTTATTCTAGGAGAGCCCGTAGCAATAGAAAATATAGTGGATATTGTAAGTAGTTTATCCGCTGTTTCATCTGATTTAGGATATTCTGCCTTTGTGTGTAAAATGGCAAATGGTAATAATGTTATTTATGTTGGTGATAATGGTATGTATACCGAATTATTTTCTACAAAAAGCAAAATTTGTGATTTTTGCATAATAGGTAATTTCCTTTACTGTGTATACCAAGATGCTTATGATTTTGTAATAAAAAAATATAATTTTTCTTTAGGTAATCATTCTGTAAAATTAGTGCAATGTAAAAAGATTGAGTATGCAGATAGTGTTAAAATATATGGTGATTATGTTTTAGTTAAGTATAATTTTTCTCAAAGGGTGATTGATATTGGTGACTTATGATGAGATATTGAGATTGGTTTGTAAAAATAATTTTAGCAAGGTAAAAAATAAAGAGGTGTGTATGAATAATTATTCAATAGATAGTGCTATTGCTGGTAAGGTTGCATCAATTTATACAGATGAGCAAAATAAAAATGAATTAGACGATATTGTTAAATCTATAAAGAAGATTAATGATTCATTTGGTTTGGTAGATTTGCCTGAATATTCTGCTCCTGACTTTATGAGGTTGGAGAATATTGATAAATCACAGACTGATATTGAGAATGAGGCTAAACGTTCTTTAGAAGAATATAAGAATTCTTCGCTTAGTGATATTGATAGTTCGATTGAAAATCAGAGGGTGTCTTTGGAAAAAAATAGGGACACTTTAAAAAAGAGTAAAGAAGATGCTGTTAATGAGGTTTCTAGTAGTTATGATGCTATTAGGAATAATGCTAGTAATGATGCTTTAAAAAGAGGGCTTGCTCGTAGTAGTATAGTTGTATCTATTCTTGATGCTTTCAATAATGATGAGATAGAAACATTAAATAGAATAGGTAAAGAGTATGGTGATAGTCTAAATGCAATAGACTTTGAGCTGAATGCTTTAGAGTCACAAAAGCAAAAAGCAATTAGTGATTTTGATATTGCTTATGCTGTGAAGCTTAGTGATAAAATAAATCAATTAAATGATGAATATTCAAAGAAACAACAAGAAATAATTAAATATAATAATGATATTTCTGAAAAAGAGAAAGAATATCAAGATAAGTACAATTCTTTAGTTGCTGATATTCAAAACAAAAACATTAGCAATGCTACAAAGCAGAGTGAACTTTTGTCTAAGTATGGTTCAAAAGTCATATCTAATTATACAAAAAATCAAATCTTTAATGTGTTAGATAATTATCTAGCAAATAAGTCTAAATCAGATAGAATTTCAATTTTATCATCTGATAGTATAAAGGATGCCTTGGGTTCTTTCTATGAAGAGGCTTATAAGAAATATAGTGAGTAGTGTTTATGTGGGAACAAATTGTAAATCTGGCAATTAGTAATGGTTTGTTCGCTGTGATGTTTTTGGGTTTGTTTATTTATCAACTTAGAGATAGTAAGAATAGGGAAACTAAGTATCAAGAAACTATATCTAAGTTGGGAGATTCTCTGCAGGTTGTAAAAGAAGTTAAACAAGATGTAGAGATGATTAAAGAAAAATTAGTTGTTTGTTCGGATATTAAGATAGAGGGTAAGTCAAATGAAAAATAAAATGAGAACAACATCTTTTTGGTTGGGTTTATGTAGTTCTTTGGTTGTACTAGCGAGTAGTGTGTCTAGTGTGTTTGGGGTTGAGATATCTTCGTCTAAGATAGAGGGTGTTGTATTATCTATTTGTGCCTTGCTAATATGTTTTGGTTTTGTTACTAAAAAGACTGAGGGTGGCAAAGATGAATCAACCGAAGAATTACTGAGTGATATAGGTCAAAAAGATGATGTTGATAATTAAATATAAGTAGTTTAATGGTGGCTCGTTTTAAATAAATGGGCCATTTTTTATTTATTAGTTTGCAATTTAATTAAAAATGCTATATACTTAAAATATAAAATTTTAAGATTTTTGGTGGATTTTTATGAGATACAAAAATTCTGTTAAGATAGTTTTTTCTAATTTTAATATTGCCTGGAAATCCATGCTTTATTTTTTCTTAGTGATTGTTGCAACTCTAGGCCTTTTGTATTTAGCTATTAGTCCGATTTATGCGTTGCTTGCGTCTACAGGTTTTATAGGTGAAGTTCTGGAGGTGTATGCAAACTTCTTGTCTAGTTTAAACTTTACTGAGTTGTTATTATCTGCTAAAACTTTGGGTGTAGAGTTGATAGATATATTTACTGCTAATATGTCTACTATTTGGTTTAATTTTACGGCAATTGCTTTGATACTTGGTTTTTTCGTTGCGATTGTATCTAACTTAACTATTGTGCCTATGTGTAATTCTTTAAATTATTATATGGGTAGTATAAATAATTATGGATTTTATAGTAGTTTTTCTGATACATTTGGTAAGAGTTTGAAGATTTCTTTGATTCAATATTTTGTCGCTTTACCTATTGACGCTATTATTATTGCTATATTTGTTACTAGCTTGAGGTTATTTAATATAGGTTGGTGGGCAATGTCGTTGATTGCGCCTTTTGTTATAATGATTACATTGGTTATTTTATTGTCTCTCAAGTGTACACTTTTTGCTAGTTGGATTCCTACTATGGTAACTATGAATTATAGTGTGTGGAGGTCTCTAGGTGTAGCAATTAAAACATCTTTTAGGTATTTTTGGAAAGTCTTTGGTACATCTGTTGGTGTGGTGTTGACTATATTTGTACTTAATGTGTTCTTAGGTTTATTTACTTTGGGTGCAGGCTTCTTGTTGTCTATTCCTACATCATTTTTGCTTTATAGCGCTTTTGGCATGGTTGTCACTTTTGAAGGGTTAGGTATGAGATATTATGTTGATGTATACAATGTAGTAACACCTATGAAAAAAGAGAAAACCGATAGATTTGAAGATATGAGATATATTATATAAGTGTTGTCCCTACATTGTAGGGACTTTTTTGTTGGAAAATATAATTTAATATTTTTTGATACGGAATTATGTGCTTGAATTTTAAAATTGATTATTTTCTTATGGAAATTATTGATTTTTTCATTAACTTATAGTATATTATTATTAATGAAGTTGATTAAATAGATTTATAGTTTTATAAATCTCATAGATTTTGTGTAAGTATAGACTGTTTTTTTCGTGTGTCTAATATTTATATGGATTTTATTTGATGGGGATTTTCCAGATGTTTTTTTTGTGGTAAATCGTTGTCGGATATTGACTTTTCGTTTGAAAATCTGACGAAATTTTATGTCGGATTATTTATAATAATAATTTTAAGGAGATAAAAATGAATAAACAACAATCAGGACTAAAACTATCCTTTTTGGGTGGTGTTGGTGAAGTTGGTAAAAACATTATGGCACTAGAGTATAATAATGAAATATTGATTATTGATAGTGGTCTTGCTTTTCCTAGTGATGATATGCCAGGAATCGATTTGGTTATACCAGACTTTACTTATTTAGCTAATAACAAAAGAAAAATTAAAGGAATTTTAATTACTCATGGTCATGAGGACCATATTGGTGCATTACCATACTTATTACAGGAGTTGCCTGGAGTGCCAGTGTTTGCAAGTAAGCTTGCAGTTGCACTTATTGAAAACAAACTGAAGGAACATAGAAAACTAAAGGTGAAACCTATCTGTGTTAAGCCTAAGCAGGTGCTTAAACTAGGTTCTTTCCAAATTGAATTTGTAAAAGTTACTCATAGTATAAGTGGTGCTTTAGCGTTTGCTATTACTACTCCAGTTGGTGTATATTTCCATACTGGCGACTTTAAATTAGATTATACTCCTATTGATGGTGAGGCTATGGACCTTGCTAGATTAGGTGAGATTAGTAGAAAGGGCGTACTTCTTCTTACTGCTGATAGTACAAATGCAGAGAGACCTGGATTTAGTATGAGTGAGAGAAAGGTTGGCTCAACTCTTGATGCTTTGTTTGTACAAAATGTTAAAAAAAGAATCATTATTGCTACATTTGCAAGTAATGTTCATAGAATTCAGCAAATCTTAAATATCTGCGAAAAGTATGGTAGAAAGATTATATTTACTGGTAGAAGTATGTTGAATATATGTGAAACTGCATCAAAAATCGGTGAATTAAACTTTAATAAAGACTTAATTGTAGATGTTAATAATATTGATAAGTATAATGATGAGCAAATTTGTATTCTTTGTACAGGTAGTCAAGGTGAGGAAAATAGTGCTCTAACTAGAATGGCTAATGGTGAATTTAATAGAATAGAGATTGGTGAGAATGATTATGTGATTTTCTCTTCTTCTGCAATTCCTGGTAATGAGAGGGAGATTAATAATGTAATTAATCTATTATATTCAAAAGGTGCATCTATTATATATGAGTCTTTGGCAGAAGTGCATGTTAGTGGACACGCATATCAAGAAGAACTTAAGACACTTCATACATTACTAAAACCTAAGTTCTTTATTCCTGTTCATGGTGAATATAGACACCTAAGAGCTCATGCTAATTTAGCAAAAGAAATGGGTATGAATGATAGAAATATTTTAATTCCTGAGCTTGGTGATACTATTACTATTAGTAAAAATGCTATTAAAAAATCAGGTGTGGTACCTAGCGGAATTAAATTAGTTGATGGTCTAGATATTAGTGAGGCCGGTGGTGTTGTTCAGAGAGATAGAATGCAACTAGCTAGTGAGGGTGTTTGTATCGTTACTATTACAATTTCTGCAAAGATTGCGGCACTTACATCTAAACCAGATATTTATACTAGAGGTTTTGTGTATATTAAGGACAATGAAGATGTTATTGAAGAGGCAAAAGATTTGGTACTAAATCAAATTATTGCCACTAACTTTAAAACTCAAGATTGGAACTCTATCAAAGGTGCAGTTAAAAAGACTCTTCAAACTTTCTTCTTTAAGAGAATTAAGAGAAAGCCTATGATAATTCCTCTAATCATTGAGACAAAGTAATTAAGGATGATGAAATGGAATATAGTGAAATAATAAATAAATTAGAAGATTCACGGTCTTATGCAAAAACATATTATGTTCCTATAATTAGGGAAGAATCTTCTAAATATTTATTTGACTTTATTAAGAATAATAATATAAAAAGCGTATTGGAGATTGGGACTGCGATAGGATATTCTGGTAGTATTATGTTGGCTGCTGGAGTAGAAAAACTTGTTACTATTGATAAAAATGCTGAATATCTCGTACTTGCTAAAAATAACTTTGAAAACCTTGGCTTTGGTGAAAAAGTTGATGTTTATGAGGGTGATGCTAAAAATGTTATTGTTGACCTTAAAGAAAAGGGGTTTAAGTTTGATATGATATTTTTAGATGGTGCAAAAGGTCAGTATATTAGGTATTTACCAACTCTTACTGAGATGCTAGAAAAAGATGGCGTAATTTTTGCTGACAATGTTTTGTTGCATGGTATGGTTGAGAGTGGAGAAAAAGTTCCTCACAAGAAGAGGTCTATGGTTGTAAATCTAAGGAAGTATCTAGAGGTTATTGATAAATATCCTTATAGTACAGAACTTATACGATTAGAAGATGGTATAGCTATAACAAAATACATAGGAGAATAGATATGTTAGAATTATTAGCGCCTGCTGGTAATATGGAGAAATTAAAAGTTGCATTTAGATATGGTGCTGACGCTTGTTATATGGCAGGCAAAAAGTTTGGACTAAGGGCATTTTCTGGTAATTTTGATGAAGATGAGTTGGTTGAAGCTGTAAATTATGCACATAATCTAGGTAAAAAAATATACATTACTGTTAATATTGTTGCACATAATAGTGATTTTGAGGGATTGGCTGAGTATCTTAAATATTTACAAGAAATTGGTGTTGATGCAGTAATAGTTAGTGATATGGGAATAATGAGTTTTGTTAGAGAATATGCTCCTAAACTTGATATTCATGTATCTACTCAAGCAAATATTACAAATAAGCATACTGCAAAAGCTTTTTGTGATATGGGTGCAAAAAGAATTATTCTTGCAAGGGAATTAAGTATAAAAGAAATCAAAGAAATCAGAGATTATATACCTGATGATGTTGAGATAGAGACATTTGTTCATGGTGCAATGTGTATTTCGTATTCCGGTAGGTGTTTGCTTTCTAATTATCTTACTGGTAGAGATAGTAACAGGGGTGCATGTGTGCAAGCTTGTAGATTTGAGTATACAATTTGCGAAAAATCAAGAGATGGTGAGCATTATGAAATTCAAGAAGATGATAGGGGTACATATATTCTTAATAGTAAAGATATGTGTATGATAGAGCACCTAAAAGATGTAATTGATGCAGGGGTGACTTCATTTAAGATAGAGGGTAGAATGAAGAGTGCTTACTATGTTGCAACTGTTGTTAATGCTTATAGAAGGGCGCTTGATGATTTAATTGCTGGAAAAGATTTTGATAATGCATTATTAGAAGAATTAGAAAAAACTAGTCATCGTAGATATACAACAGGATTTTTCTATGGAGAAAAAGATAAAGAGTATATTAAGGATAGCATGCCTATTCAATCTCATGAATTTATGGCTATTGTAAAAAGTGATGCTAAAGATGGTTATGCTCTAATAGAGCAAAGAAATAGATTTAAGGTTGGTGAAACTTTAGAAGTATTGTCTCCAAACGATACATTTAATAAGGTTATTGAAGTAGGGGAAATGCTTTCTGAGGATAATGAAATTATCGAAGATGCTAACAAGGTTCAGCAACTAATTAAACTAAAAACATCTCTTAATCTAAAAGCAGGCGATATTCTTAGAAAAGAAGTTGTGTTAAAATAATAAAAGATCCATAGTATTTTGCTATGGATTTTTTTATATAAAAATACCCCTAAAAAATTATGCATAAATATTATAAAAAAACGAATAAATATAACACATTAAAATATTGTAGAAATAATTTAAACTACTGAATAAATATAATAAAATTATTATAAATATTCATTAATAAGACACTAAAAATTAGATGTTTACCATAAATCATAAATAAATTTGTATGGACAGGCAGATTTCGACAAATTGTAACATATATTGTTTCTAGATGTAGGAGGAATATATGATTATTGAAAGTTTTATGCTATTCATACAAAAGTTAATGTTCTTTACTTCTTATGTGAATAATACTTCGTCATTCCCAAAACCACTTTCTCAAGCAGAAGAAAAAGAATATTTAGAAAGGTTTGAGAATGGGGACATGAAAGCAAAAGAAATACTTATACAGCATAATTTGAGGCTGGTCGCTCATATAGTGAAAAAGTATGGTCAAACAGAAGAAGCTGATGATTTGATATCTGTAGGAAGTTTAGGTCTTATTAAAGCATTAAATACATATAAACTGAATCATGGAACGCAATTTAGCACTTATGCTGCGCGTTGTATAGAGAATGAGATTCTTATGCTTATTAGAGCAAATAAGAAACATAAAAATACGGTTAGCATCGAGGATGTGTTGGGTGCAGATGAAGATAATAATGAGATTACGATAGGTGACCTTAATTATGATGATGAGCAAGATGTTTCAAAGGTTGCTGAAAATAAGTATATTGCTGAGAAATTGGATGTGGTGCTAAAGAGGTGTTTGAGTGATAGAGAGTATCAGATAATGTGTCTTAGATATGGTCTAAATGGTAATCCTGTTTTGCCTCAGCGAGAAGTGGCTAAGAAATTAAATATTAGTAGAAGTTACATATCAAGACTAGAGAAAAAGTCGATTGAGATTTTAAGGAAAAAATTAGATAGAAAACATTTCGGTTTGTGATAAAGGTGTATTATTGTTCTCTCTATCTATTGATTTTTATTTTTTGGTGTGATATAATTTCAACAGTTATCAGATACACAGATGATTGCGAGTATAGGTAAACTATATTTGAGGAAAGTCCGGGCATCACAGAGCAAAATGCCAGTTAACGACTGGTGGGGGCGACCCTAAGGAATAGTGCAACAGAAAATAAACAGCAGAGCAATCTGCGATAGGTGGAATAGTGGTGTAAGAGACCACTAATGATATGGGTAACTATATCGTTGTGTAAACCCCATTTGATGCAAGGTTGAGAGATGTTTTAAAGTGGCTCGCTAGTCTCTCTATACACCGCTTGAAATTATTGGTGACAATAATTCTAGATAGATAATCATCTAATACAGAACTCGGCTTATGTGTTTCTGATTATTTTTATTTCTCAGCTAGTGCTGAGATTTTTTTATGCTCAATTATGGTTTATTGTCAATAAGTATTGCTTTGGTGTAACAAAACAATATTTTATTATATTGTTTGTTATAATATAAATGTATTTATTTTAAATTTAAATTTTTGTAAATTTGTATGATTTTTATAATAATTTCGCATAAATTCTTTGTGTATAACTAATTCGTATATTTTGACTTATCAAAGAAAGTTGTTGTTTTTTGTATAAATTTTCTGATTCTTTTTAAATAATTTTAAATTGATTTTTGGTGTATAATATGATATAATTTATTTATAATTAATGGAGAAAATTATGATGGATATGTTTGAGGGAAACCTAACAAAATTTAGACCTCTTGCAGATAGAATGAGGGCTACCACAGTTAATGATTTTTTAGGACAAAAACATCTAATTAATAAGGGTAGTTATTTGGTAAGAGCTCTTGAGTTAGGTAGTGTTGGTTCATGTATTTTTTACGGACCTCCTGGTTGTGGTAAGACAACTTTTGCTAGTATTATTGCTAATACTTGTAAGGGAAATTTTAAAAAATTAAATGCTGTTAGTTCTGGTGTTGGTGATGCTAAAGAGATTATTGCTGAAGCGAAATCAAATCTGGAGTTGTATGGTATTAAGACTTATCTTTTACTTGATGAATGTCATAGATGGAATAAGGCTCAGAGCGACTGCGTGCTTGAGGCTATTGAGAAAGGGTATATTATCTTTATAGGTTCTACTACAGAAAATCCTTATATCAATATGACTAGAGCGATTGTTAGTAGATGTAAAGTTTTTGAATTTAAATCTCTAACTGTGCCTGAGATGGTTGTTGGTATTAATAAGGCTCTTGAAAATAAGGAGATAGGTTACGGTAATCTTAATATTGAGATTTCTGGTGAAGTAAAGAAGTATTTGGCTTATAATTCTTCTGGCGATATGAGGACTTGCTATAATACTCTTGAGTCTGCAGTTTCTACTACTGCACCTAATAAAGATGGGGTAATAGTGATTACAGAAGAAATTGTTAATGATTGTATGCAGAAAGGGAATATTGCTCTTGATGAAACTACTAGTTATGATGTTCTTAGTGCTTTTTGTAAGAGTCTTAGGGGAAGTGATACAGATGCTGCATTGTTTTATGCTCAGAAGTTGCTTGTAAGTGGCTTTGACCCTTGTATTATTGCTCGTAGGTTGATAGCTCATGCTAGTGAGGATATAGGTATGGCTGATAGTAATGCTTTGCTTATTGCTATATCTGCGTTGACTTCTTGTGAAAAATTGGGTCTTCCTGAGTGTAATCTTACTCTTAGCCATGCGATTATTTATATTTGTGAAGCAGAGAAAAGTAATTCTGTTTACCTTGCTATGTGTGCTGCTAAAGAAGATGCTGAAAAGTATAAAAATGCAAGAGTGCCTAATCACTTAAAGAATCATCCGACAGGCTATAAAGATGGTCATGGAATGTATAAATATCCACACGACTTTGGTGGCTATGTAAAACAACAGTATTTACCTGATGAAATTAAGGGTAAAAGATATTACAATCCTCTTGCTAATGGAAGAGAAAAAAATATTATTAGAAAAAAAGATTTGTATAATAAATAAGGCTAGACAAATTGTCTAGCTTTTTTTTGAAAATTTTTATAATATATTTGAGTTGAAAAACATTTTATGATATAAAATAATTATAAAGAAAAATTATGTTGAGGGGGTATTTTATGAAACTTGCTAGAAAAATTGTTTCTATAGGTACTATTGTTGCTACTGCATGGGTGGTACTACAGTTAATACTATTGCTTTTAGGTATGTCAATGATTGGTGGTATGGATTTATTTGGTACTGTCATTACTCTTGCGATAGGTGGATTTTTTGCAATTAATAGTTTAAATATGATTAGCAAAAACAAGATAATAGGTATGGTGTCACTAGCATTGATTGCTGTGTCTGTTGTTTTGATTATCTTATCATTCTGGATTTCTATAGGAAGCTCTTTGTATCAAAACCTAACTATATCATTTGGTTTACTTTCTGTATTATTTAATATAATAGTGTCTTCTGGATTAGATTTGGGAAAATCAAATTTAGTTGTACAGATTATAGTCTATGCTCTAGTATCTATTGTTGATATAATGGCTACATTGGGTATATTTGGTGCGATTAATTTGGGTGAAATGATTGTATTATTTGTTATCCTTATTCTTCTATGTATATTAGGTATTGTTGTTCTTAAAGTTTTAGCAAAAAGAATGGTTTCTAAGGCAATAGAGAATGATGCTAACATGGTGAAGATTACTAAACAGGAATATATGGTATTAGTAGATAAGGCTAAGAAATATGATGAGTTAATGTCTAAAGCAAATTCTATTAATGAGAAGTCTGAATAAAAAAAATAAAAAATCACTTAGTTTTTAAGTGATTTTTCTTTTTCTGAAATTATTTTTAGAATGGTTGAAACTGTTTCTTCTAAATCAATATTTTCAATGATATGTTCGAAGTAAACAGCTTGTTTAACATGGTCATCATAGTCTTTTAGTCTTGCTTCCATACTGTCTTGAGGTTCGTTTCTATTAATGAGTCTTTTTCTAATTTCTTCCTTTGGACAGGTTAAGAATATACTAATTACTTGGTTAGGGTAAAGTTTGCTTATTGCCTCGAGTCCGTATCTATCGCAATCTCTAAGAGCTACTTTCCCAGCAGATAGTATTTCGTCAAATGCTGTTTTTCTCATGCCTCTATATGTTCCATGTCTCATTGTGTGTTCAAATATATCGCCAGACTCTCTTAGTTTAAAGAATTCTTCTTCGCTAATAAAATAGTATGGGTTGTTTTGGCTTTCGTTCTCTCTCATTGCTCTGGTACAAGCATTTGCTGGTCTGCCAAATCTATCTGGATATCTAGCGAGTAGAGTATTTATGATTGTGTCTTTACCAACTCCACTAGGACCTTCAATGATGACGATTAGACTATTTTGCATAAATTTTTCTCCTAAATGTATGGTTTAAATCCAGTAAATATTACATTGTCGCAATATGGTGCAACTCTTAGATATTGAGTCTGTGATGTTACTGTATGAGCGAGGACTCCTGCAGGTTTATATTTCTTTATTGCTCTATATGGCAAGTCTTCATGTGAATAGCATATAAAGTCTGCTGAAGTGATTTTATATAGTTTTAGCTTTGTAAGCTTTTTAGTAGGTATTGAACCATACATCTTGTTCTCGAATTTGCCACTCTTAAGAATTCTAGGAACATAAGGGTAATTTTGCAACATATACTCGAGGGTGTATGGATTACAACTCATTATGGCTACATTACCAAAAGCCTTATGTTCTTTGATGTAGTTATCTAGAGTAGTTATTATAGATTCTTCTATTTTACCAACCATACCATCATTTTTAATATCAATTATGATAGGGCACTTATTTGATATTGCCTCTAAAGCTTCATCTAGTGTTAAAATTTTTTCGCCATCTGCATTGAGGTTTAAGTTCTTTAGTTCGCTTAGTGACATATTAATAATGTATCCACTTTCTGTGCTAATTACCTTAGATAAAGTTTTGTGAGCAAAGCATACTATACTTCCATCATCAATCATTCTAACAGGAAGAGATATAGCATATTTGTTTTTGATTGCATCATTGTACGCTGATAGGGTGTTTTCTGTATGTCCTTCAGATGCAACTCCACCTCTAGCAATGTACTGATCTATTAGCCATCTATTTCTAGAAATCTCATAGTATCTAGGGCTGAGATGAAAATCTCTTAGTTGATTGTTCTCAATCAATGTATCTATTAATTTTTTATATTCATCAAAAGTCTCTACGACTTGTGTGTCTATGTCTAATTTGTTTTTTTTCATATATAAAACCTTCTTTTAACGATAATATTACAAGAGGTGTGTTAATTTTAGTTTTTTACAATTAATTTATGAAGTTTACACCTATAAATAGTATTAATATTTTACCAAATAAACCATAAATAAAAAAGCAAATTTAGGCTATTTTTATAATTATTTTCATTATTTTAGTTGATTTGCGTATTAAATTGAAAAATTTATTGCGAAAAAAAAATTTTTTATATATACTTAATATATTGTTAGGAGATAATAATGGCAAGACAAGATAAAATTCGTAATTTTTGTATAGTTGCTCATATAGACCATGGTAAGAGCACACTTGCAGATAGATTGTTAGAAGAAACAAATACTGTTGCTAAGAGAGATTTAACAGAACAGTTGCTTGATAGTATGGATATAGAGAAGGAGAGGGGAATTACCATCAAACTAACTCCAACTACTATGAAATACAATCATAATGGCGAAGAATATACACTTAATCTAATAGACACCCCTGGACATGTAGACTTTACTTATGAGGTGTCTAGGTCTCTTGCTGCCTGTGAGGGGGCAATACTAATTGTTGATGCTACACAAGGAGTAGAGGCTCAGACTCTAGCTAATGTGTATCTAGCACTTGAGAATGACCTAGAAATATTGCCTGTAATTAATAAAATTGACTTACCTAGTGCTGATATAGAGAAGACTAAGAGAGAGATAGAAGATGTAATAGGCTTGCCTTGTGATGGAGTGCCTGCTGTTAGTGCTAAATGTGGTACAAATATTGACTCTGTACTAAAGGCTGTTGTTGAGTCATTTCCTGCACCTAGTGGAGATGAAAACAAGCCTTTGAGAGCACTTATTTTTGATAGTTACTATGATAACTTTAAGGGAGCAGTATGCTTAGTTAGAGTAATTGATGGTTCTGTGTCTAAAAATACTAAAATTAAATTCTGTACAACAGGTAAAGATTATGAGGTTACAGAGGTTGGTATATTTACTCCTAAATTAACCGAAAAGACAGAACTCCTTGCTGGAGATGTAGGATATATTTGTGCTAGTATCAAGAATGTTAGTGAAACTAAAGTTGGAGATACTATTACATCTAAGGACAATCCTTGTTTAGAGCCTCTTCCTGGATATAAAGAAGTTAAACCTGTTGTGTTTAGTGGTATTTTTTGTGTAGAGGGAGATAAGTATAATGACCTAAAAGATGCTCTTGAGAAGCTTAAACTAAATGACGCTGCTCTTGAGTATGTTCCAGAGGTTTCACAGGCTTTAGGCTTTGGCTTTAGATGTGGATTTTTAGGATTATTACACATGGAGATTATTCAAGAGAGATTAGAGAGGGAATTTGACCTAGACCTAATCACAACTGCTCCAACTGTTAATTATCGAATCACAAAGACTAATGGTGAAGTAATAGAAATTAGTAATCCTGCTGAAATGCCTGAGACTCAGGCTATTTCATATATGGAAGAGCCTATGACTAAGGTTAATATTTTTACTCCTCCTGACTATGTTGGTGAACTTATGAAATTGTGTCAAGAGAAGAGGGGTGTACATCTAGATTTACAGTATATTGACGCTTCTAGATGTCAGTTAATTTATGAGATTCCTCTAAACGAGATAGTATTTGATTTCTTTGACCAGTTAAAGTCTAGGTCGAGAGGATATGCTAGTTTAGATTATGATATTACTGGCTATAAACCTAGTGATTTAGTAAAATTAGACATTCTTCTCAATGGTGATGTTTGTGATGCTCTTAGCCTAATTGTTCACAAAGAAAAGGCATATCAGAGAGGTAGAGCAATAGCAGAAAAGCTAAAAGATGCAATACCTCGACAACTATTTGAGATACCTATTCAAGCAGCAATTGGTAATAAGGTTATAGCTAGAGAAACTATCAAGGCTCTTAGAAAAGATGTTCTTGCCAAATGCTATGGTGGTGATATTACTAGAAAGAGAAAACTACTAGAAAAGCAGAAAAGAGGTAAAAAGAGAATGAGAAGAGTGGGTTCTGTGGATATACCGAGTGAAGCATTCATCTCAATTCTTAAGATTGATTAATATGAAAAAAGTAGGAATTTATGTCCATTTTCCTTTTTGTGTTTCTAAGTGTAAGTATTGTAATTTTAATTCGTATGCAGACAAAAATGAATTTCAACAAGATTACTTAAGAGCACTTGTAAAGGAGATTCAAGGATATTCCGACAAGTCAATAGTGGTAAATAGTATATTTATCGGAGGGGGCACACCTAGTGTAATGTTTGATGGGTGTGTTTCTACTCTTTTGTCTGTAATTAGGTCTAGTTTTCAGGTAGAAGATGATGCCGAAGTTAGTATTGAGTCTAATCCAAATTCTATTACTCTAACTAAAGTTAGAGAGTGGCAAGAGGCTGGTGTTAATAGGGTAAGCATAGGATTGCAAACTGCTAATAATAATTCACTTAGGTTGCTTGGTAGAGTGCATACTAGACAAGATTATATCAATGCAGTAGATATTGTGAGATCTGTAGGTATTACTAATATTAATACAGATTGTCTAATAGGCGTACCAAAGCAAAAATTATCTAATGTGAAGTATATGTTAGCTCTGATTAATAAACTAAAGTGTCCACATATTAGCGTATATTCTCTAATACTTGAAGAAGATACTGAGCTGTGTAGACTAGTAAATTCTGGTGCTGTAAAGTTGCCTAAGGAGTCGAAGACTCTAGGTATGTATAATTTTGTGCTTAAGTATCTAAGAGAGCAGGGATATGATAGATACGAAGTAAGTAACTTTGCTAAACCTAATATGGAATGCAAACATAATCGTAATATATGGAATATGTCAGAGTATTTGGGATTTGGTGCTGGTGCACATAGTTACTTTAAAGGTGATAGATATAGTAATGTATTGTCGATAGAAGAATATATTTCACTTATTAGTAGTGGGAAGACTCCTATAGATGCTAGAGAGACAATCTCTAAAGATGAGGTCTTAGAAGAAACTATTATGCTGGGACTTAGGACTAGAGAGGGTATTAATCTTAGCAAGATGAAGGAAGAACTAGATGTTGACCTCAATGAAACTAAGAAAGATGCAATCAAGTATTTAATAGATAACAAATTTATTGAGATAGATGGCGACTATTTGAGGGCAACAGATTTGGGATTCACTGTACTAAATAAGGTGATTTTAGAATTAGTTTAGTAGATAAAGGATAGAAAAATGGTAGATTTACATTGTCACAGTAAGTTTTCTGATGGCACAGATACGGTTGATAAGATAGTGGATAAGTGGATTGATTTGAATTTGAAATTTGTTTCTATTACTGACCATGATACTATTGGTGGTATACAGTATTTATTTTCAAATGATGCTCTTATGCAGAAATTGAAGATAAATGGTATTTGTTGTATCAAAGGAATTGAGTTTTCTTGTATTGATGATAATGATAAAATACATATACTAGCATACAATTATGATGATCAAAATTTAGCTTTTAACGAGGCAATTTGTGAGGGAAAAGCTAGAAGGCTTAAGAAATTTATTGCTAGAGCAGATAAACTAAAGGAAACTTATGGTATAGAGTTTGATGATGATTCATATCAAAAAATGTTAGATTCTGATTATATGGGTAAGCCTATAATGGCTAGACAACTTGTAAAAGATGGTAAGTTTAAGGATATGTGGGAGGCTTATAATTGTTTAAATTCACTGAATATTTCTGATTCAGACACTAGAATAGATGCTAGTCTTGCAATGCATGGAATAGTTGATGCAGGTGGTATTGCAGTGTGGGCACATCCGTTAGGTGGTCTAGGTGAGCCTCGAATCTCATATAATGATGTAGAAAGAATCATTCAAAAACTAAAGCCTTTAGGACTAAAAGGTTTGGAATGTTACTATAGTTTGTATACTGAAGAAGAGATAGAAAAACTAATTTCTATTGCAAAAAAATATGATTTGGCTGTGTCTGCAGGTAGTGATTATCACGGAAAAAATAAAAAGACGGGGCTAAAAGAACTCACTAAAGGTAAGGTTTTGGACCTGTCTGTAGATAAGGTAACTCTAATAGATATGATAAATAAAAACGCCTAGACTTTAGGTGTTTTTTTGTTGTAATAAAAAGATAAAATATTAATAATATTATATTATTATGTTGAATAAATGCTATGAAATAAAATTTTTTAAAAAACTTTTCAAAAAGTGTCATAAACTAATTGACTTGTGCATAAAACTATAATAGAATATGTTTAGCAGTCTAAAGAGAAGAGTGCTAACAATTTAAAAAATTTATTGCTAACGGAGAATGTGTAGTGAGTGATAATTTTAAACTAAGTGATAGAAAGAGGGACATATTGCTGAGTGCTGTAGGTAATTACATTGATAATGCTTTACCTATAACCAGTGGTAGTGTTCAGAATACTGCATTTAATACTCTCAGTTCGGCAACACTCAGAAACGAGCTTAACGCATTAGAGGAGATGGGGTATCTAAAACAGTTACATACTTCAGGTGGTAGGATTCCTACTAGTAAGGGGTATAAGTTTTATGTAGATAGTCTATTACAATCTAGAAAGTTTGACAGTGATGTTGTTGATACTATTAAAAATACTTTTGTAAAGAGAAGTAATTTTATATTAGATGTGGTAGATGGAATGGCTAAGAATGTTAGTGATATTCTCAAATTACCAACATTTATAGAAATGCAGAATAGTGAGTCATTCACAATCAAGGGGATTAATATTATACCACTTATTACTGGTCAAGCATTATTCTTAGTACAGACTGAGGCTGGAATAATGAATAATACCATTAATCTCGATAGCAATATTACAGAGGAAAACTGTAAAGATGCAAGTAAATTTTTGACTACTAACCTATATAACAAGAAAATATCTGAAGTTATAGGAAACTTTGAGTATTACAACAATTTATTCAAGAACCAAATCAAATACTTTCAGGAATTCTTCAGTTTCCTAACAGAAACTCTAAAAAATTATTCGGCTAATAATACTTTTAAACTTCATTCTTCTAAGAGTACAAATTTGTTAGAAAATCCAGAGTACAAAGATATTGGCTCTGCTAAGAAATTTTTAGCATTAGTTGAAAATGAGGATAAGATTACTAAGGTTATCAAAGACATAGATAATACTAGTAATAGCGATATTGTTTATAGTATAGGCGAAGATAATAGTGATGAATTTGCTGATTACAGTATTATTAAGGCTAATTATAGTCTAAAGAATGGTGTAGTTGCATCTATTGGTGTAGTTGGTCCACAGAGACTAGATTATTGCAGAATAGCTTCTGCTCTAAAGTATATAACAGAAGAAATCAGTCATATAGAAAGTGAACAAAGTGAGGAGTGATAGTTTTGGAAAAGAAGAAAGATAAAGAAGTAAAACAAGAGAAAGAAACTATTGTTTCTAAAGAAGCAGAGTATTTAGATATGGCACAAAGAATTAAAGCAGAATTTGAAAACTACAAAAGAAGAAATGCTGATGTAGTATCACAAAGCTTTGATAACGGTGTTGCTCATACTGTTGCAAAGATGCTACCTGCGATAGATAGTTTCAAACAGGCTAAGTCTAGCATTCAAGATGAAAATATGTTGAAGGGATTAGATTTGGTACTCAGTCAAATTATTACTGCGTTTGGTGAGTTGGGGGTTACAAAAATTCCTGCAGTTGGTGAACAATTCAATCCAAACTTTCATAATGCAGTTTTAGTAGGTAATGAGACTGACAAAGAAGATGGTATTATCCTTGATGAATATCAAGAAGGATTTATACTTAAGAATGATAGAGTTATAAGACACAGTGTTGTTAAAATTAATAAATTAGATAAGTAAAAAATTTTTAAATTTAAGGAGATTAATAAAAATGGCTAAAATTATAGGAATTGACTTAGGTACTACAAATAGTTGTGTAGCAGTTATGGAGGGTGGCGAGGCTACCGTTATTGCAAATGCTGAGGGTAATAGAACTACTCCTTCTGTAGTTGCATTCGCAAAAGATGGAGAAAGATTAGTAGGACAGGTTGCAAAAAGACAAGCAGTTGCAAACCCAGACAATACAGTTATTTCAATTAAGAGAGATATGGGTTCTGATACAAAGGTTAAACTTAGTGGTAAAGAGTATACTCCACAAGAGATTTCTGCAATGATTCTTACAAAACTCAAGAATGATGCAGAGGCTTATTTAGGTGAAAAAGTTACAGAGGCAGTTATTACAGTTCCTGCTTACTTTAGCGATAGCCAAAGACAGGCTACTAAAGATGCTGGTAAGATTGCTGGTCTAGATGTTAAGAGAATTATCAATGAGCCAACAGCTGCTGCTCTTGCTTATGGTCTAGATAAGGGCGAAAATAAAAACCAAAAAATCTTAGTATACGACCTAGGTGGTGGTACATTCGACGTATCATTACTAGAAATCGGTGATGGTGTATTTGAGGTACTTGCTACTGCTGGTGATAACAAACTAGGTGGTGACGACTTTGATGATGAGATTATCAAATTATTAGTTGATGATTTCAAAAAGACAAATGGTGTTGATTTATCTCAAGATAAACTAGCTATGCAGAGATTAAAAGAGGCTGCAGAAAAAGCAAAAATCGACCTTTCTGCTGTAACAAAGACAACTATCAGCCTTCCATTCATTACTGCTGATGCTACAGGTCCTAAACACTTAGAGTATGACCTATCTAGAGCAAAATTTGACCAAATTACAGAGTATTTAGTTAATAAGACACTAGACAAAATGAGACAAGTAATGAAAGATGCTAATCTTTCTTATAGTGATATTAATAAAGTATTATTAGTAGGTGGTTCTACAAGAATTCCTGCTGTTGAGGCTTGTGTAAAGAAAGAGTCTGGTAAAGAGCCATACAAGGGCATCAATCCAGACGAGTGTGTTGCTATCGGTGCTGCTATCCAAGGTGGTGTACTTGCTGGTGATGTTAAAGATGTTCTTTTACTTGATGTAACTCCACTTTCATTAGGTATCGAGACATTAGGTGGTGTATTTACTAAATTAATCGAAAGAAATACAACTATTCCTACAAAGAAATCTCAAGTATTCTCAACTGCTGCTGATAATCAACCAGGTGTTGATATTCATGTATTACAAGGTGAGAGAGAATTTGCTAAAGACAATAAGACTTTAGGTAGATTCCAACTAAATGATATTCCTCCAGCTCCTAGAGGAGTTCCTCAAATCGAGGTTACTTTCGATATTGATGCTAATGGTATCGTATCTGTTAGTGCTAAAGATTTAGGTACAAACAAAGAGCAAAGAATCACAATTACGGCATCTTCTAATCTAAATGAGAAAGATATCGATAAGGCTATTAAAGAGGCTGAGGCTCATGCAGAAGAAGATAAGAAGAGAAAAGAATTAGTTCAAACTAAGAATGATGCTGATAATCTAGTATTTGCACTTGAGAAAATGTTAAAAGATAACGGAGATGCTATCTCTGAAGAAGATAAGAAAAAATTAGAGGCATCTATCGAAGAGGCTAAGAAAGAGTTTGAGACAGACGATATTGAAAAATTAAGAGCTGCAATTGATAAATTATCAAAAGATAATGAGGCTGTAGTTACTAAGTTGTACCAAAATGCTGCTCAAAAAGCTCAAGCTGAAAATCAAGAGTCTTCTGCTAAAAAAGAAGATGATGAAATCATTGTAGAAGACCCAAAGGACAATAAGTAATAATAAGGTTAAATAGAAATGGCAGACAAAAGTTATTATGATATCTTAGGGGTTGGCAAAGATGCTAGCCCTGAGGATATTAAATCAGCATATAGAAAACTAGCCAAAAAATATCACCCTGATATAAATAAAGAGCCAGATGCTGCCGAGAAATTTAAGGAAGTTAATGAGGCGTATGAGTGTCTAAGTGACCCAACGAAGAAGTCTAATTATGACCAGTTTGGTTCTGCTACAGGCCCTCAAGGCTTTGGTGGTTTCGGAGGAAACGGCTTCGGTGGAGGATTTAGTGGCTTTGGTGACTTTAGTGATTTAGGTGATATATTTGGAAATATCTTCGGTGGCTTCGGTCAGTCAAAGAGGTCAACTGCTGTGAGAGGAGAAGATTTACAAGTACAGATTAATCTTTCCTTTGAGGAGGCAGTATTCGGTGTTACAAAAGATATTACTCTAGGTAGAGTTGAGAACTGTGAACATTGTAGTGGTACTGGTGCTAAAAATGGTACAGAGTATACAACTTGTAGCGAGTGTCATGGTACTGGTAAGGTTAGAACTACTGTAAATACTATGTTTGGTATGTCTTATACAGAAGGTCCATGTAAAAATTGTAATGGCACTGGTAAGGCGATTAAAGAAAAATGCAGTCATTGTAACGGTAATGGTTATAAGAAAGGCAATTCTACTGTTTCTGTTAAAGTTCCAGCAGGTATTGACGATGGTCAAGTTCTAACTATGAGAGGTAAAGGTAATGCTGGTAAGAGGGGTGGCGAGAATGGTGACTTACATATAATTGTTTCTGTTAAAGAACATAGAATCCTTACAAGAGATGGTTATGATTTGAGTCTAAAACTATATGTACCATTCTATACACTACTTTTAGGTGGAGAGGTAGAAATACCATTACCTAAGGGAACAACAACTCTTAAGATTCCAGAACTAACTCAATCAAATACAATCTTTAAATTAAAAGGTAAAGGAATTAAACATTTAAATAGAGAAACTCATGGTAACCTAATAGTAACGGTTGTTGCTGAGTCTCCTAAGAGTCTATCAAAAGCTGATAAAAAAGCCCTTGAAGAACTTAAAAAATCTCTAAAAGATGATAATTTCTCTAGATTTAAAGATTACAAAAAAGATTTAGAAAAAATAAAAGAGGACTAGAAATTCTAGTTCTCTTTTTCTTTTGATTGTTTTTTGACACTAATTGTGATAATATCACTATATGAAAAGATTTTTTGTAAATTTTGACCTTGAAGTGGGTAAAACATATAAAATAGATGGTATTGAGCATAATCATATCAAGAATGTAATGAGAATGAGTATAGGAGACGAACTGATTCTTGTTTGCGCTGACGAATATGATTATTATGCTAAGATTGTTGGAATGTCTAAGGGAGATACTACTGTAAACATTACTAATAAAGAGGAGAATGTATATAATCCAGTTAGTAATGTCACTGTCTTTCAAGCATTAGTGAAGTCTGATAATATGAATTTGATTATTCAAAAACTAACAGAGTTAGGAATTAGGACATTTGTACCTTTTGAGAGTGAATTTATTACTAGTAAGGATAAATTTGGTAAAACTAGTAAGTTTCAAGAAGTGTCTAATCAGTCTATTAAACAATGTAAGAGAAGTATACCTCTCAAAGTGGAAGAAACAGTGTCTTTTGCTAAAATGGTAGAAAAACTGAAAGATTATGATATTATACTATTTGCTAATGAGTGTGAGCGTCAAGATAAACTTAATGCACTGGATATTTCTAAAGATAAGAAGGTTGCTATTATTATAGGTTCTGAGGGTGGATTTAGCGAAAACGAAATATCTAGGCTTGTAACTAGTGGTGCTAAATCTATATCGTTAGGTAGGAGAATATTGAGGGCAGAGACTGCTTCTATTGCTCTCAGTTCAGTTGTGATGTTTTTACTAGGAGAGTGGTCG
Organism: Clostridiales bacterium; assembly: GCA_015055605.1. GTDB lineage: Bacteria > Bacillota > Clostridia > Christensenellales > UBA1242 > UBA11490. The sequence goes on from SVHV01000001.1 coordinate 216,431, forward strand.
TATGAGTAAAGTTGTGCTAATAACACTCGGTTGTAAACAAAATAAGTACGAGAGTGATTGTATGGCTACCATTCTTGAGAATGCTGGCTATGAGGTTAGTGAAGACTTAGATTTGGCTGATATATATGTTATTAATACTTGTGCTGTAACTGCTGAGGCTGAAAAAAAGAGTCGACAGTATATTGCAAAAATTAATAAACTCAACTCTGATGCAAAAATTATTATTTGTGGTTGTGCTAGTGAGAATAATATTGAACAATTTAAAAATAAGAATAATGTTTATTCTATTATCGGCACAGAGGGTAAAGAAAGGATACTAGAAATCATCAATAATAGTGTTTTTGAAAAATTTGATATTAATACTCAATATTGTAGTGTTCATACTCCTAAAAAGACTACAACTAGGGAATATATTAAGATTCAAGATGGTTGTAATAATTTCTGTACATATTGTATTATTCCATATCTTAGAGGTAGGACTAGGAGTAGAGGTTTAGAAGAAATCATTAGTGAGGCAAAGGCAATATCTACCAGAAGTAGAGAGATTGTTCTAACTGGTATAGATATTAGTAGTTACCAAGTTGATGGTAAGCCAGCTCTAGGCTTGCTTATGAGTAGGCTGAAAGATATTGATGCTCTAATTAGATTAGGATCACTAGAGATAGGGGTTATAACAAAGGAATTATTAGAGATACTATCTTCTATGGATAATTTTGCTCCTCATTTTCACTTGTCTTTACAAAGTGGAGATAATGAAATCCTAAAGAAAATGAATAGAAAATATACAACTGATGAGTTTTATGAGAAGGTTTGTTTGATTAGGGAGTATTTTCCTCTTGCAAATATTACAACAGATATAATAGTTGGTTTTGCTGGAGAAACTGAAGAACAATTTGAAAATACTAAGGCCTTTGTTGAGAAAGTTGAGTTTTCGTTTGTTCACATTTTCCCTTATTCAAAGAGAGCTGGTACGATTGCATATAGGTTTGAAGATTTACCTCTCGCTATAAAGAAAGATAGGGTAGATAAACTAGAGGTTGTGAATAGATACAACAGAATGAACTACTTGAGTATGTTTGTGGGTAGAGAGTCTACTATGCTTGTAGAGGAGAAGAAAGAATGGTATGAGGGCTTCAGTCCTGAGTATATTAGATGTTATACTGATGATGAGGTGGAACCAGGCAATATATATAAAATAAAATTTGTTGACTATTATAGAGAAGGAATGGTAGTTAATGTTATAAAGGAGAATTGATATGTGTATTTTTTGCAAAATTATAAATGGAGAATTACCTAGTTATAAAATATATGAAGACGAGAAAACTTATGCATTTTTAGATATATCTGATGATGCGATAGGTCACACATTAGTTATACCAAAAGTTCATGCAGAGAATATTATGGAGGCTAGTGAAGAAGATTTGAATGCAGTAATGAGTACTGTTAGGAAGATTGCTAAACACTATGTAGACAACTGTGGCTTTACAGGAGTAAATCTAATGAATGCTAGTGGTGTGTCAGCTCAACAGTCAGTGTTTCACCTCCATATTCATATCATTCCTAGAGTAGAGGGTGATGGATTAGATACATGGCCTAAAATGGATAAAAAGAATGCCGATTTACAGGCTATATATGAAAAAATGAAGATGATGTAACATCTTCATTTTTTTTAATAATTAATTATTTTTTCTTTATTCTAGTAAGTAAGTAAAAGATCGCCAGTGGCCAAAAAAATATGAGTAAAATTACAAATAAAAATCCATTAAATCTTGATTTGTCAATTTCATATTCATTGGGTGTTGTATTAGAAGAATATGTATTAAAAAATGGAACATTTGGTTCTTGTGGTTGACTTTCTACTTGTTTCTGTTGGGCTTTGTTAATTAGTGTGCTATTACAATATGGACATGTTGTGCTATATGATTCACTTTCGGCACCTAGAGATGCTCCACAATTAGGACATTTATGTGTTTCCATATATACCTCGAAAAATATTTTATGACATAATTTTACAATTAGTTGGGGTATTTGTCAATCTATTTGGTGTTTTTCGTATAATTTGCTCAGTATATAGATATATATGATAAAAATCATTATTTTAGGTTGTAAATTGCAAGTTTAATATAAAAAGGCTTGACAAATTATTTTTTTGACTTATAATATTAAGGAATTTAGAACAAAAGTGGGTGAATGAGTTGTCTACAGTTAGAGTTGGTGAAACTGAGAATGTTGAAAATGCAATCAAAAGATTCAAAAGAAAATGTCAAAAAGATGGCGTTATCGGAGACTTAAGAAAGCATGAGCAATATGAGAAGCCTAGTGTTAAGAGAAAAAAGAAACAAAAGGCTGCTATCAAGAGAAATAAGAAAAGAGCTTAGTTTCTAATAATGAAAATTTACACCGAATTTATTTCGGTGTTTTTTTGTGTCAAAAACCAAATATTACTTAAATTCGACAATTTCCAACTAAATTAGAACTGCCTATTATTATCCTTATTTTTAATAAAGTTATATAATTTTTGTAGACTAAATTTTAAAAAGGATTTGTGTGCAAAAATGGGAAAGAATGAACTGAAGTTTTTAGCAAATTTAGCTAAACAAAGATTAATGCAAAAAGATTATAATAATGTCAAAGAAATGACTAAAAATAGAGCAAGTAGTTATTTTTTACAGAATGCTAAGGCTTTGAAAAAATTAAAAGCCGAGACTAATTATGTTACTATTAATGAAAGTATAGATGTGGGGTTTGTTGAAACAGTCAGAAGGTTAATCTCTGAGGATTGTTACAATCCTCTAGGTATCCTTTGTGATAGGGATTACTTTAATTCTCTTAGTAGTAGTGAAAAAGAATTTTATATTCTAAATCTGAGCGAAAAGTATAATAGGGTAAAAGATAAGTTATTATGTGGTTAGTGTGTCAAGATAAGATTTTTAATCTTATCTTTTTTATTGTTTTGATTATATCCTAAAGTGTGTTAAACTAAATAAGTTAAGATATAAGATAAAATGGAGAAAATATGTATTTACTAGATTCACTCAACGAACAACAAAGACTAATTGCTATGGATACAGAGGGGGCTAAACTGGTTACTGCAGGTGCAGGTTCGGGTAAAACTAGACTGCTTACACATAGGATTTGTTATCTAATTTCTGAAAAGAATATACATCCTACTAATATCCTTGCAATAACATTTACAAACAAAGCAACTAATGAGATGCGGGAGAGGATATCTCAGATGATACCTAATTCTGCAGGTATTACTATTAAGACTTTTCATGCACTTTGTGCAAGTATACTTAGAGAAAATATTTCTAAATTAGACGGTTTTGATAGGTATTTTTCTGTATATGATTCTGGAGACCAGGATAAGTTACTAAAGAAAGTTATCAAGGAGATGTCTGTCGAAGAAGATGTTGCTAAATATTGTGACTATCACATCTCAAAGGCTAAGAATCAAGGCCTTCCTCCAGATGAGTATCTAAAAGATAATAGATATGAGCCTAATATTGACATTATTTGCAAAGTGTATGCTGAGTATCAGAATCAGCTTAGGGCTAATAATGCTCTTGACTTTGACGATCTTTTACTTAAGACTTTGGAACTTTTCTATCATAGTAGAGAAACATTAGAGTATTATCAAAATAAGTATAGGTATATTCATGTAGACGAGTTTCAAGACACAAACTTAGTTCAATATAAGATTGTTAGACTTCTTGCAGATAAATGGAAAAATATCTTTGTCGTTGGTGATGAAGACCAGTGTATTTATTGTTGGAGAGGAGCTAATATAGAGAATATTAAGAACTTCACCAAAGATTATGATTGTAAAATATATAAACTAGAACAAAACTATCGTAGTACAAAGAAGATTATTAAATCTGCTAACCAACTAATCAAGAATAACTTTGCTAGGATAGATAAAACGCTATTTACTGAGAATGAAGATGGTGAGGATATAGTATATAACGAAGCTTATGATGAAAATGAAGAGGCTGAGTATGTTGCTAGACAGATATACAATCTACAAGCTAGAGGTGTGGCTCTTAGTGAAATAGGTGTACTAATGAGGGTTTCAGCTCTCAGTAGATTGATTGAGGAGAAACTACTCAATTATAATTTACCATATAAAGTTAGTGGAATTTTTAAATTTTTTGAAAGGCTAGAGATAAAAAATACAATAGCTTATCTTAGTATGATTGTTAATCCTAGAGATTCACAAAATTTAACTAGAATAATAAATTATCCTAAGAGAGGTATTGGACAGGCAACTATTGATAAGTTGGTAGAAGAGGCAAGAATACATAATATGTCACTTCTAGACCTTATTGAGAATTTTAGAACTAGTGACCTGTCTAGTACAATTAAGGCTAAAATTGCTGAATTTGGTGATTTGATTACTGACTTAAAGAAGGCATATCAAGAGAAATCTCTTTATGATTTTGTGGAATATGTTGTTAATACTGTTGGTATTAAGGATATGTACAACACAAACGCAGAAGAGGATATTGACAGATGTTTAAATATCGACCAGTTGTTGCAGTCTGTCAAGAGTTATGAACACCTAAATCCAGATGCTAACCTAGTAGATTATTTGGAGGGAATAACTCTTCAAAATACTCTAGAAGAAGAGGATAATGATGAGTCTAGTGTGTCTATATCTACCGTTCATGCGAGCAAAGGCTTAGAGTTTGATTATGTCTTTATTATTGGACTAGAGGAAGGTAAATTTCCACTTTCTAGAGCGATGGATGATAATGACGAACTTGAAGAAGAAAGAAGGCTTATGTATGTGGCCATTACTAGAGCTAGAAAGAAATTATATGTTACTAAAGCCAAATCAAGATTTTTGTATGGTAGGAGAGAACCTCAACTTGCTAGTAGATTTCTAAAAGAAATGGGTATGCAGGTTGCGTCTAAGCCTAGTTATAGGGAGTATAACGAGGGTAATGACTACTACTCTGATAATCGTTCTAATTATGGCTATTCAAATAGTTACAATAATTATAGCAGTGGCTACAACTCTAATTATAATTCAAACTACGGATCTAATTCGTATAATAGTTATGGAAAAACTAGCTCAAACTATTCTAGTGCTACCACTTATGAAACTTTTGATTCATATAGTAAGGCTCAGACTGGATTTGGTAATAATAAAGCAACTACTAGTTCAAACACACTAAGTAGTTTGCAACATTTAAATACTACAAAGATTACAGAGCAAAAGAAAAAATTAGATGACTATAAGGTCGGCGTTCAAGTTCTTCACACTAAGTTTGGTGTGGGAACAATTGTGAAAGTTGAGGATGCTGGTGGTAATAACTATGTATCTGTTGACTTTGGAACTATAGGTGTAAAGACTTTATCTCTAAACTTTGCACCATTACAAATACTTAAAAAGTAGGTTTGTTTATGGATAAATTGTCCAGAATGGCAGAATTAAAAGAATTAATTAAGAAGTACAACTATGCATATTATACCCTTGACCAACCATTGATTTCGGACAAGCAGTATGATGACTTATACTATGAGTTGGTGGCGCTGGAGAAAGAAACAGGCATAGTTTCTCCTGATAGCCCAACTCAGCAGGTTGGTGATGTTGTACTAGATAAATTTACTAAGGTTAATCACGAAAAGAAATTATATTCTCTTAATAAAGCAAATACCAGAGAAGAGCTCAAAGAGTGGTATGATGATATGGTTGCTTTAGGAGCAAAGAAGTTTTCGGTAGAATATAAGTATGATGGACTAAGAGTGGTTGCTAAGTATGATAGAGGACTCCTTAAACAATGTGCAACTAGAGGAAATGGTCTGGTGGGAGAGGATATCACTGCCCAAGTGAAAACTATTAAAAATGTACCTAAGGCTATCTCTTATAGAGGAAAAGTAACTGTAATGGGTGAAGTCCTAATGAGATTGTCTGTACTTGAAGAGTATAATAGGACTAGTCTTGAACCTCTTAAAAATGCTAGAAATGCAGCTGCCGGTGCACTTAGAAATCTGGATACAAAGGTTACTGCTAGTAGAAATCTAGATGCATATATGTACGATATTCTCTCTATAGATGATGAGATTGTAACACAAAATGATGTAAATGGATTTTTAAAAGAAAATGGCTTTGATACCTACGATTTCTTTCATCTAGTTGATTCTTTTGAGCAGATTTGGTCTTTAATTGAAGATGTTGATAAGGTTAAGTCTACATTAGATATTTTGATTGATGGAATGGTTATTAAAGTTGATGACTATGGCGTTAGAGCAAAGGCTGGCTATACAGAGAAATTTCCTAAATGGGCTCTAGCATACAAGTTTGAGGCCCTCGAAATGACCAGTCTAGTTAAAGATATTATATGGCAAGTGGGCAGAACTGGTAAACTAACACCAGTTTGCGAGATTGAGCCTATAGAACTTGCTGGTGCTACTGTTTCTAGAGCGACTCTTAATAATTATGATGATATTATTAGAAAAGATGTTGCAATTGGTAGTACCGTCTTTGTTAGAAGGAGTAACGAGGTTATACCAGAGATTTTAGGTGTTGCTGAACATTTTGATAATAGTATCAGAATAGAGAAGCCAACTGTGTGTCCTAGTTGTGGTAGTTGTCTTGAGTATGATGATGTAAATATCTATTGTGTTAATGATGATTGTAGGGAAAAGACTATTGCTAGACTCAGTCACTTTGTATCTAAGAATGCAATGAATATTGAAAATTTGTCCGAAAAAACAATCGAAAACATGTATGATGTTTTGGGTATTAAGAGCGTAGATGAATTCTATACATTATCATCTGCAGACCTTAAGAAATTGTCTGCATTTAAGGATAAGAAAACTACTAAAATACTTGAGAATATTGAGAAGAGTAAGTCGGCAGATTTGGGCAACTTTATCTATGCACTTTCTATTAGTGGTGTTGGTCAAAAGACAGCGAAAGATATTGCAAATAAGTTTGGTAGTTTAGATGCGATTAAAGAGGCGTCTTTTGAGGATTTTCTTGACATAAAAGATGTTGGTGAAATAATTGCACAAAATTTAGTAGATTTCTTCCGTAATGAGAAGATGCTATGCTTGATAGATAGATTATTATCTTTGGGTGTAAATGTTGAAAGTAGTGCAGTTTTAGAAACTATTGATAGTAGATTTAGTGGAAAAACTATCGTACTCACAGGAACTCTAGAAAATATGTCCAGAGATGAAGCAACAGCGTATCTAGAAAGGTTAGGGGCTAAAGTTACTTCTTCTGTTAGTAGTAAAACAGATTTTGTTTTAGCTGGAGAGAATGCTGGTAGTAAACTAGATAAAGCTCAAAAATTAGGCATAGATATTATTTCTCTTAATGACTTAAAAGAAGAACTTAAGAGTGTGAATATTGAAATATAAAGGCAAATATATTAAATTTACTTATAAAATTACAAAAAATCGTTGAAAAAAATTAATTTATATATTAAAATATATAAGTATTAAATAATTAGGAGTCGAAATATGTTATTAGAACCACCTATTGATGAATTAGTTGAAAAAATGGGTAATCCATATAGACTAGCAGTAGTTGTTGGCAAGAGAGCCAAATTTTTAAGTGAAACTTTATCAGATGAAGAGAAAGAGGCTATTCCAGAAGTTACTCGTGCTGTTGACGAAGTAGATGATGGTACTATCGTTCTAGATAGTGAAGAGAACTTGTAATAGTTTCTATATAAAGAAATAAAAGGTAAAAAATTTTTCTATTGCAAACTATTACCTCTATATAGTGAGTGAAGGTTGCAATAGATTTTTTTTAGGAGAGAGCTAATTGTTTGCTGAGATTATTGTAGATGTGTTGTCAAGTGAGGTTGATAGGGTATTTGATTATAATATACCCCTTGTTTTGGCAGACCTACAAGTTGGCGACAGGGTGCTCGTTCCTTTTGGTAATAGAAAAATAGAGGGATATGTTATCTCTATTAAGGAAACAACTGATGTTCCTGAGGATAAAATAAAAAGTATTGTATCTAAACTTGACGATAAACCTCTTATTAAACCTGAGCTAATTGAACTAGCGAAGTATATGAAAAGTAATCTATATCTTAGGTTGTTGGACGGTGTTAGACTAGCAGTTCCTACACAAGTTAGGTCGGGTGTAAAAGATAAGTTTGAGAGGATAATATCTCTTAATCTTGATATGGTTGATGAGTATTTATCTAACCTTTCTAAAAGAAATAAAAATGCGCCACTAGTTATAGAGTATGTTAGACAGTATGGCAAAGTAGATTATACAACTCTAGCAAAAAGGTTTACTAACCAAACTATCAACAAGATGATAGAGTCAGGCGTTCTAAAGGAAGTGAAAAACAAAGTTAGAAGATTGGCTTCCGAGAATGCAGAAAGGTCGGTATGTGAACTTACTAAATTACAATTAAAGGCTGTAGCAGAAATAGAAAAGTCTAAGGATAAACCCATTGTTCTTTTTGGAGTAACTGGTAGTGGAAAGACAGAAGTTTATATGAGGGTAATCGAAGATGCTCTTAAAGATGGTAAGACTGCTCTTATGCTTGTGCCGGAAATATCTCTAACACCTCAGATGGTTAGGGTATTTAATAAGAGATTTGGCGCTGATGTTGCTGTATTGCATAGTGCATTGTCGGTTGGAGAGAAACATGATGAGTGGTTTAGAATCTTTAATGGAGAGGCAAAAATCGTTGTCGGTGCTAGGTCTGCAATATTTGCACCTTTAGAGAATATAGGTGTAATTATTATAGATGAAGAGCATGATGGCTCATATTTAAGTGATAGTAATCCTAGATACCAGACACATGATATTGCAGAGTTTAGAGCAAAATACAATGCTTGTCCTCTAGTTTTGGGTAGTGCAACACCAGCAATTGAGACCTTTTATAAGACAGAAACCAAAGAATATAATAGAGTGGAGATGCCTATTAGGGTTAATCAAAAGCCTATGCCTAAGATAGAGATTGTGGATATGTGCAATGAATTTAGGTTGGGTAATTCATCGATGCTTTCTGGTAATCTTCTTGAAAAATTAGATGAAACTATCAAAGCTAATAATCAGGCTATACTATTTATAAATAGAAGAGGATTTAGTTCTTACCTTATGTGTAAGGAGTGTTCGTATATTCCTAAATGTACTGAGTGTGATGCTAGTCTTGTGTATCATAAACAAGATGGTGTGCTTAAGTGTCATTTCTGTGGTAAAAAATTTAGGGTGTTAACTAAGTGTCCTGATTGTGGTAGTGATAGTATTAAGTTGGGTGCTACTGGTACTCAGCAAGTTGTGGAAATACTAGAAGACAAATTTCCTGGAGTGAAGATATTTAGATTAGATAACGACAGTGTTACATCTAAAGATGCCTACTCTAAAATACTCGGTGAATTCGGTAAAACTAAACCATCTATCCTAGTAGGTACACAGATGGTAACTAAGGGTCATGACTTCCCATCTGTATCGCTTGTGGGTATTATTGACGCTGATATATCCCTATTTAATTATAGTTATAAGGCTAGTGAAACAACATTTTCGCTTATGACTCAGGTGTCGGGTAGAGCAGGTAGGAGTGAGGCAGAGGGTAGAGTTGTATTACAAACCTATGTGCCTAAAAACCCAGTGTATTTAACTTGTGCTAATTATGATTACTTGAAGTTTTATGATAAAGAAATTAACTTAAGAGAGACAACAAAGTTTCCTCCGTTTGCTAGACTTATAAGGGTGTTACTTACAAGTGTAGATGAGGAACTAGTGAAGAATGCTACACATTCTTTAATTATGAAACTTAAGAAGTTTAGGCAACAGTATGGAAAAGATTTCTTCTTTTTAGAAGCAATGAAGTCTCCAGTAAATAAAATTAAAAATAAACATAGGTTTCAGATAGTTATGCGATTTGAAAAAAGTATAGCAGACTCTGTATTATGTGAATTGTATAGTATATTAGATGAATTGAGAAATAGTAAACTTAGTGTGTTTGTGGAGAATAATCCACAGTCACTCAGTTAGGAGGAATTATGGCAATTAGAAATGTTGTTCAAATAGGTGACGAGATTTTAAGAAAAAAGAGCAAACCCGTTAGAGAGTTTGATGAAAAACTATGGGAATTGCTAGACGATATGAGAGAGACAATGCTTAAGAACAATGGTTGTGGTTTGGCTGCAGTACAGGTGGGTGTACTTAGAAGAGCAATTGTTTTAGATGTTAACCACATGAGAATCGAACTTATTAATCCTGAGATTATCGACTCTTTTGGCGAGCAGATTGAGAAAGAGGGGTGTCTTTCTGTAAAGAATGAGTATGGTTATGTAAAGAGACCTCAGCAGGTAACCGTACAGGCTCAAGATAGATATGGTAATGAGTTTGAGATTACAGGTGTTGATCTACTTGCTAAGGCTTTTTGTCACGAGATTGACCACTTAGACGGTGTCTTATTTACAGATAAACTTGTAAAAGATTATAGAGAGCCTAAGGCTAAGTCAAAAAAGAATAAAGATTAGTATTGAGAAAAGGAGAGGGATATGAAAGTAATATTTTTTGGTACTCCAGAGTATGCAGTTCCATCTTTGCAGGCAATTTATGATAGCAGACATGAAGTAGTGGCTGTTGTTTCTCAGCCAGACAAGGCTAAAGGTAGAAGTAATAAAATCGTTCCTACTCCCATCAAAGAATTGGCTATGAAATATGGAACTAAAGTATTTCAATTTGAAAAGATTAGAAAAGATGATGTTACTGAACTATTGGATATTCCTGCAGATATAATTGTGACTTGTGCTTATGGTCAGATTATAGGTGAGAATGTTTTGTATGCAAAGAAACATGGGGTTATTAATCTTCATGGTAGTATTTTACCTAAATATAGAGGTTCTAGTCCTATTCAATGGTGTTTAATGAATGGTGACAGTGTTACAGGAGTTTCTATTCTTAGGTCTCAAATTGGTATGGACGACGGTCCAGTAATGGCTATTAGAGAGATTGATATTGAGGAAGATGATAATTCAATCACACTTTTTGATAAATTATCTAAGTTAAGTGCAGAGATGATTGTTCCTGCTCTTGATGATATTGAGTCTGGCAGGGCAACTTTTGTAGAGCAGGACCATGAGATTGCTACTAAATGTACTATGCTTAAGCCTGAGATGGGTGAACTCGATTTTTCTAAGAGTGTATCAGAGGTTGTTGGTCTTATTAAAGGTTTGGCATCATGGCCTAATGCACATATTACGATAGATTCAGTATATTTTAAACTTTATAATGCAAAGAGATATAACTGTGAATTAAATCTTGCAGATTATAAAGATGGCGAAGTTGTTATAGCAAATAGTAAACAGGGCTTAGTAATCAAATGTTCTGATGGCTTTGTTGAAATCACTGAATTGTTACCAATTAATTCAAAAAGAATGACAGCAAAAAGTTACCTTAATGGTAAGAGAATTGAACTAGGAAGGATAGTTGAGTAGTGAATAAAGAATTAAAGGTGTCTTATGAGATTCTTAAGAAAATCTATATAGACGGTGCTTATGTAAGTATTGAACTTAATAAGTTTCTTAGTACGGGTGCTAATATCAATAATGCTCTTGTTACTAAGATAGTCTACGGAGTTTTAGAGAAAGATATATCTCTAGAATATTTTGTTTCACACTTTGTAAAGAAACTTCCTAAGATTGAAATATTAATCTTGTTAAAAATGGTGACTTATGTTGCTAAGAATATTAGTAGTATTCCACCATTTGCTCTTGTTAATGAGATTGTAAATCTATCTAAAGGTGTTGACCCTCATCAGTCAGGCTTTGTAAATGCTACTTGTAAAAATCTAATAGCTAAAAAAGTGCCACTTCCAAACAGAAATACTGCACTGACTAAATATTTATCTGTTAGGTATAATTATCCTGAGTGGGTTATTATCGAATTGCTTAAAAAACACAATCTTGATTTTGTTGAGGCTCTGCTTTCTGAAGAATTGCCTAGTGATACTCATGTCAGAGTGAATTTAGATAAAATATCTGCCGATGATTTTAAATCAAAACTTACAGAAAAGGGTATTAGATATACTGATGGATTGTCTGATGAGCTTATGTATGTTGATTATGCAGAACTTCTAAAGACTGACCTAAAAGACCTTTGTATAGTTCAGGGTTTACCTAGTATTATTACTTGTAAAGCCATGGGTGCAGTAAGGGGTAAAGTGTTAGATACTTGTGCTGCACCTGGTGGCAAGTCTGTTTATTTGGCTCAAAATAGAGACCTAGATGTTTATGCGTGTGATATTCATAAACACAGAGTGGAACTTATTAAAAAATATGCTAAAAGTTTACAGCTAGATAATGTTAAGTGTTTTGAGCAAGATGCTACAAAACCAAATAGTGACTGGGTAGGAAAGTTTGATTATGTAATGTGTGATGTGCCATGTAGTAATCTTGGTGTTTCTAGAAAGAAACCAGATGTTTTCTTAAATAAATCACTAAGTGATGTAAAGACACTGGCAGGATTACAGTATCAGATACTTAATAATTCGGCTAAATATGTTAAGTCTGGTGGTATATTGCAATATTCTACATGTACAATTCTAGATAATGAGAATAGTGCAGTTATTACTAAATTTTTAAAGAATAATCCAGACTTTACTTTGACAAAGATAGATACTTTTGGTCTAAATATTACTGATGAAAACAGTATGTATACTTTTTATCCAAATTTAACCCATACAGAAGGTTTTTTTATAGGAAGGATGGTTAGAAAATGACAATACTTTTAGATTACGATAGAGAAGAATTACATAATATGTTAGATGGTTTTGGTGAGCCTAAATATAGGGTTGATCAACTTTTTAGTGCAATGTATTCTGGTAAAGATTATGGTGACAATATTAATGTTCCATATACATTCAAAAATAAATTACAAGAATTAGGTTATGTGTTACAGCCAATTAAGATTAGAAAAGCTATAACAAGTTCTGGTAAAGACAAGACAATTAAATTTTTGTATGACTTGCCAGATGGAAATATTATTGAGGGTGTACTTATGAAATATGCCTTTGGTAATACACTATGTGTAAGCACACAAGTAGGCTGCAAAATGAATTGTGCATTCTGTGCTAGTGGATTAAATGGTTTTGTAAGGAATCTATCTTGTGGAGAAATTTTAGGTCAGATAGTAGCTGTTAATAAATACTTAGGTGGTTCTGTAAAAGAAAGACAGATAACTAATGTTGTTTTAATGGGTAGTGGAGAGCCTTTGGATAATTTTGATAATCTCAAGAAATTCTTAAAAGTGTTAACTGCTGATGATATGTTCAATATGAGTGTAAGGAATATTTCTGTATCTACTTGTGGTATTCCTAGCAAGATAGAGGAATTAGCAGATTTGGGATATGCTGTTACACTATGTTTATCTTTACATGCCTCTAATGATAATGCTAGAAAAGAAATTATGCCTATAGCTAAGAGATATTCTATAGCAGAGGTATTAGATAGTTTAAAATATTATCATACAATGACTAATAGAAGAATTATAATCGAGTATACTCTAATTGAGGGTAAAAATAACTCATTTAAGAATGCTAAGGAACTTGCTGATTTATTAGGAGAATTACCTTGTCATATTAATCTTATTAAGTTAAATGAGGTTGATGGTAGAAACTTAATTTCTCCTACTCAAGATAGTTGCAAAAAATTCTTAGGGTATCTAAATAGATTAGGATTATCTGCAACAATGAGAAGAAGCCTAGGAGATGACATTGAGGGTGCTTGTGGTCAACTTAGAAATAAGGAACTCAAGGATAACAAAGTGGTTATAAAAGAAAACGAGTTTAAGCCAAAAACAAAACCTCTTCCAAATAAAAATACTAGAAGCAAAGTAAAAGATGTTTCTAAATTAAATAGAGAAAAAGATTCTAAAAAGAGGTTTAGCAATCCGTTAGAAAAGAAGTCTAATTCTCAAAGACCAAAACAAAGACAAACTAATAATAGAAGAAATCAAGGTAGATAGAAGGAGTGAGTATTATCGGTACTATTATAAAAGCCGTTGGTGGTATATATTCTGTACTAAAATTAGATGGCGAAATAGTAGAGTGTTCTATTAGAACAACTGCTAAAAAAACTCGTCTAGTTGTGGGAGATAGAGTTGAAATTGTTCCTAACGAATTTAGTGTAGGAAAATATATAATCACTAAGTGTTTGGAGAGAACTTGTTTTATTCCTAGACCCCCGATTGCAAATCTTAAGAAGTTGCTCATAGTAGTTGCGTCGAGGCCTGAGCCTGATTTACTTTTAGTGGACAAACTAATCATATATTGTTATCTCAATAATATCGAGCCTGTTATTGTTATTAATAAGAGTGATATTGCTAGTGCAGACTTTGTTGACGGTATAAGTAGTCAATACTATTTTTTAAATGTATTTGTGATTAGTGCTAAGAATGGAATAGGAATAGAATCTCTAAAAGATTATATTTCTGGTGAATTTGTGGCAGTTTGTGGACAGTCTGCTGTAGGCAAGAGTTCTTTTATTAATGCACTTATTCCAGGGTTTGAATTACAAACGCAAGACCTTAGCAATAAGATTGATAGAGGAAAACATACAACTAGAGTTAATGAGATTTATTTGCACAAAGACTTGATTATTGCAGATACTACTGGATTTAGTAGTCTAGAATTAGATTTGAAGTATGATGAATTGTTTTTGTATTATCCAGAATTTGAGCCTTATCTGAATTCTTGTAAATATCAAGATTGTGCACACATCAAAGAGGGAAAAGATTGCGTAATTATTTCTGCTGTAGAAGAAGGTAAAATAAATAAAGATAGATATGCTAGATATATTGATTTATACAATTATTTAAAGAAAAAATGGGAGAATATGTATGATTAAAGTGTTGCCTAGTTCTAATCCTTGTCCAGAGGAAGATTTAGTTGAGTATGCTAGAACTTTAGAAGATTTGGGTGTGGAGTATATGCATTGTGATGTGATGGACGGTGTTTTTGTAACTAATAAATGTCTGCCTCTTGAGAAAATTGCTGAAATTAGGAATAATAGCAATATTCTTTTAGATGTACATTTAATGGTTTCTAAGTCTTATGAGACTGTAGAGAAACTTGTAAAAATCAAACCTAATATTATAACCATTCACTATGAGAGTCCAGAAACTATTTCTGAGATGGAGAAAACCATTAGGCTTATTAAAGATAATGATATCTTATTAGGACTTTCTGTTAAGCCTGAAACAGCTATTGAGGCTATTGCTCCTTATTTAGAAGTTATTGACTTAATACTTATTATGTCAGTTGAGCCAGGTAAAAGTGGTCAAAAATTCATACCAGAGAGCTTAGAGAAAATAGAAAAAGCTAAAAAGATGATTGCAGATAGAAATATAATCATAGAGGTCGATGGGGGAATTAACCTTGATACCTACAAAGATGTTGTTTCTAACGGTGCAGAATTTTTGGTGATGGGTAATGCATTCTATACATCTAAAGATAGAAAGAAACTACTCACTAGTGTAGATAAACACTATCAAAACTAGTAATTTTAGGCATATATAGTATTAGTGTAATATGACATTAGTATTATAAGGAGAAATTATGAAGATTTATTGTTTCAGGTCGCCTAAAATTTTAAAACCTTTACTTAAAATAATATTTAGAAAAAACTTTGCAAAATAATGAAAATAATAATTTATGTAGATTTTAAAGATGAAAAGTTTAATAGAGACTTTGCTTTGTCACAGAAATTAACTGCAGAAAATACGGTACTTATGGTGACAAATGATGAGCAGTTGTATAGTAGTATTGATAGTTACGATATTCTACTATTTGGTTTTTCTTGCGAGGCTAAGAGTGTTTCAATAGAAAAAACTATAATGGATTTGGTGTCAGATGCATCTTTAGAAGAATTAGAAAAATTGTTAAAAGGATAGTTTGATATCCTTTTTTCTTTTTATCTAAACAATTTGTTTGCTAATAATTCATTCGTATTGTAAAATAATAAAGACAAGGTAGAAATATTTTCGGTGTCAATAATGGGTAATTTTACTAAAAAAAATAGGAACTATGGACCTAATATGCGCCCAACAGCTCCTCTTAGTTTAATATTATTGATTTGTATGGCTGTATGTGTAGTTGGTACAGTTGTAGCTTTTTTCTTTGCTTCTGACTGGGCGAGTAAGCATATAACTATGTCTGGTAAGGTTGATATAGAGGCTGTAGGTGTTGGTACAGAGTATGGTTCTATCGAGGATACGGTATCTTCTTCTAATCTAGTTATTACTCTACAAGACAACTATATTCACTTAATTCCAGGTATGGATATTTCTTTACCAGCAAATGTAAAAGTTTATCAGTCAACTAGTATGCCACTTATTAGGGCAAAATTCACTTTACAGATGTACAAACATAATGATGATGGTGATGATGTAATACTAGATGATGATACAGACATATACGATATTATGCCACAGATGACTGCTAGTTTACATTCTATCATTACTGGTAATGGTTGGGTATTAGATGAGAGTGACATGTATTATTACTATATAGGTACTAATACTATTCAAACAGATGTGGGTGATACTCTAATGAGTGAGGTTGATGCTACAGCTGGTAATGTAGTTGTACATTTTATTAATCAAGACATTGAGTTTCCTAGAAATGTAGAGTCTGATCAGTCTGGGTTTAATGTACAATTCGTTATAACTTTTGAGGCTATTCAGAATTATATTCCTGATGAAAAGGGTGCTCAGCTTCCTAATACTATTACTAATTCAAAGATAATCTTTGATGAGAGTAGAGAGCCTTAATTTTAAACTTCTATAAAAACAAAAAAAACTAAGCGTATTGCTTAGTTTTTTTTATTAACAACAATGTTCATCGTTTTTCATTGTTTTAAGACATTTTGTACAAATGTATACGCTTTGGATTTTGCCATCTACTTCGATTGATTTCTTTTGTAGATTTGCACCCCAAGTTCTCTTAGTAGCGATGTGAGAGTGACTTACCTGGTTTCCAGCCACTTTTTTCTTACTACATATAAAACATTCTTTTGCCATTGTAAAATTCACCCCCGAGGTATTTTATCTGTATTTCGTTTCAAACACATAGAGTATATCAAATAAAATTGCTGTTGGCAAGACTTTTTTTCAAGTTTTAACAAGATTAATCAAAATATTTTTCACAAAATCTCTTGCCAAATATGGCTAGTTATTGTAGAATTAGTATGTAGTATAATTGTGTGTAGTGCATAATACCTTTTGTGTGCGCTGTTGCGATATACTATTACAACAATTATTTACTAAAATAGTAAGGAGAAAGAAGATGGCAGTTAAAACAAGTAATGCCTATGGTAATATTACTATAGATGATGAAGCTATTGCGTGTGCTACTGGACATATTGCCAGGGAGTGTTATGGTGTAGTTGACTTAGTTGGTCAAGGCTCTGTTAAGTCAAAGAATGTCCTTACTAAAGGAATTAAGATAATAACCGTTGGAAATAGAATCTATATTGATTTATTTGCAATACTTAAATACGGTGTATCGATAGGAACTGTTACAGATAATCTAAAGAGTGCTGTTAAATATGGCGTTGAGCAGTTTACTGGTATGATTGTTGATAGTGTAAATATAAATGTAGTCGGGGTTAGAGTTTAATACTCCGTTTTAGATAAGGATAAAGTATATATGTTGAAGACAATTAATAGCACTATGTTTAGAAAAATGATAATTGCTAGTGCGAAGATTTTAGATGATAATAAAAATTTTGTTGATTCTCTAAATGTGTTCCCAGTTCCAGATGGTGATACTGGTACAAATATGAGTATGACATACAATAATGTTGTGAAGGAATTAAACAATTGCTTAGATAATGATTTTGCAGGTATTACTAGGGCTATAGTTACTGGTGCTCTTAGGGGTGCTAGAGGTAACTCTGGTGTTATTTTGTCACAGATTCTTAAGGGTATCTGTAATGTAATCGGCACTTGTGAAAAAGAAGTAACAACTAAACTTTTTGCTAAAGCTTTAGTAGAGGGTTCATCTATTGCATACAAGGCAGTTGCATCACCAAAAGAGGGTACTATTTTAACAGTTATCAGGGTTATTTCTGAGTCGGCTACTAGAAATGCAAAGAAGTACAGTAACTTTGAGCAATTCTTTGAGGCTATTCTTAATGATGGTGAGGCAATCCTTCAACAAACTCCAGAGATGTTGCCTGTGCTTAAGAAAGCTGGTGTAGTAGATGCTGGTGGTAGAGGCTTGATTGTTATCCTTAAAGGTATGGAAAAGATTATCTTAGGTGAAGAAGACTTTGATATCAATATCGAGCAATTAATTAGTACACAAACAATGAATAATAATGAGTTCTATGTAAATCTAGACAATTTAGCAGATATTGAGTTTGCTTATTGTACAGAGTTTATGATTACTCACATGAAGAAAAAGACAACAGAGAGCGATATTGAGAAATTTAGAGAAAATCTATCTAATATCGGCGATAGCGTTGTTTGTTTCGGTGATTTAGAACTAGTAAAAGTCCATGTACATACAAATCAACCAAACCTTGCTTTAGGTTCAGCGCTTGAGCTAGGTGAGATTATCAATATTAAGATTGAGAACATGGTTGAGCAAAATAGAGAATTAAAGAGAGCACAAACTCAGAGAGAACAGAATCTAAAAGAAATCGGTATGGTTGCTGTTGCTCCAGGACAGGGTATTGCAAATGTATTTGCTGACCTATTAGTAGATGATATGGTAGAGGGTGGTCAAACAATGAACCCTAGTGCTGAAGATATCGCTAAGACAGTAGATAGAATTCCTGCAAAAAATGTCCTAGTTATGCCAAATAATAAGAATATCATTCTTGCTGCAGAGCAGGCTAAATCTCTCACTAAGAAGATTCTACATGTTATTCCTACTAAATCTATTCCAGAAGGTGTTGCATCTGTATTAGCATTTAATCCAGATTGTACTGTTGAAGAAAATGTAGAGAATATGACTAATGCGAAAGAGAGTGTAAAGAGTGCTTCTGTAACTTATGCTGTTAGAACTACTCATGTTGATGGTTTTGACCTTGAGACAGGAGATATTATAGGTCTTGATAATAAGGGTATACTTGCAAAAGGTTCACTTGTAAAAGACACTACAATTCAATTAATTGACAAACTTGTATCAGAGGATAGTGTAAATATTACTTTATTCTATGGTAAAGATGTTGTAGAAGAAGATGCTAATGCACTTGCAGAAGAGCTTGAGCAAAGGTATCCAGATTGTGATATTAATATGATTAGTGGTGAACAACCTGTATACTACTATATAATATCTATAGAGTAATAATATAACATATATAATAAGGCAAGGAGATAGACATCCTTGCCTTTTTGTTGTTTACTAATGTTGAAAAAATTTTTGTTTTATGAGAGACAAAATTCAAAATGGGTATTGACATTTGAATTAATTTATTTTACAATATTTTTGCACGACTCACCTAAAAATGAGTCTTTAAAGGGGAAAATCTATGAAAAAATCACGATTGTTATCACTATTCACAATCGCCAATTTTGTTGCGACTCTGTGTTTTATAATATTTGTTTTACCTGATGTAGTTGTTTTCAGATTTACTTCTGATTTGGTTGCGTCAGAGTTTATTGGTAAATGGTATAATATTATTCTTCCATCTCTTGCTACTATTGCTTGTTTTATCATTCTTATTATTGATGTGAGAGAAGATGGGGCAAAAAAGCATGTGTTTAGATACTTAATTGCCTATGTTGCTGTTGCTGTATGTAGTTACTTTACATGGGCTATGATGGGCATTCAGGTTCATTTAACACATGTTACTAATAATGCTATTACTATACCTTGGACAATTATTATTTTATTTCCTATTGCTTATTTTATGCTTGCTAATGGTGCTGCTTTGGGAGATAAATCAGATTCAGAATTTTCATTGTTTGGATTTAAATGGGTGAAGTCAAATTATATTGTTTGGCAAAAAACACATAAGTTCGCTGGTAGAATGAGTATTTTAGTGGGTTTATGTTTATTAGTTATGGCTGTGTTAAATGAAACTATTTATCATACTGATTGGATGTATGGGATAGCAATGTTAGCATGGTTTGTGCTTTATTATTTATTTGTTTTAATTTATTCTAAATGTATTGAGGGGAAGTACAATAGATAATAAAAAGACTCTGATTAGTAATAATCGGAGTCTTTTTATTTACATAATTTGGATATAGATTGTTGTAATATTTTGTCTAATATATTCCAAACTAGTAGTACAGGGTAATATGGTTTACCTTGTAAAATAGGGAGGTGAAAATATGGCAACAAAGAAATGCGATTGTACTAAGAAGTCATCTACTAGCAAAAGAACTTCTAATAGAACAACAGAAGCTAGTACAGATAATGCTAGAACATCATCTAGAACATCTGCTAAGAAAACTTCTAGTAGAACTAGAGCATGTAACTAATTAGCCTAGTTTCACAAAATTGGAGCACTCTAATATATTTATATTGGTTATAGTTATTAAATGTAATAAGTGTAATTAAAATGATATAAATATATTGGAGTGTTTTTTTGCTTATTATTTACTTAAAATTTTTATAAACTATTTTGTTTAATTATCATAAAAATAAATTATGTGTTATACTGAAGATAATTACTGGAGGTTTATACGGCAGAATAAGAAAATATTTCTTTGTAGATATAATGCTAGTTTGTTTGGTAATGTAAGTGGTAATATTGTTGTAAAAAATGTTATCTTTGATAACCTAACAATTAACGGCAAAGGTGCTACTGGTGCTTTGGTTTCAACACTTTTAGAAAATGCATCTGCTACATTTGAAAATGTTACTATACAGGATTTAATAATCCATCAGCAATTGTAACAGAGTAATTCTGTTGGTATTATGTAATTAAATAAGTAGGTAGTATGGAAGATAGATTAGAATATGCACATCAATTTAGTAAAAATAATAAGAAGGGATTGTTGAGTGATAAAAACTGTGGATGTTTTTATTGTTTAGAAATATTTAATCCTATAGAAATAACAGAGTGGGTTCCAGATAGTGAGGGTACTGCGTTATGTCCTTACTGTGGTGTAGATTCGATTATAGGAGAATATACAGGTCTTTCTATTACAAAAAAATTTCTTTCTGAAATGAATGAATATTGGTTTAAATAAAAAATCCGGCAGGTTGATTCTATCGGATTTTTTGTATTGGTTTTAATATCTCTTTCTTGATGATATATGTGTAATGATTTTTTTCTTGAGTATAAAAAAATCAGACAATATGTCTGATGATTAATTGTATTTTGTATTTAAATAAAAAATACCCTTGACGGGTAATAATGGAGCGGAAGACGAGATTCGAACTCGCGACATTCGCCTTGGCAAGGCGACGCTCTACCACTGAGCCACTCCCGCATAAAAATAAAAATGGTGGGAGTTATAGGGCTCGAACCTATGACCTCCTGCTTGTAAGGCAGATGCTCTCCCAACTGAGCTAAACTCCCACATTTCTTTCGCAGTCCTATTGACTACTTTACTAATATATCAAATTATAAAAAAAATTGCAACAGTTTTTTGCAGATTTTTTAAAATTTTTTAAATTTATTTTTTTAACACAAATTGAGTAACTGTTCATAAATTATATTATTAACTACTGCAAAGAGGTCAATATTTTAAGCTGACATAAAAAATAAAACATAGTCAATAATTAGTAGAAATTTTTAAATAAATACTTTACTTAAGTTTTTTTTTGTGTTATACTAACCTCGTTAAATCGAATGGCACCATAGCCAAGCGGTAAGGCCCGGGTCTGCAAAACCCTTATGCCTCAGTTCGAATCTGAGTGGTGCCTCCACATGCTGGTGTGGCGGAATCGGCAGACGCACAGGACTTAAAATCCTGCGGTGTAACAACCGTACCAGTTCAAGTCTGGTCACCAGCACCACAAAAAAGACCATAATGGTCTTTTTTTATTTTCTTATACAAACCAATAAAAAAGGTAAGCTAGATTTAGTTTACCTTTTTGTTATATATATGAATTTTAGAATCTAAATATTTTCATTCCGTATACACCATAACTTTTTGTACCATTTAGTAGTGTCTGCTCGTCTTCTATATGAAGGTGACCGTGTATATGTATAGGGGAGTGATTTCTATATATTGCCTCTGTAATGCCTTTGAGACCATCATGTGTGACATCTTGAGAGTCTCTTGTATAATAGGTATCGTGCGATACTAATATATCTATATCTTGTAAATATTGAGCAATCTCTATACTTTCTTCTTGTGTATATAGTGGAGCAGTGGAGTCTTTGTATTTAATTGCTCCTTGTATTGCTCCTATTTTAACTCCATTGATGTTTATAACTTTACTATGAATATTGTCTATGCCACAGTAAGTTAGGTTATCAAGAGTATCATGATTACCTCTAATGCCGTATACTTTTTCTTTAGGTACTATTGTTAGTATGGTTTGTATGTCTTCAAGGGAATGGTCGCCTAGTA
Organism: Clostridiales bacterium; assembly: GCA_015055605.1. Classification (GTDB taxonomy): domain Bacteria; phylum Bacillota; class Clostridia; order Christensenellales; family UBA1242; genus UBA11490. The sequence continues at coordinate 238,905 of SVHV01000001.1, forward strand.
GTAGGCATACATCATAGTCTAATTCTTTTATGTTATCAAGATTAGTATTTTCATTAGTTAATGAATTGTGGGTGTCAGAAAAAACTAGGATGGTGATATGTTTATCTAGTTGTTTACAGTTGCCATATTGAGCAAAGAGTTCTTCTTCGTAGGTTATTTCTTTATTTACTTTCTTTTTGTGTAAGAATTTAAAACACATAAGTCCTCCATAGATTATTTTTTAGATTAGCATATTTAACTTCTTTAGTAAATTAATATTATATAGTTTAATGGTTTAAGTATATTGTTGTGCTTAGATTTGGTTTAAAAAAAGAATTGAAATATATCTATTTCAATTCCCAGATACTTATTGTTGAGTTTCGACATCTGCTCTTGCACCACAGCCAGGGCATTGGCTAGATTCTCCCATAAATGTTTGACCACAGTAACTACACTTAAATACTTCTTTGGTTCCTTTTGGATTAGTTGCGTAACTGAATCTATCAGGTTGACTATTCATTTTCATATTATTTATGACTTGGTGAATGTCTGCATAATGTGTAACTGCAGTAAACTCTAGTTTGTATACTCTTGATTGTATTGTTAGTGAGCCGATACTGTTGAAATAATTGATTTCGTCAGCTTTGATTGTTGTGATGTCTTCGTGTTTAACATAGTTAAATTTGTAGTGGTTTTTCTGGTTCTCTAAAATACATCTTTTGTTTGTGACATAGTAGGTAAGAGAGTCAACGATTCTATGTCCTTTGATTCTACCTCCGATATGTATCCATACTGGTGTCATGTGAACAGCTAAGAAAGCGAGAACTCCTATAGCAGCACCTATTGGCATTCCTGATGCAAATACTGCTACTAAGAAGAATGAGTCAAATATGGTCCAGATTAAAGCGAATATAAATGGGACACCGGTACATTTTCTAATGTATGTTGTTCTATCTGGTTTACCTTGCCATATTATTGTTTCGCCTGGTTCTAAATATTCATTTATGTTTTGTGCGTTGAATTTGTCTGTCCTGAGACCACCGGCTCTATCGTGATTAAATTTTGATTCCATAATTTTTCCTTAAATTGTCCTTAATATTATAATATTAGCACAAATTTTTGTGTTTAACAATTATTTGAAATATGTTTAGTAGGGGATAAATGATGAATTTAATAGTTGATATAGTAAAAAAACAATCTAGCCATTAAATTTTTATTGACTAGATTGTATATATATTTATTTTTATAAATAATTATAAATTTTCATACCTGATTGCTAGTGAATCAATTTTGTTGTTTAGAATAAAGTTTGCAATATCTTCGTAAACTTCTTCTTTGTTTGTTTCGTTAATAACTTCGTGTCTAGCGTCTAGATAACTCTTTAGGAATAGTTTTTTTCTTGCCTTTGCATATTGATAGAATAGCTTAATAATACCTTTTTCTCCAGAAACTGGGTCGTTTGTGCCAGATATGATAAGTATAGGTAGGTAGTACGGAATATTATTTAAATTTTTGTAGTTGTGTCTAGCATTTTTAAAGAATGAGTGATAGAAATTAACAGGGAATGGTTTGCCACATAATTCGTCTGCTTTATATTCTTCCCATATTTTAGTATTACGGGTAAGCCAGTTGCCGTCTTCGAATTTTTTTCCATAAGACCTGATGCTCATATTCTCTATCATTTTAGCTGTTTTTTTCTTAAGACCAAAAGCCTTTTGTATTTGTGCTAGGATATATCCAGCTTTGTATTGAAATCCGTTGGTATATGTTGAGCCAGATAGAATAACATTTTGAACTTTAAATCCATTTTCTATCATATATCTTTGTGTAATAAAAGAGCCAAAACTGTGTCCTAAAATACTGATAGGGAGATTGAATTTTTCGTATAAATATTCGGTAATCTTGATTTGGTCTTTAACAATTTCCATAAATATATCGCCATCTGAATATCCGAATGGTAAATTATGAAGAAGTGCAGTTTGTCCATGACCTCTCAGATCGCTTGCAAAAACGATAATGCCTTGTTTATTTAAATATCTAGCAAGAGAATTATACCTAAGTGCATGTTCTTGCATGCCATGTATAATTTGTAATACTCCAGTTGGTTTTTCTACTTTGTCCCAAAGGTATCCTACTAATTCAAAGTCGTCATAACCCTCTAATTTAATTGTTTTCATTTATTCTCCTATTGTTCTCTTAACTGCGAGGTGCCAGTTATGAAGAAGTTGTTGTCTGGTTGTTTTGTTCATTGTATTTTCATAAGTTTTCCCTACGATAAACTTATCTTTTACCTCTTGAATATTTGTAAGAGTTCCTAGTGATAGTGCTGTCATATATATTGTGCCTAGCACAGTACCTTCGCTAGTGTCAGTTTTTACTACATTTTTGTTGAGAATGTCAGATTGGAATTGCATTAAGAAGTCGTTTCTAGATACTCCGCCATCTACTCTTAGTTCTTTAACTTTTGTAGTGCCATCATTCATACAATCGATAATATCATAAGTATTATAAGCCATACTTTCTAGTCCGGCTCTGATTATATGTTCTCTTTTTGTACCTCTTGTTATTCCTGAAATATTACCTGTGCAGTATTGATTCCAGTAGGGAGCACCCATTCCAGTAAATGCTGGCACAAAATAAACCCCATCTGTTGTTCCTATTTTTTTACAAATATCGCTAGATTCTTGATTGCTAGCTAGCATTTGCATATCGTCTATCATCCAGTTGATAATAGTACCTGCATTAAAGATACTGCCTTCTAAAGCATAAGTTGTCTTGTTTCCTATAGTCCATGCGATAGTAGATAGTAGTTTATCATTATGAACTAGTTTATCTCCTGTATTGGATAGAATGAAACAACCTGTTCCATAAGTTGCTTTTGCTAGGCCTTTTTCTACACAACCTAAACCAAATAGTGATGATTGTTGGTCTCCTAATATTGAGCCGATAGGTAATTCACCATATTTGGTATATGCTATACCTAATTCTTTTCCGTTAGAAACTACCTCTGGTAAAATGCTCTCAGGTATGCCAAAGAAGTCTAGAAGTTTTTTATCCCATGTTAAGGTTTTAATATTAAAGAGCATTGTTCTGCTAGCATTAGAAGAGTCTGTAATGAACTTTTCACCCTTAGTTAGTCTAAATGCTAAGAATGAGTCTATTGTTCCTACACAAAGTCTATTTTGACTAAGTAGTTGTTTTGCCTTTGGAACATTATCTAGTACCCATTTAATTTTAGTAGCAGAGAAGTATGCGTCAACAATGAGGCCTGTTGTTTCTTTTATGTAGTTACGCATTTTTTTATTTATACTATCGCAATATTTTGCTGTTCTTCTACATTGCCATACTATTGACGGACAAATTGGCTCGCCAGTGTTTCTATCCCATGCTACTATACTTTCTCTTTGGTTAGTTATACCTATACCAATGATTTCATCAGCTTTAATTTTTGATTGACGAATAGCTGAAAGCATAGTTTTTTCTTGTACTTGCCATATTTCATTAGCATCATGTTCTACCCAGCCTGGCTTTGGAAAATACTGTTTAAATTTCTCATTTACAGCGATTACGATTTTATTTTCAACGGTATCGTAGATAACAGTTCTTGCTGAAGTAGTACCTTCATCTAAGCCTATAATATATCTTTTCATTCATTCACCTCTATAGACTATTTCGTTATATTTTCAATATAACAAATCTCTCAAAATTAAGCAATTACATTTATTATATTTGACATAAAATAATTATTTTTGTACGATTATATTAATAAGATGGATTACTTATAAATACGAAACAATCGAGGTTGTATATGATTTTTGATGTTGCAATTTTAGGTGGAGGAGTGGTAGGAACTGCTATCCTTAATAAACTAACTAGATTAGGCAAAAAAGTAGTATTAATCGAAAAAGGTAGTGATGTTTCTGTTGGCACAACTAAGGCAAATAGTGGCATAGTTCATGCAGGTTTTGATGCAAAGCCAGGCACTCTAAAGGCTAAACTAAATAAAAGAGGTGCAGAGATATATCCATCTCTTTGTAAAGAATTAAATGTACCTTATATACAAAACGGTGCTTTGGTTATGGGTAGTGATATGTCTGCTGTTCAAGAATTGTATGATAGAGGCATTGAGAATGGGATAAGTGGTCTAGAGATACTAGATAGAGAGCAATTACTCACTAAACTTCCTAATATTACGGAAAATATTACTTGTGGACTATATGCAAAAACCTCTGGTATTGTGTCTCCATATAAGATGGCGATAGCTCTTGCCGAAGAGAGTGTTATTAATGGTGCACAGGTTGTATTTAACTTTGATACAAAGTCTTTTGCAAAATTAGATAAAGGATATGCTTTGTCTGATGGTAAAAGCAAAATTTTAGCTAAGAAGATTATATTAGCAGTTGGTGGTGACCACAATACTGTTGCCAAAGTGTTTGGTGCTACAGAGTATCCGATAGAGTATAGAAGAGGAGAGTATTATCTACTTGATAAGGGTGCTATGGATACTGACGGGCACACAATATTCCCTTTGCCAACTAAACATAGCAAAGGTATACTTATTTCTCCGACAGTTTCTAATAACTATATTGTCGGACCAACATCGACTAGTACAGATTCTAATAGTACAGTTACTACAAAAGATGGCTTGGAAGAGATTGCGAGTAAATCTGGGGAGATGCTTAACAATGTTAATCTTAGGAAGAATATCAGAGTTTTCTCTGGTGTTAGAACTGTAATAGGTAGTGATTTTGTAATAGAAAAAGACAAAAATAACGAAGATATAATCAATGTAACAGGTATATGTTCACCAGGGCTTACAGCTGCACCTGCAATCGCAGAGATGGTGGTAGAGATTTTAGGCTGTGATGGAAAAGAAAAAACAGGTTTAAAAAGACTTACTCCTAAGGTTCACATCAATAAGTTATCTACAAAGGAGCTAGACAATCTTATTAAGAAAGACGGTAACTATGGTAAAATAGTTTGTAGATGCGAGATGGTTAGTGAGGCAGAAATCATAGAGGCTATTAATTCTCCTCTTAAACCTATGTCTGTTGATGCTGTGAAAAGAAGAACTAGAGCAGGAATGGGCAGGTGTCAAGGGGGATTCTGTTTCTCAAGAGTAATGGAATTAATCGCTAGAGAACATAACATTTCTATTGATGATGTTACAAAAGAAAATCAAGGTAGTAGAATAATTATCGGAGATATTGATTAATGAAGAAATATGATGTTGTAATTATAGGTGGTGGTCCTGCTGGTATGGCTGCAGCAATAGAATGTAGCAAAACTGGTGCAAAGACTCTACTAGTCGAGAGAGATTGTAGGTTAGGTGGTATACTTAATCAATGTATACATAATGGTTTTGGATTACACTACTTCAAGGAAGAATTGACAGGTCCGGAATATGCTAGTAGATTTGAGGCATTACTTAGGGAAACTAATGTTGATATTATGTTAAATACATTTGTGACTAAGGTAGATGGAAAAAAACTCACAATCATTAATGATGAAGGTGCTACAGATATTGAGCCAAAAGCAGTTGTCTTTGCCATGGGTTGTAGAGAAAAGACTGCTGGTAGTATTAAACTAAATGGAACTAGACCTGCTGGAATTATGACTGCAGGACAAGTTCAGAAATTAGTGAATTTCTATGGTAAATTACCTGGTAAAAAAGCAGTAATTTTAGGTAGTGGTGATATTGGTCTAATAATGGCAAGAAGACTTACATTTGAAGGTGCTAAGGTCGATATGGTACTAGAGATAATGTCATCTTCGAGTGGGCTACCTAGAAATATTAGACAATGCTTAGAAGATTACAATATTCCTATTTATTACAATACAACTATTACAGAGGTTATAGGTAAAGATAGAGTAGAGGGTATCAAGTATGCTCAGGTAGACAAGGACTTCAATATTATCAAAGAAACAGAGAAATATATTGACTGTGATTTAGTGGTATTATCTGTAGGGCTTGCTCCTGAATTTGATATTGTAAAGGACCCAGTTATAAACCCTATTACATCAGGATTTGTTGTTAATGAATTTAGAGAGTGTAGAGAGGGTGTATTTGCTTGTGGTAATGTTCTACAAGTACATGACCTAGTTGATAATGTAACAGCAGAAAGTATAACTGCTGGTAGAAATGCTGGTCTATATGCTTTAGGCAAATTAGATAGGGGTGCTGAACATAAAGTTATTGTGGGAGATGGTATTAGGTATACTGTTCCTAGCACATACTTTGAGGGCGATAATGATGTAGAGGTCTTCTTTAGAGTTAGTAAAAAATTTAAAGATGTCGAGATTGTTGCTACTGTTGATGGGGTTGATGTAAAGAAAAAGCCTGTCATTGCTCTTAATCCAGGTGAAATGACAAGCCTTATTGTAAATAAAAATGGTTTAAAATCAGATATGACAATATCTATTAGGGAGAGAAAATGAAATTAGTTTGTATCAAGTGTCCTAGAGGTTGTGAATTAGATGTAGATGGCGAAAATATTACAGGTAACTTTTGTCCTAGAGGTATTGATTATGCTAGGGAAGAATTAACATGTCCTATGAGAACTGTTACTGCTTTGGTAAAAGTAAAAGATACCGTTGTGCCTGTAAAGACAGATAAGGAAGTTCCTAAAGCACAAGTATTTAAAGTTTTGGAAGAGATAGCTAAAGTACATCTAAACGATACTAAGTTAGGTCAAGTTATTCTAAAAAATGTTGCTGGTACTGATGCTAATGTTATTGTAACTGGTAATAAATACAAATAAAAATAGTTTTTTATAAATATAATTTAAGCTCCTTTGCATATAATACATGAAAGGGGCTTTTTATGTGGGAAATGACATTAATAGGAGAGGAGAGAGACTTCCTTTACTTTTCTCAGTTGCGTGATACGATAATTGCTTTGAAATTAGATGCCTACATATCTATAGGTGTTAATGGTAATCTATACTTTAGTATTGCATCTAAAGAAGACTTAACTGGTCGTCTTGACTATTATATATATGAGGCAATTATTAAAATTGCAAAGAGAGATTTTTTACTAGAAAATTTAGATTGTGTTGGTAAAGATAGTCTTTTTGATGATTTTTTATTAACAAGCATGATTTATATAGATTTGCCACAGGAGGTAGATTATGCGAAATATTCTACAAAACTCCAAAAAATTACTCATGTCAGGTCTTTTTTGAGATTTAGGTTGTCTGGACTAATATCTATTTGGCAAGATATGATTAGGGACTTAAATTTATCTATTGATAGAAACAAAAATGGAACTATATATCTAGATTATCTTAAGTTTTTAGCAAACACATCGGAGCCTACTTATGATGTAATATATCTAAATAAAGATGCTCAAGAAATTTTTTTAGTAGATAATAAAAGTCGCAGTATAAAAAAGATTAATAGTAAAGATGAGGTGGATGTTATAGTAAATTTAATTATATTTTCTCCCAAAAAAATCATTATTAATTCGGTAGATATTTTGAGTGATAGACTATGTAATATGATTAAGTACATATTTCCAGACAGGGTCTGTTTAGTTTTGTAATTTTTAAGTTTATACTTGACAAAACAAATATTATTTATTAAAATTAACTCATAGATTTGCAAATGCAAACTATACATCTAAATAACACGAAGATAAAAGACAAGTAGTAAGTAGACAATATTTATACAGAGAGTGAGGGCAGGTGAGAGCCTCGCAAAATACCTACAGACGAAACCACTTTTTGAGTGTCAGGAGTCTTCCCTGTAAAGAAGATATAAGAGTGGACTTAAAAGATATTTTTAAGCCAAATAAGGTGGAACCACGGGTAGAATTCTCGTCCTTATGTATTTTACATAGGGATTTTTTTATTTGAAAAATCCTAATAAAAAAGACTAAAGGAGAAAAAAATGAGTGAAGTAGAAGAAAAACAAATGATGTATAGACATAGTATGAGCCATGTTCTAGCAAAAGCCGTAAAAGAGTTGTTTGGAAAAGACAAAGTTAAACTTGCTATCGGTCCTGCTATTGATAATGGTTTCTATTATGACTTTGACATTGCTTCATCAATTACTAATGATGATGTTGCAAAAATCGAAGAAAAAATGAAAGAAGTTATTGCTAGAAATGAGGACTTTAAGAGAGTGGAGCTTTCTAGAGCAGAGGCTCTTGAGATGTTCAAAGATGAGCCGTATAAAGTAGAGCTTATCAATGATTTGGCTGAAGAAGAGACAATCTCTGCTTATTATTTAGGTGAGGATTTTATTGACCTTTGTAGAGGACCTCATGTTGAAAATACTAAGTATTTGAGGGGTTTTGCTTTCAAAATCAATAGAGTAAGTGGTGCATACTGGAAGGGTAGCGAGAAAAATAAAATGCTACAAAGAGTATATGTTTATGGATTCCTTGATAAAAATGACCTAAAGAAACATATTAACATGATAGAAGAGGCAATCAAGAGAGACCATAATAAATTAGGTAGAGAGTTGGGTTTATTTACAACTGTTGATTATATTGGACAAGGTTTACCTATTCTTCTTCCAAAGGGTGCTAGGATTGTTCAGTTACTTCAAAGATTCGTTGAAGATGAAGAGCAAAAGAGGGGTTGGTTACTAACAAAAACTCCATTTATGGCAAAAAGCGACCTTTATAAAATTTCTGGACACTGGGACCATTACAAAGATGGTATGTTTATTTTGGGCGATGAAAATAAAGACAAAGAAGTATTTGCGCTTCGTCCTATGACTTGTCCATTCCAGTATCAGGCTTATCTAAATGAGGCTAGGTCATACAAAGATTTGCCTCTTAGATACAATGAAACATCTACACTATTTAGAAATGAGGCAAGTGGTGAGATGCATGGTCTAATCAGAGTTAGACAATTTACTATCTCTGAAGGACACTTAATGTGTACTGCTGAGCAATTAGAAGGTGAGTTCAAAAATTGTCTAGAACTTGCAATTTATATGCTAAAAACTTTAGGTTTATATGAAGATGCTTCTTATAGATTCTCACAGTGGGACCCAGATAATAGAGAAAAATATATTGGTACAGAAGAAGAGTGGAATGAAGTACAAGGCATGATGGGTAAAATCCTTGACAACCTAGAAGTTCCATATAAGATAGGTATCGGTGAGGCTGCATTCTATGGTCCAAAACTAGATATACAAATTAAGAATGTTTGGGGAAAAGAAGATACCCTTATTACTATTCAGATTGACCCTATGATTGCTGAGAAATTTGGTATGGAATATACTGATAAAGATGGTTCAAAGAAAAATCCTTATATTATCCATAGAACTAGTATTGGTTGCTATGAAAGAACTCTTGCATATCTTATTGAGAAGTTTGCTGGTGCGTTCCCAACATGGCTTGCTCCAACTCAAGTAAAAATTCTTAATATTGCAGACTGTCATTTAGATTATGCAAACGAGGTTTGTGCTAAACTATCCAACTATGGTATCAGAGTAGAAGTAGATGATAGAAATGAGAAAATCGGTAAAAAGATTAGAGATGCACAACTAGAGAAAGTTCCATATTCACTAATTGTTGGTGATAATGAAGTTGCTGAAGGTTCTGTTTCTGTAAGAAAGAGAAGTGTGGGAGATACTGGTGCTGTTAAGCTAGAAGACTTTATTGATAAAATTCTAAAAGAGATTAATTCAAAAGCACTCAATTAAAAAATAAGAAGATATATGTCTATAATTGTTAGGCATATATCTTTTTTTGTGATGTGTATATATCTATATAATTTATTATATATGTATAATATTATAATAATAATATAAAAAAAATTTTCACAAATTTTAGTTGTCTAATGTTTTTTTAGTATGTATAATGAAGGGTAGATTGATTTATAAAGGAAGATTATGTTAGCGAGTGTTAAAAGTTATGGTCTTAATGGTATCAGTGGTTATTTAATCAAGTGTGAAGTTGATATTAATAGAGGTTTACCTGGATATGATATCGTAGGACTAGTAGGTACTGCAACAAAAGAAAGTAAGGAGAGAGTTAAGTCTGCTATCAAGAATAGTGGACTGAAGTATCCTATAGAAAAGATTACCGTTAATCTTGCTCCTGCAGATACAAAAAAAGATGGGCCTGTATATGACTTGCCTATTGCTTTAGGTATACTTTCTGCAATGGGACAGGTAGATGTTGATAAACTATCTAAATATATTGTATTAGGTGAATTAGGACTAAGTGGTGAGGTTAGAAAGGTAAATGGTGTTTTACCTATATTAATTTCTGCTAGGCAAGATGGTTATACTAAGGTGATTATGCCTAAGGAAAACTGCATTGAGGCTAGTTTTATAGAGGGTATGACTATATACGGTGTATCAAATATAAAAGAGGCTGTTGATTTTATTAATAATGAAATTGAACTTAGTCCTATTGCATATACTGATTTTGATACAATTAAACAAAACAAAAAGAAAAGTTTAGACTTTAAATATGTAAAAGGGCAGGCTCAGGCAAAGAGGGCTCTTGAGATTGCTGCTGCTGGTGGACATAATGTTTTAATGATAGGTCCTCCTGGTAGTGGAAAGACAATGCTTGCTAAATGTTTTCCAAGCATTCTTCCAGAACTTACATTTGATGAGGCTCTAGAAGTTACTAAGATACATAGTATTGCTGGTGTTTTAGATAGTAAAGAGGGAATTGTAACTACTAGACCTATTAGGTCACCACATCACACAGCGACCACCCTTTCTCTAACTGGTGGAGGCAGACTCGCTAAGCCTGGTGAGATTAGTCTAGCACATACTGGAGTTTTATTCTTAGATGAAATGCCTGAATATAGTAGGAATAGCCTAGAAACTCTAAGACAACCTTTAGAAGATGGAGTGATTACTATTACAAGAGTAGAGAGTGCAATAGAATATCCAGCCAACTTTACTCTTATTGCTAGTATGAATCCTTGTCCTTGTGGTAATTATGGTTCTAAGGATAAAGAGTGTAAGTGTAATCCTAATGTGATTAAGAAATATCTAAACAAACTTTCTGGACCTCTTATGGATAGAATTGATATGCATATTGAGGTAGATAGTGTTACTTATGACGAACTTAGGAGTGAAGACCTAGAAGAGCCTAGTGAGAGTATAAAGTCGAGAGTAGACAAGGCAAGAGATATTCAGGTACAGAGATACAAAGATAGTGGAATATTCTCTAATGCAAAAATGAGTGACCACTTGCTAAAGAAATATTGTAGGGTTTCAAAAGAGAGTGAGACCATGCTTAGAATGGCGTTTGATAGATTAAATCTAAGTGCTAGAGCCTATAGTAGGATACTGAAGGTTGCTAGAACAATTGCAGATTTAGATGGGTCAGAGAATATAAAAGATGAACATATTATTGAGGCGATTTCTTATAGGTCTCTCGATAATAAATATTGGGGATAATTATGTATAGCATAGAAGACAAAGTGATTATGTGGTTATCTTCGTTTGAATTTGTATCCTACAAGAAAGTAAAGGCTGTTTTAGATACTTTTGATAACCTTGAGGAATTATTTAACAATCTAAAAGACTACAAGTTAGAATTACTAAAAATATTTAAACATAATGAGTATGAAGAATTATTATCTGCAAATAATTTTTTGTATGTAACAAATACAATTAATAATTATGAGAAACAAGATATAAAGGTGCTTACTATTAAAAGTGAAGAATATCCTGAGTATCTTAGAGAGATAGATACTCCTCCTATAATGTTATATTGTAAAGGGAATATCTCGCTACTAAAGACAGAGTGTCTAGCTGTAGTTGGTACTCGTAGGGCTACGAATTACGGTAAAACTGCGTGTAAAAAACTTATCAGCGAAGTGGCTGTGGAGGGCATTACAATAGTCAGTGGACTAGCTGAAGGTATAGATACTATAGCACACAAAAGTACACTAGAGGTAAATGGTAAAACAATTGCTGTCTTGGGTAGTGGGCTTTTGCACATTTATCCTAGTAGTAATGAGTCTTTATTTCAAGAAATACTTGATAAAGATGGTCTTATTATATCCGAATATAAGCCAAACGAACCTTCTGTTACTTATCATTTTCCTGTTAGAAATAGGATTATTGCCGGTATTAGTAAGGCGACTTTTATAGTAGAGGCGACTGAGAAGAGTGGTAGTATGCATACTAAAAATTATGCTCTCGAGTATAATAGAGAAGTATTTGCTCTCCCTGCTCGAATCAATGATATTTATAGTGTTGGTTGTAATAAGATTATTAGCAATGGTCAAGCTAGAATGGTTCTATCATCAGCAGATATAATTGATTTTTACGGCAAATCTAAGCGTAACAACTCTAGTTTGAAGGCAATACAGATGTCTTATGAAGAGCAACTAATATATGATGCACTCGACCTAAATGAAATGAATATAGATGATATTATTAAGAAAACAAAAATGGAAACAAAGGTTATCCTAACTATGCTTATGAGAATGGAGATTAAGGGAATTATAAAGAAACTACCAGGAAATCTCTATGCAATAGATAGATAACAAAAGGTGATTTATGAAGTTAGTTATTATAGAAGGTCTTGGTAAAAAAGACACTATTAAAAAATACTTAGGTGATGACTATGAGGTTGTTGCAACCAAAGGTCATGTTAGAGACTTACCACAAAAATCTCTAGCTGTTAATCCTAAGAACAATTTTGAAGTTCAATATGAGATAATGCCAGATAAAAAAGACATTGTTAAGATGCTAAAAGAGAAGAGTTCTAAGGCTGATTCTATTTATCTTGCGACCGACCCGGATAGAGAGGGAGAAGCAATTAGTTGGCACTTATGTTCAATACTTGACCTTAATCCTAATGACCCTATCAGAATTCAGTTCAATGAGATTACTAAGAACGCTATTACAAAGGGTTTAGAAAATCCTAGAGCAATAGACTTAAATCTTGTTAATGCTCAACAGACTAGAAGGATTATTGATAGATTAGTGGGTTATGGTGTTTCACCTAAGGCTTGTAGACAAATAAGTCCAAATCTAAGTGCAGGTAGAGTACAGAGTGTTGCTCTTAGATTGGTTGTAGATAGAGAAAAAGAGATTAGAAACTTCGTACCACAAGAGTTCTGGACAATGGTTGCCAGTTTAACTAAGGGTAACAGTGATGTATTTAAGGCTAGCCTTGCTAAGTATAAGAATAAAAAGATAGTTCCTGCTAGTAAAGAAGAGGTTGACGAAATCTTATCTAAGGTTAGTGATGGTAAATATATTGTAAAGAATATAAAGAAAAGCTTATCTAAACAAAGCCCATCTGCACCATACACAACTAGTACAATGCAACAAGATGCACTGGCTAAAATAGGTTCTTTAAAGCAAGTATCTAAGTGTGCACAAGAATTATATGAGGGTGTTACATTAGGTAGTGAGGGTAAAGTTGCTCTAATTACCTATATTAGAACAGATAGTGTAAGAGTTGCTCCTGAGGCTCAGGCAATGGCTAGAGAATATATATCTAGAGTATATGGTGATAAATATGTGCCTAAGACTCCAAATATGTATAAGACTAAAGGTTCAGCTCAAGATGCGCACGAGGCTATTAGACCTATATCACTAGAGAGAACCCCAGAAAAAGTAAAAGAGTTTTTAAGCTCAGATAACTATAAATTATATAAACTCATATATAATAGATTCTTAGCTAGTCAGATGACTCCTGCAACTTTTGATTCTGTTGCGGTGGAAATAGACAATAATGATTATACTTTTAAGTGTACAGGAAAAACACCGGTATTTGATGGCTATACAGTATTGTCTCAGACAACTAAAAAAGCAAAGCAACCTAGTGAAGATGATGAGGCTGAGGGTGTTAATAATAAATTGCCAGAAATGAATGAGGGTGATGAACTTACATTTAAAGAGATGGCGACTAATCAAAAATTCACTAAACCACCTTCAAGATATACTGAAGCATCTCTTGTTAAAGAAATGGAAGAAAAGGGTATTGGTAGACCGGCTACTTATACTCCAACAATTACGCTTCTTGCTGCTAGAAAGTATGTTGATAAAGAGGCTAAGTATCTATTCCCAACAGAATTAGGCGAGAAATTAACTGATTTCTTGGTTAAGAATTATGAGGGATTGTTTAATGTTAAGTTTACTGCTGATATGGAGAATAAACTTGACCAAATAGCTAATAATGAGATTGATTTCTTAGCAGTTATGAAGAAATTTAATGACTATCTAGAGAAGTTGTTAGGACAATATCTTCCTCCAGAGAAAACTGGTATTATGTGTGAAAAGTGTGGTCACGAGATGGTGAAGAGGGTGAGCAAGTATGGAGAATTCTTGGCTTGTAGTAATTATCCTCAATGTAAACATATTCTCAATACTAATAATCCAGAAGAGCATATCGGTCAGTGTCCACAATGTGGTAGTGAACTAGTAAAAAAAGTTAGTAAATATGGGGAGTTTATTGCTTGTAGCAACTATCCTACATGTAAGTATATTCAAGGTGTAGATAATGTTGTTGGTAAATGTCCTCAGTGTGGAGGAGATGTTTTAGAGAGAAAGTCTAGAACGGGCAAAATCTTCTATGGCTGTAAAAATTTCCCTAAATGTCAATTTAGTTCGTGGGAGATTCCACTAGAGACAAAATGCCCTAAGTGTGATAGTTACTTGACTACCAAAGAAATAAATGGTAACCAAAGACATAAATGTAGTAATCCACAGTGTGATTTTACAGAAATAGTTAAAAAAGATAGCGAGAATGTATAGATGACAGTAGTGAAAATTATAGGAGGAGGTCTGGCTGGTTGTGAGGCTGCTTATCAACTAGCTAAGAGGGGTGTAGAGGTTAAACTCTATGAAATGAAACCAAAGAAGTTTTCTCCTGCACATAAAAATAAAAATTTAGCAGAATTAGTATGCTCAAATTCATTAAAAAGTGATGATATAACTACATCGGGTGGTCTTTTAAAAGAAGAATTAAGGAAATTAGATTCACTAATTATTAGAGTTGCAGATGAAACTAGAGTTCCTGCTGGTTCTAGTCTGTCAGTAGATAGAGAAAAATTTAGTGCGAGAGTTACAGAGATATTATCTACTTTTGATAATATTGAAGTAATTAATGAGGAGGCATCTAGTATAGATACTTCCACTCCAACTATTATTGCAACAGGACCTCTAACTAGTGATGCCTTATCTCAAGAGATATTTAAACTAGTAGGCAATGAGGGTTTGTATTTCTTTGATGCGATAGCACCTATTGTTGAGTTTGATAGTATTAATTTTGACATTGCTTATATAAAAGATAGATATGATAAGTGTGATGGTGAGCCTAGTTATATTAACTGTCCATTTACAAAAGAACAATATTTAGCCTTTTATAACGAACTTATTAATGGCGAAACAGTACAACTAAAGGACTTTGAAAAAAAGAAGGTTTATGAGGGGTGTATGCCTATCGAAATCCTCGCTAAGAGAGGTGAGGACTCTATTAGGTTTGGTCCACTCAAGCCTGTTGGTCTTAGGGACCCTAAAACTGATAAAACCCCTTATGCTGTTGTACAATTAAGAAAAGAAACTTTTGCGAATGATTATTATAATATTGTTGGATTTCAAACTAATCTTACATATCCTGAGCAAAAGAGAATATTTAGAATGATACCAGGACTTGAAAATGCAGAATTTCTAAGGTTAGGTACTTGTCATAAAAATACTTATATATATTCTCCTGGTAATCTAAAAGAAACATATCAGATGATAAAAGAACCTAATATATTCTTTGCTGGACAAATAACTGGTGTTGAAGGATATGTTGAAAGTATTTCTAGTGGACTAGTTGCTGGACTTAATATGTATGCATATTTAAATAACTTAGAAGATGTTACTTTTGACAAAAGCACTATTATTGGTGCATTATGTAAGTATATTTCTACTAAGGTAGGCGATTTTGAGCCTATGAGTGCGAATATGGGTCTTATCAATTTTGGAGAATTTAAGATTAAAGATAAAAAAGAAAAAAACAAGAAACTAGCAGAGAAATCTCTGCAAAATATAGACAAAGTAAAGGAGATAATAGATAGATGGAACTAAGAGGTACAACTATACTAGGTGTTAAGAGAAATGGAAAGACTGTACTTATCGGTGATGGACAGGCTACTCTAGGTGAGAGAGTTATTATGAAGAGTAATTCTAGAAAAGTTAGAAGAATCTATAATGACAAGGTAGTTATCGGTTTTGCAGGTTCAGTTGCTGATGCTTTTGCATTAGAGGCTAGGTTTGAGGAACTTTTGCAAAAATTCGGTGGTAATTTACTTAGAAGTGCTGTGGAAGTTGCTTTAGGTTTTAGAGATGATAAGTATACTAGAAAATTAGATGCTCAGATGATTGTTGCAGACAAAGACATGATGCTTGTGTTATCTGGTACTGGTGAAGTAATTGAGCCAGAAGGTGATGTTTGTTCAATAGGTAGTGGTAGTTTGTATGCTCTAGCCAGTGCTACTGCTCTTATGGAAAATACTGATTTTGATGCTCTAGATATTGCTAAAAAGAGTATGAAGATTGCAAGCGATATGTGTGTTTACACAAATGACCACTTTACTATAGAGGAGTTATAAGACTATGAATTTATCACCAAAAGAAATTGTTAAACAATTAGACACTTATATTATTGGCCAGGACGAGGCAAAAAGGGCAGTTGCTATTGCTCTAAGAAATAGATATAGAAGAAGCAAACTTCCAAAAGAACTTAGAGATGAGATTACTCCTAAGAATATTATTATGAAGGGTCCTACTGGTGTTGGTAAGACAGAGATTGCTAGGAGACTAGCAAAACTAGTTAAAGCGCCATTTATTAAGGTTGAGGCAACAAAATTTACAGAAGTGGGTTATGTTGGTAGAGACTGTGAGAGTATGATTAGAGATTTGGTTGAATACTCTGTTAGAATGGTTAAGGAAGAGAAAATTGCTGAAGTAAAAGACAAAGCAAAACCTATTGTAGAGAAGAGAATAGTAGATGCTCTATATCCTATCAGAAGAGAGAAAGAGCAAGACTTAGACAGTGAGAAACTTAGAGAAAAGATTTTAGAAGAATTAAGAGAGGGTAAACTTGATAACGAAACTATCGAAATTGTTATCAATGAACAAGCTAAGCCTATAGGTATGATGCCTGGTATGGGTCCTGATATGGATTTGGGTAATGTGTTAGGTAGTATCTTCCCATCTCAAAAGAAGAAAAAGAAACTTTCTGTAGGTAAGGCATTTGAATTAATGCTAGCAGATGAGAGTGATAAGCTTATTGACACTGAGGGATTAAATGCAGAGGCTATTAGAAGAGCTGAGCAAGACGGTATTATCTTTATTGATGAGATTGATAAGATTGCTGGTAAGAGCGCTAAGGCTGGTCCTGATGTTAGTAGAGAGGGTGTTCAGAGAGATATTCTACCTCTAGTAGAGGGGTCAACTGTTAATACTAAGTACGGTGTTATTAAGACCGACTATATGTTATTTATAGCAGCAGGTGCTTTCCATATCAGCAGAATGGAGGACTTGATTCCTGAATTTTTAGGTAGATTCCCTATAAAGGTAGAACTTAATAACCTAAATGCAGATGATTTCTTTAAGATTCTAACTCAACCTAAAAATGCTTTAACATTGCAATATACTGAGCTTTTGAGAGTAGATAATATTAATCTAATATTTACAAATGATGCCCTAAGGGCTCTAGCAGATTTGGCAGAGAAAGAGAATTCAACAAGTGAAAACTTAGGTGCTAGAAGGCTTCATAATGTTATGGAAAAACTACTAGAGGATATTTCTTTCAATGCGAATGGCGAGCATCAAATGATTGATGTAAATATTGATAAAGAATATGTTGATAAAGTATTTGTAGAGACTACAAAGAAATTTGATTTAAAGAAATACATTATATAATTACAGTTTTTAAGTGATTTCTAATAAAAAAGTTGTCGACTTTATGACAACTTTTTTGTGTTTTTATTCAAAATAGTGCATTTTTATGTCAAAAATTATTAAAGTCTTGCAAGTTTTTAGTATTTTTATAAAAAATATATATTTGTGATTTTTTATTAAATAATAGTATTGGGGTTCTAAAGTGATAAGTTTCTAGGATTGTATAGACTTATGTATTAATAATTAATATATAGAAAATAAAAGATTTAATTGAAAAATAATTTGTATTGTGATAAACTACCATATAGATTTATTTGGACAAAAGTTATGGATAAAAAAGTTTTTGAATTAGAGAAAACTAATCTAGAGGAGACTTTGGTATTAGTAGAAGAAAAACTTAATAGTGTTAATGAGAATTCAAAAAAATTGAATTCTATTTTTGACGATTCAAATAATGAGTACTTTGAGTATCTAAAAAGAAATGCGAATAAGATTAACGAAGAAGATGTTGTTGAGCTTGTTAATATGCAGACTAGACTAGGTGATTTGGAAGTAGACAGTGATACTCTAGAGCGAGAGAAAAAGGCTTATGAGAAAATGTTAGATAAGCCTTACTTTGCTAAAATTAATCTTAAAGCAGATGATTCAAAGAATGAGGAAAATTATTATATAGGTCTTCACTCTTTGGTTGATGATAAAAAAGAATATAGAGTAATTGACTGGAGATCTCCTATTGCTAGTATCTTTTACGATTATGAAAAAGGTCATTGTCAGATAAAAACAAACTCTTCTATTTTGGAATGCGATTTGTTGGGCAAAAGACAGTTTGGTATTTCAAAGGGTAATCTTGATTATTACATTGATACAACTATTAATATTGAAGATGCTCTTTTACAAGAAGCTCTTGCAAAGAACACTACTAATCAGATGAAATCAATTGTTCAAACTATTCAAAAAGAGCAAAACGAGATTATTAGATGTGATGAAAACAGAACTGTGGTTGTACAAGGTGTGGCAGGTTCTGGTAAGACAGCTATTGCGTTACATAGAATTGCTTACTTAATGTATAAGAATAGAGAAAAATTCACTTCAAAATCTATTGTATTTTTATCTCCTAATAATGCACTCTCTAGTTATATATCATCTGTTCTTCCTGATTTGGCTGAAGAAGATATTCAAAAAATGCAGTTAGACATTATTGCGAGAAGGTTGCTTAAGAAAAATTGCATTGTTGAGAGAAAGTATGAGCAGATAGAGAGATTGATTAGTAATAATGACCTAGATGAATATAATTACAAGACAAGTTATGCTTTCTTGAAAGATTTGCTTGATTATGCTTATCGGCATTATATTGAGAATTTTGATTTACAAGAATTTACTATCAGAGATTTGGTTATAGATGTAAAGAAAATCAAAGAGTTATTCTTCGTAAGATATGCAGATAGAGATTTATTTACAAGATTAAAATGGATAACAGATAATATTTTTGATAAATATTTTTATACTGTGAAAAATCCTGAAAGGGTAAATAGACTAAAAGAATTAATTTTTGTAAAGCTATATTCTCAGATTAAAGATAAAAATTGCGTAAAAGCGTATATGAATTTCTTAAAGAGCAAAGGCCTTACTCTTGAACTTGTTGGTGATAAGGTTAAGAACGAGGATGCTTATGGAATTTTATTCTTTAAGATGTTTATATTTGGGTTAGATAAATACGAGAATATTAAGCATTTAGTAATAGACGAAATGCAGGATTATTCTGCTGTACAATTATATCTTCTAAGCAAACTATTTGATTGTTCAAAAACCATTTTGGGCGATTATAATCAAACAGTGAATCCAGATATGGTTAAGAAGTTTAAATCTCAAATGTCAGACATTTTGGGTGATGATATTAATTTCATTACAATTAATAAATCATATAGACAGACAGAAGAGATTGCTACTTTTGCTAATAAAGTTGGTAATAAGACAGGTGTTGAACTTGTTCATAGAGCAGGCGAGCCTGTACAGACATTCAAAGTAGATAATTCAACAAGTGTTGATGTTTTACAGAAAATTATCGCAGATTACAGAAATAATGGATATAAATCTATTGCCATCATTACTAGATCTAATCATGATGCTAAAAAGTTGTATGCGATGGTATCTAATGCCATTCCTGACATTAATTTGATAGATGATGATATGGATAGTTATGATAATAATCTATGCATTATTTCAGTTTATAATAGTAAAGGCTTAGAATTTGATGGGGCGATTATATACAATGCGTCAGATAATTATGAAAATGATGTAGATAGAAATCTACTTTATATTGCTGCCACTAGAGCATTACATAGATTATCAGTATTGTATTTGAATAATCCGTCTAAATTTATTCAGTAAAATATAAGGGAGAATTTTATGATTAATATACCTAAGGGAACAAAGGATATGTTGCCTAAAGACAGTTTTAAGTGGAGAAAAGTTAGAAATGTAGTAGATGAACTGTCTAGAAAATATAATTTAAAAGAAATCGCTACTCCAGGATTTGAAAGTACAGAACTTTTTGTTAGAACAGATGGAGAGAGTAGTGATATTGTAAACAAAGAAATGTATACATTCTTAGATAAGGGTGGTAGAAGTATTACACTTAAACCAGAGGGCACTGCTGGTGTAGTTAGGTCATTTATAGAGAATGGTTTGGGTAATGATGTATTACCATTAAAATTATTTTACATTACACCTTGTTATAGATATGAGAAACCTCAAGCAGGAAGACTTAGAGAGCATCACCAGTTTGGCTGTGAGATTTTTGGTGCAAACTCTCTAGCTAGTGATGTAGAAACTATTCTTATTGCACTTGATTTTTATAAAGGTTTAGGTATTGAACCTACTATTCACATTAATTTCTTGGGTTGTGATGAATGTAAGGCTAAATATAAAGAATTACTCAAAGAGTATACAACTCCTAAATTAGATGATATGTGTGAGGACTGTCATAAGAGATATGATACTAACATTCTAAGAATGTTAGATTGTAAGAGTACAGAGTGTAAATCTATCCTTGCTGGTGCTCCAAAGGTTACAGAGTGTTTGTGTGAAGAATGTAGTACAAAATTTGAAAATTTAAAGAAGTCTTTTGATTCTTTCAATATTAAATATGTCGTTGATTCTAAACTTGTTAGAGGACTAGATTACTATACAGACTTTGTATTTGAATTTATTGATGAAGATAAAACATTGGGTCAAAATGCATTAGGTGCTGGTGGTAGATATGATAATTTAGTAAGTAGCTTAGGTGGTAAACCTACTCCTACTATCGGTTTTGGTATCGGTATTGAGAGATTACTTTTGTATATTGAGAGCAAAGGTATTGAATTGAAAGATGATAGACAGATTGATGTATATGTTGCTAGTTTAACTAATGATGTTCAGTATGTATTTAAGTTTGTAAAAGCTCTTAGAGATGCTGGGTTTGCAACAGAGAGTGACCTTATGAATAGAAGTTTTAAGGCTCAATTTAAGTATGCTGATAAACTTAATGCAAAATTCGTTGTAACCATCGGTGATGATGAAATCAAAGAGGGCAAACTTTCTATCAAAAATATGCAAACTGGCGAACAAGTTAAGATGACTCAAGAAGAAATTATGGAGTTTTTAAGTAAAAATGTTTAGAAGAAGTGAAATCTTGTTAGGAGATAGTATCCAGAAATTATTTTCTGCTAATGTTATTATATTTGGAATTGGTGGAGTTGGTGGATATACTGCAGAAATGCTAGTGCGTAGTGGTGTTGGCAGTATAACAATAGTTGACTATGATGTTGTTGATATTTCTAATAAAAATAGACAAATCATAGCCCTTGACTCCACTATAGGGAAGTCAAAAGTAGAAGTGATGAAAGATAGAATTGCAGATATTAATAAAGACTGTAAAGTGGCTATATTTAACGAAAAACTAACTCCAGAAAATATAGAGAAATTTCAACTAGAACAGTATGATTATGTAATTGATGCAATAGATATGGTTGCTAGCAAGGTTGCTCTTATTCAATATTGTAAAGATAGGGGTATTTCTATTGTCAGTGCCATGGGTGCTGGTAATAGAGTAGACATTCCTACTTTTGAGGTAGTGGATATATATAAAACCTATAATGATGGACTCGCAAAAGTCCTTAGAAACAAATTAAAAAAAATAGGAATTCTCGAGCATAAAGTGGTTTTTACTAGTAATATTGCTACACCGAATGGGGATACTATAGGTAGTATTGCTTATTATCCTGCGATGTGTGGTTGTGTATTATCGGCTTATGTAATAAGAGAATTGTTAGAAAGAAAGTCATAGGAGGAAATATGGAAGTTCAGATTACAAGTGAAAATTTTGAAAAAGAAGTTCTTAATTATGAGGGTATTGCAATTTTGGATTTTTATGGCACATGGTGTATGCCTTGTAAAATGCTTGCTCCAGTACTAGATAAAATTGCTAATGAACATAATATCAAACTTGCTAAAGTTGATGTTGATGAAAATGAGGAACTAATCAGAAAGTATAAGATTATGTCTGTACCTACTATAAAAATCTTCAAAAATGGTGAAGAAATAGGTATGTTTGTAGGTGTTGTTAGTGAATCAAAAATCTTAGATTTAATTCAATAATTAGGTTTAAAAATCAAAGGTGACTATTGACATAGTCGCTTTTTTGTTTTAATATATTACTAGTATAAAAATTTTGGGGAAGATTACAAAATGAAGAGAGTTTATTTAGATTCAGCTGCTACAACTATGGTTAGTGGCGAAGTTTTACAAGAAATGATGCCTTACTTTACTACTATCTACGGTAACAGTAGTAGTCTTCATTCTTTTGGTAGAGAGGCTGTTGCTGGAGTTGATGAGGCAAGAGATATTATTGCGAAAACTATCGGTGCTAAGTCTAATGAGGTTTTCTTTACCTGTGGTGGTACAGAGGCTAATAACTGGGCTATCAGAGGTGTTGCTTATGCTAATATTAGTAAAGGAAAACATATCATTACTAGTCAGATAGAACATCATAGTGTTTTGGATACATGTAAACAACTTGAGAAAGAGGGCTTTAAGGTAACATATTTACCAGTTGATGCTGATGGTATGGTTTCTATTCCTGACTTGTTACATGAGATTAATCCGTCTACTACTTTAGTTTCAATTATTGCAGTAAATAATGAGGTTGGTACTATTCAGAATATAAAAGCAATTAGTGAGATTGCTAAATTCTATGGCGCATATTTTCATATTGATGCTGTTCAGGCATTACCTGCATTTAAACTTGATGTTGATGCTTTAGGTGTAGACCTTATGAGTATATCTTCTCATAAGATTCATGGACCAAAGGGAGCTGGTGCTCTATACATCAAGAATAAAGTTAAAATCAATAAGTTTATGGTCGGTGGAGAGCAAGAGATGAATAAAAGAGGTGGTACTGTAAATGTACCTGCTGTTGTTGGTTTCGGTAAGGCTGTTGAACTTAATGATAGAGAACTTGCAATCAAAGAAAAGAAAATGTTTGAGATTTCTAGTTACTTTATTAAGAAATTAGAGTATGAAATTCCTGATATAAAATTTAATGGTAATCCATATCAAAAAGCACTTAGTATCGTATCTGTTACTTTTAATGGTATTGAGGGTGAGAGATTAATTACTATGCTAGATATGAAAGGAATAGCTTGTTCTACAGGTTCTGCTTGTGCATCTGGCTCTCTTGAGAAGAGTCATGTTCTTGCAGCAATGGGGCTTACTGATGCAGAGGTTAGAGGAACAATTAGATTCTCTTTTGATATTGATATTACTAGAGATGATATTGACTATACTGTTAGAGTTCTTGCTAATGAAGTTGCAAATCTTAGAAAGGAAAGCCCATTAAAAATTAAGAAGAGGTCATAAGATATGTATAACAAAATCATTATAGATAGATTAAACAACCTTACATACCTATCAGCTCTTAAAAATAGTAATATAACTGCTATAACTAAAAAGAATGCTTATGGCGATATTGTTAAGTTTTATGCTCAAATCAATAAGCAAAATGTTATACAAGGTATTTCATTTAAGGCTACAGGTTGTTCATACTTTGTTGCTTTATGTTCATATTTTTGTGAGATTGTAGATGGTAAGACAATAGATGAAGCTCTAAAAATTAAAGATAAGGACTTAATTGCTTTTGCCGAGCTAGACGAGAGTAGATATCATATATATCCACTTATTTTAGATACATTTGCTTTGCTTATTAAGAAATATAGAAAAGGTGTAGAAGCTGGTAAAATCACTCCTTGCGAAGTTATAAAAAAGGTAAAGGTAGTTGAGACTAAACCAAAAACTGTTGAAAAGAAAGTTGATGTTAAAGACGGTCTACATGAAATATTGGTATCTGAAGCAAAAACAAGAGGTGTAAGTGCTAAGACTGGCACAAAGACAAAGGTGCCTACTAAGAAAGAAAAGACAACAATTATTACTACCGTTACTGAAATCAATAGTGAGATTACCAGGGAAGAGCGTAGAATGCTTGCTATATCTGAGGCTGAGTCTAAGAAAGAGTTACAATTAGTAAAGCTAGAAGAAAAGAAACAAGCAAAGATAGAAAAACAAGAGAAAAAGGCTCAGATAAAAGAAGAGAAGAGACTGGCTAAGGAGCAAAAAACTGTACAGGTTACAAAGACAGAAGCAGAGCAATCATCTCTAAATACTAAGAAAAATATTCTTTTAGGTGCTTTGAGCAAAATTAAGATAAATAATACAAAAAAAGACTCTTCACTTGATGATTCTCAAACTAAAAACTTAAATATGGTATCAGAAGAAAAACAAACAAAGAAACCTGCTAAAGTTGTTTCAGAGAAAAAGACAAGTTCTTCAAAATCAATAACTAAAAAGGAAACTAAAGATATAGTTTCTAATAAGGTTAAAGAGCCAAAAAAATCAGCTCCTGTTAAAAAAGAGGTTGCAACTAAGAGGGTTTCTACACCTAAGACAGTAGATACTAATAACAAAACAACCAAAGTTGTGACAGAGAAGGCTGAAACAAAGACAGTAGCTGTTAATACGAAAACTACAGAAAATAAGTCAGATAAACTAGTTGCAGAGAGATTACTTGCTTTTGCGCAAAAAGCACAAGAGACCACTGTAAAAAAGACTGATTCAAAGAAAACAGAGAGTAAGGTTAAAGTTGAGAAAAAGTCTTCTACAAAATCTAAAACTCCTGCTAAGAAAGTAAAGGCTGAGAAAGTGATTGTTGTAGAGTCTGTCGAGGAAAAGAAAGAGTTGGCTCCTAAGTCAGTAGACCTTGCTGTTATTAATGAGTCTAATGATGTGATTGTTTCTGATGGCTCATCACAAGACGGAACACAGGTTATAGTAGAACATGTAGAACATAGAAGAAGAGTGGAGACCGTGAGAAGAGCTGGTGGTAATACTACTACTGTAGAGGCTCAGAGAGTTGATGCTCTTAAGTTAAAGGCTGAAGGTGATGTGGCTCACAAACAGATTCATTCAGCCTCTAATCTAAGCGATATGCTTAATAGATTACATTCTTCAAAGGCTCATGTTAAAGAATTTGAGGGAACAACACAGGTTTCTGCTAAGAAGACTGTTGATGGAAAGGTTGTTGATAGCAAGTCTGCTATGTCTAGTTTCTCTTCTATGAGGGATGGTTTACAGAGAATTAGACTTAATAACGAAACAAAGGCGTTACCAGTTACAACTCAAATTACTGAGACAAAAACTGTAAAAGAAAAAACATCAAAGGAAACTAAAGAAAAACAACCAAAAGAAAAGAAAGGTTTATTTGGTTGGTTTAGTAAAAAATAGTTTACAAGGCACAGAGATTCGTCTGTGCTTTTTTATAGGTTTTGTATAATATTCTTAGATTATTACATACTAAGTGTATCTAAAGTATTTAAGGAGGATATTATGAAAGACTGTGTATTGATAGGCATGGCTTTAGGATTTATTGCAGGAGCATTGCTTGTTTCAAATAATTCTCAGGCTCAAAAAATTGTTGAGAATAGTAAAAAGGCAGTAAAAGACAAAGTTAAACAAATTATGGACTAAACTTATGGAAAATTCTGTTAAAATTGCATTTTCTTTATTAAATTAATTTTGAGAAAAAGGAAATCTATGATAATATTATGGTATGGAAAGTACATATTATAGAGTAATGGCTCTAGATTACGGAGAAGTTAGAATAGGTATAGCACTTAGTGATGTGACTAGGTTTCTAGCCAGTGGCTATGAGAATTATACTAGAAAAGGCTTAGTAGTAGATTGTGAGCATATAGCAGATATTGTTAAGAATAATAATGTAAAAGTTATTGTTTTAGGATTGCCTCTAAATATGGACGGTTCGAGTGGTGATAGAGTTGACAAAACTTATGAATTTGCCTCAGAATTATCTAAGTATACTGATGCAAAAATAGAGTATTTGGATGAACGACTCACATCAGTTTCGGCTGAGAAAATCTTAATTTCGGCCGATGTTTCTAGAAAGAAGCGAAAAGAAGTTCTTGATAAATTATCAGCAACTATTATTTTGCAAGATTATCTAGATTCGCATTATGGAAAAAATTAAAATCTTAAAGGGAGAATAGTGAAATGGCAGAGGAATTTTTATCACCTATTGATATGTTGTTAGATGAGAGCAATACTGACAATATCAAATTATTTAACGAGGAAAATGAAGAAGTAGAGTTTGAGCAGATTGCTTTAGTTCCTATTGATGAGAAAGTTTATGCAATCCTTAGACCAACAGAGACTATGGAAGGCGTTGCTGATGACGAGGCTCTAGTTTTCGGTATTGAAGAGATTGATGACGAGGATTGTCTTGTTATTGTTGAAGATGATGCTATTATTGATAAAGTATTCGAAGAGTACTACAAGATGCTTAAAGCTGAAGGCATTGATGTAGAGTAATTTCGACTAAATTGCTACCTTTTTATAAGGTGGCTTTTTTTATTTTTTTATAAATATTTGACAAAAATTATTGATTATTTTTATACAATATGTTAATATTATCCTGTTGAATAATTACACACTGGGTGAATTCTATGGTAAATCTGTAAAATTTTAATGCAGAAATATTATAGAACACTGTTTAAAAATCTCTAAATTAAGCAGTGATTTGACAATCGTTGGCTTATGCTGGTTGTCGGAGTTAAAACATTCAGGAGGAAAAAACAAGGAGGAAAATTATGTCAGTTATTTCAATGAAACAATTGCTTGAGGCTGGTGTTCATTTCGGTCATCAAACTAGAAAATGGAACCCAAAGATGAGCAAATATATCTTCAACGCTAGAAATGATATTCATATCATTAACCTTGAAGATACTGTCGTTCTTATCGACAAGGCTTATGACTACATTAGAGAGATGGCTAGTCAAGGCAAAACTATCCTATTCGTAGGTACAAAGAAACAGGCTCAAAAGGCTATCGAAGATGAAGCTAAGAGATGTGGTATGTTCTACATTAATTCTAGATGGTTAGGTGGTACTCTTACTAACTTTAAAACTATCAGAAGCAGAATCGAGAGATTAAACAAATTAAATAATATGGAGAAAGTAGGCGAGTTCAATCTTCTTCCTAAGAAAGAGGTTATCAAACTTAAAGCTGAGAGAGATAAACTTGAGAAAAACTTAGGTGGTATCAAAGATATGACTAAACTTCCTGATGTTATGTTCATTGTTGATACTAAGAAAGAGCACATTGCTGTTAAAGAGGCTAAATCTCTTAATATACCTATCGTTGCTCTACTTGACACAAACTGTGATCCAGAGCCAGTTGACTATGTAATCCCTGGTAATGATGACGCTATCAGAGCAGTATCACTAATTGCTGGTGCTATGGCTAATGCTGTTATCGAGGCTAAAGAGGGCGTTGCTCCTGCTACTGAGGAAGAGGTAGTTGCTGAGGCTACTGAAGAAGTTGTTGCTGAGACAGAGACTACAGAAGAGTAATTTTTAATTTGAGTGAAAAGAGGAGTAAAGATATGTTCACAACTGAAGATATTGTAAAATTAAGAAAAAGAACTAATGCAGGAATGATGGACTGTAAAAATGCTTTAACAGAGACTAACGGTGACCTAGACAAAGCTACTGAGTGGTTAAGAGAGAAAGGTATCGCTAAAGCTGCTAAGAAAGCAGATAGAATTGCTGCAGAAGGTCTAGTATATTCTTATATCCACATGGGTGGAAAAATTGGTGTTTTAGTAGAGATTAACTGTGAGACTGACTTCGTTTCTAGAAGTGACAACTTCGTTGCACTTTGTAAAGATGTTGCTCTTCACATTGCTGCTGCTAAACCTTCTTATGTAACAATCGAGGAAGTTCCTACAGATGTTCTTGAGCATGAGAAAGAGATTCTTAAGAATCAAGCACTTAACGAGGGTAAGAAACCTGAAATCGTTGACAAGATGATTGAAGGTAGAGTTAAAAAATTCTACGAAGAAGTTTGCTTAGTAGAGCAACCATTCGTAAAAGACCCTTCTAAGAAGATTTCTGATATCATCAACGAGGCTATTCTTACTATTGGTGAGAAAATCTCTATCAGAAGATTTACAAGATATGAGATGGGTGAAGGCCTAGAGAAGAGAAATGACAATTTCGCTGATGAAGTTGCTTCTCAAATGCAATAATTAATAATATTGTACTTAAAAGTTCGTTTAGCAAATAAACGGACTTTTTTTGTCTAAATATTATTTATTATTTGTGTAAATGTTTGCCTAAAATATTGTTTTTATAGTAAAATAGGATAGAATTTTAAATAGGATGGTTACTTATGTATACTGAAGAAATTGAAATGTATTTAGAAGAATACAAAGAGGATTTAACAAAGGCTCTAAATCATCATAGTGATGAACTTATGCAAATCAGAGCAGGTAGAGCTAATCCAAAGATTATTGAGAGAATAATGGTTGATTATTATGGCACAATGACTCCTATCAGTCAGATGGCTACTATTTCTGTGCCTGAGGCAAGAATGATATTAGTTAACCTTTGGGATAACTCTATGCTAAAAGCAGTTGCTAAAGCTATTGAGGCTGCTAATTTGGGTTTAAACCCTAGTGATGACGGTAAAGTTATTAGACTTGTATTCCCTCAACTAACAGAAGAGAGAAGAAGAGATTTAGTAAAAGATGTTAATAAATATACTGAGTCTGCTAAGGTTGTTTGTAGAAATGCTAGAAGAGATGTTCTTGATGTATTTAAGAAGATGAAGAAGAATAGTGAGATTAGTGAAGATGATTTGGCTAGTCTTGAAAAAGATGTGCAAAAATACTTAGACGATACTATTGCTAGTATTGATAAGGTTAGTGCAAATAAAGAAAAAGAAATTATGGAAGTTTAATCGAGGCGTTTAATGAAAAAAAGAATTATTACTGGTGGTATTATACTTCTAGTAGAGGCTCTTTTTATTGCGTCTAGATATTTTACTCCTTATGCAATGGACTTGCTTATAGGTCTAATTGCAATAGTGGGTTGTGTAGAAGTTGCTAGAGTTCTCGAAAAGAAGAGAATGTTTACAAGCATTGCGTTTATTGGTTCTTTTCCACCTATTGTATATATTGCAATGCAAATAGGTATAATGAATGACAGGGAGTGGATTCATTATTTACTTTATTTTATTATAATTATTTTAGCACTCTTCCTAATTAACTTTTTGTCTACAATTATTGCTAAAGAAGCAACTGAAAAACAAAAAGATAGATATGGTGTTTTTGCGAGCAACCAGACTTTTGCTTTCCAAAAATCAATGAATTCTACTTTTGTTATGGTTTATCCATTGATACTATTCTGTTCGCTTTTTGTTATTAATCACTTCTTTTATTTTGCATTTGTTGATGCAACTGGTTTAGGTAATACAAATATTTTAGTTGTATTTTTCCTAACATTTACTTTTGTGGTAACAATGATGACAGATACATTTGCTCTCATTACAGGTATGCTTATTGGTGGTCCAAAACTTGCACCTAAGATTAGTCCAAAGAAGACAATTTCTGGAGCTGTGGGTGGTTTTGTCTTTGGCTCAGCATCAAGTATGTTGGTATATTTCTTATTCTCATTGAATAGTGTATTTAGTGAAGCTATGAACCTTTTAGGTTTAAATATCTGGACATTCTTAATTATCGGTATGATATGTGCTATTATTACTCAATGTGGAGATTTGATTGCTAGTTTACTTAAAAGGTCTGCTAGAGTTAAAGACTATGGTACTTTATTCCCAGGACATGGTGGTGTAATGGATAGAGTAGATGGACTTATCTTTAGTTCATTCGTTGTGCTAGTTAGTATGTTTATATTGATATAGAATTTTGGAGAACATTTTATGATAATCTTATATATCTTACTTGCTATAGTTGTTCTTCTGCTTATGATAATGATTCATGAGACTGGACACTATTTGGTAGGTAAACTTTTAAAATTTAAAATAGAGGAATATTCTATAGGCTTTGGTAAACCGATATTCCAGAAAACCTTGAAAAGTGGCGAGGTATTTTCGCTTAGATGGATTCCATTAGGTGGTTTCTGTGCTTTTAAGGGAGAAGATGAAGATGAGGAAGAGGAAAATAATGTTTCTGAAGAAGAGAAGAAACAGTATTTCAATTCTTATGCTCCATGGAAAAGACTATTAGTTCTTGTTTCTGGTGCTTTGTTTAACTTTGTATCAGGAATTATATTTACATTCGTTCTTTTACTTTCTGTTGGTTCTGGTATTTGTCAGGTTACTGATATTGTTGCTCAAAATGGTAACGAAACTAAGCTTATGAAAGGAGATATTATTCTAGAGGTTGAGGGAGATGAGCCAACATTTATTAATGGTGGTATTGTTAAACTAATGTCTGAAAAAGATGTTGGTGAAGATATTGTTCTTAAGATTGATAGAAATGGTATCATTATGGACGTTGTAGTTCAAAAATATCAAGAATATCAGAAAGATGAAAATGGAGAAATTGTAAAAGATTCTGACGGAAATCCTATTGTTGCAGGTAAGATAGTTGGTATTACGACTGAATATGTAAAATATGGTTTCGGAGATGCTTTGCTTAAGTGTGTTCCATACACATTTCAGATGGCATGGGAATGCTTAGTAGTATTGGGCGAGTTGGTTACTGGTGAAATCGGAATAGATAGTGTTGGTGGTCCTATTACTACTGTTTCTACTATTGCTACTTCTACTCAGGCTAATATGAAGAATCTTCTATTATTATTCCCATTAATTGCTGTTAACCTTGCCGTATTTAATTTGCTTCCTATTCCAGCACTTGATGGTGCTAGAGCAGTGTTTGTTCTAATTGAATGGATATTTAGAAAACCAGTTCCTAGAGATTTAGAGGGGAAAATCCACACTGTCGGACTCTTTGCTTTATTTGCTCTAGTAATTTTGATAGATTTACTGCATATATTCTTATTTTAAAGGAACATATAGATGAAGATATTAGATTATATCAATAGTAAAACAAATAATGCTTACGAGGACTTTAAACTCGTAAGTGTTATTTTTGATAAAAGTGAAAAAACTTGTACATTTAAATTTTTGTACAAAGATGAGTGTTCTGATTCGTCAAGAGATGAGCTAAAAAAACTTATTCAAGAATATATTAATGAAGATAAAGTAGAAGTGATTGTGAAACTAAAGAAGGCTTATGTTGATGCTGATTTAGTTAAAACAGTTGTGTGTAATTATGTTGCAAGACATAATAATAGTATGGGTAACTTTAGCTCAGATGATATTATTGTTGATATTTCTGGTAATATAGGTATCACTATTTCTTGTAGTAATTTTGCTTATGATTACTTAAATAGTGCTGAAGTTAGAACTGATATTTTAGCCTTTGTACAGGGATTTTTCTTTGAGCCTGTATACATTGAACTTGTTAGAAAAGATAGTGAAGTTCAGTTAGTAGAAGAAATGGATGTTTTACCTGTAGAAATGTTTGCTTTAGAAGATGAAAAGCCAGAGAAAACTATTAAGCATCTCAAGGTGAAACTTACTGAAGATTATGAATCAAAGGGTATCAATGGTAATCCTATATCTATTGATAGTTTAGATGCGTCAATGGGGGTAACAGAGATTGCAGGAGAAGTATTGTTTGTAACAGAAAAATCTTTTGAGTCAAAAAGGAAAGACAAAGAAGGAAATGCTGTAGTTAAACAATATTACTCTTTTACTCTTAAAGATAGTTCTGGCAAGATTAATTGTGTATACTTCCCAACTAAAGACTGTGTTGATAAAGTCAAAGAAGTTTTAGTTGAGCACAAAACAATGATTTTATCTGGTACTCCAGAAGAATTTCATGATAAGATGAATTTTAAGGTAAAATATTTAGGCTCTTGTGAGATTATACCTGAGGATGTGGTAGAAGAAACTATATCCGAAGTTGAATTTAAAAAAGAGCCAAATAAAGACTATTTATATGTAAAGCCAGAACCTTATATTGAACTTATGCAAGATAATTTTTTTGCTGTTAAAGAAGAAGTTGGTGAGTATTTACTTAAGAATGATGTTGTTGTTTTTGACATAGAGACAACAGGTCTTGACCCTCTAAACTGCGAGATTATTGAGATAGGTGCAGTCAAGATTAAAGGTGGTAGAATTGCTGAGACATTTGAAACCCTTATTAAGCCTAAGGTTAGCATTCCAGATGAGATTGTTGAACTAACTGGTATCACAGATGATATGGTAAAAGATGCTCCTAATATTAAGCAGGTATTACCAGATTTCTATAAATTTTGTTATGGTACAACTATAATGGCTTACAATATTGATTTTGACTATAGGTTTATCAATATTGCAGGAATTAAACAATGTTATAATTTTGATATGAGGCAGATTGATGCTATGTATCTAGCTAGAGCATTTATTCCTGGACTTAAGAATTTTAAATTAGGTACTGTTTGTAAAAAATTAGGAGTGTCACTTGAGAATGCACATAGGGCTGTTCATGATGCTACAGCTACTGCAGAAGTGGTAATTAAACTTAGTCCTAATATTACATAAAAATACTATTTTATTTCGAAAAAGCCTTGATTTTACTTATTTACTATGTTATTATATTTATGTTAATACTAGATTATTAGAGTGAACATCTTTATTGGGGTTCACTCTTAAATTTTGCTTAGGCGGAGTGAGTATGTCAGAGAGAATAGTAGATAAGGCCGAAAAGGTAATTAGGCCAGTAGTAGAAGAACTAGGATATGTTTTTGTAGACCTAGAATATAGAAAGGACTATAGTGGTAATATTCTAGAACTCACTATAGACAATGAGGTTGGAATCAATATCAATGACTGCGAGAGAGTGTCTAGAGCTTTAGATATTCCACTTGACGAAAATGATGTTACTGATGGCAGACCTTATAATTTCAATGTGTCATCTTATGGCCTTGATAGAAACTTTAAGACCGATTATGATTTTAATAAACATATCGGTAAGGTTATAGACATTAAGTTCTATGCTCCTTATGAAGGAAAGAAATTAATTATTGCAACCTTAGTAGGTTTTGATAAAAATTCAATCACTATTTCGTTGAATGACGAAGAAAAAACAATAGAAAGAAAGTTAATTGCTAATATTTGTGCTCATATAGAGTTTTAGGAGGAAAATTTTAAATGGTTAATAAGGACTTTTTTCAAGCATTAAAAGATTTAGAGGAACAGAAGGGAATCAATCAAGAGTATTTTATGGAAGCTCTAGAGTCAGCTCTTACTAGTGCTTACAAGAAACATATCGGTGAGGCTAGAAGTGCATTTGTAAAATTAAACCCAGAGAAACATACTATCAAAGTTTATTCTTACAAGACTGTTGTAGAAGAGGTTTTAGATGGAGATAAAGAAATTAGTTTAGCTGATGCTAGACTTAGAAAGAAGAGTATCAAAATCGGTGATACTGTTCAAGACGAAGAAACTCCAAAGAACTTTGGTAGAATAGCTGCACAAACTGCTAAACAAGTTATTATGCAGAGAATCAGAGAGGCTGAAAGAAGCAGAGTTATGGACGAGGTTAACACTAAACAAGACGAATTAGTTACTGGTATTATCAGAAGAATTGATAACGGCACTGTTTATGTTGATTTAGGTATGACTGAGGTTGAGGGAGTGCTTGGACCTAAGGACCAAATTCCTGGTGAGAAATATACTATAAACCAAAGAATCAAAGTTGTTGTTAAGACAATTAAAGAAGGATACAATGCTCCTTATGTACAATTATCTAGAAGTTCTGCTAGTTTTGTAAGAAAACTATTTGAACTAGAAGTTCCTGAGATTGCTAATGGCGAGATTGTTATTAAGAATATTGTTAGAGAAGCTGGATACAGAACAAAGATGTCTGTGTATAGCAGTAATAGAACAATTGATTGTATCGGTGCCTGTGTTGGTAACAAAGGTATGAGAGTTAACGAGATTGTTAATGAGTTAGGTGGAGAAAAGATAGATATCGTACCATATAGTGAAGATGCTGGTGAGTATATCGTTGCTGCTCTTAGTCCTGCTACTGTTCTATATATTCATACAAATATTGAAGATAAGACATCTTTAGCAGTTGTTCCTGATGATAAGTTAAGTTTGGCTATCGGTAAGTCTGGTCAAAATGTTAGACTAGCAGCTAGATTAACTGGTTGGAAGATTGATGTTAAAGCTAAATCAGCTGTTCCTTCTCTTAACCTAGAAGAGGCAACTAAAGAAGTAGAGAACTATGATGACTTGTTCGATGGTTCAGATGCTTTTGATGATATAAACTAAGGTGATAATATGATTAACAAAAAATTACCTATGAGAATGTGCATTGCTTGTAAAGAAAGTAAACAAAAGAAAGAATTAATCAGAATTGTAAAAACTGAAGAAAGTTTTACTCTAGACTTTACGGGCAAACTAAACGGAAGAGGTGCATATATTTGTAATAATGATGAATGTATGCAAAAGTGCGTAAAAGGTAAAATTCTTAGTAAAGCTTTTAAACAAAATATCGGTCAAGAAGTTTATGAGAAACTAAAGGAGCAGTATTTTGAACGAAAACAAAATTAAATCTTATTTGGGTTTTGCGATAAGAAGTGGTAAGGTTGTATTTGGTTATGATAATTTATTTGAAACTAGAAAACAGCCATTATTGGTTCTAATATCGTCTGCTCAGAATGAAAAAATGACAGACAAGGTTGAGAGATTTTGTTTGGATAGAAAAATTAAGTGCATTAAATTACCTTTTGTTTTAGAAGATGTACTTAATAGAAATTGTAAAGTTATTGCTGTACTCGATAGGAGTCTTGCAGATGCTATATATAATGAATTAAAAGTGGAAAATTAAATCTAAAATGATATTTTAGGCGAGGTTAATTTGGAAAATAAAGAAACAAAACAACAAAATTCTTCAAATTTTGAAAACTTAAGGAATCTCCGTTCTATTTTAGGAGGTTCTGAACTAAATTCAATAGTATCAAGTATATCTAAGTCAAAAAATGCTTTAGATGCTTTTTGCAAGGCTTTAAAAGTGCAAGAGCAATATTTAATTAAAGAGGCAAGTAAACCAAAGGCTGCTCCTGCTCCTAAGGTTGTAGAACCAGAACCTGTGATTGCTACTGTAGTAGAAAAAGAGCCTGTTAAGGAAGTTAAAGAAAACGCTCCAGTGGCTGAGAAAACTTTTGTTAAGGTTAATACTATTAGTAGAGGAAATCAACCTTTCAATAGAAATGATAAGAATCCTAATCCTAGAGCAGAGGGTAATAGATTTAATAGAGATGGCAGACCAGACAATAGAACTGAGGGCAGACCACCTAGAGATGGTAAACCTCCGATGAATAGAGATGGTAAGCCTTTTGAAAAGAAACCTTTTGTTCCTAGAGATAATAATGGATTTAAGCCTAAGATGGCTCCAAAGCCTGAGATTCTTGAGCCTATTGCAGTAAAACAAGAAAGACAATTTGGTAATAAGAACAAAACTAAGACTTTTGATACAGAGAAGAAAGAGCTTAGTAAAAAAGCTAAAATCAAAATGGGCTATATCGACATTGAGGAAAACTATGACTATGATGGTGAAACCAGAATGGGCAGAGTTAGAACAAAGGTTAAAAAAGCAAAAGTTGTTAATATGCCTGAGAAGACAGTTATCGATAAGGCTATTATTGATACAGAAAATTTAACAATCAAGATTCTTTCTGAAAAAATCGGTAAACCTGCTGTAGATATTATTAAGAAATTTATGATGTTGGGTATGATGCCTAATATTAATAGTGTTATTGATTATGAAACTGCTGAGTTGGTTGCTCAAGAGTTTGGTGTAACACTTGAGTACAAGGTTTCTAAGAATATGGAAGAGAAACTTCAAGAAATGTTTGATAATCAATCTAATGCTAAAGAAGTTAGATCTCCAGTTGTTACTGTTATGGGACACGTTGACCACGGTAAAACATCACTTCTAGATGCTATTAGAAAAACTAATGTAATAGAAGGCGAGGCTGGTGGAATTACCCAGCATATTGGTGCTTATACTGTTGATGTAAATGGTAGTATGATTACATTTATTGATACTCCAGGACACGAGGCGTTTACTGCTATTAGAGCTAGAGGTGCTAAGCTTACTGATATTGCAATCTTAGTAGTTGCTGCAGATGATGGTGTAATGCCACAAACAATAGAGGCAATTAATCATATTAAAGATGCAGGCGTTCCTATGATTGTTGCTGTTAACAAGATGGATAAGCCTGATGCAAATGTTGATAGAATTAAGCAACAACTTACAGAGTATAATGTTATACCTGAAGAATGGGGTGGAGATGTTATATTCGTTCCTATCGCTGCTAAATTTAATCAAAATATTGATAAATTATTAGAGGCTGTATTGCTTGTTGCAGAAGTACAAGAACTTAAATGTGATAGTACACAAGATGCAAGTGGTACAATCATTGAGAGTAAGGTTGATAAAGGTAGAGGTATTGTTGCAACTATCCTTATTAAGAACGGTACTCTAAAGATTGGTGACTTTATCGTTAGTGGTGTGTCATCTGGTAGAATCAGAGCTATGATGGATTACAAGGGTAATGCTGTTGTCAAGGCTGGTCCTAGTATGCCAGTATCAGTATTGGGTCTAAATTCTGTTCCAGAAGCAGGTGATATGGCTTATGTTGTTGACGAAAAAATGGCTAAAGCTATTGTTGATGAAAGAAATAGCAAACTTCAGATGGAGAAGATTGAACAAGGTAATGGTGTATCATTAGAAGACTTCTTACAACAGTCTGCTGATAGTGAGATGAAAGTTCTTAAGATTATTATTAAAGCCGATGTGAAGGGTTCTTGTGAGGCTGTTAAATCTACTCTTGAGAAGATTCATAATGACGAGGCTAAAGTACAAGTAATTCATTCTGGTGTTGGTGGTATCAATGAAAGTGATGTTATCCTTGCTGCTGCTAGTAAAGCTGTGCTTATCGGTTTCAATGTTAAACCTGAGGCTAAGGCTAAACAATTAGCAGAGAGAAATAAAGTTGAGATTGATTTATACAAAGTTATTTATACTGCAGTTGATGATATTACAGCAAAAATCAATGGTATGATGGCTCCTAAGTATGAAGAAGTTGTTGATGGTCGTATCGAAGTTAGACAAATCTTCAAGATTAGTAGTATCGGTAATATTGCTGGTAGCTATGTATTAGATGGTTGTGTAAATAGAGATAGTAAGATTAGAGTTGTGAGAAATGGTGAAGTTATTACTGACACATCTATTGATACTCTACAACAACAAAAAGACCAAGCTAAAACAGTTAAGGCTGGATACGAGTGCGGTATCAAACTTAAAGGCTTTAATGATATAGAAGTAGGCGATATACTTGAGGCATATAGTCTAAAACAAATCTAGAGGTGATACTATGAGTGAGAGAATTTTAAGAGTAAATAGCGAGATTCAAAAGGCTATAAGTAATATCTTGACTTATGAGATGAAGAATCCTCTAATCAAAGGTTTAATTTCTGTTACTAAAGTTGATACAACTAATGACCTTGATCAATGTAAAGTGTATATCTCCATTTTTGAAGAAGAAAACAGAGAAGAAGTATTTAATCAAATCAAACATTCTGCAGGATTTATCAGAAGAGAGCTTGCAAGAGCTGTTGATTTGAGAAAAGTTCCTTTCTTAACATTTTACCTTGATACTAGTTATGATTACGGTCAAAGAATTGAAGAAACTCTTAACAAGATTAATAAAGAAAATTAATTATTAAAAGATACTTTAAATAGTATCTTTTTCTTTTTATAATGTTTTGAAAATAATTGATTTGTTGATATAATAATGAGAGTACAAAGTAGAGGATGTATATGCTAGGATTTTTAAATATTAATAAGCCATCTGGAATGACTAGTAATACAGTTGTTCAGCAACTAAAGAAGAGATTTAAAATAAAGAAGATTGGTCATTTTGGCACATTAGACCCACTTGCATCTGGAGTTTTGCCTATAGCAATAGGTAAGGCAACTAGGCTTTTTGAATATTCTTTAGAAAAAAGAAAAGCATATACTGTTGTATTTGACTTTGGTTATTCTACTGATACACTTGATGTTACAGGAACAATTTTACAAGAGGGTGGTTATATTCCTACTAAAAGTGAGATAGAGTCTGTCGTTAGCTCAATGTTAGGTAAGCAAGCACAAATTCCTCCTCTATATAGTGCTAAAAATGTTAATGGCAGAAGGGCTTATGATTTGGCTAGAGAGGGTGTGGAATTTGAGCTTAGCCCTAAGGAAATTACTATATATAAATTCAATCTAGTTGAACAGGTGTCAGAGACTAAATTTAAGTTTGATGTCGAATGTTCTTCTGGTACATATATAAGAGCGATAGGTAGAGATTTGGCTAGTAAACTAAATACTGTAGCAACTATGTCTAGTTTAGTTAGAACAATGGCTGGTGAGTTTAATATGTTGTCAGCGATACCTTTAGATGATGCACTAGAAAAAAATATAGAAGATATACTGTTATCGCCATTAGATGTTTTTAAATACTTTGGTAAAATAGAGATTACTGAAGATATGTTTAATAAACTTAAGAACGGTATTAAGATTGAATATGATAAAATATCCAAAGATTCATTTGTTATTTGTAATGATAGAGTTGTTGGAATTGTTAAGAAAAATGATGATTGTTTAAGGCTAGATACATATCTAGATGAATAGGAGAAAATATGATAACTTTTGGACCTGCAGGAAACTGTAAGACATTCTATGATGAGGGTTATAAGCGTACTTTAGAGGCTGCTGAGTGGCTCAAGAATAAAGGGTTAGATGCTTATGAATATTCTTTTGGCAAGGGTTTTACTTTACCTGATAATACTGCTGTATTAATCGGTGAGGAAATGAAGAAAAATGGTATAGATATATCTGTTCATGCACCTTACTATATAAACTTTGCAACACCAACAGAAGAAATGGCAGAGAAAAGTTATAATTATGTGTTAGAGAGTCTAAGAAAACTAAAATTGATGGGTGGTAATAGATTAGTCGTACACCCAGCTTCTCAAGGTAAAATGGATAGGGAAGAGGCTGTGGCTCTTTGTAAAAAGAGATTAGAAGTTCTTAAGGATAAAATAATTGAAAATGGATATGATGACTGCTATATCTGCCTTGAGACCATGGGTAAGTCTGCTCAGATAGGTACTTATGAGGAAATACTTGATTTTTGTACTATCTATGATAGGTATATTCCTACATTTGATTTTGGACACATTAATGCTCTAACACAAGGAACTTTGAAGACAAAGGAAGATTATAAAAAGATTATTGATAGAAGTATTGAGGTAATAGGTAGAGAAAGAACAAATATTGCACACATTCATTTTAGTAAAATTGAGTATGGTGAAAAGGGAGAGATTAAACATCTAACTCTAGAGGACCAAATTTATGGTCCGGAATTTCGGCCTTTAGCAGAAATCTTGAAAGAATATGATTTAAACTGTAGGGTAATTTGTGAGTCAAAAGAGTATATGGCTAGAGATGCTATTATTTTAAAAAGTATTTACAATTCATTATAAAATAATATTATTTTGATTTATTTGTTGAAAAATTAGAGATACAATGAGTTTTTACTTGTTGTATTTTTTTTTCTTTAATAATACATTGTAAGCATCAATATACTATTCTAACTAGAGGAGATATATTATGTTGGAGAAGTATTTGATGTCTGATTTGAGCTCTGCTCTTGACAAGGTTTCTTATAAACACCTGTGCGAACTAAGACTAAGAGAAAACTGTCCTGTTATTGTTAATATGGCTGGTGAAAATTATTATTTGGGTAGAGATGGTGTTACTGGAACTAAAGAATCTGCTCTAGTGGTTTCACGAGGATTCTTGCAGTCAGTTATACATAGGCTTAGTAATAATTCTATGTACACCATTAGTGATCAGTTGATTGATGGATATGTTACTGTGTCAGGAGGGATTAGGGTTGGTGTTTGTGGTGAGGTTGTATCTATTGATGGTAAGGTAAAGTCTATAAAAAACATTTCTTCTATGAATTTTAGGTTTCCTCATAGTATAAAGAATTGTAGTTTGCCTATATATAACTATATTGTAAAAAATGGTAATGTAAAAAATACATTAATAATATCTCCTCCTGGTATGGGAAAAACAACACTGCTTAGAGATTTAATTTATCAAATATCTACCAAAGAAAATTTGCTTAATATATTGGTTATTGATGAGAGGCAAGAGTTGGCAGAAATATTTAATGGTAAAGAGTCGTTTAAGATTAATAATATAGATGTTATTTCTAATTCAACGAAAAAATTTGCTTTTAATAATGGAATTAGAAGTATGAATCCTTCTGTTATTATTACTGACGAAATTGACTTGTGTAGAGATATAAATGATATTCGTAATGCAATGACTTGTGGTGTTAGTGTGATAGCATCTATTCACGCTAGTTCAGTATTTGACCTAAAGAAAAAACCACTATTTTTAGATATTCTAAATGATAAGTTATTTGATAGATTTATAGTTTTGTCTGCTCAGGGTGGTGTTGGAACTATAGATGGAATTTATGATGAAAATCTCACTCTTATAGGGTATTAAATGAGAATATATTTGATTATTTTGTTGTTTGTTATATTTTTGTTTTTTGCTATATTTGTTTATTATTTGTATTACCAAAGGGTTCGGGTATATAGAGACTTGAAAATCTTGTGCAATTCTTTATCTACTAATATTTCTTACAAGAAAAAGAGTGTTGGGGATATTGTTGCTTTAAATTATGAAAGGTTGGGATTGTTTACTAAATTAATTTTAAAAAATCAATCTTTATCAAAGAGGTTTTTGGGTGTTGATAGTTTCCTTACTGTTAATGGATTTTTAGATAATATGGGTGGTGGAGATGTTGATTATGAATTACAGAATATTGAGTTTTATGAAAAAGAATTTGAAGAGATGTTTAAGGGCGCAAAAGAAGATTTGCAAAAGAAAGGTATTGTTTATTTTAAATTATTAATAGGTGTTGGTTTAATTATATGTATTATCTTGTTTTAGGGGTATACGGTGGATATAGATATTATTTTTAAGATTGCAGCAATAGGTGTTTTGACTGCTATTATTAATCAGGTTTTAAAAATGGCTGGCAAAGAAGAAATCGCAACTATTGTAACACTTGCCGGTGTTGTTATAGTTCTCTTTACTGTAGTTAATATGATAAGTGAGCTTTTCACTACTGTTAAGAATCTGTTTAGTATCTATTAGTGGTGAAAATATGGAACTAATTAAGGTAGTGCTGTTAGGTATTGTTATATCGCTTCTTGCTGTCTTTCTTCGCACTATTAGGTCTGAATATTCTATATTGTGCATTGTTATAGGTAGTCTTATTTTAATATATTATATTGTAAATTCCTTAGTAGATATATTTGCATTTTTTAATAATGTGATGGAGAAGACAGGTATTGATCAGGATCTATTTGTGATACTTCTTAAGATTATAGGTGTGGGGTATCTGGTTGAATTTTCGGCAGGAATTT
This sequence comes from Clostridiales bacterium, assembly GCA_015055605.1. Taxonomy (GTDB): domain Bacteria; phylum Bacillota; class Clostridia; order Christensenellales; family UBA1242; genus UBA11490. The sequence goes on from SVHV01000001.1 coordinate 280,689, forward strand.
GCTCTGATAGTGGTAATACTTCTATTGCAAACAAGGTTGTTCTTGCTGGTAAAATTCTAATATTTTTACTTAGTATGCCTATTATAAAAAATCTATTTGAAATGGTAATGGATTTATTATGAAATTTTATAATTTGAAAGGTACTATGCAAAAAAGAAAATTTTTGACTTTGTTGCTAGTGTTTATACTTTCATTTTCTATGTCTATTTTACTAAAGGCTGAATATCTTGTTGATGCTAAAACAGATGATGTGGAGGTGTCACTTTCAGCATCTGTTGCTGATATTGTGGATACACTAGATTTGTCTGGTTTGCAAGGAATATTAGAAAAACTTGATAATAGTGAACTTTTTGGAATGAGTATTAGGGAAAAGGTGGAACTCATACTCAGTGGCAAGTATTTTACAGATTATTCATCTATTGTTTCTGCTATATTATCCCTCATATTTGGAAATATAAAGTCTTTACTACCTATTATTTTTACTATATTAGCAATAGGTATTTTGTGTAATTTGATATCTTCTATTAAGGTTAGTAATGCTGAGTCGTCTGATATGGTATATTTTGTGTGTTATGCCGTAATTGTTATACTGATTTTGATTTCATTTAAAGATATTTTATCTGATTTAAAAGGTGTTATAGATGGGATATCTCGATTAATGCAGGTGGTCTTTCCTATATTGATTTCTTTACTTGTGTCAATTGGTTCTATGTCTTCGGTGTCTATATATAATCCTTTGGTTGCTGTGCTTAGCACTGTTGTAGATATTGTGTTTTCTGATTTTCTTTATCCTATCTTTGTTGTTATATTTTTGTTTACTGTACTTAGTAATCTTACCACTAATATTAAATTGGATAAAATGACACAGTTTTTTTCTTCACTATTTAAATGGGCTGTAGGCATTGTGTTTACACTATTTGCAGGGTTTCTTTCTGTTCAAGGGATTTCTGCAGGGAAGTTTGATAGTTTGAGCATAAAGGCTACAAAATTTGCTGTAAAGAGTTATATTCCTATCATAGGTTCATTTATGGCTGATGGTATGGATTTTATTGTTTTGGGCTCTGTTCTTGTAAAAAATACAATTGGGTTGGTAGCCATTCTTCTTTTGTTTTTAATGATTATTATTCCTGTTGTTAAAGTTGTTACATATAAACTTCTATTGCAATTAACTTCTGGGGTTTTAGAGTTATCGGGCTCGAGTAAGATTGCATCTTTTATACATGATGTTAGTAAGGTTTTGATTTTGCCCATTGTAATTGTTTTGGGTGTTGCTTTTATGTTTATACTGACAGTGGCTCTTATTATGTGTACAGCTAATATATTTTAGGAGTCAATATGAAGTCATGGTTGTTTAGTATAATAGGTGTGGTGTTTCTTTCAATTTTATTTGACTTGGTTTATCCTAATGGTACGACAAATAAGTTTTGTAAAAGTATGTTTGGTGTTATTTCTATTTTTATTATTATTTCTCCGATTTGTAGTTTTTTTAATATTGATATGCAGTCTGACTATGTTGATACTTCCTTGGTTGAGAATCTTAGTAAATCAAAAGAGGAGGTTCTTTCATATCAAATAGAAAATTATCTTCTTAGTAAAGGTGTTAGTAATGTTAATGTCGAAGTTGATACTATTATGTCGGATAATGAGTTTTGTGTTGATAATGTTTATATAGATATTACTAATATTGTTCTAACAGAAAATACTGAGAATATAAATGTATATGAAGTTATTATTAATGAGGTTTCAGAACAATTTGATATAAATAAAGAAAGGATATTTGTGTATGGATAATAATATAATAGCAATATCTGAATCGTCTAAAAATACTAAGTTTGCTGAGGTTATAGATGATTCTGCAGATGTCGGTAAGTTTCGTTTAATAAAGCTTCTTAATAAAAAGAATTTTAAGATATTTATAGTTCTTGTGATAATGTTAATAGCTATTATATTTTATTTAGGCATTAATGATAACAAAGAGTCTGCTATTAGTGTGTCGCAAGATAGTCAAGGATACTTGTCTACACTTGAGTATTGTGAAAGGTTAGAAAATAAACTTGAAAGTATAATATCCCAAATTGCTGGTGCTGGTAGTGTGAAAGTTATGGTGTCGGTAGATGGTAGTCCTGAGCTTAAGTATATTAGTGATACTGATTCAAAGACTAGTACGAATACTGCTGGAACAACAACTACAAGTACATCTTCTCCTATTATCATAGGTAGTGGTGCTAATGCTAGTGGGATAGTGACGACAGAGACTTTACCTAATGTTAAGGGGGTGATTGTTGTTTCTAGTGGTGCTGGAAATATAGGTATTAAATTAGATATACTTAATGCGATATCAACTGTGCTAGATTTGTCCTCAGACAAAATAACAATTTTAAAAGGAGTATGAAATGAAAGTTAAAGAGAAAAAAGAAAAGAATGTTAAAGTAAGAAAAAAATTATCTGCAAAGGCGAAAAAAGTGATTATTCTAAGTTGTTTTTGTGCTGTGTTGTTATTAACGGGAATAGTGAATATTTATCTTAATAATAATATTGCTACAGAGGCAAATGCTAATATTCAGTCATCTGCAAATTTCTTTTCAAATTATAAAGCCGATAGGACTGATACTAGAAATCAAGAAATTTTATATTTAGATGCAATTATCGCTAGCGAAACAACAAGTGCTGAGGCAAAAGCGGCAGCAGAGGCAGAAAGACTAGAACTTGTTACAAAAATGGATATGGTTATGACTATCGAGAGTTTGCTTGTTGCAAAAGGCTTTCAAGATGCAGTAGTGTCTACTAGCTCTGGCAATATTAGTGTTATTGTAGAAACTGCTGGGCTTACTAATAATGAGGTTGCTCAAATTGTTGATGTTGTAGTAAATAATAGTAGTTACTCTATTGATAATATCAAGATTATTGAGGTGTAATCTATCAGTATATTTCGTAAAATATGAAACTATTATATATTTTTCTAATTGCAAAATTCACTTTATTGTGTTATATTAATTATGTATAAAGGAATATTGTGAGATTTGCACAAAACGTGCAATGAAAGGGAAAGATATGATGTACGATAACAAAAACAATATTAAGAAACAAGCGAAAGGAAATGTTACATATAGTAGTGACATTGTTTTATCGGTTATTAATCTTGCAACTAAAGAGATTGCTGGTGTTAGTAGTATTGTGACTAAGTTTGGCTCTTTCTTAAAAAGATGGTTTAGTAATAACTATTATGACGGTGTAAAGATTTCTTATAACAAAGATGCTATGAGTGTTGATGTTTATATCAATGTTTGCTTTGGTTATAATGTAACAGAGGTTGCTTATAGGGTTCAAGAAAACATCAAAAACAGTTTGTCTGGTATGATTGATGTTAAGATAGATAGAATTAATGTACATGTTCTAGGGGTAGACTTCCCTAAAGATGAATTAGTATAATCAGGAATTAACCCTTGTTGTCAAGGGTTTCTTTCTTTTATAAGGAGATGCGTTATGAGTAGAAAAAAGAGTAGAGAATATGCTTTTAGATTAGTGTTTGAAAAATTCTTCCATGAGCCAGATTCTGAGCTTCAGTTTATGGATGAGGATTTTGTTGTTACAGATGATGACAAGCCTTTTGTAAATACACTAATTGGTGGTGTAAATGTTCATTATGATGAGATTATGGATATTATTAAAAATAACACTGAGGGTTATGATATTGAGAGGATATATAAGGTTGATTTAGCAATCTTAGTTCTTGCAGTATATGAGCTTAAGTTTGATGGCTCGACAGCAACTAATATTGTAATTAATGAAGCGGTTGAACTTGCTAAGAAATATTCTACTGACAAGAGTTATAGTTTTATCAATGGGGTTTTGGCTAAGGTTATCAAATAATGAGTGAGAGTTATATTTCAGTTTCACAACTTAATACTTATATCAGAAATATTTTTGAAGCAGAAGTTATGCTTCAAAATATTTTCGTTTATGGGGAAGTGAGTAGTTATAATATCTCAAATGGTATCGCTTATTTTAATTTAAAAGACGAGGCAGGGCTACTTAGTTGTGTTTTGTTTGGGGCGAACAATTTTAAATCTCCAAAGATAGGCGATATGGTTGTTGTTAGGGGAAGTATGAATTACTACGCAAAGGGTGGTAAACTTTCTTTCAATGCATACTCTATCATGCCTTATGGTAAAGGTTTGCTCTATGAAAAGTTCTTAGAGTTAAAGGCAAGACTTCAAGAAAAAGGGTATTTTGCTGAAGAGATAAAAAAACCTATCCCTCAGAGGGTAAAAAGAATAGGTGTTGTTACTAGTCCCACTGGTGCAGTAATTAGAGATATTATTGATGTTACCCATAGAAGGAATAATACTATTGATATTGTTTTGTATCCCGTAAAAGTGCAAGGTGTTGGTGCTGATAGTGAGATTGCTAGGGGTATTGATTTCTTCTCAGAGTACAGAGATGTTGATGTTGTCATTGTTGCTAGAGGTGGTGGTAGTCTTGAAGATTTAGAACCGTTTAACTCTGAAATTGTGGCAGACTCAGCCTTTGCTTGTAAAAAGCCATTAGTATCTGCTGTTGGCCATGAGACTGATTTTACTATTATTGACTTTGTTGCAGACCTCAGAGCGCCGACTCCGTCTGCTGCAGCTGAATTGGTTGCTTGGGATAAGTATCTTGAGCTTGAGAAGATTAATAAAGCAACTTTTACAATGGAAAAAGAATTAAGAAATAAATTATCTTTAATTACAAAAGATATTGACATTTCTCTTCAAAAGATAGATAATTTGTCAAGGAATAATATTAATACTTTTGTTGATAAGGTTAATACTTCTGTGACAAAACTAGGATATGTTTCTGAAATTATTAACAACAAAGAAAAGGTGCTAGACAAGTTGTTTACAAAACTTGAGAGTCTAGACCCAAAGAAACTATCTTCACTGGGATATTCAAAGATATTGCAAGATGGTAGGATAGTTACAAAGACTAAAGATTTAGATAAAAAGAAAGACATTACTATCTCTATGATTGATGGTAAATTATCTGCTAAAATCACTGATTAGGAGGCAAGTATGGATTTAGAGGCAAAGATTAAAAAATTACAAGAAATAGTTTCTAAGATTGAAACTCCCGATATGGGTGTGGATGAGTGTATGAAATTATATGAAGAGGGTATCTTACTTGCTAAAGAGTGTTATAAGGAAGTAGATGCTGTCAAAGGAAAAATTAATATAATAAAACAAGACTTAGAGCAATTTAGAGAAGAGTCTTTTGAATAGGAGAAAATATGAAATTAACAAATATGTTTTTTAAGACATTTAGAGAAAATCCTGCTAATGCAGAGATTAATAGTCATAAGCTATTAGTAAGGGCAGGATTTATTAAACAGATGGGTAATGGTATCTTTATGTACTTGCCTATGGGTCTTAGAGTTTTAGAGAAATTAAAGAAGATTATTAGAGAGGAAATGAATAGGGCTGGCGCTATTGAATTACAAATGCCTATTCTTCTTCCACAAGAGGTTTATGCTAATAGATTAAATACTTTTGGTAATACAATGTATAAACTAAAAGATAGCACAGGAAAAGATTTTTGTTTGGGACCAACACATGAAGAGCCATTTACATATTTAGTAAAAGAGAATATTAAGAGCTATAAACAATTACCTGTTACCTTATATCAGATTCAAAATAAATATAGAGATGAGATTAGGGCAAGGTTTGGTCTTCAAAGAGCAAAAGAGTTTATTATGAAAGATGCATACTCTTTTGATACTAGTTATGAGGGTTTAGATGTTTCTTTTGATAAAATGAAAGATGCTTATAATGCTGTATTTAAAAGATTGGGCTTTGATTTTGTTGCAGTAGAGGCTGACAATGGTGTTATGGGTGGCTCAGGTTCAACAGAATTTATGGTTAAGGCTGATATTGGTGAAGACGAGATTATAGTATGTGACTGTGGCTATGGTGCTAATACTGAAAAGGCTGAATGTAACTTTATTCCTGTAGATAATAGTAATGTTACTAGAAATAAGATGGAGATGGTTAAAACTCCTTCTGTTAAAACAATTGAGGAACTAGTTGAGTTCTTAAATCTAAAGAGTGAGAACTTTGTAAAAGCAGTTGTATATAGTACTGACAAAGGTGTTGTTCTTGCATTGTGCAGGGGTGATAGAGAGATAGAAGAGGTTAAACTACAAAACACTGTTGGTGCTATTAATATTGAAATGGCTACTGCAGAGCAGATTGAAAGTATTGGTTCAGTTGCTGGATTTGTTGGTGCTGTAGGTCTTAAGAATGTTACTGTAGTTGCAGATAATGATATTAAGAATATGGTTAACTTTGTTATTGGTGCTAACAAAACTGATTATCATTATATTAATGCAAATCTTGAAGATATCCATGTGGACATCTTTGCAGATATTAAGAGTGCAAGGGCTGGAGATGTGTGTCCTAGATGTGGTGGTATTGTTAAAACTGTTAGGGGTATTGAGGTTGGACATATTTTTAAACTAGGTACTAGATACACAGAGGCATTGGATTGTAAATATCTTGATGAAAATGGTAAAGAACAATATATGATTATGGGTTGTTATGGTATTGGTGTTAGTAGAACACTAAGTGCTCTAGTTGAGCAGAACTGTGATGACAAAGGTATGTGTTTGCCTGAATGTGTTGCTCCATATAAACTTGATATTGTTATTGCTAATAAAAAAGACGAAACACAAAATGCCCTTGCTAATGAGATTTACTCAAAGGTTATCGGAAGTGATGATGAGGTTCTTCTTGATGATAGAAATGAGAGCTTTGGTGTTAAACTAAAAGATGCAGAACTAATTGGTGTTCCTTATATCTTAATAGTAGGTAAGGGCGCTCAAGATGGTAAGGTAGAACTTATTGAGAGAAAGTCTGGCAATAGAACAGAAATGACTGTAGAGGAATTTATTAAAAATTATAAATAACTTTGTTGTATAAAGACTTGGCAAGTGTGATTTGCTGAGTCTTTTTTTATGTATATATTGTATTGACTATATTATCGGGTTGTATTGTGCTGTTGAATAATCTTTTGTTGTTTTGGGTAGGGGATATGTTTTGTTATGAAATTATAATTGTTTAATTATGCAAAAATTATGCATAATTGGACGAAAGTTGCCTTGTTTTCTTAATTTTATATTGAAAAAATGGCTAAAATAAGCCATTATACATAAAATTGCATAAATATACATTTTAAAATTACATTATACAAAATCATGAATTTTTATAAAAAAAATTATGAATAAATATTCAAAAACCTCTTGCATAAAGATAAATCTTGTTGTATAATTATAGCAATCACGAAGAAAGTGATAGTTAGTATTTTTTTTCTTTATGGGGATTGTAAAAGGAAAAAGAATATTATCTGGTATTTGCTTTGGTGGAAAGTAAATATCACATTAGCAAATTAATTACGATTTTGAGGTGGAAAAAATATGGCTCGTAATTCAAGACAATCAAAGATACTAGAACTTATCTCAACAAAAGAAATTGAGACTCAAGAGGAATTAGTATCTGCACTCAAAGACGCAGAGTTTGATGTAACTCAAGCTACTATCAGTAGAGATATTAAGGAATTGGGACTTATAAAAATCTTAACTGATAGTAAGAAGTATAAGTACGCTGTTGTTAATTCACAAGTACAAGCTTTATCAAACAAATGCTTAAACATCTTTAAAGAGTGTGTAATCTCTATTAAGTCTGCAATGAATCTAACTGTAGTAAAGGTTATCAAAGGTACTGCAGGTATGGTTAGTGGACTAATAGACCAACTATCTTTAGCACAAGTCATGGGCTGTACTTATGGGGATGATACAGTTATGGTTATATCTTGTGATCAAGATGATGCACATTTCGTTAAAGAGAAATTGAATTCGCTACTTAATTAATTTGTTTCTTCTTTATAAAATACAATTAGAAATAATTGTATTTTTTTTTTGATTTTGATAAAATCATATTTGATTAATAATGTAAGGAGAGAGTATGTTAGAGAGTATTAAGATTACTAATCTTGCCTTAATCTCTAAGTCATCAGTTCAGTTTAAAGAGGGTTTCAATGTTCTTACTGGTGAGACTGGTGCTGGTAAATCTTTAATAGTAGATGCTCTTTTGTTCTTAACAGGTATTAGGGCTGACAAAACCCTTATCAAGTCTGGTGAAGAGTTTGCTAGAGTAGAGGGTGTTTTTTCGGTTGATACAAATAATCATACTCTTAATGATATTTTGTCGTCTGTTGATATTGAGAACGAGGGGACAATAATTGTATCAAGATATTTCTCTGTGTCTGGAAAAAATGAGTGTAGGCTCAATGGAGAGATTGTTACACTTAATATTCTTAGGAAGGTTGCATCTTGTATTTTAGACATCTTTGGGCAAAATGATAGTCAGATTCTCCTTGATTCTAAAAATCATTTGAGTTTATTAGATGAGATAATTGGAGAGAGTTTGGTTGATGATAAAGCTAAGCTTTCTGAAAATTTAGATAAACTGCATGGTATCAATTCGCAGATTAAGGAACTGGGTGGTCTAGATAAAGACAGGGAAAATAATATTAAACTTATCCAGTTTGAGATAGATGAGATAGATAATGCCAATCTTTATGATGGTGAAGAAGAAGAACTGAAATCAAAACTTACTGTTATGCAAAATAGTGAGAAGATTTATGGTTCACTTAACCAGTCTATTGAGGTACTTGATGGTGAATATAATGTATCTAATATTCTAAAAACAGCTATCAATACACTTTCTTCTATAGAGCAGTATGATGATAATGTTTCTAAAGAAAAGGATAGAATATATTCTATTAAGTATGAATTAGATGATATTGTTTCAGACCTTAATTCTATGATTAATAATTTATCATATTCTCAAGAAGAACTTGATATGTTGCAAGATAGACTTTCTGATATTAAGGACCTAGAGCGTAAATATGGTAATACTATAGCAGATATACTTGCTCATAAGTTGGAATTGGAAGATAGACTAGATGTTTTACTTAACGCAGACGAAAAACTACTTGAACTAAAGTCGGAAAAAAATCGTATATTAAAAGAGATTTTTGAAATCTGTACATCTCTTAGAAATATAAGAAAAGCTGAGTTTGGGGCTTTTAGCGAAAGGTTAGTTGCTGAACTTAAAAAATTAGGAATGAAAAATGCATCTTTTGCTCTTTCTTTTGAAAATGATATAGATTTAGATACTATAGAGAAAGATGTTGATGAAAATGGTGCTGATAGGATAGAGTTCTTGTTTAGTGCCAACTTAGGTGTTGAGCCTAGGTCACTAACGAAAATTATTTCTGGTGGTGAAATAAGTAGGTTTATGCTTGCCTTTAAGTCTTTACAAACTTGTGGTCAGGCTAAGACCTGTATATTTGATGAGATTGACACTGGCATAGGTGGAGAAATTGGTAGAGTTGTTGGTCAAAAAATCTGTGAGATTTCTAGGAATAATCAAGTTATATGCATTACGCATCTAGCACAAATAGCATCATTTGGTGACCACAACCTAAAGATAGAAAAAACAGAAGATTCTGGCTCAACTATTACACGGGTTAAGCCTCTTGATGTAGAAGAAAAAGTTTATGAGATTGCTCGTATGATAGGTGATTCTGCAAATGATACAGCTATATCTCATGCAAAAGAAATAATTGCTCAGGCAAATAAGTTTAAGGTACTGAACTAAACTTACAAAATTTACCTGACTGATAGATGAATAATTTATAGTTATATTATTTAAAATACTTCTAAGTTTAGACATATTCTAAAAAGGAGTATTTTTTTATGAGCAAAATAAAAAAACTGTTGCTGGTAATTACAATATTTCTTTTTTTAATGTTTTCAATATGTTTTCCATACCAGATTATAAGTGATTATCAAGACGGAATGTTTGTTACCGAAGAGGAGCTTGATACTATTTTAGAAAATAATCTAGTTGTTTCATCTCGTATCATTAATGTTTCTGCTGACTCTGAAGACAAATATAATGAGTATACAATCAAATATAAACTTTTTAATTTGTTTGATATTAAAAAACTAAAAGTTAATGTAATTGAGCCTGATAGATTTTTTGCTGGTGGAGATAGTTTAGGCTTTTCTCTATCGTCCAAAGGAGTTGTGTTAATTGGTGGAAACTATATTATTTCTGACAAGGGTATAGAAAGACCTTTTGAAGATAGTGATCTAAAAAGTGGTGATATAATTTTAAGAATAAATGATGAACCTATAAATAATGTAGAAGATATTTCCGATATACTCAAGAATCATAAAGGAGGAGAATTAAAGTTAGGTGTTGCGAGAAATAATGAAGAGTTTGAAACATATATATCTCCTGCACTTGATGTTTTAACAAAAACCTACAAGTTGGGTTTATGGGTAAAAGAAGACGCTGTTGGTATAGGTACTCTTACTTTTATAAATGTTACTACAGGTAGATTTGGTTCTTTAGGTCACGCTATTAATGATAGTGATAGTAATACAATCATAGATGTTAGTGGAGGAAATATCTATGAGGGAAAAATATTGTCGGTAAAAAGGGGAGAAAATGGTAGAGCTGGTGAACTTATTGGTACATTTAGTAAAGAAAATGTTATAGGTTCTGTAGATAAAAATTGTGAGTATGGAGTATATGGATATTTAGATGAGCCTAAAGAATATGTTTTGGGTAGGATGGCTACTGAGATAGGTGGTAGGGTATCTGTCACACCTGGTAGTGCAAAAATATTATCGTGTATAGATGGACAAAATATAGAGGAATTTGATATTGAAATTATTAAGACTAATTTTCAGTCGTCTTGCAATGAGAAAAGTATGGTGATTCGAGTTGTTGATAAGGATTTGATAGCTAGGACAGGTGGTATAGTACAAGGTATGAGTGGTAGTCCTATTATTCAGAATGATAAACTGGTTGGTGCAGTAACACATGTCTTTGTAAATGATCCGACAAAAGGCTTTGGTATATACATTGACTGGATGTTAGAGCAATAAAATGAGGAGAAAGATTTTCTCCTTTTATTTATGTTAATAATATATATAATTGACTAAAGATAGTTAAAAATATTAGAAAAATGACTTGACAAGGTAATAAAGAGAGTATATAATAATTCTCGTAGTTTAAAGAAGAAGACCACTTCTCACCCGTCGAATTTCGTTTTGGCGTGGTCAAAATAATAGATTTTTTCATTTATTTTGGGAGGTGGGTAAAGTTATTTGCTCACTTTTTTTATACTATAAAATAATTTTGGGGGTACACCACTATTAAAGAGTTACTTATTAATGAGCAGATTAAAGCTCAGCAGGTTAGACTTGTTGGAAGTCAAGGTGAGGCTTTAGGAATAGTTTCTTACAACGAGGCTATGGATAAGGCTGAAGAAGAAGGCTTAGACTTAGTTCTAATGTCACCAAATGCAGTTCCACCAGTTTGTAAAATTATGGATTATGGTAAGCATAGATTTGACACAATCAAAAAAGAAAAAGAAGCTAAGAAAAAGCAAAAAGTTACTGAAGTTAAGGGTATGCAACTTAGTATGAATATTGCAGACAATGATATGCAATTCAAGGCTAAAAATGTTAGAAAGTTCTTAACAGCAGGTGACAAGGTTAAAGTTTCACTAAGAATGTTTGGTAGACAACTTGCTAATCCTCAGATGGGAATGCCTATCATGGAGAAATTTTACGAGATGTTATCAGATGTTGCAGACTTGACATCAAAGCCAGAAATTAATGGTAGACAAATTATTATGGTACTATCACCAAAAGGAACAAAATAAATTTACAAGGAGATAAAAAATTATGCCTAAGCAGAAAACACATTCAGGTGCAAAAAAGAGATTTAAATTAAAAAAATCTGGTCTAGTAAAGAGAAATAAAATGAACAGAAGACACATCCTTACTAAGAAATCACCAGACAGAAAGAGACACTTAAGAAAGGGTACTTATGTATCAAAAGCAGACGAGAAAAATATCAAAGGATTGCTTTCAGCATAACAGAGGAGGAGAAGACTTATGAGAATTAAAAGAAGTGTAAACGCATTAAAGAAGAGAAGAAAAGTTCTTAGAAGTGCTAAAGGTTACTGGGGCGCTAGAAGCAAACTTTACAGAGTTGCTATGCAGGCAGTTATGAAAGCTGGCCAATATGCTTATGTTGGTAGAAGACTTAAAAAGAGAGATTTCAGACAATTATGGATTGCTAGAATCAACGCTGGTTGCAGACAAAATGATATGTCATATAGCCAATTTATGCATGGTCTAAAGGTTGCTAATATCGACCTAAATAGAAAGGTTCTTGCTGATCTTGCTGTAAGTGATGAGAAAGCTTTTGCTAGTCTTGTTGCTACTGCTAAAACAGCTCTTGCTAAATAATTTAAGAAAAAGTATTAGTTAAGACAAGTATTTTTACTTGTTTTAACTTTTTTGTAAATAAACCACTTTAGGATAAAAAATGATTACTAGTAAGGATAATGATTTAATTAAATTATGTAATAAGATTAAACAAAAGAAACACTCTAGAGAAGAGCGTCTTTGTTTGGTTGAAACCATCAAATTAGTTAATCAATTATATCTAAAAGGAAAGTTAACCCATATTTTAGTTACAAGCGAAAAATATGATTTAGTTAGGAACTATAATAAGTGTGAAATTATAATTGTATCTGATTCTATTGCTGATTATTTGTCTGAAGCAAAGACAACAGACGGTGTATTTGGTATTTGTAAAATTATAGATAATACCAACTATGATTATTCTAGATGTTTAGTATTAGATAGGTTACAAGATCCTAGCAATTTGGGTGCGATTATTAGGTCTGCTCATGCCTTTGGTTATAATACTATTTTTGCTATTGATTCTGTTTATCCTTATACATACAAAAGTATTAGGTCTAGTATGGGGTATGTGTTTGACATTAACTATATTGATACTAATTTAGATGGTTTATTAGAGTACAAAGAAAAATATAATATTTCCCTAGTTTCAGCCGATATGTCAGGAGAAATTGTTGACGACTTTGAACCTAAGAGTGATAATATTGCTATTGTAATAGGTAATGAAGGTAAGGGTGTTAGTAGGGAACTTATGAATTTATCCGATAACACTATTAGGATTCCTATGGGTGATGATGTAGAGAGTCTAAATGCAAGTGTTAGTGCTGGAATTATAATGTATTTATTAAAATAAAAGGAGAAGATTTATGTCTGGACATAATAAGTGGACTAAAATTAAAAACGCTAAAGAGAAAAACGACCAACAAAATGCTAAAATGTTTACAAAAATAGGTAGAGAAATAGCTGTTGCTGTTAAATTAGGCGGCCCAGACCCTAACTCTAACTCACAATTAAAGAATATTATTGCTAAAGCAAAAGCAATTAATATGCCAAATGATAATATCAATAGAAGTATTAAAAAGGCTAGTGGAGAACTAAATGCAGTTAACTACGAGAGCATGACTTATGAGGGTTATGGTGTAGCAGGTAGTGCAGTTATCGTATATGCATTAACAGATAATAAAAACAGAACTGCAAGTGATGTTAGACATATCTTCGATAAGTTTGGTGGATCACTAGGTAGTAATGGTTGTGTATCATATCTTTTCAATAGAAAAGGTGTTATCTATGTTCAAAGAGGAACTGGAATATCTGATGATGATATGATGATGATTGCTCTAGATGCTGGTGCTGAGGATATTGCTATCGAAGACGAAGTATTTGAGATTTATACTACTCCAGATGACTTTGATACAGTTAGGGATAATCTTGAGAAGAGTTCTATCACTATTGCAGATAGTGCTATAGATATGATTCCTACTAACTATGTAACTTTACCAGAAGATAAAGTTGCTACATTCCAAAAAATGATTGATTTCTTAGAGGACAATGATGATGTTCAAGAAGTTTATCATAATGTAGAATTAGAGGACTAATTGAAGTATAAAAAGTTGGCAAAATTTTGCTAACTTTTTTTGTTTTCTAAAACATTTGTTTGACTTGTTCTTTATTAGAAGATATACTAATAATTGTAGGTGAAATATGGTAATTTTAGGTATAGACCCAGGACTAGCTATAGTTGGTTTTGGTGTTATAGAAAAAGGTAAATATAAGACAGAGGCTATAGATTATGGTGTTATTAGAACGCCTAAAGAAGACTCTCTGCCTATTAGACTTCAGAAGATATATGATGGTATGTGTCAATTGATTGATACCTATAAGCCTGAGCAGGTAGCCATTGAGGAACTTTTTTTCAATACTAATATTACCACAGGTATTACTGTAGCAGAGGCGAGAGGTGTAATTCTCCTTGCTTGTATACATAAGGGGTTAAAACTATATGAGTATACTCCTTTGCAAATCAAGCAGGCTCTCACTAGTAATGGTAGAGCAGATAAACAACAGGTGCAGTTTATGGTTAAGGCTATCCTTAATCTAAAGGCTATACCTAGACCAGATGATGCTGCTGATGGACTAGCTGTTGCATTGTGTCATAGTCAAACTAATCTAATGTTGTCTGGTACAGATATTAAATAAAAAAGGGTACTAATAATATGTTTGCATTTATTTCAGGAATTGTTGAAGAAAAAGGTAATAATATTGTTGTTATTAATTCAAATGGAGTTGGGTTTGAATTAAATGTTAGTGATACAACTATTTATGAATTACCAGATGTAGGAAATTCTGCTAAGGTCTATACCTATATGGCTGTTAGGGAAGATGCTATTACTTTATTTGGTTTTGCTTCTATGGAAGAGAAGGCTACTTTCTTAAAATTGATTAATGTTAGTGGTATTGGTGGTAAGGTGGCTATTACAATGCTATCTGCAATGCCTGTTAGCGCACTTATAGATGCTATTTTAACTGAGAATATTAAGTTGCTGTCTTCTATCAAGGGATTGGGTAAAAAGACTGCAGAGAGGGTTGTATTAGAACTAAGAAATTCATTTGATGATATGCAAATTAGTCTTCTAAAGCCATCTACTACTATGGTTAATAGCTCAGCTATTGAGGAGACTATTGATACTTTAGTTGCAATGGGACTTACTAGAAATGATGCAACTCAAATAGTGAAAAATATAGCTAAACCAGATATGAAGTCTGAAGAATTAATTAAGCTTGCATTGAAAAATATGAATAAATAAATTGGGTAATTATGGAAGAAGAAAGATTTATAACATCAACCAAAAATATGAGTGAAAGTGAGGTCGAAAATACTCTTAGACCTACCACTATGAACGATTATGTTGGTCAAGAAAAAATAAAGAAAAATCTTAATATTTATATAAAAGCTGCTAAGAATAGGGGTGATGCTTTAGACCATGTTCTGCTCTATGGTCCTCCAGGATTAGGTAAAACTACACTTTCACACATTATTGCTAATGAGATGGGTACTAATATCAAAATCACAAGTGGACCTGCAATAGAAAAGGTAGCTGATTTAGCGTCAATTCTTAGCAATATGCAAAGGAATGAAGTCCTATTTATTGATGAGATTCATAGACTAAGTAGGTCGGTAGAAGAAGTTCTTTATCCTGCCATGGAAGACTTTGCTTTAGATATTATCTTAGGCAAAGGTCCTGGTGCTCGAACTATGAGAATTAATGTTGAGCCATTCACATTAATAGGAGCTACTACTAAGGCGGGTATGCTTACAGGTCCACTTAGAGATAGATTTGGTGTAGTATGTAGACTAGAGATGTATAATATTGAGGAACTTTCTAAGATTATTACCAGAAGTGCTAATATTTTGGGTACTCCTATTGATGAAGACGCTTGTTTAGAACTTGCGAAAAGAAGTCGAGGTACTCCTAGAATTGCTAATAGACTGCTTAAGAGAATTAGAGATTTTGCAGAGGTTGTTGGTAGTGGAACTATTACTAATGAAATTTGTAAAGACGCCTTAGAGGTCTTAGAAGTAGATAACTTAGGATTGGATTTTACTGATAGAGTATTACTTGAGACTATTATTGATAAATTCCATGGTGGTCCAGTTGGTTTAAATACTGTTGCTGCAGCTACAGGTGAAGATGCTAATACTATCGAAGATGTTTATGAACCATATTTATTGCAATTAGGTTTTATCGCTAGAACACCTAGAGGTAGAGTTGTTCTTCCTAATGCATATAAACATTTAGGTAAGAAATTATCGAAAAAGAATCAAGAATTCTTAAATATGTTTGTTGAAAGTGATGTTGAAGATGAATAAGAATAATTTGGATATTTTTGATACAAGAACATATTATTATAATTTACCAGAAGAGCAGATTGCTCAAACACCAGCAGAGCCTAGAGACTCCTCTAGACTCCTTGTTTACCATAGAGATACTCAAATGATAGAACATAAGAATTTCTATAATGTTATTGATTATCTTCAGTCCGGTGATGTTTTGGTGGTAAATAATACTAGGGTTTTACCTGCTAGACTATATGGCAAAAAAGAAACTGGTGCTGTGATTGAGGTATTACTTCTCAAAAGACTAGATATTACAACATGGGAATGTCTTGCTAAGCCGGGCAAAAGGCTAAAGGAAGGAACAATTATTGTGTTTTCTCCAGAATTAAAGGCAGAAGTAAAAAGTGATACTGACTTTGGTGGTAAAATAATTAGTTTTATATTTGAAGGTGTTTTTGAGGAGATTGTTGATAAGATAGGAGTGATGCCTCTGCCTCCATATATAAAAGAACAGTATAAGGATAAAGATAGGTATCAGACTGTATATAATAAGGTTACAGGTAGTAGTGCTGCACCAACTGCAGGATTGCATTTTACTAATGAACTTATGCAGAAAATAAAAGACAAGGGTGTAGAGGTAGTAGAGGTATTACTTCATGTTGGACTAGGAACATTTAGACCTGTTAGTGAAACTAATATAAAAAATCATAAAATGCATAGTGAGTATATTGAAGTAACTAAGGATTCTGCTGATAAAATTAACAAGGCAAAATCTGAGGGTAGAAGAATAATTGCTGTAGGTACTACTAGCATTAGAGTTTTAGAATCAGCAACTGATGATAATGGCATTCTTCAACCAGTGCAAAAAGAAACAGATATTTTTATATATCCAGGATATGAATTTAAAATGGTAGATGCTGTGATTACTAACTTCCATTTGCCTGAGAGTACACTTATTATGCTGGTTTCTGCTTTTTGTGGATTAGATGAGACTATAGATATGTATAATACTGCAGTTAAAGAAGGTTATAGATTCTTTAGTTTTGGTGACGCAACTTTGCTTTTATAGGTGAAACATGATTGATATTGAAATAGGTGCTTTGTATAGACATTTTAAGGGCAATACATATAGAGTAATTGCTGTTGCTAAACATACAGAAAATATGGAAGATATGATAGTATATTCTCCTGAAAACGATAATAGTTTGGTATGGGTGCGACCTATGTCTATGTGGAATGAAATAGTGGATAAAGATACTAATAAAAAAAGATTTGAAAAAGTTGAGAATTAATTAATGGATAAATTTAAGTTTGAAACAAAATATACTTGTAAACAATCTGGTGCTAGAATAGGTGAGTTTACTACACCTCATGGCGTTATTGAAACTCCTGTATTTATGCCAGTGGGAACACAGGCTACAGTTAAGAGTTTAACTCCAGAAGACCTTAAGAAAATTAATACACAAATATTACTTAGTAATACATATCACTTGCATCTTAGACCAGGCGAGGATATTGTAAAGAAAGCTGGTGGTCTACATAAATTTATGAATTGGGATAGACCTATTCTTACTGATAGTGGTGGTTTTCAGGTATTTTCTCTTAGTGATTTAAGAAAGATTACAGATGACGGTGTTGAATTTAGGTCGCACCTAAACGGCGAGAAACTATACATCACTCCAGAAAAGTGTATGGAGATAGAAGAAGCTCTTGGTGCTGATATCATAATGGCATTTGATGAGTGTACAACTTATGGTACTTCTTATGAAAAGAGCAAAAAAGCTCTTAATAGAACAATTGACTGGTTAGATAGATGTTATAACTATCATAAAGTAGACACTCAGGCATTATTTCCTATAGTACAAGGTAATTTCTTTGCTGATCTAAGGCTTGAGAGTTTAGAGAGGACTAAACCGTATAT
This sequence comes from Clostridiales bacterium, assembly GCA_015055605.1. Taxonomy (GTDB): domain Bacteria; phylum Bacillota; class Clostridia; order Christensenellales; family UBA1242; genus UBA11490. The sequence goes on from SVHV01000001.1 coordinate 298,773, forward strand.
TAAATATGGTATGGCAATAGGTGGACTATCTGTTGGTGAGCCAAAAGAATTAATGTATGAGATGCTTGATGTTCTTAAACCACATCTTCCTCAAGAAGTACCACATTATTTAATGGGTGTGGGTAGTCCAGACTGTATTTTAGAGAGTGTTATTAGAGGAGTGGATATGTTCGACTGTGTTCTTCCTACTAGAATTGCTAGAAATGGCACAGCATTTACTCATGATGGCAAAGTTGTTGTTAGAAATGCAATATTTAAGGATGATTTTACACCGCTTGACCCTGAGTGTGATTGTGAGTGTTGTAGAAATTATACAAAGGCTTATTTAAGGCATTTAATCAATGCTGATGAGATATTGGGTGCAAGACTACTCAGCATTCACAATATTAGATTTTTAACAAAATTAATGGAAGATATTAAGACTGCGATTAGAGAGGATAGACTTCTTGATTTTAAAGATGAATTTTTGACTAGATATAATTCTAACAAAATTCAAAATGCTATAAAGAAAAAATAGTCTTAATTCGCTTAAAATATACATTTTATTATAAATATTTGTTTTGATAATTTTCATACATTTGTTATAATATTTAAGATTAAATTAAATACTAAGGAGATTACAATGAATTTATTACTAAATGCACTTGCAGCATGGTTTGCTCAAAACTGGTTTATACTTTTAATTATCGTATTGATGATTGCTATGTTAGTACCATCTTTCCTTAGACAAAAGAAAGAAATTGCTGCTAAAAATGAGTTGTTTGAAAAATTAACTAAAGGTACTAAAGTTATTACTACAGCAGGTATTTATGGTGTTGTAGAGAGTATCGAACTTACTACAGATGGTAAGGTTGTTACAATTATTACTGGTTCTAAGAAGAATCCTTCATCTATGACTGTTCATATTAATGCTATTGGTGGTATTGATAACAAAACTCCAGTTGTAGAAGATATGTCTGGTAATATTATAAGTCAAGATAATATTGAGAATAATTCTTCAAATTCAGAAGCAAAAGAAGAGGTTGTAGATGCTGCAACTGAAGATGCTGAGGAAGAAAGCAAACCTGTAGAGAAATCTACTTCTGTTGCAAAAACTCCTAGAAAGAAATCTGCTGCTTCAAAAGTATCACACAAGAAATAATTTTTAAAAAGCAAGTCTATTAAGGCTTGTTTTTTTGTCGAATATACTAGGGATATTGCATCTATATTGTTATAATTGTTTTTCTAAAATCATACTATATAAAAAAATATATAGGTGGTTGTGAAATGGCTGTTAGTGTGGTTGATTCAAAGAGGAATTTTTGGTTAAAGATATTAAGTGGTACGATTGTGTCTGTTTGTATTACACTCATTATGATTTTGATATTTGCCCTTATTATTAGGTATGTGGGTATTAGGGATAATATCATCTTTCCTATTAATCAAATTATCAAGGTATTTAGTATATTTGTTGGTGCAATGCTTTCTCTAAAGAGACATAAAGAAAAAGGGCTACTTAAAGGATTATTGATAGGATTTGCATACTACATTTTAAGCTTTGTTACATTTAGTATTTTGCAGGGTTATTTTTCCATATCATTGAGTAATGTTTATGATATGTTTCTTACTACGCTTATGGGTGGAATTATCGGACTTATAGTTGTTCATCTAGGGAAATAATGATAAAAATTATACACGATTTGACCGTCTTTGTGACGATGGTTAATCGTGTTTTTTTATTGTTGTTGAATTTTGCGTTTGTTTTGTTGCGTTTTTTGGTAATTATCTTCAATAATCGCTTATTTTTATTTAAAAATAAATTGACTACAAAAGCCTTATGGGGTATAATGATTAGGTGAAAATATTTCGTCGGTTTTACGAAATATTTATCTATTTAAACCGATTTTTTAAATCAAGTCTAAATTTTAAATTAGTGGATATAATTATTTTAGGATTTTTATAGTGAATTTTAGACTGTTTATAATAGATGAAATTTCTAATATCGATAATACTAAATGGAGTGGACAAAATGAAAAAGAAAAGGGCAATTAGAAATTATGTACTTACAAGCATCTTTGTAGTTTTAGTATTTTTACTAACATTTATCCCTTTCCCAGTTCCTGGAACAAGTTACAATTTCATGGGCTTAGCGAACTTGCACCTAGGACTAGAGTTGGGTGGTGGAGTAAAGAATACCTACGATATTGAGATTGCTGACTGGTATGAAGGTACAGAGGAAGACGCCTATAGAGAAACAGTAGATAGAGTTCAATATCTATTAGACAAGCAATATTCTGATGCAAAAGCATACATTAATGCTGATAAGAAAATTACAATTGAGGTTCCTGATACAACTATTTCAGAGTCTTTCTTAATTGGATTTATAGAGATGAAGTCTGAGTCTGGTGAAGATGCTGAGGCAAAAGTTACTGGACAAGATATAGAGTCTGTTGAGTATATGCTTAGTGGTACAACACATGGTGTTTACATTAAATTTACTGAAGAAGGCAAAGAGAAGTTTGCTGAATTAACTAAGACAGTTAGTTCTAAAGATGAACAAACAATGTATATCTATATGAACAAAAATTACGACCAAGCATTCTCTGAACCAACTGTTACAGAAGAAAACACTATGGGATATACATTTATCTCTGGTAGTGGTATTACAAACAAATCAAGTGGTAAAGCGTATGCAGATAGACTTGCTGGAACAATGATTGGTGTAAACATGACTACTAAAACAGAGGCAACAGAGGTTGTAAGCGAGAATGGTAATTCTGTTAGAATTATGATGACAATAGTTACTATAGCCGTTGTTGTTGCTGCAGTTGTAGTTGCTTATGTACTATTTAAAGAATTAGGTTTAGTTTCTTCTTTATCTTTATTCTTTGCATTAGCAGTTTCTGTTCTAGTTAGTGCAATTTTTGATTTACAAATCACAGTTGCTGGTTGGTTAGGTTTTGTAATCGGATTTGTATTTAACTATGTTTTACATTTGTACTACCTAAATGTTATCAAGAGGGAATATGCTAAGGGTAAGAAATTTATCGTTTCATTCTCTTCTGGATATAGAGGTGCATTGTTCAATATGTTAGATGTTTTACTACTAACAACTGGTTCTGTACTATTCTTGTTATTTATTCCAAGTAATTTAGTTAGAATGTTTGTATATAATTTCTTAATGACAATACCTGGAACTGCATTTACTAGTATGTTCCTAAATAAGGTATTTGCTGTTAACTATACTGCATTTAACCTAAAGAATGAGAAAAAAGTTAACTTTACTAAGGAGGCCAATATTGATGAAAACTAATAGCAGTAAATTTAACTTTATTACAAGTTTTAAGTATTTTATGATTATTCCTGTAGTTATGGCTCTAGCTGCCATGATTATAGGATTAATAATCGGATTTAATTTTGATTATGATTACAGAAATGTTTCTACATTTACTGTAAAATTCAACACAACAGTTTCTGAAGAAGAATATAAAGTATTTGAAGATGAAATCACCAAAATTGTAGTAAGATATGATTTAGAAGACCATAGAATTGAAAGAATTGGTCAAGATGCTCAAAATGGTGTAATTGTTAGAATTGTTAATACTGACAATGCTCTTGATTCAAAAATTGATGAATTAAAGACAGAAATCGAAGATAATCTATATACAAATGTTCAGTCTAAAGTTGATAGGTCTGTATATATTTCTACAACAGATATTTTAACTAATACTGCAAAAGATTCTTCAAAGATGATTTGGTATACTGTGCTTGCAGTGGGTTGTATTATGGTACTTGCGTTCTTATATAATATCATTAGATACAACATTATGGCAGGTGTATCTGTTATACTAAATATTCTTCTTGCAAGTGCAATGCTTACTTCTGCAAATGTTATATTCAGAATTCCTTTAAATACTGCATTTGTTCTTGCTTATGCTATCGCAACTATGGTATGTGTTGTACTTTCAATATTCGTTAATAATGGGCTAAAACCAACTATTAATGAAGATAAATATGCAAAGTCTAGCAATGCAGAGAGAGTTTACTCTGTAGTTAACTCTAAGTTCGTTGCAAAGACTTTAATTTATATGGCATTTATTATTCTTCCACTAATACTAATTGCTGTATTCTCTACAATTTCAACTCTTTACACAATTATTTCTATTATTCTAGGTTTAATAATTGCTGTATTTACAACTTTATTCTTTAGTACATCTATCTGGTCTTTCTGGTATAAGAGGGAGAAAGATATTATGCTTAAGAGAAGACAAGAAAGAGAAAAAAAGAAATTAGAGAACAAAGATAATAAAACTGACGAAAAAATTCTTGTTTAATATCACTAAGCCCTTAAAATCTTTTTAAGGGCTTATTTTATGCTAAAAGGTTATTATGGAATTTATAAAGAAATATAAAGAACAATTTAATATAAAAGAATTAGAAAAATTTGCTAAAAGATTTGATATTAGTGTTGAAGTAGTTAAGTTATTGTTTTCAAGAGGATTAGACACAGAAGATAAAATTGAGAAATTTATTGGTTCTGGAGTTACTCAACTTAATAATCCATTCTTACTTAGTAATATGGATAAGGTAGTTGAAAAGATCAAGAGCAATATTGCTAATAATAAAAACATCTTGATAATGGGTGATTATGATACTGATGGTATCAGTGCTAGTGCGATCTTATATAAATATTTTGAGAGTATCGGTAAGAAGGTTAATGTATTTTTACCTAATAGATTTGTTGATGGTTATGGTCTAACCTGTGAGAGTCTAGATAAAGTAAAAGATTTATATAGTCCTGACTTAATCATTACAGTTGACTGTGGTATTACTTGTGTAGAAGAAATCGAGTATTGTAAAAAATTAGGTATAGATATTATAGTTACAGACCATCATGACATACCACAAGTATTGCCAAATACACTTATTATTAATCCCAAATTAGATGGACAATTATATCCTTTTAAAGAACTATGTGGAGCAGGTGTTGCATTGAAACTTGTTCATGCTTTGGGTGGGCTAGAAGAGGCTCTTAAATACACTACTATTGCATCTCTTGCTACTGTTGCAGATATAGTTCCTCTTATGGAAGAAAATAGGGCTATAGTAAAATTAGGACTAGAGCATCAAAAAGAGCAACTACCTAAAGGTCTTAAAAAGTTATGTAGTAGACTTAAGATGTCATTACCGTTAACTAGTTCGGATATATCATTCAAGATGGCACCTAAAATCAATGCAACAGGTAGAATGGGTGATGCTAGTATTTCTTTTAGACTATATATTGAGAAAGATGACTCAGAGATAGAGAAAAATATCAACCTATTATTAGAGCTTAATGATAAGAGAGTTGCAGAAACAAATGTTATATTTGAGTCTGCTTGTGAGATGTTAGAGGGAACTAATGTTTCTCGACTTGGAATGATAGTTCTATATAATGAAAAGTGGGAAAGTGGTGTTCTTGGTATTATATGTTCAAAGTTGGTTGAGAAATATAATAAACCGGTTTGTTTGCTTAGCAAGGTTGATGATGAGTATAAAGGTAGTTGTAGGAGTATACCTGCAGTAAATATTTTTGATGCTTTAACATCTGTGCAAGATTTACTTATTAGATTTGGTGGTCACAATCAAGCTGGTGGACTATCTATCGAGGGCAAAAATCTAAAAGAATTTAGAAAAAGAATCAATGATTATGTATTAAATAATACTAAAGAAGAAGATTTAGTTACTAGAAAAACTTATGATTTAGACTTATCAAATGCTGTTGTTGATGCTAAATTTGTAAAAGATTTAGAGATTTTTGAACCAACAGGATTTAAAAATGAAAAGCCGACATTTAGGTTTCAGATAGATAATAATTCTGCAGTTAGAATGTCAAACTTTCCTCAACATTTGAGAATTAAATACAAAGATTTAAACTTTATTGCATTTAACAAGGGTGATTATTACTATAATCTTAATGTTAATTGTTTAAAAGAAATTATTGTTGAGTTGTTTATTGAAAAATTCAGTAAAAAAGAGAAAATTAGTGGTTTTGTAAGGAACATAAATTACTCAAAAATTAACACTGCAACCAAGAGTGAAATTGTTGGAGCTAATTACTTAACTCAATTAAAATTAATTAATTTTAAATCTGAATATAATAATTATAAGACTATGAAGTTTGATGTTGCTATTGCTAAAATAAATGAGCTATGTAAAAAATCTAAATTTGGTACAGCTGTACTTATTAATGATATGGATACATACTTTGCTGTTACTAAGCAATTACCAGATATATGTAATTATGAATTATTTGATATAAAGAATGCCTGTGGAGAAAATGTTATAGTTTTCTCTCCAGACGCTAGTACAAATCTAAAAGATTATGATAATATATTCTTGTTAGATAGTTTTTTATGTGAGGGTTATGTATCTAGTCTTAGCACTAAATTTAATAAGATTTATGCTGTACAGGACAGACTCAATATTTCACTATTTAATAATCTTGATACTAGTAGGGATACATTTGCTAGAATTCATAATGCAATTAGACTAGCTAATATAACAACTGCAGTTCCTGATTTGGTGACATATTTTAATCAATTAAGAAAGATTAATTTGATTGATAAATCAATTAAGTATAATCAATTTATTTTCTTCCTGATGGTAATGGAAGAATTAGGTATTATGAAGTTTACTGAGGGTGTTTTGGAGATTAATAATGGTATTAAGAGCAATCTAAAAGACTCTGTAATATATAATTTTGTTATTGAATTTTTGAAAATTAAATAAGGGGTATTTATGAAAGAATTATTTCAGAAAATTGAAGAACTTTTTTCCAAAAAAGATAGTGAAATTATTGAAAAAATATATAATGAAGTTTCTAGCAGTTATGCTAAATCAGGCCTATACACTTTAGAGTATGGTAAGCTAATTGCAGAGAATCTTTTATCTAATAAATTAGACCTAGATTCTATAATCATAGGACTAATTTATCCAGCATACAAAAACAATCCAGAGATACTTTCGTCAGATATTATTAATGACGAAATAAAGGGAATTTTTACAAGACTTGAGAAGATTGAGAACCTTAATCTTTCTACACATCAAGAACAGCTTGAGAACATTAAAAACATGTTTATTGCTCTTGCAAAGGACATTAGGGTTGTTATCATTAAACTTTGTATAGAAGAGAGCAAACTTAGGTTTGTTGATATGCTTACTGAGGCTGAAACAACCGTATTTATGCAAGAAATCAATGATATATATTTTCCTATATGTCAGATGCTTGGTTTGAGTCATATCAAAAATACCTTTGGAAATGCAACATTTAAGTATTTTAAGCCTAAAATGTACGAGGAATTAACAGAAACTCTAAGCAAGTATGTTGAAGAGAGAAATGCTGAGATAAATTCTGTTATTGAAAAACTAAAAATTGAGATGAAGTCTATTTGTCCTGATTCTGTGGTTTATGGTAGACAAAAGCAACTATATAGTATTGCTAAAAAGTTACAGATGAAGAATATGGGCATTAGTTCTATTAATGATATTTATGGTAGAAGTAATTATCTAAATACTGTGGCTTCTGAGGGAACCTTTAAAGAGAATAGACTTAATCAGATTATGGATATTTTAGCAGTTAGAATCCTTGTTAATACTATTGACGAGTGTTACACAGCTTTGGGTAAAGTATTTACGCTTTATAAGCCTTTGGGTAATTTCAAAGATTATATAGCTAATCCAAAAGAGAATGGTTATCAGTCATTACATACAGCCATTGTTCTTGATAATGGCGACCCTGTAGAGGTGCAGATTAGAACTTATGATATGCACACTTATGCTGAGTACGGTTTCGCTGCTCACTGGGCATACAAAGAAAGAAAAAAACTAGACGAGAGTGGTGTAAAAATTAACTATATTAGGTCAATTATGGACCTTCATAAAGAAAAATCAAGTGACGAATTGCTTGAGATTATGAAGACTGACGTGTATAGTGGTAAAATTTTTGTACAATCTCCTATGGGCAAGATTATTGATTTTCCAGAGGGGTCGACACCTATTGACTTTGCTTATGCTATTCATAGCAAGATAGGTAACTATTGTGTAGGTGCTAAGATTAACGATAGAATGGTTCCTCTAAATACTCAGATGAATAATGGAGATATTGTAGAGATTATCACTAATCCTAATGCTAAAGGTCCTTCTAGAGATTGGTTAAAAGTTGTAAAAACAAATTCTGCTAGGTCAAAAATCAATGCTTTCTTCAAAAAAGAAATGAAAGAAGAGAATATTAAGAAAGGTAAGAGTATCTTAGAGCAAAATGCTAAAATCAAAAACTTACCTCTTAGCAAATTATTAGTACCTAAGTATCTAGATGAGGTATTTGAGAAATATAGTTTTCAAAGTACAGATGATATGTATGCTTCAGTTGGTTATGGTGGTATTACTGCAAATCAAGTTCTCAATAAACTTTCAGCTCTTTATAGAGAGGATAGTGCAGTTAGTGAGTTTAATAGAGAGCATAAGTTAACTGAGTACAAAAATGACGGTGATGTTATTGTAAAAGGTTTCTCAAACCTTATGACTAAACTTGCTAAATGTTGTAATCCTTTGCCTGGTGATGACATTATCGGATATATTTCTAGAGGTAATGGAATCACTATTCATAAAAGAGACTGTGATACTCTAAAAAGTTGCGAATTTGAGCGTTTAATTGAATGTTCATGGCATGCTAATTCTACAAAGAAATTTATCGGTTCAATCTCGATTGTGGCTACTGATGGTCCAGGACTTATTGCAAAAGTTACTAAAAAATTAAATGATGAAAAAATCCCTCTTGTTGGTATGGTTGCGAAGAAGAAAGAAGATGGCAAAGCGCTTATTAGTGTTCAAGTGAGCATATCTAACAAGGCAGAGCTTGATAGTTTAATGAGTAAATTAAATCAATTAAGTTTTGTTTTGGAAATATATAGGTCAGCGTAATGATAAATATAATAGTTGATAATGAGAAGTTATTAGATGAGTTGGTGCTAGTGGCTAAACTTTTCTATACAGAAGAAGAGATGGTTTCTTTAGATATTACATTTAAATTAGAGCAAACCACAGATGCTCTCGATATCCATACAAAAGTAACCAACTCTCTTAATGATAAAGTATTTGAAAATGATGGAAAAATTGTGGACACAAAATTTCCTATTAGGTATCAAAAAAGGTTTGCAAAATTGTGTTTATTTGACTGTTTGCAAGACCTCTTTCCTGATGTTAAATTACCATGGGGAAGTCTAACTGGAATTAGACCTACTAAACTATACTATGAACTTATCAAAGAAAATAACGGCGATTATATGAAAGCCTTTAATCAGATGATGAGTACATTCAAAGTATCTTATGAAAAAGCAATGATGGTGAAAGAAATATATAAAAATCAGCAGGGTGTTATTAAAAATGAACATCTAGTTGATTTGTATATTAATATTCCTTTCTGTCCGTCTAAGTGTTATTATTGTTCATTTATATCACTTCCTATAGATAAGTGTAGACACCTATTAGAGCCATATCTTGATGCTTTAATTAAGGAAATTAATGCAACAAAAGAACTCATAGAGAAAAAGAATTATATAGTTAATACTATATATATCGGTGGTGGTACTCCTACTATATTATCTGCAGAGCAATTAGATAGGTTACTATCTCACTTAGCCTATAAGGTAAGCGAGTTTACTGTTGAATGTGGTAGACCTGATACGATTACAGAGGATAAACTAAAAGTGCTTAAGAAACATGATGTTACTAGAATCAGTATCAATCCTCAAACTTTCTGTAATAAAACCCTAAAAGAAATTGGTCGTAATCATACTAGCAAGGAAATTATGGAAGCATATAAACTTGCCATTCAGTATGATTTCAATATCAATATGGACTTTATTGCAGGTCTTGGTAGTGAAACAGTGCCTACATTCAAAAGGACCATTAATAAGGCAATAGAGTATGCTCCAGATAATATTACTGTTCATACACTTAGTATTAAAAGAGGTAGTGATCTAAAGACTAATGGTGGCAATACTTCTATAGTAACTGATGTGGAAAAAATGATTGAATATTCAGCTAATGCACTTAAAGAGGCAGGATATAAACCGTACTATCTATATAAGCAAAAGAATATGTTGGGAAAACTTGAAAATATAGGTTATTTTAGGCAAAAACCATGTTTGTTTAATATTAATAGTATGGAAGAATTTGCATCTATTGTTGCTTGTGGTGCTAATGCAATATCGAAAAGATATTATTCACTTGATAATAAGATTGAAAGGTTTGCTAATCTAAAAAATATTGAAGAGTATATTAATAGAATAGACGAGATGATTGAGAAAAAGAATCAATTATTTAAGTAGTATAAAACTAGGCTTTGTCCTAGTTTTTTTCTTTTGTATATTGAAATTAGAGTATAGCTATGGTAAAATATCCATGTAATAGGGGATATTAAGTATGAAATATGCAAATAGATTAACAATAGAACAAATACATGAGATTTTTGGCGCAAATGGACTAGTTGTTCTTGATGACCTAGATACACTTATCAAAGAGTCTAATGAGGCTGGAATAGACGGTTACTATATCAAATGTGGCAGAGTTGTTAAAAAAGAGCCTTCTACTTTTGAGCAAATTAGAGATATGGTGTATAAGAAAACTGGACTCTCTCAGATAGAGGGATTTTTGCCTTATTCTAATGATAGTATCGATATTTATGCCATGTCAGACTTTACACTTCATAGACTTTTTGCTCTTGATTTTCCAAATGAGTCTGATTATGCTCTACAAGACTATTATGTAAAAACTATGTCTGGACTATTTAAAGAGGACGGATATAATAGTGATTATAATGCTTTTGCAGACGATATGACTAGAGATAAATAATTTGTGACATTAATTATAAACTAATTAAGTAAAGATTTTTACTAAAATTGTTTACATTGCTGATTTTATTTGTTATAATAAACTCGTTACCTAGTGCTAGGTCTATCTATATCTCCATAGATAGTCGTGGTATTTGGCAAATATAATATAAATAAGGAGAAAAAATATGATTTCTAAAGAGAAAAAACAAGAAGTTATCAAAAAGTTCGCTACTAAAGAGGGTGACACTGGTTCTTGTGAAGTTCAAATTGCTATTCTTTCTGCTAGAATCCTAGAACTTACTGAGCACCTAAAAGCTAATCCTAATGATAACCATTCTCGTAGAGGTCTTCTAAAATTAGTTAACCATAGAAAGAGTTTACTTAAATATATGGAAAGAACTAATCTTGAGGGCTATAGAGAGATTAAGAACAAGTTAAATATTCGTTAATTTAACTAACAATAAAAGCGGAAGATTTAACTTTCGCTTTTTTGTAATATAAAGGAGAAAAAGATGAAAGATTTTAAAGAATTCAAAACAGAAATCGGTGGCAAAGAGGTTGTTGTTGAGATAGGTAAATATGCAATGCAAGCTAATGGCCATTGTATCGTTAGATGTGGCGATACTGCAGTAATGTGCAATACTTGTATGAATAAAGCTCCTAGACCAGGACAGGACTTTTTCCCTCTAAGTGTTGACTACGAAGAGAAACTTTATGCCGTAGGCAAAATTCCAGGTGGATTTAAAAAGAGAGAGGGCAGACCTACTGACCAGGCTATCCTTACTTCAAGACTTATCGACAGACCATTAAGACCTTTATTCCCAAAGGGTTTCTTTAATGATGTAACAGTTATTGCTACTCCACTTAGTGTAGACTTTGATGTTGCTCCAGAGCCTCTAGCAATGTTCGCAAGCTCAATCGCTCTAACAATCAGTGATATTCCTTTTGCTGGTCCAACAGGAAGCTGTCAAGTTGCATTTATTGATGGTAAATATATTGTTAACCCAAATAGTGAAGAGAGAGAAAAATCTCTAATCGACCTAAAGGTTGCTGGTACAAAAGATGCTATCCTTATGGTTGAGGCTGGTGCTAATGAGGTTACAGAAGAGGAAATGTTACAAGGTATCTTATTTGCTCACGAAGAGATTAAGAAACAAGTTGCATTCCAAGAGAAAATTGCTGAAGAATTAGGTGTTAAGAAAAATGAAAACCTACCATACTATGTAATCGATGAGACTCTAGAGAAAGATGTTAGAGAATTCGGTTATCCTATTATGGAAAAAGTTATGGAAAACTTCGACAGACACGAGAGAGAGGCTGCTGAAGAAGTTGCTAACGCTGAAATACTAGAGCATTTCGCTGAAACATATCCTGATAGTTCAAGAGAAATCTTAGATGTTCTTTATAAAGTTAAAAAAGAAATTATGAGAGCTAAGATTATCGAGAAAGGTATCAGACCAGATGGTAGAAAACTAGAAGAAATCAGACCTATTTGGTGTGAGGCTGGACTACTTCCTAGAGTTCATGGTAGTGCAGTATTTACAAGAGGTGAGACTCAAGTTCTTACAACTTGTACTTTAGGTAGCCTAAGAGATACACAAATCTTAGACGGTCTAGATGATGAAGATGAAAAGAGATATATGCATCACTATAATTTCCCTGGATACTCAACAGGTGAGGCTAAATCACTTAAGTCAGCTGGTAGAAGAGAAATCGGTCATGGTGCTCTTGCAGAGAGATCATTAATTCCTGTTCTTCCTAGTGAAGAGGAGTTCCCTTATGCAATCAGAACTGTTAGTGATGTTCTTAGTAGTAATGGTAGTACATCTCAAGCTTCAGTTTGTGGTAGTACACTTGCTCTTATGGACGCTGGTGTTCCTATTAAAGCTCCTGTTGCTGGTTGTGCTATGGGTCTTATTAAAGATGAGAAGAGTGGTAAAGTTGCTATTCTTACAGATATCCAAGGTCTAGAAGATTTCTTAGGCGATATGGACTTTAAAGTAGCAGGTACAACTAAAGGTATCACTGCTATCCAGATGGATATTAAGATTAAAGGTATTGACGAAAAAATCTTAAGAGAGGCTCTATCTAGAGCTAGAGATGGTAGACTTCATATCTTAGGTAAGATGAATGAGGTACTAAGCGAGCCTAGAAAAGAACTTAGCCCATTTGCTCCAAAGATTATTTCATTCTCAATCAACCCAGACAAGATCAAAGATGTTATCGGTAGTGGTGGCAAGATGATTAATAAAATCATTGATGAAACTGGTGTTAAGATTGATATTGAAGATGATGGAAGAGTTATGATTTGTGGTGTTGATGCTGACAAATCAAATAGAGCAAAAGAGATTATTCTATCTATTGCTGAAGATGTAGAAGTTGGCAAGATTTACACTGGTAAGGTTGTTAGAATTCTTCAATTCGGTGCTTTTGTAGAAATCGGATTCAATAAAGATGGTATGATTCATATTTCTAAACTTTCTAACAAGAGAGTAGAGAAGGTTGAAGATGTTGTTAATATTGGTGATCAAGTTGAAGTAGAAGTTATCAAAGTAAATGATGGTAAAATCGACCTTAAACTTATCGGTACTTACAAGGCAGATTAATTTTTAAATAAAAAACCTATCATAAATATATGGTAGGTTTTTTCATATTTATTTAAGTAATTTCATATAGTATTGCAGTAGGTAAAATATGAAGTTAAAAAGAATAAGAAAAATATCAAATTTAGTGATAATTGCAATGCTATGCATGATTGTAATATACTTAGGTTCTTCGTCATATAATTATGTTTTTAGTTATCAAAATGAGTCAGTTATTTATAATGGCAATAGAGAGTCAAACAAGGTATCTCTTATGTTCAATGTCTACTGGGGTACTGAGTATATTATACCTATTCTTGATGTTTTAGATAGATATAATGTTAAGACCACTTTTTTTGTAGGAGGCCAGTGGGTAGAGAAGGAAAGTGAGGTATTAGAAGAAATATTTGCTCGTGGTCATGAAATAGCTAATCATGGGTATTTTCATAGAGAACATGAGTATCTAACTTACGAACAAAACTACGAAGAAATAAAAGTTAATCATGAGTTAGTTAAGAGTATTTTGGGAATAGATATGACACTTTTTGCTCCTCCTAGTGGTAGTTTTAATAAATCAACATTGTCTGTTGCTAAAGATTTAGGATACTCTACTATTATGTGGAGCAAGGACACTATTGACTGGAGAGATAAAGATGCTAATCTGATTTTTACAAGGGCTACTAATGGAGTCAAGGGTGGTGAATTGATTTTAGCACACCCAACTCAGTGTACACTAGATGCACTTCCTCTAATGCTTGAGTATTATAAAATGACTAATTTACATTGTTGTGCTGTTTCTGAATGTTTAAAATAGATGATTATTTCTAAATTTTTCTTAAGAATTTAGATGGCATATCGCTTAATTCATTTTATCTATTTATTTTTATATGATATACTTATGCTATAGGAAAATTTGGGGCAACATTAAAATATTATATATTTTAATAAAAATATTAATTATCCAGGTGGAACTTTGGCAGTATATCCTACTAAAACTAATGAACTTAATATCAAAAATACCAGGTTAAAAAGAGGCATTACTTTAACCTCGGTGTTTTTTGTTCTTTTAGCTCTATTATCATTTAATTTTTTTAAAATATTTAACATTATCATATTAGGTAGTTTTGGACTATTAGTATATCCTTTATGTATTTTCTTTGTTGTAATAGGTATACTTAATATCTGTAACAAAGAGATTGTAGTATCTAAGCGTATAGTAATATATTCTATTGTTTGGTTGTGTGTATTTACACTGATTCTTCAAGCAATTACTAGTAAAAATCTTGATGCTAGTTTAGGAGAATATCTTCTTACCACCTTTAAGTCTTGTTCCACAGCTGGTGGTGTTCTTTTCGGAATTATTCTTTATCCTATACATTTCTCATCACATTTGGTTGCAACTTATGTAATACTTGCTATTGCTTTGGTAATAGTATCAGCATTGCTAATAGACAAGATTTATCTAGAAGTTAAAAATGGTAAACAACAGAGGAGCAAAAAGGAAACTCATGTTTATCAAAATACAACTGAGATTAATATGGTTCCTGAAGAGGAGATTGAAGAGGTATATGAAGAAGTTGCTCAAGACGAAGAGGTAGTTGAGGACGAAGACGACATCTTTATAGAAGACGATAATACAGATACTTTTGAGGAACAAAAAACTACTGCGAAATCTATCTTGGGTCTAACAACTGAGAAGTTTGAAAAGAAAGATTATCCTCGAAATAATTCATATATTGATAAATTAGAGCAGACTGCTCTAGAAAATGAGGAAGAGGAAGAAGAACAAATAGAGGAAGAATCGTTTGATAATCCTATACAATCTGGTAAACCTAATATATTTGTTCATGAAGAAGATGACTTTTCACCATTTACAACCATTAAAAAGCCTGAGCCTACTATTCCTCAGAAATCTCAGAAGGAGATAGATGACGAGGAAAGAAAGAAAGCAGCGCTTGACTTTTTAAATATTACTCAAGGTAAATTTGAAACTAAGGTTAAAAAGAAAGGTCTTGATAATGTTGAGCCTAAGAAGATTTTTGCTGAAGAGAAAACAAATGTAACTACTCATCTAAATCAACAAATAGATAATAATCTTAGTAGGTTAGAACAACTTAAAAATACTGCTATGCAAAATACTCAGAGGGATAATCCTCCTGCTAATAGTTTCAATCCATTTAAAGAAAGAGAGCAGGTTAAAAGTGTTCCAAAAGATTTGTTTGACCCAAATCTAACTAAAGATGCCTTTAATGCTAATCCAAATCAATTTAAGAGCACAGCCATCACAACAAATAAATCATTTAGTCCTATACCAAAGGCTGCTCAGGAGGTATATACAGGTGAGACAAGTCAAAATATAGTTGAAGCAACTGGACCTAGACCAGTGCAGTTGTCTATGAATGAGCCTGTCAAGAAACCTAAACCTGCTCCTGTATATAGGACACCACCTAAACCTTATGTAAAGCCACCTATTGATTTATTAAGGAAATACTCTTCTGCTATTGAGCAAGATGAAGAGTATATACAAGAGAAGGGTAATGCTATTGTTGAAACACTAAAGGCATTTAAGATACCAACTAAGATTATTAATGCAGTAAAGGGTCCTACATTTACAAGGTTTGAATTGCAGATGGCTCCGGGTATTCCTGCTGGTGCTATTAATAATAAAGTCGATAACCTTGCTATGGCACTTGAGAGTGTTTGTAGACTACAAGTTCCTATTCCTGGGAAAAATGCTTTTGGTATAGAAGTTCCTAATAAAAAGAGGGTAACAGTTGGTCTAAGAGAGATTATCGAGAGTCCTAACTTTCAAAACAGTAAGTCTCCTTTGACATTTGCTCTAGGAAAAGACATTACAAACGAGTGTAAAGTTGCTTGTGTTGATAAATTAGTACACACACTTGTAGCAGGTGCTACTGGTGCAGGTAAATCTGTATGTTTAAATACATTATTAATTAGTCTACTATACAAAGCATCTCCTGCAGACTTAAGGTTACTCCTTATTGACCCAAAAACACTCGAATTTAGTTCATTTAATAATCTGCCGCACATGCTTATACCTCATAGCATTACTGAATGTGAAAAAGCAGTTGATGCCCTTGATTGGTTAGTAAAAGAAATGGACAATAGATATAGACGAATGGATTCATTGGGTGTTAAAAAGATTAGCGAGTACAATGACACTAATGAGGTTAGATCTGGAGCTGTTGAAAAGATGTACTATATCGTTGTAGTATTTGATGAAGTTGGAGATTTCATGGCAAGGGCTAAGAAAGATATTGAAGAAAAAATTAGACTCCTTGCTGCAAAATCAAGAGCTTGTGGTATACACTTGATTTTAGCAACACAGAGACCAACTGTTGATGTTATTACAGGTACAATTAAAGCTAACCTTCCTAGTAGAATTGCATTTACAGTAAACTCAGCTATTGATAGTAAAACTATTCTTGAAAGTTCTGGTGCAGAATTCCTATTAGGTATGGGTGATATGTTATATTCACCTTATGGCTCAAATGATCTTGAGAGAATTCAGGGCTGTTTTGCAGACAATGACGAAGTAAAAGCTGTTTTAGCTTATGTAAAAGAACATAATGAGGCTGTATTTGATGAATCAATTGAGGATGCTATGTTTAATAAACAAGACGCATTTGATTCTAATAATTCAGCAGATACTGCATTTGATCCTCTACTTAAAGACTGTTTGAAATTCTTTATCAAAACTAAGAGGACTAGTTCATCTTCATTACAATCAAACTTTGGTATAGGGTATCCTAGAGCTAATAAGATTGTTATGCAAATGGAAAAAGCATCTTTCCTTTCTCCAGTAGATAGCAAAGGTAGAAGAAATATTTATATTTCACCTGAAGAATTTGCTTCGAAATTTGGGGAGGAGATAGACGAATGACACTAGAAGAATTTAAAAATAAAAAAATAGGTTTTATTGCTCTAGGTTGTGATAAAAATAGAGTTGACCTAGAAAAAATGATTTATAAATGTAAGGCTTATGGTCTAAAGATAGTTAACGACCCAAGCCTTGCAAATATAATTATTGTTAATACATGTTCGTTCTTAGAATCTGCAAGGCTAGAGTCTATAGAGAATATTATTGAGATGAGTTCATACAAAGGAAACAATCTAGAAAAACTAGTTGTGACTGGTTGTTTAAATGAATTAGGATATGCCGATCTAGATTCGAGTTTGCCAGAGGTTGATAAGTTTGTAAGAATAAGTGACAATGGTAATATAGTTAAAATTCTCGCTCAGCTATATGGTTTAGATATTGAGAATGAATTAGCTGAGGGTAGGGTATTAACTACTGCTAATCACTATGGTTACCTAAAAATTGCAGATGGTTGTAACAATTTTTGTTCGTACTGTCTGATACCGTACATAAGAGGCAGAAATAAATCTGTTGATATCGACATCTTATATAATGAGGCAGTCGACTTAAGCAATAAGGGCGTCAAAGAATTAATTTTAGTTGCACAAGATGTTACTAAGTATGGCCTTGATTTATATGGTAAAAGGTCTATTGTAGACCTGCTTAGAAAATTGTCAACTATTGATACTATTGATGGAATTAGGCTCTTATATTGTTATCCTGAGGAAATGAGTGATGAATTGATTGAGGAGATTGCTACTAATCCAAAGATTATTAAATATCTTGATATTCCTCTACAACATGTATCTGATTCGGTCCTAAAAAATATGAATAGAAGGTCTACAAAGGCATCTATTTTTGAACTATTTAATAAACTTCAAACTAAAATTCCTGATATTGTTCTTAGAACAACATTTATACTAGGATTTCCTGGTGAGACAAATGAAAATATTGAGGAAATAAAAGAGTTCTTGCTCAAATTTAAACTTCAGAATGTTGGCTTCTTTACTTATAGTAGAGAAGAGGGTACTAGAGCATATAATTTTGACAACCAAATTGAGGAAAGTATTAAGCAAGAAAGACTACAGTACTTATCTCAAGTACAATACGAAATCCAATTAGAATACAATGATAGTTTAATAGGTAAAGTTTTAGATGTTGTTGTAGACTATGTTGATGGTAATACATCATGCTGTAGATATTATGGTCAAGCACCACTAATTGACTCAGTAGTATATGTAAATGAACCCCTAGAAATAGGAAAAAACTATAAAATAAAAATTACAAATAAATCAGATTATGATTTAGAAGGAGAAAGATATGAATTTACCAAATAAAATTAGTTTAGCTAGAATTATTGCAATGCCAGTATTTATGCTATTCTTCTTACTTAATTTCCCTGGTTCAAAGTTTATTGCACTAGGTGTATTTATTTTAGCAACAATCAGTGATGCTGTTGATGGACACATTGCTAGAAAATATAATTTAATTACAGACTTAGGAAAATTCTTAGATCCTATTGCAGATAAATTACTCGCTACAACAGGACTAATTTTCTTAATTGTAGGTGAATCACCTATTATTCCTAATCCATTTGGCGCAATCTTTATGTTTATCATGATTCAAAGAGATTATGTTGTAACAGGTCTTAGACAAATTGCACAACTCAAAGGTGTAATTATTGCTGCAGATAAATGGGCAAAAATCAAAGCAAACTTCTTATATGCAAGTTTAATCTATGGTCTACTTATTGCATCTCTTTGTGACTTTACAGTTATTGCAGAATCTGGATTTATGACAGTATTTAAAATCGTGTTCTATGTAGTAGTAGGCATTACAGCAATTCTAATTATTAATTCTGAAGTAATCTACTTAGCTCATAATTTCCATGTATTCAAAGAGAAAAAAGAAGATACAAAGGTAGAGGCTCCTGCTGAAACTACAGAAGAAAAAGTAGAAGAGAAAAAAGCCCCTGTTGCTAAAAAATCTGCTCCAAAAAAATCTACAGTAACAGCAAAGAAAGTAGCAAAGTAATTTAAAATAGTATTATGAAATTTTCTTGTGTTGCCTTAAATTCCAACTCAATAAATACTCAGAATCAAAGTAAAATAATTGATTATCTGAAGGTTAAATTATATGAAATAGGGGAGTCTTTATCCCTTATTTCATATTTTGATAATTCACTAGATAATCTGAAAACCTTTAATATTGAGAAGAGTGACTTTGTCTTTGTGATAGGAACATCTTCTACAATATACAATAATAATATTAAAGAAAATCTGTGTAGAATATTTTCTGATAAACTTGATAACTTTGATGCTAGTACAAATGCACTTAAAAAGTATTGTTTAGACAACAATATTCCTTTTGCTATGCAAGAAGAGATGGAGACGCAACTGCCAAAAGAAAGCATACCTTTATGTTCGACAGATTATTACAATAATGGTTTTATGTACAAATATAATAATACATATCTAGTGTATTTGCCTGAAAATCTAGCATTTGCGACTGAAATGTATGGAAGATATGTATTACCCCTTATTAATGATCTAATAGGCTTTAAGAAGGAGTCTGTGGTGTTAAAATGCTTTGGTATACTAGAGAAGGATATTAGGGCTGTATTGACCGATTATTTTGATAATCAAGACATTAATATTCAAATTAGGTCAGACGACCTTGATAATGCGATTTATATTCGTTATGATGTAAATATTAAAAAATCAATTATACAGGATATTGTTTCTGATATTTGTAATAAACTTAAGAAATTTATATATGCTACTGATGATATAAGTATATATGATATGGCATTAGATTTACTTTCTATTAGAGGTAAAAAAATTATTCTAGCCGAAACATTGACCTTTGGTAATGTTACGAAAAGGCTATCAGTAAGACCAGAAAAAAGGATTACTGATTCATTTATCTTTACTAATAAAGAAAGTCTTGTGAAGTGTACTAAAATCAATCCTAAGGTAATAGAGACACATGGTATGTACTCGGTAAATACAGTGTATGAGTTGGCTAATTCACTATTAGAATTATCTAATGCTGATATATCCGTATTTATATTAGGAGATACCAATGAAAGTGATATATGTTATATAGCTATAGGTGATGTAGATGGTATACATGTTTACAAAAATAAAATTAATGACAAAAGCGATAATCTTATAGAAAATATATCGAAAACTGCAATTTTTTATTTAATAAAAAAACTTAAGCGAAATGATTTGCAAATATAATAAAAAACAAGTATAATCATATAAAACAAATGTTTGATAAAGGAACAAAAAACTATGGACGAGAATAAAAGAAAACAACTAGAACAAGCGATTTCTCAGATTGAGAAACAATTTGGTAAAGGTTCTATAATGAAACTTGGTGATGAAGTTCAGAAGGGTATAGATGTTATCTCTACAGGATGTATGACCCTTGACCATGCTCTAGGAATCGGTGGTGTACCTAAGGGAAGAATTGTTGAAATATATGGACCAGAGAGTTCTGGTAAAACAACACTTACATTACATATTTTAGCAGAGGCTCAGAAGGCTGGTGGTACTGCAGCATTTATTGATGCAGAACATGCGTTAGACCCTGTTTATGCTAGTAAATTAGGTGTTGATATCAATAACTTACTTATATCACAGCCAGACACCGGAGAACAGGCTCTTGAGATATGTGAGGCACTTGTTAGAAGTGGTGCAGTTGACTGCGTTATTATAGATAGTGTTGCAGCGCTTACTCCTAAGGCTGAGATTGATGGTGAGATGGGTGATAGCTTTATGGGTGTTCAAGCTAGACTTATGAGTCAGGCATTAAGAAAACTAACTGCTATTATTAATAAGTCAAATGCTTGTGTAATATTTATCAACCAACTTAGAGATAAGATTGGTGTTATGTATGGTAACCCAGAGACTACAACTGGTGGTAAAGCACTAAAGTTCTACTCTTCAATTAGAATGGATATCAGAAAAACAGATGTTATCAAAGATGGTTCTGACATTATAGGTAAT
The DNA here is from genome assembly GCA_015055605.1 of Clostridiales bacterium. Lineage (GTDB taxonomy): Bacteria > Bacillota > Clostridia > Christensenellales > UBA1242 > UBA11490. Next base: position 320,104 of record SVHV01000001.1, read on the forward strand.
AGAACCAAAGTTAAGATTGTTAAAAATAAACTTGCTCCTCCATTCAGAACTGCAGAATTTGATATCATGTATGGAACAGGAATCAATAATGAGGGCTGTGTAATTGATATGGCTATTGAACTAGAAATTGTTCAAAAGAGTGGCTCATGGTATAGTTATAATGGAGATAAGATCGGTCAAGGTAAAGACAATGTAAGAATCTTCCTTCAATCTAATCCAGATATATATGAAGAAGTTAAGAAACAAATTAACGAAAAACTTAGATAATAAAAAATCCTATCAGTTAGATAGGATTTTTTTATGCAAAAAGCCAACTATAGTTATCTACTATTTCTAGTTCATTTAAATATTTGTTGTGAGCGTCATTAGAATAATATACACTCTTACTTTCTGTAATAAAACTTTCGTCTGAAATACTATTATAGCAGACCAAATAGTAGGTGTATTTCTTGCCGTCTAATAGATTATTATCTATATATTTTATTTCTTCATTTTTATTTTTAAAAGTATCTAATAGTGTATCAACATTGTTATATTTTCTATATAATTTGTACTCACTGTATTTATTTGCTGTAAAACATATTGTGATATTTTTATCACATTTTTTTATCGACAAATTAGGTGAAAGATTGTACTTGTGTGACGCTTTTTCAGGTATATGACTCTTTGAAAATATTTCTTTAATTTTATACCTTTCAGGGAGTTTTTCATCTGCCAAATAAACCTTATGCTCTTCAGTTAATTTAATAGAATCTATATCGCATTCTATAATAGATTCAGGCTTAGAAAAGTTTTTCGGTGGGGTGTTTTTATATAATTTATCACATAAGCTTTTTAGCACTTCAGTGGCATAAGTCCCACCATTATTTGAGCCCTCTAAGTGGTGTTCTTTGTCCATAGAATAATTACCAAACCATACTGCCATTCTGTGTTTAGTAGTGTAAGCTAAGCTATATGCGTCAGTATTAAAATTTGTATTAGGGATACCAACTGTACCTGTTTTTCCTGCTATGTCATATTGTAAATTTGCTAATTTTTTAGATGTTCCATTTTTTGTTGAATATTTGAGCATATCTGTCATTATATACGCCGTATCTATACTATACACATTTCTTTCTGACACTTTATTATTATATATTGTCATATTCTTATTATTTTTAATTAATTTTACAAAATTTGATTTTGAATAAAATCCTTCAAAAACTAATGTAGAATATGCATCTAAAATTGTTTGAATTGTAAAACCTTTTGTTGTGCCACCTAGTGCTAAAGCATATCCTGAATCTTCTTTTGCAAGATTGAATCCACATTTTTTAGCGTATAATTTACACTTATCTAGACCTACCATGTCACATACTTTTACTGCTGGAATATTTAAACTTTTTGATATTGCATCTTTTATCGAAATATAATCATTAGACACCCCACTAGCATTATTTGGGGAGTATCCTTTATAGTTAATTTCTCCGTCATATATTTGTGTCATAGGATTTACAATTCCCTCTTCTATAGCAGGAGCATACACTAGCAAGGGTTTAATTAAACTACCAGGCTGACGCTCTAAATCCACAAGGTTATAATCACTCTTTCCAGATACTGCCACAACCATATTTGTCTCATTATCTATTATCATAGAAAGACTGTCTGCTTTATTTTCGTAACTATTCTTATGATAGTATTTTTCATTATTAATAATTTCATCTAGTGTCTGTTGTGTATCACTATTTTTACCTGTAAAAATTTTGTATTTATTTCTATATATCTCGTCAACACTGATACCTAATTTTTTAGATGCTTCATTAATAGCAAATTGATCGTACAAATCTATTTCAGTAGTAAGTTCTTTTTCGTGTAGCAGAATGTCCGACTGTGTCGTTACTTTATACTCTTCATCTGTTATATAACCATCTTTATTCATTTCTTTTAAAACTAAATTTCTCCTCTCAGTACACTTCTCTATATTATTAATCGGAGAATATGTAGTGGGGGAATTTATAACACTAGCAAGGACACAACTTTCACTAAGACTTAGCTCACTCGCACTTTTTGAAAAGTATCTAAGACTGGCATTTTCTATTCCATAAGCACCATGACCATAGTATATTGTATTTAAATATGACTCTAATATCTCGTCCTTTGTGTATTGACTTTCTATCTTTTTTGCTAAATATATTTCTTGAACTTTTCTTTTGATTGTTTTGTCATTATTTAAAAATTTGTTTTTTACGAGTTGTTGAGTTATAGTACTGCCTCCTGCAATAATTTTTCCAGATAATATATTGTCTAGTGTTGACTTTACTATCCTGATTAGATTAATTCCATTATGTTCATAGAATTTTTTATCCTCAATTGACAAAAATGCCTTAATTGTATAATCATTTAACTGTGATATTTTAATAGGTTTATTATTTTCACGAGATATTTTTTTCATATTATTTTCATCATCAAATATGTAACAGCAATTATTAGTATTTGTACCTAAAGATATGTCTGTACATTTTACATCTTTTAAGTAGATGTTTATCCAAATAGCAATAATAGATAGAACTATCACTAGAGTTATTAGTATAATCATAAAAATTTGTTTTATCGCTAGTTTATTTTTCAAAATACACCCCTTATATTTGCACTAATCAATCTAAAAAAATAACTTGAAATTTTAACATAAATAATATATACTTATCTTGTACAATTTTATTTAATATATAGGTGAATATATGTTTTATTATATAAAGACTTTTGGATGTCAAATGAATGTTCATGAATCTGAGAAATTAGCTGGAATGCTAGTATCTTTAGGATATACAAAAACAGAAGATATGAAATTTGCAGATGTTATTGTATTTAATACTTGTAGCATTAGGGATGGCGTTGATCAAAAAATCATGGGCAATATCGGAGCTACTAAAAAACTTAAGAAAAATAAGCCTAGCTTAGTCATAGCAGTATGTGGTTGTATGACCCAAGCAGATGGTGCTAGTGAAAAAGTATCAGAAAAGTTTCCTTTTGTTGATATTATTTTTGGCACACACAATATTCATCTATTTAAAGAATATTTACTCAAACACAAAGATTCTAAAAAGAAAATTAGAGATGTATGGGAGAAGGAAAAGGGCATATTTGAAACAGTTGAGATGCTTAGAGATAATTTGTTTTCAAATGCATGGGTGAATATTAACTATGGGTGTAATAATTTCTGCTCCTATTGTATTGTTCCTTATGTAAGGGGCAGGGAGAGAAGTAGGTCTCCAGAGGATATAATTGTAGAAGTTAAAGGTCTTATCAATGACGGCTATAAATATATCACTTTATTAGGACAGAATGTAAACAGTTATGGAAATGACTTTGAAGATAAGTCAATAAACTTTGCATATTTACTTAAAACCCTTAATGAGCTTGAGGGGGATTTTAGACTTAAGTTTATGACTTCCCACCCAAAGGATTTGAGTGAAGACTTAATCAAGGTTATTGCTGAGGGAGATAAAATATCTAAATATATTCATCTTCCTATTCAATCGGGAAACAATAAAGTTCTAAGAGAAATGAATAGAAAATATACTCGTGAACATTATTTGTGTTTAATTGATATGATTAGGAAATATATGCCTGATGCATATATATCAACTGATATCATTGTAGGCTTCCCAGGTGAAACTGAAGATGAATTTTTAGATACCAAAGATATTATAGAAAAAGTTAGATATGATGGTGTATTTGCATTTATGTACTCTAGAAGAAAGGGTACAGTTGCTGATAAAATGGAGAATCAGGTTGATGAAGACACAAAGAAGGATAGAATCCATAGACTTCTTCAGGTGTCTAAGTCAATTACTAAAGATAAAAACAAAGAATTAGTAGGCAAAAAACTCAATGTAATAGCAGTAAAAAATACAGAAGATGGCTTTGAAACAATGTCAGACAGTGGTAAGACTATATTTGTAGAAAATACAGACTTGAATGTGAATAATTTTTATACTGTTGAGATTACTAGATTTACAAAAAATAAACTTTTTGCCACTCTTACAAAAGGAGAATAATTTATGGCTATATCACCTATGATGAGTCATTATTTGGAGACAAAAACTAAATATCCTGATGCAGTTTTATTTTATAGATTAGGTGACTTCTATGAAATGTTTTTTGAGGATGCAGAGCTTTGTGCTAGGGAGTTAGAATTAACTCTTACAGGTAAAGATTGTGGATTAGAGAAAAGAGCTCCAATGTGTGGTATTCCTCATCATGCTGCTGAAGGATATATTGCAAGATTACTAGATAAAGGTTATAAAGTTGCAGTTTGTGAGCAATTAACCGAACCTAAGAAAGGCGTTAAAATAGTAGAAAGAGATGTTGTGAGAGTAATTACGCCCGGCACAATCATAGATTCATCTATGCTAGATGAAAATAAGAATAACTATATCGCTTCTATTTACAAAGAGAAGGACAATATCGGTATCTCAATTATTGATATATCTACAGGAAAATTTATTGTCACAGAATTTACAGGTGACAATATTCTTTCACAAACTAATGACTATCTAGTGAGTGTTAGGCCTAGTGAGGTAATACTTAATAATGAAATGAAATCGTACTATGATATGTTACCTGGCGTTGTTGCACAGTTTTTACCAATTTCACAAATTTATGATGACGAACATTATGAATATGATAATAGCCTTTCTATACTAAAAAAACAACTCAATACTGATTCTCTTAAGAAGTATAATATTAACAATAGACAATACTCTATAACTAGTGCAGGTGCATTGCTTGACTACATTACTGAGACTCAAAAGAGATTGCTTACACATATAAATGATGTTGAATTCTTCGCTATGAATAATTACATGCAAATAGATGCTAATTCTAGGCGAAATCTAGAACTTTTAGAAAACTTTAAAGACAGAAAAAAGAAAGGTTCTTTATTTTGGATACTTAACAAAACAAAGACTTCCATGGGCTCTAGATTATTAAAAACATATATTGAACAACCTCTATTTAATGATAAACTTATCAATTATAGATTAAATGCAGTAGAGGAACTTGTAAAAAATATTGTTATTAGAGAAAAAATCGGAGACATATTATACAATATCTATGATATAGAGAGATTGTGTGGCAGAATTAGTTATAATAATCTTGTTGCTAGTGACTGTATAATCCTAAAAAATTCTCTAAGAGCCTTGCCTGAACTTAAGGATTTACTTAGTAAATTTACATCAACAGGACTAACAAATATCAGAGAAAATATCTATGAATTTAACGATATTGTTGATTTGCTTGAGAGAGCAATTGTAGATAAGAATAATGAGAAAATGTCTAAAAAAGACATGGAAATTATCAAATACGGATACAACAAAGAGCTTGATGAATATATTGACATTGCCAAGTCTGGTAAAGTATGGATAAGTGAACTTGAGGCTAAAGAAAAACAACTAACTAATATTAAAAACCTAAAAGTGTCTTATAACAAAGTATTTGGATATTATATCGAAGTACCTAATTCTCAAGCATCAAGTATACCTTATCACTATATTCGTAGACAAACTCTTGCTAATGCAGAAAGATATGTCACAGATGAGTTAAAACAAATTGAAGAAAAAATAATCAATGCAGAATCTTTAAAAATTTCCTTAGAAAAGCAATTATTTGACGAGATAAGAAATGTGTTACTCGCAAAAATTGATACAATGAAAATAACTGCAAAAGCAGTGGCTGAACTGGATACATTCTTATCATTTGCCACCATTGCAGTTGAGAGGAATTATTGTAAACCTATCATTAATAAAAATATTAAAAATATTGAAATTTTAGGTGGAAGACACCCAGTTATTGAGATTACAAACAAGTCTGAAGACTTTATACCTAATGACACCATTCTCAATAGTGAAGATAGTAGAACAATGATAATAACTGGACCTAATATGGCTGGTAAAAGTACATATATGAGACAGGTGGCCTTAATAACTCTACTTGCTCATATCGGTTCATTTGTTCCTGCAACTTCTGCAAAAATCTGTCTAACTGATAGAATATTTACTAGAATAGGTGCTAGTGATGACCTATCTATGGGTCAAAGTACATTTATGGTGGAAATGAGTGAGGTTAGCCATATTCTTAAAAATGCCACAAATGATAGTTTGATTATCTTAGATGAAGTAGGTAGGGGAACATCTACATTTGATGGTTTAAGTATTGCATGGGCAGTTATAGAACACATTTCTAAAAATCTCAAGGCAAAGACACTATTCTCTACTCACTATCACGAACTAACAGAACTCGAAGGTCTACTAGACGGAGTAAAGAACTACAAGATTTCTGTAAAAGAATTTAATAATAGCATTATTTTCCTCAGAAAAATTGTTAGAGGTGGTGCTAGTAGAAGTTTTGGTATTGAGGTTGCGTCCCTTGCAGGACTTCCTACTTCCGTTCTAGATAGGGCAAGGTCAATCTTACATATTCTTGAGCAAAATGACCTAACTAGAGAAAATCATTTAACTTCAAATTTAGATGAAAACTATGCCCAAAAGAATATAGAAAATAACAAAAATATAAAGAAAATTACTGGAATTTTAGGGGATTTAGATGTAAATACACTTACACCTCTAAATGCCTTTGATATCCTAATTCAACTAAAAAATTACTTAAAGAAGGAATAATATGTCTGTAATTAATATTTTAGATAAGTCTGTTTTTAATAAAATTGCTGCTGGAGAAGTAGTAGAAAAACCTGCTAGTGTTGTAAAAGAACTAGTAGAAAATAGTATAGATGCTGGTGCTTCTAGTATAAGTATAGAAATCTTAGATGGGGGTATTACCTATATCAAAGTTAGCGATAATGGTAAGGGAATTGCTTATGATGATTTTGATAAGGTATTTTTACCTCACGCAACTAGTAAAGTAAAAACTGTTGATGATTTATCTAAAATAGGTACTTTAGGTTTCAGGGGAGAAGCTCTTAGTTCTATTTCTTCTGTGTCAAGGGTAACTATGGCATCTAAAACCGGAGATGACGATTCCGGGTACCAAATCAAAGTAAGTGGTGGTGACTTAGGAGAGATTATACCTATAGGCGCAACACAGGGTACTTATATGATGATAGAGGACCTTTTCTACAATATTCCTGCTAGAAAAAAATTCTTAAGAAAGCCTAAATTAGAGGAAAATGATATTACTAATTATATTGCTAGACTAATTATGGCAAATCCAAATATCAGCATTAAATATTCAGCAGATAACAAGGTTATATATCAATCATTTGGTACTGGTGTATTTGATGCTATATATGCTGTATATGGTAAAAATATTGTAGATAATATTGCAGAATTTTCATTTGAAAAGGGCGATTATAAATTTAGTGGATATTTAGGAAAGCCTACTTTTTCTAAACCAAATAGAACATATCAAACACTTATTGTCAATGGTAGATATGTCATAAATCAGACAATTTCTACAGCTGTATATAAAGCTTATGAAAACTTCCTAATGAAGGGAAATTTTCCGTTTTATGTAATTTATCTAGATATTCCACTAGATAAAATTGATGTAAATGTGCACCCAAATAAACTTGATGTAAAGTTCGAAGATAGTAATCAATTATTTGGTATTGTATACAATGGAGTTATTGATTTTTTATATAATCTAAATAATACTAAAACAATTTCTTTAGAAGTAGAAGATGATGAACCTGAAGTTGATAAGAGTAAACTTCAAATTCTTAGCGACTTTACTAAGAATATTGTTCAAAATTTTAATTCACAAACAACAAACATTAATGATGACAATGTGGTTCAAGAAGTAAATCTTTCTAAGAGTGTTGAGTACGAAATCAATAAGGAAGAACGAGAAAATAATGAGTTTGTTTCAAGTGTGATGAATTCTTCTGCAGACATAGAAACTGTCGAAAAAATTATTCCATTCTTTACTGATAGTACACTTGATTTTAAAGTACAATCTCCTCATCATAACGAGATAAAAGAAGTAGAATTAGATGTATTTCAAAAAGTTGAAACTGAAAATATTTCTATACTAGAAGATAATACAGATATAAAGATTGTTGGTACTTTATTTGATACATACATTTTGATTGAAAAAGAAGGAAAACTTATTATTATTGATCAACATGCAGGTCACGAAAGACTATTGTTTGATAAATTTACTTCAGAACTTAATAGCAAAGAGGTGGCAATTCAACCACTTTTAGTTCCTTATATTTTAGAAACAAATTATCAAGAAAATCTATTTATCAATGACAACCTTGACAACATCAAAGAATTAGGCTTTGATATAGAAGACTTCGGCGATAATTCGTACAAAATTAGTACCGTACCATTACTATTTAGAGATGTAAATGTTAATGAATTTTTTGATAATATTTTATCTGATTTGGACAATAAAATTATTGTATCTAAAGACCAGACAATTAGAGAGTATCTTGCAAAATCTGCCTGTAAAGCAGCAGTCAAGGGCAATGATAAACTAAGTGAAAATGAGATTAAAAAATTGGTTATTGAATTACATAAGCCAAATCAAGTATTGCTTTGTCCTCATGGTAGACCTATATTTATTGAATTTACACAGAAAGAAATTGAAAAATGGTTCAAAAGGATAGTCTAATTTATGTATGATTCAATTATTATTATAGGGGCAACTGCTACAGGCAAAACCGATATAAGTATTAAACTGGCAAAAAAACTATCAACTGAAGTCATTAATGCTGATAGTATGTATATCTATAAAAATCTTAATATAGGTACTGCTAAACCAACAGAAGAAGAAATGGCAGGTGTTAAACATCATTTAATCAGCATTGTTGAAGAGAAAGACTCGTTTAATGTATCAGAATATAGAGAACTTGCCAAAGCCAAAATTGAACAGTTTAGGTCCAGAGAACTGACTCCCATTATAGTTGGTGGTACTGGTTTTTATATAGACAGCCTTATTAAAAACTATTCTTATGGTGAAACAGGCTCAAATAACGAATTAAGGGAGCAATTGCAGGCAGATTTAGATAAATACGGTAAAGAATATATATACAAGCAATTAGAGGCTCTAGACCCCGTTTCCGCATCAAAACTACATATTAACGATACGGTTAGGGTGATTAGGGCGATAGAGATTGCAAAATCATCATCTAGAAGCAAGTCTGAAATAATTAATAACGAGTGTCCAATTTTGCAAAAACCTCTCCTAATAGGCTTAAATACTGATAGAGAGGTTCTCTATGATAGAATCAATAGAAGAGTTGATATTATGCTAAAAAATGGTCTAATAGATGAGGTAAAGTCTTTATATGACCAAGGATATACTCCTGAAGAATGTCAGTGTATGAAGGGTATAGGGTATAAAGAAATCGTTGATTATCTAAGAGGAAACACGACATTAGATGATTCTATAGAAAAAATTAAACAACACACTAGAAACTATGCAAAAAGGCAAATTACATGGTTTAAAAGAAATAAAGATATTATTTGGTTTGATTCTGTAAAAACAGATAAAGATGAAATCGTAAACGAAATCATAAAGTTGTATAATATTTAATTAAAAAAGAGAAATTGAGATAGTATATCTCAATTTTTTTTATATGACATATCTTTATAATTCATAAAATTAATACTTGAAAAACTTTCAAGTTACATATTACTAAAAAACGAATTACATTTTAAAATTTGTATGCTATAATCAAACCGAAATCAATAGAGGAGATTTATTATGGAAAATACTTTTGGTGAGTTTTTAAAACAAAAAAGACTCGAAAAAAGTTTAACACAAAAACAGATAGCTGAAATATTATTTGTATCTGAGTCAGCAGTTAGTAAGTGGGAAAAGAATATTGCCCATCCAGATATTACATTACTACCTAAATTGTCTGAATTATTAGGTGTAACCGAACATGAACTCATTACTGCTAGTATAGATAAGCAGACTAGGGAAGACAAAGTACAAGCAAAGAAATGGAGAGTCTTCTCAATGTCTTGGAGTTTGTTTTTCTATATTTCCTACACTGTAGCGCTTATACCATGTTTTATATGTAATTTAGCAATAAATAAGACACTTAGTTGGTTTTGGATTGTTCTATCTGCACTTATTCTTTCATTTACTTTTACAAATCTACCTAAACTCATTAAGAAATATAAACTTCTACTGATACCTTTATCTATGTATCTAGCATTGTGTTTGTTATTAGGTGTGTGTTGTATTTATACTAAAGGAACATGGTTCTGGATTGCAAGTATATCAGTATTATTATTCTTGTTTATAATATTTTTACCTATCTATATTGCTAAATATAAGGTTTTTTCAAAAATTAAAAAATATAACGATTTTGTATCAGTATTTATTGACTTTATAGTTCTACATATATTACTCATTGTTATACATAGTTTTACACAAGCAAATGGATTTAGCCATTCTAACTGGTATCTAAAAATTGCTCTTCCTATCGTGGTAGGGGCTTATCTATTACTCAACCTATTCTTAGGAGTTAGATTCCTAAAAATTAATAGACTAATAAAAACAAGTTTAATTTTATTCGTATTTGTAATTATGTATTTAGTAATACCATTTTTAAAAGTATCAAATACTTATGTTCAAACAGAATTAGATGATTTAAATATATTTAAAGCCAACTTTTCTTCATGGGTACCAGGGGTCTCAATAGAACAAAATATCCATTTCATTATATGCTTATCTTTACTAGCAATTTCATTAGGATTTTTAATTAGTGGCCTAATAATACATTTTAAAAGAAAGAAACAATCTCGTTAAAAAATAAAAACACTTTATTAAGACAATAAAGTGTTTTTTTATATTAAAACTTTCTAACTAGTCCTACAACTTTACCTAAAATTGTTACATTATCTACAATAATAGGGGACATTGTATCATTCTCAGGCTGAAGTCTATAGTGATTATTTTCTTTATAAAATCTTTTAATGGTAGCAGAATCATCTATGAGTGCTGCAACAATATCTCCATTATCTGCATAAGATTGTTGTTTTAATACGATTTTGTCTCCATCATATATTCCTGCATTTATCATACTCTCGCCTTTAGCTGTTAGCATAAATAAATCTTCGCCTTTGAATAATGTTGGGGACACCATAAAATACTCTTCCGAGGTTTGAACTGCTAGAATTGGATCGCCACAAGTAACAGTTCCTAATACAGGAATTCTAGTTAAATTTTCTGAATAATCATTGGTAATAGTTTTAATAGAAGCTATATTAGAATCAACTATCTCAAGCGCTCTATTTTTATTAGGATTTTTCTTGATTTTATTAGAATTTTCTAATTTATTTAGATAATAGAAAATTGTACTGGTAGAGCTAACCTTGATTGCCTTACACATTTCTCTTACAGTAGGGGGAAATCCAAACTCGTTTTGATACGATTTGATAAAGTCTAGTAGTTGTTCTTCTTTAGAAAATTTAGCCATTTTTCTCTCCTATAATTTTTTTACATAGACATAATAACACACCATATCACAAAAGTCAAACAAATGTTCTAAGTTTTTTATTTAGTTTTCGATATCGTCTTTTTCTCTAAATCTAACTCTCTTAGCAGCATTTTTTCTAATATCATCAGAGATTGCTGCATAGTGTTTTCTGGTTGTATTTACATCTTTGTGTCCTAAAAAATCTGCAACCACATAAATATCACCAGTCTCTCTATATAGGTTAGTACCAAAGGTACTTCTTAGTTTGTGTGGGGTAATTTTCTTAAGTGGATTTACTAATTTGCTGTATTTTTTTACTAGTAATTGGACTGCTCTTACAGATATTCTTTTATTTTGCATACTTAAAAATAATGCTTTTTCGTGTCCAGGTTGTGTCTTTACCATTCTGCGCTCAAGTATATAATTTTGTAGGGCATCTGAGACTTCTTCGTTAAAGTATAAAATAACTCTGTTGCCACCTTTTCTGGTAATTTTAAAAGCATTCTGTTTAAAATCAAAATCATCTATATCTAATCCAACACATTCTGAAATACGAATTCCTGTACCCAAAAAAAGTGATAACATAGCATAGTCTCTGGCTCTAGTATGCTCATGAAAACCCTTCTGCATATTAGTCATGTCTTCGCCAGTTTCAGCAATATCTAGAACCCTCTCAACCTCATCTAACTCAAGTCGAATAATCTCTTTGTCATGAATCTTGGGTGTTTCTATTTTATTAGCAATATTAGTCTTAATCATATCTTTCTTATAAAAATACTTAAGCATTGCTCTAATACTACTAAGTTTTCTAGCTTTTGCACGATCTTGATTTTTATGGATTTTACCATCAGCTTTATAAAGTTCTACATACTCAAGAAACATTTCTAGATGGGTAGAGGTTAGTCTATCTAAGTCTGTAATATCTAACTCAGTCACTTTCTTAGAAGAAAACTCGCTAACTTCCATAACTAAAAATTCAAAGAAAAGTTTTAGGTCTCTAGCATATCCTAGTTGAGTGAGGGGGGTTGTATTCTGTGCAACACCTCTAAAGAAATCACCGAGGAATGGTGGTAGAAACTTCCTTATCTCTCTAATTTTAAATTTGTTTTCATCATCTCTTTGTGTAAAATAATCTACAGGCATATTTTAAACCCCTACTAGTATTTTGCGAATAATTTATTATATCAAAAAATTGTACTATTGTGCAAACAAAATAGGTAATGATATTGAGTGTAATCTTAATCAATATAAATGACAAATATGGTATATTGTGTTAAAATGTACTTATGATAAATACTATAGAGTGGTGATTTTATGTATATTGCAAATGACCTAAAAAGAGAATTTTTACTTCCAAAAGGTGACGAGTATAGAGCTGGTTTTGGAAACATTGTATTTGAAATATTAGAGAGATTCATTGAAGACAAACCAATGTTTACAATGGATAACTTTACGCTTATGTACTGTGATGAGTTTTCAATGAAGACATCATGTCACAAAGATATATTCTCAACAATGTACTTAGAGATTAATCAACCTAATAATTACAAACCAAAGAAAATCTCTCTTACTGATAAGAAGAAAGATAAGATTGAAATACCAGAATTGTACTTCAGTTTAGAAGACTTTAAAAAATCATTCTTTGAAACAGCTGTACAGTATCTAGATGGAAACAATTTAATCTGGGTAGAGAAGAATTCTATCTGTATCAAAGCAACGGTATATGATGAGGATATAGGCATACAACCATACTACTTAAGAATAATTCCTTGTCTCACATTCTTTAATAAAGAAAATGAACGAGGTGTTATGTACTATGCAGGTAGAGATATAGAAATTGAATATCCATTACAAGCTGTAGCAAATTATGAGAGCAAAAATACTCTGACTGGTGATGTATACAGACAGACATGTTTGATATTTAAAAACATTCTTCTCAAAGAAAAAAATATCGATAGACTTCCTAGTGAGATAATAGAAACAGTCTTATATAATGTTCCAACAGAGATGTACTTAGATGATAAACATACAACTATGCTAAGCATTGTAAACTATTTAAGAAATAAAAATGTAAAAGAATTTGTGACACTAGATGAACAAGATTATGCTTTTACTAGTCTATATAGGTCAATGTCACTTTTCTATGTAAAACATATTCTAAAGATAATAGAGAAATATTTAGAGAGGGCAAGATAATTCTTGCTCTTTTTATTTGCAATATGGTACTACGCAAAATACTATGCAAGTAAATTAGTGTATTTTGCATAATATCAAAATATTGCTTTTTTACGAACTTTTTTAACACTTTGCAATATTACTCAAAGTGATACAAGTTTGATAATTACAATATATAATAATAATCCATATATTATATCAAAATCTAGGTTAAAATATGCCAAACTATTCGCAAAACTAGGCTTTTGCGAATAGTTTTTGTATCTCAAAAATGAGATTTTGACCTTATATTTTCATAAAAAAGCACCTCAGCCAACAAGTAAATACTTATTTACTCATTAACTTTAGGTGCATTATTTCTACTCTCCCCTTGATTATAGATGGGCACACTACTGAGATTTGGACTAAACAATTTTACCCAACCCTATCTATATAGACTGAGGACATAATCGTACTCTTTAAGAATCCTCTGTTGTAGTTTATATGATGGTTGAACTAGTGATATTATTTTATAAAAATCTTTAGAGTGATTGAACTCCACTATGTGTGTCAGCTCATGCACAATGACATAATCGACTGCATTGTGTGGAAGCATCACTAGTCTAAAATTTAATTTGATATTTCTATCCTTGTCACAACTACCCCATCTAGTCTTACTATTGGTGATGGTTAGTTTACCATAGTCTATCTGCATCATCTGACCAAAGAACTCTAGTCTATCTGCAAGAATCTTCTTAGCGTTACTAATATACCATCTCTTAATTTTCGGAACAATTTCTTTATCTTCAATTTTAGATGGTAATGCTAGTTGTGTATCGGATAGTTCAATTTTCTTTAGACCATTTATCTTAGTTACTTTATATTTATTACCTAAGAACAGTATCTCTTTATATGATATAACATCTTTATTTATATTTAGTTTGTTCTCTATCTCTTTTTGCTTAGTTCTGATCCACTTTTCTTTTTCTGAAACATATTTCATAATTTCACTAAGTTTTAGTTTCTTAGGCGCATGTATTACCAACTTACCCTCTTTGGTGATTGTAATTGACAAACTGCGTCTGTGGGTCCTAACTATTAAATCTGGATTTACCATCTAAATCTCCTGTCCATTTTACTGCAATTATTATATCAAATTATAATATATTTAACCAACTAATAATGGCGAAAATAGTAGTATATTTTGTAGAGTGCATAGTATTTTATTTGACTAATTATGTATTATTATATAATATAAATATATATGTACTATAATATCTTTTGGAGTTTGTATGGCTAAAAGAAGAAGAAAAAGAATTGCATCAAGGGGTTCAGTTAACAATACAATACTAAAAACCCTAATTAATGGCGATAAATATGGATATGAAATTATCAAAGAGGTTGAAGAATTTTCTGATGGAAAAATCAAATTAAAACAACCTAGCTTATATAGTAGTCTATCTAGATTTGAAGAAAAAGGTTTCGTTACTTCATACTGGGGCGACAGTGATATTGGTGGTAGAAGACACTACTACCATCTTACTGAGTCTGGTATACAATACTACGAAAAAGAAGTTCTCAAACTTGGCAGAGACGAAGATGTTGAAAATGAGGAAGAGGAAGAAGTTATTGCAGAAAACATTGAAAGCGAAGATGAAGACGAAGAAATCGTCTTAACAGAAGTAGATGAAACTGAGATTCCTAGTATAGCCACCTTCCCTGACAAAGAGGAAGAGGTTGTCATTCCTGACCATCAATTCTACAAACAAACACCTATTGAAAAACATATTCCTCAAAGCGATAGATTTGAAGAACAATATGTGTTAAAGAAGGCAGCAACATTTGATTCTGCACCTATTACAATATCTGCCACCCCAACCCCTACTAATATCCAACCTACTCCAGCAGACTCAATTATGAAAGAGGTATCGCCTTGGAAAATACAAGCTGCTCAAGCAAAAGAAAGCAATACTAAAGTATACAACACTGCGCTTAGAAAATTACATTATGTTAAGGTAGAAGGTATAGAAGAAAAACCAGAAGATAATGTAGAAGAAATAATAGAAGAAAAAGTGCCAGAAGTAATTGAAGAAACAACAATTACTCCTGAGCCAGTGATAGAGCCTGAGGTGATAGAAGAAACACCACAACCTATCACATCTAATTCCAAAATTATTATTAAAGATAAAGATGGTATCTTCAAACTTAGGGACTCTAATTACGACCCTAATAAACCTGTTGAAAAGAGTAAACCAGTTATAATTGATAATGTTATCAAGAGAAGAAATCCAAACAATGTATTTGGTTATACAGCTTATTCCGAACAAACCAACAAAACCCCTACCCCCAAATCAACTATTGAAATATCTGATGAGGAAAGAAAGCAAAGAAACGAAAACTTTGTTGAAAAATTCAATAGCATATCTAGAACTAAGCAACAAGATAAAGCAGAAGAAGATTTATCAAAAACTTATATACATAAACTTGATATGTTAAGAGTATCAGGAGAAAGAGACGACACGCCTCCTCCACCACCTCGTAATTTTGAGCCTATCATTACCAGGTCAATCCTTGACGAAGAAGACGAGGAAGAGGAAGAAGAGTATCTCACACCTCAAGAACCTGAAATAGAACAAAACAATATGTTTGAATATGTTGACGAAGAAGACAACATTGTTGACTTAGAAGAGGAAACAGTAGAAGATAATATTGTAGACCTAGAGCCAGAACAATTCGAGACTAGGAACGACAATAAACAATATATAGAAGAAATCTCCAACTATTCAGCACCGAAAGAAACACTTAAAATGAATAGGTATGAGAATAAAACTACTGCTATTTTATCCGATAAAACCTATGTACTAATCAATAAAGTTAAGTTTGTCTTTGGATTATTACTAGCAATAATTATGGTGGCTGAATTACTCGGCACATTTGTATTACTAAGAGACAGAGGATTAATCATTGATAATGACAATACACTATTTGTAGTTAGCTATGCCATCACAGGCTTCTTAGCACTAATATACATACTCCCTGTAATCTTTAATGCCAATGAACATAGACTAAATAACTTTAAAATGAAATATGCAATTATATTCGGTATACTAACATTCTTAGTTTCTATGATACTTATATATTGCGTAAATACTCTATTAGGCTTTAAGTTAGACAACTTTGAATTCTTTGCTACAAAAATTATAGTTCCTGCAGTTATGGTATTTAACTTTGTTATTTTACCACCTATCTATGGACTATTACTTAAATCAAAGAAATTCTATGACTAAGATTATTTATTAGATTCTCGAGTCTTACTTTTATTCAAGAATTTACCTAATATAAAGTTTTGTAGCGGCTCTTGATATTTATAAATAATAAAAACAAAAGATGTGGTAATTACTAAAATGACTAGCCACACATATACTCCCCAGCCAGTAAATGGAATTAGTTGTCCACTGCCAAAAAATGACATACAGACAACTCCAATGGGTCTTACAAGTATCGTTACCCAAGAGAATGATAACAAAGACATATTAGTAATACCAGCAATCAAACAAAGAATATCATCTGGAAACATAGGAAGTAAAAAAGCTATACTTAAGAAAAACGAACCTCTCTTTAGAATCATAGAAGAATATTTATCACAATTATTCTTCCCCACTATCCAAGAGACAATTCGATAACCACAAGTCCTTCCTATGTAAAAAGATATAAAAGAACCTATTAAAACACCTATACTACAATATATTCCACCCATTAGTGGTCCATATATTAGACTTCCTACTATACATATTACTGCTGCTGGTATAGGTAAAATAACTACTTGTGCTATTTGTATCAAAATATATACTAATACACCCTTTTCTTTAGTAGATAGGATATATTCTTTAAGAGAAGACACTGAAGAAAAGAGAGAAATTATATTTAGTTTCAATAAAATAAAAAAAGACACAATCACTACAAAACATAATATATAAATAACATACAGCAACCTACTTATACTTTGTTTTTTACTAAAAATATAGGCAAAAACAAGTAAAGATATGGAGGTTATGATTATAATAAGTTTATATGGTAGTGCTAGATACTGATTATCAATTTTTAGTGTAAAATAGATAATTGACAACAATATTATAAAATTTAAAAAAAATTTTAAAGACTTTTTGAACATATTTGCACCTGATAAGTAAATATATTCAAATATATTACGAACAAAATAAATATATAACCTAAAAAAACAAAGAAAAAGGAGAAATATTTTGAGTAGAGTCATCCTTGATGTATCAAATGTAACAAAGGTATTTGGTAATAGAGTAGCTGTAAATAATGTTTCCTTCTCAATCAGAGAGGGAGAGATTTTTGGTTTCTTAGGACCAAATGGTGCTGGTAAAACTACCACTATGAAAATGATTTGTGGACTCTCAGGCATTACAAAAGGTACAATTAGAATATGTAATTACGATATGCCAAAAGAACAAGAAAAGGCACTTGCAAATATCGGAGCACTAATTGAAAATCCCCTAATGTATCCTAATATGACAGGTCTAGACAATCTAAAATATTATGCTAGTCTTTATAAAAATATTAAAAAAGAAGACATTATCAAATATGCTAGAGTTGTTGGTCTAGAGCATAGACTAAAAGATAAGGTAAAAACATACTCTTTGGGTATGAAACAGAGATTAGGTATTGCACAAGCCCTACTCCACTCTCCTAAGCTTCTTATTCTAGACGAACCACTAAGTGGTCTTGACCCAAATGGCGTAAAAGAAATGAGGGATTTCCTAAGGATTCTCGCCAAAAACTACAAGATTGCTATTTTAATTTCTAGTCACATGTTAGCCGATATGGAACAAATATGCGATACAGTGGGAATTATTAATAACGGTCAATTACTTGAGATTAAATCTATTAATAATCTAAAAGAGAGTATCGGTGGTACTAAGCGTTTACAAATCAAAGTAGACTACCCTAACTATGCAGGTAAAATTGTAGTAAACGAGCTAAGACTCAAGGCTGAGGTTGCCGGTAATAGAGTTCTAGTTCATGCAGACCAAGACCAAGTTGGAAAAGTATCCCAAACCTTAATAAAATATGGTATCAATATATTTGGTATAGATATTGTATCTAAATCACTAGAGGCAATATTCCTAGATATAATCAATAATAAACAAAAAGGTAAAACTAGTATAGTATAGAGGAGGAAAAAAATGACAAGCACTTTTAGGCTAACATCTGCTGAGTTTAAAAAGATATTCAAAAGACCTAGCATATTCATTATGGCCATATTATTAGTTATTGCAGTATTTATTTCTTTATATACATTCAACCCTAATAGTAGAGTTGATAATACAGTTGACTACTCACTCGATAATTCTCTGCAATACTATACAACATTTTATTCTGGTAGCACAGAACAAACTAAAAGCGATATCGATAATAGTTTCTTAGCAACAGATGAAATTATTAACTATTATAAACTATATAATGATAGAAATTCTAAATTAAATAGCTACTATAATGACATTTATTCGGCAATTAGAAAGGTAGAATCAGAAACTAGTGCTCAACTAAAAGCATCTAAGTTTAATGATGTTATAGAAGCACTAGAGGACTTTAAGAGAATATTTGTTTCATTTGATGAATTTGTTGATATGAATAATGCACAATATGATTTTATTACTATTACAACAACTTCACAGGAAATAAGTGGCAAGACATCTTATACATATTTAGACAACTCCCTAGCTAGTTTAGATTATCTCATAGATTATGCAAAATCTCATACTTATCATGAATTTATTGATATGTTTAACCTAGCCGGAAACGGACACAAGACAAAGCTTGAAAAAGTATTACATCATGGTCTTGATTACATCCAAACAACTTTCTTAGGCATATCTCAAACTATTGCTAAAAATTATTCTGCTTATGAAGCTTCAGTTGAAAGTTCAAAAACAGACAATTCAATTAGAATTGGTAATAGAAATGCACTAAAGACAGCTTTAGAAACATATCAAACATATTTTAAACTTGTTCTTGATAATGACTACCCTCTAGTTTTAGTAAATAAAGATAAAAAGGTTGCAATAGAAGAATTAATTATATCTGCTATTGATACTATCTCTATTCCAGTTTCTGAAGAAAAACTATATAATAGTCATAAAACTGCGTTTGAAAATTTAGCAAAACTAAATATTATAAACAATATAAATACATTTACAAATAATGAAATTTCTCAGTTTGAAGTAGATAACTATCTAATCAATGACTACACAAATTACCAAAAGAAAGTTAATGATAATAGAACTGCAATTCTTACAAAAATCGATAATCTAAAAAATGATGAGGCAGTGAGCAATATACAATTTGCCATTACAGAATACTACCTACTCAGTGAAGCATATCACAATTATATTTACGATAAAACAATTATATCTGTTACTGATTCTTACGAAAAAACACAATATGTAGATTTTTACAAATACAAATTAGATGAGTTTAATAGATATCAAGTTAACGAAGCGTTAACTACAAATAAGTATTATATTGATAATAATGTATACGAAAATTCATATTTAACAAATTTTGCATTTAATCAAAAATCAGGAAATGGCGATACCAACCTATTTGACTTTATGTACTTTGCACTTGAGCTATGTGCTGTGATTATTATGGTATTTGCAGTAATGCTTGTATGTAGTTTGATTACAGGAGAATCAGAGAGTGGTACTATAAAGTTATTATTAGTTAGACCATACAAAAGAGGCAAAATTATTACTGCTAAATTATTAGCAACTCTATTCTTTGCCCTAACATTTATGATATTCTCATTTATCATTACATTTGTTGGTGGCTACTTCTTATTCGGTATGCCTACACAGAATGTTTTAGCCGTATTTAACGCCACTACAGCCTTTGAAATTAATCCTTTAGGACTTATGGGTATCAATGCCCTATCGCTCCTTTTAGACATAGTTTTCTTCGTTGTTTTAGCATTAATGATTTCTATATTGTGTAAGAACTATGCTGCATCTATTTCTGCTGTATTAGTAGTTATAATACTAAATTATGCACTAAATGTTGTATTTGGAGGTACATTCTGGTATACTGTACTTCCTGGAATGAATCTGCACATCTTTAAATACTTTGGTAATGCATTTACCTCAGTTGGTGATGGAATGATACTACAAACCCTACTACTCACATCTATTGAGAGTTCAATGACATTTGTGTTTAGTGTTCTAGCAAACCTATCATATATGGTGATTGCACTTGCAATATCATATTCAGTATTTGCAAAGAGAGATTTCTAAATATACATCAAAAAACACAGGAACAATACCTGTGTTTTTTTAACTATCCATATAAACAAAAAAAAGACTATATCTAAATGATATAGCCTTTTTTCTTACATATTAGAAGATGAATTATGTAACCAGTATTCATAAGGTTTATTTACTGTAATATCTATTACAATATCTCTTGAGATTGTATCTAGATTAAATGAACCTATATAATTGAATGCAACATTACTATTGTTAATAGTAGCATAATTATCATAATAATCACTATCTGCATTTAATGTATAACTGAATGCCGACACCTCAGTTGTACATGCTGCATTAGTATATAATTTTGATGTTCCTATCGTGGTTGTTGTATCAATATAATATGTCACTCCACCGATAATTACAGTATTATCAGCAGTAATATTATAGTAATATCCAGCATAATCTCCAGAAGTAACTTTTACTCTTGAGATTGTAGGATTATATGTAATATTTGCATTAGTAATTGTTGTCTTGTCTGTTTCGTTAACATAGAACATAGGATAGTACAAATATACACTCCATGTACCATAATCATCTACTGTAAAGTCATAGTCAACACCAGCATAAGTGTAAGTATATACTGAGTCAAGAACTCCATTAAATATGTTAGCAAATGTGTAGGTTTCATTATTCTTCATATCAATAGAGTATGCATAGTCTACAATACCTGCACTATTAGTATGAACTAGTACCACTGTTACAAAGTCATCATCTTGTACACCATCTGTTCCCGCGTCAGCAGTAAGGGTTGAATTAAGTGTTAGATTGAATTCTCTATATTCGTAAGTTATTACAAGTCCATAAGTCTCTGCGACTAATTCTTCGTGTATATGAATATCGTTATTTGTGTTATCTGTATACTTATCATAATATGTAATAGTTTCGTGTGTTCCATCCCCTCTAATAATCTCACCGAATAGAACTGAAGACACAAGTCCATTAGAAGTATTAGAAATCATTACATCTATATAGTCAGAAGCCATAATAGAATATGTAAATTCTATTACAGAAGTATCAGCATATTCAGACGCTACAATATCTGCATAATTACTAACCACTTCATTGCTTGCATTCTTATAGAAGATTGAATCAATACCTCTATCTTCATGGTCTAAGCTACCCATGTATAGATTACCTAATTGAACAGTTGGAGCACCGTTTTTGTAAGGATTATATACTACTACATCAATCTCTACAGCATTTCTGCCATAAATTGATCTTAGTACAGGATAATCCCAGTTAATGTGATAGATATAAGTCCAAATATTTGAGAAATCCCATGTAGACTTATTCTTAAATGCTTGTTGAGATACAAGTTCTTCAGTAGTAATACTCTCAATCATATCAGTTGCTGTGATTGTGAATCCACCAGTATTATTTCTAACTGCACCAGCCATATAATTACCCATCTGTGGGTCTTTACGACTGTCTACTAGATAGTAGTTTTTAGAAATTTCTAATGAACTATCATAGATATTGTTAACAACATAAACCGAACCAGTTCCTGCCTTGAAAATTATCTCATTTGCAGAATAGTTATTCTTCATTATTGTATGCCAATTAATTTCATGAATAATAGATGCTACATTTGTAACATTATACGATACAATTTTACCTTTAGAATAATTATCTTTAATGGTAGTTTCTGATGCTGTATACACCAAACCAGAAACCGAACTATTCTCAATAGGTGCTCCTGCACTACTATAGCCAGTAAGTATTCCGTTGAAATAATTTTCATTAACAGCATAATCTATTCCATCTATATTCAAAGGATTATAATTATAACCAACTAGACCAGCAATGTGTGTACCAACACCTAATCCAACAATATTTCCACCGTAATCATCACCGATTGCATAAGTGCTATGTAATTCTCCTTCTGCATTATATCCAGTAACTGTAGATGCTGTGAGTTTAGACTCCCACAACCATCCTACTAATCCTGCAACGACTGGGTAATTATAATGATTAGAAGAATATCCTCTAACAGAACCGGAGATATAATTAACATTACTAATAATTGTAGAATTTTCAGCATCTGATACCACTACTGCTAAAATATTTCCAGTACCGGCAATGTTAACACTCTCAAAATCAAGACCCTTAATATTAGAATGAGTTGTATAACTAATAAATGCTGATTCGCCCATATTATACCATCTGTTTTCATTACCTATTGTCATACCAGAGATAGTAATATTATCTGTTGCTACATCATGTTTAAGATCATCTGCAATTACTTCGTCAATACTATCTTTATCAATACCATAAATGCTAATACTATCATTAAATCTTTGAGAATTAATAGGAGTCCAGTATCTACCAGATAAATCAATATCGTTAATAATTACAAAGTTCTTTCCAATTAGTTCTGGATTTCTGTAAGAAGTTGCCCTACTTAACCATGCTAATTGATAAACATTTTCAATACCATAAGCATCAATGCTTGAATTATAAGGAAGGTCACTGAGTGAAATATCTGCTACATTATTAGTGCCATCATTATATTCAATCCAAAGGCCTGTATCTTTGACTGTTTCTGTAGAAGAATAGTCATTAATACCTAAAGTAAAGTGACCTTGTACCTCAGTAAACTTAAGTACAGGATAAGTGTATGAGCCAGTACCCATTGACCAATCGGTCATGAAGTCAAATCCTACAAAACTATTTTCATCAGACATTTGAGCAGTTGTTAATGGGACTGCAGATGATGCTATAGAACTTGTATTGTTACTAGATAAGTAATAAATATTTTCTATAATTGAACCTGCTTCTTTATGAGTAATTTCATAAGAATTGGAACCACTCTCAGATAACAATTTTCCAACATTATATGCGTTTTTCAAGATACCATAAGTAACCCTACTGATACCAGAAGCATCCTTTCTTCCTGCAATGATCTCACCACTATTGTAAGCATTAATAATAGTACCTGCATTATTGTATATAATACCAGCAGCATAATATACTTCATTATTAATTGTACCTGTATTTGCAAGATTATATCCTATACCATTACCGAATGATACAACACTAATACCTGCAGCAAATATATAGCCTCTCTTATTTGTATGATTAGCGAGTACGCTTACATTACCATTATTAATTACATTATAAATTGTAGATGAAACAGTCTCGTTTACATCATTTTTTGCAACAATACCTGCAACATATATTTCTGAACAATCTATAGAAGAATTGTCCATATAATATTTTATATCTGCATTATTAATAATATTACTAATTGTTCCACCATTACTATATGCTGCAACAGGTGCAAACAATCTAACATATTGATCAGCACCAGCAACTAAATTATAGTTCGCATAATTAGTAAATGAAGAATTATCGTTAATTGTAATATTGTTAATTAGTCCATAATGTGCTGAAACTAAACCTACATCTGCGTAAACACTCTTATCAGAAGAAATAGATGATGCCATTGCAGATTTAAATACTAAATTATCGAATACTAAATCTGAAATCGAACCATTTAATCTATTAATTAAACCATACTGATATGTTTCTAATGTTGCATTGCTATAAATGCATGTTGCCATACCATAGTGATAGGTTGACTTATTCTCATCAGAAGTATTTACTTCTCTGCTAGTCTCACCAACTAAGAGATAACTATCAAGAAGCATATTCTTAAATGTAAATCCATTACCGAAGATTTTTCCTTCAAATCTTGCAATGCTAGGAGTATACCTACTCTGGAAGTCAATATCATTAGTTACAATGAAATATGAATCTGTATAGTAATTATTTGTACTTCTGGAAGTATTAACAATATAACCCCAATCGCTTGCTTTGGAAATCTTATATGGATTTTCATAAGAACCATCACCTAAGATACTTGTACCTGTTGGAATTTCTGTACCCAACTTATCTACTGTTGTATCTGTGTCATTCCAATAATATCTAATATATTTAACATGTAATTCAATATTACCGTAAACATTTGTTAGAGTAATTGTATGACCATAGTTATTATCTCCTGTTAGATTTCCATCAGCATCAGTGACAGCATATAGCTTAGAATTTCTAGTCATATTAGTAGCAATCTCTACTAATTCACCATCTTGATACTTATTGATAACAGGAAGATAATTTGTGGTAATTGTATCTTTGTTACCTGTTGTTATGGTGTAGTTTTCACCATTGTAATATACTCTATTATCCATTGTATCTTCTTTAGTTACATCTTTGAGTCTATATGTATAATAAGTAATATTTACTTCGTCATAGATATATTTCTCATCTGGATTTAGAGTAATTTGAATAGAACGACCATGTCTAACTGTACTTACAATATCTATACCTGTTAGATATGTTCCCTCTTCGTTAGGAATAAACTCATCTGCAGTTACTGTACCATTGTATGCATTGATTCCATTCTGTTGGTCGTAGTCGTCATCATCTGACTCATGTCCGTTATCAACTATTACATTGATATTATAGTTGCTAGGGATATAGTTAGCAATAATTGCACTTTGACCAGAATATGAATATTCTACACTATCTACCCTATAGGTATATAGCTCAAGAACATCAGGACCAACACCTATTGTATACTCTGTAACATCTGGGTTAATACCTAAGTCAAGATATTTGCCTTGAGTTTCGTTCCATTGAGTGAATGCTGTAAACTTATAAACACCTCTATTATATGTACTGAAGTTTATAGGAGCAAAGCTATCTACATAGATTTTTGCAATAAACCTCTCGTCTACATAATCTACTGTGTCTATTACAGAACCTTCTGCACCATAATCATACATTGTACCAACTAACTTATAAGAACCCTTATCTGTTTGTCCTGTTGCTAGTAAAGATGTTGTAGGATTAATAGAAGTATAATTCTTTAGGTTATAATTCTTTGCACTTACTTTAGAGTCTTCACTAATAGCTAGAACTTCTTGATTAAATTCATAAGCTGTTGGAGATGAATAATTCTGTCCAGCACTTGCTACAGGAATTTCTTCGTAGCCACTTAAGTATCCGATAGGATATTCAATACCAATATCAATAGAAATGTCTAATTGCAATTCTACCAACCACTGTTTAACTAGAGTTACTATATATTCACCACTAGTTTGTGGAGTGGCAATGAATGAAATGCTAATCTTATCATTATCTATAATGTAATCCTGTGGTGTGTATGGTGAGTTATCTTTGTTTAGAGTATAATAATTGCCGATATTATATATTCCATTCAAGTCATACTCATCAGAAACAGAATTTGTAATGGTCTTGTCGCCATCTAGATAATTGTAACCATCGCCATCAGAAGTAATATCATCATCTTTTAATGACCATGAATCAATTCTGATATTTGTTGTAGCACCTGTGCCTAACAATGCAGAGTTTAGAGTAACTGTGATTGTTACAGTATCACCATAGTAGATACCTGCTAAGGTTGTTTTCTTATCTACAGATAAGTCATTATTGCTAGAAGTTAGTGGGTTTGCACCTCTAGAAGCAATTACAATGTTGCTAATTAAGTTTTCATTCTCAACTGATGTAATTTGTTCTTTACTAGCAGATACCTCATAAGTATCTATATCATTAGAAATAGTGATGTAATAATCAAATCTATTTCTACTATACATATTATAATTGCCATCATTACCAAGAACTGTTGCATTAGGTGTCATAACGAAGTTCACACCTGACTTGATACCTAATTCGTTGCTATCTGAGTTTTCACTATGAATGTCATCTAACATAGTATAGTCACTGCTACTACCTGAAACGCCAGTAACTAGTGAGTTTAGTTCAATTCTAGTAATATGAGAGTATATTGCAGCAGTTACATTTATAGTAACACTTGCACCTCTATATACATAGATTGTACCGTCATCATTAATTACAACATTTTCAATTTCTATACCATTGTCTTCTGAAACTGAATTATCATTGTTAATCTCGATAACATATAGATATTCATCTGTCTTGATGTATACAAACTTCCTATTCTCCTCTCTTGCATAAGAGAAATATTCATCAGCAAGTAATGTTGACATCATGTATGTATAATTTTCTCCTTGTGGGAGTTCTACAATATAATCATTGAAATACTTAAATACTGGTAAACCATTGTTCTCTTCAGCATATATAGACCATATATTACTATAATCCCAGTTATTTGCATTAAATGAACTACTTGTATTAGTTAAATCACTAGAAGTTCTTTCATTTACTTGAACATAGTATTCACATGGTGTACCTATGATTGCTGAGTATGAGATATTGATGAGACCATCAACATTGGTTGTATTTAGTACTGTTGCACCACTAATATAGTTAGAATAGTAGCCATGTACTATTGTTCCATCAGTAGGAGCAATAGCTAATGCTGCCAACTCAACATTGTATATATAGTTGGTTAATAGAATTTTACCTGCAAAGTAATTATTAGTAAATGATAAATGTAGGTTAGTTGTACTTTGGATTAATCCACTCAACCTATATACCCTATCATCTCTATCTGCCATCTTAAGTATGCCAGTAGAATATAAGTTATTATGAGTAACTATATCATAAGTGAATTCAGTAACCTGACTAGTATGAGCATTATCTGTATAGATTTTGCCTTCATAGATAGTACCTGCAGTCTGATAGTAATATGTAATACCACCGATTATAACAGTATCGTCTGTTGTAATTGTAAAGTATCTACCAGCAAATTCGCCAGATAGAACTTTTACATGAGGTAGTGCTTGAGTTTCTGCAATAATAGAAGAAACATAATTGAAACCAGAAACTATAGCATTATTACCTATTGAGATGTTTACAGAGTCGCTAGTTGCTACACCTATAACGCCACCTGTATACTCTCTACCGATAACTACACCATCATTAATGATTGTATCTGCTACTCCATTATTTTTACCTATTACATTACCAGTGTACTTAGCAGTACTAATGATATCTCCATTGTATGATACTTTTCTGATAGTTCCGTTGTTTATACCAACCAAACCAGCAGTATAAGAATCACCTCTAGTAGAGAATGTTCCAACTACTAATGCATCTTTTATAAACAGTTTCTCAATAACACCACTATTTGTATTGATTAATGATACATTGTCTACAGCATCAGATTTAATATAGTAATTAGAAATTGTATGCTCATCACCATCAAGATTTGCCTTAAAGTCTATGATACTATCTACCATAATGCCTGATAGGTCAATATCTGCTTTAAGTACAAAGTATTTACTTGCATAATTATATGTATTATATTCTGTAGCGTTAATCTGTTCTATGAAGAATAAGAAATCACCAACAGTTTTAATCTGGTATGGATTATACTTAGTACCTGCACCAGATAGAGATACAACTGTGATTGTAGTATCAGATATAACTGGATTAAATGCCAAGTGTCCTAGTACAGATTGATTATTTTCGTTAAATTTCCAAATCCTTACAAAGTCTAAACCAGCAAGTGCTAACTTAATATTATCTTTAGTTAAGCTAGTAGCTTGTTTAAATGTGGCATCAGGTACAGAAATACTTGATGTGTAGATTATGTAATTATTGTTATAATTAGCCTCAATATCATCTGCATCTACTGCATTAGTGAAATAGATATGCTCAGTTGACACTGTACCATATAACTCAAATACGCTATAGAATACTGCCAAAGCCTCACCGATTGCAAATGAAATTTCCTCATACTCAAGATCAGTTTCCTCATAGTGAGTTCTGGTTGCATAAGCATAAGTATTGTAAATATTTGCAAAGTGTGCTTCGTAAATATCTGTTGATGTATCTGGATAGTAACTAGTGTTACCTAAGATTGCACCAACATTATTATGTGAAGAGATAAATTCTGCTCCCACATAACATTCGTTAACTGTAGTATTGTATAATGCTAAACCAACTAAACCACCTAGTCCAACATTTTTGTCAGAATCTACAGATGTAGTTTGATATAGTCTAGCTGACTCTATTGAAATAGAATCAAATGTTGTATGTTTAGATTCACCTACAACTAGTCCAACTGTTGTCGCAATACCAGAAACAATTGTTGGGTTTACAAATTTGATATTTGTAAATTGTGCATAGTCAGATTTTGCTATAAATCCATTAGCTGTATACTTACCTGCATCTAAATCTGCATTTGTTACATTTGCATAAGTAAGTTCAATATATAGGTCTTCGATTTGACCAACTGAATCACCCTCGCCAATAGTAAACATAACACCGGTAAACTCAGGTATAGGCATCCAGAATTTGTCTGACATATCTAGTTTACCTAAGATTTGATAATAAGCATCACTAAATCTATATTCTTCATCACTATAGATATATGTTGCTGTAGGATAATTGCATAGTACATAGTCTAACCATGCTAATTTGAATGTTGAGTCGATTACAAATGCAGTTTCTCTACTCAAACCATTTGCTCCAGCAGAAGCCTCACCACCAATGTCAACAAATTGAATAGATGATAAATATGAATCTAATGAGCCAGTCATATTAGTTGCAACTGTATTAGTAAATGAATTTGATGTCACTCCACTAATTGATTGACTGTAATACTCTGGTATATATGTTGTTTCACCCATCTGGTCAAAATATGAGAAGTAATCTTTCTTGTATGTTAACTCAATTAATGCATTAGCATCAACCTGAGACAACTTGCCATATTTATATGTATAAACATAATCATGACTTGTAGATGTGGTATTAAGTGTATATGTTAGAACACCTAATCCTTGCATTCTATAAGTAAATGCTGTTACCAAAGTAGTACAAGACTCATTAGTATAGAGTTTTGAAGAACCTTCAGCTGATTGAGGATTAATATAATATGTTGTACCACCTATCACAACTGAATTTCCAGTAATATCAAAGTATTGACCATTATAGTCGCCACTAGTTACAGTTACTCTAGAAGATGCTGTATAACTAGTATACTTAACACCATCTGTATCATATCCTGTATTGTCTGCATTTGGAACTAGAAGAGAACTAACTTTGATTGCATCAGTCTCATCTGTGAGACGGTACTTATCAATAGCAGTCATCTCAATTACTGGATAATACCCATCAGGCATCTTTAGAATTGCCATAATACCCATATCAACACTATATGCAATCTCACCGTATAGATGTATACCAAATGCGAATAAATCTATAGGTTGGCCTGTGTAATCGGTATTTAGGTCAATCTCTGCACCAGATGATACAGAATATTTCATAATTCCATTATCATTGATAATTGAATATAGTATTACAGAAGAGCTACCATCTGCCTTATTAGATAGTTTAACATCAACTCTTTCGTTGACATCAGGATTCTTTAAATGAAGTGTAATATCATATAATTTGTCGTTCATGTGGAATGAATATATACCGAAAGTATTTTCAGCAAGAACGAAACTGATATTAATATCATAACCAAGACCTGTCTCTGATAGAACTGAGTTATTAATCAAATATGTTAATGTGTAAGCGCCAGTGATATCTGTTAATGTATTATCTGCCCTATTCCAATCATATACTTTCTCGATGAAACTAGAATCTTCTTCAAGTTTATATATATGAGTCTTTTCAACTGGATTAGCAGGGTCTGTAATGTCAAGGAATGTTCTAGTAAACCAGTCAATTCTTGAACCAGACCTAGCATTTAGAATATCAATTCTAACTCTCTCTTTCTCACTAATTAAATTACCAGGAGCGAAGTTTCCACCACCCTTGCTTTGTGGAGTATATACATAAGTGCTGTATTGTACAGGAGAAAGTTCGTTTGTACCAAACCAGATGGTAGAACCACTATCCTCTATACATAATTCATCACATATATGTCCAGGCATATCAGGACAATTTAGATTTACTCCTTCATCAAAGCAATCAGTTTCACTATGAGTATGATAGTGTAAGTCACCATCAAGACCACTCATATATACATACTCAACCCATGGATGATAACTACCAGCAGTTACAGCTGCAACTGATACTGTGATAGAACCACTATTTACATAAGTATAAGCAGTATTTCCTGTTGGAAGACTTCTAGTAACAGAATTAGCAGTTAGACTAACATAATATGTTCCACTCTTATTAGGAATAGACGAACCATAATAATAATCGGTAGGATCAACTACAGTATCTTCACCATTATTCATAATGCCGATTAAATATGGGAAGTTACTTGTATTAGAATAATCAAGTTTAGCATTATTATTTGGAACAGATGCACTAAATGTTTGGCTTGAACCATAAGGTAAGAATACCCAACCTTTTAGTCTAACACCGATATAGTAGTTGTCACTTAACTGATACTCATTTGGAGTAAATGTATAAGTTACTGTACTATTTGTAAATTGTGCATCAACACCTGCTTTTGGAGTACCATCATCATCAAGTATTGAGTTCTGATAGTAGAACTTAGCATAATCTGAATTGATTGTCCAAGCATTCTCTGTCGGATTATTATTATAGTATGTTGTATTGCTATAGACTCTGTTATTATATGAGTCTCTCTGTGTATAATCAACAGTAATAGTTCCGTATTTATTATTAGCAGCACTATTTGAACCATTGATTACACTATTTAGATAATAAATATCTTTACTAAATATAACTTTAATTTCGTTGTCATTAGTTTGAGCTACCTGAACACTAAATCCAGTTAATCCATTTACTAATTGAGTATTAACACTGAAATCGTTATATGTAGTCTTGTAACTATTGCCCATTGAAGCATTAGTTTCATATTGATTACCAGAAGCAGCAACTATACCATTTACAAGAATTGCTACAATATGATAACCAGTGTTAGCAGCAAAGCTCAATGTATAATATGGAGCACCTGTTGCTAAATCATGTGTAACTTTTACATAGTAGTCAATTGAATAATAATTTGGCTCAGTATCAGGAGTTTTCTCATACTTAATTCCTGTAGAAATCTGATGGAATTCAGAATTATTTGTGAATACACCACCATTATCTGCAGTTTCTCCAGCTACATGTCTAACACCTTCTGTTTCAATAGTAACCTTAATATCATTTGATTTAATGTTACCGATAAGAACAGGATAAGTATAACCATCTGTTGTAACTGTATCGAAATACCAAATATTACTATCTTTAAATCCATTTAGTCCAGCAGTAGATAATTGCAAGTCAGATGCATTTGTAACACCTGAAGGACTGCCTGAATATGTTCCACTTAGCATATATGCATAATTTGTTATGAATGTGCTATTTGTGAATCCATTATTTGATAGTTTATAGAATGTTGCAGATGAATAGAAATTATTAATACTTAAAGCTGAAGCATCATTCTGACCAGCAAGAGCATAAGCTGTTGATGGATTTGAAGAGCTCTTTTCGTACTCATTAATTTCTGCAAGGAATTTAGAACCTGCTTTGTTACCAAAGTATGCATCAGTAACTTCTGTAATTGTGCTACCAGCTCTACCTATTAATCCACCATATAGTTGATTAGCATGTACTCTCTGTGTATGACCATAAGACTTAATTACTGCTGATGAATGTGCTTTGTAAATATTAGAGTGAGCATATCCAACTACGCCACCAACAAACAATACATCAGCTGTAGACTTAGTAGCAAAGTATGAATTATTGATTTTACCAGTAAACTCTACTTCGTAGATTGGTATATCTGCATCAATTTTACCAACTAAACCACCAACATAAGAATCTTTATAGTTCACAATAGTAGAGATATCAATCAATGAATCGTTAACATATACTTGATACATATCTGCCATGTCACCAGCCATATTTCTAGCAACAAATCCGAAGTATTGAATATCTGTTGTATCTTCATCACCATTAACAAACATGTATGAATTAGTAATATATAGATTTCTAATTACACCATAGTTGTTATTAATTAATGATGCCGAGTTGTAGTTACCATACCAGAAGTCTTTTAAATATAGACCAGATAATTTAAATCCACCACCGTTTAAAGTATAACCTCTAGGTAAATCGTAACTTATCCAAATATCATTACCGAAATCAATATCGGATACAATTCTAAATTCTACATATTCAAGTGTTTTGTTTGCATCTTGATTAGCTGAATATAGATATGTTGCAAGTTCTGTTGCAGTAGAGATTGTATATACTTTATTACTAATGATACCATTTGTATTCGAACCACTTTCAAGAGTAACAACAGCACCAACTGATTGTCTAGCCATTGTCATAATTCTAGGAACTCTATCAATAGTTGCGATTGAATACCATCTATTATTATCTTCAAATGATGCACTACTATAGGAAGCCGTTGTAGTAATCATTTGTTTAACATAGATATTATTTAGACTTAAGTTAGAAACGATATCAGCAATTGCATAATTATCACCACTAGCAGAACAAATACCGGTTACATTTACATAAATATCATGTAATGTAGCAGTTAGTACATTTGTACCAACAGTGCCTATAACACCACTAGATAGGATATTAATATTTAGATTGTCTTTTGCAAAGCTATTACTAATATACATTGAAACAGCCTCATTTGACTCTGTCTTAATGCCAGGATTTTTGTCTCCATATAAATTTGCACCAACAAATTGACCAAATACTAATTCACTACCAACTAATGAATAATTCACATTTGCTTCATAAATACCAGAATTATTAATTGATATACCAGATGCATTAGAAGAATCTGTTGTGTCATAGTTGTATGTAGTCGCAATATACTTAGATTCAATAGAATAAGCCTCTGCACCACCTACAAATAAACCAGTTCTAACTAGACTACTTGCATTTTGCATAGCATTTAGATCACCAGAAGCAACGCCTGTAGTTGGATTATCATCTATATCTTCTGTCATATCAAATCCACTAGCAAAACTATCTCTCTCATAACCCATGCTAAAGTTAATACTTTCACCTAATAGGATATAACATTTGTCTAAAGATGAATCTACAAAATATCCACCAATTACACCATTTGCTTTACCAATACCATTATAATAATAACCATTGAATCCAAAGATGTTTAAGTTATTAATACTAGCATGAATTGCATAAGGAATAAGTGCCATACCCTGAAGTTCATGTAAGTTTCTGTATGTTACATAAGTAGTAGTACCATCGCTAGTATAACCATTTGCTTTACCAATAACATTGACAAATGAACCAGTTTGAACAACACCATCTGCAGGAGCATTAGTATATGCAGTTGAATATATCATATCTCTAGAAGCTGTTATTTCTATTCCAGAAATTATATGACCATTACCTTCAAATGTTCCAACGAATGCATCAATGTAAGGAATCCATAATTTACCACCTAGTGATATATCATTCTTTAAGTTAATTACTGCATTTCTATCAGATACAATATTAGAATTTGACAATACAAATGCTAATTGTTCTGGAGTAGAAATATCATAAATATTCTTACCACCCACTATTCTAGCAGAAACTTCTGAAGCAGAATGACTCCATGTATCATTTGTTACAAATGCAAGAGTTACATTAGTTGTAACCTGCAAGTAGTCAAAGTCAACACTTACAGTCTTTATAGAATAAATAAAGTAATTATCTTGTAACAATCTATCGTCAGTAAATTTGAATCCGTCACCTGCCTCTGGATAGAATGCAGAAACAGATGCAAGGCTGGCATAAGGACCAGGGAATGCTCTGATAACAATATACTTATAGCCCTGGTAAGTTAAGCTATCTGTATCTCTATCAATCTCAGTTGTTAGTTCATTATACAATTGATTCTCAAATATGGTATTAATACTACCTATAACATTATTAATTTGAGATTCTTTTGAATATCCAAACTGGAAGTATCCGTTACCTTTAATATTAATAATATCTTTTGACTGAGCATCAAGTTTGTATTTTGCAACTAAGAAGTTTGTTCCCATGCCTGGCATGTAATTCAATGTGTAACCATTAGTAATAATAGTTGCACCACCATCAGTTGTAAATGTTCTATTTGATACGGCTATATAATAAAGTTTCAATGTTGTTGACTCTATTATATAAGAAAGGTTTGTTGCCTTAATTGTTTTAGCTGCATCAGTATATAATTCACCTTCTTTTACATAGTAAACAGTTTCTCTAATAGTTACTTGATTACTTGAAATTGTATAGGTTTCATATATTAGATTTGAGCCGTCAGTAAATCCAACAAAATTATACTGACTATTATTTGATGTTCCTAAACTAATATTTTCAGCAAATAATGTAATCTCTACATCTGCTTGGAAGTTTGAATTAATTGAATTTGCTATAGATGTAGCATTATCCAAATAAACATGATTTCCAATATATTCGTTAGAAACTATATTTCCTCTAGGAGTTGTTTTGCTTAGAGGTTTACTACTTTCATTAGCAGGAATAGTTGTATCGATAGTAATCTGTGACATTGATACAATAGGTTGAACTTGTGGACTCATGTATCCAGGTTGAATATCAAGAGTAACAGTTGCCTTCTTCATGAAGTAGTATGCGATATAGAACATATCTTTGTCTGGATATAAATTTGTAGGAATATTAAATGAAATATCTACACCATTATATTCAAACATTGCTCTTGTAACTGTAGGTACGCCTGCAGTATACATGATTGTCTCTGTATATAAACCGTACAAGTTAGAATTAGAAATATCTAATTTTCCTTGATATGTTTGATTTACAAGAGCGTGAACGTTCTCAAAATATTCGGTTTCAAGCACTTGAATAGGTGTTTGAATATCGATTTTCATAAATCCAGCTGTACTAGATTCTTCAATTACAAATGTTTCTATTTTGATAGTATACTCTCTAGCAAATGTACCAGAAACAGCATGATTACTATTAACGATAAGGTCTTCGGCTGCAACAGTAGTAGAATTTACTTCAAGAGTTTTATTTACATACAACTCTCTGTAAGATTCATAACTACCAGGAGCTACTGCATCATATTCATGGTCGTTGCCATCAACTTCAACAGTATGCTTAATTACCTTCATATCATTTCCATAATACAAATATGTTGGAATATATCTTTCGGTAATCTTGTACTGAGCTGTATCTGCATAGTATGGAGTCGACACAACCGTATAAGTTGTATCATGTACTGTAGCATCTGAAGTAAGTTCTGTATAACTTCCTACAACATAAACTGCTGTATAGTTTGCGTTTGTATGACTCTTAGCAATCTCAACACCAGTTGCTGATGCATAAGTAGAATTATAAGAAATTTCAGATGCTCTAGTAGACAATTGAGCAAGAGTATAATCAAGGACATTGTATACACCATTTACAGTATTTTCAGATGCATTTTGAGTAGTTAATGCTGAAATACTATATGTTGTATATCTAAAGTCAGTTGATACATTTGTTGTAATTGTTCCCTTACCTGTTGTTACAGGTTCAAGCATTACTTCGTATATAGGTATATAATAAATAACTATATCGGAATTTGCCCTAATAGATGACAATATATATGTGATATGTTGTTCACCATCTTTCGTTGCAATATTTGTAGTTAATAACAGGTCAGCATCGTTCAAGTCAATCATTATATATCGATAACCCTTAAGGTAAACACCAGAAGAATATGAAGGTTCAACAAACATGTGACTATCAAATGAAATAGTTCCATTGAATGTAATAGAATAAACTCTGTATGCTGTATAACCATCATCTGTTAATGTATAACCGTCTGTACCAAAATCATTGTCGAAGTTATTAGTTCTAAGAGCAAGAACATCATCATCAACAGATTTAAAGTTTACAGTTACATTTGGATTGTATGAGAATAAAGCAATTACATGAATTGTGCCAGTATGAATTGTAGCTGGAGTAGTATCAAGAGCATCTTTTAATCTCTCAGTACCCCAGTCGGTCATAGCACCAACATTTAGAGCCTCTTTATCATTCTCATAAGTATAAATCTTATAAGTAAATGTATTAACAGGCTGTGTAAATGAACTATCAAAATATAATGTTGTACCATTTACATAGAATGTTTTATTAGTAACTCCATTTGTTGCAGTAATAGAATTTCCACTTACAACATACTGTCCCTTGTATTCACCTGCAGTGATACATACAATAGGTTTACCATTTAAGAAATTATTATCAACAGTGTAACCTACTGTGTCTGCATTTAAGAAACTATGGAAGTAGTATCCTATAGTACGAGTATTTTCTACAAATTCACCAGTTTCTGAGTCAAAAGACCATCTTTCTACTTGAGCTTTAATTGAAAGTTCGCCGAAGTATCCAATATAACACTCATTACCAGAGTCTGACTCTAAACGCTCCATATACACATATTTTTGTAGGAATTCGTTACCATCTTCACCACAAATATAGTGATCAGCAAGTGCTGCTCTATCAGCAACAGTTAATCTTTCATTAAATGTGTCAGCCTTTATCCAGATAATTGATTCAACATTATTTTCAATTCCTTCTGGAGAGCCATAACCTTGATAGTATGTAACACTATTAATAGTAACCTGTCTATTAATAATGTCATAGTAATTCAAATAATTATCTTTCTTATCAAATGTTAATACTTTTCCATTAGAATGATAAGTATACGCATAAGGATACTCTCTAGCATGCGATGGTTCTAAATATGCCTTACTATTATGAATATGTAATGGAGTTTCTAAATTATCAACCCTATTACCATCAATAATACCAAAACCATAAGTATAAGCAGTATTTACATATATGAATTTTGTACAATATATATATGTCATTACAAATGGTAAGTCAGCTAAATTTAATAAACCATTATGCCCGTAACTAGGGTCTCCGTATAGTAAACGGCCACCAGCATCTTCAACTACTGTAATAGTATAGGTTTTGTCAGTGCCTGTTGCAACATCATAATACTTAATTTGAACACTACCATTCTGATTAATATAATAACCAGGATAAGCATAACTACTATTACTTGAATCAAGTTTTTGAGTAATGCAGATTGCAGGTTTATTTACAAACTCATAAGCAAATCCTGCCTCAATTGTATATGATGAATCTAGATAAATCTTATTATTTGATGAATTAAAGTAATAAGGAATATTTATATGAGCAACTCCATCTTCAACCAAGAAGAATTCATTACCAATTTGAACAGATTCACCACCAACAACTTCATGTCTAAAGTCTTCATTTGTAACAGGAATTGTTCTTGTTGCATCTTTATAGATAACATTCTTAAGACCATAACCACCACCATCACTAGTATCAGCAACAACGGCAGTTGTAATATTAACATTAACTTTTTGCTCTGCAACAACTAATTTAATTGCAATTTCTTGTCCAGCTGTATCATCTAAGAAGAAGTCGGTTGTGTCATAAATTAACTTATAACTCTCTTGTGGAATATATTGGTTGCCACCCTCATCATAGATATCCCAGAATGAGAACTCAAAACCTTCACAAATTTCTGTAACTTCTGCATAGACAGTAGAATATCTATCTACATATAAACTACCACCATAGTTAAATACATTAAGACCACCAGTAGTATTACCCATAGTAGGAGACATGATTTGGTTGCTAGCATTTTTACCAGTCATTACTCCGATTGTATATGTGCCACCCTGGAAGTTTTCTGAATTTGCTAAGCCTGTTGCACTATAGAATCTCTTAACAGTTTCATGCTCTGCAAGTTCAATGGTATTAGCAAAATCAATGTAGTATGTTGTAGTAGTATCAACATTTGTTGTGAAATTAAATAACACATTTTTCTTATCATAGTTAAATCCATTATTATATGCATATAAGTGTGTTCCAGAAGTTCCTGATGTAAATTTACCCTGATAATGTGCTTTGTAATCATCAATCTCAAGGAGTCCTTTATCATATCCAGGTCTAGTAACTCTTATAATTCTATAAGGATTAGGACTAGTAATTGTTACAGATGAATTGTATGCATAAGGAGCTAAAGCATATACATAAATCTCTGTATTATACTTAACTCTAATTGATGTACCATCTATACCAACTAGTTTAGATTCGTCATTGTCATAAGCAGTCTTACCTACATACATCATCTTGATACAGTCAAATAAGTCTTCATCTCCAGAATTCGACTCTAAATCAATTAGATTATAAGCGCCAGCCTCATATTGTCTATACTTAAATTCAACAGTATAAACTTGGTCAAAGAACATTTTAATTGCTGAATGTAATGGATTATTGCTCGTAAATTCTGAGTTATAAACAACATATCCAGTATCTGTTCCTTGGTCAGCAGTATAGTATCTGAGGTTAGAACCTGTATAACCGATTTTCACGTATTTTTCTGAACTAGTTGATGTATCCCAACCAACATATTTTTGCCAGTTTGCTAGTTCCCAAGAATTGATAACATCTTGTCCATAGTTAAACTCAAAGTACAAGTGAGGAGCAGAAACGAAGCATCCACCCACTGCAATATTACCACTAGCATTCAAAGGATTTCCACTAAGCCCTGCTGTTGTATACACACCAACAGTTCCTAGACTTGTGACAATCACATTATCAGCATTGCCAGAAGCTTTTGGAGTTGGAGTATAAGTTGTATTTCTTTGATATTTATCTGGATTAGAACCAATCAGAGTTCCAATATTTTGGTCACTATACTCTACAGTCTCAATTTGTAATTGCATACTATCTGTAAAGAATGTAACAAGGTGAATATCTGTAACATTACCTAAGTTATTATTTCCAGTAGGATAACTACTTTCAATTATAGCTTTTGGATTATTAGTAATATCATTTGCAGTACCTATTAGAGAGAAATTACTTGCATAATTAGTTGAATTAGAGTATTTCGCTCTCATTGTGTCATCGTTAATTAATGACACCCTGCTACTGCCAGAATAACTACCTGTAAATCTTGTAACGCTATATGGAAGAAGTTGATATCCATCAGTATAAGAACCAGACTGAAGTTTAAATTCAATAGAATCACCTTCTCTAACATAACTGATTTTATATCCAACATCACTTGTTGAGCCAGAAACATAGTCAATATAGTAGAACTGACTGCCAACTGTATATGTAGCAGGTTTTACTTTTGAA
Source organism: Clostridiales bacterium (assembly GCA_015055605.1). Taxonomy (GTDB): domain Bacteria; phylum Bacillota; class Clostridia; order Christensenellales; family UBA1242; genus UBA11490. Next base: position 360,061 of record SVHV01000001.1, read on the forward strand.
TCTTTAAGAACATGTGTGACTTTTGAAACATTTATAGTTTCAATATACACTTCTCTATATAAATCAAAATATGTAAAGAAGTAGAAGTCACTTGATGAATAAGGCACAGGGTCTGTATCCCTAATATCAATCTTATACTCAGCTTTATCATAAGTTGCTCTAGCACCAGCATCACTATAAGTGGTATTAACATTAATAAGTTTTAATGAGTTACCTCTATAGCCATGTACTTCTGTTGCATCTGGCTGAGCATAATCTGTACTAGTTGTTCCTCCTGCAATAACTGAACTTATTGTTTCTGTAGGTCTAAATGGAGAATTTGCATCTTTATCCTCAGAACTACTAGAATAAGCTGATTGAATTGAATAATATTTAGCAGGAGTTGATGTTTCAAGTACAGTTATGGTAATTGTTTCACCAACAACCGAGGCAACAACACCAGAACTATTACCAGTGAGCGTTGATGTAGACATAAGCTCAATAGTAGCAATATCCTTACTATTATGAGTAAGCATATATTTTAGAGATTTAGCTTTTACAGATGTTGTTCCACTTGCTATATTTTGCCAGTTACCACTAGCATCAGTTGATTGATATAACCTTATTGCAACATCATTTATTGCAGAAATAGTAGTTGAATTACTATATCTATTAGCAAAGTTGAGTAGATGAATCTTAAATGATGTTCTATATTTCTGATAAATATTAGTTGTATAGTCGGAATTAACAGCGACAGCAACATTTGGATTAATAACAAAGAATATAAATTTCTCTCCATTGAAAGGAGTGAATGTATTGTTTGTCATATTTTCCAAAAGTGTCTTTTCGGTATTATTCCACTGTCCATACATACCGTAAGTATATGTTATATTACTACCATTAGTTGTAATAGCAGTATCTCTTACAACCCATGTACCAGAACCATAACTATTATCTGCAGGTGTTGTTGCTTCAACTGCCACATAGGTATAGAAACCAACTACAAACTCAGCATAGTTATAGTTATAGAAGCCTTTTTGTGTAGAACCACTAGTTGTACCAAATCTAGTACCTTTAAGTGTTTTATCTGTACCAACAACTGAACTGTTTGTTGTGTCAAATAATGACTTAGGAAGAATTGTACTACCAGTTGCCACAGAGATTTCACTTGATGCCATTGTAGGAGATGCCGTACCATTAATTGTTACTGTTTGTGATTTTGCACTAGTAGTATACTGTGTAATAGTTGTACCACTATGTGATGCTAGATTAATTGTAGCTAGACAACCAGTATAATCTGTACTAGTAGCATTTACCTGCATAGTTTTAGCAGTATAGCCTAATGTTGTATATACATATAAGATACCTTTACCAGAACAATCAGTACATGTTGATAGATTACAGCCATGACCAATTGAATGAGTATAAGTTCTTTCTCTTAAATAAATTTTAAGAGTATATGTATTTCCACTAGCACTAATTGTTGTCTTACTAGCATTTGTAGTAAATGGACTACTTTCAGAGTAAGTTGTATCTACAACATCACTAACAGCAAGTGTTCCAGCTGAACTAATCAACTCTAGTTTAACAACTTCATAACCTAAAGGAGTTACATTAGGAACATTTGTGAAGCTAAATGACAAGTTGTTTCTGTTTCCCCCAGCAGGTTTACCATAATCGGTTGTGCCAGAGAATGACATATACCTACCCCTACTAGACTGAGTGAGTAGAGATGTATGCTCTATCTTACTAATTACAGCTTGAACTTGAGCAGCAGTTATTGTAGCATTTAAGCTCACTGTACTTAAGTCAACTCTATAATCGTTACTTATTTTTAGGAAATATTTTGAATCAATTGTGAAAGTATGAGGCGATGCTACTAGACTACAGTTAACACCGTCAGCAGTAGTTTGAGTAACATTTGTACCATTTGCAATAAACTCAAAGTCAGTTGCTCTCACTTGAGCACTAGTTCCATTTATTGTCATATTTTCAACAAATTGATCGATAGGAGTAATAAATTGAAGATTATACAATTGATAAGTCTTCATGCCTGTCAAGTACTCATTTGGAGTAGAACTACTAGGATAATTATTAAGAGCAGAAGCCCTAAATATCTGTAGACTCACATCATAGTTACTTAACAAGTCAGATTTAAGTGCAGAAGCACTAGCAAGAGCTGAAGTTCTGGTATACTTAATACCTAAATATTTAGTTTCAGAATTAGTAGCAATATCTAGAATCACCTTTCTGCTACCACTAGAAGTAACAGTAGGAGTAATAGATTGTGCACTAAATGTAGCATTGTATGCAGTTACATCAATAGAATAGTTCGCCATATTGTTAACTAATCTATATGTCTTACCAGAAACAACTGGAATCATACTACCTATTGTTACACTTGCAACACTAGTTGAGAATGAACTATTAGCAGCAAATGTATTATTTGATGCCCCTGTTGCTGTTATATTTAGATGGTTATCAGGAACAAAGTCAATAACCTTAGTAGCTGTATACGCTCCCTCGATATATTTATCGTAGATAGTATACCATGTGGACTTATCTGTAGATAAGTATGCAGAATCATACAAATAACTAGCATTATATGGAATAATTATCTTAGATATTGTACGAGCAGCACCTAAGTCAAATGTGATGTAGTAATACTCATATAGGCTATCGCCCTCAACATTGTATCTTAGACTCTCATATCCTGAATAGTTACCAGACTTGTCAACAATATTACTATTCTTTAGTTGAACGGCAGTTCCATCATAATATACTGTTGGATAATAACTATCACCTAAAGCATTAGTAACTGTATTACTATATAACCTTAAATATCTAGCACTAATTGTGTTCTGAACAGGTAAAGCATTTGTGCTAGTGTATGCTTTGATTACATCAACCTTTTCTACAATGAAAGGTGCTACAGTAAACTTATAGTATTGACTATAGAAGTTACTGTAAGTATTTGTCCAAGTATTAGACTGGCTCTTAGAAGCATCATATATCTGGATACTTAAACTTGTATCATTAGAAGAAACTTTGAATGTTCCCCATGAAGTGCTATTACCAGAATTTAAGTGTCTAACTGTTGCACCACCAGTAAGAGATGTTCCAGTATATGTTGTAGAAGAACCAGGCGCTACATAATATGTAGCAGTAGCAGTAGTTGATGTACCAGCAAATACTTTCAATACATAATACTTGATTTTATAATTACTATCAGAGATAGCGAATGAAATCGACTTATTACCAGCAGATGCTCCTGATGGAGTCTTTGTTGGTGTAACAGTAACTGTACCATTTTGGGCACCTACTCTTTGTAAAGTATGTGTTTCGTTATCAATGGTATTTCTTCCAACAAATTCAATATTAATATTAAATTTAGGTACATTACTGAAGTAATCTGCAGCAAGAGCCTGCGTCCTTGTTTTAGAAGAAGTCTCATCTGAACCTGCAGTCACAACACTGTATGTTCCATTACTACTAGATGTATGAGTAAACTTTTGAATAGCAAAAGTAGATGCAGGAGTTGCTTTCATAACAAGTATAGTATAGTAGTATGCCTTAAAGTATTTAGTATCTGCTCTACCATCAAATGTATAATCAGCAGCAGCTATCAATGTCTGAGTATGAGTACTATAAGTATCCTTTAACTCAAAGTTACCATTACCATATATTGTAACGATACCACCATTGTCAACATTACCATCATTGTATAATTGTCTTTCAGACACTTCAGGAAAGAATGAAGTATTTAAGAATCCACTAGAATAAGCATCATCATACATTGTCTTATCAAAGTAAATAACAATAGTTGATTGTGTACCATCATTCTTAGTGGTAATATCATAAAATCCAGAACTACTTGCAGTAGTATTGCCTGTTGTAGTTGTTGTGCTAGGGCCACCTTGAGGACCAATTAACGAACCATTACCTACACCAGTATACCAACCATTAAAGACATATCCTGTCTGTACATCCACAACAACAGTGAGAACTAATTGACGTGCTGTGGTTGTATCAACAAGGTCATAAGTGTATTGATGGTTAGTTGTGTCTGATTTAATAATATATTTATTATCACCAGGTGTTGTCCAACTATTCGTATCTGACCACTTAGTAGATACAGTAATACTTGTAATACCTACTAAGCTAGAATTATGAATAGCCTGCATTGAATATTCATGAATCATATCAGCACGATAGAGACTCACAGTAACAAATGGAGCATAAGTAAATACAACAGTTCCACTTTCTGATTCTCCAATTTTACCTCTAATATATACAGGTTCAGTATCTCTACCGTTAAATGCACCTGTTACAGAAGAAACATTACCAATGAAACAAGAACCCTCTAATGAAACCAGTCTTTTTTGGTTTTCAATAACAGTTGTACTTGTATCACCTCTTGTAAATTTAAGATTATTACCATAACATGTATATAGATTGTAATAATGTATCAAGTTTCCACTAGAAGCAGAACCTGTTGTACTAGAAGTATAAGTAATTAAACTATAAGTACTAGCTGTATCTTTGATAGTAACCTTTGTAGTACCTGTTTGAGTTAGTCTGTGATTATCACTAAAGGCAGTACCATTTAGTTTATAGAACATCACATAAGGTCTTTCATCTTGTAATGATGGATTTTCAATATTTACAGCGATAGGCTTCCTATTAATATCAATCTTAGGACATATTGTTGCATTAATAGTAACTGTATAGTTGTCTGAATTAGTACACTGCCCAACTTTTGAACCAGATGAATTTAAGACATGAGATGCATTCGCTGTAAATAATTTACTCTTCTCAATATCTGTATCTACATTTCCCGATGTATCTACCACAAACTTAAATGTACCATTATAGTCTATATATAACGAATCACCATTTGCCCATGCAAACGAATTAACAGGATTTCTTGTGTCCTTTATTGCTGTAGTACTATTAGATGTTGTGCTTATAGTATATGACGCTCTAGCACTCTTTTCTGTGAATGCAGAAGAATAATAAGTTACACCATCATAGGTACTATTGTAAATATTACCATCTGCAAAGTCTTGATTTACTTTCATTTGCTGAATGCTATAAATCTTGTATGTAAGAGAATTAGTAGGAATTGTCTTACTAAATTCATCATCATCACCGCTAACAACAGCATCATTTGGTGCAGTATAATTAGGACCTTCTAAAATTACAAACCTATAATAATAACTGCCAACTTTGTATACAGTAAAGCCCTTAGAGTCAGTAGATGTACTAGCTGTTTCTAAAGAGAATGTGTATGTTTGAGAAATCAAACAACTGAATGTAGCAGTCGTACTAGTGCTAGTTAGAGATATAGATGATGTACCATCGGTGATACTAAATCCACTAGCTTTAGTAGAACCAATACTACTACTATATTCGTAGATAAATGTAACCTCAACAGCACTCTCAGTAGTACCTATATAGATAGGTATACCATCTGGATAACTAGACGCACTAATATTTGCAGTACCACTATTATCATAAATAGTAACTGTTGTTATGCCACTCTTAGCAAAGGTCATTTTATTATTTGCATGCTCATAAGTAAATGTACCACTTGTACCAGAAATACCATCATACTGATTAGTTGCGCCATCATATAATGATGCACCACCAAAGTATAATGAATATAATCTTAATGGATTATTAGCATCAACAACTTGAATTTTACAGTTATTTAATGTGCTTTCACTAATAAATACTTGTGAGTAATCGTTTCCACTAGTTGAATCAATAGATGCTAACTGCGTTCCACTACTATTGAGTAATTTTAGAGTAAATCCACTATCTGAAGGCTTGGTTAATTTAACATGATAGTATTTATCTGTGAAAGATAACACAAGCACATCTTTGTCATTACTTGCCCTATTTCCAAATGTTGATAAATTCACAATAGTAGCATTATTTGTAGTATCACTTAGCGAAGCTGTAGGAACTGTAGTTGTACTAGCAACTTTCAACTCCTCTGCATAAGCAATATTTTCCCTGACTGAGAAACTAGTTGCATAAGTGCCAGTAGCCCCCTTGTATCTACCATTAGAATCACCAAAGATGTCTAGTGTTTCTAGTGCATTACTTGTAGTAGAATCATATCTAACAACTAGGTCTTTGTATCTTATATTATCTACGGTTTCACCAACATTTATAGTAAAGTTAGTTACACCAAATACAAAGTAAACAGTCTTGCTAGATAGAAGTGTTGTACTAGAGGTTCCTAAATAATAAGGAGATTTAGCTAAATTATTTGAAATAGCAGCACCTGCTTGCTCAACATATACTGCAGGAGTTATGAAATAGAACTTAACTTTCTTACCATTACTATCATCAAAGTTAGATAATGTATAGTTGTATGGTCCTGCCGCAGTATTATATTTGAATGTTGAGGACATTGTTACTGCTGTGCCACTAGAATTTGTTACAGAAATATCTGTCGTGCCATATTTAACACTAATTAATCTTAGTGGAGCAGAAAACATTTCAAGTGAAACTATAATGTCCTGACCAGTAACATTAGATATACCAATTTTAGTCTTGAATGCATTAGCATTTGATGATGCAGTTGTACCAGTATTGTATTTTAGGTACTTCTCAGTTGAACTACTAGAAACATTAAGCTTGTGTGTAGTAGTAGTAGAAGTTATCAATGTATCATTTACATAAAACTCGATAAGGTCAGAAGTCAATGTAGATACATCAACACCATCATTAATAAGTAGAGGGAATCCCCTATTGTATTGATGATACTTCATTCCACAAGTACCACCTCCACTATGGTATCTACCACCAGTTCCACAATCTTCGTCAAAGAACCATATTGAGCCAAATGAGAAACCAGAGAAACTACTTTTCTCTTTCATCTGGGCAACAGTTAATCTTGTTCCCTGAGAAGCAGTAAGTGTATGTTGTGTAGCAGATGTTCCACCAGAATGAATATCTCCATAGTAGAATGAATAATAATTCTTTGCTGTAGCAATTGTACCAGTATTTGTCTTAGCAAATGTATGGAACTTAAGTGGATAAGTCGTTCTAGTCCATGCTGTAAATACAGATGCAGAATAACAATACTCTATTGTTCCACTATTTGTAATGGCTGCACCACTATAATAAACATTTCGTGTACCTACTGAACTATCAAATATATTTGGCTCAGAAACTACACTATAACAATTCTGAATTTTTCCTTTGTTATTATATGCTATAGCACCTATTGTGATATCATAAGGGTTATTATTCCACAAATTATGCCTAATATCAATTGAGCATCTCTCAATAATTCCAGATGTTTCATTAGTTGCTGCGAAATAACCCCAATAAGAGTTATCATGAGAAGAAGAAATTGTATGATATGTTTCATATATACCACACATGGTTATCTTACCATAATTAGTTCTTACAAAAATAGATTGAACCTGATGGCTAGCGAGATACTCCGTAGCAGTCTGTCCCTTATAATTATTAAATAGAACAGTATTCGCCAAAGCAACACTATGGAAATACAATCCAGAAATTATTGCACTAGAATTAAGTGTATTAATAAATGGATTTAATGTGTTATTAAAGTTCACATCATACAATCTATGGTTGTTTCCATCTATATGCCCACTAAACTGATTCATTTGTGGGAAAATATATTCATCATAATCCCCCAAATTAAAATCCAACACGTTATTAGCATTTACAAGCCTAGCATTATATGCAGTAGTACTATCAGCACCTATAGCAAACAATGCGAATTCCATAGGAGTAGAAATCAGATAGTAACCATCTGTATCCGTTTCTAATTTTGAAAGTGCCTGTCCTGCACCAGTCAGATCTGGATGAGCAGCCCTTGCTAAATCTTCCCATGAAAATGTATACCATACAAAATCAATTCTAGTCGTTCCACTAGGATTAATATCAAATGACAGTTCTACACCACTAGAACCTATAGCGCATATTTTGAATCCATAGGACTGAGGAGAACTAGACTCACCCGGATTGGAGGTGTAGTTTAATGCATTTAAATTAGGATTAAGGTCATTAGTAAAATAATATGTATAAGATGTACCACCATTGAAAGTAAACTCAAGATAATGCGGTGCACTAGATATAGTACCTATAGTAATCTTATTATTTTTATAATGCGCACTGTTATAAGTAGCAGTTTTTGTAACTGTATATGTACTAGTAATAAAGCTATATGCACCAGTTTCATTACTATTATTCAAATCAATTAATGCAGACCTACCCTGATTTCCAGGAGTACCATCAGAAACCAAATTAACTGAATATGTCCTCTCAGTTAGATATGCAGTAATATAAATCGGATAGAACGCACTGAAACAATTATCATCAGTACCATCAGAATAACTATCAGCATCCCAGTATTCAGTATAACACTCTAACACCATAGAGTATCCTTTGGATAAAGAATTACTAACAGAAGGACCTAATCCTAGTGATGCACCGCCTTCAGAAGGAGATTCTTGATAAGCATCAACATAGCTTACTAGATTGCCATTAGGCGGTTCTATTCGAAAGTCTAAGTATGTCTCAGAACCATAATAGTGCGCCCGACCACCCCAAGATAGGAAGAATTCAGCTTCCATAGGACCATATTCATCTTCTTGTCTATCGTCTAATATATAGGCAACGGCTGGAAATGATTCATAAGTACCATCAAAATCGGTTCCACCAGTAGCCTGACAAATTATCTTAGTATATATGACATCTTCTACCGCTGTAGTACCATCATTATAAAGATAAAATGAATCACTACCTGCAGGGTCATAACAAGCAACATGATAGTAATCATAAGATATAACAATACATGCAATACCCGCATTAGCAATGGTTGCATAAGTACTAGATGATGTTAGATTTAAAGTAGAGGAAGTAGATAAATAACCAGTGCTGTTAGAGGTATAATGAGTCAAGGTTTTAGTCGCGCCCGTGGAACTAGAAGTAAATTCACTTGACGACAGATAGGAATAACCAACCTGTGAACAACTCGTAGAATGTATACCATAATACATTATATTCCAATCACATATTTCAGCTCCATACCAAAAATACTGATTAGTCATTAAGTAATTTCTATTAGCGAACTTCGTTCCATTAATATTGATGGCAGTATAAGACCAGTCAACAGGGTCCGTATATTGTATAGTATAAGAAGAATTTGATTTTAAGCCAGTTATTTTATATAGAGTAAGTTCAAATTCATTATAATAATTTGATAATAAAGTGTATAAGTTACTATTAGCTGTTCCACTTGTGCCTACCCACGAAGACGAAGGACTCAATGTTCTAACTTTTGTAACAGTACAATTTGCTTGTGATACGGTAAAATCATTTATAGTCTTGTCTGTAGCACCAGGATTGTCCTTGTATTGAGCAACGACGAAATATCTCTGAGCAGGTGAATGGACTGTATCAATCTGAATGAAATTATCAGATTCTGTAGTTGTAGACTGATATATTTGATGGTTATTACCATAGTAATACCAGTAACAAGTTGTACCCGAACTGGAACTAGTAGGCACCATTACAAAGTTTGGAGCGTGGGTTGCTTTTGAATTTCCAAGATATGTACCAGCATAAGTGCTACTACTATTTAAAGATGGTATTTTTTCATCTATTAAATACTCTGTCCTTGTCCTATAGCTCGTACCGGTAACAGGAGTAGTAATATAATGAGTGGTAAAATATTCTGGATTGTATTCTTTTAGGAAAGCTACACCATTATACCTCGAACTGTAATAACCATAAGGCGAATAAATAGGGAAAATATTAGAGGTTGCATGATTTGCCCTACTATAAATTCTCTTTCCATTGTATGCAGTGTATGAAGAAGTGGTAGTTATAGTAGAGAAAGTTATAGTACCACTTGAGTTAATCTGAGGAATAATTGACGAAGAATTGCTAGCCAATGACTGTGCAGGGAATACACCATTAGCAGCTAAATTTGTAACAGAATTATCTGAGTTTAGTATCGCGTAAGAAGTGGTTACCAGCCTAAATAACCATAAAGTAATACCGCCCTTAACATAATACTCATAGTATTCATAACCATCACCATAATCTACAGGGACTTCCTCAGTAATTTCATACGAAACTTGATAATAATAACCACCTTTCGTATACATATAATCATTTACATTGTTACAATAATCTACTCCCCAAATATGGAGGTAATTACCATTACAAATATTTCTAATAAGGGTATTAAAACTTGATAAATTTGAAGAAATAGATTCTTGTCTAACAATCCTATAAGATGTACTAATAGTCGGTAGTGATTGTGAAGATGAATATGTACCTAATGTATCATAATAACTAATTGCATTTGTTACAGCTTGATATGAGTTACTAGACCCACTACTACTATTACTCGTAAAATAGTGTGTAAATCCTGCAAAGTATGTATTATCTGCTAATTCCATCAAATCACTAGGAATAGCGATTGAAGTGGATTTTCGATTATTATAGGACCCAATTTGGTCCATGGTAACTTTGCATGAAGAATTCATCTTACCAACAAAGACGGATAATTTAAAATTATTGGAGGTATTAGTACCATCCATATTATATTTAAGAGAGCGCACAGGAATAGTATAATTACTATATACCGCAACACCCACCATACTAAAGCTGGCATTTCCCAATCCAACAACATTACCATAAATCAAACTACTATGAATGGTATTAGTAAAAGAGGCATTAGTTATCGGGTTTGTAGTATTTATACCACAATAACCCCACGAATAGTATATGTGTGAATTAGTAATCTTGACATCTTCTATCTTTACATTAGAGCCAGTAACAGCTCCTGCCAGTGTACCACAATACTGCATTCTAGAGGAAAAATTAATTTCCATTCTTGTATAAGAAAGAGTTAGGTTTCGAACAATAGCATTAGCACCTAATTGACCAAAAAAACCATAATAATCTATATCATTATTATCCACATAATCTCTGTCAAAGATAGTATGAATATACAAATTCTTTATCGTATATCCATTACCATCAAATGTGCCTTGGAAATTTACAAAAGGAATCCATATTTTTCCTGACATATCAATATCATTCATTAATTTTATTGTTTGACCAGAAAAATTACTTTCGTAATAACACAAAAGGCCTAGTTCATCAGGAGTAGTAACCTCAATAACATCAGCATAGTCATCACAAAAAACATTTGAATCATCATACTGATCCCACCATGTCATAGGATATGCACTACCAGAGAAAGAAGCTAACATTGAATATGCTACCTTACCAGTCGTAGTACCTACGGATATCGAACCCGTGCCACTACTATTTGTCGAAGCATTGACATAGCCAGTTTCTCGATATCTACCATAGGTATAAGATGTTGTACTTGGATTTGAAGTAGAATTTTGATTAAACCATGAGTACTTAGATATAGCGACATTACCACCTGTATATGTTAAGAACGCCGCTTTAAAATAAGCATTATATGTACTTGTCTTCGTACTAGAACTATAAACATTACTTATGGAGTAAAGCCTTAAAGTGCCATAAGCCGCATTATAAGAAGCATTGATTGCTGTCGTTGAATCGGCTAAAAGATTTCCCAATCTCGCAAAAGCACCATTAAATGTAGATGCAGAAGCAGATTCGTTTGACCACGGATAACTCGACATCGTAATTGGATTGACTAAACAATACCTTACATTAAATCGCTTTACTAGACCCGACCCCTGATATCTGTGAGCAAAAAGACCACATAAGTCGATAGCCTTTGACCACTTAGTTAGATGGAAACCTGATATAGAGTTAGTTGAACCATAGTCAATCTCAAATTGAATAGTTGAGGTACAATTAGTAATATATACGGTTGATACATCTGATGTAGGATTGACATGTGTTGACCTATAAGCATCTCCCCAACCAGAACCAATGATACCGGCAACTGTAATTCTATAATCACTAGTACACTGTCCTCGGTGATAGCCATTACTAGCACCAGCTGTGCCATTATTATCTATCGTACCACAAACCCATGCACCAGCTGCCTGATTAAATATCCAAATTCGCCCTTTAAAGTGACAATTAGTTATGTAGAGCGAATTATACTGGTCATCTTTGATATCACAGCCACCCACAATACCACCAACATTCATATACTGTCTAAGCATAATCTCAAAATGTCTGCCGGTAACCGAACAATTTATGATAGATGTTTGATTAGGCGCACCGTCATCATCAGTGTTCATAACATACCCAACGAGGATACCATAATGTCCAATGTACTGATATCTCTCAGTATCATTATAATAGCCTGGCTTGTAACTACTATATCCATCATAAGTACCTACGGTCACTGTACCACCATTGACAGCACTACCATATAGGTTTTTCGCAAAATTATCCCAAACCTGATAAAGAACTGGTCCATAACTATTTGTTTTACTAGTTCCCACCTTAGTAAAATCAAGATGACAGTTAGACACTAAGGTATTTGAACACAGTACATCAATAAAGAATGACCTATGTCTAAGAGATGCGTTGTCATCTTCTGAACTAAATGTACACATTCTCTTAAGGTTTGTATTAGTATATCTGACTGTAACATTAGCAATAACAGAATTTCTTCTAACATATTGAAACAAAGGAACAACAAAACCAGAAGCACTACCATCATCAGTAACATGACCATAGTTTACAGTTATTGTGTGTCCATCTCCATCAAAAACTCCTTGAAACCAATAAACATAAGCATATAAATTAGTTGCACCAGATGTGCTAGAATTATATACATTAGTACCATTGACCCAGTATGTAGTTAAATTACGAGAAATAGTGATGTCTTTGGTAAGTTTAAAATACATTGACACGTTATAAGCTCTCTGCAATGCAACAAACTTCTCCCAGTCGTCAATTAAGAAAGGATTAGCACGAGAACCATCACCACCTGTGTACAAAGAAGATAGAGCAACAGAGGCTGCATCTACCTTATTGTCGTCTTTGAAGTAATTGTAAAGACTCAAAGAACCGATACCACAAACAAGTAGCAAGATTCCAAACACAATACTCTTCCACAAATGTGCGAAAGGGTGTTTTACTTTGAAATTTGGTTTTTGTAATTTAAACATATTATTACTCCTAATAATTTTATTATATATTAATGTGAAAATTTTAATCTTTGTATTTTCACTATTGTCTATTCCTAACATTGAATCAATGTTGGTATTTAGGCAATAGACCATTGTTATTATGCAAATAAGTTTCACTACTCAAATTTAGTGTACTTGCCCTAACAACAAAATAAAAGTCGATACTTCGACTAATATTATATATATTATATATAATAGTCATACTGTAGTCAAATACAAAACGAGATTTTTTGATAAAAAATGAAAAATATTTACATAAAACCACTCTTTAAACTCAGATACAGATGGCGACTCACTTTCGCCAATATTTTTAGTTAATTATGGCAAATTCTTTTTGTTAAACAAAAAAACAATGCTACAATACTTAAATAAAAATCTCTAAAAGAGGAAAATATGAAGAAAGTTGAATTATATACTGATGGTGCTTGTAGTGGAAATCCTGGCAAAGGTGGATATGGTGGCATACTAATCTATCAAGGACACGAAAAAGAATATAGTGGCTACTCCCCTGAAACAACAAACAACCGTATGGAAATAACAGCAGTAATAGAAGGACTAAAACTCCTAAAGGAAGATGTTGAGCTAGATATCTACTCAGATAGTGCCTATGTAGTCAATGCATTTGAACAGGGCTGGATAGAATCATGGCAAAATAACGGCTGGAGAACTGCTGGAAAGAAGCCTGTTCAAAATATTGAACTATGGCAAGAATTACTTACACTACTCTCCTCTCACAAAGTAACATGGAACAAAGTCAAAGGTCACGCAGACAATGTATACAATAATAGATGTGACAAACTAGCAACTGGAGAAATATCCAAACACTTAGCAGATATGTAAAAAGCCTAAATATAGGCTTTTTTATTTTTTTATTTAAAATAAATCAACCACACCAAATATCTAGACAAAAAAACACAAAATATATAATAAAATAAATATACTTTTGAGATTTTTATGCTATAATGACCTTAGGTGAAAATTATGAAAAACTGGAAAGGATATAATATTTTAGACCTATTTCTAATAGGATTAGGCGTCATAGTTGTAACAGTTGCAGGAATATGGTTTAACTCAAAATGGTATGTTATTATCAATACCCTACTCGGACTATTATGTGTATTTACACAAGCAAAAGGTAAGATTTCTACTCAATTTATCGGGATAATATACTTTTGCTTTTACATATTTATTTCTTACAAGCAACAATACTATGGCGAAGCAATACTTTATCTAATAATAATGTTGCCACTCTACATATACGGAGTAATACACTGGCTTGCTAACAGAGACAAAAAAGACAATGTTGTAATAGTCAGAAGCAATTTATCAAAAAAAGAATGGCTCATATCGAGCCTATGTTTCATAATATTATCTATAGGCGTATATTTCCTCTTAAAAGTGCTAGATACTGCACAGTTATTGATAAGCACCTTATCTTTTGTATCAATATTACCTGCAGTATATCTACTAATGCGAAGATGCAAATGGAATCAGGTCGCATTCTTAATAAATGACTTTATTGTGCCAATTCTGTGGCTAATTTTAGTAATCAAGGGAGACCTATCATTCTTAACAATGTTTATATACTATATCTTCCAGGTAACTTATGACATATATGGTCTAATCGAATGGATAAAACTAGAGAAAAAACAACAAGAAAACATTTAATAATTAAAAAAGAAAGCCTTATCAAAACGATAAGGCTTTTTATATTTTGAAAGGTTATTACAGCGCTAAAAAACAAAAAATCCGAAGGAATCTCCGGATTTTTTATATTTGGCAGGGGTGGTAGGACTCGAACCCACAACCGACGGTTTTGGAGACCGCTACTCTACCATTGAGCCACACCCCTATTGAAACACAATTAATTCTAAACCGATTAATTGTGTTTGTCAAGTGAAAAATTTAAATATTTCGACTTATTTATAAAATTACTTAGCGTAATCTACATTTCTAGTTTCTCTGATGACATTAACCTTGATTTGACCAGGATACTCCATTTCTTTTTCAACTTTTCTAGCAATATCCTTAGCCATAAATAATGCTTGTTCGTCAGAAACTTCTTCTGGTTTTACGATAATTCTAATCTCTCTACCAGCCTGAATAGCAAAGCTAGTCTCTACACCCTTAAAGCCATTAGCAATCTCTTCAAGTTGTGTAAGTCTCTTGATATAAGCCTCGATAGATTCCCTTCTAGCACCTGGTCTAGAACTACTAATAGCATCAGCAGTTTGAACCAAAATAGCCTCAAGACTCTCATACTCTACACCACCATGATGGGCAGCAATACAGTGAATAACCTCTTTTGACTCTTTATACTTAGTAGCGAGTTCAACACCGATAGTAACATGAGTACCCTCAGTCTCGTGGTCAATAGCTTTACCTATATCATGGAGCAATCCACCCCTCTTAGCTATCTGCACATTAGCACCCACTTCTGCAGCAAGAAGTCCAGCAATATAGCCAACTTCTAGGCTATGTTTAAGAACATTTTGTCCGTAACTAGTACGATATTTTAGTCTACCTAAAACCTTAATAAGTTCAGGGTGCATACCATGTACTCCTGCATCAAATACAGCAGCCTCACCCTCTTCTTTAATAGTGTTTTCGATATCTTTTGTAACTTTCTCGACCATCTCCTCGATTCTAGCAGGATGAATTCTGCCATCAAGAATAAGTTTCTCAAGAGATATTCTAGCAATCTCTCTCCTAACAGGGTCAAACGAAGAAAGTACAACTGCTTCTGGAGTATCATCAATAATCAAATCAACACCTGTAGCAGACTCTAATGCTCTAATATTTCTACCTTCTCTACCGATAATTCTACCCTTAACCTCATCATTAGGAAGTGGTACAGTAGATACTGTAATTTCGCTAGTATGGTCAACAGCAGTCTTTTGAATAGCAAGAGTAACTATTTCTTTGGCTTTTTTACTAGCTTCTTCTTTGGCTTGTGCCTCAATATTTCTAACAATTATTGCTGCATCTTTCTTAGCTTCTTCCTCATATTTGGATATGAGCTCTTTTTTAGCCTCTTCTCTAGAGAGTTTGGCTATTCTCTCTAGTTCTAAGTTCATTTTTTCTAAAACTTGATTTTGCTCATCAATTTTTTTCTGAACTTTTTGCTCTTTCTCTGCGAGTTCTTGTTTTGTTTTTTCAATAGCCTCGTTTTTCTTCTCTATAGTTTCCTCTTTTTTATCAAGGAACTCTTCTCTTTGGCTGATTCTATTTTCAGCCCTCTGCATCTCAGCTCTTCTACTCTTTAATTCTTGGTCACACTCACTAGTCAATCTAAAAGCCTCTTCTTTTGCTTCAAGAACAGCCTCTTTTTTGAGATTTTTAGCCTCAAGTTTAGCCTCTTCTAACAATGATTTAGCTTTAGCATTGTCTTTGCCAAGTTTTTGTTTTTGCAAAAATTGTACAACAAAGTATGTACCAACTCCAGCAACAACGGCACCAATTAGGACACCGATTAGAGCAGAGCCCCATGCAGACATAAGCATTACGTTTATGTTTAACATTTCGCTCTCCTATATTATTTAATTTTATATTACAAATAGGTTTACACCTAATAACTTCATAATACTCTGCTATTATACCCTAATAAAAAGTTGTTTGTCAAATAGATTATAAAAAAATAATGTCACTTTAAGTACAAAAATATGATACATACTTGGAACCTTAATCAATGGTTACTTTAAAATGAAAAAAGCACTAAATCTAGTGCTTTTATTTATATTTCTACTACCTCAATATTTTCTAGTGCTTCTGCAATTAGGCTCTCAATATCCAACTTTGACTCTTCTTTTTCGCACTGAAATTTCTTTGGCTTGATAACAGGATGCTTAGGCAAGAACACTGTACAACAGTCTTCATAAGGCAAAATTGATGTCTCATAAGTATCAATTTTCTTAGAAATAGCAGTAATTTCTTCTTTGTCAAATGATATAAGAGGTCTAAATATAGGAATATTTTTTACAACATCATTTGTAACAGTCATACTCTCTACTGTTTGACTAGCAACCTGACCCAAATTCTCCCCTGTTATAATTGACTGGATTTTATTTTGTTCTGATAATCTCTCAGCAATTCTATACATAATTCTACGCATAATAGTAATCATAAATTCACTATTACACTTATGATGAATTTCCTCTTGAATCTTAGTAAATGAGCAGATATGAAGTTTAAATGAGCCAGTATATTTCTTGATTAATTTAGCAAGAGTGATAACTTTTTCTTTTGCTGCCTCACTAGTATATGGATAACTATGGAAATGAAGAGCAGATATTCTCATTCCCCTTTTTGCCATCATATATCCTGCAACAGGACTATCTATACCACCAGAAAGAAGCAACATTCCTGTACCAGAAGAACCTATAGGCATACCTCCTACTGCAGGAATAACACTTGAGAATATAAATGTTGAGCCATTTTCTCTAATGTCAACAGACACCTCAACTTCTGGAGTATGCAAATCAACCTTGATTTTAGGATTGTTTTTAAGAATAATACCACCTAATTTAGCAGAATATTCGATAGAAGTCATAGGAAATCTCTTGTCTGCACGATTAAGTGTTACTCTAAATGTTTTTTCTTTTAGTTTAATGGTTGAAACATAGTCATTGATTGCCTCAACACTAGTCTCAAGCATAACTGCAGGACTAATAGATGTTAGACCAAAAACGGTTTCTAGTGCAGACAAAATTTTCTTCTCTGCTCTATCCTCGTAACCTCTAACATAAAGTCTTTTATTGATAACAACTAACTCACAGTTAAAATCTTTGATTTTATCTTCAATATTTTCTTTTAGAAGTTTCTCAAAGTAACCAAAATTTTTACCCTTAAGAAAAATCTCTCCGTATCTAATTAAAATTACCTTTTCCATAGTATTTCCTTTATCTAACTTTTGCTAAATACTCTTTCACAACATTAATAAGTATTGTAGCCATATTTTCAATTTCTTCTATAGTATTGTTTTTAGAAAAACTGATTCTAATATTACTCTCAATCTCATCTTTTGGACAGCCCATCGCCTCCAAAATTCTATTACCACTCTTTTTAGATGAACACGCTGAACCATTAGAAACCATAACACCCCTATCGCTTAGCATATTCAAGATAGTTTCTGCCCTACATCCAATAAAGCTAACCGATAGAACATAAGGAGATGCATTATCCTTAGAATGGATTACATAAACCAATCCACTATCCTCAAGAATATCAATTAAACGAGTTTTTAAACTTAAAACATATTCACTATTACTCTTAAGATTCTCAGTAGCAATTTCTAGAGCCCTAGACATAGAGTATATTCCTAAAGTGTTTTCTGTACCACTTCTGAGTCCACCCTCTTGTCCACCACCCAAAATTAATGGCTTTAGTTGGATATTTTTCTTAACATAGAGACCACCAACACCCTTCATACCATGAATCTTGTGAGCAGACATTGTAAGCATATCCACCCCTAAGTCCTCCACATTGATATCAAACTTACCAACACCTTGCACAGCATCACAATGAAAAATTACTTTAGGGTTAATATCTTTTGCAATTTCAACCAGCGTAGCAATGTCATTAATCGCACCTGTTTCATTACTGGTATACATGATTGATACAATATCAGTATCTTCAGTCATATATTTCTCAAACATCTTCGCAGATACTGTGCCGTCCTTTTCTAGAGGAATAAACTCTACATTAAACCCTCTATTTTTGAGTTCAACACCGACATTATATACACTAGGATGCTCACCCATAGAAACAAGAATTTTTCTAGTATGTTTCTTAACAGTACCCATTAATGCCATATTATTAGCTTCAGTAGCTGAGCCAGTAAAAATAAAAGAATCAGAGGCAGAAGCACCAATAGAATCTTTTATAGAATTTCTGCAATCTTCAATAAAAGAGGCCACTCCTCTACCTTTAGCATACAATCCACCAGGATTATAAAAAAGTTCATTATTAAGTTTTTCAAAATCAGCAATAATAGTCTTATCTATTTGTGTTGTACTAGCATTATCAAAAAACATACCTTACCTCTTTTAACCGATATATTTTAACACAACACAATCAAAAATACAATTAGTTTTATTTTATTATTTAATGTAATTATATTCTAAACAAAAACTGGATAATTTTATAATCTTTCTCAAATTGCATATTTATATATTTTGTCGTATATTTAAACAGCAACTATAAGAAAACAATTCTTAAAACATATATTCAATATTTATTCATTAATACGGAACAAAATTTAATAGCGTATCAAGTGTATCAGAGTATAAATACACCTCTGGCACCTGTCCTACTATAACACTCTCACTAATTAGAACTTCTTGCTCAGCCTTAAAAGACCTACTAGAAAGAGGCATTACAACGGCAACTGTAGCATTAATATTTACATATATTTTATGTATAGTCTGATTAATACCAGCGCTCTCAAAGTGTGACACAAATTTACAAATCACAGAACCTATAGGTGTCATCTTCACAGATATTCTAGGCCCCCTACCAACAAGAAGAGGAACTCCAGTAAATGTTCCTAAAGGAATAGATATGCCATGCTTGCCAAATTCAGCAATTCTAACCTCACAAGTCTGAGCTAAATCCTTGCTAAGATTATTAATTTCTAGGCTATTTGCTTGAATCATACTAATATTACCAAACTCATCACTTATTATATTTACAAGGTCATCATATATTATAGAATTCATAACAACATCTGCAATAGAATCATTCATTGCTCTAGTAGCCAAAGCCCGCGACTTTATCTCAACAGTATCCATTATAACAGGATTAACCATAAAAGAAAATATAACAAAAAATAAGCACAATAAAAGCGTAACAACCATAAAAATCTTGTACCTTTTCTTGTGCTTAGTAAATATTTTAATAAACTTACTCTGAATAATCACTTTACTCACATTGTACTTTATGACAAAAAATATTGGTTTATTTATAAAATAAACGGTTTTTATGTCAAATATTGACAATAAAATAGTTAAACAATGTATATTTATTATATATTGTTTATATTTATACTAATACTTTTTGGTTTTACTGCTAAATAACAATGCGAATAAATATGCAAATATAACAGCAGCAGCTATACCACCTGCCGTAGCAGTAAGACCTCCAGTAAAGACGCCCAATACACCCTTATCTTTAACAGCCTCTATTGCACCACGAGCCAAACTTCTGCCAAAACCAGTTATAGGAACAGTTGCACCTGCTGATGCAAAATTCACTATCGGATCATATAGTCCAAAAGCTTCTAAAATCGCACCAATCGATACAAACAAAACTAAAATCCTTGCGCTAGTTAGATTTGTTTTAATTATAAGTAATTGACCTAAGAAACATATAAATCCACCAACTAAAAACACTTTTAAATAAGTTATAAGCACACAACTAATCCCCCTTCCTAATTTCTACTGCGTGACATATACCTGGTATAGTATTTCCTTGTTGACTACTGAGGGTACTGAGCAATGCACCAGTTGCAGCAAAAAGAACTCTCTTATATACCCCCTCATCAATCTTCTGCATAATATACGAATTAAGCACTACAGCACTACAGCCACAACCACTACCTCCCTGATACACTTTTTGGTCATTACTATATATCATTTGACCACAGTCATTATAATTATCTTTGAGCTTATACCCCTTATGTTCCATTAGGTCAAGTAAAATTTCACTACCTAATTTACCCAAATCACCTGTTACAATCAAATCATAATCATCAGGCGTAGTATGAGTATCTTCAAAATGTGTTATAAGTGTACTCATTGCAGCAGGAGCCATAGCAGCACCCATATTATTTACATCATTAATTCCAAAATCTGTAACCTTACCAAAGGTTGCATTAACTATTTCCTTTTTACTTCCCTTATCAGAAAGAACCGTACAACCTGCACCAGTTACAGTCCACTGACTAACAGGTGGTCTCTGATTTCCGAGTTCTAAAGGAAACCTATACTGGCGTTCAACCGTACTAAAGTGACTCCCCGTAGCACAAGCAATTGTATTAAAATATCCTCCATCAATAAAAGTAGCACCTACAGCTAAAGCCTCTGCCATTGTACTACACGCTCCATACAAGCCTAAAAAAGTCAAATCAAAATCTCTTGCTGCAAAGCTAGATGAAATTATTTGATTAAGCAAATCGCCACAAATCAATAAATCTAGGTCTTTACTCTTAACACCAGCATTATCTAAAGCATTAGCAATAGAATGTTCAATAAGCTTCCTTTCTGCTGATTCATAAGTCTTTTCACCAAAAGTATCGTTTTTTAAAACATAATCATAATACTCTCTAAATGTTCCATTTCCCTCTTTTTCACCAACAATAGAATAATTCCCTATGATTTTTGCAGAATTAGAAAACATAATAGTCTGCTTACCTAATCGTTTACCCATACCAAACACCTTACAAAAATAAATATACTATACCTACAATAATCGATATCGCAACACCATTAACAATTACCGGACCAGCAACACTAAACATCTTTACACACAAACCAAAAATAACACCTTCTTTTTTAAACTCCATCGCAGGACTTGTAATAGAGTTTGAAAAACCTGTTATAGGCACAATAGAACCACCTCCAGCAAATACACCTATCCTATCATACACACCTATACCAGTCAAAAAACTTGCTAAAAATATAAGTATAATAAGCATCCATGTATTAGCAGACTCTATTGACATTGTAGGAAATACATACATCAATGTATCATTAACCCCCTGTCCAATCATACATATTACACCACCAACTATATATGCATATATAAGAGTTGGAAAATTCCTAGTCTTAGGCTTTTTACTGTTGACATATTCATTATACTTTTTATTACGCTCTACCTTATTCATATTTCACCATATAATTATCAATGTTTAATTCTTGAACAAAACAAAAAATCTTAAACAAAAACATAAAAAAATAAATAATTTTTACAAAAACAATACAAACTACAAATGTAAAACTTATTTAACAAGGAGTTAAGAATGAAAAAGACACTCGTAATCATAACAAGCCTATTTTTAATATGTATAATACTTTTGGGCTGTGGAGAAGCTAATGCAAGTATAACTACTAGCAAAGAATTAAATAAAAATCTAACAATACTCTCTAATACGGTAAAAAGACTAGACACTGTAGATAATGCATACCTAATCAATGAAGACTTATATTCACTAAATGATGCCAACGCCAATAAAGTTGCTCAAAAAACAAATAATTATGGCAATATTACTAAACTAGCAAATAGCAACGCTGTTGAAATTATTGATAACGACATCGAAAGTGTTGCAAATAAAACAAGTATTACAGAAGACCTAAAGACAGCACTATCTAATGAAATAATCGAAAGATTATACTGTGATGAAAACGGCAATTGTAGATTATGCAAGGACACATTCACTTGTGACGACAACGGTGTATGCAACAACTGCAATCAAACCATTATTTGTGACGATAATGGTAATTGTAAAGAATGTAAAACATCTATCTGCTTAGACAGTAGCAATTCTTGTAGTAATTGTGGTACCAACTGTATTACAACTTCTGACGAAATTTGTCCATCTAGCAATATCAAACCTAGACTAATACAAATATCAAATAATAACAAAGAAATCATCGCCACTCCACTTAGCAATACAATAGAAGCAAAGACAACCGAACCTGACACAAGCACACTACCTGTTACCGAAGAAAAAACAACAGTTTTATCTAATGAAAATACTAATAACAACCACGCATTGCAAGACAACAACAATAATGAAACTCAAGAAATAGAAAACGAAAAAATTAAACAAACAAATATAGACACTACAGAAAACTTTACCCAAACCGAAAATAGCAATAACACTCAAGAAGAGAATAACAATAGTAACAACACCATAAGAATCATATACTATACAGAAGAAAATTTTGCTCCAGAAATAATTAGGTATAATCCTAGACACATAGCATCATTTAATTATAAAAATGCAACCTCTAGTCTAGAAAATTATATTAATAAAATACAAAAGTTATATACAATGACTGCAGATGTAGTTGAAGCAAATAATTCTCTAAGTTCTAAAAAAGATATTATATTAGAAGCAATAACCGAAGCAAAAAAACTAAATAATTGCATTATAGAAGGCTCTTGCACCCCTAATGAAAATCAAGTTGATGCACTCAATAACTATATTAATGAAATGAAAACAACAATCAATAATATTAGAAACTGCAACGGTATGCTTACAAACGAAATCAATAAAATTTCCAGTACAAACAATGGTCTAAGTCAAGGTATTGATGTCATTAGTAGCAATTACCTCAAAATATTAAATCAATTAGACACTCGAATCTCTTACCATGAGAATGCAATTGCAACATTAGAACAAATTAAATATATTTTAGAAGAAAGCATCAGTCAAGAGTCTACACAACCTAATAATAATGAAATTATTTCTGACCCAACCATTAATACAGATAACACATCTACAGAAGATACTACCCCTGCAGATATAGAGGATACCCAAAACATAGAAAACAACCATGTCGAGAATAACGATACCACAGTAAACGAAGACAATATTATTAATACTCCAAACTATACAGAAGAAACTTCAAATAATAACGAACTTATTGAAGAAAACAATAATACATCTGAAAATACAAATCCAGATGCAAACAATACTATTGACACACAACCAAACACAATCTCTGATAATAATGAAAATATAATTGTAGAAAATAATACAAATACGCAAGAAACTAATATAGAGACACAACAACCAGAAGAAATCTTGACTACAAAGACTTCTGATACAAATATTGACACATACAAAGAACCAACCTTTGGTACAAACAATATTGATTCTATGAATAACAACAAGGTTTCTTACGAAGCAAATAATACAGATGAAAACATAAATAATGCAGATATTATTAATAATAACAATGCCTTAAATAATTCTAACATTTTAAAAGAAAACAATATTCTATACAACGGCAATAACGGATATGAAAATAATATCATAAACGAAAACAATATTGGAGAAAATGAATTAGGAAATTATTCATATAGATATGACAATAACGGACATCTATATAATAATACAAACGGATTCAACACAAATGCACCATTCAATCAAAACACAAACAGCAACAATGTCAACACATACAAATACAATACAATGATTGACAGCATCAATAGAGGCACAGTCAACAATGGAATAAACACATTATAACAAAAAGTATAAGTATTAGAATCATCATATTAGATAATTCTTAATACTTATACTTTTTATATAAGATACTTTTTCATTTTCTCTAAAATTTTATTTTCTAATCTACTAACCTGTACTTGAGAAACACCTAATTCAGATGCAATCTCCTTCTGTGTTTTATCCCTAAAATATCGCAAAATTATTATTTTTCTATCTCTTAGAGGTAAGTCTTTTATAATACTATATAACACTTCGTTATCTATCTTTTCATCAATACCATTTTCATCCTCAATTTTCTCTATTAAATATTGCTCTTTACCAGCATCATCTCCCACAGTAGTATAAAGAGAAATAGGCTTATATGCCGAATCCATAACATATACAACCTCAGACTCAGTAATATTAAACTCTTTGGCAATAATATCAATAGTTGGACTTTCTTGTTGCTTTGATAAATAATCTTCAATAAATTTATTAATTCTCAAATTGAGTTGTTTGGTACTTCTAGAGATTTTTATTATACCGTTGTCACGAATAAATCTCTTTACTTCACCTGCAATCATAGGTACTGCATAAGTAGAAAACTTTACACCAAAAACTTCATCAAAATTATTGATTGCTTTCAAAAAACCTAAACTACCCAACTGGTAAAGGTCATCAAATTCAATACCCTTATTCATATATCTCTTTATTACACTCTTAATCAAAGGAGAATTTTCGGTAATAAGTTTTTCTTTTGCTTCATTATCACCATTTTTTGCTAAACTAATCAACTTATTAGTCTCTTCTATATCTAGCATACCTTCCCCTTTTATTTTTTTATATACTTAATTAATGTTACAGTCGTGCCATCACCAACTTTAGACGACACATTCATCTCATCCATAAAACCTTCCATTACAGTAAAACCCATACCACTCCTCTCCATATCAGCCTTTGTAGTATAAAAAGGTTGAATCGCTTTATGAATATCTGGTATACCAACTCCATTGTCAGACACAATAATTGTTATTTGCTCATTCGATATTTTTACACTAATACTGATTAATCCTTCCGTTTCACAATATCCATGTACTATAGCATTTGTTACAGCCTCACTCACTGCCGTTTTAATATCATTAATATCTTCTATATTTAGTGCTAGATGCGCACAAAAACTCGCCACTGCAAGTCTGGCGAAACCTTCATTTTCAATTAGCGATGTAAACTGTAACATCATCTCATTCTTATAAGACATACTTCATTCTCCTATTTATGAAATTTTTGGCATTATTGTATAAATGCCAGACATTTTAAAAATCTTCTCAATAGTTGCAGACGGATTACTAATGTAAATAGATTTATTTTTGCTTTTCAATTTCTTATACCTACCTAACAATACCCCTATACCCGTACTATCCATAAAATCCAGTTCAGACAACTCTAAAACAACATTAGAAAAACTACTATTTAAAAAACACTCATCTAAATAATTTCTAGTAAAGCTAGCAGTACACTCATCTAGTTCGCCCTTTAACATTATATATAGTACATTATCAACAACCTTTGATTTAATATCCATAAGCCCTCCTTATCAATAATTTAATGACCAAATGAAGTCAAATATTAGATATTTTATTAATAATTTAATTTTAACAAAGAAGCTTTTAAAAAGATTAGGATATATAATCATATAAGCGTTATTTTTGTCGAAAACATTATTTAAAAATAATTAATAATTTTACATAAAATTCTTGACAACAGTATAAAATTATAGTAGAATTATCTTGTTATCGCTTAGATATAAGTGAATGACGGGGTGTAGCGCAGTTTGGTAGCGCACTTGATTTGGGATCAAGGGGCCGGGAGTTCGAGTCTCTTCACCCCGACCATTATCTTAACGATAATAATTGGGCCTTTAGCTCAGTTGGTTAGAGCAACCGGCTCATAACCGGTTTGTCCGGGGTTCAAGTCCCTGAAGGCCCACCATAATTTAATATCATATTTGGCCTGGTAGTTCAGCTGGTTAGAACGCTAGCCTGTCACGCTAGAGGTCGTGGGTTCGAGTCCCATCCAGGTCGCCATTATATGTATGCCTCGGTAGCTCAGTCGGTAGAGCAAGGGACTGAAAATCCCTGTGTCGGTGGTTCGATTCCGCCCCGCGGCACCATATTATACTCTAAATAGTTATTATTTAGTATTAACCGAGATGCTACATAATAACATTATACGCTGGTGTGGCTCAACGGTAGAGCAGCTGACTTGTAATCAGCAGGTTGTAGGTTCGATTCCTATCACCAGCTCCATTTTTTTGGGAAGGTTGCAGAGCGGCCAAATGCAACGGACTGTAAATCCGTCGACTCAGTCTTCGATGGTTCGAATCCATCCCTTCCCACCACAAAAAAGAGTCCAAAGACTCTTTTTTTGTTTTTAGAGTAAAACGCCAGATTCCCCTACACCAACAACTTATATAAAAAAAATAATCACTCAGAGTATTGCATCTGAACCTTTTCGCTTATCTATTATTATTATATTCTATAAGGATTTTTATACTAGAACTGTAAAAGAAATTCGTGAGACTATAAAACTTAGAAAGGTTTATAATTTTAAAGATTTTATATAAAAAAAGCACCAACAATGTTAGTGCTTATAGAGAGTCTATACATTACGACCAGGTATTCTCTCTTGTTAACTCGCATTTAGCAGTTACTCCCCCGTTTCATTGGGGCTTTCGGTCATAATGTATAGTATCATAAGGAGTTTATTATGTCAAGTGTAAATTATAGTTTAAAACACAAAGGTGTTAGATTGGTTTCTAGTGAAGATGCTTGGGTTAAGGGTAAATAAGAGGTATAATATGAAATTACTAGTATTTTCAGATTTACACGGTTCACTTAATAGTCTAAATGCACTTATAAATACAGACGACTTTAAGAAGGCTGATAAGGTTATATCATTAGGAGATATAACATTTGGTTGTTCTAGACCCAATGATTGTATAAATCTACTAATAAAAAATAATATAATATGTCTCCTTGGCAACAATGATAGTTATATCGCATACAATTATATTCCAAAAAAAGATTTACATACTTTTGATAATGGTAAATACCAACAAATGGCTTATATGGTAAATAATGTTTCTCAAGAGAATAAGAAGCTTATACAAAAGTGGCAAAAAGAACTTTATTTGGAAGTTGAAGGTACAACACTATATTTCGTGCACTATCCATGGATAGACACAGGCAAAGACGCTATCGCAAGCCCCTGCCCAAACAATAGTAATACCAAGACTATTCCATCAATTTTCAAAAACATAAAGGCAGATTATATATTCTATGGACACGAACACAGCAGGTACTCTATTGTCACAGAAACTACAAGATACTACTGTATCGACACAATAGGACTAGAAAATCCTGGACACTACATTATAATTGATACAGACAATAATGAAATAAAAATTACAGACAAATATATTGAATTTGATATCGAAGAAGAAATATCCCTTATGAACAAAGTTGGATATCCATATAATAAGAATAAAATAAATAGCAAAAAATAAAGCAGTAATTACACTGCTTTATTTTTCTTTTATCATCTTTTTATATTCTTTGAGGTCAACTTCTTTTAGATAATTCATTTTCTCTGTCAATACTTCTGACGCCCTATTAAGAACTTCTTTAGTAGGTTTAACACCATTAAATTCTGGAATATCAGAAAATCTAAAAGGCTCTCCCACCACTAGTTTATTAATGGCAAATAGTTTAGGCTTTTTTCTAAAAACCATGGGTACAACCATACAATCAGATTTAAGAGCGAAGAAAACAAAACCATTCTTAAATTCAACAGAATCCCCATCTTTTACCCTAGTACCCTCAGGAAAAACAACTATATTTTTATTATTTTTAAGTAATTTTAGAGTGTTTTTCACCGACTCTATATCATTACCTCCACGATTAACTGGATACGCTCCCAGAGTAGTAAAAAACCATTTCTTTACGCCCTTGTTAAAAAGCGAATCCTTTGCCATTAGTTTTGCACCCCAGTTAACTCTAGTCTTTAGAATAATAGGGTCAGCATTTGACTGATGATTACAACTATATAGTGTTGCTTGCTTTTTAAGCCTTTTTACAAACTTTTTCCCAACAACCTTAAGTGGATATAAAATAAATGAAAATGGAGTTAAAATTGATAAGAATAACCAACTCATCATTTATTTAACCTCTCCTTTGATAATCTTGTACATTAATTCAACTTCGTCTTCTAGTGTCATATATGAATTATCAATATGAATAGTACCTTCTCTTAGAATAAGTGGACAAAGTTCTCTCTCTGTATCTCTCTTATCTCTTTCTCTCAAATCTTCTTTAACTTGTTCAAAAGTCACATCTTCTCCATTAGCAACAAACTCATCATACCTTCTCTTTGCTCTAACATCAAGTTCGGCATCTAAGAAGAACTTAAAGTCTGCATCAGGAAGAACATGAGATGTAATATCTCTACCCTCCATAATTAGACTATATTCCTTAGCCATACTTCTCTGGATATTAGTAACAAAATCTCTACACTCTGGATATGGTGATAAGATTGAACAAATATCACTAATTTCGCTAGTATGTAATTTGTCTGTGATATTTTCACCATTAAGAATAGTTATTTGTTTGCCGTTATCATGCTCAAGTGACACCTTAATATCCTTAAGAGCAGAAACAACTGCGTCTTTGTCATTAGGGTCAATATTATTCTCTTTTACATACACACCAAGCAATCTATAAATCGCACCTGTTTCAAAGTGTATAATTCCTAGTCTCCTTGCTAGTCTTGTGCAAACTGCACCTTTTCCTGATGATGAATATCCATCTACTGCTATTGTTAACATATTACTTCTCCACGAAAACTAAATTTATTTCATTCTTGTTCAAATATCTAAACTTACCCATCTGTAAGTCATCTAATTCTAAAGCTCCTATAGACAGTCTCTTTAGGTTATAAATCTTTAGATTAATAGCCTCAAACATTTTACGGACTTCTCTATTTCTACCCTCAAAAATAGTTATATGAGTTACAAAAAAGTCTCCATCTTGTCCCATAAGTTCAACTACTGCAGGAAGGGTCCTCTTGTCATCAATTACTATACCATTAGTCAGTTCTTTAACCTGTTTTTTAGTAACAGCATATTTGGTTTTTACCTCATAAGTTTTAGATATATTCTTAGATGGATGAGTAATATTATTAGCCCACTCACCATCATTTGTTAGCAATAATAGTCCTTCTGTATTATAGTCAAGCCTACCAACAGGAAAAACTTCTTCCTTACACGACTTAACCAAATCCATAACTATTCTTCTATCTTTTTCATCACTTTTGCTAGTAATATAACACTTAGGTTTATTTAGCATAATGTAGACCTTATTAGTCTGGGGATGTACTTCTTTTCCCTTATACTTAACAATATCAGCATCCTTTACATCATAGCCAAGCTCGGTTACTTTTTGACCATTAACCGACACATCACCTTTGAGTATAAACTCCTCAACTTTCCTTCTACTACCCAATTCACAACTAGCCAAATACTTATTTATTCTCATATTTCACCTAATGTTATTTTACTAAAAAAAGAAAATTTAAGCAAATAGAATTATATACTCAAGCATAAAAGAAAAAGCAATAACAAAATATGTTATTGCCATATCCTAAAACCATTCATCTATTATATTATCTATTAAATATTTTAGATTATTATTATCTGCACTCTCTATAGATATTAAATTATTACAATAAATAATTTCACCCTTATACAACAACTGAACAGTTCCTACTTTTTGATTAAGAAGAACTGGGGCTACCAAACTAGAATCTAATATATATTTCACTTCGTACATATCTTCTTCATTTTTAAGTATAGGCATTGTTTTACCCTCAATTGTTATAACACCTATTTCAGACTTGTCACTATCTGCAACATCAACATTACTTACAAATTCATACGGCTTTATAAATTCTTTCATCATATAGTTGTCTAATGCTAGTTTTGTTAGTCTATCACATTCCTCAAACATCTGTGGGCAGTTCAAAACAACAGATATTATTTGCATTCCACCTTTTTCTACAGCATTAACAAGACACCTTCCCGCATTATCTGTAAAACCAGTTTTTACTCCTATACAGCAATCCTGTGTAAACAAAAGTTTATTTTTATGTTTTAAATATCTAGTAGGATATATATCTGTACCATCAATTATCCATCTTTCTGTAGACACAATCTCTCGAAACAAATCATTCTTTAGGGCATAAGATGTAATAATTGCCAAATCATACGCACTAGTATAATGTGTATCACTATCCAACCCATGAGGATTGTCTATGTGTGTATCAGAAAGACCCAAGTCTACCACAAAATCATTCATCATTTGTATAAATTCACCATTCTCACCGAAACATTCAGCAATAGCAACAGCACAATCATTACCACTAGCAAGAATTAAACCATACAACAAATCCCTCATGCTTAACTCTTCGCCTTTCTTGATATATATACTAGTCCCCTCTATACCTACTGCCTTATCGCTAATCTTAATTTTTTTATCAAAATCTTCTTGATAATTTTCTATCGCCACGATTGCAGTAATAATCTTAGTTGTACTAGCCATTGCTAATCTATCATCTTGATTATGAGAATAAAGAACAGTATTTGTATTACCCTCTAGTACAATCATTGACTTAGCTGGTGCCATTATCTCAATATCACTAGCATATACGATATTACTAGACATACATAATAACGAAACTAATGCAAAAATAAACGCAATTATTATCCTATTCTTCATCATGACTCTCTCCTGAATTATCTTTACTACCAGCCATTACATCATAAATCTTAAATAATCCATCTAATATTTTATTTACACCCAAATCATTATTTACAGGGAGATAATTAATAAGGCTATCTTGAATAGTAATAAATCCAACAGGAATAATATTAAAGCCACTTCCACTACCAGCAGAAACACTCTTTTTAGATAAATTACCACCACCAGTAAGTAAACCAACTGAAATTTTGCTAATAGGAATCACATGTGCATTACCAACACAAATCTCTTTGCCAACTACGATATTAGCATCAACAATATTCTTTAATTTAGAAAATGTATTATCAATAATACTATCTATACTAGACTCTTTGTTTTTTGATTTTTCTGACATATCTACCCCTTTTATACAGACTAATAATAATAGCAAATACCATATCAAATATTGTAAAAAAAACCTTAATAGTTATATCTATTTTGATATTTGTTTTGGTATATATAGGATAATTTGAATATACAAACTCAATATCATTACCCCTCATTTTGTCTTGTAAAACAAAGCATAAAATATTGAGAAATGAAACAACCTCGGCAGATTCTTTTGCAGAACAAACACCACAGGCTGTATTTAAGGTTATTCGACCATAATATAGTTTATCCAAAACACTCTTTTTTATTTGTTGAAAAAAATAGTTATTCTCTTTAGAAAAAATATCACTTATCTTTTTAAATTTCCTACTATTATTTACCTCATAGAACAACCCTATAATATCAAAATTAATCTGAAATACTCTTATCCCATATATATTGATAATAAGAACAATTTTATTAGACAACATATCAACACAAAAACAAATGTTGATTTCTAATACAATACTTAAAAATATAACTAATAGCGATAAAAAAATAATAGTATTATTCATACTATTATTCTTTTCCATTATATATATATTTATGTAAGCAAATTAGTCATTAAAATCATTCAACTCAAAACTAGGAATATTATGCAAGTCTTCGACAAACTTACCCAAAATCTCATCAAGTTTAGTTCTATCTTCCATAATCTCTTCTTTGGTTTCTTTGATGCTTCTAATGATTTCTTCTTGTTCTTCTTCACTCATACTATTAGCAATATCCTCTTCTTCAGGAATCTCTCTATGGTCAAATAGAGAATTGTCTCCATCTTCATGAAGGACTTTGATTCTCTCAAGAAGTTGGTCATGGTCTGGCAAGTCTGACAAAGATGAAATATTGAATTTCTTTAGGAAATTATCAGTTGTACCAAATAGTAAAGGCTTACCAACAGCATCTTTTCTTCCAACTACTTCAATTAAGTTATTATCCATAAGAGTAGAGATTGCATAGTCACAGTTTGCACCACCCCTAATATTCTCTATCTCAAGCCTTGTTATTGGTTGTTTGTATGCAATAATACCACACACCTCAAGTACAACTTTGGTTAACATTTTTTCTTTAATAGGATTGAGAACTTCACTGATAGTATCTACAAACATTTTATTAGAGCATAATTGTGCCTTTTCGTTAAAAATCATAACTTGAATACCGTCATTATTCTCTGCTCTTGTTTTTTGAAGTTCTTTAACTGCATTTTCTACTTCTTCTTTTTCTAGTTGAAGTTTGTCACATATATCTATAAATGCAACAGGTTCACCTGCTACAAATAATATACCTTCAATTATTTTAGATAAGTTCTCCATTAAATTCATCTCCTGTTTTTTCAATCTGTATGTCAGTAAATATTCCATCTTGATTAACTCTAATTACTTGCATTTTAATCAACTCTAGTAATGCCATAAATGTAGTGATAACCTCGTCCTTAGAAGAAGACTCAAGGAATAATTCACTAAACTTTAGTCTATCACGGGATATTAAAGTATCTTTTATAGAAGAAATCTTTTGTTCTACTGTAAATACTTCTTTGATAATCTCTTTGCTTTCTTTCGACTTTTCGATTTTATTAACCTTATGCATAACATTAACAAAGGCATCAAGCAACGATTCTAATTCCATATCCTTAATAATGATTCTAAACTTATTAGCCTCTTTCTCTGGCTGTTTGTAGAATTTATCATTAGACTCGAGATCTTTTAGCTTTTCATTTACTTCTTTAAACATCTGGTATTCTCTAAGTCTTAATTTAAGAATATATTCTGGGTCAAGCTCATCTTCTTCTTGTTCTTGAACCTTAGGAAGCAACTTCTTACTCTTAATCTCGATTAAAATTGCAGCATATTCAATAAACTCACTAGCTACTTCCATATCTACGGTTGAAATATCTTTCATTACCTCTAGATATTGCTCAGTTAGTTTAGAAATCTCAACCTCTTCTATATCAAGCTTACTCTTTTTAATCAAGGAAAGAAGTAGGTCTAATGGCCCACTAAAATTCTCTAATTTAAATGTTAATTTTTCTGACAATGATTCGTCTTCTGGATTATCTGAAACCACAGCTTCAGTTTCTTCCTTCACAACTTCTTCAGTCATTTTCTCTTCTTCTTCCATACTTCATCCAAATTTAAAAAATTAAATTCCAAAATAAAATAATAGGTGTACAAATATAATTAATTAGCGTGATAAGCAAACTATCGAAAAATACAATAAATATTATTAGAATAATATTGCCGTATTTATGCATAAAGTTTACATATCCATTATTATATTTGGTAAGTGTTTCTACAAACCTAAATCCATCTAAAGGATAAATAGGTAAAATATTAAATACTGCCAAACATATATTAATAAAAAATAAATAATAACAAAAATTCAGTATCAATGTAACAAACAAGGTATCTGCTGTACTAAGACAAACTAAACAGTATAGTCCATATCCCAAGAATCCTAATAGTAAATTCATTAGAACACCAGCAATACTTGTCCATGCACTACCCTTTTTGATATTCCTAAAATTAGCAGGATTGATTTGTACGGGCTTAGCCCAACCAAAACCAAAAAGTGCACAACACACAAAACCAACTGGTTCAATATGATTAAATGGATTAAGTGTAACTCTACCCTGAATTTTAGGAGTAGTATCACCACATTTGTATGCAGCAAATGCATGAGCGAATTCGTGCAAACTGAGTGATAATACAATTACTAATATAAACGAAATTGACGCTATTACAAAATCTGTACCCTGCAGTCCTTGTGCAAAAAATAACATTATAGCCCTCTTTTA
The DNA here is from genome assembly GCA_015055605.1 of Clostridiales bacterium. Lineage (GTDB taxonomy): Bacteria > Bacillota > Clostridia > Christensenellales > UBA1242 > UBA11490. The sequence goes on from SVHV01000001.1 coordinate 394,417, forward strand.
TATTTACTAAAATAGTATACTAAATATCTAAAAATCTTGCAATTAAAAGACCAACATAATACTCTGATATCTCTCAGCAGTAAAGTCAAATAATAGCATATTATGGCATATAAATAATTCTATGACACTCACAAACTATAGTCTGGTCAGCCTTTAGTTTATTTGCCTTCGCAGTAGGAATCTCAACCCTACAGCCAGCACAGTGCCCATTACTAAATGGTACAAATACTGGGAAGACTTTGTCTGCCTTAACTGCTCTATACTTAGCAAGCAATTCTGGATTAAGTGATTTCTCCATCTCAGCCATTTGTGATTCAATTTCTTTTACTCTAGGCAAAATAGACTTAACATCTTGTTCACATTTAGTTTTATAAATATTATACTTTTGTTTTGCCTTGATTATTTTTTGTTTAGTTTCTTCAAAAGAATTTAAACTCTCCTGAATCTTAGTAATAATTAAATCAATATTTCTACCCAAATGGTACAATTCATCACTCAAGGCATTGCTTGTTGATAAAAGACCGTTTACTTCATCAAGACTTACTTTTGAAAGTTCCATACTGGTAATTTTTTGAACTTTCTCAAGATTTGTTTCATACTGCTTTCTTAATTTCTCATAGTCCTTAATCAAATCATTAGCGCCAGACTCAATTTTCATACCTTTATCTTGATACTCAACGATATAGTCCTTTAGTTTCGCCATTTTTGTTCTATCTTCACTATTGAGATTTGACTTTTTAAGCTTATTCAATTCAATATCTAGTTTTTGATATTCTAACATTTGTTTCATAACTTTTTACCGTTCCTTTTCTTAGCTAGTTTTAATAAGTCTAAATACTTAATAAGTTCTTCCTTTTTCTGAGAATCAACTCTATCTAATATATTATTCGTTTTGTTTGATTCATAGTCCAAATATTCAATAAAATCTGTGTCTCCTGCCTCAAAACTATCTCTACCAAAATACAAGTCTAGTTCGTCTTGAGCATTAGTCTTTGCTCCTTTTTCACACCTAAATATATGATAAAACTTGCCTTTATCCTTAATAATTTTATCGAAGACAATACCATATCCTATACTAGACATATACTCTTTCACTTTAACTTCATTTTTTTGAGGAGAAAGAATGTAAACAGGAATATCTATAGGCGAAGAAGAAATGATTTGTATAATCTCTTCACCACCCATTCCTGATATTATACATTCATCAACATTTGAACCAACATATCCTTGCAAACCATCACAATGTATAGCTCGAAAGTTATCATGTCCAGAGAGAAGTTTCTCTGCCTTTTCTAAACTTGGTTTACTAATATCTGACACATAAGCAAATAAACATTTTTTACTCTCTACTAATGCTGATGCGAGTTTACCATGATCACAACCCACATCAGCAATAGTTCCTCCAGATACTAAATAATATATTTCGTTTAATCTTTTTGATAATTTACTCATAAAAATCTTGCAACTTTTTACTTCTATTTGGATGTCTTAATTTTCTAAGAGCCTTAGCCTCAATCTGCCTAATTCTCTCTCTAGTTACATTAAATTCTTTACCAACCTCTTCTAGAGTTCTAGGATGACAGTCATCTAAACCATATCTAAGTCTAATAACTTTTTGTTCTCTAGGAGTTAGTGTTTCAATAACTTGAAGAAGTTGAGTTTTTAAAATATCTTGTGCAGCATTTTCTGTAGGAGACTTGATTGACTCGTCTTCTACAAAGTCACTAATTCTACTCTCATCCTCTTCACCAACTGGGCTCTCAAGAGATACTGGATCTTGAGCAATCTTCTGAATTTCTATTACTCTATTTTCACTCATTCCCATTCTCTCTGCAATCTCAGCATTAGTTGGATCTCTACCTAATTCCTGCATTAATTGTTTGCTTGTTCTAGATAATCTATGAATAGTTTCGACCATGTGTACTGGGATTCTAATTGTTCTAGCCTGGTCAGCAATTGCTCTAGTAATAGATTGTCTAATCCACCATGTTGCATAAGTTGAGAATCTAAATCCTTTAGTATAATCGAATTTTTCAACAGCCTTTAGTAGTCCTAAATTACCCTCTTGAATAAGGTCTAGGAATTGCATACTACTTCTATTAACATATTTCTTTGCTATACTAACAACTAACTTTAGGTTTCTCTCACTTAGTTCTTTCTTTGCCCACTCATCACCCTCTAAGATTCTCTTAGCAAGGTCAACCTCTTGTTCTGATGTTAGAAGTTGTGCTTGACCGATATCTTTTAAGTACATTTTAACTGGGTCGTCAACTTTGACAGTATTAATAATCTCTTTTAGTTCTTCGTCTTTGATAGCCTCATCAACAGATTGTTCAATGGTAATACCACTCTCTTCTAAAGATTGTTTAATTGTCTCTAATTCTTCTGCAGAAAGTTCATAATTAATCAGTTTTGCACCGATATCATCTTCGTTTAGATAATTGCCATCTTTTTGAGCAAGTTTTATAAGTTCACCTATTTCCTGCTCAATACCTTTAGCCTTTTCCATTAAAATTTCAATATCAATATTCTTTTTTGCTTTTGCCATTTCCTGTACCTTACTTCTTTTTTTCTTTCATTATTATTTCTTGTATTTGTTTCATTATTCTTGCTCTTTCTTCAGAGTCTTTTGTCTTAGCCATCTCAGAGAGAAGTTTGTCTTTTTGCATACTTAGTCCACTCTTTAGAATAATAGCTTCACAGTCAGCATAATACTTTTCGTTATCTTCACCCTCTATAAATTCAAAGTTTACTATATCGTATATATCCTTTGTACCTTCTACATCAAACATATCGAAAAGTTTACTAACTATAGGAGTTCTACCTGCATCTTTTTCTTCTTTGATATATTCAAAGATTTTTATATAATCGGGATTAAGTATATAATCTTTTATTTCTAGATTAATTGTTGCATAATCCTTTTTGTATAGTAATGCAGATATCACAAACTTCACTGCTTTTACATAAGCTGTTTCTTTTAGGCTTACTTGCATATTTGGTTTGTTTACCACGAAATCATCTTGTTTAGGTGTTTCTGTTTGGGCAACATTATTTAAGTCTCCCCTTAAAACAGAAATGTTTACATTAGAAATTTCTTGAATCATTTTTAGATAAATTTCTTGTTCACTCTGTGTAGTTAATTTTCTAACAACATTGAGTGAATCACTTATGAATTTTGATTTTTCTTCAGGCTTGTCTATATTATAAGTCCTAGCAAAATCCCTAATTAAAAACTCAACCCAGTAGAGAGAATTTGCAATCAATTTCTCCCACGACTCTTTACCGAAAGCATTTACATATTCGTCTGGGTCATGTCCATTAGGAATAGTAACTATATATACTGCAAGGCCTGCATTAACAAGTATCTCAATACTTCTAAGAGTTGCCTTCTTTCCAGCAGAATCTCCATCAAAGCATAATACTACTTTATCGGTAAATTTCTTTAAGTCTTTAGCATGATGCATAGTAAGAGCTGTGCCCATACAAGCAACTGCATTCTTTATACCCGCCTTATATAAAGATATAACATCCATCTGACCTTCAACTAAGACAATTTCGTTTATTGCTGTCTGTTGTTTCGTTTTCTTTAGTTGGTGTATACCATATATACATTTACTCTTATCGAAAACTAGAGTCTGTGCAGTATTTTTATATTTAGCAAAGTCAGTTTTACCCAAAACTCTACCACTAAAGCCCACTACATTTCCATATAGATTAAATATAGGGAAAATAAGCCTTTTCCCATAAAAATCATTTAGTTTACCATCTCTCTTATCTGCAATACCCGCATCAAGAATTTCTTCTTCGGTATAACCTTTTGACTTTAGGTAACTAACAACCTCTGTCCAACCTGTACTATATCCTAGACCAAACTCCTTGATTACATTTGTATCTAGCCTTCTACTCTGTAAATATTCCAAAGCAGGTTTAGACTCAGGAAGTTTTAAATTTGAATAATAAAATCTAGCAGCATCAACAAGTGCCTGAAAAATCCTCTCCCTCTTCTTCTTGTTCTTCACTAAGTTTTCGTCAGAGTGAAACTCTGGCATCTCCATACCTGCATATTCAGCTAGTCTTTTGCAAGCATCATAGAAATCTAGTGACTCATGCTTTTGTACAAAATTGATTACATCTCCACTAGCACCACAACCAAAACAATGATAGTATTGCTCTATCTCATTAATAGCAAAAGATGGTGTCTTTTCAAAATGAAAAGGGCAACAAGCCCACCATGTTTTACCCTTTTTGGTTAGGGTTATGTATTTACTAGCAATGGTGACGATATCACTATTTGTTTTTAGCTTTTCTAACCATGCAGCATCAAAACCTTTATCCAAAGTATATTCTCCTTTTTCTCACTCATATAATATATACGAATTACTTTTTGATTTTCCTCTTTTTTTTCGAATATTTTTTACTTTTTTGCATATAATATTATTCAAAAAAAATATAACCATGGATATATATTATAAATCCTAAGGTTATATCTTTTTATATTACTTATTTTCGTCTTTTATATCAGAAATCTCTTTAGTTGTTTCTTTTAAATTTTTACAATTAACAATAGCAGTTACAATGATAGAAATAATACCACAAACTAGACCACTAGCTGGTAAAACAACCCAAACAGGATGCCATGAATCAGGTACAAAGATACCGACTAATAAAAACACTAATATAGCGATTAACATTAGTACCCCACAACAAGCATTACTTATGATTTGAAGTTTATTTTTATCAGACATACACCCTATCTCCTTTATTAATTTACTCTACATTATTATTATATAATATTTCTATATATTTGTAAATACATTTAAAAATCTACTAAAAAAACGACCTATAAATAGGTCGCTTTTTAATATTATCTATTTCTGATAGCAGCTTGAGCAGCAGCAAGTCTAGCAATAGGAACTCTGAATGGAGAACAAGATACATAAGTTAAGCCAATCTTATGACAGAACTCGATAGATGATGGATCTCCACCATGCTCACCACAGATACCTAATTTGATATCAGGTCTAGTCTTTCTACCACCGTTTACAGCCATCTCCATAAGTTTACCAACACCGTTTTGGTCTAGTCTAGCGAATGGATCTGACTCGTAAATCTTCTTCTCATAGTATGCACCTAAGAACTTACCAGCGTCATCACGGCTGAAACCGAATGTCATCTGAGTTAAGTCATTAGTACCGAATGAGAAATACTCAGCTTCTTGAGCGATTTCGTCTGCAAGAACTGCAGCTCTAGGAATCTCAATCATAGTACCTACTTTGTAGTGCATATCAACACCAGCCTCTGCAATAAGAGCATCAGCAGTCTCAGTAACAAGTTTCTTAACATAAGCCAACTCTTTTACTTCGCCTACAAGTGGGATCATGATTTCTGGAACTGGGTTCCAGTCTGGGTGTTTCTTAGCAACATTGATAGCAGCTTTGATAACAGCCTTAGTTTGCATAACTGCAATTTCAGGATAAGTAACAGCAAGTCTACATCCTCTGTGACCCATCATTGGGTTGAACTCATGTAAACTATCAATGATTTGTTTGATTTCTTCAACTGTCTTACCTTGTGTTTTAGCAAGAAGTGCGATATCTTCTTCAGAAGTAGGAACGAACTCGTGTAGAGGTGGGTCAATAAATCTGATATTTACTGGCTTACCTTGTAGAGCCTCGTATAATTTCTCGAAGTCACCTTGTTGCATTGGCTCAAGTTTAGCAAGAGCTTTTTCTCTTTGCTCAACTGTATCTGAACAAATCATCTCTCTGATAGCAGCAATTCTGTCACCCTCAAAGAACATGTGCTCTGTTCTACATAGACCAATACCGTCAGCACCGAACTCGAATGCTTGTTTAGCATCAGCTGGAGTATCAGCATTAGTTCTTACTTGAAGAGTTTTGTATTTATCAGCCCATGCCATAATTCTACCGAAGTCACCATCGTTAGTATTAGCAGGAACTGTAGTGATAGCCTCACCATAGATGTTACCAGTAGAACCATCAAGAGAAATAACATCTCCCTCTTTGTAAGTTCTGCCGTTAAGAGTAAATTTCTTGTTAGCCTCGTCCATCTTAATGTCGCCACAACCAGATACACAACAAGTACCCATTCCTCTAGCAACTACGGCAGCGTGAGAAGTCATACCACCTCTAACTGTTAGAACACCTTGAGCATAGTGCATACCCTCGATATCTTCTGGAGAAGTCTCTAGTCTAACTAGAACTACTTTCTCTTTTCTCTTACCTGCAGCAACTGCGTCCTCTGCTGTAAATACGATAGCACCACAAGCAGCACCTGGAGATGCAGCAAGAGCTTGAGCAACTGGAGTTGCTTTCTTAAGAGCAGCAGCATCAAATTGTGGGTGAAGTAAAGCGTCTAATGATTTAGGGTCGATTTGCATTAAAGCTTCTTCCTCAGAAATCATTCCCTCGTCTACTAAGTCACAAGCAATTTTTAGAGCAGCTCTAGCTGTTCTCTTACCATTTCTTGTTTGAAGCATATAAAGTTTCTTATCCTCAATAGTAAACTCCATATCTTGCATATCTCTGTAATGTCCCTCAAGGATTTTACAGATATCTTGGAATTGAGTATAAACCTCAGGCATAACCTCAGCCATTTTATCAATAGGCATTGGAGTTCTAACACCAGCAACAACGTCTTCACCTTGTGCATTCATTAAGAATTCACCCATAAGTTTCTTCTCACCAGTAGCAGGGTTTCTAGTAAATGCAACACCTGTACCAGATGTCTCACCCATATTACCAAATACCATCATTTGTACGTTAACTGCAGTACCCCAGCTGTATGGGATATCATTTTGCATACGATAGTAGTTAGCTCTTGGGTTATCCCATGAACGGAATACGGCTTTGATAGCACCGAATAATTGCTCTTTTGGGTCTGATGGGAAATCTGAACCGATTTTAGCCTTGTACTCTGCTTTGAATTGAGCAGCTAGTTCAGCTAAGTCTTCAGCTGTTAACTCGATATCTTGAGAAACACCCTTCTTCTCTTTCATCTCATCAATTAATTGCTCGAAGTATTTTTTACCAACTTCCATAACAACATCACTGTACATTTGAATAAATCTTCTGTAACAGTCCCATGCCCAACGAGGGTTGCCAGATTTTTTAGAAATAACTTCTACAACTTCCTCATTAAGACCTAAGTTAAGAATAGTATCCATCATACCAGGCATAGATGCTCTAGCACCAGAACGAACTGAAACAAGTAGAGGATTCTCCTTATCTCCAAATTTCTTTCCAGTAATAGCTTCCATCTTAGTGATGTTTTCCATTATTTCTGCTTTGATTTGGTCATTGATTTGTCTATCATCTTCATAGTATTGAGTACATGCTTCTGTAGAGATAGTGAAACCTTGTGGAACAGGAAGACCTAATTTAGTCATCTCAGCTAAGTTAGCACCTTTACCACCAAGTATTTCTCTCATTTTAGCATCGCCTTCACTAAAAAGATATACATACTTTTTGTTTGTCATTGTTTTCTCCTTGTCTTGATTTGTGAAATTCACCGTTAGTAGTATATATTTTTTATAAAAATATTGCAACAGTTTATCCACAAAAAGTTGAAAAAACTGCAAATAAAAGCCATAAAATGTATATTTATAAACAATAACAAATATTTATTCTAACACAAAACCCCTATTCGCAAGAAAAAAACGCATATTTCTATGCGTTCAATATTTTTATAATACATATAAATATTCAAAATGTAATTACAAAACATCAGAAAGTTTCATTTTAAAGCCAGTTTTTCTAGAAACATCATCAAGAACCAGTCTGAGCAAATTCTTTACAACAGGCGTTTGAAGCTTAAGAGTATGCAATCTTTCTATATCAGTCGAACACACAACCTTTAGTGAAGTAAAATCTCTAGGTTCAACCTTGATACCTCCAGAACAATTTAAACACCTAAAAGTTCCACTCTCTAAATCAAACTTAATATCCCCCATAAACTTCATGCCACAATTGTCACATCTATCAAAATTTAGTGCATATCCTAATAATTCTAAAAAATCACAATAGAATTTTAGTGTAGCCATATATGGGTCTATATTATTATAAACAATATTTTGAAGTGTTTTTATTAACGACAAAAACAACCCCTCAGCAATAATATTAGGTTTCAATATATGATTACAAAGAGCAAGCATAGACTCACATAATAGATATGTATTGTAGTCTCTAGAAATATCAAAGAATGAATCTATTAAATCTACCGACTTTACAACATAAAACGAGTGTCCCATCGCCAAATCAAACTTAGCAAAACAAAATGGTTGTCCTGCAAACTTCATCTTTGACTTAGCAGACTCAACACCTTTCAGTGTCGCAGTTATATTGCCTAGTTCAACAGAAAAAATATGGATAATTCTATCCTTTTCTCCATATTTTATTGAGTTAAGCACAATACCTGTTACTGTAATAGAATCCACTATTTTTCCTTTGTTTGTTTTTCTCTATCTTTTTTAAGCGCAGAATAGAGAAGATAATAATTTATTTGCCCTGTACTTTTAAATAAGTTCCAACATAAATCTTCCATATCTCCTCCCACATTATTTTATGCGAGAGAAAATAATTTATGACACAAGAACAAATTGCATATTTATAAATGAAAATGTATTTATATAAATTATAAGTCTTGAGAATTATATCCTAAAGCTTTAATGGTATTAGACTTAGTTCTCCAATCCTCTCTAACCTTTACAAAAAGTTTGAGCATTACTTTCTTGTCGACTAATTTTTCTATATCCTGTCTACTCTTAATACCAATATTCTTTAGCATTGCCCCACCCTTACCGATAATGATTTGTTTGTGACTAGCCTTCTCAATAATAATATCAGCATCAATCTCACAAAGAGTCTCACCATCATCAAATCTAGCAATTTCAATGGCTATACCATGAGGCAACTCATCTTGCAAAAGCCATAAAGCCTTTTCTCTAATAATTTCAGAGCACAAGAATTTAATTGACTGGTCGGTATAAATATCCTCATCAAAATACCTAACATCATCTTTTAGATATTGTTTGATTACCTTTAGAAGTTCCTCAAGATTTTTACTTTTCTTTGCAGAAATAGGTACAATATCTTTTACATTATCAAGACTATTACACTTGCTAAGTTCAGGATACAATTTTTCATAAGTAGTATCATCTATCTTATTTACCACTAAAATAACATTGTCAATGCCTTTTGTATATTTATTCAATGTATCAATTACATTATCATTAATTTTCTTTGTACCATCAATTACGAACAAAACAACATCTACATCATCTTTTGCAACAGATATCGCTTTATTCATATACTCGTCAAGTTTGTTATGAGCATTATGTATACCTGGGGTATCAATAAAAACAATCTGAGAATCATCTTCATTTAAAATACCCAATATCTTATTTCTAGTAGTCTGCGGTTTAGGCGAAACAATAGACACCTTCTCCTTTAGTAACGCATTAAGAAGCGTACTCTTACCCACATTTGGCAAACCTAAAATTGCAACAAATCCTGATTTCATTATTCTCTCCCTAGTTTTACAAAAGACATAATCTTTTCTTCAACTTCTCTCATTTGTTTTTTATCTTCTTCTTTAATATGGTCATAACCTAAAAGGTGTAGTAATCCATGTACTGCCATATATGTCATCTCCCTACTCCTAGTATTACCATACTCTTTAGCCTGTTTATATACAATTTCCTTACAGATGGATATACAACCTAACATTATACAACCATTCTCAGGATTAAATTCAGACATATAATTTTCTTTTTCTAAATTGTCAACGATTACTTGAGCATCTGTAACACCATATTGAAGTAAATTAGGATATGATAAAACATCTGTAGGCTTATCTACATTTCTAAACTCTTTGTTTTGTCTATGTATCTCTTCTTTAGAAACAAAGTCGATATCAACCTCAAGTTCCTTACACTTAACACCAAGATATTCTAGAGCATAACCATAAGCTTGAGTGATTAAATCAATATATTTCTTATTAAAAAGTTTTTTATTAAAGTTAATAATCATATTAAACACCTTTTATCTTTATCTTTTTCATTATATCAAACAATATAATTTTGGTCAATAAATTAGTAATCAAGATACAGGCTAATAGCTATATGATAATTAAACACATAACCATAATTCAACTTAGTAATATGCTCTTTTTCGCTCAAAATTTCACATCCTTCGCATAAAGAGTAACAGTCAGATTTAAGTTTATCAATTATAGAATTTTTTTCTGTTTCATAATCTCTAACAACAACCTTTGTAACCAATTCATAAGCAATAATTTTTTTAATTCTTAAAGGCAAATAATACATAGAAATTGCAACACTCTGCTCCTCAATCTCAAAGTCCGTATATATAACATCATTATTGCAAGAATAGATTATATTATCACCCAAACAAAAGTTATACAGAACAACCTGTTTTTCTCCAGACCTAAATCTAACCTCCTCTTCGTTAAACATCGTATACGACTGAGAAATATACCTTATTGCCCTAATCTTTGCCTTGGGTTGAATATCTACTCTATTTCCCCCTTCATAAACATAAGGATAAACCAGAATATCCCCTTTCTTTACAATATCACCAGCCTTTAAATTACTAGTACCAGCATATACATCTATCGACTGTATAACCATATCATATTCAGCAGTAATTTCAGAGTATCCTTCATTAATATGAGCAACCTCCTCTTTTACATTAATAATCAAAGAATTGCCCTTAATTACAACACTCACAAGAGAAAAATCAAACTCTGTCAACAAAAAGGCCTCTAGATATTCAGTATCAATAGGCATAAGAGACATTTTTCTAATACCAATACTATCCAAACTTTGCAAAACAACATCATCAGCCACAATATCATTCCCAATAATATTGATATAAAACAATCTATTAGACATAAATATATACAAGATAATGGACAAAAGCAAACCCATAATCATACCACATCTGGATAACAAATAACACTTTAGATATTTAATACCACCTAAACGCTTTACAGTAATTTGATATGACGACAGTTCCATTTTTAATAGTTTTTGGTAATCCCCCTCCACCAAACTAAATTCTAGTATTTCTTTGTCTCTAAATAAGTCAAATAGATTTATTTCTTGCTTCGCTAATTGAGAAATAAGTGCCCCAATATTCGCACCCCTACATTCAATTCTATATAATAGATTACTTCTTTTCATAATCACCAACTGCAACTAAAGAAATATGCCCAGAAATCATCATTTCATTTTTATTAATCTGCTTAATAATTAGATTCTCACCTACAATATGTAAAACATTATTTTTAATTTTCAAATCAATCTTTGATGAACCATAATTGATGATTTTTCTATAATTTCCAACATAAAGCACCTTAGTTCCTACCTGAATGATTTTTATATCTCCCAACACCTCATTAAATGGCAATCCACAAAGTTCCACTATTTCTTTTATATAATGAATCATATACTTATACCTCAATAAAATATATGATAATGTCCTATATTTAATAACAAAAAAGATAGTTAAATAATTAACTATCCTCTTTAATTCATGCGCTGAATTATATTTTCTATAAGCATAAGTTTAGTATTTCTAGGGAGAGCATCAAACTCTTCTAGGAGTTTTTCTCTAGCCGTCATATTTTCGCTAGTCATTGCTTCTATTTTCTTATATAGAAGTTCTTTTTCAGATAATTCCTCAACAGGTTGAACTTTTATCTGAATTTTCTTGTTTTTAATAGACTCACTTTCTTCATCTGATAAAAATATATCTTTTCTTTTATTATCACAATCATAATTATCGTCTACTGTAGGATTGTCTACAAATCTATCATATAGATAATTTGTATTGACAACTATATCCGGAACAGGCTCTTCAACCTTAGCCTCTTCCTTCTTTTTTAACGCCAGACTATCTTCACTAGCCTGATCGACTTTTTTAATTGTTTCTTCTTTATTTGATTTTGATTTTGTTTCTTTCTTAGCTGGTTTGCTATCAACCCAATTATTAAATTTGAATAATAATACTAATATGATTAATGCAATCCAGATAGGAACTAAGTATTTCAATGGATCTTCAATAACAGCCATAGGCTTGCACCTACCTTTTTATATTATTGTTCTCCACCTTTTCTACCAATAGAATTTCTCATACTGGTATCTGCCTGTATGTTTTGCATTCTATAGTAGTCCATAACCCCAATATTCCCTGCTTTAAATGCCATACTTATTGCTCTAGGAACTTCCGATTCAGCACTAAGTAGTTTTGCTTTCATTTCTTGAGTTCTAGCCTTCATTTCTTGCTCAGCAGCGATAGCCATTGCTCTACGCTCTTCTGCTCTTGCATTAGCGATTTGAACATCAGCCTCAGCCCTCTCAGCCTGAAGTTTAGCACCCACATTCCTTCCAATATCAATGTCTGCGACATCAATACTTAGAATCTCGTATGCAGTATCTTTATCTAAGCCTTTTGATAATACAGTTTTACTAATAGTATCTGGATTTTCCAACACTAACTGATGATTCTTAGCCGAACCTACAACTGTAACAACACCTTCACCAACTCTCGCCAATATTGTTTGTTCACCAGCACCGCCGATAAGTTTTTCTATATCACTTTGTAAAGTAATACGAATCTTTACTATCAACTCAATACCATCACAAGCAACTGCCGAAATGGGAGGAGTGGTAATAACAACTGGTGTTACACAGTTTTGAACAGCTTGCAGAATATCTCTATTAGCAAGGTCTATCGCTTTAGCATTTTCAACTGTAAGATTAATTTTTGCACCATGAGCCATAATCAATGCATCAACAACTCTCTCTATATTTCCACCTGCCATATAATGCGTTTCTAGGTCAGAAACTGAGATTTTGACTCCAGCCTTTATAGCATTAATGTAGTTATCTATAATTAGTCCTACATCTACATTCCTAAGCTTCATACCGACCAGCTTGTGGGCAGGAATAAATGCCCCACTCACCATAGCCTTAATCCATACACTAACAGGAACAAATGCCATAAAAACAGCAAATAAAATTATTAGGACAACTATTACTGCGACAGTTATCCATAGGCCAACACCTAACATTAAGTTCATATCAACCCCCATAAAAAATATGTCTTATGCTATAGCATTTTAATAAATATATATTTTTCCATTTTTTTCACATATATATTATAACATAATATATTCTAAAAATAAATACCCCTTTTTATTTTTGATAAATGAATATTTATTATATTTAATTTATATTTATTTACAAAAACAAACCAAAAACACCTTAAGTTAACAAACCAGTATTGTATAAACATAAATTTTTAAAAAATTATTGCAAAACAATATTCTATATGATATAATTCACCTGCATCAAAAAATTAAGGGGAAAATAAATTAATATGGAAAATAAACTATTAGACTGTAAGTACAGTTATTTAAACGAAAAAGAAATCAATCCAGAAGGACTAAATCTAGACACTATTAGAGATGCTAGTCTAGACAGAACATCTCTATTCGTTGCTTTAATGCCAGATGGAGAAATTGACATTGCAATCCCATATAAAAACATGGAGCATATAAATAAAACTGGAAGTTATAACGGAAATATCTTCTTTAAAAAATATCATCTAGTACACTCTGGTATAGATGCTATATCTGACTCAGTATATTACACATTAGGCAACGACTACCCTCCAATGCTTACATTCAGAGGAATCATACCACTCAACAAGTTTGCTAGAAGAAACCATGAAGTCAGAACAGCAAACACTAGCATTACCACCGAAGATATAAAAAATATGTGCAGAACATACAATCAAAACCACACTTGTTCATATATGTAAAAAAAACTACCATATTCGGTAGTTTTTTTATTTGCTTATTATGAATTATAAAGCATTTCTCATATCGTCAACAATATTTTGTAGCTCTACGAAGATTTGTCTGATATCAGCATTTGAGCTATTTAAACCTTCACCCTTAGCAGTCTCATCATCAATAAGAACTTCGATATCCCTAATAAGGTCAATTTTCTTATCAATATCACTATTATCGCTGAAGTCTAACTCACTGTATCTATCAGTAATATCTTTTAACATTTCGCTCAATTGATCATTATCATAAGCAGTCTCTTCGATATAATCATCTTCAACATCATCAACTACTGGAGCAACATAAGCTGGCTGAACTGGAGCTGGAGCAACAGCAGGTGCTGGAGCTGGCTTTGGAGCAACTGGTTTCTTAGGTGCAGCAGCCTTTGGTCTTGCAGTTGTAGGTTTTCTATTCTTAGAAACATAAGCATCTGAATTATCATTGATTCTAGCAAGTGTAATATGTGTATCAAACATGTGAGCATTCATCTCTTGATACTCACTGTTAATATCGATAACAGACTTTCCACTACTCTTCAATTCTACTAGTAAAGGAATAAGGTCACCCTCACCAGCAACAATACAATATGTATCAATCTCAGGTTTTGTGTAAACTAGTCTAACTGCATCAACAATGATACGGCTGTCTAATTGACTACATCTCTTTTTAAATCTCATGAATGGAGCTGTTTCGTAACCATATTGAGAAATAACTTCGCTTAGGTAGATATGTTTTCTATCATTGTAACCGTAGAATTTACAATATACAACATCACCCATAGATTGAAGTTTCTCATATAGCTCGTTAAAAGCATCTCCTCCAATTTTTACATTATCAACATCTAATAGTAATGCAATTTTTCTCTCTTTCATACTTTTTCTCCTAAATTACTTTCTCTTATATAATAGTATAAATATTGCTGAGCATAACCTGCCAAGTCTCCAAATTCCTCTAGTAATAGTTTAGAAATCTGTATAGCATCTTTGGTATCATCATTATATATTTTACGATACGCCTGTACTATCCATGTATCTGTCGGAAACACATCAGTTTTCCCAAATCCAAAGAGTAGTATACAGTCAGCCACCTTACGCCCTACACCTTTTAACTTCATAAGTTCCCTTCTAGCAGTCTCAGTATCCATATCGTATACATCATCTACATTAAAGGTTGTGTTAATTGCTTGTATGGTTTCGTATAGGTATTTATCCCTGTATCCACACTTGATTTCCCTAAAAAATTCTTTAGGAATTTCCTTCAATCTCTCGATAGTAGGAAAGGCATAATAGTCACCCATATTTTCACCATAAGACTCACATATTTTTTCAATAATAGCCTTGATTCTAGGAATATTATTATTCTGTGAAATTATGAACTCTATTATCATTTCTATAGGATTACTGCGTAGTATCCTAATTCCACTACCATACTCGATTGCAGAACTTAGCATTGGGAATTTCCCCAATTTCGATTTTATTCTACCATAATTCTTATAAAAATCAAAGTATTTAATGAAATATTTTTTGTCTTTTGTAACAATTTTGACGGTATTTTCTTGACAATATATATCTGCTTTATGACTCAAACTATATACTACATAGCCAAAATCAGTCTTTTTGAACCTAAAAACCTGACCACACTCTAGCGTCTGTTCAACATTAAAGTCACCCAAGTCACTTACCAGTATATAATCATCAAATTCTTCTATCTTCATTTATGTTACAAAACACCTCTTTTAGTTAAAAACAATTTTCAGCCTCTAAAGGGATGAAAAGCTATAAAAAACGAAAAACCAACTCTAAGGGAAGCCCCACTAAAGTTGGTTTAAAGACCAAAGATTACTCAGCAGGATAAACGCTTACTCTTTTCTTGTCTTTGGTTTCATTTTCAAATTTTACTTTACCATCAGTAAGAGCAAACAATGTATAGTCTTTACCAACACCAACATTATTGCCAGCATTAATTCTTGTTCCTCTTTGTCTGATGATAATAGAACCTGCAGATACTACTTGTCCATCTGCAACTTTAACACCTAATCTTTTACTCTTAGAGTCACGACCGTTCTTAGAAGTACCTTGACCCTTCTTATGAGCAAAGAGTTGAATATTAATAAACATTCTCTATTACCTCCATTGAAATATAGTTTGAATAGCCACTTAGTAAATCTTCTATACTGTCTTTCATAACCATTATTAACAGTTGTGCTTTTTCAAGCAAATCTTTACTAATATCATTTGGCAATTCTAGTTTTATGTAACCTTCATTATCTCTTCTAATTATTTTTGCTTTGATTCTCAAAGTCTTAGTAATGCCTAGCATACAGCTCTGCACTATAGAAGAAATAGAGGCACATACGATATCTTTACCATAGTCAGCATATCCAGAATGTCCTGAACACTCTATCATCATAAAGACATCATTCTTTTTAAACAATTTTATTTTAGTCATAATTATTTAACCGAAATAATTTTTAATGCTGTGAAAGGTTGTCTATGACCTTGTTTTCTACGATAGTTTTTCTTAGCTTTGTATTTGAAAACAACAACTTTGCTCTCTTTACCTTGCTCTACAACTTCTGCTACTACTTCAGCATTTTTTACTAATGGATTACCATTTGTAACTTTCTCACCATCAACTAGCATTAGAACATCAAGATTAACTTTATCGCCAACCTTAGCATCTAATTTCTCAACAGTGATGATATCGTCTTGGCTAACTTTATATTGTTTGCCACCAGTTGTAACTATTGCGTACATTGTACTATACCTCCTCTAACCAGACTCACTGTGTAGGTGGTGCTATTGCACACTTAAAAAAGAACCTATTCCATGTGGCTCAAAACAAATTTACCATATTTGTATTAGTTTGTCAATAAATAATCTAATTTTTTTCAAATTATTTATATATTATATATAAATGTATTTCTCCCTCTTGCATAAACAAAAACAATATTGCCCAAAATAAAATTAACAGGAGGCAAAATGGAAGAAAAAGAATATGAAAGAATAACACAACTGCTTGACGAAGCATACAAGACCGTACGAATGGGAAGTTATGCAATCGACTGCATAATCGATAAAATCGAAGATAAGGATTTAGAAGACTTAATAAGAAAACAAAACACATATTATCTAGAAAGCACAAAGTCACTAGAATCAATATCAAAAGAATATAAACACCATCTAACAGATATTAATCCCATGCTAAAAGGAACTTCTTTTGCTAGTATCAATATGAAGACAATGTTTAATAAAGATAGTTCACATCTAGCACAAATGTTAATAGATGGTACAACTATGGGAATAACAACAATAATTAAACATAGAAACGAAAATAATTCACTGGATAAAAATCTTTTGGGCATTGTTGATAAAATTATATCATACCTAGAAGACTTCGTAGAATCTCTAAAAGAATTTTTATAAAAAAGACCTGCATGATAGCAGGTTTTTTTATAGTAATACAACTGATATGCCAGTATTAGGCGAAGTCAGATGCTCATTAAGAATTGCCTCAGGGCAAACTTTACATATTAATTGTCTAGTCTCATTAAACTCACCCCAGTTTTCGCCAAACACATAGTCCATGATTACCTTATGCTTCTTTAACTGCGGTAGATATTCTCTAATTTTTTCTCTAATAACCCCACCCTTACCATGAGAACCGTATCCATGAATTGCTACAATTACTCTATTACCTACAGCCTTAGAGTATTTAATTTCTTGATCTAATAGATACATAGCATAATCAGCATTAGGATTATCTTCTTTTATATTGACTACTCTTATCATTACTTTTTCCTCATAAAGGTCACAACAACTGTGCCATACTTTCTTTCATCAAAAATCTCCAGAGAACTAGGAATCTTAAATATTTTACCCATTAGATGTTCATAAATGATTATACCCTCATCATCTAGTAAAAGATACTCCTCAATAAGAGACAAAGACTTCTCTCCAAAATCAGTATCGTAAGGAGGGTCTAAGAAAATAATATCAAATTGCTTTCCTTTATTTAAAGCCAAAGCTCTCGTATAATCACTATTTATAAGATTTGGAGTAATAGAAACCTTTGCATAATTTTTTTTGATTAAATCAATGCTCTTAGAGTTATTATCGCATATAATAACCTCATCTGCTCCCCTACTCAAAAATTCTAAACTAATAGCACCAGTTCCACCAAAAAGGTCAAGAACTTTTGCCCCAGGTATATTAAATTGTATTTTATTGAAGATATTTTCTCTAACCCTATCTACAGTTGGTCTAATATTATCAGCCTCAAAGGTTAATAGACTAATACCTCTATATTTTCCTGCTATTATTCTCATAATTCACCTAACACTAGTATTTTACTAAAAATATAAAACAATAGCAAGATATTAAAACCTTAAAATATATGAATATTTATTTAGATTTATGTATTTTTATTTATTTTTAAGAATATAATTCATTCTTTTATAGTTAAAACCAAGCAAAACAGCATAAGGCGAAGTATTAAGCACTTTTGAATAATCATTAAGAGTTATTTTCATTCCTTTATTTTCTCCTAATAAAGTTACCTTATCCCCTATTTTCACACTCATTTCTGTAATATCAACCATAAACACATCCATACAAACCAATCCCACTACCTGACATTTTTTACCATCAATTAAAACAGAAAATCTATTCGAAAGCCCCCTATCAAAACCATCAGCATAACCAACTGGAACAACACCTATTGTCATAGATTTATTTGCACAAAATGTCCTATCATAGCCAATTGTTTCACCTTTTCGTACTTTAACAATATTTATAATTTTTGATTTAATTTCAAGAATCGGTTTGTTTCCAATATTATTATCCATATAACCATACATAAGAAACCCGTTTCTCACCATATCGTAATGATAATTCATGGTTAATTCTGTAGCATAAGAATTTGAAATATGAAAAATTACATTTTCGTTTTTAACTACCGATACAAACTGTCTAAACCTGTAATTTTGTTTCTTAATAAAAGCCTTATCATCTGCTTTGGTAGCAAAGTGACTATAGACACCCTCTAGAGAATATTTATACTTATTAATATAATTTAAGCTTTTCTTAAATTCAGACATAGACCTAAAGCCAAATCTATTAAGACCAGTGTTAACCTGAAGATGAACAAAAACCCCCTTTAAATCTACACCATATTCAAGTAATTGTGAATAAGAACCAACGGAAATGGAAACATTATTCTCTCTACACCAACTTAGAGCCTCTCTTTCTATCCTACCTAATATAAGAATTTTTGTCTTTTTATCAAACACTCTAATAGACATAGCCTCTTTAAGACAAGCAACTGCAAAATAATCTACATACTCTGAAATAGCACTACAAACACTTTCTATGCCATGCGAATAGGCATTCGCTTTTACTACAGCACAAAATTTAATATTTTTGCCCATACAATTCTTAATATTAGCAATATTCTTTCTAAGAACATCAATATCAACTATAAAATCAGTATAACTTTTCATATAAAACATTTATGTTAATAAACAATATTTTGTGAAAAAAAAGACTGCAAAGATGCAGTCCATATATAAATACTATTTTTTTACTGTTGAGCCAAAACCACCCTTTCTAACATTGGTAATTTCTGCCTCATCATCAACTGTGAGGAATTTCATAAAATAACCTTGACCAATTTTGTCCCCAACTGCAATCTGATAAGGCTCTTCACTCAAATTATGTAACATAAAACCCAAGTTACCGTCATTAGACTCATTATTATAATAATCTGATTCTATAATGCCTATACCATTAGCAAGAATAATACCTCTCTTACCTAGCCCACTAGTAGATGCTAAGAAAAGACCCTCGTCATGTTCAAAAGTTGCTTTGACATTTGTAAATATCAATTTAGTCTCTCCTGGCATTATTGTATAATCAATAGGAGAATAAAAGTCATAACATACACTATACTTAGTTGCCCTAACAGGCATTTTTATATCCTTATTGTCATATTTAATAAACTCATCTCTAACAATCTCAAATCTACGCATTTCTATATACCTCAAAAATTTTTTTAAAATCTTAATAAGATTATATAATAAATTTAAATTTTTACAAATAAATCTTGACAACATAAATAAAAAGGATTAAAATATAGAAGTGATTTTTGAAAATATGCTTCCTTAGCTCAGTTGGTAGAGCAACTGACTCTTAATCAGTGGGTCCGGAGTTCGAGTCTCCGAGGGAGCACCATAGATAGTACCTTCGGGTACTTTTTTTTGTTTTTAAATTAATACAATGTTTATAAAACACAAAAAAAGAGTTATACAAACTATAACTCTTTTTCTTTTTTTGATAACATTTGGTATATGTATTATTTACCCATACCCATATCTTGCTCTACTTTCTTAGCAGCCTTTGCTCTTTCATAAGCAAGGATTGCTTCAACAGTTGGATCATACTCACTGCCACCAGCGTATTTATGATTTTCTTCTCTCCAACCGTTTAGAGCATCATACTCTTCATTTTTAGTAACTTCATTTCTTGCCATTTCCCACATCCCCCTTTTTTAATTATAAAGTAAAATCTTCATCAGGTATCTCTATTGTATGTAGTTTCTCAGCCAAATAATCTCTAAATGTTCTAATAGGTCTCTCAGTCTCTGGATTAGAAACTTCTGCTGTATAACCTCTAGTTAATTCACGCAAAGCATCAACTTTCTGCCCTTCTTCATTAACTGTTGACATTCCTTCATGTAGTTTAGAAGCAATAAATCCCATTAGGGTTGTTTCTGCAGTAATTCTTCCTGAACTAAGAGCATCATTGTAATGTCTAGCAAATTTTATAATTGTATCATTTTGCGTCATTACCTTATCCATTTGATATTCCCCCTTGTTTTTCGTACCATTATATTAACACCGTTTATATAGTATGTCAATACCCATTTAGAAATAATTTTGAAATATATATAATAATATACCTACGAAATATAGCCATATTATTAGATAATAAAAATATATATAAAAAAAAGGAAAAAATTAATTGAAATTTTGAAAAAAATTGTTGACAACCACTATCAATAATGATATTATATTAATGCGTTTTGTAAAAAAGCGAGGCAATGCGGGTGTAGCTCAATGGTAGAGCCCCAGCCTTCCAAGCTGGTCACGAGGGTCCGATTCCCTTCACCCGCTCCATTTCACAAAATGTGAGATTATGCACCAGTAGCTCAGCTGGATAGAGCATCGCCCTTCTAAGGCGAGGGTCAGGGGTTCGAATCCCTTCTGGTGTACCATTACTATATGGTGGATATAGTTCAGTTGGTAGAGCGCCAGATTGTGGCTCTGGAAGTCGTGGGTTCGAGTCCCACTATTCACCCCATTTATTATTTCTGTTGGGGTATAGCCAAGTGGTAAGGCACGAGACTTTGACTCTCGCATCCGTAGGTTCAAATCCTGCTACCCCAGCCATTATTTATACCCTACCCCATCATATATTAATTTGGCCTATTAGCTCAGTTGGTAGAGCACATGACTTTTAATCATGGTGTCCCGCGTTCGAATCGCGGATAGGTCACCACATGCGGATGTGGCGGAACTGGCAGACGCGCTAGACTTAGGATCTAGTTCGAGAGAGTGGGGGTTCAAGTCCTCTCATCCGCACCAAAAAGCACTCAGAAATGAGTGCTTTTTTTGTTTTTAATTACACATATCAAAAAACATAATTGAACTATCATCCCCTAACCCAATTAATTATTTACAACATAATCCCCAAAACCAACATAATATAAAAAAGAAGAGTAACCACTACTCTTCTTTTTGTTTTTCAACTATTCAGTTCTAAGAGCAATTACAGGGTCTTTCTTAGCCGCACTCCTTGATGGAATCAATCCAGAAATTAGTGTTAAACCCATACTAATCAATACTAATATAATTGCTGCAGGAATAGGCAATATTGCCTTTAGATTAGCAAGACCAGTAAGAGCCTTTAAAATCAAGTTAATAGGTATACATAATAAGTATGTTACCAATACACCTAGCAAGCCCGATGTAAAGCCAATAATCATTGTCTCTGCATTAAACATACTAGAAACATCTCTCTTTGAAGCACCTATCGCTCTAAGTATACCAATTTCCTTTGTTCTTTCTTGTACAGAGATTAATGTAATAACCCCTATCATAATAGAAGAAACTATAAGAGAAATAGAAACAAAAGCAATAAGCACATAAGTAATTGCATCAATAATTGTTGTAATAGAAGACATCATTAAACCTAAGTAATCTACATAAGTAATCTTCTTTTCTTCATCAACATTGGCATTATATGAATCTATAACACTTTTAATTACATCCTTATCCTCAAAAGATGACACATATAGATTAATTGCATGAGGAGAATCTAAATCAATACAACCCAATTTTACAAGCACTTCTTCATAAGTATTCTCAGAAAACTCAGTTACCTTATCGTAATATACAACAATATCAGCATCAGTCGCCCCTGATAACAATGTAGTAAGATTAGTAGCCAGCTCGGCATTAGGAGTTGTAGCATACTGTTGCCTAATCATAGTTTCATGAGACACTTGAACTATAGACTGACATAATGCATACGCAACGCCTTGAATCTGTTCATCTGTCATATCTGCAAAATACCCAGCAAGAGCCTCCGGCTCAACACCCATTTGACTAGAAACGCTTGTAATAATCAGAGCCTCTTGAGCAGCCCTATTAGGACAATATTGTGTCATATATGCCGTAGTTTTCTGCATTAGTTCTGTGTCAGACAACAAACATTTGATTGCAATATAAGTATCAGCTTTTTTCTTTTCACTTAATTGACCAACATAAGTTGTAAAAGCACTTATTTTTTCTTCATTTGACAAAAGTCCTGTATTAGCAGCAAATGGTTTACCAGTAAGCAAATCTATAGTAGGACTAGCCTTTTGAGCAGTTACAACTGCACTTTGAGTTGATTTGTTTATAATATATTGAGTAAGTAAAGATGTATAACCCAAACCTGTATTAAGAAGTGAAGCATCAGCATCTTTCTTTGGTCTAATAACACCTGTAATCTTAAGTTCTAGCGCAGCCTCTTCGTATATAGTAGACAACCACAAAGGGTCAGACTCTGCTAGAGCACTAACATCAACATAAGTACCTGTAGTCTCACTATACACATAAGAATCAGCTGGTAAAATAGTCTTAAATGTTCTAGCCTTTATCTCTTCATAAGTCCATTTTTTATTGTCATTATCTAATTGTTCACCCTTAGCGGCAGCATCAATTATAGCATCAATTTCAGACTCACCTATTAAACCTAAAGCATATAAAGTTAAATCATCTACTTCATTATTCTCATTAACAACAAGAACTATTTCATCATACTCATTTGGCCATGAGCCGCCATCTATCATCTCATACTGTTCATAGACAAGACTATTAATAACATCATTACCCATACCTGGTAACATCTCTTGCCACAAGTCAATACTCATCATAGAACTACTCATTCCAGACATTGAGTCAGAAGACAATCCAGAATCAGATGATGAACTAGAAGAACCACTGCCAGACGACATCTTTGCCATCATATAGTCACCTATCATTTCTGACATTAGTTTACCAGTATCAGATTTAACTATAGCATTGTCAACATTCTTTGTATATATATCTAACTCTAGATTATAAGTATATTGTACACCAGTTACAGCCTTCTGTAAGTCAGAGCCCTCTTTATTCATTTCGTCTTCTAAATAAAGTTTAAAAGACTTTAGGTCATTAACATTACTCTCTACTGAGCTTAGAGCATTTACCATTTCTGCGATTACAGGGTCTTTGTATACACCATCTCTATCATGCGTCAATTCCCCTTTACCTACATTCATAAAACTAGTAAGCAATGCAGTCATATCTATAGTCTTTTCTTCTAATACAATAGGATATGAAGCAAGTGTTGACTCTTGAACATGATTGATATAAGTAGTCATTCCCTGAGATACTGCTAGAATAAGGGCAATACCTATAATACCTATACTACCTGCAAATGATGTAAGGGCAGTTCTTCCCTTCTTTGTAAACAAATTCTTTAGAGATAGTTTAAAAGCCGTCCAGAAAGACATAGATGGTTTCTTCTCTTTTCTTTTCTTCTTACCACCTGCTAATTCATCTAATACTTCTTTTTCATATTCTTTGTCTAATTCTTTTTTCTGACTTCTTGTAAAACCTAAATCAGTATATGGTTTAGTATCACTTAAAATTTTACCGTCAAGCATATTAATTATTCTTGTTGAATACTTCTTTGCCAAATCTGGATTATGAGTAACCATAACAACTAGACGGTCCTGCGCTACTTTCTTTAGTATCTCCATAACCTGAACACTAGTTTCGGTATCTAGCGCACCTGTTGGTTCATCTGCAAGGATTATTTCTGGATTATTTACTAACGCCCTAGCAATAGCAACCCTCTGCATCTGTCCACCCGAAAGAGCATTAGGCTTTTTATGTATTTGGTCGCCCAAACCCACCTCTTCTAGAGCATGAATAGCACGAGCCTTCCTCTCCGATTTAGAAACACCAGATATAGTCAATGCAATTTCTACATTCTGAAGCACTGTTTGATGAGGAATTAGATTATAAGACTGAAAAACAAATCCTACAGAATGATTACGGTAGGCATCCCAATCTTTATCCTTAAAGTCCTTAGTTGAAACTTCGTTAATAATCAAATCACCACTGGTGTATTTATCTAAACCACCGATGATATTAAGCATAGTTGTTTTTCCACAACCACTAGGACCCAAAATGGATACAAATTCACTATTACGGAAGTTAATACTAACATCTCTTAGAGCATGAACCTCATTATCTCCTGAGAGATAATTCTTTACAATATTCTTAATTTGTATCATCTTCTTCTCCTCCATTTAGAACTTTTTTTATTAGATAAAATAATTGACTTACTTCTTCTTTCTCAAGATTTCCAAGCATATCATTGATGATTTGCTCAGAGTTTTCAGTTAGAGCATCTGCAACCTCAAGCCCCTTGTCGGTAAGCATAACATTATACTTTTTCTCTTTATCTATATTATTATCTTTGCAAATTATACCCTTTTCTATCAAATCTGCTATAGCCCTACTAGTATTTGCCTTATCACAGCCTATTAGAGCAGTTAAATCTACCATCTTTAAACCATCTCTAAACTTAGCTAAATATGTCAAATAAAATGCATGAAACTTTGTAAGTCCATAAGGCTTTAGAAATTCATCATATTGCCTCTGAAATATTTTGTTCATTTTATTACATAAAACTGGCAAAACATCAGCCTCAAGTGCCTTAAATCTATTCATATTCCCTCACTAATAATTTACCATAAAAAATATTATCAAACTTATGTTGAGTTGTCAACATAATCACACATTATATATATTATATATTGTATTATTTTGTTATAAAGAACTCGGAAGTTTTAAAAATTATCACTCAAAAACAACAAATAAACTAAACGCAATAAAAAAAAGAGTATCACACAATACCCTTTATATTTCACTATTCTATCCTTAAAGAACTAAAAGAAAACTTTCCTTCCTCAATATTTAGATACAAACCTATAGACATGCCATCTATTCTCTTGAAAGAACCAGGATTAACAAATAAAATCCCATCTCTTTCTTCAATCAGTTGTCTATGGGTATGACCAAAGCACACCACTTTAGCCCCAACTTCTTTTGCCCTATCAACTATAGAATCCATTGAGTATTTAACCCCATATCTATTGCCATGTGTAATAAAGAACTTAATTCCTTCTAGTTCAAAAAATCTTTCATTCTCTACACTAGACATAAAGTCACAATTTCCGGATACAGCATATACATTATCAAGGTAGAGATAAGTCCCAATATCAGATATACCATCACCTAAATAAAATAGATAATCAAAATCATTCCTCTCAAAGAGCTTGTCTATCGCCCTCTTATTACCATGATTATCGCTAATAATTGCTACTTTCATACTCCACCTATATTGCTTTTTATATGTATATATGATATAATATTTTTATAAGTGGTGTAAACAATATTACACCAACATAGAACACAAAAACTTTAAATAGAGGAGAAAAAATACATGTCAAATGTAAATAGAACTCTTACAAACTTATGTAAAGACAGATTAACAGCAACTGCACTAGAAGCCATTGAAAAAAGAGATGGACTCTTTGATGCAACATCTGTAATTCCCAATCAAGCATTTCCTACTCAAATCAACGACTTAAATCAACCATCTTGTGTATTCTTTTCTGAAGAGGCAACTACAACACTAGACTTCCTAAAAAGAGTTGCTCATAAACTAGCAGTAACTAGAGACAAAATGAAGAAACCTGGCACACAAATTGAATTTGTTTGTTACGGATACAGAGACCACGATAACGATATTGTAATCTACGATATTGACTGTCCTTATGTAGACGAGTTTGTTGACGAAAAAAGAGGTGTAGTAGATATCGCTAAAATGGCAAAATCTACTCCAGATAGAAAAAATAGAACAGACACAACATACAAAATGTATGACTTTGTATATAGAAATTCATTCTCAGAGAACCCTATCGGAAGAGAATTAGTCCCTTTCTTAGGACTAATTAGACCAGAAGATACGGTTGGGGAAAAGAAACATGCGCCAACACTTAGAGAAATATCTGATATTGTTGTTCCTGGTGATGTAAAGTTCCCAGCGGACTTCTCAACCGGACTACTCATTATCCCACCTTCAGATATACAAAGAACTAAGGACGGACTAGAAAGAGTTGATGCTAGTATGGAGTGTATGGTTATTGACCACACTAGAACACCTAGTGGTAATGCAAAACCCAATTCAATTGCAAACCTTACTATGTGCGAAATGATAACTGCTAATGGTAACAAAAAAATGCCTATGTCACAAAATAGACAAAACCTAGAAGGACTACCTACTTTACCAGTAAAAAAATCACCTGTGCGTTCAATGTAATACAAAAAAGAACTAGTCAAAATATGACTAGTTTTTTTATTACCCCACATAATGATATCAACATATCCCACAAAAGACCTGACAACATAACTATTGCAACCTTCCTCAAACAACACCTTCAATAAAAAAGGAATTAGTACATTCTAATTCCTTTTTGTTTTATTAAAGTAAAATGCAAATCACCCCACCCTTGCCTTCATTAACAATTCTACCTAAAGTCTTTCTCATCTTTTTCTGAACTTCTTGTGGCATTACGAGTAATTTATTTTGCAAACCCTCATTAACAAGAGTTTGTAGACTTTTACCAAACATTTTTGTTTCCCAAATATCTTTTGGATTATTTTCAAACTCCTCCATCAGATACTTCACAAGTTCTTCTGATTGTTGCTCATTGCCAACCATTGAATTAACCTCTGTTTGGATATCAACTTGCATAATATGTAGACTAGGAGCACTAGCCCTTAGTTTTACACCAAACTTACCTCCAGACTTATACATTTTAGGCTCTTCTAGTGTCAAGTCTTCCATATTAGGATGCACAACACCATATCCAGTTTCTTTTACTTGTTCTATTGCTTCTTTAAACTTATCGTATTGAACTTTTGCAATCGATAATTGTTTAATATAAGATATTAGATGATACTCATTCTTAATATCACAACAACATTCATTACTTAGTACCCTATAATATAGGTCTGGCTTAGCACTAACACTTAGAGTTAATTGTCCCTTGCCCAAGTCAATACTTTTCTCAACATTACTCTCAAAATTAACACTGTCACTATTAATTAAAATTTCATTCGGCACATCACTAATCTTAGACACACCTTCAACAATTTTTTTAACAGTTTCAATTAAACCCTGCAAAATCTCATTACCAAAGTCCAGTATTCTCATCCATTGAGGCACTTTTACAGCAACTTTTGTTAGAGCAAACTCACCCAAAATCTCTGTAAAAATATCATTAATACCAGCCTCACTAAGTGTAGCAATATTCACAGGTACTACCTTTGACAAATATTTAGCAGATAATGTTTTGGCAAGATTAATCGTTTCAGGACTATTAGGGTGCGTCGAATTAAGTAAAATAATATAAGTTTTATTACTCTTTTTTAATTCTGCAAGCACTTTTTCTTCTGCTTGAACATACTCATCCCTTCCCAAATCTGTTATACTACCATCAGTAGTTACCATAATAGAAATAGTAGAATGAGTATTTATAACTTTATTAGTCCCAATCTCTGCAGCAACATCAAAGGGTATTTCTTCATCACTCCAGGGAGTTACAACCATTCTTGGTTTGTCATTCTCAAGATGGCCAACAGCCCCTTCTACCATATAACCAACACAATCAATCAATCTAATATTACATGTAACATCATCAAAATTTACACCGACTGCCTCACTGGGCACAAACTTAGGCTGTGTAGTCATAATACTCCTACCATCACCACTCTGAGGCATTTCATCTCTAGCTCTCTCAACACTATTTTTGTCTATCATATTAGGCAAAACTAGATTTTCCATAACCTTTGTAATAAAAGTTGATTTACCAGTCCTAACAGGACCCACAACACCGATATAAATATCACCATCTGTACGCTCGGCAATATCTCTATATATATTATAATTATTCATATTATCCTCCAAATCAATATAAACTAAAACATTACTAAACAATAGCGATATCTTCGTTTATTTGAGTTTATAGATTATATGAACAAAATCTGCTAGTTATTCTAAAAAAATAGCCTTTGACCATAAAAATCAAAGACTATATTTTTTATTTAAAGAATTTAATACTTTTACTCAGTTTTTTCTTCAAGAGACTCTTCTGTATCTGCAGTTTCACCAGCAGATTCCTTGTCAATATTTTGAATTTTATCAATTTTCTTTTGAACCCTTGCGTTCTTTTTCTCAATTTTTTCTTGATATTTCTTCTCGATTTTTTCTAATTTTTTAGACTTAGTATTTTTAATTTTTTCAATATCTTTTTTAAGTCCGTCTTGCAAACTAGCGGGATTTTCTCTATTATCAAGCAATCTTGCCAAATTTTGTCTATGAGCATAAATATCCAGTAATACCATTATACACATAAAGACTAGAGCAATCGCATTTGCCTCCATATTATCCTTAAAGAATTGCAAAAT
The DNA here is from genome assembly GCA_015055605.1 of Clostridiales bacterium. Classification (GTDB taxonomy): domain Bacteria; phylum Bacillota; class Clostridia; order Christensenellales; family UBA1242; genus UBA11490. The sequence goes on from SVHV01000001.1 coordinate 423,443, forward strand.
AGCATCAATGGTTATAAATAACAAACTAACAACACTACCTATTCTAATAAAGTATAATACCACAAATAGTATACCAAATAAAATCAATGTGGATATAGGGTCAGCAACCATAAACACGCCAAATGTAGTAGCAATACCCTTACCACCTTTAAACTTGTAATATATAGGGAAAATATGACCAACCACAGCACAGAATCCAAATACAAATATTCCGATATAAGCAACCCTCATATCTACCATATAGCTAAAGTATAATAAACTAAATAATGCAGGAATTACACCCTTTAGTGCATCGCAAAGCAGTGTAAATAACCCCATAGTTAAACCATGAGTCCTAAGCATATTCATTGTGCCAGGATTTCCACTACCCTGTGCATTGATAGTTCCTGCTTTTTCTTTTTTAGTTATTAGTCTAGCAATACTAACACCGCCTAACAAATAACTAAATATACACATTGCAAAAAATATTAAAATCTCTCTAGTTTCCATAAATTATTCCTTATCAGATTTACTCTTTAAAATTATTCTAATAGGAGTACCTGCAAAGTCAACAGCCCCTCTAATACTATTCTCAAGATATCTTAGGTATGAGAAGTGCATCAAGTCTTTGTCATTAACAAATACAATAAATGTTGGAGGAGCAACAGATGCTTGAGTCATATAATAAATCTTACATCTCTTACCATTCTTCATAGGAGGCTCATTCACACTAACTGCATTAGCAAGAATTTCGTTAATCTGACTAGTGCTAATTCTATAATTAGCATGTTCATAGACAGTCTCTACAGACTCCATTATTTTATTTAATCTCTGACCAGTTACTGCTGAAGTATACAAAGGAACAAAGTATCCCATAAACTTCAAATCTTCATTCAACTGCTCGTTAAATTTATTCATAGAATAAGTGTCTTTTTCTATCAAATCCCACTTATTCATAACAACTACACTAGGTTTACCCTCTTCATGGATAAAACCGGCAATTCTAACATCTTGTTCAGATAGACCCTCAGTAGCATCAACCACCATCACAACAACATCGGCTCTTCTAATAGCATCAAATGCTCTAAGTACACTATATAGTTCTACACTCTCGCTCTCTACAGACCTCTTTCTCCTGATACCTGCAGTATCAATAAGTAGATAATCTTTTCCATTGTATTTAAATGGACTATCTATAGCATCTCTAGTTGTACCAGCAACATTGCTGACCATAACCCTTGTTTCACCTAAGAGTTTATTAATAATAGAACTCTTACCTGCATTAGGCTTACCAACAACAGCAACCTTAATCTTCTCAGCATCTTCCTCTGGAGAAATTTTAGTCTTAAAATAAGACACACACTCGTCTAAAATATCACCTATACCTTTACTATTCTCAGCACTACAGATAAATGGATCACCTATACCTAGAGAATAAAATTCGTAGGTTTTATCCAATTCATTATTATCTAATTTATTAACAACCAAAACAACAGGAACATTGTATTTTCTTAAAAAGTCTGCCACATCATAATCAGCAGCAACCAACCCTTCTTTACCATCAACCATAAACACAACAACATCTGCAAGTTCAACTGCAATTTGTGCCTGTCTAGTGATATTATTCTGGAAGTCATCTTTATTCTTTACATCTAGACCACCAGTATCAACAATAGAAAAAGCATAGCCACACCATTCTGCGTCACCATAAATCCTATCCCTAGTTACACCAGGCATATCCTTAACAATACTAATTCTTCTTCCACAAACGGTATTAAAAAATGTACTTTTACCTACATTTGGTCTACCAATTAATGCTACTAATGGTTTTCTCATATTTAACCCCACTCTAATATAACATAAATAATTATATCATAATAGAAAAAAATATCAACTAAAAAAATAAAAAAGAAGTTGCAAGTAGTATTTACACATAAAAGTAAAATCACTAAACAACTTCATAATTACGAATTATTTATCACTTTTTGTAGTTAATTTACCAACCCTTGTAGCTCTAAGAAAAATAAGAAACATAGTTAGACAAATCATGGCAGATATCACAAAAATTAGTGCAACTACATACAACGAAGGAGAATTTGAAGATTCTTTTTTATCCATAGCATCACTAATAGTCACATTTATTTCATCTTCTATACCATCTATAACCAAATCACCTGTCTCCTCGCTCACAGTTGTATCGTACATAGCAGTAGTTATTACATCTGCTAGTTCATACATACTATCAATAACTAGTTCCTTTTCAACCAAATGAGACCCCATTTCAAAAAGTATTGCCTTACTATCAAGAGATTGATTGTAATGTCCTGAAGCATAATAAATATCAGTAAAAAGCCATGGGTAAAGTTCTTTTCCAACAGACATGAGATACATAGCAAATTCTTCATTAAGAGCCATATTAGGATTAGCCTTACCTATTACCATTCTAACCCTTGCTCTCTCCCTACCATCAACCTTAGTTACATAAAAACTCCTACTAGCACCATCTCTATGTATATCGAAAATTGCATCTGGCGAATATTCCTTATTCAGTTTCTCTGCAGTCACCTTACTCCTAGAATAAGCAGAGTTGTCATGAGGAATATGCAATGTATCATCAAAGTAAACATCTATCAAATGTTTTTCTAATTCTCTCTTAAATGCCACTGCTACATCTTTGATACCACCGTTACCATACACACTATCCACACCATCACTAGGAAGATAGCTTTCGTCATTGTGAGTCATATACATACATATTGTCCTATCCTCCACCTTGATAGGCTTAGGCAATTTAGATATCTTCACTTCCGGAGGTTTCTTTTGAGTAATAAATTTAGCAATCGCATATTTATTATCTTCATCGATATATGAAACCTCATAAAATTTAAAGTCTTCCGAAAGATAATTATCTCCTATCGCAACTTCATCTCTCTGAAATAGCAAATTTAACTTTTCATCATATACAGAATAAATCTCTACAGATGTCGGGGTACTTATTACATCTGCCATAACATCATAACCACCTTTACTCTGAAATACCAATATGAGTAAACACACTAAAAATATTACTAGTTTATTTTTTAACATACCCAACCTCATCAAACTCAAATCTATAACTATTCACAACAGCAAAAATCTTAGAGACAGCCCACATAGAAAATACGCCGATAAACACACTATCAAAAGTAATAAACACATAACCTAATTCATAATACTGAAAACACCCATCTATTATTAGATAGAAAATAGAAAACAAAATAAATACCGAAAGTAATCGCCTGCAATCAAAATAAAAGAAAAGAAAGATAATTGAAAGCAAAACAAAAAATAACATTGAACCATAAAACAACAACAACTCAGAATCAACACATAAAAACAACGCCTCTAAAAAAAGAAAAAATAAAACCCAGTGTAAAACACGACAGTCTTCCTTCTTGAAAAAAGTAATTAAGAATAAAAAACAGGATAGTAAATGAAAAATATTTACAGCAAAAAATGAAGTATCGACTCCACCATAAAAGTAGCCCAACACAACAAACAATAAAGCTATACCAAATATAAAGTTCAAACAATAATTAGAAATCCTAACCACGCCAAACAAAAATAAAATAAGTAGCAAACCATACAAAACAAATGAAATATCCATACATTTATTTTAAGTAAGAAAAGAAAATTTATGTATGATAAAAGTAGACAAAACACAATAAAAAAATATATGTCATAAACTATTCATAAGACACATAAAATACAAAAAGGTTTCATCATGGAAATTTCTTTCTGCGACTTAAAATGTAAAGATGTAATTAGTATAAGTGACGGCAAAAATATGGGTGCAATATCCGATATAGTTTTTGACTCATGCTGTGGAAAAATTATAGGAATAATTGTCCCATGCAATAGAAATTTCTTTAATATTTTTAAGGCGAATAACGACATATTTATCCCCTACAATCGCATCTGTAAAATAGGTAAAGACATTATCCTTGTTGACATAATTATACAGAATGATATATGCAATAAAGAATGCAACAATATAAATTTTTACAAAAACAATCAGAATCAAATCAATATTAATTCAATTTTAAGAGAAAATAACAATGACGAAAAATAAACATAAAATATCTATGTTTATGTAGAATATATTGTTATTTCTGACATAAGATACATACTTATTGTCACTATTCTCTAATTATAATGTAAAAATGCCATTTTAATTAAATGCTTATTTTTTATATATTTTTGTAATAATTAAAAAAAATATAAAAATTAAATTGTTTGAATATACAAAATATATACACTAGATATTAGTATATTTATTATATTTTTTACATATTTATAAATATTAATATTTCAACAACAAAGCCCAGAAAACTTCTAAAAATATCCAAAATAATACACAACAAGAAAAGCTCAGTGTCTAAAAAACAACCAAATACATTAACGCAAACAGTATGATAAAAATAAAAAATCACCATATAAAACACAAACAAAAAAATCAATAACCATCATACCACTAATAATTTTAAAAATAGAACATACAAACACAAAAAAAGATAGAGCAAAACACTCTATCTTTTTCTTAAAATATTAAAATTATTTCTTGGTATCATACTCTTTTATAAACTCAATAAAGTGAGTCAAGTCAGCAAACTTTCTATAAACACTTGCAAATCTAATATATGATACTTCATCAATTTTTTTAAGATGTTCCATAACCAACTCCCCTATCTTACTACTATAAACTTCTTGGTCAAGAGAGTTGTATAGAACCTTCTCAATTTCACTTACCATTGTATCTATCTGAGCCATTGATACAGGTCTCTTTTCACACGCTCTGATAATACCCCTTTTTAATTTTTCCACATCAAAACTCTGCCTACTATTATCAGACTTAATTACTAAAAGAGGAAGATTCTCAACAGTCTCATAAGTAGTAAATCTCTTACCACAAGACAAACATTCTCTCCTTCTTCTGATACTAGTTTCATCATCAGAACTTCTACTATCTAAAACCTTACTATCTGTATTTCCACAATAAATGCATTTCATATTTTTTCTCCGAATTGAATTAAACCTTAGTTATTATATTACATATCTTTCTATTTTCAAAGCATTTTTCTTTTTTAGAAAATTTTATCACAAAAAAAGGAACCCACTTATGCAAGTTCCTTTTGTATATTATAAAACTTCTAGATTCTTTCCAAATGCCTTTTTAAATTCTGCACCAGAAAGCATTGTATAGTCAATCTCAAATTGTGCTGATTTATCTACAATAGTTTTCATTATTACACTATCACCTAGAATATCACAACTAATATCAGTTACAGAACCAAAATCTGTAATATCCAAACTCTCAGCAATTTTTAAGATAACAGACAATTTCTTCACAGCAATTAAATCTTCATCTGTTAGATACTCTTTAAATCTAACCCACTCACTAAGATTGAAGTTGTCTGGATTCTTTCCTAATGCTACAAACGCAGCCATTACAATTTCACTATGACTAATTCCAAATATCTCACTATTTCTGATAATATCAAATACTGACCTATCTGCATTCTCTACATCTACCCTATATCCAGCGTTAGACATATAACTTGCGATTCTTAATACTTTTACATACATCCTACCTAATTTGTGCAAAACTTTTAATTGCTTAAATAGAATAATACTTAATTCGTATACATGTTGTGAATTATTTGGTTTTTTGTCATACAAATCGTTTAACATCTGTAGACTATAACCCAAAGCATCACTAATTGGTTTTTCGATAGTCATAGGAAGTACACTATGGAATAACATTCCTTCAGCCCTACCTAATTTACTAATAGCAAACTCATCTTTCTCAAAGTTGTCTAGAATTGATTTTACTATCATCAATCCACTAGGAAGATATTTACTATTATTAAGAGTAACACCCTTAACTTTTGTTGTTGAACTAATACCATATCCTTTAATTAAGCCATACACCTTCTCAAAGTCTGCCTTTGTTGAAACAAAGTTGTGAGATAATTCTATAGGATACTTCTTAGCTTTTCTACAGATAGAACCATAATCTTTGAATGTATCTCCACATCCAATAATATCAAACTCTTCAGGAAGTTCAGCTTTAATTCCACTATTATCTATAATCTCAGATATTTCTTTAGCTAGTTTAGCCTCACTATCTTCAAAAGTCATACCACTCATAGTATCATATACTTTTGCATATCCATAAGGGATACTAACTTTAGAAAGTACATTTCTTCTATTATATAATACAACCTCTGTACTATAATCACCAACATTAATGATTAATCCCTTAGGCCTATTGAATGAATTGATTACAGATGTATATACAGCTAAACACTCTTCTTCAAAGTCTACAACCTTAAATTTATATCCACTATTCACTGTTAATTCATTTAAGAAACCATTAGCATTCTTCGCTTCGTTAATTGCATTTGTTGCTAAACAAATAACATCAGTACACTCATAACTTTCAATTATTGACTTATATACTGTTAGAATATTATTAATATCTTTAACAATATTTGTCTTTATAAAGTTATCATTGTAAAAATCTTTTGTTAAGTTAATAGGCATATCAATAACTTTTGACAAAGCAAAATATTTATTCTTCACTACATCATAAACCTGTAGTTTTACACTCATTGTTTTAATTTCGATTACAGCTATTTTTTCCAAAATCTTGCTCCTTTAATTTTAAGTCTCATTAAATAACAGCAAATGCTTTTCCATTATAAATATGGGCAAACTTTCCCATCTTCTGAATTATATCATAATATTTTTCATTTGTACACAAAATTTACACAAATTTAGTGTGTCGCAATTTAACTTTTTAATAAAAATAAGGTCCGACTAAAGTCCGACCTTACTTACTTAATAAATTATTACTCTTCTACAATTGCGCCAACTGGACAAACTGCAGCACAAGCACCACAATGAATGCAAACTTCTTGATTGATTTCTGCTTTGTCGCCCTCAAGTGAAATAGCACCTACTGGACAAGCACCAACACAAGAACCACAACCGATACAAAGTTCTTTATCGATTTTCATTTTCAGTATCCTCCTAAGTAAGTATATGACTGTATCTTATCATAATTTTATAAAAAACACAAATGTTTTACCGCCCTCACTACCCTTTTATTATTTTATAAAAATTTTCAAACTAAACCCCTTATCGTCTCCACTTTTTCGATTTCTTTTAATAAGAATTATAGTTTGTACTGCTTGATATATACCCACCAGCAAAAGGAAACCACCAAAAATCTTTCTTAATATTTCATTACTCACAAAGCTCGCAAGAATTGAGCCTCCAATAGAAAAAATAGTCCCTGTAATTATAATAGGAACACCTACCCTAAAATCCACCAGTTTATTCTTGATATGAACAACCAAACTAACAATTGCCATAGGAATAAATACAATTAAATTAATAGCCTGAGCAACCTTTTGTGGAAAGAACAAAAATATAGTAAGAATAGGAATCAAAAGAGTTCCACCACCCATTCCCATACCACCAACAATACCACTAATAAAACCTGCAATAATTAGCCAAAACAAGGCATTATTCATAAAATTAATTTCAGCCCTCCTACGATAATCACAATACTAAATATAGCACATAACCACACATTGCTAATTTTCTTTAGAAGCAGTGCCCCAACATATCCACCAACTACAAATCCCAGACCTATTTTTAGAGCATTCCACCACTGCATATTGCCACCATAAATATAAACCACCAGACTAGCAATACTGAGTGGCAACATGATAAGAAGTGTCGTAGCATGTGCTTTTTTCTCAGGTAACATTATAACATGGGTCAACAATGGCACACATACCATGCCACCACCTCCGCCCCAAAAGCCATTTATAAATCCTATAAATGCACCCGTCAACAACTTTAAAAAAATATTTTTCTTTCCTTTTCTACATTTTTGCTTTACACTGCTTTTCACCAACAATTCTATCCCACCAGAATCAATATTTGGTGTAACCTTTACCTTAATTCGTCCCATATATAATAATTTACAAATAAGACCTTATTAACACCAAAATTTACCAAAATTGAATAATAAATAATTTTCATCACATACTAGTAAAAAATGGAATTTATTTCCATATTTAAAAAGATGCTCAGATGCGAAAATATTAGATTAATAGGTCAAATCACTTGAAGTCTAAAGAAAAATAATATATAATAATCTAGTGTAATAATTTTATTAATAAAGGTGAACTAATTTATGTATAACTTAAGACAATCAAAAACCAAAAAAATTATTTGCAGTTTTGTTCTAGTATTCGGAATGTTACTATCTGTACTTTCTGGATATAATTTCAATTTTTATAATGTTAGAACAGTTTCTGCTGCTGATGGTTCTTATAACAATGAGCATATCTCAGAATCAATCTTTGAGGAAGGCTCTAGTAACAAGAACTACTACTCATTCTATACATCTAGCACTAGCAAACCAGCAACAGCTAATGGCTGGACTAAACTAGAAAGTGATAGTACAAACTATGACAATATTAAACATGGTATCGTAGATCTAAAAGACGAGACCACTTGGAATAGTGAAACTTATCAAACTAGCAGACCAACATTCCTAGCTCCTAATAATACAGATAGTGCTTACTATAAGACACTTATGATTAACTCATACAATGGTGCTGGAGCATTAGGATACAAGAGTAATGACATTAGTCTAGCTAGTGATAGTTTCTATCAGATTACTGTTACCCTATATACTCATAGAACTTATAACACAGATAGCACAATCAAAACAGACCCTAGAGCATCTATCTATGTTACTGGTTTAGTAGAAGATAAAGAGGAAAATAGAGAAACTCTTGACAAACTACAATTTGAGGAAATCACTACACTAACAGGATTAAAGACTTATGCATTCTATATCGCAACAGGCGCTGAGAAAACTGTTAATATAGAATTATGGCTAGGTAGCAAAAACTCATTCACTGAAGGTGCAGTATTCTTCCACAATGTTGATGTAAAGAGATGTAGTGAATCATACTATAATGATTATTTCGTTGACCAATTAACAGATGAAGAAGATGATACACACAACTTTATTTCTCTAAGCAGAGAGAAAACAGCAGTTGTATCTAATAGTAGTTTTGAGAATATCCCTTATGATGGTTGGACAACATTATCACAAAGCACTTCCGTTGACCAAATTTGTGAGCCAGTAGATGTAACAAACTACACTTATGAAAACATCGCTGCTCCTGGTTCTAACTGTACTGGTAATAATGAATTTGCCCTACTAATGTATAACAAAGAAGCAGGTTACCAAGGTGTTGAAAGTACAACATTTACTGTACAACATCATCAATATTATAGACTTTCTTTCTGGGCAAAGAGTAACTGTAATGTAGGTTACGGAGCAACAGTATATCTTGTTGACAAGACAGAAAATACAACTGTAGAAAATGCAACACTATCTCTTGCAACCACATACACAACTAATGACAACAAATTCAGAAATGACTGGACTAATTATAATTTCTATATCTACGGACCTACATTTGGTTCTAAAGATGTTACTATTCAAATTTGGTTAGGAACAACTGAGAATCAAAGTGATGGATATGTATTTGTAGATGACTTTACTATTGAAAACATTAATTACAAAGATTTCAACACAAACTCATCATCATCAAACAGCGCTACATTTAACCTAAATAAGGTTAATGATGGTTTAAAAATTACTAACGGAATGTTCAATGTAACAGAAAACAAAGAGACTGCTGCATCATTCCCACTAACCCCTGCTGATTGGAAGAGAACTGGAGATGATTACAACACATTCAGTGGTGTTGTCAATACAAAAGATTGGGACGCTCATGTAGAAGACTTCTACAACGAAGGTGGAGTTGCTCCAACAAATCCAGGTAAACTACCATACATGATGGGAGATGACAATAATGTTCTTATGATTGGTAGTGCCTCTGAGACAAATACTCAATCTTATGAAACATCATCATTAGCAATAGCTCCTAATTCATATTTCTTAATCAGTTTCTATGTATTTACTGATTACAATAGAAATATGCAAGGTAAAGACTATGGTGCATCTGTTAAATTTGCATCAACTAAGATGGTTATACTAGATTATAAAAATATCTACTTTGATGATAATGAGTGGCATAAATTCGAGTTCTACATTGCTAATACAACAAATAACGAAGTAACAGGTACACTAACTCTTACATTCGAAGGCGTAACTCGTTATGTATTCTTTGATGATGTAATCGCATCTGATTCAAACGAAACAGCATACAGAACTTGTGGTTCTTATAAAGACCCTGACACTACTTACCTACAAGTAGACCTATCAAAAGACAAATTCGATAACAGAACATATAATTCTGCTTACGACCTACAAACTCCAAATAGTTGGGAAGCAACAGAAGAAAGTAACCAAACAGTTACTCATTCAGGTATCATTTCAACAGAACATGCATTTATCAGAGATTTAGACAATACAATATCTGGTAACGAAAATGTCCTATATATTAATAGTACACATGATGTTTATTATTCATTTGTTAGCAAAGAAACACAACTATTCTCTGCTCAAACATACTATAAGATTTCTATTAATATTCTTACTAGAAACATTATACAAGACGAAGCTAAAGAAGGCGTAGTATACGGTGCAAGCTTCGGACTAAAAGAACCAAATAATATCCAATTCAAATCAATCAATACAAATGGTCTTTGGAAAACATATACTATTTATATTTGTCCAGAAAAAGACATCAACTCTGCTATTATGCTTAGTCTAGGTTCTTCTGCAGAAGCTACTAGTGGCGAGGTATTGTTTGACAACCTTGTAATTGAAACAATAGATTCTGAAGCATACCTAAATGCTATCGGAAGTACAGAGAATGACTACTACAGAGCATTTATCAATTATGTTCCAGAAGAAGAAACAACTGAGGAAGAGACAAGCGAATGGAATAATGACTTTAACTGGTTAATCATTCCTAGCCTTATCACTGCCCTAGCAATTGTTATCGCAGTTGTAGGATTCTATGTGAAGAAAATCACATTCTCTAGAAAGCCAAAAATCAAAACAAACTACGATAGAAGAAAAACTCTTGACAAAGACATTGATAAGAGAGAACAAATCGCTCTTAGAAAACAAATCATTGCTGAACTTAACGAAGAACTAGTAGCAATCGACAAAGAGATTGAAGAGTACAAACTACTCGCTAGTCAGAAATTTGAAGTTATCAAAGAGAGAATCCTTGCTGAACAAGAGAAAATCAAGAAACAAAAACTTGAAATCGAAATCAGAAAGAAAGAAGCTAAAGCAGAAAGAGAAAAAGAACTTAAGGCAAATCCTGAATTGCTTAAGAATGCTAAAGCAGAAAAAGACTTTGCTAATTTCATTGCAAAATTAGACAAACAAGAGTTAGCTCTTCAAAAACAATTAAATGTTCAAGATGTTAAATTGGCTGCTGCTGAGCAACCTGACAATATCAAACTTAACTCTTTCTTAGAAAGAAAAGAATATATTAAGAATGAGATTGCTAAAATCGAAGCTGAAATAGAAGCTCTTGCTAAGGAAGAAGAAGATATGTGGGCTGAGTACAAAGCTGCAAAAGCTGAGGCTAAAAAGAAAAAAGCTGAGTACAAAGAACAACAAAAAACAAGCAAAGCAAAAACAACAAAGCAACCAACAGAAAAAGTGAAATCTAAAAAAGAATCTTCTGTAAAAACCAAAGATACTGAAGAGAAAAAAGAAGAAACTGATTCTAAGGATGCCTAAATCACAAAAGAAACTTTAAATTGTTAAATACTTTTGAAGCTAACAAAATAAAAACACATAACAAATCAAATGTTATGTGTTTTTTATTTGATGTATAGCAGTTAGGTGTTTCTCATCATCTGTATTTTCTTATATATAGAATATTCTTGATTTCATAAATTTAAAGGATATGGTACTAAAGTGTCTTTCATTTACCTATATCCAAAGTATTTGTCCTACAAATAATTTATCAGTATTTAAATTATTACTAGACATTATGCTACACTTATTCACACCAAACTTGCTCGCTATGGCATCTAAACTCTCTAAAGGTGCAACAGTGTACCTAATACTTTTAGGCTTGCTTAGTAGTATAATTTGCCCTTCTGAGCCAGACTCTCCCGCAACAATCTCAAAACCTCTAGACATTATATCAAGCATTGTCTCCCCTTTCTTTGTAATGTATTTATACAATGGTAAATAATTCCTAACAACTCTAATATCATCACTACCTTTTTTTAGTGTTATAAACTTTTTACCAAAAACTACCTCTTCACTAGGAAGATATTCTCTATCACCATATTCCACCTTCACCTTATCAATGGTGTCACCCATATTAAGCAAATATATTTCTTGCATAATATCCTCCTCATACATTCAATAATATGCTCTTACACTATTTTTGATTACAAAACTAAGTAATATTTAAAACATAACTTGAGTATAATGTAATAAAATTCATTTATTAGAGGTGGATTATTAAAAATATTTTAAAAGCAATGCTAACCTTAACAATATTTAGCGTTGCTACAAGGTGTCTAGGATTTATATATAAAATATATCTAGCCAAAATAATGACAACAAATGAGCTAGGCATATATAATATCACACTTTCTGTATATATGGTATTTATTACAATCATAGGTGCAAGTATTCCATTAACTGTATCTAAAATAACTGCCAAAAATAAAGCCTTAGGACAAGCATCATACACCAACTACTCAATCACTAGTGCACTTATTTATAATGTCATTATGGCACTATTTTTAACTTTACTAGCACTAATTTCAAAACCACTCATTACACTAGTAATAGGTAATAGTTTAGGATATACAGTCATTCTATCACTACTGCCATCTATCTTTTTTACGGCAATTTATGCTCAACTAAAAGGATATCTATGGGGTATAGAAAACTACTTCGCTGTAAGTATCGTAGAACTATTTGAGCAAATTTTAAAAATATCAATATGTGTTGTCTTTATTATGACTAACATATTCAACAGTCCCATAATAGCAGTTGCAAATGCAATAAACTGGTCTTGTGGAATAAGTACCATATATGGTATTTATTTGTATGTAAAAAATTCAGGAAGATTTCAATACAGAAACGGATACTTCAAAGAGATTATAAAAAGTTCCTCCCCACTTACTTGCGTTAGACTCTTTACAAGCCTACTTGCACCCATTATCTCATTTATAATACCCCTTAGACTATCATCAACCATATTTAGCAAAGCTGAAATAATCAGTGAATTAGGCGTCCTAATGGGTATGAGCATGCCACTACTATCTATCCCTAGCACTATAATCGGAGCACTATGTATGATTCTCATACCTAAAATATCCAGCGAAAACACCTCTCAAGTAAACAAACAAATATCTTACTATATAATATTTACAATCAGTTGTATATTTGCTTTTATACCAATATTTATAATCTTAGGTGAACCAATTTGTGAACTAGTATTTAATCACATTCAAGCAGGTACTTATCTTAAGTATTTCTGCTGGGTTATGCTCCCTATCGGACTTGCTCAAATTACAACATCGATACTTAATGCTCTTAATCAAGAATATAAAACATTCTTGTATTTTATTATTAGTAATATTATTATGGTTATCTTTACTATATGTTTTACCCCACTCATAGGACCAGGAATCATAATCGTTGGCATGGGCATAGGATCGATACTCACTACAGTATTAAATGTCCATAAAATCAAAACAATATTAGGTACTAATACTAATATATTGAGTATTAGTATTAAACATTCATTTATTATTTTACCTATAATATTACTAACAAGATACTGCTATAATATCCTATCAAATATATTGTCACCATTTATAACAATATCCATAACAGGAATAATAAGTGTAGCATTCTACATTTGTCTATTATTTACCTTTAATATAATAAATTTATCGACAATAAAAATATATCTCAATAGAAATACTAAACAAACAAAAAAAGTGTCAAATTAGACACTTTTTTTAATTAATCTTTATCAATCTTAGGAAGATGTTGAATTGATGAGAATAGCAAGCCTATAGATAATAGTATAATAAGAGTATTTGGCTTAATATTATCATTAATAGATAAAAGTAATGCCACTAAAGCCATGATTGTTGCACCAAACTTAAAGAACAAATCAAGTATCTTAGTTGCACGAAGTTTATCTACCTTTGACAAAACCTCTGACTGTTGCTTTTCATCTAATGATGTCTTACCCTCAATTATTTCTAACATCTGCTCTAGAGTTATACCTAGTTTATTAGCACACTCCTCATTAGTGAGTTTGTTTTTTTCTTTATATTCTAAAATTCTCTGAATAAAATCTTTCATAATTTAGTACCTTTTCCTTACATATATAATTATAACATCTACATAAATCATTTCAAAACAAATATTATATTTTGCATTGATATTTTTACAAATTAATACAATTATACTATATTTAATTTAACAAAAAGAACTACTAATTAAATAGTAGTCCTTGTTTGATTAAGCATTATTCTCAATAAAATACTGGCTCTTTATATCTAAATTTACCATATTGTCAAGCATCTCAAAGAACATAGATTGTAAAGCCTCTCTATCCACATCTTTAATAAGACTAAATTGACCATCTTCTTTGTAAACAGCAGTAGTCTTACCGATATACTTCTCGGTATCAAGTACAATATCACACTTTACAGTTTTATATAATTCTGGTCTAACCAAAATATATAATGCAGAAATATCACAAGTAGAGATTCTTAGATCTGGATATCCATGCTCCCAATATGTCTCAAATGTCTTCGCAAGATATCTACCGATTATTCCTTTACCCTTAATTTCCTCAACTTGTTTGTCTGTCCAGTGCATAACATCTCTACCAATTCTACTAGGACACATAGTAATAGGTATACCAGAATCAATAGTAATTTGGAATGCAGGAGCATCTGTACGAATATTGAATGATGTGTGATTAGGATTAGTAAGAATTCCGTCTGGAGCTCCACCCATCATAACTATATCCTTAACATATTTAGCAGCGTCTGGATATTTCTTAAGCATATATGCCATATTGGTATGAGGACCTAATACTGCTACTGTTATTTCACCAGGATATTTCTTTAGAGTCTCGTACATAACATCTGCACAATCTCTATCTAATTTCTGATGCTCAGTAGTCTCAGGTGGAATATAGTTACCCAAACCCTCTTTACCATGCAAAAAGACTGCGTCCTCACTATTAGAACCCATTCTCTCCTCATATCCATCAACAACAGGAATATCTTTACCAAAAACATCTAGGAGGTGAAGAACATTCTTAGATGACTTAGCGATACCAACATTACCATTAGATATAGTAATAAGCTTAATATCAAATCTATCATCATTTAAAGCATAAACAAGTGCATTGTTATCATCTACACCTGGGTCTGTATCAATAATTAGTTTAACTCTTTCCATAAGCAACCTCGCCAAATAATATGTAAAAATTCAAATAACAACTCCCTTTGTAGAGTTGTAAAAATATTATATCACTAATAATATTTAAAAGTAAAGAACTTTAGGAAAATTACCACTAACTTATGTGTTTTTTTCGAATCAAAATAAAATATAAAACTCTACAAAAATAATTCTATGAATATATGTATGCATATATTACTAAAAAGTTTCTTCAAACACCATATTTTACTATGAAAAAATTTTTAATGTGATATAATTATAGTATGCAAAAAGTCGAAAAAAGTCGAATTTTTGTGTAATTCTAGATTAAATTACAAAATGGTGAAATTATGGAAAAAACAAAAGACAAACAAGTTATCAGTAAAAGAAAATGGTGGTTTAGATGCCTAAAAAAGATGATGAAAGTTAGATACAAAAAACCTGAGTTTAAATATTTAGGTGAAGAAATCTCAACTGGTGGCCTTATCATTAGTAACCACGAAGGAACTGATGCCCCTATGTCATTTGAAATATATAGTGGTAAACCAGTTAGATTTTGGGGTGCATATCAAATGAATTCTGGACTCGTTAAAATGTACAAATATCAGTCAAAAGTATATTTTCACGAAAAGAAACACTGGAGTTTATTTGGAGCAAGAATGTTCTGTTTAATAGCCAGCCCTCTTACAAACTTATTTTATAAGGGCTTAAACCTAATTTCAACATATCCCGATGGAAGATTCAAAACAACTATAAAAGAAAGCCTAGAAGCCATTAAAAACGGCGAAAACATTGTGGTCTTCCCAGAGAAATCAGACAATGGCTATCAAGTAACCTTAGACGGTTTTTACGGAGGATTTGTACTATTTGCTGAAATGTGCAAAAAAAATGGTATAGACCTGCCTATTTATGTATCATACTTCAATAAGCAAAGTAAGGTATACCTAGTAGACGCCCCTATACTTTACTCCACTTTAGCAAAAGATTATGCCACTAGAGAAGAAATCACAAAGAAACTATGCGATAGATGTAATGAACTAGGTCAGATGACCTACAAAATGATGGAAGATGATAATACAACAAAGCAATCAGTTGAAAAATAAAATAAAAAACGATAAGCATTGTACTTATCGTTTTTTTGTATCAAATTATAATAGCAACAAAAAAATGACCTTACGGTCATTGTTTTGGTAGAGATGAGTGGACTCGAACCACCGACCCCCACCTTATCAGGGTGGTGCTCTAACCTGCTGAGCTACATCTCTATATGGTGGAGATAAACGGATTCGAACCGTTGACCCCCTGCTTGCAAGGCAGGTGCTCTAGCCAACTGAGCTATACCCCCACATTTTTTGTGTTATTCCCCGAAACACTCCTATATAATACCAAATTATATATTTAATGTCAATAAATTATTTAAAGTTTTTTAAAAAAATATTAAATTTTATTTTTCACGATTTTAATTAATTTTATATGTTATAAAATAAGTAAAAAAGGAGTTTATTTTTATTCATAAACTCCTTAATTATTATTTCAATATTTCTCTTAGCATATTAGCTCTATTTATTAATTCATCTTTACCTAATGTTTCACATATAGAATATAAGTCTGGAGAATTCTCTCTACCAGTTATGCACACCCTTAAAATATTACAGAATGTAGCAACATTTCCATTATATTTCTCTGGTTCTGCCTTATATGCTTTGTTGTCAGTACAGAAGTTAAATTCTACAGCCATCTCTTTAACATTAGCAAACCATGTATCTTTGTCAATGCCAGGCTTATAATTACTTGCATATTTATCAAATATATTGCATATTAATTCTTTATTATTATCTACAACACTACTTGCAAATGATAGTGTTTTATAATCATTAAAGAAATATTCATAGTAACTAGGAATCATAGAATAACAGAAAATATCTTTTCTAGGCTTCTCCCCACCCCTATCGATACTGAAAATCTTAATAGCATAAGTCTTATCATTTTCTAGTTTAGTAGCAAACTCTGGGTTATATGTCTTAGCCCATGCTAATGTTCTGTCATATACCTCAGCTGCAGTTTGTTTAGCAATAATATTTTTAGAAATATCATTTAATTTTACAAGGTCAAATATAGGAGAAACTGCTGTAATATCATTAATACCAAACTTAAAGTCGCTCCAATGAGCCTCAGGATTGTTTCTTCTCCACTCTTCAAATGCAGATGAAATAATATTTAATAGATACTCAAGAACAGCCTCATTAGGATATCCTTGTTCAAAGTAGAATCTCATATCTGCTTCTGGGTCATAACGCTTAGAAATCTTTCTCTTGTTTCCATTCTCAGGAATCTTACAGATTAGAGGGTTGTGACAGTATTTAAATCTCTCAAATCCTAAAGCGTCTATAATCTCTAAATGTACTGGAGTAGAAGAAATATATTCCTCACCTCTAACAACAGTTGTAACACCCATTAATTTATCATCAATAATATGACAGAATGTATATGGAGGAATTCCATCTCTCTTAACAAGAATAACATCTTTAGCATTAGCTAGAGCATTAATTTCGCCCTTGATAAGGTCTGTAAATACAGCTCTCTCTTTACCTGTATTTTGTGTTCTAAGTCTAATAGCGTATGTTTCACCTGCTTTTAACTTAGCCTCAACCTCTTCTAGAGTTAAATCTCTACAAGGGTCATACTCAGTCACATCATTCTCTTTAAACTTAGTTTCTCTATCTTTTAATATCTCTGATTTGTCTTCAAAAGCTTTACAGAAGCAAGGGAAAGCTCTTCCGATAGAAACTAAATACTTAGCAAACGCATGATATATCTCAAGTCTATCTGTCTGAATATATGGACCATACTCACCCTTTGTATCGCCATTTTTCTCTTGATACTCATCAGGGAAAATGCCAAATTTGTCCATAATCTCTTTGATTACTTCAAAAGCACCCTCTTTTTCTCTCTTTTGGTCTGTATCTTCTAATCTTTTAATAAAAATACCGTTTGTATTTTTTGCTAAATTATATGAGATGAACATTTGAAAAAAGTTTCCAATATGCATATAACCTGTTGGACTAGGAGCATATCTTGTCACTTCACCTCTCAAATTTTCTCTTGCTTTGTATTTCTCTAAATAGTACTTAAAATCCTTAGTGGTGGGATATAGCATCTCAGCCAATTTTTTATAATCCATTTTGGAAACCTCTTTTATTTATTTAATTTTAATTAGTATCTATGCCACAATTAAGTTTAACTTTGCAACAAATGGTGTGAATATATCATTTACAAATGCATCTAATGCTTGAACACTAGCCTTATCAGATGCAGATAATGAATTAATGTATGTATCATACTCTACACCGTTTACAAGGTCAAATCTATACTCATTTAAAGTATAATCATCAACTGTATCCATTAGATTTCTAAATGTTGTAATTCTTTGTGCTAGTAATTCTCTATAATACATAAAATCATTGATTTTATTCATAGTTTCTGTATATGTATCAGAAGAAGTACCCATATTCTCAGAAATTGTAGTTGCTAAAACTTTAGCCTCTGACATAAGAGATACTAGGTTATACTCATTTGTAGTATTATCAATTAGAGGAAGTAAATCACAAACACCCTTCTCTCCTACTGAATAATTAAATGTTCTGATATTTTGTAGATATACTACATTAGCAATATCCACATAAGATTTTTCTATCTCAAGAGTTAGAGCTGCTGCAGTAACTGTATCACTCTTCTCTACACAGTATGTATTATAAACATCCATAAATGTATAGATAAAGTTAAACGAACTATCTATAACCTTATTTAATTGATATGTATAACTAAGTACAGAGAAGACCATAATGTCCCCTGACTCTACATCGGTCATAAATTGAGAATATTGTTCTTGGAAGCCTTTTAATGTATCTTTCAATGCTTCTAATGAATCATATAATTCATTAATGTGAGCATTTTTATATTCAACAGAAGATAATTCTCTGTAGAATTCCTCTTGATTATTCTCATAGAAATTGAAGATATTATTCAAAATATCTTGTTGTACACCTAATGCCACATATCTTTTTTGCAAATCTGTAGTTGGTGCAGCGTTATTGATTTGGTTTCTGATAGTCTCATTATATGCAATAGTAATAGTATCAGGATTTTCGCTATCAGCGAAAAACACATTTTCTTCTTCCACAACAAAAGCTGTTCTCATTGAGTTGTATAAATCTTGTATATCCTTAGGAGTTTTATCTCCACCACATCCTACTAGACACATAAAAGCAACTAGAGGAAGTATTAATAAACTTAGAAATTTTTTCATACGACACCTTTACTTAAAAACCTAAAATATTTAATACTGTTACAATAGCTGGTTGAGCAGATTCAACAACTCCACTCAAATTAGAATTATCCGCCATCTTTCTCTTAACGATATATGGTTCTTTTAATACTGACTCTAAAACACCATGATGAGACCAAAGTAATTTATTATAGTTAGTTAAGAAATCATATTCACTATATTCAGCAGTAAATATACTTGTACCAGCGTCAAATTGATTTATCTTAGTAAGAATAGTATATACATCATTAGAGAAGTCTGGTTCTTGAATGATTTTTAACTCAGAATCTGTTGCTGCACTTAAAGCAATACCAAAACAGTCATATAGAGCAAATCTAGTATCAGCCTTAAATCCATTATCATAAACACTAATGTTTACATACTTTATTGCTGCAGTAATAACTTCACCTGCTTTATCTAAAGACTCTCTATATCTTAGTCTTAGTTCACCATAATTATTAGCTAGCACCGTCATCTCTGTTGCTGTTCCAGTGATACTATCTTGACATACAATAAGCATATCTAATGCCTCACTAACTGCTTTTAGAGAATCAATATAATCACTAATTGCATTAGTTACAGCTTTTCTAGTCTTTGCAGTTACTCTAGTACCGTTTAGATGAGGAAGTAAATACTCAAAGATTTCATCTACTTTATTTTCATAAGTCATATATGAACCATAAGTAGCAGTTATCTCATGATTTTCATCATATAGAACGATAGCATCTTCACTTAAACAAAGTTCTCTTAGAGAGTATATTTTCTTACCATCAGTTGAATCTGAAGATATAACTTTACTCTCGTCCTGAGACAAATAGTTATAGTCCTCTAAATCAAGTAATCTCTCTTTTAATCCTAGTGATTGTTTATAATCAACTAATTCGCTCATTCTATTAAAAGCGATTGATTCGTCATTTTCCTTAAAGAAAAATGCCCATACTGCAAAGCCTGCTACAACTACAACAGACAATGCTACAACAATTTTTACCCAAAACTTCATAAAAATCTCCTATAGGTATATTGCACCATAATATACTATGATAATATCATTTAAGCATTACTTAGTCAAACATTTGAATAAATAACTTTTTTTAAAACTAACCCTTTTGCAGGCATGGTCTTACCACTATTTGCCCTATTTTTACTCTCTATAATCTGCACAATATCTTCAGGTCTTATCTTCCCCATACCAACAGATACTAAAGTACCCATAATAATTCTAACCATATTGTATAGAAATCCATTACCAGTAATCTCCATTCTGTATAAATTTTCACCTAAATCTATTATTTTGATATCATATACAATCCTAACCTTATCCACAACTGCAGTATTGCTAGCACAGAATGCAGTAAAGTCATGTTCACCCTGAATATACCGACAAGCCTCTTTCATCTTTTCTATATCCAGATTATACCCTATATTGGTAGCAAACTTGTCATATACTGGTATTTCTCTACCTGTATAAAAATTATATATGTATGTTTTATTCTTTGCACTTTTTCTAGCATGAAAGTCCACACTAGCCTCAGATATAGAGAGCACTCTAATATTCTCTGGCAATATTGAATTTAGATAACCAACATCTCTTCTCGTATCAACATTGCATTCTGTATCAAAATGACATACTTGACAAATCGCTGAAACTCCTGCATCTGTTCTACCACTGGCAACAATATCTATCTCATCTCTATAAACATGCATCATGGCATCTTCTAGCCTTTTTTGGATAGTATCCTTGTTAGGCTGAATCTGAAAACCACTATAGTTTGTTCCATCATAACTTATTTCTAATTTATATCTCATAACCTCGCCTCATATTTATTTTAAAACATATTAAATTTTAATTCAATAAAAAGTCGTTAGTCTTTTTATTTTTTTATTAAATATCACCGATTATATTGAATTAATTGACTTAAACTACTAATCATAATATACTAAAACTAGGTTTTTTAAAAAGGAGAACGCTTGTGAAAAAAATTACTATTGACGGAAATACCGCCGCAGCCTCAATGGCTTATAACTTTAGTGAAGTTGCAGCTATTTACCCTATCACACCTAGTAGCACTATGGCAGAGCTTTGTGATAGTTGGGCTGGAGAAAACAAAAAAAATATATTCGGTAACCCTGTAAAGGTTATTGAGATGCAATCAGAAGCAGGAGCTAGTGGTACTCTACATGGTAGCCTTAGTGCTGGTGCACTAACCACCACATTTACTGCGAGTCAAGGCTTATTGCTTATGATTCCTAATATGTATAAGATTGCAGGAGAATTAACACCTTGTGTTATCCATGTTAGTGCTAGAGCATTAGCAACTCACGCATTATCAATCTTTGGTGACCATAGTGATGTTATGTCTGTTAGACAAACTGGTTGGGCAATGCTTTGTGCTTCTAGTGTACAAGAGGCTATGGATATGGCTCTTATATCTCACCTATCTACACTATCTAGTTCTGTTCCATTCGTTCATTTCTTTGACGGATTTAGAACAAGTCACGAAATCAATACAATCGAGGACATTGATGTTGAGAGCATTAAACACTTAGTTCCTTATGACAAAATTCAAGAATTTAAGGACAGAGCCCTAAATTCAAACAACCCTCATCAAAGAGGAACTGCACAAAACCCAGATATCTACTTCCAGAATAGAGAGTCTGCAAACAAATTTTATGAGGCAACCCCTGCTATCGTTCAAGATTATATGGACAAGGTTGCTAAAGTAACTGGTAGACAATATCATCTATTTGATTACTACGGAGACCCTAATGCAGAAGATATTATCGTAATTATGGGTAGTGGTGCTTCTACTACTGAAGAGACTGTTAAATACCTTAGCGAAAAGAACGGCTCAAAAGTTGGTGTTGTTGTAGTTAGACTATACAGACCATTTGATACAAAGGCATTTGTAAATGCACTACCAAAGACTGCTAAGAGAATCGCAGTTCTAGATAGAACAAAAGAGCCAGGAAGTAGCGGAGAACCTCTATACAAAGATGTTATTTGTGCACTTGCTGAGAATGGAAAAAATAACATTTCAGTATTTGGTGGCAGATACGGTTTAGGTAGCAAAGAATTTACCCCTACTATGGTAAACGCAGTATACGAAAACCTAGCAAGCAAGTCACCTATTAACCACTTCACAGTTGGTATCAATGATGACCTTACTGGTACAAGTTTAAAGATTGCTACTAATATCTACCCTAGCGACTCTTCTGTTACTGCTTGTAAATTTTATGGTTTCGGTGGTGACGGTACAGTTAGTGCTAATAAGAGCAGTATCAAAATTATTGGTAATAACACAGACCTTAATGGTCAAGCATACTTTGAGTATGATAGTAAAAAGAGTGGTAGCGCTACAATAAGCCACTTAAGATTTGGTAAAAACAAAATCAACGAAAGTTATCTACTTGATAATATTGACTTTGTTGCAGTACACAAAGAAGCTTATGTAACCAAATACAACCTACTTAAAAACTTAAAGAAAAATGGTACATTACTATTAAATACAGGCTGGACATTAGATGAATTAGAAACTATCCTTCCTAATAAAATGAAAAAAGAAATTGCTGAAAACAATATCAAATTCTATACAATAGATGCAGATAAGATTGCTAAAGAAATCGGTTTGGGTAACAAAATCAATCTTGTAATGCAATCAGCATTCTTTAAACTTATCAATATTATACCTATCGACACAGCAGTAAGTGAAATGAAAAAATTCGCTGAAAAGAGTTATGGTAGCAAAGGTCAAGCAATCCTTGACATGAACTACAAAGCAATTGATAGCGGTGTAAACAATATTAGCGAAGTGAACTACCCTGCTAGTTGGGCAACTTTAAAAGCAGATAAAGAGACTTCAGTTGAGACAGAACAAGAATATTATGACAAGATAGTTAAACCAATTGCTAGACTTGATGGTGACACTCTACCAGTTAGTGCATTTGACCCTAGAGGAATTGTTCCTACTAATACTACTAGATTTGAAAAAAGAGGTGTTGCAACACAACTACCTTGCTGGAATAGTGAAAAATGTATCCAATGTAACCAATGTGCATTTGTCTGCCCTCATGCAGCAATTAGACCACACCTTGTTAAAGAAGAAAATCTTAAGAATGTTCCTGCAGACTTCAAGTGTGCTAATGCTATGGCAGAAAAAGAACTCAAGTATGTAATGCAACTTAGCAGTAAAGACTGTACAGGTTGTGGCGTATGCGCATCTGTCTGCCCTGCTAAAGAAAAAGCTCTTACAATGGTTGACTCTTCAGACATTATGGAGAAAGAACATACTAATTACGAATTTGTAAACTCTATTCCAAATGAGCCTAGTGGTACATTTAAGCCAACAACCGTTAAAGGCAGTCAGTACAAAATGCCTTACTTTGAATTTAGTGGAGCTTGTGCTGGTTGTGGTGAGACTCCTTATATCAAAGTTATTAGCCAATTATTCGGTGATAGAATGATAATAGCAAATGCTACAGGCTGTTCAAGTATTTATGGCGGTTCTGCCCCAACATGTCCTTATGTAAAAGACAATAAAGGTCATGGTATTGCATGGGCAAATAGCCTATTTGAAGATAACGCAGAATTTGGTTATGGTATCAGATTAGGACATAAATTACAACAAGAAACACTTAAAACAAATCTTCATAAGATTTATGATGAAGAATATAGCGAAACTCTAAACGCTAATATTGAAGAATATCTATCTTGTGATGTTGTTGATAGACAAAGAGAACTTGCTGAAGAGATTACAAAAGAACTCAGTGGTATCAAAGTAAATAGTGATTTAGAAATCATCAAAGAAAGCATTATCAATAACAAAAACAACTTCTCTAATCAATCTGTATGGATTGTTGGTGGTGACGGTTGGGCTTATGATATCGGATACGGTGGTTTAGACCATGTATTAGCTAGTGGCGAGAATATCAATATCTTAGTTCTAGATACTGAGGTATACAGTAATACTGGTGGTCAAGCTAGTAAATCTACCCCATTAGGTGCTACAGCTAAATTCGCTAGTAACGGTAAGAGAACAAACAAAAAAGACTTAGGAATGATTGCAGCTCAATACAAAGATGTATATGTAGCAAAAGTTGCTATGGGTGCAAACATGAATCAATTTATGACTGCTATTCAAGAGGCAGAAGCATATAACGGTGTATCATTAATTATCGCTTATGCTCCTTGTATCAACCATGGTATCAAAATGGAAAATAGCCAGTTAGAAGAGAAAAAAGCTGTTGAGAGTGGATACTGGCATCTATACAGATACAACCCACTACTAAAAGAACAAGGTAAAAATCCATTCATCTTAGATAGTAAAGAACCTACACTAGATTACACCGACTTCTTAAAAGGTGAAACTAGATACAAGAGCTTACTAGCTAAAGATGAAGAACTTGCTAATGAATTATTCGAAGCAGCTAAAAACAATGCAAAAGATACTTATAACTACTATAAGTCTTTAGCAGAAAAAAGTGATTTTTAATTAAATTACAATACAAAAAAAGGAAACCGTTTTAACTAACGATTTCCTTTTTTTTGTTGACATGATTTTTGTATAAAAAAATACAAGTCAGAAATATAGAAAACCCCATATTTTTGGCTTGTATTTTCACATTTGCATATTACAAATGCATAATAGTAATGTCGACAGATAATTGATAAGTGTACTAACATTACATAGTTAGTTTATTACACTAATTAATTTTTATGCATTTTATATTGTTTTTTCTTTGTTGTTTTTAATAACTTGCATAATTTCTTTAGATATAATTTCGCTTGTTAAACCAAACTTATTATATATCTCTTGATAAGGAGCACTGGCGCCAAATTCATCTACAGCAAAGCATTTGCCGAATCTACCAGTAAACTCATACCAACCACCAGATGCACCGGCCTCAATAGAGAATACTGACTTAATATTAGTAGGTATAACATCATTTCTATATTTCAAAGGTTGCTCTTTAAACAATTCAACCGATGGCATACTAACCACTCTAACATTATACCCCTTACTCTTTAGTTCTGCTTGAACATCTAAAGCCAAACCAACTTCACTACCTGTTGCTATAATAACACCATTGAGTGTACCTCCCTCTGGAGATAAGATATATCCACCTCTTTTTGCCATATCAACATCAGATGCAATATTTTTTAGTTTTTGTCTAGATAAAACTATCGTTGTTGGATTATTTTTAGATAAAGCTGTCAAATATGCTGCTTTAGTTTCAGCAAGGTTTGCCGGTCTAAATAGATATGTATGTGGTATATTCCTAATGCCCCACATCTGTTCACTAGACTGATGAGTAGCACCATCTTCACCTACTGCAATACTATCATGAGTAAATACAGATATAACCTTTTGTCCCATTAATGCAGATAATCTCATAGCAGACTTCATATAATCACTAAATACTAAGAATGTACTATTAACAGGAACTAAACCTCCATACAAAGCAAGACCATTACTAATACACCCCATACCAAATTCTCTAATACCATACTTGATATTTTTATTAGCAAAATCATCATTGATAAAGCCACTATTCTTAATGTTCACCTTTGTACTACCACACACATCGGCAGCGCCACATATTAGATTAGAGTATACTTCGGCAAGTTTATTTAGAACCAAACCACCCATATCTCTACCAGACATATCCTCTGATATATTGAGATCTGCAAGGACCTGTTCTGCTTTGATAGTGTCCATATTTAAAAACTCATTTAGCACTTTATAATCTCCAGGATAGGCCTTACTATAAACTTTCATTCTTTCTTTAAAGCTCTTCTTTACACCATCAAATCTCTTTGATAGAAATTTTAAATCTCTAAGAACATTTTTATCTAATTCAAATGGCTCAGATGTAACACCCAAAGTCTCTCTTAGAAGTTTTACATTATCTGCACCTAAAACAGAACCATGTGCTTTATTGCTGTCTTGTAATGCAGAACCATAACCTATGTGTGTATTTATTTTTATGAATGTTGGTTTATCTTTGCTTTGTTTTGCGACATTAATAGCTTGAATAATACCCTCAACATCATTACCATCTTCTACCTCTATGGTACTAAAGTTTAAACTCTTAAAATAACCTAAGATATTCTGGTCCATAACAGACTTTGTACTACTATCTAGTGTAATACCATTACAATCATATAGAACGATTAATTTATTTAGTTTAAGTGTTCCAGCAAGGGATAGTGCTTCGTAACTCACACCCTCCATTAAACAGCCCTCACCTACGAGCGTGTATGTGTAGTTATCAAATAGAGTGATATCTGCTTTATTAAACCTCTTAGCCATAATTCTCTCTGCAAGGGCCATACCAACAGCCATTGACACGCCTTGACCTAGAGGCCCGGTTGTTGCATCTACACCTGGTACTGCACCATATTCTGGATGTCCAGGAGTAATACTGTCTAATTTTCTAAAAGATTTAAGGTCATTTAAAGAAATTTTATATCCAAACGCATGCAACATTGCATAGTAAATACTACTACCATGTCCAGCAGACATAATAAATCTATCCCTTAGTATATTTTTATCATCCTCAGGGACTACATTTAAAACTTTTGAATATAGTGCATATAAAATAGGTGCTGAACCTAATGCAATACCTGGGTGTCCACTATTAGCCCTCTCTATCATATCTACAGCAAGCAATCTAAGTTCATTAACATTTTTTGTTTCTAAGTCCATTTTTATTCTCCTAATTATGAATAGTAATCTAGTATCATTTCATTAATCTTTGATAAAGTCCCCTCTAAATCAAGTTCATCACAAGGAACAATTATATCAGCGAGTCCCTTACACACAAAATCTCTATCTTCAAATAAATCAACACTAATGATTCTCTGATTAAAACTTTGTTCTTCTCTTTCTAATTCTTTTCTAAATCTCTCACGAGGTAACTCCAAATAAATTAGCACACAACTACCCTTAACATACTCAAGAGCAGTATCATTATTAAGATTGATATAGTCAATATTAATGATAGTATTGTCAAAGGAACAAACCCTTCTAATTACAGAGAGTTCTTCTTTAATTAGATATTCCTTACCACAAACTTCTTCTACCTTAACCTTGTCTATTAATTCATATTCTAATAAATCATCTACATTAGCATAAAACATCTCTAGGCGAGAAGATAATTCTTTACAAACTTCGTCTGTAAATAATTTAGTTAGACCCACAATGCAAATATTTGTCATAGCCATACTCTTCTCCTCCTTTACAATATTTATTGAAACTTTATTCTTATATTCTAGTATACAAGATAGCCATTAATTTTTCAAATGTTTTATATAAATCAATGTTTTTTAAAAGGTTTTTTACAATGTTTTTACAATATTTAATAAAGATTTAATTTCAGATTGTGATATAAATATTGTCACTAATTATTATGTAATTTCTTGTGTCTTTTGTTATGCAAATCATATCTCCATCTTTTATACCAAACCTTAATATATGGTCCAAACATAAACAAAAGTAATATAAATATCACTAATGTCGTATAAATCCAAAATGGTGTAAAAGAATATTTATCAATATTGTCTATAAATTCTACAGCAATCCTATTACCTAAATTTACAATAATATTACCATCTCTATCTGTCCTATATAAATGCTCAAAAAGGCTAGTATTATGTATATTATCATAGTGCAAAATTCTACTAAGCATATCATCAGACGGGTGTCCATAATTATTCTCACCCACAGATACTACAGCATAATCAGGAGATGTCGCCTCTAGAAATTCAATAGATGTACTACCATTGCTACCATGATGAGCAATTTTCAATATATCAATATTGAGCATCTCTGCAGGATACATATTCATCAATGCCCTCTCAATACTAGAATCAATATCGCCTGTAAGCATTGCCTTCTTGCCATTCTCCTCTAAGATTATCACAGGTGAATAATTATTATAGTTAGAATTAGATATTCCATACAGGTCATCTTTATCAGGATATATCCAACTAACCTTAGCATTTCCAACAGAGATAGTTAGACTATCATCATTAATAATAGTAGGAATATTTTTAATATTTACCTTATTTATTAGATTTTCATAAACTTCATTGACGATAAACTCTTCTTTCCCATCACTCTCTAAATATATAGGAGGACGATAGAATATACCTATGTCGTAATTATCTACTATATACTCCATATTGATTGCATGGTCCAAATCGGTATGAGATAGTACCAAATAATCTATCTTTTTATCTTTGAGCACTATATTATCTAAGTATCTAGTTAATTTCTTGTTATATAACTTAGTTCCAGCATCAACAAGCATTGTTTCTCCCGATGCAAATGATATAACAATAGCATCACCTTGACCAACATTTATAAAGTGTATTTGTGTTTCATTAGTTTCTAAGATATTCGGTTTCAAATATAAGAGTTTAGAGAAAAATCCAGAAAATATATTTGTGAGCAAAACAAATACTATAATAACAAGATAGATAATATTAATGTATGACTTTCGCTCTACATCTTTTATCATTTATTTTTTTCTCCAAAATGTCCATTTTGACTTGATTTTCTTATGTTTGAATAATTCTTTTATCTTAGGCATCATTGCCTTTGTTGCTAGATACCCTTCTTCTATCATTTCTTTCATACCAGCAACCTTCTTAGCACTAAATCTCTTTAGGTCCGGTTTAATCATTATGTCGGCATTTAGATACCCTTTGATAGCGTTACTCTTCATCATTATACCAACACTAGCCATAAGTAAATCTAAATACTTCGTAGAATCAGTACCATTACCCCTACTAGAATTAATATCAATAGCAACAACAGCATCACACCCTAGCATTCTAAGCACATCTGCAGGAATGGTATTTTGAAGACCTCCATCAAAAAGTAGTTTATCTTCGAACTCCACTGGACTAAATACAGTAGGAACTGCACAACTACCGGCAAGAGCTTTACACAGTCTTCCCTTAGTGATATCTACCTCGTTACCCGAAATCATATCAACAGCAACGGCACAAAATGGAGTTTTTAAATCCTCGATATTAATATCTCCGATACTATCAATAATTAGTTTTTCAAGAGCATCTGTTGAACTAGGTACTAGTGGAATCTTGCTTTTTCTAATGTCTTTTTCTTTAAGCCCTGAGGCAATTTTTTCTATCTCATCACTTGTCATACCATGAGCAAGAGCTGCACCCATAATTGAACCCACTGAAGTTCCTGCAATATGGTCGAACTTGATACCCTCTTCCTCAAAAGCCCTCATAACACCGATTAAAGAAAAACCTCTAGCACCTCCACCACCAAATGCTAGTCCAATTTTTTTATATTTTTTCATCTTAGGAGCAACTAATATTTCCATACAATTATTCTTCCTATTTTTCTTTTATTATACTTTAATTGTAACAGGATATAAAAGCAAAATAAACAAGTGTAGCATATATTTTAGAAAATAATTTGTTAATTATAGCCATTTAAGGTATAATCTTAATAGAAAAAACAATGTAAATTATGGAGAAAATATGTTTTTAATTACTAAAAACTGGTATGAGAAACTTAAACCAGAATTTGAAACAGACACATATAAAAAATTAGAAGAATTCCTTAATAATGAATATGCAAATAAAATCATTTATCCAGAGCCAAAGAATGTTTTTAATGCTCTAAATCTAGTTAAATATGATGATGTAAAAGTGGTTATTATCGGACAAGACCCATACCACAATCCAAAACAAGCACATGGCCTATCTTTCTCAGTTGAAAAAGATGTTTCAATTCCCCCATCACTACAAAATATATATAAAGAATTAAAAAGTGACTTGGGTTGTTATATTCCTAATAATGGCAACCTTACTAAATGGGCTAAACAAGGTGTTTTACTACTAAATTCTGTGCTTACAGTTGAGCAAAACAAACCTAATAGTCACAAGGGTAAAGGCTGGGAAAAAATTACTGGTAAAATTATCAACATCCTCAATGAAAGAGAATCTCCTGTTGTTTTTTTGCTTTGGGGAGGTAATGCAAAGGCACTGGGAAAGAATATTGATACAAACAAACACTATATTTTATCAGCAGTACACCCTAGCCCAATGAGTGCAAATCAAGGTGGATGGTTTGGTTGTAAACACTTTAGTCAAACCAATGATATTTTATCTAAACTAGGCAAAAAACCTATTGACTGGCAAATAGAAAATATCTAAAGATTATATTTCAAATATGGATATTTACAAACCATTAGAAATACTGTATAATTAATATTAGAATGATTTTATTTATGAGGTAGAGTATGAATTTATTACTAGGTGTATTTGTAGATATTGTATTACCATTAATAATCTTAGCACTTGCTCTTGTAGGAGGAGTATTCCTATATAGATTCCTAAAGAATAGATATGCTTCTGGCTCTACAACATCTAAAGGTAAAGTAAGTAGTAAACCACAAGTAAAAGTTAAATCTCATTATGTAACTGAGCCTGAAATGAAATTTTTAGATGCATTACACAAGGCACTTCCTAGAGATTGTATATCATTTCCAAATGTTGGAGTTGCTAAATTAATTGAACCAAAAGGACAATTAGTTGACTATAATATTGTCATGAATAAGTTTGTAGATATATGTGTGTTCTTAAGAAAGGATATGTCCCCTATACTTGTAATCGACTTATATGACCCAAGCCCAGCAGCTCAACAGCTAAAGAAATTTGATGATTCTGTCACTGCTGTATTAAAGGAAGTAAAAATTCCTGTACTACACAAACAAATTCAACCAAAATACGATATTGAGAGATTAAAAATCGAAGTGCTAACTGCTATGAATGATGCAACAGTAGCATATTTAAAAGATAAAACAATTAATTCTAAATAAAAAACTCTTCTAAATTTAGAAGAGTTTTTTTATTTTAATTTAGATAAATACTTTATTGCTTGAGTTGCCGCAATTGCCCCATCTGAACAGGCAGTAACTATTTGTCTTAGTTCCTTATCTCTGATGTCACCTGCAGCAAATACTCCATCAATATTGGTTTGCATATTATCATCAGTAATAATCTTTTTGTTTTTAGTCTTGATTTTATTTTCAAAAAGACTAATATTTGAGTCTTTACCTAAACACACAAATACTGCTGAGCACTTAATAGAGTATTGATTGCCATTTGAAATAAATTGTATACCCTCTACATACTCATCACCCTCTATATCTACAACAGTTGCATTTGAAAACACCTGCAAATTATTATTTTTGTATAAATTTGTGGTATCTATGACAATTAATTCACTTGCTAAACCTTCAAGATAGTCAATAGAATCTGCCCCCTTAGCCCCATTTGTAACAACAACAACCTTTTTGTCTTTATATAATCTACCATCACAAGTAGCACAATAACTAATTCCTTTAAATTTCAACCTTTCCTCGGCATTTATACCCAAAGGTATATAGGAAGTTCCTGTAGCAATCACTAAGGCCTTGTAGGTGCAAATTTGACCATCTGTAAAATAAATATTTTTATTTTCATAATCAATATGCTCAATATTCAACATTTCTATTGATACAGAGAGGCTAAAAACTTGTCCCACCATAGTTGAGATAAGTTCAGCACCAGTTTTACCTGCGAAACCCGGATAGTTCTCTACTGTCTCAAGAGTTGCTGTTGTACCACCTATTATTGAATTTTCTATAATCAATGTAGATTTACCAGCTCTAGCCGAATATAAGGCTGCTGTAAGGCCTGCTACACCACTACCTATTATAACTACATCAAATTGCATAATTGCACCTCTATTATCTAATATTTAACATATTTTAGCAGAAATATCACAAAAAACAAAAAAGTTGGCTACAATATAGTCAACTTTTTTATTATATAGATTAAACAAGCTCGATAATTGCCATCTCAGCGTTATCGCCGTTTCTAGCACCTAGTTTAACAATTCTAGTGTAACCACCACCAGTACCTAGAGTTTCTTTTCTCTTAGCATACTTTGGAGCATAGATATTAAAAATCTTCTCGATAAGTGGATTCTTGATGTCTTGTGTTCTCTTTACGAAATCAGCTTTTGACTCTTTCTCAGCTCTAACTTCTTGAATATCATAAAGTTTGCTCATAAGGTCTCTTCTAGCAGCTAATTTCTTAGGACCATCATTAACAACTTCTCTTTGAACTTTAGTACCCTTAGCATCTACAGCAGTTTTTGTTGTTTTAACAACATCTTCGTATGTATTGATTGCTTTAGTTAATAGTTTCTCTGCATAAGTTCTAACTTCTTTTGCTTTTGCATAAGTTGTTTCAATTTTTCCATACCAAAGAAGATTTGTAGCTAGACTTCTAAGAACTGCAAGTCTTTCGTCTGTAGGTCTATTTAATTTTCTCATTATACAAATTCTCCCTCATATTATTCTTCATCATTTCTTAGTGACAAACCAAAACTCTCTAATTTAGCAGAAACTTCGTCAAGAGATCTCTTACCTAAGTTTTTAACTTTTGCCAAATCGCTCTCTGATTTCTTAGTTAAATCAGCTACAGTATTGATACCAGCTCTCTTTAAGCAGTTATAACTTCTTACAGACAAATCGATATCTTCGATAGTCATCTCTAGTACCTTAGTTTGTTTGTCTTCTTCACGACATACCAATATATCCATTTGTGACATACTCTCAACAAGGTCAACGAATAAACCGATATGATCTTGAATTAATTTACCTGATAGAGAAATAACTTCTCTAGCAGATAGAGTACCGTTAGTCTCAACTTCGATTGTAAGTTTATCATAATCGATATTTTGACCAACACGGGTATTTTGTACATAGTAGTTTACTTTCTTTACAGGAGTAAAGATAGAGTCTACTGCTATATAACCAATAGGCATATCTTCTTTTTTGTTAGCATCAGCAGGAACATAACCCCTACCTCTACCGATATAAACTTCTAATTCAAATTTAGCACCATCATCAAGTGAGCATATATGAAGTTCTGGATTTAAGATTTCAACCAAATCATTTGGCTCAAAATCAGCAGCAGTTACTTCACCAGCGCCATATTTGTTTATTCTAAGAACTGTTGTGAAATCTTTAGCAGTATCAAAACTCTTAACTGCAAGACATTTAATATTAAGAACAATGTCCACAACATCTTCTGCAACACCTTTAATAGTTGAGAACTCGTGTTGTACACCGTTTATTTTAATTCCAATAGGAGCCGCACCAGGAAGAGCAGAAAGTAAAACTCTTCTCATACAGTTACCAAGTGTAATACCAAAACCCCTATCTAATGGTTCAACTACAAATCTAGCAAAACAACCATTATCTGTTTCTTCACAAGTAATTCTTGGCTTTTCAATTTCCATCATAAGAAATTCCTCACTTTTGAATTTTATTTATTATTTAGAGTACAACTCTATGATTAGATGTTCTCTGATATTTAGATCAATGTCATCTCTTTGAGGCATAGCATTGATTTTACCAGTAAGTTTCTCAGCATTGAATTCTAACCATTTAGGCATAACAACTTTAACATCTTTAAGTTCTTTGAACATAGGTAATTCTTTCTTGTTCTCTTTAACTGCGATAACATCATCAACTTTTACTAAGAAAGATGGGATATTAACAGTTCTGCCATTAACAGTAATGTGACCGTGGTTAACGATTTGTCTGCTCTCTTTTCTAGAAGCACCGATACCCATTCTGTAAACAACATTATCAAGTCTTCTCTCTAATAATGACAACATATTCTCACCGACAATACCAGTTCTCATATTGTTAGCCATTTCATAGTATGTTCTAAATTGTTTCTCAAGCAATCCGTATGCTTTTTTAACTTTTTGTTTTTCTCTTAATTGTAGACTATATTCTGTAGCTTTCTTTCTTGCTGCACCATGAACACCTGGAACATTAGGTCTTCTCTCAAAAGCACATTTCTTAGAAGTACATCTTTCGCCCTTAAGGAATAATTTACATCCTTCACGACGACAAATTCTACAATCTGCACCTGTATATTTTGCCATAGTATTAAACTTTCTCCTTTAATTATATTCTTCTTCTTTTTGGTGGACGACAACCATTGTGAGGTATTGGTGATACATCTTTAATCATTGTGATGTCTAGACCTGCTGTTTGAAGTGCTCTAATAGCAGTCTCTCTACCATTACCTGGTCCTTTAACATAAACTTCTACAGATTTGATGCCTTGTTCTCTAGCACTTTTACCTGCTATTTCAGCAGCTTGTTGAGCTGCATAAGGAGTGCTTTTTCTAGAACCACTAAGTCCTAAACTACCTGCACTACTCCAAGAAACAGCATTACCTGCATTATCAGTAACTGTAATGATTGTATTATTAAAAGAAGCATTTATGTATGCAGCACCTTTGTCTAAATTTTTAGTTACTTTTTTCTTTTTTGTAACTTTTCCCTTTGTAACAGCCATTTACTTTCTCCTTAATAAATTTTATCTACCTTTTTCTTTCTTGGACTTAGAAACAGTTTTCTTAGGACCCTTTCTAGTTCTTGCATTTTGTTTTGTGTTTTGACCACGAACTGGTAGACCTTTTCTATGACGAATGCCACGGTAACAACCAATCTCTTGTAGTCTCTTGATATTCAAAGAAACTTCTCTCTGAAGGTCACCCTCAACTACACAGTTTTTCTCGATGTAAGCTCTGATTTTACCGATTTCGTCCTCAGTTAAATCTTTTACACGAGTATCTGGATTAATATTAGTTTCTTTCAATATTTCATTAGAAGTCTTTCTACCAATACCGTAGATATAAGTTAAACCAATCTCTACTCTTTTTTCGTTTGGTAAATCAATTCCAGCGATACGAGCCATTTATTTTCCTCCATAAATTATGTTTAATTTAATAGTTTTAGGTTTGTACCTAAATGCAGTATGTAACTGCTAGGGATTCTATCCCCGATGCGTAACTTTTTGAAATAAAAGTTACAAAAATTTATATATACATGCAAGGTAAGAAATTTGCCGCGACTTACCTGCAATTGTTTTTAAAGTCAGTTCTTAAAATTACTAATGTCTAAGATTACTCTATAAAGAATTAACCTTGTCTTTGTTTGTGTTTAGGATATTTTGAACAAATAACCATAACTGTGCCATTTCTTTTAATAATTTTGCAACTGCCACACATTTTCTTTACTGATGGTCTTACTTTCATACTTTTTTCTCTCCTAATTTTTGTTTTTTAATCGCCAAATTATACGACCCTTTGTTAAGTCATAAAGCGACATCTCGACTTTAACATGGTCACCAACTAAAATTCTGATATTGTTTAGGTGAAGTTTTCCTGATAGATATGCTGTAATTATAAATCCATTTGATAATTGAACCTTGAAATTAGCATTTCTCAAAACTTCTACAACAACACCTTCTGTTTCTACAACATCTGTCTTTGACACAAACAATAAGCCTCCTATTTGTAATCTCTAGATTTATTGTAATCTTTAATATATTTAATTATATGAGCGTTAGTTAGACCAGTAAAGTCTAAGTTGACATCTTCGCTCTTTAATAATAAATATAGATGTTTTTTATTTTTTTTCTTTGGTTGTTCTATGGTTCTAGTTTTACCGTTAGCTATATATGCATACTCTTCGTCTGCATCAAGCACAATAAATACTTGACCTGATTCTCTTCCTTGAATAGCCTTAACCAAAGCACCCTTACCTAGATATTTTCTCATAATTCACCTACAATGTCAATATCTCTACACCCTCTTCTGTTATGAGGACAGTGTTTTCATAATGTGCTGATGGCATACCATCTCTAGTTTTACAGGTCCAGCCGTCTGGTAGAAAGATAACATTTCTCTCTCCCATGTTAACCATAGGCTCTATAGCGATAATCATATTAGCTGTAAGTCTAGGCCCACTACCTGCCCTGCCGAAATTAGGCACGTTAGGGTCTTCGTGTAAGTCTTTGCCTACACCATGTCCAACTAATTCTCTTACTACAGAATAACCATTTTTCTCAACGAAAGTTTGTACTCTATGAGATATATCTCCCACATAAGCACCACTCTTTAAACCCTTAATTCCTTCAAAGAAGCTTTGTTCTGTAATTTTAATTAATCGTTTAGTTTTTGAATCAATTTTTCCAACAGGAAAAGTTCTAGCAGCATCTCCATTGTAACCCTTGTATTTAGCTCCAACATCAATACTGATAATGTCACCTTCTTTCAAGATGATATTTTTGTTAGGTATTCCGTGAACAACAGTGTCATTAATTGATGCACAAATGCTCGCAGGAAAACCACAATAGTTTTTGAAGGAAGGTGTAGCGCCTTGAGATATGATGTACTTATAAGCAATTTCATCAAGTTCTTTAGTCGACACACCAACCTTAATACTATTTTCCACAACTTTAAGTGTATCTCTAGTAATCCTACATGCTATACGCATTAATTCGATTTCTTCTTGAGATTTAATCTTAATCATTGTTTACCTGGTTTAATATAGATTTAACTACAGAATAAGTCTCTTCCTTAGTATCTCTAGACTCAATCTTATTAAACACGCCTTTGTTTTTATAAAAATCAATCATGTCTTGAGGAACTGCTTGTTTCTGAAGTCTATTTTTGATAACCTCTGGTTTGTCATCATCTCTAGTATAAACTTCTCCACCGCATTTCTCACATTTGCCATCAACCATCCAATCAGTAGAAGTTGGTTGAGCGCATTTTGTACACATTCTACGACTTGATAATCTCTCGATGATTTTCTCTTCACTTAGGTCAATCATAAGAGCTAAGTCGATATCTGTTAATTTTTCTAACTCCTGTGCTTGACTAAGGTTTCTAGGATATCCATCAAGGATGAAACCATTAGCACAATCACTTTGAGCAAGTCTATCAGCAACTAGTTTATTAACTAGTTCCTCAGGAACTAGGTCACCTCTATCGATATACTCTTTAGCGATTTTACCTAATTCTGTATTATTTTTTATATTAGTTCTGAATATCTCACCTGTAGAAATTTGAGGGATATTGTACTCAGTAGCAATCATGCCACCTTGAGTACCTTTTCCACTACCAACAGGTCCCATTAAAATCAATTTCATATTTTTCTCCATTTTTATTCTATTGGGTTTATTTTAAGAAACCTTTATAACTCTTCATAAGCATTTGAGCTTCTAAAGATTTGTCAAATTCAAGTGCTACGCTAACTACGATAAGTAATCCAGTTGCACTGAATGCTCCAACAAGGCTTCCACTGATAAATTTAAATAGAATGCTAGGTACGATAGCGATTATTGATAGGAATAATGCTCCGAATAATGTGATTCTATGAGAAATTTTCTTTAGATAGTCAGCTGTTGGAAGACCTGGTCTGATACCAGGGATAAATCCACCATTTTGTTGGATATTCTTTGATATATCTTCTGGATTAAATGTAACTTGTGTCCAGAAATAAGCAAAGAATGTAATAAGTAATCCAACTAGAATAATGTAAATCCAGCTACCTGTTCCAACCCATTCACTATACCATAAATAGAATTTGTTAGTAGATGTATCTACAAAAATACTCAAAATTAATTGAGGGAAAGATAGTAATGACATAGCGAAGATAATAGGCATAACTCCTGTAGAATTAACTCTAATAGGAATATATGTGCTTTGTCCGCCATACATTTTTCTACCCTTGATTTGTTTTGCATATTGAACAGGAACTTTTCTCTCTGAACCATCTATCCATACAATGAATCCAAAAATTAGGAACAATGCAACGATAAATAATGCAAGTTCGCCTAAGCTAGCTAAATCACCAGCAAAGATTAATGTGAAATTATTTAAAAGTGATGTAGCAGCTGTAGACAATATACCTACGAAAATAAGTATAGACTGTCCATTTGTAATGCCTAATTCAGTAATTTTTTCACCAAGCCAATAAGTAAACATTGAACCAGCAATAAGAACTAGAGTAACTATGATACCTACCATCCATGCAGGAATAGAAAATCCAGAACCTAAATCTGATACTTTTAGAACACCCTCAAAACTAATTACAATTGCAATAGCTTGAGCCACAGCAAGAACTAATGCTGCAATCTTAGTGTAAGCAGCAATTCTCTTCTTACCTTCGTCACCCATTCTTGAGAGTCTCTCTAAACTAGGAATAGCAATAGTGAGTAATTGAATAATGATTGATGCACTAATATATGGAGAAATACCCAAAGCGAGTATAGAACCATTTGCTAGCGCTCCACCACTAACCGAACTAAGCAAACCTAAAAACCCTTGATCACCATCAACCTGAGCGGCAAACGCACTAGCGTTTACACCAGGCACAGGAATCCAACAACCTAGTCTGTAGATAACTACAAGTAAGATTGTTAAAAGGATTTTATTTCTAATTTCTTTTACTTTTAAAGCATTGATAAAATTTTTAAACATTATAATACCTCGGCTTTTCCACCAGCCTTAGTGATTTTTTGTATTGCAGTTTCAGAAAATTTACTAGCCTTTACTGTAAGTTTCTTTTCTAATTTTCCATTACCTAATACTTTTAATCCATAAGGGGCAACTTTACTAATTATATTCTTTTCTTTTAGTAATTCTACTGTAACAACAGAACCGTCTTCAAGTTTGTTAAGCATATCTACATTAACTACATTATAAACTTTATCAAAATTCTTATTGTTAAAGCCTCTTCTAGGTAGTTTTCTGATAAGTGGCATTTGTCCGCCTTCAAATCCTAGACGAACACCACCACCACTTCTTGAGTTTTGTCCTTTAGTTCCTTTACCACTTGTTTTACCAAGTCCAGAACCTATACCTCTACCCAATCTTTTAGCCTTTGGTGTGGAATTAGGTGCAGGAGCAATTTGATGTAATTTCATAATTACCCTCCTAAATTTCCTCTACACGAACTAGGTGTTTGATTTTGAAAATCATACCTCTAACAGCACTATTGTCTGGAAGTTCGTTAGATGAATTAAGTTTATTTAAACCTAGAGCAACAGCAGTTCTTCTTTGGTCAGCTTTGTAACCAATAGGACTCTTTACTAAAGTTACTCTAATTCTTTTCTCGTTTTTTGCAACTTTTGTAGTGGTTGTTGCTTTTGTATTCTTAGTTTCTGCCATAACACACCCCTTACAAAATTTCCTCTACAGATTTGCCACGAAGAGCAGCGATTTCTTCTTTGCTTCTTAATTGCATAAGACCATTTAATGTAGCCTTAACACAGTTGATTTTGTTTCTTGAACCATAAGTTTTAGCTGTAATATCTTTGATACCACAAAGCTCAACTACTGGTCTAACTGAACCACCTGCGATAACTCCAGTACCTTCTTTAGAAGGAAGAAGTTTAACCATAGAAGTTCCGAATTTACCGATTACTTCGTGAGGAATAGTAGTTCCCTCTAGAGGGATACTAACCATGTGTTTCTTTGCACTCATAGTTGCTTTATCAATAGCATTTGGTACTTCAGCTGCTTTACCAGAACCGATACCAACTTTACCAGCTTTATCACCAGCAACAACAAGAGCAGAGAATCTCATATTTCTACCACCCTTTACTACTTTAGTAATACGATTTACATCTACTAATTTACTTGTAATAGGGTCTAATTCTTTATTGAAAGCTTTTTTCTCGTGATTTCTATTACCATTTCTTTTCTCAAATGGTTTCTTTTCAGTATTTTGCATATAAACACCTCTTAAAACTCAAGACCAGCATCTCTAGCACCGTCAGCAACTGCTTTAACTCTGCCAGTGTATTGGTATCCAGCTCTGTCAAATACAACAGTCTTAATACCTTTACTCATAGCATTTTTAGCAACAGTTTGTCCAACAATGAATGCTGCTTCCTGTTTTGTTTTTCCTTCAATTGATTTAGCAATGTTTTTATCCATTGTAGATGCAGAAGCGATTGTAACACCCTTAGTATCATCAATTACTTGAGCGTAGATGTTATTTAAACTTCTGAAAACATTAAGTCTTGGTCTTTCAGGGGTTCCTGAAATTTTTGCTCTAACACGACTAGCACGTATTTTTCTATCTTCGTTTTTATTAATCTTATTTATCATAACCCTTACCTCTACTTCTTACCGCTCTTAACTTCTTTACGAACTACAACTTCGTCTGTGTAACTAATTCCGTAAGCATGGTATGGCTCTACAGGTTTAATATCTCTGATTCTAGCAGCAAATTGACCTACAAGTTCTTTATCAATTCCCTTAACTGTAACAGTTGTCTTATCGCAAGAAAGTTCGATACCCTCAACAGCGTTAACAACTACAGGATGAGAGAAACCGATATTTAATACTATATCTTTGCCTTGTTGTGTAACTTTATAACCAACACCATTAATGTTTAATGATTTTTGGAAACCTTTGTCAACACCCTCAACCATATTTGCTATTAATTGTCTATATAAGCCATGATAAGCCTTGTATTGTGGCTCAGTGTTGTTATTGATAACATTAACAACTGAACCCTCTACTTTTACCTCAATCTTAGGGTTAATTTCTCTTGTAAGAGTTCCCTTAGGACCAGTAACAGTAACTAAATTATTATTAACACTAACTGTAACATTAGCAGGTAATGTGATAGGATTTCTTCCAATTCTACTCATAAGTGTCCCCTCCTACCATACATAAGCAAGAACTTCTCCGCCTACGCCTAGCTTTCTTGCCTCTCTGTCTGTAATAATACCTTTGTTTGTAGAAATGATTGCAATTCCTAAACCGTTAATAACTCTAGGAAGATCTTCTACACCTGCGTAAATTCTAAGACCTGGTTTAGAAATTCTTCTAAGGCCCTTGATTACGCCGTTATCTTTGAAATCGATAACGATATTTGATTTAATGCCCTCGCCTTCAACTTTGTAAGAAGCGATATAACCTTCTTTAAGTAGTAACTCTGCGATAGCAACTTTTGTTTTTGATACAGGAATGGAAACATTTTGATGTTTAGCACTCAATGCATTTCTCATTCTTGTAAGCATATCTGCGATTGGATCTGTAGTAATCATAAAAAATATTTCCTCCTTTTACCAACTTGACTTCTTAACACCAGGAATCTCACCTTTGTAAGCTAACTCTCTAAAACAAATTCTGCAGATGCCGTATTTTCTTAGAACAGAATGTGGACGACCACAAAGCTTACATCTAGTGTATTCACGTGTAGAATATTTTTGAACTTTTTGTTGTTTGTTTAATAATGCTTTTCTTGCCATATTTATCTCCTAACCTCCTACTTCTTGAAAGGCATACCTAGTTTCTCAAGAACTAGTTTTGCGTCCTCATCAGATTTAGCGGAAGTAACAATAACAATATTTAAGCCACGGATTTTTTCAATCTTCTCATAACTAATCTCTGGGAAAACTAATTGCTCAGTTAGACCCATAGAATAATTGCCTCTGCCATCGAAGGATTTCTTAGAAATACCTTGGAAGTCTCTAAGTCTTGGAAGAGCAATAGAGATAAGTTTATCTAAGAACTCATACATGTGCTCGCCTCTAAGAGTAACCTTAGCACCGATTTTCATGCCTTCTCTGATTTTGAAGTTAGCGATAGATTTCTTAGCAGTTGTAACAACTGGCTTTTGACCAGTGATTTGAGCTAGCTCTTCAACAGCCTTATTGAAAGACTGAGAGTTATCTTTAACATCACCTAGTCCACGACTAACGATAATTTTTTCCACTTTTGGAACTTCGTTAATGTTTTTGTAACCTTTTTCTTTCATTATAGCAGGAACTATAACATCATTATATTTTATATGTAATCTATTCAATTCTTTTGCCATAGTTAACCTCCTATTTACTTTCTACTTTCTTAGTAGTAGATTTTTTTGTTGTAGTAGTTTTCTCTGCAGTTGCTTTAGAAGTTGTAGCAGTCTTCTTAGCTGTAGCAGTAGATTTTGTAGCAGTAGATTTTGTAGCAGTTTTCTTCTCTGCTGTAGTTGTAGTAGTCTCAGTTGCCTTTGTAGCAGTTTTAGCAGCTTTTGTCTCTACTTTCTTTTCAGTTGTTTTTGTAGTAGCTTTCTTAGTTGTAGCAGAATCTAAGTTAGCACCACATTTTTTACATTCACGGATTTTATTACCGTCAACAGTTTTGTGACTAATTCTAGTAGCTTTACCACAAACAGGACAAACAATCATTACATTACTAGCATTGATTTTTCCCTCTCTCTTAATAATGCCACCTTTGTCATTTGCATTTCTTGGCTTTTTGTGTTTAGCAATGATATTTACACCTGCTACTACAACGGAGTTGTCTGCAGGCATTGCAACTAACACTTTGCCAGTTTTGCCTTTATCTTTACCAGCAATAACTAAAACATTATCACCTTTCTTAACATTTAATGCCATATTTTTTCTCCTTATAATACTTCAGGTGCAAGTGAAATTATTTTCATAAAGCCCTTATCTCTAAGCTCTCTTGCAATTGGTCCAAAGATACGAGTACCTTTAGGTAACTTTTGATTATCAATAATAACTGCAGCATTGTCATCGAATTTGATATATGAACCATCTGGTCTAGAAACACCTTTTGCAGTTCTAACGATAACAGCTTTAACAACATCGCCTTTTTTAACTGTACCACCAGGAGTAGCTGTCTTTACAGAAGCAACTATAATATCTCCGATGTTACCACTTCTACGAAATGAGCCGCCTAAAATTCTAATACACATAATTCTCTTAGCACCGCTGTTGTCGGCAACTTTTAAAATTGTCTGAGGTTGTACCATATTTTTTCTCCTTATTTAGCCCTTTCTATTATTCTCACTAGTCTAAAGTATTTGTCTTTAGATAGTGGACGAGTTTCCATTATTTCTACAATGTCACCAATATTACACTCGTTTTTCTCATCGTGTGCTTTAAATTTCTTTGTAGTTTTGTAAACTTTGCCGTATAGTGGATGT
Organism: Clostridiales bacterium; assembly: GCA_015055605.1. GTDB lineage: Bacteria > Bacillota > Clostridia > Christensenellales > UBA1242 > UBA11490. The sequence continues at coordinate 467,112 of SVHV01000001.1, forward strand.
CTTTTGTCAGATTCTACAGCAACTGTAATAGTTTTATCCATTTTGTTACTAACGACAACGCCTGTTCTGGTTCTTCTGTCATTTCTTTCAACTGTCATAACTTTCTTATCCTCCTATACTAGCCTTAGGCATTAGCCTTTTTATTTAATTCTCTTTCTGTCAAGATAGTCTTGATTCTTGCTATATCTTTCTTTGTAACAACTAGTTGCATAGGATTAGCAAGTTGTCCAGTAGCATTTGAAAAACGAAGATTGAATAATTCTTGTTTCAATGACTTCAACTTTGCTTCAAGTTCTTCGTTAGTCATATCCTTAAAATTCTTTGCTTTCATTATTCGTTACCACCTTCAATAATTTCTTCTTCTTTTTCTTTCATAACGAATTTAGTCTTACAAGGTAATTTGTGAGCAGCAAGTCTCATTGCCTCTCTAGCTGATTCCTCAGAAACGCCATCAAGTTCGAATAGTACTCTACCTGGTTTAATTACAGCAACCCAGAACTCTGGAGCGCCCTTACCTTTACCCATACGGGTTCCGATAGGTTTCTTAGATACAGGTTTATTTGGGAATACATTGATCCAAACCTTACCACCTCTTTTAGTAAATCTGTTAATAGCAACTCTGGCTGCTTCGATTTGGTTAGCAGTCATCCAACAAGGCTCAGTAGCAACTAAACCATAAGAACCGTATGCTATAACATTACCACGGCTGGCCTTACCTTTCATTCTTCCTCTAAATTGTCTTCTTCTTGTAACTCTTCTAGGCATCATTAACATAGTTCGTCACCTCCAACATTTGCAGTAGTGTCAGCAGTAACGGCTTTTTTGTTTAAAATTTCGCCTTTACAAATCCAAACTTTAATACCGATTACACCGAAAGTTGTATGAGCCTCGTGTGTAGCGTAATCAATATCTGCTCTGATAGTGTGAAGTGGAAGTCTTCCCTCGTGGTAATGCTCGCTTCTAGCGATTTCAGCACCATCAAGTCTACCACCTACCATTACCTTGCAACCAACTGCACCAGCCTTCATAACTCTTTGCATAGCTTGTTTCATTGCTCTTCTGAAGCTTACTCTCTTCTCAAGTTGAACAGCAATTGACTCAGCAACTAGAGCTGCATCAAGGTCAGGTCTTTTTACTTCTTTAATATTAATGTTTACATTTTTGTTTTCGCAAATTTTTGCGATATCGTTCTTAAGTTCTTCTACACCAGCACCCTTCATACCGATAACGATACCTGGTTTAGAAGTATAAATATCAACGGTTAGACGCTTGTTTGTTCTTTCAATAACAACTTTTGAAATACCATTGCCAGCATGTTTTTTGTCAATGTATTTTCTAATTTTGTTATCTTCTACTAAATAATTAGAGAATTCTTTTCTGTCAGCAATCCAAGAAGAACTCCATTCTTTATTAACACCAACTCTAAAACCGTGTGGATTAACTTTCTGTCCCATATTTCTTTTATTGCTCCTTTACTTTTTTACAGTGTCTAACACAACTGTGATATGACAATTTCTTTTGATGATTGTATCAACACCACCTCTACCTCTAAAAGAAACTCTTTTAAAAGATGGTGCTTGGTTTGCATAAGCCTCAGCTACGAATAAATCGTCTTTGTTTAGACCTTGATTATTCTCAGCATTAGCAATAGCAGAACATAATACTTTTTTAACAGCAATTGATGCAGTGCTAGGAGTTATATCAAGTATAGCAACAGCCTCAACAGCAGCTTTGTTTCTAATTAAATCCAAAAGTCTTTTTGCTTTTGGAGCACCCATTCTAACATATCTTGCAGTAGCAGTAGGACGAGTGTCTTTGTTTTCTAATCTTTTTGCAGATTTTTCTTTCATTCTTTTAGCCATTTCTTAATCTCTCCTTACTTCTTTCCTGCTTTATCACTACCGTGACCTCTGTATGTTCTAGTAGGAGCGAACTCACCTAGTTTGTGACCAATCATATCGATAGTACAGTAAACTGGGATATGTTTCATTCCATTGTGAACTGCGATAGTGTGACCAACGAACTCAGGGTAGATAGTAGATGATCTACTCCAAGTCTTAAGAACTTGTTTCTTACCCTCTTCGTTTAATTTTTGAACTCTATTAAATAACCTTTCTTCAACATAAGGTTTTTTCTTTAATGATCTACTCATACTCTTATACACTCCTAATTAACACGCTTAATAATAAGTTTGTTACTTTGTTTTTTAGTGTTTCTAGTTTTCTTACCAAGAGCAGGTTTACCCCATGGAGTAAGTGGAGATTTTCTACCAACTGGAGACTTACCTTCACCACCACCGTGTGGGTGATCACAAGGGTTCATAACGCTACCACGAACAGTAGGTCTAACACCCATATGTCTAGTTCTACCTGCTTTACCGATAGAAACTATTTCGTGTTCTTGATTACCAACTTGACCAATTGTAGCTTTACAATTTGCAAGAACTAATCTCATTTCGCCAGAAGGTAATTTGATTGTAGCATATCTACCCTCTTTAGCCATAAGTCTAGCTTCCATACCAGCAGACCTAACTAATTGACCACCTTTACCAGGAGTCATCTCGATATTGTGAATAACTGAACCTACAGGCATATCCTTAAGTTCAAGAGCATTACCTACTCTAATCTCTGCATTAGCACCACTCATAAGAGTATCGCCAACATTAAGACCTAAAGGAGCAAGGATATATCTCTTCTCACCATCAGCATAGTTAAGTAGAGCTATGTATGCACTTCTGTTTGGATCGTATTCGATACCAACAACTTTAGCAGGAATACCATCTTTGTTTCTTTTGAAATCTATAATTCTATATTTTACTCTGTTACCACCACCTCTGTGTCTAACAGTGATTCTGCCTTGATTATTTCTACCAGCAAATTTTTTCTTCTCGGCAAGAAGAGATTTCTCAGGATTTTTCTTAGTAACCTCTTCAAAAGATGCTGTTGTATAAAATCTTCTAGCAGGAGATGTTGGTTTATATGTTTTAATAGCCATTTATATAATCCTCCTAACCTTAATCCTATGATAGACTCTCGAAGAACTCGATTGCCTTACTATCAGCAGTTAAAGTTACATAGGCTTTTTTGTAGTCGCTAGTATAACCTTGAGTCTTTCCTTGTCTTTTGAATTTACCATTGACATTAGCAGTGTTTACAGATTTAACTTTAACACCAAAAATATCTTCAATGGCTTTTTTGATTTCAACTTTGTTAGCTTTCTTATCAACAACAAAAGCATATTTTTTGTTTTGAATTTCAGCATAAGTTTTTTCACTTAAAATAGGTTTCTTAATAATATCAAAGTTTTTCATTACGCTTTATATGCCTCCTCTATTGATTTAATAGCATCAGCTGTAACAACTAATCTATCGCATTTAACAATGTCATATACATTTAATAAATCGCTGTTAGTTACTTCTACACAAGGGATATTACCACTTGCTCTTAGTACATTTTCGTTTTCACCTTTGATAACGATAACAGCAGTTTTCTCAATGCCAAGGTTCTTAAGAACTTCAACCATTGATTTTGTCTTAGCATCCTTGATATCAAGGTTTTCAAGAACGATTAATTCTTTGTCTGCTAATTTAGTAGAGATAGCACTTCTGAATGCAACTCTCTTTGCTTCTTTGTTAACTTTCTTAGAGAAATCTCTAGGCTTTGGTGCAAATGCAACGCCACCACCTCTCCATTGTGGAGCTTTAGTTGAGCCTTGTCTTGCTCTACCAGTACCTTTTTGTCTCCAAGGTTTCTTAGCATGTCCCCTAACTTCTGTTCTAGTTAAAGCACTCTTTGTGCCCTGACGGAGATTTGCTAGATGAGCAACTACTACTTGATGAATAAGTGCTTCATTGTACTCTGCTTTGAAAACTGAATCATTAAGTTTAATAGTGCCACAATCTTCACCTAAAATATTTAGTAATTTTGTACTTGCCATTATTCTTTATCTCCTTAACCATTTACTTTAACGGCAGATTTGATACTAACTAGGCTACCTTTAACACCAGGAATAGCGCCTTTGATAAGTAATACATTTCTTTCTGCGTCAACTTTAACAACTTTTAAATTTTGAACAGTAACTTTTTCGTTACCCCATCTACCAGCCATTTTCTTACCTTTGAAAACTTTTGCTGGGAATGTGTTAGCACCGATAGAACCAACATGTCTATGAACTGGACCGTTACCGTGAGTCATTCTGTGTCTATGGAAATTGTATTTAGCAATTGTACCACTGTAACCATGACCTTTAGAAGTACCAGTAACATCTACATAATCACCCTCAGCGAATACTTCACAAGTAAGTTTGTCGCCTAGTTTTAATTCACTAGCGTTGTCAAGCTTAAATTCTTTTAAATATTTCTTTGCAGTAACTTCTGCTTTCTTTAATTGTCCTAACATTGGTTTAGATAATAGATTCTCTCTAACATCACCAAATGCAAGTTGAACAGCAGAGTAACCATCGTTCTCAACAGTTTTAACTTGGGTAACAAAGCAAGGACCTGCTTCAACTACTGTAACAGGGACAACTAAGCCATTGTTATCGAATATTTGTGTCATACCAAGTTTTTTACCTAATATTGCTTTTTTCATTTTCAATCAATCCTCCCTGTTCCTAAAGTTTAATATTGATGTCTACACCTGCAGGAAGTTCTAACTTCATTAAAGCGTCAACTGCTTTAGCTGAAGGACTGTAAATATCAATTAGTCTTTTGTGAGTTCTTAACTCGAACTGCTCACGGCTATCTTTGTATTTGTGAGTAGCTCTTAATACTGTAACCACTTCTTTATTAGTTGGAAGTGGAATAGGACCACTAATCTTTGCACCAAATTTAAGAGCAGTGTCAACAATTCTCTTACTAGCTACATCAATTAGGTTATGGTCAAATGCGTTTAATTTAATTCTAATTTTCTGTGTTGCCATTAATTTTAAATTCTCCTTATAATTAATTTGCCTAAAAACTTTTAGCGCATAATAGATAATCCAGATAAAGCGTTTTCAGACCATAAAATGCCCTTTAGAAACCTTATTTACAATTTCTAAATGGGTCAAAAACTTAATCAGTCATACACTTTACCGTGTGTTTTCTAGCCGTAATCAAAAAAAATATGCAAGTTTTTAGTCGTTTACAATCTAATGCGTAAACACTTCAAAAGTGTAAATTATCCCTATAATTCGGCATTTTATCGGGTAACTTCACACTATGCAATATATTACAGCATACATAGTTTACAACAAAAGTGGCTACAAGTCAACACTTTTTTCTAATTTTTTTATTTTTTTAAATTTTTTAAAATATTTATCAAATTATTAAAAATAATGACTTTTTAAACATAAAAGATATCAATGTTCTCAAGGAATTTAAATAAATTATGATTCCCCTACACCATATAGTAAAATAAATTTAATATAAGATTTCCATTTTCCATTTCACCCTATATTTATTAATGATTATATATACTATATAATATATTATATATATAATATAGGAAAAAGTCAATACCAACAAAAAAAGTTGCGTATCAAACACGCAACTTCTACTTTTATCAATAAACTAGATATTTTCATTAAGTTTCTTAACCATTAGCTCTACATCAATACCATGTACAGCACCAGCCTCTGCAATTGATTCCATTTGACTCATAGGACAATGTACGCAATGCATACCGAATCCTTGTAAAATAGCCTCTGCATCTGGATTTAGTTTAAGAACTTCACCGATTGTTGTATCTTTAGTTATTTTTGCCATAACTCAATTCTCCTTAATTTTTATTACATTTAATATTTTATCACAGCAAACAATTATTATCAATCAAATCAAAAATTTTTGCCACAATTATTACAAATTTTGCTATCAATAGAATTTTCTACTCCACACCTATCGCAAATCTTAAAAGGCTTAAATTCATCATGCGCTGTAGCAGTGTCTACTACATGATTATTAGTTACCACAGGTGCAGAATTTTGACTCATAGCCCTATTCTGAGAAACATATTGAAATGGTCTTACCCTATTTTCTGGATTTACCGAATTTCGCACCATTCTTCTATGATGAGCCATATACTCACCAACCTTCTTTTTGTATCTCTTAGAAAAATTCACTGCCTTTAGCTTAACATCTTTAACAAAAATGCCCTGCCTATCATACGCATCTTCCAATTCAGTATTAATAACGGCTTCTAGTGACTTTGCATTAGTAAGCAACTCATTCGCAGTAATTTTTAGTTTTTTTATTTTCTTATTTACCACATTACCAACAATAAGAGATAAAAGATGATTAATTTTCTTAATATTAGGACGAGATAATTTAGATAGTACACAACGCATTAATTGCTCAGAGTCAATCGCCTTAATAGTACAAATTCCTTGCAAACACCCCTTAACCTTACCCATCTCATTAGACTTAGACACAAATGGACTGTCAGATATAAAATAAAAGTCCTTAAACTCCTTTTTGCAAATATAGTACACATCAGCCCTAATCTTCTTAACACCCTTCTTCTTTTTCTTATGCATATCAGCCATATCAAAAAGCGTAGGTAGATTTTCACTATTAATTTTATATTTGCCAGGATTCAAAACCTCTGCAACTCTACTTTTGTATACTAATACACATGCAAAATCATCTTTAACCACAATATTTTTCTTAACAAAAAGATATTTCTTTTTCTTCAAAGGAAAAATAATGTTAGCATCAGCATCTATGCTACATTCAATATTTTTATTAAATAAGTCTTTTAATTTAGAAATTAGTCCCATACTCTAATTATTCTAACACATTGTAAAAAAAGTTACAAACCAAAAGTCATAAAGTAGTTGGTAAAAATAATATAATTATTATACAAGCGTCAATATGGAGATTAATATGAATAAATTATCCGAACTAATATCCACTCCCGTTATAAGCCTCTATGAGGGACAAGAAATAGGAATTGTATACAACATATCATTCAATTTCAAATCAAAAAAATATAAATATGCCTATATACTCAATGAACATGAAAATATAATGTATACCATTAATCTAAACGACATATATTACATAGGTCAAGACTGTATATTTATAAAAAATTTAAGCTTTGCTGAATTAAAGGACAATATTGATAAAGAACTAAAAGAGTGTCAACCTCTCCTAAACCTAAAAATATATAATATGACTGGGGAATATTTAGGCATAAGCAAAGACGCAGAAATTGAAGACAATTTTACCATTAGAAACATCATAACTGACCGAGAAGAAGCAATTTCTTATGATAAGATTGTTAATATTGGTTCAATTATACTTGTTGGCAACAAAAAAATAAACATAAACAAATTTAGCCCTACTAAAAAAATTAAGGTATGTAAAAAAACAGCGTCAGACCATATTGTAATCTTAAACACACCCAAAACTATAGATACAAACACCCAAAACAAAATTATCACCGATTCTAGGTTTCTCATAGGCAGAAGAGTTACACATGACATACGAGCTATAAATGGCGAAATAATAGCAAGAACAGGAAACATTATAAACAAAGAAATCCTCACCAAAGCCAGTAATTATGGCAAACTAATTGAGGTATCAAGATACAGCACAAATAAATAAAAAAATATCCGAATAAATCGGATATTTTTTATTACTTGCATAATACTATTTTTTAATCTTTTTAGCAGAGTCTAATAAACCTTGAAGTTTACTTGCTTTTGACTCAGGTTTTTTTTCTGCTGGTTGAACTGGAGTTTGAACAGCTTGAGTAGCAGTATTGATAGAATTTGCTAAATCATTTTGATTATTAATATATGCTTGATTTTCTTTTTCAATATCGTTTTGGATATTAGTGAAAGCAGCAAATGGGTTATTAGCTTTATCGTCTTTTACCCTCTCCCTCTCCTTAATCTCAACTAATTCTTCAGCATAAGGAGATGTCTGCATATTAACTTCTTTTAGCTTATCTAAAAGTTGGTTACCATCTTGTTGAATCTGTGCAACTGGGTCAGCAGTTGTCACTATTCTAGCTAGAGAATTATCAGAAGGCTCAAATTCCTCATACTCTTCTGGCTTTCTTCTCTTCTTTTTATCACTAACTCTCTGTCTAAACTCTGGGGTATTGAAGTAATCTCTAACATTGTTGATAGCCTCAATCTCAGCAAGTCTAGTCTTAATATCTTGTTCAAGTTTTAAGATATAGTCTTGTTTTGCTCTAATATCAGCGTCTTGGTCAGCAACTAAGATTGTCATCTTATCAATCTCTTCTTGAAGAGCGGCTGCCCTTTCTTCTTTTTCTCTAACTATAGGCTCTTGTTGTGCAGTAAGAGTTTTATTAATCTCACCCCAAACTTTATTAGAGTAGTTTCTACACTCACTCATCATGTTTGCTTCTACTTGAGCTTTCTTATCTTTGATTTCAGCAGTTAATTGAGCAATCTCTGCCTCCATCTCTTGTTGTTGTTTTGTAAAGTTGATTTGAGCGTACTCATAATCTTTCTCAAGTTGTTGTTGTTTTTGTTGCTCTTCGTTAAGTCTCTTCTTTAAGTAGTTAGCCTCAATCTTAACGCTTGTAGCATTCAACTGGTCAGTAAGAGATGTCATATTCTCTCTAACTGCTTGAGATTTTCTATCATACTCTTTAGTAACTTCGTCAAATTTCTTTTGGAAGTTAAATTTCTCTTGTTCCTTTGAGGTAATTCTCTCGGTAAGACCTCTTTTGAAGTTAAAGTATTTCTCACCCTCTAACATAGCTCTATCAAGTAGCAATGCACTCTCTACACCAACCGGGTCAAAGTCAAAGTTCTCAAAGTGGTTAGAATTAAGTTCTGCCTCTTCTGCTTCTTTCTGGTCTAACGCAGCCCTCTTCTCAAGATACTCTTGAAGAACTGGGATAGCCTCTCTAATCTCCTTAGGAGTAAATAAAACTTCATAATCAACGAATGATGGCATTGTAGAACAAGCCTTGTCTAGATATCTTTCAAATTCATGGAACTCAAAGTAAAGGTCTGCATATCTGCTAGATTCCATAAGTTTAAGAACTGTTACAATGAATGAACCAATAAACAAGTATAACAAAGGCATCAACAAACAAGGGAATATTCCATCATCAAATGTCATGGTCTGTTGAATCAAATCACCTTGTGTTGTATCAACACCAACAGTCAAAGCATAGTTACAAACTAAGTTAGCAAAGAATGTAATAACTGCAATCATTATTGTAATAAATAAAACAGTATTAGAGATATTCTTGTATGCACTACTCCTAGTTGGTTGGTCTATACAACTAACAGTATTGATATACTCTGAAGGTTGTCTATCTCTATTTAGCATATACTCATGCCATGAGTGTCTAAGAGTCTTAGGCACTTGTTTAAATTTACTATTCACCTCTACAAGGTTATCCTCGTTAATATAAGGATTCTTCTTGAAATATCTGTTGAAACTTGTAACAGATTTGAGAAGTTTTGATTCGTAAGTTTTGCCGATAAGCATAAGGCATATTGCAATACCCAATACAAATAGGCCTAGTGAAACGAACAAAATCATTTGCAAACCTTCTTCAAGTCCACCAGCGAAAGTACCTAAGTTATTAAATACTTCGATAATTGAACCAAAGATTGTGTTTGCCATAAAATTAACACCAAACATAATTTTCTCCTATTTTCATTCTTTTACATTATATAATGTATTATAACATAAGACTTTTTTTTCACCAACGAATTAGTGATACATTTTAAAAAATTTACTCTACTTCTATCAAAGTCTTTAAATAGAATGAATAGATATATTTTTTTGAAATTTTGATATTTTTGGCTAGTTCAAATGCCCTCTTATATATCTCTAATTGTAGAGAATATTCATCTTTTAACATCTGAATATTTGTAGTTCTGTTTGTCTTGTAATCTATTAAAATAGCGTCTTTTTCTAGTTCTATAACTAAGTCGATAACTCCCTGCACTACAACCTTAGTTTTATTATCGCTATTTTTCACTAATTTATTATAGTTTTCGCACATTAAGAATTGCTTTTCTCTATATACAGCCTTAGCATCCTTAATTAGTGCTCCAACGATTTTACAAGCCTCTACTATCTCATCTACTTTAATACTATTTTTTAGTGAAGAATCCAACTCTCCCTCAGAAATCAATCCAGATATTAGAGCCTCTATATCCTCAGCACTTTCGTTAAAGTTTACTCTTTGCATCACTGTATGATATGCAGTACCCAACTTAAGCGAGTCTACCCCATCTACTTTATCGGTGATATTAAGAGATTTTGGAACAGAAATTATATTCTCGTAGTCAACCTCTTCTCTAAGAATATTAGTAACTGTATTTTTTATAGTAAAAGTCTCTTTGCTAGGCTTATTTTGATATAAAGACTGCAAACTCTGTACCAGTTTTGAATCAGCACCAGAAACAATTACTTCGCCTTTCTCGTTTTGAGAAGATGTTTCCACCTCATCAATCTTGATAATCTCTATATTAGATTGATTAGGTTCATTCTCATTTAGAATAATATTCTTGCCTCCAGCAATCTTTTTTACATCTGTCTGTGAATATGTCTTAAGAATCATATCGAGCATACTAGATGAAGAATATATTGGAGATTTGTGATTAATCTCAAGTTTGGATAAATCATAAGTACCCATAAGAGTCAAATATTCTCTAGGTCTAGTCATTGCAACATACAGAAGTCTAATCTCCTCATCAAACTCCGACTTTGCATTGTCTAATTTACTTGCCTTTCTAATTATTGTTTCTGTAGCAGTTCTTTCTTCTATATCAATACTCTTAATACCCAAACCAAATGTATTGTTGATAACAATGTTTGAACTATCTTGATTGGTTCTAATTTGTCTACCCAAACCACATAAAATAACTGCAGGATACTCTAATCCTTTACTATGATGAATTGTGCATATTTGCACAGAATTGCCCTGAGCACCAATTGTCTGTTTAAGACTCTTTTGTGCAACAAAGTCAATATACTCTAAGAATTTATCTAAATTATATTTATAGTTATCATTATCTGCAAAAGCGATAAATTCAAATATATTATTCTCTCTTTCCATACCTTTAGGTAAACTCTTATAGAATAAAATGAGAGAATATTTCTCTACAATATCCCAAATCATCTCTGCCAAAGTATGATTAGTTTGATACTGTTTATAATATTGTAAAAAGTTTAAAAACTCCTTAATTTTAGCGAAAATATTATCATTTGCATTATATTCAAAAACTGCCTCATAATAAAATTTCTTACTGCTCTGCTCACGAATTTGAATCAATTCATCTTCGGTAAAACCAAATAGCACCTTGAGTGCTGTAGCCATAGATAAATCATCTCTATAATTAGATAGTACCTTAAGAATAGATACTAGAACTTTTATTTCATTAGATTCAAAGAAATCGGTATCTATCTCTGTAGTTACAGGAATCTGTAAACTAGAAAGTGTATTATATAGTGTATAAGCAAGGTCTCCCCTAGACCTCATAATGATAGCAATATCCCTATAATCAAATTTAGTTCCATCTATTTTCTTCTTCTGCATCAAGGAAACTATCTCTCTAGCGACCATAAGAGCCTCTGCCTCAACCCGATTATTCTCCGATTCAAATGAATCAAGGATAGATAATTTTACTCTACCACAATCAGGATTTTTCTCACTCTCAAATCTAGCAGTAGCCTTGTAATCAATACCAATAGTATCTTCTGTAATCAAGTAGTCAAAGACCTGATTTGCATACTCAAGTATATTTAACTCGCTACGATAGTTTTTATTAAAAGTAATGAGTTTATTACCCACACCGTCTTTTAAGAACTGCTGAAATTTAGCAATAAAAATCTTAGGCGATGCTTGACGGAAAGCATAAATACTTTGCTTAACATCACCTATCATATAATAGTTATCACCCGAAGTTAATTTAGATAGTATCAATTCTTGCTTTTCATTAATATCCTGATACTCATCAAAAAATATAAATTTATAATGATTCTTAAGTTCATCTCTAACATTCTTATCTTCTAAAATCTGAAGCATAATCGTTTCGAGGTCATTAAAATCAAGTGCATTTTTTTCTTTCTTTAGTTTAATATAAGCCGACTCTATCTCATCAGATAATGTTATTATCTTAGTTAAATTATTTTTAGCCTGAGTAATCCCCTCTTGAATCTTGTCATACTCTGTAAAAATAAATTCTTTCTTTAGATTAGTTTGAATAGTCTTTAAAATTTCCTTAACATACTCTAAGTTCCCCTCAAAAACTTGTTCTTCTGGGGTTGCTTTTTTTAATTTATTAGGTTTTCTTGGGGCTGTAAAATTATTATAAATTTTTAGTGCTTGAGAAAAACTAGTTGAATTACCAAATTCATCTATAAATTGTTTCCATGCAACGATAAATTCACTATGTTTGTCAAGAGCAAATACACTAGCTTCATTTAACAAGTCGTCTAGAGTTGTCATCATTCCGAAGAATTTTTGTTTATACTGTTCAATAATATATTCACACGCAATATTGTGGTCCAAATCAAGATTATAACTATTATTACTAGTAGATTCTCTCCACTCTATATAGTTAGACTTAGAGCCTGCAAAATTATGTAATTGTTTGATTAGTTGCTTGAGATTTGAATCACTCCTATCTGAATTATATGAATTAAACAAGTCAAAAAAGTCATCATCTTTTTCAACAATATGTTTTTTAAAGACAGATTGAATAGCACTATCAAATAAATAGTCGGTTTCCCTATCGGTAATTAGATTAAAATCCGGACTCTGCTCTATCACATAAAAATACTTAACAATAAGTTTTTTACAGATTGAATGCAGTGTCCCAATTTCGGCGTTTCCGATATTTTCTAGTTGTTTCTTAAAATACTCTTTGTCCTCATTATTTTTAAGAGTTGGTAATAAATTAGATATGGCAATATAGAGCCTCTGTCTAATCTCAGCAGCAGCCGCATTTGTAAATGTAACAACTAATAAAGACGATATAGGAAACTTATATTTATTAAGCAACATTAAGAGTTTCTGAATCATAGTAGATGTCTTTCCTGAGCCAGCAGATGCAGAAACTAACACATTACAATCATTGGTTTTTAAAAACTGTTCTTGTTCTTCATTAGGTTTAAACTTCGCCATCTTCTGCCTCCTTACTCTTCAATTCTTCTATGGTTTCTATCTTATCCGTCTTCCTCTCATTATTGTCAAGATAATTACATAAACCCTTATAATTACACTTATTACAAGCCAGCCCTTTTGTACTATTAAGAGGCTTAATAGAAATATCATTTGCTGATATATTAGCAATAGCTTTTCTCACCTGCATTACAGAATAATCTAGCAAATAATCAAGCTCTTCTCTAGTAAGGCATAGCTTTTTATAATAAGCACTAGACGATATTTCGCCATCTACCTTTGTGTCCAAATGCAAAACTTTACTAGTAACATCAGGCATTGCTAGAGATGTATCTATATCAACTATATTTGCCTTCTCTTTGAGTGTAACACCATTAAACTTATAGTTAGATGTAGCATTAAACTTATTTGAAACAGGTAGATAAAACACACCTGCAGGTCTCAAATTAGTCTTATTCTGGAAGAACTTAGCATAAGCAAGTAATTGAAGTTTGTTTCCACTATATACATCACTATAGTCAGAAAAATCATTGCTACCTGTTTTGTAATCAATAATCACAAATTTATCAGATAAAACATCTACTCTATCAATCGAGCCTGTAAATGTAATACCTTCTTCCACACAGTCATTTGTGTTGAAACTATATTCATAAAACTTAGGTCTATAGTTAGAAACTTGTAACTCATATACAATAGCATCTACAACTCTAGCCATTTCACTATAAATAGACTTCATTATGATTTGGTTCTCAGGATTTTTTAGTATATCAACATACTCTTCTTTCTTAAGAATTGTCTTAATCATAATAACAGCTTGTTTTTGTGCCATATCATAGATATCATTCTCATCAATATGAGCAACTATATACGGCAATAAATCTTTAAACACTAAATGAAAGATAGTTCCTATATCATTAGGCATTAACCTTACTTTAACGGCATCTCTTAGTTTTAGACCATATCTCACAAAATGCTTATATGGACAATTATAATAACACTCTATCTGACTAATGCTAGTGGTATTATTTCTAAATAAATTATGTTTACCATTAAGTCTAGTATCGCTTAATAACTCATTATTATTAAATACTTGATTTAGAAGTGTGTTAGAATTCACTTTGTAAAGAGAACTAAGCATCTCCCTAAATCCCCTCTTGTCCTCGTAAGTATACCATTGTTTCCTAAGTTTCAAAATGTTATCTACAAGAACTCTCTCAGTAAGGTTATTAAAAATAATATTCTCCCTATCAAGCATCTCAGCTGAATTGTTGATTATATCTAAAATATAAGAACCATTAACAGGCTCTTTATCAAACAATGCCTGCAAACTAAGTAACATTGTGCTAGGATACAGAACACTATCTGCACTAGACTGAGGATATGATAAAACAAGTTTACTCTTAAACTTCATAAAATACTCAAAGAGTTTAAAGGTCTTCCTATTATTAATAGCACTAATAGTAGGATTGATTTTTTTAGCATTAGGAAGCCTAACAATTTCCTCATCTGTAATTAACCCATTGTCTAGTTTATATATAGGTTGTTTTGTTTCATTAGAGCCCAAAATAAATAAATAATCAACAGGCGAAAAATAACTGCTATCTGCAGCGATAAAAATAGTATTGCTATTAATAGGTGGCAAACTAATATTTGTATTTTCAAAGTACACACTACTAGTTTCTATATACTCTGTAGCATCCTGCTCTGTTTCTCCAAAAACAGAATAGTAGTCACAAAGGATATTATTAAACTTAGTAACCACTTGACTATACACCCTCTTCTCAAGGTCATCAAGAGTACCTAAATATGACTCACCTCTTGTGAGAATATATTCAAATATCTTTTTAGACACTTCTACAAAACTACTTGTATCAGTATTGTCCTTAATTTCTCTTTGAATATCTGTAATCATATTGCAAAAGTCTAGCAAGTCGCCATCTAGCATGTCTTTAATAATTGCATTATGAGAGCCTGCAGAAATAATTTTTAAATACTGATCATAAGATGCAACCTTTTCATTATCAAAACTAAGCACTGGACTTTTTATTAAATTAATAAAGTCTGTGACATTATAATCAGACAACACAATAGACCAAATATCTAGATAATTTCTAACTAATATATGGTCAGATAAAACTTTGTTTTCGTCAATATAATAAGGTATATCATACTTACCCATTTCTCTAATAAGTCTAGTAGAATATTCACTAATACTCGGCACAACTATAGCAAAGTGTGAAAAGTCCACTTTTTTAAGGATTGCCAACTCATATATCTTAGCAATCGCAAACTTAACTTCATCATCTATATTATCAAATGCATATATGTCAATATCTTCACTATGAGTAGGTGTAACCTGATTGTAAGTAAGAAGATTATTAAGTATAACATTATGTGTGTCATCATCAAATTGATTAGCAGTAATAATATTAAACTGAAGGCCATTAGACTTATATAATTCAATTAAATCATAATATACTTTGTTGCTATAAATATTTGAGTTATTATTATTTTTTCCATAAGTACAAGTTACATAAATAGCATCGCTAAACTTAGACAATTTATAGATTATATTGTACATAATGCTTGTAAAGTCATCAAACTCCACAATGTAAAAAATAGTATCTTTAAATGTATCTTTTTTAATAAGTGATGCAAAGAGCATTAATTGATTAAAACTATCCGTATAGTCCTTTTGTAAATATTCTTCATAAGCAGAATATATTAGCTTAAT
Organism: Clostridiales bacterium; assembly: GCA_015055605.1. Lineage (GTDB taxonomy): Bacteria > Bacillota > Clostridia > Christensenellales > UBA1242 > UBA11490. The sequence continues at coordinate 482,955 of SVHV01000001.1, forward strand.
ATCTTTTTGCTTAAGATTAGAGTAGTTCACAGAATCATCAGTATACACCTCTTCTGGTGTGATATTACAACTCTTATACAAACAAATAGTTTCAAATATTGTTCTAGCAAATCCCATAAAACTAGTAGCTTTTTTAAAAGACAAAAGACTATCTTTGTGTTTATTGAGGAGTTTTCTAACTAGAGCAATACCCGAATTTTTAGTGAGTAACTTTTTATTGTTTTTCTTATCTAAAATATTCTTTGACAAAGCTGTCATTGAACTAACAGATATATCAAAAAAACAACTCTCATCTAATTCTTCAAAGAGCCTTTTTTCTATACTAAATAAGCATCTATCGGGCGCAAGAATGATATGTCTCTTGCTCTTATCTCTATTTTTTAACAAAGAGAATATTTGCTTATTATTATTTTCACTACATTTACCAGAAACAATATTAATATTCACTATATTTTTTATTGATAATTTTTATCAATCTCCTACAATTATTCTAGCAAATAATTGTAGAGTTTTCAACTAAAGATGCTCATTCAAATACAGTCTTTTTATTTATGCTTTCTAAGTTCTCGTTCAAGCCTAGTTATCTTAGATAAATATTTATACTCCAGTTTATCTTTTATGGTACTCTTAAGTAAGCGAAAAAATCCAACAAATAAACTTTCTAATTCATCATCACTAATCATACTAGTCCCACAAAACCTAAGGAGTCTAGGACTAAATGTATACACTCCCCTTTTTACTCTATTAATTCTAATATTTCTCATATTTAATTATTGCCAAAGATACATAACTTACTCAACACTCACATATACATAATTTTAATAATAATGTAGGTAAAGGTAAAAATATGAAAGAAAACTTTTTACACATACTCAGCAGTGTTCCTTGCATACTTGCTGTTAATGGCGAACAAATCGGAACAATAGATAATAAAAATGTCTTTGAACAAGATATTATTACAAAAACAAATCAAATCTTTATAAACTATCAGCCACTATGTAACGAAAAGTCATTTATTCCATATACTGTAACTATTCAGACTGCAAACCATCCAATATGCGACAGTGAATATATTCAAGTTGTACCATTCCCAAACAATCACTACGATATTATTATGAAACCTTTCTATTACTATGAGATAAAAGATGCAAAAGTTTTATTTAGCAAAATGACAGGTCCTTACTTTGTTTCAATCATTTCTAGCAACAATACACAAATCACAATTTACAACAATGCAAATATTGTATTTCAAACAGCCACACCCAAACTACTTAATGCTAATGCTGAACTAAAAAATGAAATACTGGTAATAAGAGGAATTATATCTGATACAGAATATTATCTAATACTAATAGACACCTCTAATTTTGAAATAATACATAGCGATATTTCACACTCCATAGAAGAAATAGAAGACAATATTCAAAGTCTAAAATATTTAAGAAATCCTCCCCATCATGCAGAGGTATGCAAAGTATCAATTAAGGCTAAAACAAAGGATATTTTTTATGTATACGAAAAAGGAAATGCAGAAACAACCAGTAATAAATATTTGATGCCGTTGTATTTCTTAGAAGGACTCAAAGTAAATGATGAAAATCTATGCAAATGTCTATTATCTCAGAAATTATCTAGCACACCATTTCAAAAGTTCAAAAACTACTTTGGTAAAATAAACGATATCCACCTAAATAGACACAACACCTCCCCCAATATCAATTATACAATCTTATCAGACGAATATAAAAATTATGATTTTATTATAGACAACGGCAAAATCACAGAAATAGAAGAAATATTCTAAAGCATTATTATTCTTTTGATAAAACCAAACTTTTGTTGTATAATAAAAAAAATATATTATATAATCAAAGGAAAAATATGGATACTACAAAAATAATTGCTATAGCTGCATGTGTAGTGGTAATTCTAGTTTTAATTGTTTTATCTAGTAAAAACAGAATCCATCGTACATACAAAAAATACATGAGAGTAGACAACAAAATGAATCTAAGTGGAAAAGACTTTGCATTCATATCAAAAGAAGCTCTTGGACTTAAAGATTTACAATTTGCTCTAGTTGATGGAAAACTTACAGATGCTTATAGTCCAAAGTACAAGACGCTACTTATGAGCGAAGAGGTTTGTAACACGGCTTCACTATCTTCTATTGCTATCGTATCACATGAATTAGGTCATGCTATGCAACACAAAGAAGATTCTGGACTATTCTTCTTAAATCAGATGCTTGCTAAATTTACTCATTTTGCCAACAAATTTATCATTCCTCTATTAGTGTTAGGCTTAGCATCATTTATTTTCAAATACCCTAATGATTCTTTAGGTATAACACTTATGTTAATAGCTGTTGTATTATTCGGTCTGCATGTTCTACATTTGGTAGTTCTTATCCCACTAGAGTATGATGCCAGTAGACGAGCTCTGAAATACTTGAAGCAAAATAACTTTATTACAAATGCAGAATTACATAAAGCAAAGAAGTTATTAGGTGTTGCCGCTCAAACATATATCGCAAATTTACTAGACAGTTTATTTATATTTGCTAAAAAGAAAGGAAAAAGAAGGAAGAAAAGATGATATATAGTTTAGATTATTTTTTATTAGGAATTCTCCTAATACCAGGTCTTATATTTGCTGCTATAGCACAATATAGAGTTAGCCATACATTTTCTAAATACAAAGAATATGCTTCAGAAACAGGAAGACCTGCTCACGAAGTTGCTAGAATGTTTTTAGACTATGCAGGACTACAAGATGTTCAAATAATTCAAGTTAAAGGCGAACTAACAGATTATTACAATCATAGAAAGAAAACTCTTGCCCTTAGTCAGGCGACATATAACAGTTCTTCTATATCAGCTCTAGGAATTGCTTGTCACGAGGTAGGACACGCTCTACAATATAAAACTAGATACCTTCCTCTTATGCTCAGAAACTTCATTATTCCTATCGTTTCTTTTGCAGATAGGTTTGTATGGATTTTATTAATTTTTGGTTTTGTTTCATTTTACCTAACAACTAGTATGCTATGGTTATGGATAGCAGTTGCTGTATTCGCTGGCTCTACCCTTATACATTTAATGACATTACCTATCGAATATAATGCTAGTAAGAGGTCATTAAAATTATTACAAGATAGCACAATACTTTCTCCTGATGAAACCGAAAAAGCAAAAGAAGTTCTAAATGCTGCAGCTCTTACCTATGTTGCTGGTTTAATAGTATCTATTCTAAACCTACTAAGATTCGTAATATACATCTTAATAAGGACAAGAAACAGAGATTAACAAAAAAACAACCTTAATGGTTGTTTTTTTATGGTTCAATATTTGTTATACACACGCCTGAATTTTTACCGTTCATAACAGATATACCATTTGACCTACAATGACCATCTTTATTAAAAATACACTCTGCAGCACACTCAATATTAATATCTTTATTGTGTCTAAATGGGTGAATTTCTGGTGCTGCCTCAAACATATTACGACTAATGTCTTGCCTCTGTTTTTCGTCCAAATCATTATTTAATTCAAATGAGGAACATTCACACATAACATCTATCTTAATTCCCCTCTTCATACAAGCACAACCATCATTATTTTTACAGTTGAGTTTTTTACATTTTAAATCCATATTCTATCCTCACAATATATAATAATATATTGTTCATTAATGATAAAAAATATACATCTTATCGATATTTAAAAGCAAAAGAGATTAGCAATTAGTTGACAAAACATATTATAATAATTAAACTTAAAATAGATATAAAGGAGATTTATATGAAAGTTGTTTTATTAAAAGACCTAAAAGGTAAAGGCAAAAAAGGTGATATTATTGAGATTTCTACTGGATATGCTCAGAATTACTTAATACCACAAGGAATAGCAAAACCTGGAACATCTAGCAATCTAAACGAAGCAAATCAAGCCAAAGAAGCTCAAGCATATCATAACGAACAAAATAGATTAAAAGCTGTAGAACTAAAAAATACTCTTGAAAAAACACAAGTTACTATCAAAGTAAAATGTGGCACAACAGGTAAAGTATTTGGTTCTGTTACTAATAAAGAAATTTCAGAAGCTCTATCTCAACAAGGACTAGAGGTAGACAAAAAGAAAATTGAAACAGATACAATTAAAACTGTTGGCTTATTTGATATCAAGGTTAGATTACACCCTACTGTAGTAGCAAACCTAAAAGTAGATATAGTTGCTGAATAATGAAAAAAAAAACACATTAGATAACTAATGTGTTTTTTTATTACAAACTTTCCTCATCATTAGAAGACTCAAGAATTTTATCTTTTTTAACAGTTGATACAGCTTGACTTTCCATATTTTCTTGAACTTCTCTAGGCTTTGACCATGCACCTATAACCTCATTAACACTTGTTGAGAATACAAATGCAGCATCATCAGCTTCTAGAATAATTCGTTTAAGCATACCAGTTTGGAATTTACTTACTAAGCAAGTTATCAATGCTCTTTCAGTTTTGTATCTCATTCCCATTGCTTTTTGCATTGTACAACCCCTACCTAATTTCTCCATGATATTCTTAGAAACTTCGTCAGGCTTAGTTGTAACAATATAATATGCTTTAACTTTCTTATAACCATCATTTACAAAATCTGTTGTATATATAGAAATCACCAACGCTATAATTGTATATGGTAAAATTTCTAAACCATTTGGGAATACAAACATAGATGCAAGCACAACAAATATATCAATAAATACGACGATTTGACCTATTGAAAATTGTGGTTTCTTTACTCTAACCATACAAGCCACCATATCTGTTCCACCAGTTGAACCACCAAATCTAACCACTAGTCCAACACCAATACCCATAAGGATACCACCATAAATTGATGAAATTAGTGGCTCGTAATGTGCAAATCCAGAAATAAGTTCAAATACTTGCATAAATAATGAGTATACTGCTATACCAACAATAGCTTTGATTGCAAATACCTTACCCAATGTCTTAAGTGCAAATAAGAACAATCCTATATTTAATATAAAATATATAATCGCATTTGATAGAAATGTTATTCCAACCATACCTAATAATTCATTAATAATAAGTGCAATACCAGAGAATCCACCAGTAGAAATATCATTAGGACTTAGGAAAAAACTGAATGCAAAACCCATTATGATTGTTCCTAAACATATCATAACTATATCTAGTAAAAACTGTGTTTTTTTACTTGCTTTGATATACATAAAATTCACCTCTTCTATTTACAAATTAATATTAGCACAAAGAGAAAATAACTTCAATAATTTACAAGACAAAAATAAAATATCCTATGCAATAACATAGGATATTTTAATTAACTAAATGGACAACTTAAATTACTTAAGTTCTACAGTAGCGCCAGCCTCTTTTAATTTAGCCTCTAACTCTTTAGCTTCCTCAGCAGGAACATTTTGTTTGATCTCCTTTGGAGCGCCGTCAACAAGAGCTTTAGCCTCACCAAGACCAAGACCTGTAACTTCTTTAACGATTTTGATAACTGCGATTTTGTTTGCGCCAGCCTCTTTAAGAACTACTGTGAACTCTGATTTCTCCTCAGCAGCAGCAGGAGCAGCACCAGCAGCAGCACCCATCATAGCAACAGGAGCAGCAGCGCTAACACCGAACTCTTCCTCTAACATTTTAACTAATTCACTTACTTCCATAACAGAAAGTTTTTTGATTTCTTCAACAAATGATTTTAAATCAGCCATTTTATTTTTTCTCCTTAAATTTATTTTTTTATTATTTATAGTTTATTTTGCTTTTTAGTTTTGCTTCTCAGCGATTGCTTTCAATCCTCTAGCCAAAGCTGCAACTGGAGCATTGAGTGTACCAAGTAACATAGCAATAAGAACTTCTTTTGAAGGTACTTTTGCTAATTCTTCTACTTGTGCTTTATCCATGATTTGACCGTTAACTACACCAAATTTAACAGCCATTTTGTTTAAGTCTTTTTGGTTTTTGCAGAAAACTCTAGCAGGAGCAACTTCATCTGTACTGTAAGCAACAGCAGTAGTTCCCTCAAGCATCTTAGGATCGTAATCAGTGATTCCCATATCGTTAAGTGCTCTAACAAGAAGTCTATTTTTGTATACTTTGTAAGATACAGCGTTCTCTCTAAATTCTTTTCTCATAGCAGTATCTTCAGAAACTGTAATACCACGATAGTCAACGAAAATGATTGACTTTGCATCTTTGAACTCAGACTTAATGCTCTCAACTAATTCTTTCTTTAATTCTAAATTAGTGCTCAAAATTTATGTCCTCCATTAGTTATTAAAAACAAAACACCTTATGCCCTAAAAAAGATTCAAGCATAAGGTGGTAACTATTCCAACTTAAATTCTCTCCTCGGTAAGTGTTCTTGTGAACTTTACGACTAATGTCACTTACTGTCTTAGGGACTAGATATTTCATTTCCGTTAGTTATTTTATAATATATATATTAATTTGTCAATAGTTTTTCTCTAAATTACTTAATTTTTTACAACTAAATATTTAGGTCAATAAACTCATCATAAGTGATTTGTTTGTCAAATACTTTCTTATCTGTAATCTTGATAATTCTATTACATACTGTCTGCATAAGCTCTTGGTCATGAGATGTAAGTAGTAGATTACCCTTATAATTAATCAATCCCTTATTTAGAGCAGTAATACTCTCAAGGTCTAAGTGGTTTGTTGGCTCATCAAATAACAATACATTACCAGAGGTTAACATCATCTTAGCTAACATACATCTCACCTTCTCTCCACCACTGATAACTTTTGCTTTCTTAAGTCCCTCTTCTCCTGAGAAAAGCATTCTACCTAACCATGAACGAAGGAATGTTTGCTCTTTCTCTTTTGAGAACTGTCCTAACCAATCTACTAAAGATAGATTACAGTTGTCAAAGAATGGGTTGAAGTTTTGTGGGAAGTATGAATATGTTATAGTCTTACCCCACTTTACTGTACCTGTATAATCAGTATCTTCTCCAGACAAGATATTAAATAAAGCACTAATAGTTGTACTCTTATCACTAACAAGACCTATTTTTTCGTTCTTATTTACTGTGAAACTAACATTCTCAAATACACCTGGTTTAGTTAGGTTTTCAACTTTTAAAATATCATTACCAGCTTCTCTCTCAATTTCAAAGTTGATATATGGATATTTTCTACTACTAGGTTTAATATCATTTAGAGTAAGTTTTTCTAATTCTTTCTTTCTAGAAGTTGCCTGCCTACTCTTACTAGCATTAGCAGAGAATCTAGCAATAAATTCTTGTAACTCTTTCGCTCTAGCCTCCATCTTTTTGTTAGCTTCTTTCTGTTGTCTAAGAAGTAACTGACTAGTTTCATACCAGAAGTCGTAGTTTCCTAAGAAAATATTAATCTTACCATAGTCAACATCGCAAATATGTGTACAAACATTATTTAAGAAGTGTCTATTGTGAGATACGATAATTAGGATATTCTCAAAGTTAATTAAGAAATCCTCTAACCACTTAACTGATTGAATATCTAAGTTATTTGTAGGCTCGTCAAGTATCAAGATATCAGGGTTACCAAATAGTGCCTGAGCTAAGAGAACTTTAACCTTGATAGGAGCATCAATATCAGACATTTTTTCATAGTGTAGAGCTGTATCTACGCCTAAACCATTCAGTAATATGCCCGCATCACTTTCAGCCTCCCAGCCACCTAATTCTGCAAATTCAGCCTCTAGCTCTGCAGCCTTCATACCATCTGCCTCGCTAAAATCAGGTTTGGCATAGAGTTCATCTTTTTCTTTCATAATAGCCACAAGTCTTTTATGACCCTGTAAGACTGTATCTATAACTGTAAAGTCGTTAAATGCCTCTTGATTCTGATTAAGAACAGACATTCTCTCGCCTGGTGAAACAATAACTTCACCCTTCTGTGGTTGTAATTCCCCAGACAAAACTTTTAGGAATGTTGACTTACCAGCACCATTCGCACCGATAACACCATAACAATTACCTTTAGTGAATTTTAGATTAACCTCATCAAATAGTTTTCTACTACCGAATTGAACTGTAACATTACTTACTTGTATCATTTTTTTACCTATCTTTATTTATTTTTTACTAAAATAGTTTAACTAATTATTGCTCAAATGTCAAGGCATTATTACCCCTAGAGCCTAGTATAACTAGAAATAAAAAATACCTACCTATAAGGTAAGTATTTTTTTAAAATTAATATTGTACTTTAATTCCAGGACCCATTGTGCTAGAAAGAGATACTGATTTAATATATGTACCTTTTGCAGCAGCTGGTTTAGCTTTGATAATAGCGTCCATAAGAGTTGTCATATTCTCAGAAAGTTTCTCTGTACCGAATGAAACTTTACCAATCATAACGTGAACAATATTGTTCTTATCAAGTCTGTACTCAACTTTACCAGCTTTGATTTCTGAAATAGCTTTAGCTAGGTCAGTTGTAACTGTACCACTCTTTGGGTTTGGCATTAAGCCCTTAGGACCTAATACTTTAGCAATTCTACCGATAACTGGCATCATGTCTGGAGTAGTTACGCAGACATCAAATCCGAACCAGTTCTCAGATTGAATCTTTGCTACCATATCTTCAGCGCCTACAAAATCGGCTCCTGCTTTTTTAGCAACTTCTGCATTGTCACCCTTTGCAAGTGCTAAAATTTTCTTTGTTTTACCTGTTCCGTGAGGAAGTACAACAACTCCTCTAACTTGTTGGTCGGCATTTCTACCATCAACACCTAACTTAATGTGTAATTCAACTGTCTCGTCAAATTTAGCACTTGCAGTTTTAACAACTAAGTCTAGTGCATCTGCTACTGTATATTGAGTAGACTTGTCTACTAATTTAGCAGATTCAATATATCTTTTACCTTTCTTCATATTTTTTCTTCTCCTTGTGGTTTTAGTGAATAATTAATAGATTTTTATTCTCCCACTTATTCAATTACTGTCACACCCATACTTCTGCAAGTACCCTCGATCATGCTCATAGCTGATTCTAAGTTTGCAGCATTTAGGTCTGGCATTTTTAATTCTGCGATTTCTTTAACTTGTGCTTTTGTTATTTTTGCAACTTTTGTTTTAATAGAGTTAGGTGAACCACTCTCTATTCCACAGGCTTTCTTAATAAGAACTGCTGCTGGTGGTGTCTTTAGTACAAAAGTGAATGATCTGTCAGCATAAATAGTTACAACTACAGGGATAATAAGTCCTGCTTGTGGAGCTGTCTTCTCATTGAAGTCTTTTGTGAATGATGGAATGTTAATTCCGTAAGGTCCTAAAGAACTACCTACTGGTGGAGCAGCTGTTGCCTTTCCTGCTGGTAATTGCAATTTAACGACTGCAGTAATTTTCTTTTCTGCCATTTTCTTCCTCCTGCCAATATCCTTTTGGCAAATGTGGTATAAGTGAAATGCATTGCAATGATTTACATTTCTCCCACTATATTTAAAATGGATTGCTCCATATTAAACCAAAATAATTAAACTTTTCTTACCTGGTCTAAGTTTAAATCAACTGGTGTATTTCTACCAAACATCTCAACCATAACTTTACACTTAGCATTTTCTCTATCAACAGAGATAACATTACCTGTAAAGCCATTAAGTGCTCCGTCCAATACTTCAACTAAATCATTTTCTGTAATAGAAACATCTACAACAGTATTTTTCTCTAGTCTCATTTTACGGATTTCTTCTTCAGTCATGTGAAGTGGTCTACCCTTTGGTCCTACGAAACCAGTGATACCCCTTGTTCTAGTTACAGCGTGCCAGATATCATCACCATAAATCATCTTTACCATAATATATCCAGGCATAACCTTTCTAGAAACAATTTTCTTTTTACCATTCTTATCCTCTACAACATCTTCCATAGGGATAACAATGTCAAAAATTCTCTCGTGTAAATTATATTTATCTTTAACAATCTCTAGGTTCTCTTTAGCAACATTCTCATAGCCAGAGAAAGTATGTAAAACATACCACTTAGCGTCTTCCATTGTGCTATCTACTTTTACCTCTGTAGTATCGTCAATACGATTCTCATTTACAGGTGCAGTAGCTTGTGCCTCAATAGCTTCTTCACTAATTTGGCTATCCTCTACTGTTGCATCAGACTCTAGGATTTCTTCGTCTACTTGAGACTCTAAAATTTCTTCATTCTCCATGAGAAATCTCCTTTCATCATTATTTAATTAATCTACAATTATGATATTAATAAATTATAAAGTAAACTGAATAATTTATCCATACCGAAAAGTAGAACAGTACATATAGCCACAACAGCGACAACAACGCAAGTATTCTTTACAACCTTACCAAAAGATGGTTTAGATACTTTTTGGAACTCGCTCAAAACTTCTGTTGCTGTTCTCTTAAGAGACTTTCTAGTTTTAGTCTTCTTAGAAGGTTTCTTAGCAACAACTTTTTTCTCAGTCTGCTCTGACTTAGTTTCTTTTTTAGCTTTCTTAGTTTGAGCTTTGGTTTCAACTACTTCTGTAGTCTCTTGTTCTTGACTCTTAACATCTGGAGTAATTACTTCAACTTCTTCACTACTCTCAGTCTGTGTTTTCTTTTTTGCCATTTTCACTATTTCCCTTAAGATTATTTAGTCTCTTTATGAACTGTATGCTTTTTACAGAATTTGCAGTATTTTTTTACTTCGATTCTATCTGGGTCATTTTTCTTGTTCTTTTGACTATCATAGTTTCTTTGTTTACATTCAGTACAAGCAATGATAATATTATCTCTCATATCTTTCTCCTTCTAGCCCTACGGCTCTAGCCAGTTAATTTTAACACACACACTTTCCGTATGTCAATGCTTTTCACAATAAAAAATAGAGCCTTTTCCAACTAAAACTCTATAACTTATCATATTGCTATATATAATATATAATATTTTTAACCAAAAATCAAGTGTTTTTTCAATTTTTTAGTATTTAATTTTGTCTAAAAGTATCAAAAAAAATAGACTGACTAAATAGTCAGCCTATGTATTTACATATCCATACCCATATCATCTTTTTGGGCTTGTATCCTTCTCCTCTGTTCCTCTTCTTGTTTGATACGATTCTGGTCATTTAAATAATTATAAATTTCATCATAATTACTCTTCTTTGCCCTTGATTTTTCTTCTGCAGTTAGAGGTGTCTTAGGTGCAGGTTCTTCTTTTACAACGCTTTCTTGAGCCTTTGCCTTAGTTCTCATAGCATCAAGTTTTCCTCTAATATCTGACATAGAGGTAGATGCTTTTTTAGTCTTAACTTCTGGCTCTTTCTCTTTCGGTTGTTGTATTGCCTGAGCCTCTTCTTTTACCTTATTCTCTTTTACCTCTTTAGCACCCTCTTCTTTTACTTCAAACTCAAATGTAGGAGGTGCTTCTTCGATAACAACTCCTTGCTCTCCATATACTGCAACTGTATCTTGGAAGTCTTTGGCGTCATTTTCTCTATTTCTTCTTTCCTCACCCTCTTTGAGCACTGTCATCTTTTCTTTATCTTCTTTTGATAACATGTTTAGGGCTTTATTTCCCATTTTTTGGTGAATTTTACCAACATTCTCAGTAAATGTTTCTAGAGCACCAGCTGTCATATCCAAAAACTGTTGTTCTTGTCCAGCATAGTTCTCGCTAGTACCAGAAATCTCTTCTATGCACTTATCTAGTAATTCATTGAGAATCTTATAATTTTTCTCTTTTAAGAAGAATTTTTCAATTCTAGCATATTCTTCATTAAATAATTCAAGAACAGCATTACTAAAAGGATTATTCATTTTAGTAAGAGCTGAATATCTAGCAGTAAAATATTTACCATAAGCATCTAAACATTTCTCATCTGATAATTTTTCTAGAAACAAAGAGTATTGTTTTTTAGCCAAAATATAGCTTTGAGACAACATCTCGTCATCAACTAATTTTCTACCTCTACCCTCGTCTTCGTCATTATTAGAAGAGCCAGTATCTTTAGGATTAACATTGAAAAATTTGAATGCAGATTCCATAAAATTAGTAACAGTCTTTTGGAAAACAGCAAGTTTGGTTTTAATAGTATTTTGCATATAGCCATTGATTTTATCAACAGCCTCTAAAAGATAAAGGGTTGCACTTGCCTTTGCCTTATTATTTGTTTTTTTACTAAAAGATAACTGGAATGTTATTTGACCAAAACCTAAAAGGTCTCCCACACAAAATAAAGAATTATCAAATGATGTTGTTTTTTGTTTTGGTAATTTAATCAATTCGTCAATAATCTGTGGCGAAATAAAATAAACTCCTTGGTCGTCATAATCGCCTAGAAGATTGTTCTTATAAACATCAATTCTTTCAGTCACAAAATTGTCCTGTGTTTCTTTTCTAGTTAAATCCATCTCTGACATAAAAAACTCCTTATTTTAGGCTATATAAAATTATAACACGAAAAAAACAAATTTAAAAACAAATAACAGTATATATATAAATAAAAAACCATATATATACTAATGAAAAAAATCCTTCATTTAGATAGAATTGACAATTTAAAAATCACTAAATTTAGAGAATATTATTAATTTTGCATAATACTATTAAAGAGCAGATTTAGAGCAAAAAAAGAAACTGCAAATTAATTGCAGTCTCTCCGTTTGTCTATTTCAAATTACTCAATAATAGAACTAACAACACCAGAACCTACAGTTCTACCACCCTCACGGATAGCGAATCTTAAACCTTGCTCAATAGCAATAGGAGTGATAAGTTTGATTGTCATTCTTACGTTGTCACCAGGCATAACCATCTCAACACCTTCTGGAAGGTCGATAGTACCAGTAACGTCAGTAGTTCTGAAGTAGAATTGTGGTCTGTAACCATTGAAGAATGGAGTATGACGGCCACCCTCTTCTTTCTTTAGAACGTATACTTCAGCTGTGAAGTGAGTATGTGGATGAATAGAAGCAGGTTTAGCAAGAACTTGTCCTCTCTCGATTTCAGTTCTTTGGATACCTCTAAGTAGAAGACCTACGTTGTCACCAGCTTGAGCTTGGTCAAGCATCTTTCTGAACATCTCAACACCAGTAATAACTGTTTGAAGTTTAGAACCCATACCAACGATTTCTACTGTATCACCAACTTTAACAGTACCTCTCTCAACTCTACCAGTAGCAACTGTACCACGACCTGTGATTGTGAATACGTCCTCGATAGGCATTAAGAATGGTTTGTCTGTCTCTCTAGCTGGCTCTGGGATATAGCTATCAAGAGCAGCCATAAGTTCGTTAATAGCAGCACAAGCAGGATCATCAACTTTACCCTCTTTAGCAGCCTCTAGAGCTTTAAGTGCAGAACCTTTAACGATTGGAGTAGTGTCTCCTGGGAAACCATACTCAGTAAGAAGATCTCTGATCTCCATCTCTACTAACTCAAGTAACTCTGGATCGTTAACTTGGTCAGTTTTGTTCATGAATACTACAATGTATGGAACACCAACTTGTCTAGCAAGAAGGATATGCTCTCTTGTTTGAGGCATTGGACCATCTGTTGAAGCAACTACTAGGATAGCGCCGTCCATTTGAGCAGCACCAGTAATCATGTTCTTAACATAGTCTGCGTGTCCTGGACAGTCAACGTGTGCATAGTGTCTGTTGTCTGTTTCGTATTCTACGTGTGAAGTATTGATTGTAATACCTCTTTGTTTCTCTTCTGGAGCTTTGTCAATAGAACTGTAGTCCATTGCTAATGCCTTACCTTGAGCAGCAAGAGTCATTGTGATAGCAGCAGTAAGAGTTGTTTTGCCGTGGTCAACGTGTCCAATGGTACCAACGTTAACATGAGGCTTAGTTCTTTCATATTTTGCTTTTGCCATTTTTAAAAATCCTCCTAAATTCTTTTTATTTAAAAATTAGCTTTTTTTAGTTTCGCCGATAACTTTATCAGCAATATTTTTTGGAACCTCTAAGTAGTGTGAGAATTCCATACTGAAAGTTCCACGACCTTGAGTTAATCCACGAAGATCTGTAGCATAACCAAACATCTCTCCTAATGGAATCTCGGCATGGATAACTTGAGTACCGTTACGCAAATCAGTGCCACTTAGCACACCACGACGACGAGTAATATTACCCATAACGTCTCCTAAGTAGTCATCAGGTGTCTCTACTTCAACCTTCATAATAGGCTCAAGTAATACAGGATCTGCTTTTCTAACACCCTCTTTGAATGCTAGAGAACCTGCAATTTTATATGCCATTTCTGATGAGTCTACATCATGATAAGAACCATCAAAAAGCGTAACCATAAAGTCTACTGTTTCAAATCCAGCAAGAACACCGTTTAGTCTTGCCTCTTGAATACCAGCATCGATTGCTGGAATATATTCCTTAGGAATAGCACCACCAACAATCTTGTTTTCGAATTTGTATCCTTCACCCGGTTGCAGTGGGATAAGTTTAACCCAACAGTGACCATATTGTCCACGACCACCTGATTGTTTAATATACTTACCTTCTACCTCTACCTCTTTTCTAATAGTCTCTCTGTAAGCAACTTGAGGAGCACCAACATTGGCATCTACCTTAAATTCTCTCTTAAGTCTGTCTACTATAATTTCAAGGTGAAGCTCACCCATTCCGGCAATAATTGTTTGACCAGTTTCTTGGTCAGTATAAGTTTTGAATGTTGGGTCTTCCTCAGCAAGTTTAACAAGAGCGATAATCATCTTCTCTTGGTCTTGTTTAGTTTTAGGTTCGATAGCAACTCTAATAACTGGCTCTGGGAAATCCATACTTTCAAGAACGATAGGTTTATTCTCTGCACATAGTGTATCACCAGTTGTTGTATCTTTAAGACCAACTACTGCGATAATCTCACCTGCATGAGCTTCCTCTATCTCTTCTCTGTGGTTAGCGTGCATTCTAATAAGTCTACCGATTCTCTCTTTTCTGTCTTTGCAACTATTATATACATAGCTACCAGCAGTCATAACACCTGAGTAGATTCTGAAGAATGTAAGTCTACCAACATAAGGGTCAGTCATAATCTTGAATGCTAAACCAGCGAATGGCTCTTCATCAGAACTATGTCTAACTTCCTCATCTTCTGTATTTGGTTTTGTGCCTTTAATAGCCTCTACGTCTGTAGGAGCTGGCATATAATCAACGATAGCATCTAGTAATTTTTGGATACCTTTGTTTTTGAAAGATGTTCCACAAACTACTGGGTTAATTCTACCTGCGATAGTACCGATTCTAAGACCTTTCTTGATTTCCTCAACAGTAAGTTCTCCAGTCTCAAAGTACTTCTCCATAAGAGCATCATCTTGCTCAGCAGCAACTTCAACAAGTTCAGCTCTCATCATCTCTGCTTTGTCTTTGTACTCAGCAGGAATCTCTGTAACCTCGATATCTTTGCCCTTGTCATCTTTGTAGAATGTAGCATTCATCTCTACTAGGTCAATGATACCTTGGAATTCGTCAGCTTGTCCGATTGGTAATTGAATAGCAACAGCATTAGCTTTTAATCTAGTTTTCATACTCTCAATAACTTTCTCGAAGTTAGCATCATTAATGTCCATCTTATTTACATAAGCCATTCTAGGAACATTATATTTATCAGCTAGTCTCCAGTTTGTTTCAGACTGAGCCTCAACACCTGCTCTAGCACTAAATACAGCAACTGCACCGTCTAGAACTTTAAGACTTCTATTAACCTCAACTGTGAAGTCAACGTGTCCTGGAGTGTCGATAATATTAATTTGATGGTCATTCCACATACAAGTTGTGGCAGCACTAGTAATTGTAATACCTCTCTCTTGCTCTTGAGCCATCCAGTCCATTGTAGCTTCACCTTCGTGAACCTCACCTAACTTATGTGTCTTACCTGTAAAGAACAAGATTCTTTCAGTAGTAGTAGTTTTACCAGCGTCAATGTGAGCCATGATACCCACATTTCTAAATTTCTCAATTGGAGTTTTTCTGGCCATTGTAGTTTCTCCTTATTACCATCTGTAATGTGCGAAAGCTTTATTACTTTCAGCCATTTTATGAACATCTTCTTTCTTCTTGAATGCTCCACCTGTACTATTGTAAGCATCCATGATTTCACATGCAAGTTTCTCTTCCATGCTCTTCTCGTTTCTCTTTCTAGCATATCCTACTAACCATCTAATTGCTAGAGTTTGTTGTCTAGATGGAGTGATCTCGATAGGTACTTGGTAGTTACTACCACCAACTCTTCTAGCTTTAGTCTCTAAAAGTGGTTTTAGATTCTCTAATGCTTGAAGGAAATACTTATCAGGCTCTACGGATAATTTCTCTTTAATTATATCAAATGAACCGTACACAATACCTTCTGCGATTGCTTTTTTACCATCTAACATAACTTGATTAATAAGCTTAGTGATAATCTTGTTATTGTAGATAAAATCTGGCAATACGTCTCTTTTGCGCACACCTGCTCTTCTTGGCATATCTTTTTCTCCTTGTTTTATTTTAAGTATTAACGAAAAATATTCGCTTTTATTTTAAATTTGATTTAGGCTTCTGCCTATTAATTAATGCTAGTAAATATTATTTACCTTTTTTAGCACCATACTTACTTCTTGATTGCTTTCTCTTAGCAACACCAGCAGTATCAAGTGTTCCTCTAATAACATGATAACGAACACCTGGTAAGTCTCTTACTCTACCACCACGAATTAATACTACGCTGTGCTCTTGAAGGTTGTGTCCCTCACCAGGAATATAAACAGTACCCTCTTGACCATTAGATAGTCTAACTCTACAAATCTTTCTAAGAGCTGAGTTAGGTTTCTTTGGAGATGTAGTAGTAACACTCAAACAAACTCCTCTCTTTTGTGGATTCTCGTCTAGAATAGGAGTTTTTGACTTATCAGCAATCTGCTTTCTACCTTGTTTAACTAATTGCGAAATTGTTGGCATTTTGTCCTCCTGAAAATTTTTATCAAATACGGAAATCAACCCAAATCCATATTTGAAAGATTATCCCACTTAGCACATAGGATTTCTCCTAGTAAAATAGTGTGGGAAATTTCTAAATAGCTAAAATCACACCCAAATTAGCCACTTAAAAATTACCAAACGACAAAATTCGTTTAGTTTACTATAATACGGTATTTAGTTTACCAAATAATATTAGCAATGTCAACGGTTTTTTGTATTTTTTACCCTAATAACAGACCTTAGTTTCTTACATCATATAAACAAATATATAATAGACAAAAAAAATCTAGCATCTTCTGCTAGATTTATAATTATTTCATACTAAACTGCCTTATTTTTATCATTAAGAGTTGATTCAACTAGTACACAAATCTCCTTAGGATGAGTCTGTACAACAACATCAAAGCTACTAGCCTCAGGAATGTCGCAACCAAAAGCAAAGGCACACTCAAGATAAGAGTCTAGCATTTCTCTAGCCGACTCATGAGCCTTTTCTACTGTTTCACCACTTGTTACTAAGCCTAAATCAAACATTGCAATAATATAAGCTTGTTCTTCATCATCAAAAAATATAACTGCAGGATAGGTAAACTTCTTCATATCTCTTCACTTTTTCGTAATTTTCTACATATTTCTACTACAAGTTTAACATAAAAATTTATTGTTGTAAAATTTTTTATAAGATTTTTTGCCCATTTTTATAATTATAATGCCGAAATAGGCATAGAATATACACAATCTAGACTAACTCTATTAAAAATCTTATACTTTTTACTAGCTGACTCAAAAAGTATATATACCATATTATTCTTAATCAAAACATTCTGAGACATTGCAGGAATAGTTGTATTGCTAATTAATGCATCATTATCCAAAAACCATAATGGAACATCATAAAGTCCATATCTAATGCTTGAATGAGCAGGATCAGCAAATACATTTTCGTAATACATTAAATGAGAGTCTGCTAAACTATAAGACGAAGAAAGCACGATTTTGTTATCATGAGCAATAGCAATACCCTGAGCCAAATCAGGTAAAGATAATGCCATTGCAGGTATAGGAGTAGCCTTACTACTCTCATAATACAAACCTAAAGGCTTAGTTTCGTCAATAGTAAAACCGTAGGCAACTGCCCTATTTATCTCTCCAGACCTAGTTTTTAGATGGTGACTTTCGTTAGTTTCATAATTTCCCTCTCTATAAAACTCTCCAACCCAAAGAACACCATTACTAGCAAATACAAAGTCTGCACCATTAAGGGTATCGGTATAAGCGTTGATATGAAGATACTCACCACTCTTTTTATTTAGAAACTCACTCAATGTAAATCTATATAGGTTGCCATCACCAACAACCCAAATAGAACTACCATAAGAAACCACGCCTCCAGCATGACCAACATAGTCTTCTTCTTCACACTTAAGGGTAATATATTTTACAACCTCACCAGACTCTCCATCTACCTGATAAATCCTTGATGGACCACCCTTGCTCATATAACCAGAAACAAGATAATCATCATCACCAGAAAGATGTGACATACCTTGTGGAACAAAGTCTGTTTCTAGACCAGGAATATTAAATTCCTTTGATGCCTTATCAAAAAAATCTTTATTCCATGGCCATAAATAGTATATTGAAAGAAAAGCCATTATGCATACCAAAACAGAACTCACAGCAATTAGTGTAATCTTTAAACTTTTTTTCATAATAAACCCTTTTATTGAAAAATGCTCAATTTTGAGCACATAATTATTAATTATAATCTATCATAAAAAATGCAAAACACCAAACTATTTCGCTTTATTTAGTCACAAACAAACAAAAAGCACCCCAAAGGGTGCTTTTTATCTCTCTGCTAATTGAGCGTCTGCTTCTAGAACAACAGATGATGCCTCTGCATCAACAGATGTAACAGCTGTACTTGCACTAAGAGCAGTCTCTAAAACTCCACTTTTCTCGCAATATCTTCTAAGAGATTTAGCAAGTTCTGAGTTAACACAACATAATTTACCATCTCTAACAACTAAGTGAATCCCCTTTTCTCTTAGTTTCATAGACGCAGGAACAGAAGCCATAGGCTCTATTACATCAAGAGTTGCGCTAGCATCATGTGAAGCATAAGTTTTTACTAGATTTTCATAATAAGTTTTTGGTTCCATAACAATTCTCCTTGAAACTATTATTTCCCCCACAAAAAGCAGATTTGCTTTATCCCATTAAAATAAGCACTCACTCATAAAGTAATTCCACCTACTTACCGTAAGCACTTATATTTTTTAACAATCTTATTATACTACAATTTTATTTTATTGTAAATACCTAAAATTAAAATTTTTAGTAATTTTCATAAAATCATAGTTATCTAATATGCATATTATTAAAAAAATTCCTATTAAAGCCAAATTATCAAACTTTGCTCAATAGGAATTTTATTTTAATTAGATAATGTCGTCTAGATTTTCGTCAAACAATTTACTTGTCTCTTCGTCCATCTGAGCAAACTCTCTGATTTCTTCTTTTGTATCCCTATACTGAAGGTCTTTGATTGTTCTAAAACCAGTTCCAGCAGGAATTTGTTTACCAATCATCAAGTTCTCTTTTAAGCTAATTAAGTTATCAACTTTACCCTTAACAGATGCATCAGTAAGAACTCTTGAAGTCTCCTGGAATGATGCAGCAGCAAGGAATGATGGGTTACTTAGAGATGCTTTAGTAATACCTTGAACAAGTCTCTTAGCTGTAGCTGGAACTCCACCCTCGCTAACAATCTTATCATTCTCAGCCTCGAATGTGAAGTGGTCAACAATGTCACCAACTAGCATACTAGTATCTCCACTATCCTCTACTTTAACATTCTTAAGCATTTGTCTAATGATAATCTCAACGTGTTTAGTATTAAGCTCAACACCTTGTGAAGAATAAGTAGCAAGAACTTCGTTTAGAAGATAATTTTGAACTTCGTTAACACCTCTAGTTCTCAAGAAGTCATTTGGATAAATAGAACCTTCTGTAAGAACTGTACCAGCCTCAACTGTATCTCCATTCTTAACCTTTAAGCCAACACCGTAAGGAACGATATATTTACCGTCACCATCTGGATTCTTAACGATTACTTCGTAGTATTTACCACCATCTTTGTTTTGAGATGCCATCTCTTTAAGTGTTACTTTACCTGCTACTTCACTAACAGTTGCAACACCCTTAGGTTTTCTAGCCTCGAATATTTCTGCAACTCTAGGCAAACCTTGTGTAATATCGGCAGCGTTCGCAACACCACCTGTGTGGAATGTTCTCATTGTAAGCTGTGTACCTGGCTCACCGATTGATTGAGCAGCAATGATACCAACTGGCTCACCCAATGGAACAATCTTGTTATTTGACATATTTTTACCATAACACTTAGCACAAATACCATGTTTAGATCTACAAGTAAGTGCAGTTCTAATTGAAACTGCCTCTATTCCAGCATCAACGATTGCCTGAGCCATCTCTGATGTAACCATAGTATCAGCTTTAACTATTACAGCTTTTGACTTAGGATCTACAACATCAGCAGCTGTGTATCTACCAATAATTCTTTGTTGTAAAGAACATACTGGAGTACCATCTTTGCTAATAGCAGTAACTAACATACCCTTAGTCTTTTCACCATTCTCTTTGAAACAGTCTTCTTGAGAAATGATTACTTCTTGAGCAACTGCCTCAAGTCTTCTAGTTAAGTAACCAGAGTCGGCAGTCTTAAGAACTTTATCGGCAAGACCTTTTCTACCACCACGGCTTGAAATAAAATATTCTAATGGAGTAAGACCCATACGGAAGTTAGATTTAACTGGGATATCAACCTTTCTACCAGATGTATTAGCCATGATACCTCTCATACCACACAACTGTAATACCTGACCTGCGTTACCACGGGCTCCAGACTCTGCCATCATTCTAACTGGATTTAATACATCCATTTTCTTGATAACTAGTCCCTCTAATTTCTTAGTAACATCTTTCCAAAGTTTGATGTTTTTATCAAGTTTCTCGTTCTCAGTAATGAAACCTCTCTTAAAGAACTTCTCATTCTCTGCGATTTGGTCTTCTACTTCTTTAACCATTACAGCTTTGTCTTCTGGAATCTGCATATCAAACACATTGATTGTAATAGCACCGATTGTAGAATATTTATAACCGATTTCTTTGATATGGTCTAACATTTTAACTGTTTCTGTAGTACCTAAAGCATTGAAACATTGTCTGATAATTAAATCAAGTTTCTTCTTTGTTACTAAGAAATCAATCTCAAATTTGCCAATATTATCAGGATTTGTTCTATCAATAAATCCGATACATTGTGGAATATTCTTATTAAAGATAATCTTACCAACTGTGGTATCAACTCTCTTTAAGTATTTCTTTCCATCAACCTCAAGTTCTCTTCTTAAGATAATAGGAGCTTGAAGTTCAATAATTTTGTTTTGGTATGCCATCATTGCCTCTTCTTCACTCATGAAGAATTTACCAGCACCTTTGGCATCTTCTTTAACAATTGTTAAGTAATAAGAACCTAATACCATGTCCTGTGTAGGAGTAACGATTGGACAACTATCTGCTGGTTTCAATACGTTGTTACTAGCTAGCATTAAGATTCTAGCCTCTGCTACAGCCTCTGGGCTAAGTGGAACATGGACAGACATCTGGTCACCGTCGAAGTCAGCGTTGAAGCCACCACAAACAAGTGGGTGAAGTCTGATAGCTCTACCCTCAATTAATACTGGCTCGAAAGCCTGAATACTAAGTCTATGAAGAGATGGAGCACGGTTAAGTAGTACAGGATGGTCTTTGATAACATCTTCAAGTAAATCCCAAACTACAGGTTTTTGTTTCTCAATTACTCTCTTTGCAGTTTTAAAGTTAAGAGATAAGTTTTTCTCAACAAGTTTTCTCATAATGAATGGTTTGAATAATTCAAGAGCCATCTCTTTTGGAAGACCACATTGATACATTTTTAGTTCTGGGCCTACTACGATAACAGAACGACCAGAATAGTCAACTCTCTTACCTAATAAGTTCTGTCTAAATCTACCAGGCTTACCTTTAAGACTTGCAGTTAATGACTTAAGTTCTCTTTGTTTTGGACCTTGAACAGCTTTACCCTTCTTACCATTCTCGATAAGAGCATCAACTGCCTCTTGGAGCATTCTCTTCTCGTTTCTAACGATAACTTCTGGAGCACCGATAGAAATAAATTTCTTAAGTCTGTTATTTCTATTAATGATTCTTCTATAAAGGTCATTGATATCAGATGTAGCGAATCTACCACCATCTAATTGAATCATAGGTCTGATGTCTGGTGGAATAACAGGAATGATATCTAGTACCATCCATTCAGGTCTATTACCACTTCTTCTGAATGATTCGATAACCTCTAATCTCTTAGATTTTAATTTCTTTTGACCCTTAGTTGCCTTAGCAATTTGAGCTTTTAATTCTTCTGACTCTTTTTCAAGGTCAATTTCGCTTAGCAATTCTTTGATTGCCTCGCCACCCATACCAGCCCTAAATGAATCAGGACCGTATTTTTCGATAGCTTCTCTATATTCACTATCAGTAATAACTTGCATTTTGCTAAAGCCAGTTCTACCTGGCTCTAACACAATGTAGCTAACATAATATATAACTTTGTCTAATTGTCTGCTGTTAAGATTAAGTAATACACCTATTCTTGATGGAATACTCTGTAAGAACCAAATGTGAGCAACTGGAGTAGCTAGCTCAATGTGTCCCATTCTCTCTCTTCTAACTGTACTCTTAGTTACTTCTACTCCACATTTATCACAAATAACGCCTTTGTGTCTAATTCTCTTATATTTTCCACAATGACATTCCCAGTTTTTCTTTGGTCCGAAAATTCTTTCGCAAAGAAGACCTGAAGTCTCTGGTTTATGTGTACGGTAGTTAATGGTTTCAGATTTAGTTACTTCACCATGACTCCACTCTTTTATTTTCTCTGGAGATGCAATACCTATTTTAACTGATGCTAGGTTATTTAATTCAAACATTATATTCTCCTTTATACTTCATCATCAAAGTCATCAAACAATGCTGACTCATCAAAAATATTATCAAAATCTTCGTCGCTTTCTAAATCTTCTTCTAGAGTGCTCTCTACATCAGATGTATCGAATTCTAGGTCAATATCTTTAATTTCTTCTCTAGGTTTAGTAGCCTCTGCAAATGTCTCAACAGTATCAGCAGACAAGTCGCTAAGAGCAAACTCTTTACCCTGCTCGTTAAGTAATTGAAGATCTAAGCCTAAGCCTTGAAGTTCTTTAATAAGAACTTTGAATGACTCTGGCATACCTGGCTCTGGTAGAGGTAGTCCCTCAACTATTGCCTTGTATGTAGCAAGTCTACCCTCTGTATCGTCAGACTTGATTGTCATCATTTCTTGTAGAAGTTTAGTTGCACCGTAAGCCTCAAGTGCCCAAACCTCCATTTCACCAAATCTCTGACCACCGAACATTGCTTTACCACCCAATGGTTGTTGAGTAACATAAGCGTAAGGACCTGTTGATCTAGCGTGCATTTTATCGTTAACCATGTGTTCTAGTTTGATATAGTACATATATCCTACTGTTACAGGGTTCTCGAATGGCTCACCAGTTCTACCATCATAAAGTTGGATTTTACCGTTCTCTGGGAAGTTATTCTCTACTAGAAGTTCTCTAATATCGCTCTCTTTTACACCATCAAATACTGGAGTTGCAATCTTAATGCCTAATGCTTTAGCAACTAAGCCTAAGTGAACTTCTAGAACCTGACCTACATTCATACGGCTAGGGATACCTAGTGGGTTAAGAACGATATCAATAGGCTGACCATTAGCCATGAATGGCATATCCTCTACTGGAAGGATTCTAGAAACGATACCTTTGTTTCCATGTCTTCCCGCCATTTTATCACCGACGCTAATCTTTCTCTTTTGAGCAATGGTTACTCTAACCATCTGGTTAACGCCTGTCTCTAGTTCGTCTTTATTTTTTCTAGAGAATACTTGAA
Source organism: Clostridiales bacterium (assembly GCA_015055605.1). Classification (GTDB taxonomy): domain Bacteria; phylum Bacillota; class Clostridia; order Christensenellales; family UBA1242; genus UBA11490. The sequence continues at coordinate 506,995 of SVHV01000001.1, forward strand.
TATCTACAACCACACCACTAATTCCATGAGGAACTCTTAGTGAAGTATCTTTTACATCTCTTGCTTTCTCACCGAAGATAGCTCTAAGTAGTCTTTCTTCTGGAGTTGGCTCTGTTTCTCCCTTAGGAGTAACCTTACCTACTAGAATATCGCCAGGTTTAACCTCAGCGCCTACTCTAATAATACCATTTTCGTCTAGGTTCTTAAGAACATCTTCACCCAAGTTAGGAATATCTCTAGTGAATTCTTCGTCACCTAATTTAGTTGTTCTACACTTAACTTCTTCCTCTTTAAGAGTGATAGAAGTATAAACATCTTCTTTTACAAGTCTCTCACTTAGAAGGATCGCGTCCTCATAGTTGTAACCTTCCCAGTTCATGAATGCGATAAGCATATTCTTACCTAAAGCAAGCTCACCACCATTTGTACTGTATCCGTCAGCAAGAGTCTCACCTTTCTTAACCTTTTGACCTTTCTTAACGATAGGTTTTTGGTTAATACAGCTTTCTTGGTTTGTTTTTACGAATTTAGTTAATTCATATTTGTCTACTGAACCATCATCAAGTGTTACCTCAATGTTGTTAGCATCAGCATAAGAAACTACACCAGGGTTCTTAGCAACTATAATAGCACAGTTATCTAAAGCAATCTTATGCTCCATACCAGTACCTACGATAGGTGCCTCTGTTCTAATTAGAGGAACAGCCTGTCTCTGCATGTTCGCACCCATTAGAGCTCTGGCTGTATCGTCATTCTCCAGGAATGGGATAAGTGATGTAGGAACAGAGATTAATTGTCTAGGAGATACATCCATGTAATCAACCATGTCGCTGTCTACTTCAAGGACAGTATCTTTGTATCTACAAATAATTCTCTTATTCTTGAATGATCCGTCTGCATTTAATGGCTCAATAGCCTGAGCAATGTAACAGTTTTCGTCTTCGTCTGCCATTAGGTAAACAACATCATTAGTTACAATACCCTTCTCTTTATTGACAACCCTATAAGCTGTCTCAATAAATCCATATTCATCAATTCTAGCAAAACTAGAAAGTGAGTTAATAAGACCGATATTACCACCTTCTGGAGTCTCAATAACACAGATTCTACCATAGTGACTATGGTGAATATCTCTGACCTCGTCAGTAGCTCTGTCTTTCTTGATACCACCAGGACCTACGGCTGATAATCTTCTCTTTTGAGCAAGTGAACTTAGTGGGTTCATCTCGTCCATAAGCTGACTTAATTGGTGACTAGCAAGGAAGTCTTTGAATGCTCTATTAATTGGTCTAGCATTAACTACTTGGGCTGGACTGATATCATTTAGATCATGTGACTGTAAAGTTTCTTTTACAGCATTAGAAAGCTTGTTCATACCACTTCTGAATGCATCTTGAAGAAGCTCACCAGCACCTTTGATTCTTCTGTTACATAGGTGGTCAATATTATCAACTTCACCTATACCAGCATTTAGGTCTAAGAAGTAACTTACTGTAGCAAGAATATCATCAATAGTAAGTGTACTACCTACTAGATTATCAGCATTAGCTCTGATAGCCTCTAGTCTTTCCTCTTTAGTCTTATACTCTTTAAGAATATCTGCAAGAACTGGATAATAAACTTGATGGTTAATACCTAATTCTTTTTCATTACATTTAATAATTTCACTTAGTTTAACTCTATTGTTACCATATAATTTATGTTTTTTACCATCAATAAGAACCCAAGCAGAATTAATACCAGAGTGTTGGATAGTATATGCTTGTTCTTTAGTAATAACCTCACCAGCAGATACAATAGTAGTCTTCTTATCTTTGATGTCCTCAGCAGCAGTAAGACCTACAAGTCTATTGCTAAGAGCAAGTTTTTTGTCTACCTTAAATCTACCAACTTCACCCAAATTATAGAACTGAGTGCTGAAGAATTGTGAGAAAATAAATTGCTTAGTAGCTTCTGCACTAGGAATCTCACTAGGTCTAGTTTTTCTAGAAAGCTCGATAAGTGCATCATGTTGAGTTTCGTAAGCATCTTTGTCAAGAGTAGCTTTCATGATTTCGTTATCACCAAAGTAATCTAAGATTTGGTCCCTAGTTAAACCAAAACACTTTAGGAAGATACCTAATGAAATCTTACCACCCTTATCAAGAGCTACTTTTAATTGATTTGGCTCTTTCTCTTTTTGCTCGATTTCTAACCAGCTACCTCTCTTAGGATTTAGTGTACTAGCAAAAATCTCTCTACCAGTTTTATCTAATTTCTTTGAGAAATATACGCTTGGGCTTCTAACAATCTGAGAAACAGTTACTCTTTCGATACCGTTGAAAATAAAAGTACCAGCCTCTGTCATATAAGGAATGTCGCCAAGATAAACTTCTTGCTCAACAACTTCACCAGTTTCCTTAATAACAAGTCTTACTTTTACTCTCATAGGAACACTATAGTGTCCACCCTTTCTCTTTGTTTCTGCTTTAGAAAGTTTAGGTTGATCTTCTAGAGTAAAGTCCAAAAAATAGACCTCTGCCTTACCAGCATAGTCTGTTATAGGTGAAAATTCTTTCAAGGCTTCGCCTATACCTTCTTTTATAAACTTTCTGTAAGAGTCTTTTTGAATCTCTAGCAAGTATGGCATCTCTGCTTCTTTTGATTTTCCGAAAGTGTAACGGATATTGTTACCATACTTAATCTTCTTTATGTCTGCAGTATTTAACATTTAGGTTTATTCTCCTTGAAACAATTTATAAAAATTCTATTAAGTTGTAAAAATTACAAAAAATCCCTTGCCAAAATGTAAAACTTAGTTTATATTTTAGTAGTGATTAGATGCAATAAATGATTGTTTACACACTTCTAAACAATACTTAGCACCTAAGAGTTTATCACAAATATCAAGACCTGTCAATTCTTTTTTCTTATAAAAATGAAGAATTATTTGTTTTTGCACACACTATTTTTTATAGTAGATATTACTATATAAATATTAATATAGAATATATACAATATAAATAAGCCCTACACTAGCAGTAATTTTGTATTTCTGCATAGTATAGGGCTTTATTATATTGAATTAACACTATTTAAAATTATTATCAATTATGATTTTTAAAACTAAAACTCACAACTCAACCGATACAAACAACAAAAAAAGAGCAATTTTTACATTGCTCTTTTTTTGTTGTCTTGACACCTTTTCAACAAGAATAGATTGTATACTTGTGTAAATTTCTCTAATAATGAACGCTACAATTCATTAACTCCAATATATTCTATAAATTCTAACATTATCAGAGATTTGATAGATTATATTTTTGTTACCTAGAGAAATTGAATTAAGTTGCGTATGTCTATTATCAGTAACAGTTGTAGAATTTGATGCCAAATATGAATCTAAATCAGCATTTAATGCTGCCTGTAAAGCATTTTGTCCTGTTGTATTAGCAACACTAGCTGTTGTAACACCAGCAACTGAACCTTCAACATTCCTTTCAGGTAATGTACTAGACCCACCTGATACGGTTGAGGTTCTAGAAGGACCACCAGCATCAGAAATTACAACTTTTGATGCAACAGAAGAAGAGGTTTCTTTTGCAAAATAATTAAATGTTGCAGGTGCTGAGATTTGAACACCTGAAGGCATAGATTCAACTTGATCTCTATTACCATAGAACAAATCATAAGAACCATAATAAGTAGCTGTATACGAACCACCATGGCCATCTAATGCTTCAAAAGATAATTCTTCTAAAATGGTCTTCACTGTATCTTCACTTTTCTCAATTAACTGCTTGGTAATATTAGATGTATATCTTTTAGAAACAGTTCGTGTACCAGACACAGAAGAGGTTTTTGTATAATAATCACCAGTAGGATTACCTTCTCCATCTAAGATTGGATTAGAGAAGTCTTTTTCCTCATAGGTGTAATTGTAGTGACCTGTAACAGCAACCTCATTCTCTGTATATATTTCTTCATAGCCTACAGCATAATAATATACATTTGGAGCAGTGTTAACTTTAGTTAACTCAACAAAGTTGGTTACTTTCTCTATATGATTTCCATCGAACTTTGAAGCAGAATCAACCTTCATATCAATATCAAACACTGTATCTTCATGTTCAAATTCATATAAGCTATTAGACGCAACCATACCAATAACTGCACCAATATACAACTCACCAGCTATTTGAACACCAGATAATGTAAACTTCTCTCCACCACCTGTTCTCCTGATGGTTATATCTGGAGTATTATAACCGTTTGACGCAATACCAATAATACCACCAGCAACAAAGCCTTTAACTCTAACAGCAGACATTCCATAGTCAATATTCAGAGCATCATGACCCAACAAGCCAATGAATCCACCAGCTACAGGGAATTGTGTTTCATTAGTAAACTCAACAGTTCTAGTAGTTCCATTAATTGTATGAGTAGGAATTGATGGATCTGATGCAAGCACATTATCAGGATATACCTGCGCAGTAACCAAACCATCACTAGTCTCGTTATTACCATCAATAGTTACTTCAGCATAACAAGCATCTCCAACAAAGCCTCCGGCAACAGCACCAAATCCTAAGGCTGTTACCTTTGTACCATTCATTATTGAACAGTCAATGAAATTGATGTCTGAGTAAACATCTCCAACAATTCCACCAACAATTGCAGAATCTCTACTGTAAGATGTTGAATTTGTTGTAGCAGAATTACCTAAAATTTCACAACCACTCAAGACTACATTTCTTATTGTAACAGCATCATCGGTACTCAATATTCCAAATAGTCCACCAACGCTATTATAATCTGGGGAGTTAGACTCAATTTTCATACCATAAGCCATAACGTTATCAACAATAACAGATATATCTCCAGACAAACTACCGACTAATCCACCAACTTCAGAAGCATAGAACCTAGGACTTGCTCCATTATTGTATGTTACAGAAGCTGACATTGTGCAATTTTCGAACGAGACACCTTCAACAATATTTGTATCACCCGAATAACTTCCATCCGATAGTTCACCGATAAAGCCTCCAGTAAAGACATTTGTTCCGTTTACCGAACCACCGCTAACACTATCAAACACTAATGTCCTAATGCCGTCGATATGTCCAATAACACCACCTAAAAGATTATTGTCACCTGATGCACTTGCTACTGCAGTTGCACTAGAACCTGCTATATTTGTAAATAACAATGTTCCACTACCAAAGTATGCACCAACAACACCACCAGACACTTTAGAACCAGATGCATCAACTCCTGCACCTGTATATGTTCTACCCCAATACATATATTCATCTATTACACTATAATCGCCGCCTGAACTTATAGCGCCATATATTGTCTGACCTGGGTCAATATCAAAACTATTAGTAATATGTCCTAATAATGTACCGCCAATTACTTTACCAACCATACCACCAGCATATACACCGGAAGCAGAATTATTAAAGTTTCCTTCAGCATCAACATCTGCATAATGGTCTTGTTTGCTTATAACATACTCATAGTCTTCAGTTGTCTCAAATATAACTGTACCAGAAGCAATTTGACCAACAAAGCCACCAGCAGCCTCTGCAGTTTTGTTCACACTCATTGAGCCCGCACCTGAATAACAACCATTCAATGTAAGTTGAGTAAATGTGCTATTACCAACAAAGCCACCAACAAATATATTACCACTGTCGCTTGAATAAGATTTAACCTGACCAACAGTTATAACATTATTTAACTCAGCAGTTGTTGTACTATTTGAGCTATTTGTATAAACCAATATAGTCTTGCTAGTTGTACTAGTTGAGAATGTTGTCATATAGTAATCAGCAGTTGTAAAGAATCCACCAACAGATATAGAGGTATTTTCAACATCTGCAATATTGACAACATTATTATAAGTAACAATACTTGCCAATGTAGTCGCAACACCTGCACTACTAATTACTGATGTTGAACTACCAGCTTTTACCATATTCACAGAATTATATACAGACAAGCTATTTGTAACAGGATTACCACCATTATCAATATAACTTTCTACGGTTAGTTTTCCGTGACCGATTAAGCCACCAACTATATCGGCTGTATATGTTCTTGACGCTCCCATGGTATACAACTCACCTTCATAATACATATCACCCGAATACAAGTTACTAATAGGTCTAGACTTATCTGCTACATAAGCCCCTATTACACCACCTGCAATAGAATGATAATCACTTGCAACTTTTACCATTGAAATATCACCGTTATTCCAAATAAGCAATGGAACTTCTTCCATATAATGAACAAGCTCAGCGCCTGCATTTATTTGTCTAATATTAATACCTGTTCCTAAGTAACCTATTACACCACCTGCAAGATAGTTACCTCTAATTAGTCCAGCATTCTTGATACCATAAATATTTGAAACATCAAATGCTGTCAACTTGATTTCCAAAGTTAATTCGGTTGAATCTCCAGCAGTAGCCTGATATTCCATATAACCAAGAACACCACCAACAATACGAGTTCCTACTACTGAACCAGTATTTGCAACGCCCTCAAGAGTTGTTTTATATGTTGTCTTCTTGTGATTTGTATTTACTATACCAATAACACCACCAGTAACATGAGTATCAGAATTAACATTTAATTCAGAAGTTACTTTGGATAGTCTATTAATCTTATTTTGTGTAGGAGTATCCTCGTCCTCTGCAACATAAGTAGTTCCTGTTGCAACAATAGAACCAAAGTATGTATCATATCCTAAATCATAATGAACATAATTTCTAGGCTCTACAAGAGCTCCTGACACGCCTGAAGTAAATTTAATATTTTCAATAGTAATATTGCCATAGGCAAAACCAATAAATCCATATAAATTATATAAATCATTAGTCGCACTACCTAATGCATATACAATAGTATCGTCACCATCTGCCCTTAACTTAATACTTCTCTCTGCATCAATACCAATCAATTGCAATTCTTTTAGTGGGAAGTAATAAGAACCCAATGGGTTGATTATAGGAGAATAGTCATAGGTTTTAGTATAAACATTAGCCAAATCCTCTTTCACACTTAATTCTAAGCTAATAGGAGTAGCGTCTGGCACATATCTCTTTGCAAAACCTAAATATAGTTGTCTATAAGACAATTTCTCTTCAGCATCTGCACCATACTGATCATTAGATGCTAACTCTAGGGTAACTTTACCACCTCTAACATCAAGAGAAACCCCTCTATCACTCATGCTTGTTGAGAATGAAATTTCAAGGATATCATTGAGTGGACTAACAGCTCTTGATGATAAATTGATATCCCACAAACTTGCCTCATGGTAAATTTGTTTGATTTCTTCATAAGCTTTTTCATCAGTATTACCATTTGTAATTGTAAATGTTCCTGCACCGTTTGGTTTATAGATTACAGTATCATGATATTCACCTGTAGCCTCAGTAACCTCTTCAGTTTCTAAGTTATCAACAAATGACATATAAATATTTTCAATACTGTCTGAATCACCTAACATCCAGTGTCTATTTGAGTACCAGTTTACACTGTACTCTGTTCCATATAGTGTATTTGCTATACCATAAATGAAGCTATTGATAGCCTGTTTTTCAATAAACTCTGGAGCGCCTGCTACAACGCCATAGTTTGGATTACGCTCTCTAATAGTTTCTTTTAGTGTATTATGTATGTTTGTTGATGCTTCTTTGATATTAGTTTGAGAAGCATAACCAACAACACCACCAAATGGAATATTAATTATGGTATCAGGGTCAAATGATACATTAACATCAACATTTGTTATATTTGCAAAACGAGTAGGTGAAATTGTGTACGAATATCCTACTACACCACCAGCTGCCGCAATATAATCATTTGTTATGGCATCTCTTAGTTTTTCTCTAGTATCATTTACGCCTTCATTTGCTACCATATTTGAAATAGAAATCACAGCATTATTGATTTCTGATTCTTTAGCTGCACCTATTAGTCCACCAATATAGTTAGAACCATATAAAGCACCATTAAATGAAGAACCATAAGCATGTACTGTAGTAGCATCTCCGAAGAAGCCACCAACATACCATGAACCTAATTGTTGTGTACTATCATAAGTTCCAATATTAACTGGATCTGCACCAGTACCAGATATTGAGCCAGTAACTGTTACATTATTAACCTTGCCAACTAGACCACCTACAAACTCATAAGCAGTAACATCTGCTGTATTAGTAAGCGAACTAAATGATAATGCTGTATTTGAATTAATAAATCCAACAATACCACCAAAGAACCTTGCTTGAGTTTCTAATTCTCCTATAACTGGAATAGCATTTGTTATTTCAGTCATAGTTACATTTGTTCCTATTCTACCAACTACACCACCAACATATACTGATTTTGCTGAAATTTTGAAGGTAGAAGAATTTGAAGAAGTTGTTGTAATTTTACTTAGGATAAGTTTGTCGCTTTCGACACCACCCTTAATAAATCCAAACGCTCCTCCGATATTACCATAAGTTTGGTCAAATAAGTCTTGTGACCTCTTATAGTAATTTTGATAATTTTCAGACTCTTTATCTGTAACCTCTGTAATACTAACATCATTTACATAAGTTTCAACATCTTCAACACTATATTTACCAACATATCCAGCAACGCCTCCTAAGTATCCGATTCCTCTGATACCTTGAATATTTGTAACTGTCAATGTTGCACCAGTAACACCTGCTTTTGGTTTAATAATAAGTGAATTATCAACCTTACCAGCAATACCACCTACATAGTTAGTTTCATTTACTGCTCCAGTATGCTCAAATTCAATATGATGAACATTAAATGAACTACCAATATTGAAGGTTAAGTTGGTTGCTCTACCTACCAAACCACCTATTGCACCAGACATAGTATCATAGTTTGCAGCATTTAACTGATTTCTGCTACTAATCTTAATACCTTCATTATCATAGACTACATTATTAATTGTTACATTATTACCATAACCTATGATAGCTCCGATATAAGCATTTGTATTATTAGAAGTAATGTTAATTTTGCCACTAGCAGATCTTACACTTGCAGCACCTGCTGGTAGAGAATCATTAGATATAACAGCTTCATCAATGATTAATGTACCTGTAGATTTACCGATTAATCCACCGATTTCTGAACCGGAGTTTTCAATACTAGCAGTGCTCATTGCTCTACCTATTGTAAGAGATATTCTCTCACCACTAATTAAAGCAATAATACCACTACTACTTCCTGAACCACCACCGATTTCTCCATAGTTAGTAAGTTCACTTGCAACAATATTAACATTTAGGCTGTTAGGTGCAATGATTGCACCTATTACACCGCCTATGTTCTGACTATCATCAGATTTACCAGAGACCTTACCATAGTTAACAAGTGAACCAATACTAATAGTAGAAGTATTTGTAACTATTTCCATGCCACCGATAATACCACCAACATATCCAACTGTACCTTGAACATTTAGATGGTTTTCAACAGAGAGTCCACTAAAGACAGTCTCTTTTGCATATCCAATTAATGAACCACCATAGCTTGCCTCAGTTGTAATGTGAGAGCCCTCATTTAGAGTAGTCTCATCTGTTACAAACTTAACAGAACCCTCGATAGTTGCATTCTTAGTATATCCAAATAATCCAACATAGTCTTTAACAAGATTCTCTTCTTTAAACTCGTTATTTAGATAATAACCATTTGTGGTCATATTCTTAATAACATTATTTTGGAATACAAATTTACCCTGGAAGCTATTAGCCTCACTGTGACCAATAGGATACCAAAGTTTTTTACTGAAGTCTAATTGCATGCCCGACTCAAGATAAATTGTGCTACCTATAAATAGATTTTCACCTGTATTAACTTGATTTGCAACCCATGCTAATCCCTCTTCAGAATTAATATAGTATGTTTTTCCATCAACTTGTACATCTGAATCAGCGTCATCTCCGATTTCTACATCAGAGTCCACCCATGCAGATTCCATAAATGATGGATAGTTATTATTTTTCTGTGATACTCTACTCCAAATATCTTTCCAATTGTCGAAAATCTCATTATTTGCAAGACTTAAGTTTGCATGAGTAATTTTCTTTATACTAGAGCCATTGTCGTTTGTATCAGAAATTTGATAAGAATTGTCATAGCTTACTTCTGTAGAATTTGTGAAAGCTAATCCATAAGATGTACTACCAGTTTCAAATAATGAACTATAAGACTGACTAATAGTAATCTTTGAATCTTCTGTTGCAGAACCATCATATACAAATGCATACATGCCACCTTCTGTGCCTGTTGCTGTAGATATGATAGAGTTGAAGTTCATATTATTAGTAACTGATGGGTCTGAGTCATTTCTAGTATTTGGCTCACCATTAAGGATTGCACCCACATCACCACGGCTAACATAAGTATGATGGAAGATTGCTGAACCAGAGATATAACCCAACATACCACTAGCAAAGTATCCACTAACATAGCTACTATTATATGAAATTTCTACTCTTGTAGATGTTCCTGCAGTATATCCTACAAGACCACCAGCATAAGAAAGTGTTGTATTAGTTGCTATAACATCACCTAGGTTACGAGACCTATAGATATTAATTTTTGAATCCTCAGACGCAGAACCTATTAAGCCACCAACTCTAGTAGTTCCCTTAATAGCATGTTCGTTATAACAATCATTAATTTGAATAGTTGCATATTCAGCAGAACCTATTAGACCACCTACATAGTCTCCATTATGAACAGAAGACTCTTCCTCTAGGCCTGATTTACTCATTGTAATACTTACATTTCTTTCTTCTGGTCTAGTATTGTAAATCAATCCAACAATACCACCAACAACATCAAATTCTTCTGCTGTTTGCATTAGATTTACAACTGTAGATTTCTTTACAGAAATATTAGTAAAGTCAGCATTATCCTCTTGTCTAGCAACGAGAGTACCAACCTCATCACCAGAAGATAATAGATATGCTCCTTCTATAGTAATATTAGTATAACTTGTACTAGCAGATACACCGAACAAACCAGCATAACTATTAGTGATTACATTAATATTAGATATTTTCTTATTATTACCAATAAATTCACCACGGAAGACATTTTCATCAGTCTTACCGAAGATTAATGCACCTCCGATAGGAGTAAATATTCTACCTTCCATATCAATATCAGCATCAATAATAATATCATAATCAGCATATTCGCCATTATTAATCTTATTAGCCACATAAGCTAAGCCCTCTGGACTACCTACAGTAATTCTATCCATAGATACTGATACAGAAATACTGTTAGTTGTAAAGTTATAATGAGAAGTTAATTGATTTACACGGTTATTCCATACATAATCAGCATAAGCTGTTTGGATATTACTATATAGGTCAATATCCTCAAAGTACCAGTTCTTACCGATAGTTTCTTTTAATTCCCATCTTAAGAAGACTCTACCATTTCTTCTATTTGCAACATATTGTTCATAAGCTGTTCTTTCAGATGCTGACATAGCTGCAGTATCTTTTTCTGTAATGGTAAATATAATCCAATCATTATAGAAGTCATAATCACTAGTAAACTTAGTAATGTCTTTAGCAGTTGTAGAGTCTAATACTTGACTATCTCCATTGTGATTATAATATGTATAGTCAGAACTATTAGTCATATAACTATCTATCATTGTTGACTTCACTGCAGGTTTAGTAGATGAATAATTAAATACTGATAATTTAATTTCACCTGTACTTGTCTCTGCACTAGATTCAATATTATTTGAATTAGTTGTAATCTTTGCATACATTACAATACCATTATTTTTCTTGTAAAGTAATGTACCTGCACCATTCATTCTAACTACTGGATTAATATCTAATCCATTGTTTTCCTCAATGTAACCACTTGTAGAAGTCAAGTTGGTAATATTTGTTGCAGAAACTTTACCATTGTTTACATTGATAAGAGCGAATGATACACCATCTGCTCTTAAACCGTAAACTCTAACATCATTAGGAATCTCAGAGAATACAGTTGTACTGATAGTTAATCTCTCAGCTATAAAGTAAATATCTTTAATTGTTCCTAAGTTTGTTATTGTCTCAGTTAAGGTTGTGTCAGTAACTACAATTGCAGATGCTGTAGTATTGACACTATTTATTTCTGATTGAGTGAAGTTAGTAATTGTTGCAGGAGTTAGTCTAGCATTTTCAGCGCCTACTTGATTTAGCACTGGGTAAACATATCTACCAATAGATGTATCAGTCCTTATATCATTCCAATTAACAACTTCATTATAACTTGTAAACATAGTTGTATTATTGATTAATAAATCTTTAACACTACATGCAATACCTATTGAATTTGTATCAATCATAAATTCAGCAAGATAATATGCATTAGTAAGCGAAATGCTACCAGTTATATCAAAGCCATCGACAGATGCTGCTTTACCAACTAAGCCTCCTACTGCAGACTTAGGATAATCACTCTTACTAATAACAATATTAGATATAGTGTATACACTATCCAAATCAAAATAGAAGTCATCAGCATTTTCTGCCTCAAGCATTCCTACAAATCCACCCATTGCATTGTATGGACTAGCAGAAACATATTTTGTAAATGTATGTCCATCAAATGTTCCGTTATAAGCCTCTACATCATTAGCTGTAACAGAATATTTAATAATGATAGAATCAAATACTTTACCAACCATACCACCAATATTAGCAGCATAGATATCTGCTGTGTCAACAGAAGATGCACTCTTGTCAATAGAGTATAGAACTGTTCTTCCATATATATAACAACCAGAAATTGCAGTAGCAGCTGAATCTACTTTAGCATATCCAACTAAACCACCTAAATTTATGTTGTTTGTAGAAGTAGCAGATGTGTAAATAATGATATTTGAAGTAAAGCCTGAATTAGTAATACTTCCACCATTCATAACACCAACAAGTCCACCAATATTTAATTGAGCCTCAGCTCCTAAAGTGATAGGCTTGATTACATCTGAACCAGAAATATAAAGCATATTCTGAATGCTAGAAGAAGCTACAACATTGACAATCTGTCCGGCATTCATTTTACCTATTGTGTGTCCAATATTGATATTTACTTTATCTAATTCTGTAACTGTCCACTTGAGAATTAATTCACTAGAAATTCCAGATATATTACCTGTACAAGATATTACAGAACCAATTGAAGAACCAATATTAACATCACTTGTAGTCTTAATACCTGCTAAATATGTAGAAGGATTTGTGTGTTTATATGTAAAGTATTTACCAGATGCAGCAACAGAAATATTTGCTAAGTTTACATTACCCTTATTGCTTCCACCTATTTGTCCAATAATTCCACCAACTGAGAAGTTTCCTCTAGCAGAATATATAGGAGAATATGCATATATACCATTATTCTCAACTGTTAATTCATAACCACTTGTAGTAGTAACTGAGATATTTCTAATAGTAAATGCTTGTTTTGTATTTAAGCCTTCAACTAATCCAAATACACCACCTATTCCAACAGTTTCGAAATACACAAATGCATTTTGGTCTGAACCACCAACATCTTTAACTTCAGCATTAAGTTTGATATTCATTTTTGGATTACTTACCTTGATATTATCAAGCAAGTATTCACCGGTGCTAGCATTAGTATTGGTTACTTTACCAAATACAGAACCTATTGCTAAGTCACCATAACCACCCTCTAAGAAAGTAGTATCAACATTAATAACAGGATTTTGTACTACTGTATAATAAGATGCTTCTACTGATTGAATAGCAGCCTCACCTACTACAGCACCAACATACATATCCTTAACACTTGTTGTACCCCTAATCTCAATCTTAGGGTTAACGATTGTAACACCGTTTACATCTACTCCTGTACCAGCAGCTGTACCAATGATACCTTTAATATATAATGCGTCAGAATATCCACCAACTACACCAACATATTTAGCACCATTCTCTACAACGATTTTGGCTGTAGAAGTAAAGCTAATTGTTACATCTTGAATAGTATTAGCCTGATATCCTTTAGCATAACCCATACCAAATAAGATACCAACAGCACCAGATTCATTAGATGATGCTACCTCAAATACTGTATCTACCACAATATTAAGGTCTCTAAATGTTGCACCCTTGACTGCTGCAAACAATCCAGATACTGTCTCACCTACAATAGGATTATCAATAGTGATTGTATATGGCTCTGGATGAGTATTCATATCTCTCTCATAATTACTTATAAGAGCACCAGTGAATGGATTACCCATTGAGCATAATGGCTCAGCACCAGGATCTACAGATATATCTGTCATAAGGACAAATGTACCACCAGGATATAATTTTGTATTTGTTACTAAATCAGCATAAGACCAAATTTCAATCTTCTTATCTGCGACATTATTAGTTAATACTGGCCAAATATGGTCATCAACTTTTTCATAGAAATTATCTACTTGTGTTCCTGTCCATACTTGAGCATCCCAACTATTGCTATGATATACAACTTGTCTTTGACAATCTCCTCTATATACTCTAGCAGCGCCGCCTGGTACTTTATTATTAAATCTTATGTTCGAACTAGAAATTTCATAAGTTGAAGACTCAATGTCAGATGCAGATCTCTCATCTCCAGATGGCTTTCTCTCTAATCTATTAATCATAGATATAGCCTCTTCTGGAATATGAGTTCTAGCTATAATCTCTGTTAGAGTTCTAACTGACGATAGGTTTCTAATTCTTGAATAGTGAGATGTTCTTGAAACATTTACTAAATCAGTACCCTCACCTTGATAGAATTGAACAACATTACCACTAGCCAAATCATTAACAGAATAATTTGTATGATTGATGTAAACCTTATTATTTGTATCAGACAATTCATGGAATGTTTGATTTGTTTTATCATCACCAGGATGCATTGATTTTTCTAGAACTGTATAGTTACCAACTTCTTGAATTAACTGGAATGACTTGAAGTTAGCAGAATCAGCAGCATCCAGATATTTAACAATACTATCATAAGTATAAGCTGCAATAGTGAACATATTTTCATTTAAGTATCTATTATCTTCACCAACTGCGATATTACTTGGGTTAAGAGAGAATACTCCAGTATTTGTTCCTGTCTCTATACCTAATTTAGTATCAGAATAACCTATCACTGAACCAATAGAAGCCTCAGTATTTGTAGGCATTGTGCTTAAATGCATTCTTCTTTGGTTAAGTGACTGCATCTTCCAAATATTTGCAGCAACTACTGCAGTCATATTTAGAGCAGCATTTTCAACTGAACCCATGAGAACTAGAGGATTTGTTACATGTGACAATAAGTGTGTATTTCTAAACTCTGTATTATCACTACCATAATCATCTTTAATTCTACTAGTTTCTGCACCACTATTTAGACCGATTATTCCACCGACACCATAGAATGCATAGACATCAGCAGTAGTATAAACAGACCTAATACCACCACCTAAGTTTGCACCGATTACACCACCAGCAAACGCTGCATCTAAGTTTCTAACATTAACCTTACTATATGAATTAATTACTGTACCTAAAATATTAACACCAGTAATACCACCGATATAATGTGGATTACCACCAAAGAATGTTTCACTTCCGGTATCAATATTGTCACCATATATTTGAGAAATATTAGTAGCAAGAGATGAAACTATAGCATCAATTTCTTCTTGGTCTTCATTAATAATATAGCTTCTATTAATGTAACCATAGTTGATACCAACTAGACCACCAGCGACTCTAGATGCATCTAATAAAGCATTATCTTGAACAACTACACTACTAGCTGTAAGCATTGAGTTGTTGCCCATATAACCATATAGACCACCAACGATTTCACCTATAATTGTAGGCGAACCTGTTAATCTAGTGCTTCTGATTCTACCTATTGCAGTAGCATCTATGGTAGCATCAGCATTATCCCCTTGAACACCTAAGTCAATCGCTCCAGCTACACCACCAGCAAGAGATACTTCTGAGAAGTTAGATGAAACATAAGTTCCTTCATTTGTCGCTGGTTGATATGCAGTAAACTTCGAAGCAATCTCGTATTGTTCTAAGTTATTTCTATCTACATAATTAGTATGTCCATAGTAGTATGCAGAAACTGAAATTGAGCTCTCTACATTGACAATTGTACTTTGTCCACTAACTCTACCAACAATACCACCTACGATATTACCACCTAAGATGTTAGCATTGTCTGAAGATTTAACATTAACATTAAATACTCTACCATCAATTACCTGTCCGGCAATAGTACCAACAAAGTTAACACCTGTTGCATAAACCTCACTAACATCAACTGTTAAGTTCTTAACAACAGCGCCCTTAACAAGTTTAGCAAACATACCAACACTTGTTGCCTTGACACCACCAACATTCTCAAGTTCATCATATTTCTCTGAGAATTGAGGATTTAGAGCAGAAGAAGATATTGTAGTATCGGCATTTACTCTTAAGTTAGAGATAGTCATAGCATTACCATCTAAAACACCTGAGTATATTACATTAAATGTCTTCGCTACTAAATCGTTACCTGTGAAGGCAAAGTCTTTAGTAAGTCTTAGGAATTTGTTTGATTTGTATCCACTATTTTGAATAGTAGCCTGATAATCATCACCGATAAGCATTACATATACATTGTAATCATTTGCAGATTTTACAAGATATGGATTTAAGATACTATTACCATATTCAATGCTTACTGTTTGGTCATTTTCAGTCATTTCTAAGATAGAAGTATATTCAAATGTAGTTTCAACTTCTGGAATTGCTGTCTCTGCTTTATTAATAATATTAACATTAATATAGCTAAGAGGGTATAATCCTAAGTTAAGAATTTCCCTCTTAACAGCATTGATAAATTGTACAGCCTTTTCAGAAATAGTATCTGAAGAACCCTCTGGGATTGCTGTGATTGTATTGTACTCAAGCTCATCAAAGTACAAGCTAACATTAATATATTGTAAATTTGTTAGGTCAAGAATTGTAGGAGTTAAGCCAACATAATTGCTTGTATTTTCTGCAGTTATACCAGCATAACCTTGTAATTCTGTAGTTAGCAATGCTAATCTTTCTTCTTTAGTATATTCAACTGTTCCTGGAATATCTGGATAAGCTCTACCTGCCACGGCATTAGCAGAAAGCTCAATTGTTTCCATCTGAATATTATTTCTAGTGAACTTACCTAAGAATGAACTTGTGTTTATATCTTCTAGAAGGCCAGAATATACGCCCTCTATCATCTTTGTTTCGTTATCTGTTACATAGTATTTTAAACTATATGTATTTAAGTTAGCACTTACTAATTGAGGTGCAACGCTTAGATAACTATCATGTTTGAAGTAAATAGAATTATTAGTAACGTTATTTGGATAGAACCAAACTGCCCTAGTAATTTCATCAAGTGTAGAAACACCTGCTAATTTACTTTCTTCGTCCATATTTGCATTAAATGCAAACGAATCAAATGTACTATAATTTGATAATTTCTTTGCAGAAATAGGTTGAGCAATTTGCTTAGAAGCATAAATAAACTCATCTGCAGTACCTGAAGTACCATCAACATCACTACCAATTACAGATAGATAATAAGAATTTGTAATATTACCTGTGTTATTAGTTGCAGTATCATTATTAATCAATGAAATGAATGGGTTGTGTCTAGCATCTTTAGCAATTACCGTACTTAAGGTATAAACATTGTTAATATTACCAGCGTTCTTATATACGAAACCAACTGAATTGTTACCAGATACCAAGATATTTGAGTAACTATCTTCTATATAAGAATTTGATTCATTATTATAAACGAAACCACTAGTATTACCACTTTCAGAAATTACACCTGAAGCCATATTTCTAATAGGAAGAACATCGCAATAATCATATCCAACAAATGAAGTAATATCTTTACCTGTGATATTAGTAGAAGGATTAGCTTTATCATATCCCCTACCAGCAACATAGCTATATGCAATCTTGCCTCTATTTGTAAATACGAAACCTGCTGCACCTAATGCAGTAGAATCTACTGCTGATACTTGAGCATGAATATTACCACCCTCATAGAAACTACTACTAATTACTTTTGAGTTCTCTGCAACAAATCCAGCAACACAGTCTAAGCCTTTGATACTAATATTGCTAACTGAGCTATTTGAAATATAGCCTGAGTTAACACCAACTAATACAGCAATTTTGTTTTCGCTTGCAGTGGTTGTAAGTGTTCCATAATCAACATTAACTATTGAAACTGTTCTCTCTACATCACGACCGTCTTTATCTTTAGAATAATTAGTTGTTCCTAAAGTAACATATTCGTCAATTACTCCACTTTGAGCAAGAAGAACATTTCTTCTATTTCTATAAGTATTAGCATTGTTTGTTACAGAAACATTAGTAATAACACCTTCATTAACTGCAGCTAGAAGTCCAAAATTAACTTTTGCATAATACTTAGCATTGATTACTAAGTCACCAACTGAACCAGTCACAATATCTGAAGCAACACTCTCATCATTCTTAATCTCAATAATGAGATTCTTTATTGTTGTAGAACTAGAGATTGTTGAGAAGATACCTAATTGTAACTCTGCTGATTTCTCTTCGTCAGTTGTTGGAGCTTCAATAGTAGTATCGTAGAAACTATCTATTGTAATCACATAACCATTACCGTCTAAAGAAGCAATAGGTGTATCAATAGGTGTCCAATCTTCTAATATAATATCGTTAAGAAGAATGTAATATCCACCCTCATCCATATTCTTTAGCTCTGCTGCTGTATAGATAGGCTCTGGATTTTCTTCGTTAGAAAGTCTAACAAAGTCTAATTCAAATTCACAGCTTCTATTATATACGAAACTACTTGCCATTGAGCCAAATGAAATACCATATCTAGTAAGAGCAGTAATTGTTGTGTATTGATATGTAATACTTGCTTTTAGTCTACTTGATGTAAACTTCATATTGTTTTTGATAGTAAAATAGTTACCATTCATAGAAACTAACAAGTCTGTATATTGTTTAGGTTCTAATGCATATACACCATTACCATCATAGATACTAAATGACCTAGCCTGAACTTTAGACATCTCATTAGATAGTTCATTTATTATCTTTGTTATATAGAAATTATTTGCCTCGTCATATTCTTTATCATAAGTAGCATTAATTGTGAGCATTAAGTCATAAGGTTGATTGTATGTACCATGGAAATATCCATCTGACACATTTTTAACTGAGATTGAGTCTATTGTAAATAGTGCAAGTCTAATTGTAATAGAATCACTCGCTTTATATATCCTACCCTTAATGTCTAATTCGACTGTAGCAGTGATTACAAGGTCTTTACCTATGTAATCTTCGAAATTATCTCCCAATTCGCTAATTGATAGAATATCAACTGAGAATGTATCATCGTCTACTCTTACTGGAGCTACAGCATTACCAACTGTAACTTCTGTAAATAAGTCATTTACAGACCATGTTACATCACTATCAGTCTCGACATCAATATTAATTGAGTTACCTAAAGCAACTACTGCAGTATCCTGTCCATCAACTGTTAAATTAATTCCAGGAACTCTAGTTACATCTATTTCGATAGTATTTTCATGAATAACTGAGCCACCAAAGTAGCATTTATATGTGATTTCAAATTTAGTAGTACCATAAGATATTGTTGGAACAATAGTCCTTAAATAATATGTTCCACTATATTTATACTCACCACTATCTGTTTGATAACTATAATTACCTACTCTGATACCAGCACCGTCATTAATAACCTCTCTAGTATCATTGTAAACTTTGTAATAACCATCAAATACATTGTTCTCATTGAAAACAGCAACCATCTGTTCAAGAGAGATATAGTATCCGTTAACATTTTCAGAAACAATCTCCACATAGTCTACATTTGCATACTCTGGGAATAGGTCTATCTGAAGTAATCCTGGATATCCAGAAACTAGAGTATTTGACTCATAATAATCTGATAATTCATACTCAGATACTGTTGATGAGTATTGGTCAATAGAAGCATAATGTTTAGCCATACTATTCTTGATAGTTTGTCTATCTAATGCTAAGTCCATTGTAGATGTTTGAACAGAAGCTGTGTAATCTACAATATTGAAATGAACTTTGTAATTTGCAATAAGGTTTGGCTCGTACAAGTATTTTTTACATACACCCATAATTAGGTTGTATTTCTTATACTGAATGAATCCATCACCATCATATTCTGACTCAATAGAAGTCACAGTTAAGTATAGATTATCAAAGTAATAAGTTTTAGCTACCCCACCATCTAAATCAATCTCTACACCTAAGTTATCAAAGTCTTTGTCATAGATATCAACTCTTGTTGATGGGTCTATAATTATATTCTTATCTAAATCAGAGTAGATAGATAGTGTTGTTGTTGACATACTAGAAATAACTTTGTCAACTGAGAAGAATAACTGGCTCTGCTCATTATCTGTCTTTACTACAACCTGCATATCTTGTGGGTTAATAGGTAAGAAATGAGCATTTGAAGGAGAAGAAACTTTCTCTGAGCCTTCAACAACCATTAGATTAATAACTTTTGCATAAGTATCTAGTGGTAAGCTAGAAATATTACCGTCAAAGTTAAGGTCTAATAGAAGTGTCTTTGTGCCGTCCTCATGAATAATAAATGGAACAGCAAGTAATTGTAATCTATCTGCAGTAGTATTTACACCTAAGATATTAATATCTGCACTACTATCGGCATAAAGTGCATATTTACTACCTACACTAGCATAAGCACTACTGAAGTATAATTTTGAGAATGATTTTGCATTAACCTTGATAGCATCAACAGAATCTACTTCACCATCATTGAAATAAATCTTGCCATCATTGATAAAGAAATATCTAACACCATAATTATTTTCTCTAATAAATGGTAAATCAATCTTAGAATAATTCTCTAGATATTCATTATCAAAGTCTAGATTTCCACCTAGGTTTGCATACATTACAGATGCATACTCTTCATTCTTAAGAACAACATAATTAGAACCATCTGTAAATAGCTCTGAATCTGCACTAAACATCATATCTGAATATAAACCAAATTCACTAATTGCAGATACAACATTAATTTCGAAATTTGCAGCCTTTCCATCACTTTCTAGAGATGGATTATATATTGAGTAGATTGTGAATTTAGCATTACCTACTCCAGTAACAACGATATAAGCCTCACCATCTATAATCTCTATTCTTGCTACAGATTCATTGTCTGACCTAAATGAAATCATACCGTTCTGTAAGAATGGAGGAAGTATAGAAATCTTGAGAGTATCCTCTAATTTATATGTGTTTTTCTCTTTGATGAGATTGTCCACATAATTTGTATAACTTATATCAAGATTAGAATATCTACCGTCTTTATTAAAGTCGATTACCTGTGTTTTTACCCCACCAATATCGGTAAGTTGTGAATCAAACTTAGTATAATCTAACTCATAGTAGAATAAAGTATTTAATTTATAATCGCTAGTATTTAAAGTGTCGATAATTTCTTCAACAGAAGCCAACCACAAGTCATTCTCTTCGTCAATTAGAGAATATCTAGATGCTTTGATATCTGTAGGAGGAATATCGATAATAAGATTTACATAGTCTTTACCATCTCCTGTAGAATATGTAGGAGTTGATGCAAATGGAGTAACTGTACCAGCGTCCACTTGAACATTGTAATATCTATAATGATTAGATGTTTGAATAGTTGCATCTAATCCAGTGATAGAGTCAGCACATACATATAGGTTAGCTAAAGCATTTCCCTTTCTTGTAACATAAGCTGCCACATCAGTATTTACACTATAAACATAATCTTCAGCTAGTTCTAAGCCACCAGAGTATCTAGCACCTGCTGGAGCCATAACTGATAATGGATTAGTATATGCGATAGCAATTTTTTCATCTGTTTCTACACCAAATATACTCATAAAATAAGTATATGAGCCAGAATCTCTGCTGACATATAGATTAGTCAAGTCTGCTTCTGTTACTGTATAATTTACACTTTCACTAACTAGTGTACCATTTCCACCACCATTGAAGATGTCTCTATCATAAATATTGATTACATTGATTACATAACCAACATAGAAAGTATTTGTAGCAACAACATTTGTAAAATAGAGTTCTCTAGAATTTAGTATTTGACCACTAGGTGATTTAATACCTAAATAATAACCTGTTGCTTTGTGAGTAAGTTTGACCATCTCACCTTTTGCATAGAAATTATCAATATATGATGAATCTTTAGCATCATTGTTATTATTAAAGCTATTTATTTCGGCATAATAAACATTTTTAACTTTAACAAGTGAATATGAAGACATCAAGTTGGCATATTTGTATGCAATAACATTTATTCCATCTAGAATTGTCATCTTATCAACAAAATATCTTAAATCATCGATAGATTTAGTTGGAGCAACTGCAACATTACTACCTGCAGCATTTCCATAAGAAACTAAAGTTCTATCATCAATATTATTACCACTATTTGTAGTATTGATATTATACAAGATATTAGCTGGATAAGTTGAACCACCAGAAGTAAAGTATTTAATATTGATATCAGTAGAATCACCTACGAAGTTACCTACTGTTGTTGGAATTGTTTTCTTACTTGTATTATAAACATTTCCTAGTGCTGAGAAGTTAAATACAGATATAATACCTGTTGCCCTACCCATTACTCCGCCAACATACACTTCGTCTTCGGCATTAAATACGATATTTGCACTAGCATAACCAGAGCTAACCATTGCTTCATCAGCATATCCGATAAAGCCTGAGATATTACGAGCAGAATCCGTTCTAGCAACTACTATATCACCGAAATATCTACCATTAGTGTCTGCCTTGTTGTAGTCAGAGAATACTGTTCTCTTGAAATATGATCTAACTGAGTTAAATCCTATAACATTAGAGAATGTAATAGAAATATCTGTTCCATTATCGTAATAATCAGAAATACCAATATACTTACCAATCAATCCACCAACACCAAATGTCTCTGGATGAGCAAGAACACTTGTATTATCTAAAACATATATAGCTGTGTTCATATATGAATATGAATCAGAATAATCTATAATTTGTACTTTGTTTGATGTTACTAAGTTTCTTCCAGTTCTACCAGAAATTGCTTGGTTACCTGCTGAGCTTTGTCCGATAAGACCACCAATATTACCATATCCGATTAGGTTTGGCATAACTAAACAATGAGCAACCTCACCATAGTTTTCACCAACCACACCACCGATATTATATCTACCAAAAATAAATGATCTAACAGTTAAACCAAATACTCTAGCAAAGATTGAATCTGTAGTGTTCTCATAGTTTCCACCAACAGCTCCACCATAAGAACTCTGAGCATTAAGTTGATTTACATTCTGATGTGCATTGATTACTGCAACGACATCATATCCACTGAGTCCACTAGTTGCAACGAAATTATTTTTATATGTTGCAACACCTTTATTATCAATCTGAGTATTTACACCTAAAACAGTTCCTTGATTTAATCCCACCATACCACCAGCGAGGATAACCTTAGAATCTTGATTACCATCATTGATAGCCATAGATACTTTGATTGTAGAACGCTTAATAAGAGCATTTACACCATTCTCACCAACTAATCCACCGATATATGCAGATATCTCTGAATTGATATTAGAATGGTTAGCATAATACATAATGCTACTCTTGTTAGTTGCAACAACTGCACCATTTAGAGCATTACCTATAGAGCCATCATCTACTGTACAGTCTGTGATAGTTCCTAAGTTTACTGCTGCAATAACACCTATATTATCAACTGTATTTAGAGCATCATTGGTATTTGAATAAGTCTTTACAACAATGCTGAAGTTCTTTATGAATAAATTAGAAACTACACCATTTGAGCCTATTGTTCCGAATAATCCAAAGTAGTTAGTTTCTTGATAATCGTTATCAGAACTATTGTCTTTATCAATTACCAAATTGTAGATACCATAGTCACGATACATATCGTCTGTTAAATAATATCTACCACTAAGTGTACCATTAAACTCGTCTCTACCACCTATTGCTACCCAATTATAGTCTTTTAGGTTAATATTGTTTGTAAGTACATAGTTAGCATTCATAGCATCAGGATACTTAGATGTATCTGCTATTGCCATCAAGTCTTCTGCGTTTTCGATTTCAAATGGAATAGTTTTACCATTTGCAACCCTAACAGTAATCTCTGATACCACATTGAAGTATTGATATACATTACTTGCATTAATACCAGATATACCAGGAGTTCCTTGATTATTTCTAGAGTCTAGTGCTGCAAGATAAATCTTATATTCTGGATTATCTTCATATTCTTCAGACATAGAAACATAAGTGATATACACCTTGTTATCTCTTACCTCTACAGAAATATCACTAGTAGACTTATAAGGAATAACCTTATCAATGATGATATCTTTTGTATCACCACTCTGAACTAATAGTTCATAATCAATAACTGAAGAATTGTTGCTAGTATAAGCTTGCTCGGCATCATCATACTCCATATCCCTTAGGTCGAAGGTAACTCTATTGTTAAATAAACCTAAGTTAATTGCATTTACAGCTGACGCATTATTTACTGTAACATCTATTGTTAAGTTAATCTCACTAGTAATAGATTCGCCACTAGCATTGTAATATGTTTGTGTTGCAATAATTAATAATTTAAAGTTGAATGTTCCACTAACCCTTATAACCCTTAAGGTTGCATTCTTACCATTATTAGTAGTTGTTAGATAGATTCTTTCTGGAGATTGTAATGCAAATTCATAACCATCTTCAGCTGGATCTCTATCAACTAGAACATTGTTATTATGAACTGCAGCCCATCTGATTGTATACCAAACATCTGCATTTGTTGGATTAAGACCAATAGCAATATCAGTTAATCCATATTCATCACAGTATTTATTACCGGTATCTTCGTTAATAGCATTTGCACTAATACTATCGTAGGCATAAGTTGAAACACTAGGACTAGAAGTAGTCAAACTCTTAATAGTTGTTCTAGTAGTAACTGAGAATGAAATATAAATGTAAGGAAGTGTACCATCTCCGATTAATGGTCTGAAACAGTAAACAATATTTACAGGATTTGTACTAGCCTTTTTAACTGTAATTAATCTACCCACAGGCTTAATAGATGTCTCGTTTGAAGAACTAATATAAACAAGTTCCATAAGAAGTGAGATATCTTCAAACTTCTGACTATCTTCATCTGTTTGTCCTAGTAAGTAGTATAAATTGTACGACTCACCTACTAAAAATTCTGTTCTATATGTAACATTAGTAGCAGTAGCACCCTCAAATCTATAAGAGAATGTTCCGTTTCTAACATCTTCAAATCCTTCAACTTGAGCTTTAAGTAATTTAGCATCTGTTAGAGGATAATTGATAGATAATGTAAACCATTCAGAAATAAATAGTTCATCAACTATAAATCTAATTCTTGTATTACCGATATTGTTCTTAGCATAAATGACAATATCATTAAATTCTGCACTGAATCCACCGATAGCATAAGCAGTGTCTTCAATCTCTACTTTTACAACTGAATAATCATATTCTGTAGAACCAGGAACTTTTGGAAGACCTTTTAGTGTTAAGAAGTTATTAGCAACCAGTCTAATACCATCACCATTGAAGTCTTCTTTAGAACTAGTATAATCTTCAAGTAGCAAGTCAATTGTAATCTTATTGTTAGGAACAGACAATGACATTTCCTCATTGATGTAACTCAATAAAATTGTGAGCGACACATCTGAATAAATAGCACTTGTAACTGTTAATGATAGTTCTCCTGTAATCTCTGTGTCTTTCCTTAGATAGAAAGGCGCACCACTAAGTGACCTATCAATAGGCTCACCCGTCTCGTCAACTATTGCAACGCCTGGATTATTTACCTCTAAGTAAACCTCTTGATTATCAAGAGCAGATGTTTCGCTCCAAACACCTAAGTAAATAGGAGTTAAAGGAGATGTTCCATTTGCACCAGTATATAGCACAACATCATTATCTTTTAGTTTATACACATCCTCCCAACCTAGAGTTGATGATGCATTAATTGCAGTTTGTAAATCATTCTGAGAAGCATACAATCTAATCTCGTCTGGGAACATAGATACTTGAACTAAAACAGACACTTCAAGAGGCTCAAAGAAACCTTCAAAACCATTGTAATCAATTAAGAATGTAAGTTCAAATGAACCCTGAGCATTAAGTCTAGTAACTAAGAATGAATATGCAGAAGCTCTATTTACCTCAATAATATTTGTTCCTAGTCTGTCATTCTCGTCTAGTTTAACTCTAACAGAATATTTCTCATACTCTCTTAGTTCAGCATTTACATTAGCAGAATCCCAGAAGTATCCACTATACATAATTTCATCAAATGTAGTGTTCTCTTCTCCATAAGTTACCTCTAAGGTTGTATGGTTATATGCTGGGAACTTAGTTGTATTTAAACATAGGTTCAGAGTATAGTTGCCCAAATCATCTGTTGTAAGCAATGCATAAGTATCAGCAGGGTCATCTTTTCTCTCGACAAAGCTAATCTCCGAAGCATTTGGTCTATCAAGCACATTAACTATAGCTCTATGCTCGTAATTAGTAGAATTTTTGAATGAACTAAATACATCAAGATAGAAGTAATTTAAATCTGAGTCGTTGCCGATTAAGATATTACCTGTGGAAGCAAGGTATTCATTAGCGACAGCGATTCTATCGTCATCACCCATCTCAGTAATAGGATTGATTTGGTAATAAACTTCTCTCTGTGTTGTATTAGCAGGTGTAAAGTTTAGTGCATCTGAAGAAAGTTTATATTCTTCTCCCCTAACAACTGCTAGAACTGAGTTCTTGAATGTAATCGTATCAACTGGAACATCAACTCTAATTTGAAGAGGATAAGTTTTGTTTCCCTCATTAGTATTAATGTGGATTATAGTAGTACCATCAGCAATCGCTCTAAATGTAACAACTGTAACTCCATGAGATGCATAATACTCATCTGACTGCAATACAATAATGCCCGGGTTATCAATGATAAATGAAACCGACTTGTCAACATCATTATCTACACCAGATACCTCAACATCAAACGAAAAAATATTCTCACTCTCAAGAGGAGAAAGGTTTATAATGTTGTTATCATCTATTCCCTTAACATTTTTGATTGAGATAGTCATCTCATCATATTTGCCATCAGAGCCACAAGCAAAAAGACAGCCCATTGCTGCAAATACTACTAGAACTAAAGTTAAAATCTTCTTCCACAATTTCATAATTCAAATCCTACTATTTATATATTTTGAAATATTTAATTTTTTATTATTATATAATAATAAAATTATATCTAATTAATTATAAGTTACATACCCATAAAAGTCAAACAAATATCGACACAAAAACCCAGTTTTTGCATTTAGAGAAGCAAATAAAACCACTATCTAACACACAAAACAAAATACCCCTACAACTAGACATTTTTTGTTGCAATTACCACCATTATCATTATGCAAACACACAACAATATCTCTATCTCCACACAAGCATCATAACACTCAATACCTATATTTCTACAGAGTAAATATCTATCAAACTCTTTCAGAACAAAACACGCAAACCTACTATGCAACAATAAAAAAAGTGGCTAATCTTAGCCACTTTTTAATGTATTAACTATGAATTACACGAACGATACCCATTGTATAGACGGTCATAGGTTGTAAGATTATCTATCTTTAAATTATACTTACCCGAAGCTCCAGCATAATTCGTATGAATAAATATAGTATAATAATTTAAAGCATCAATATTTAAATCGTACAATTGTATATTACTGATATTTCCCCTATTACCAGCAACGAATCCAATAACATATTTACAATAAGGAGCCCAAACCTTAATTCCAACATCATCTTCTACTCCAGTAGCTCTGTATCCCAACTGGATACCATTAATTTTAGCCCCATAGTTATTGAAATAAATCGGAGCAAAGAATGTATCTTGTTCATCATATACTATGGATACTCTTCTAAAGATAATATTAGCCATAACACCCTGATTATTATAAACTAACATGTCTTTTTTATCACCTTTTACAAAGTCAATAATAGGCTTATTATTCACAGCTGTACATGTATAATCATCACCATCTAATTCCCAAACCTCATGATACAATCCCACAATCATCGCGGAAGAGTTAAGTGAGAATTTAGGCAACAATTCAGGATTTACTTCTATATTATTAAGAATAGCAACAACTGTATTGTGAGGAATATAGTAGTTTTGAGTAGCAAGAGATGTAATATACTCAACCAAATCTTCACCCTTAACAATCCTAATAACATTATATTTAGGCGTAGTTGTCTCATAGAAGTGAATTTTATAGGTAAACAAGTAATTTGAAGTAGTCATATTAGATCTAAATGAAGTTACATAATTAATATCAGTGCTTGTTCCTGTTAAAGATGTACCTGTCTGATAATATATATGCATAACCATTGCACCAGCAATATCTTTCATACCTCTAATCTGAGCATGGTCATTTTCTGTAGTCCAGATTGATGTTCTAGCAACAGTAAATGTTGGAATCATTTTCTTATCACAACTAGTTACAATACCCTTAATAGTTTTATCAACATCTACACCTGCCTCTTTTACAACATTCTTTTTGTAATAACCCTTCTGAACATTGTCAAATTCTATCATTTCAGGGATATAATAGAAACAATTTAGAAGCGTTCCCTCTGTAGGATCTAGATAGTTAAAACCATTATCTTTAACTAGATATACATCTGTAGTCTTATTATTATTCTCAGTATATCCTGCACTAGCCGAATAACAATCGTAGATGTGTCCTGTATTAATCATAGCAAATGCATATATCTCAAACTGATCACCCAAATACACATTTGCTGTAGCTGACTGATATATTCTACCAGAATTTTCTCTTGCAAATCCATATTGAGATTTAGTTCTCTCATAGACATATACATTAGTAATCAAACCTTCGTTTCTATCGACTAATGAAACATTTAATTCTTGCATCTGAGAAGCATTAGTAGGATTTTGTTTTGCTGTAGCCAAATAAATATTAGATATAACACCTTTATTTATATCAACTAGGTATCCTGCTTCTACACTATCTGGGCTATGACCTAATGATACCCTAACCTTGCCATTATATACAGTCTTACCAGAAATATATGAGTCTGATTGTAATTGAGAAATCTCAGCAATTACCATATTAGACTGTACAACTGCATACTTCTCTCCGGCATAAGTTGCAGTATTATCAGCATTAGCTATCAGGCTCTTCACCTTAAATCTGCTATAGCCATCAGATACATTATCTACAGGCACACGAATAGGAACATTACGAAGAGATGATACAACTGGCAAGAACACATTAGCACTTGCCTCTGTACCTACACTATTAACAACCTTAATATTTGCTAATTTAGTTGTCATAGATATATCATGCAATGCAGCATAATAGCTTACTGAGTTATATATATCTCCTATAGCAAATCCAACAAACTTAGAATCTGTAGTATAATTATTACCTATAAATTCTTGAGCATAGAATACATTATTAATTGTATTTACGCTATTGTTTGTTGTTGCAGAAGTAATTACATTTGTGTAATACGAACTCGCAGTCTTAGTATCGAAGTTAAACATACAATAGGTATATCCATTATTTCCATTAAATGTTCCCCTATTATAACCAATTATACCTGATACATAAGTGTTTTGAAGTTTGCCTATAAATCCAGAGCCAAACTTAAAGTCACTCAATACAGCAAACTTAGACAAATCACAAGAGAATGAAATGTGTCCAATCAAACCACCCATTGCATAATAAATAGTTTCTGGCACAGTACGATGCGAACTACCTAAGATAGTAAGAGCTCCACTGGATAATACACCCTCGAAAGTTGCTTTTCCAGAAGCACTACCTAATAGTCCTCCCACATAAGTATATACATACTCATAAGTGAACACATATTGGCCATTTCCATCTAGTTTTTGTGTAATGCCATCTTCTTCATAAACTGGTGTTTTTGTACCTACACTTATATTTTTCACATTGATATCTGCTGTATTGTATGCATTGTATGCTTTTGTTGACTCATCAGCCTTACCAACTAGTCCTCCAACAAACATCGACTTTGCTTTACCAACAACAAGTAATTTACTAGCGTTACCAATAATTGAATCATCAACCAACTCACCTACTTGAGATGCATTAAGGTCTCTACCTATTATTGCACCCACAGACAGTTCAGCCAATTCAATTATACTATCAACTTCTATTAAGGTAGTTTCACTATATCCTTCCTTAATGTAATCAATCAATTGGATACCAACATATTTAGTATTCTTAGATACGCCTGCTACTGCGCCTAAGTTTACTATGTCAGCCACCTCTACATTAGAAGTATGCATATACTTCAATTTCATTGTCTCAAAATAACTACTACTTAATGCAGATAATTTAACATTTGAGTTATAAGCATAACCAAATAATCCAGAAATGCTCTTATTCATAGCTTGGGTATTTGCCGATACGAGTGGATCATAAACACCCATTGTCTTATCGGTAACTTGAATAGTTTGAGCATACTCTACGGCTGTACCAGAGCCTTTCACTCTATTATTATTGTATGTACTATTATTTAATGTACCAATAACACCACCGATATAACTAGTCCTCTTAGAAATTTTTTCAATTGTTAATTTAACAACAGAATTTCCATTACCCTTAATATGGAATGTGTTATCTGTGAATTTTGTTCTATAT
This sequence comes from Clostridiales bacterium, assembly GCA_015055605.1. Taxonomy (GTDB): domain Bacteria; phylum Bacillota; class Clostridia; order Christensenellales; family UBA1242; genus UBA11490. Next base: position 537,997 of record SVHV01000001.1, read on the forward strand.
ACAGAACCAGCAATCAAACCAAGGCTCTCAATATTCTCATTATTGATAACAATTTCTTGACTATTAACAACAACACTGAAAGTACTATTTTTAATTGTTGAATTAGAGATAGAACCAAATAACAATCCACTATTAACTGCATTATAAGTACCATCTGCACCTGTACCAGGAACTTTTGAGTCAAATGTTGGTTTTTGTGAAGTGCCACTAAACTCAAGAGTGATAGTACAATTATCAATTGTCACATTTTCTACTGTATTTGCAAGTACACCAAAATCAGCATAATCTTTATTTGATAATGACAAGTTATTATTTGTATTTTCTACCCTAACCACAATATCTAAATTAGTGAAGCTTGCACCACTAATGAAATTAAATACAGTAGATAGTGTGTTGCTAGCAATCTTAAATACAATAGTTGGTCTAACCTGACTACCACTAATGTTTACACTTTCACCAACAAATACAGACCTAACTGTCGCAACATACTTAATACTTGCTGCGTCACTCATTTCAATTACAAATTCTTTTACAGTACCTGCGTCATAAAGGTTATGATTATTCTTATACGCATCTTTTTCTGCTTTTGTTCCAGCAACTAGATAATATGTCTTATCATTTGTACTAGAATTTAAGATATTGTTAAGTTTATTAGAATCTTCTTCTGCATATAAATATTCAACAGAGATTAGTGTGCCATCATTGATTTTTGGTAGAACAGCATCAATTTCCCACATAGGTTGAATTGTTTCTTCTACAAAGACCCTATTGTCAACATTTGCACTCTTATATCTATCATCACTATAGCCCTTGAAGATATTGAATGTTCTAGAATATGACAAGTCTCCTGGTAGAACTCTATAGAACACACCAGTTAGCTGTTCTGTATATTCTTGTCCTGTAAATATTCTACTAAACGCAACTCTATCTAAGTAATCAGATGAATTAGCCACCATAAATGCCAATTCAACATCATTGTATTCGATATCGCTGTCAAGATATGGGATACGATAACTATATAGTTTAGCATTCTGCTCTGCACCTACACTTAGGTCAAATGTTTCACCAAAGTATGTGTCATTTCTATCACCATTTTCTAGCGTTCCCTTACCCTCTTGTGAGTATAATCCATAAGTTGAACTAAATACATGATTGATATTATTCTGATTAGCATATAGAGCATCTAAATCAGAAGAATATAAGAATTCTTCCCTATCTTCATCAGAACTAGTTGGGAATATATAAGACAAGCCAACCACTGAACCAACATAAACCTTTGAGTGAGAAATTGTATATTTCTCTGGGATATTATAGATATGTTCTGAGATATATTTTTCCTTAAGTTTTTTCTCATATTCTGCAGTTGATAAAGAACCAACCACGCCTAATACCTGCTCTTTCAAATATGCTTGTCTTTCATCATTAGACACTTGACCATCAGTATTTGCATCCATTTGATCAATAGTTACACCAGTTAGATAGAATGTTTCTAATTGTGCAATATCTAGGTTATAGTCTTCTAGATGAGATTCTTCATATCCATTAACATACTTGTCTGAACCAACAACATTATATGTTAAGAACAAGTCTATATTTTGGTTACCAACTTCAGGCATCTTTAGATAGAAATTATCATAACCTGTTTCATTTACATATAAGGACTTATAATTATTATATAATATCAATGATATATTATCTCTATATGTCTGCCAATCATTTAGACCAACAACTGTATTCATATATAAGATATCTGAGCTCAATGAATATTCTTCTGAAACCTGAAGACCTACTACACCACCCATTACAGTTCTTGCATAAACTGCACCAGTTGAATAAGTAAATCCAATATAGTTAGAGCCATCTGCATATCCAACTACACCACCAGCAATAAATGCAAGAGGTTGGATAACATTTGCTTTTGTATACGAGTCAATAATCGCACCATTCTTTGAGTATCCAGCAATTCCACCTACTGCTACATTGTAGAAATTGCCATCACTCATACTAAATAGATTAATTGTACCATTATCTCTATCTACATTGTTTGTAATTGTAGCATCTAATTCGTCCTGCTCTGCTTCTGCGTGTGCAACGAAACATTGTTCTATGACACCATGGTTTTCACCAACAATACCACCAGCAAAGTTCCAACTCTTAATAAGCTGAACAGAAGAGCCCAATTCAAATTTACAGTTCTTAATTCTACTATTTTCACTTAAGTAACCAAACAATCCACCAGCGTTATCTGCAGTTTTGATTGTAATAGCATTCTTAACTAAAATATTATCAATTGAACAAGCAGATGATAATGTTCTATAGTCATTAATATCTATAGAATTTTTAGCTAAATCATCAAGGTTATTAGCAATAAGCACACCTGCTACTGCTCCGGCATAAGAGACTTTGTTTGCATCCTTAATACTTACAACATTATTTACATCTGTTTCTATTTTGAGCGATGCAAAAGATTTACTGTCTCTTGTATTATTCTCTCTATTTAGGATATTGAATGTTTTATATCTTCCAAAAGATTCATCTGTTGTGAAACCATCAATTTCACCACCAATACTACTATATTCTGCTGAAACAGTAATATTCTCAATAAGCACATCAACGATAGATACTTTACTTTGACCATCTGCTATAATAACACCTGCCAAAGCACCTGCCATATTAGTTGCTGAGATAGACACACCATTACCATTAATAGCAACATTAGTAATAGTTGCATTCCTAATAGTTCCGGCAAGAACACCTGCTCTACTATTGTTATTACTGTTATATGAACTTAGAGTCATTGTTAAATTCTTAATAACAGTTTGTGATGTTGACATTGATGTATCAACACCAACTTGCTTAAAGATACCGAAGTTCTCTAATTGTGTTGAGTCTGTGTCAATGTGTAAATTATTCATTGACATACCATTACCATCTAACTTACCAGCAAAGATGGTTTCGTATAGATATTTACCTTCAACCTTATTAGATGTTGTGATAGATGAGAAATCTAAATTATTAACTAATCTTACATACTCTACTGCTGAGATAATATCGAGAATATCTCTAGAGCTAACAGCTCCGAAGATATATTCACTACCTACAGCCCTACCTCTATTAATAATCTTAGCATCAAAGTATTTAGCAGATTCTATCACTAATGGGTTTCCCTTAGTTCCTTCTTGATAAGCTGAATCGTATAAATAACTATATTGTTGGAATTGAATAATTCCGTCTTCATCAGAAATCTCCTCAATCTGGTCAAGAATTCTGAACGAATTTGTATCTGTAAGAGTTGTAACAATCTTAGGTAGTCCATCTCTTATTGTCCAGATACCATCTTCCTCATTAGCGCCAGATTGTGATGCAAATGAGAATCCAGACCAAAAGTCTGATAACTGTGATGTTTGTGAAGCATCAAAGAATTCAATATAAACAGGAGTTGCTGCCTCTTTCTCATTCTTTTCTTCACCAATATCTACTAGATAATAACAATTATCATAAGTACCAAAATTCTGAACAACTCTCTGAAGAACACCAGTGAATTGACCATAAGCTAAGTTATTTCTATTAACAGATGTTGAGTATGAACTAGAAATGTTACCATTGTTAGTAAATACAAAACCTGCAATAAATGAACTTTGTGTCTCTAAGTATACATTAGCATAACTATTTTTGATAGTTTTGTTATTAGTAAATACCAAACCACCAACATTACCAATAGCCTCAATAGTATCCTTACGGTCTGTTTCACCAGGATATCTACCAGTTGCTCTATAGTCAACAATTTCTGCACCCTCTACAAAACAACTTGTGATAATATTATTATTTGTACCAACCAAACCAGCTGTAATACTATTAGTAACTGCTGGATATGTATTATATACACCTAATCCTTTAGCATAAGTATTACTAATAGTACCATCATTTCTCATTGCTACACCAGCAATATTATTTGCTCCAGCAATAACAAATGGATGAACTTGAACTTCTGTCATTTCATCATATCTATTATGATACTCTATACTATCTGGACTGGTTACTGTTGTAATATAACTTCTTAATTCTGTAACAGAAGGAGCAACTGTAACCACTTGTTGATTACTAATATTAGTACCTAAGAAACTATTACTAATTGCACCAGTAGTTGCGTTAACACCAACCAAACCACCAATATTACTTGTAGTCAAGTTGCCATCTTTATCTATTTGAGATGTTAATACATGCAAGTATTTATTAGTAGAAACAGCTGTATTAAATGCTTTTGTATTTACAACTTTAGCATTTGTAATAGAGCCCTCGTTAGTTCCTGCCAAAATACCAAAATTCAATGTAGTAACAAATGTTAAGTCAATAACTCCAGCCTGGTCATGCACATATTTGTCTGCAGTAGAATTATTAACAATATTTGCATTATTAATCATTGTTGTTTCATCAGTTAGAATATGACTAACATCAATAATTAAGTTCTTTAGTAATGTATTTACCCCTACAGTTGTAAATATACCAGCATTTACATCAGTAGTTGTTCTGATATTTGACATATTGAATGACTTAATAATAATTGAATATCCATTACCATCCAAACTATCAAATGATACTGGGATAGGCTCCCATTCTTCTAATACAATATTATTAACTAAGATATAGTGACCAGTAGTACCAGCATAAGCCTTTAGGTCTGCTTGATTCTCTATAGGAGTTGGATGTGTATCAGAAGAATTATCTTTAACTACCACTCTAAATTGAATATAGTCATCATAATATATACCATTATTTGATGGTCCAGGTACTGCTCTACCCTCTTCATAATGATAAGGAACTGACATTCTAAGTAGGCTATCACTTGAGATAGATACACCTCTAAGTAATGTATATAAAATCTCAATAACAGGGTCAATATTGTCAGGGTCATAACTAGACCTATATATATCAGTAAGAATTTCTATTCCACCATGCACACCAACATTACTTATAGATGTTAGTACTTCTTCATTACCTCTATATGTTACTTTATATAGATTTAAGATTCCTCTAGTAAGAATAGTTTCTACACCACCAACAATCTCAGTAACTGTTGTACCAGCAATAGCATACTCAACTAATTGTTTAGGTGAGAATGTTTCACCAACATTACCATACTTATAGTAAGTCTCAAGTCTAGCAATATGCTCTTGAATTAAACGATTTTTACCATTAGCATCAAGTTCTGTATCTAAGGCAACTTCTATATCGGCATATTCAAAGTTAAGTCTTAAAATCACACTCTGACCATGGTTAATTGTTAATTCCGTTTCCCCTGTCTCAGGGTTATAATTACTATCTTGAAGGGTAACACCAGAAATCTCAAACTCTACAGGACTAATCCATAGTTCTGCTTTGGTTGTCTCCAATACTCCCCAAACATACTCTTCACCTGTCATGGTTAAGGTATAAATATCAACAGTGTCAAGCTCTGAATAAGCATCAACTGCAAGACATAGATAATATATCCTACCCTCATCAAGATACTCAATACTTAATGATGCAACTCTCTCACCTGTATCATCTACAACGAATAGATATTCGCTACTACTACTTAGCATTATATCATTAGTAAGACCCTTATATCTAATATCTATAGCTTTCTTTACACCAACACCCATATATAGAGTAGAAGAACCATCTATTTGAGCGATAAGTGATGGAAGCTCTGCAATAGTAAGAACTTTATATTTAGGCTCGTCTAAAGTTTCTTTTACATTTCCGTCAGTCTGAATTGTATAAGATGTAACCTTAATCTCTACTACAGGATTGTAGTCATATTGTGGGTCAGGACTAATAAAGTCTGAATAATCTGTAGCCTGTGCAAGAGTAACTTTTACATAATATGTATTATTGAAGTAACTTTCTGTGCTTGAGTTACAGGTTAATTTTTGAAGTCTAAGACCAAAGTAGTCACTAGTTTCAACAGGGTCAACGAAATCAAGACTTGCATAATCATTAAACTCTGTAGCACTACCGTCTCCGGCACCAACCATTACACCTGCCATCTGTTCAAGTTTCACATATCCAGCATATTTCTTATCTAATGTAACAGTCACATAACTACTATTATTAAACTCTTCGGCTAAAGTTATTTTTAGAAGACCGTCTCTTCCTGGAACAATAAAGTTAGATTCGTTATCATTAGGATAAGTATTTTCTGTATTTCCTAGTAAGCCTTCGCCTCTAGTATAGTAATTCATAAAGATATCTGTTAAGCTCGCTGGAGTAATTTTTACTAATGTTGTATCTATTACTGCAGAATTCTTAAGAGCATAAGGAGCATATCCATTTACAGCATCTAACATAAAGTTACTATGAGGAATTACATTAATATCAAATTTAACTGAATTTAGGTCATATTTATTAGCATTTGCACGGTAGAACTCTTTATCAAATGTTACAGTCATTTTGATAAATATTTTATATGTATTAGGTCTAGAATCAACATTGACATCAGTGCTTTCGATATCAAAACCATGTACATATATATTAATCAATTCGTACTTGAATAAATATGGAGTAATATTTGTACCATCATTGAAGTAATATGTTTCATCTACAGGAACAGACAATCCCTCTAACTCGATGATTTTTAGGTTAGCATAGTTTATTTTGCTACCAGACAAACCAACATCTAGATAAACATCTTCGAGTAGCGAATATCTAACATCTCCACCACCGAAGTCATTCATGATTACATTGCTAGTTTCTACTGTAGATATGATTTCAAAACCATTCTTAGAAGAAATACCAGCAGTCTTTGTATCATTATCAACACCTATTGCTCTAGCATTAACAATGATAACATATTCATTTGCAATATCTAATTTTGCTTTATTAAGAATGTATACATTTGTACCAGTCTTTTCGGCATTCTGGAAGCTAATTTCTGTACCATTAGCAGTTGTATATACATCTTCATGATAGATATCAGCTAGTTTTAGATATGGTGTTAACTTAAATCTAACATATCCAATAGTCTCACCAGTGGCTTTCATGACACTGTCGCCATCTAATAGATAGGTATTGTTATCACCGTCTATATATTTATATAATTTACCATCAAGTTTAATTGCACCATTATTAGCAAGAGGTTCAGCTGCATCATAAGGAAGAATCTCTAAGATATATCCTATATCTTTAGTAGATAGATATCCTTCACTATCAATAGCTGCAATTTCAAAGTTAGAAAGCTCATCTATATACACTATTCTACGATTGTCATTAGTTCCAGCAGGAATCTCTGGTATCATCTCAATCTTATTAGTATCAACAATGTCGTACATCTTAATTGTATCTACACTATTAATAACTTTAACTGTAATAGATGTTTTAATTGTTTTGTCTAGATAACTTCTAATTTCGATAGTTGCTACACCCTCTTTTCTTGGATATACTCTATTATTTACAAGCTCTAGAACAGAATTATTATTCTTAAGTAGAATTTCAATCTGGTCATCTATCTCAATATCTACTAGATATGTATCAATAGTCTCACCATTGAATGTTACCTTAATAGTAGCCTTATCACTACCCTCTGAATTTTCTACCATTATCTCGTAGAAATCTTCACTATAAACACCTTGAGCTGTTTTCTTAACAAACATAATCATTTGGTTATGTCTAACAGTTAGCTCATCTGTGTACGAAATATCGAATACATTTTTATTTTCTTCATTAACAATGATACCAATTCCTGTTGGAACTAGGTCATACATTGCTAAACCATTAGCAGAAAGCAAGATAGGATAAGCATTTCCACCAGCAAGGTTGATTTTTTCATGATAGAACCAAGCATAATCTTGAGCTGTCATACTACCATCTTGTTCACCAGTAGTTAATTGATAACCCAACTTTCTAAATAAGCTTAATGTATCAGCAGCAACTGCATCATCAATAATCTTCTGCATTGAATCAATATAGCTAACAACTGATGCATTAGCAATATAATGTCCCAAGTCATTAACAACTGCATACACATCATTAAAGATGATATCATTAACAATTGCTGAAGAATATGCAACACCCAAAAGCTCATCATTTGGTAATAAATATTCAAAGCCACCAACAAATCCATTAACTGGCTCTATTGTAGTCGAAGCAACAAACTCAACTGTTTCACTGACTACTGCTGGGTCTTCCCTACTATCAGTTGTTTTAGTTGTTAAATTATAATACAACTTACCAACGCCATAACTGTTAGTAATTAAACCCATACCAACAGAACCAAATAATAATCCGGTTGATGCAGGATAAATATTAGTTTCTAATGTTTCATCATCTGTAATCTCGATTTGCTTTGTAGCATCAACCATAATGTCACCATCATAGTATGAGCTCATAACAACGATTGCACTAGAATTCTTAGCAGCATTTGCAACAAGTGCACCAGCAATACCACCAACACTTGCTTCTTCACAATTTGTAACAACTATATTACCGGCATAATTACCTTTCTTAATATCGCTATTATAGAAACTTCTTACATAAGAATATCTAATAGTCTTATCTTCATCTCCAGATAATACACCAACAAGACCACCAACATTAGTTTCTACCATACCAGTAACATAGATATTAATTTTCTCTTTTTGAGAATAATCATCACCTAGATTTACAAAGTATACTTTTGAATTAGTAAGTGCACCAGCATTTAATTGACCGATAACACCACCAAAGTTTCCTACTTCAGAACCTCTAGTCTCTACTGCAATTACTGGGCTTACTTGTAGACCAGATATAGTTTTGCCATCAGCATCCATAATACCAACGACACCACCAATATTTTCGGTGTTTGCTATAACTTTGGACCTAATAGTAGATACAACTTGTAATGTTTGAACATTAAGTGTTGTTAATTTACCTATTACACCACCAACTACTTGACTATCAATAGTACCACCTAGGTCTATCTCTATCATTACATTATTGCTAGTAGCAGCCATACCTGCAATAGCAGACTCAGGCCTATTCTTAATTGAGCCACCATCTGCAGTATCTGAGCCAACCATACCACCTATAAATAATGATACATTAGGAGCAGTCATTTGTGTTCTAATGCTACCTGACACAGATAAAGAAGTAATATCTGAACCTTCGATTCTACCTGCTAGTATACCTACATGGATATTATTTGAATCAACAATATCTGTACTAGAAGCTAGAGAGATTCTAGAATTAAGTATTGCTAAATTATCTATTGATACAGCCTTACCAATCTTTCCAAATAATCCTATAAACATTTCGTTAGAAACTCTATTAAGAACTTTGTTTATATTCAAATTATAGATTCTATTGTAAGTGCTAATTTCTTCACCATTTCTACTATAAGTGTGTTTACCAGACAATGAGAAAATACCTTTATCTTGTTTAAGCACATCAAGTATAGGTAAAACCTCACCATAAAGATTTAAGTCTCTTGCCAACACATAGTAATAATATCTTGACTTTGTGTCGGTAGGAAGGGCTGTATTTGCAGCTTCAATATCGGCAAACATATCTTTGAGGTCTATATTAGATTTAATCTCAAAAGGTAATGCCTTTGAGCCATCTGCGACTTTAACTCTAATAGTTTGATTAAGCGCATCATTATAGAAAGTATATCCTGATGCAAGTGAATAATTTGAAACATTATCTTTAGGGATAATAGTTAATTCATATAATTCACCATTCAACATATTATCATAAGTATCAATTATAATCTTGCCAGTAGCACCAGAACCATATTCAATAGTTGTAATATAATGATTGGTTGTTCCACCAATAATTATCATCTCTTTGTTGATACAATCTGCATTGTCAATAGTATACTCAATAACCTTATGTTGTTGTCCATCTCTAATATCGAAGTAAACACCATCATCATCAATATTAAGCTTTAAAGAATTGATTTTTGATGCATAACAACAAGTGTAATTAAGTGTATTGATATTAGTTAATCTCTCGAACTGGTTAGCATAAACATTAACAACAATACTATAGTCTTTGCCCATAATATAGTTATCTAAGAAAGATTGAATCTTATAATTAAGAGGAGAAATACCACCATAGTAAGCCTCTATCCACTCAATAAGTTCAATACTTAATTTACACCTTACTTCACAAGTATAAATAAGTGTTTCTGGTACAGATGCTGGAATGACCTCAAATAAGTCACCATAAGTCAACTCATAATCGGCACCAGACAAGTTTGATTGAATAACAACAGGTCTTCCATTCTTGTCTTTTACAGCCTCATTTAACATTCTGCAGTCATACCACAAAGTAAGTGGCTGATAATCACCAAACTGGGTATTCCAAATAGCACCCAGATTATTCTCTGATGGACTAAATGATGCCCTAATAAGATTTTTAGATAAATCTCTAGTTGCAGAACTTCCCTGCTCTGGCTCAGTTCTGTCAAAATAACTCAAGCTATCATAAACATATAGATTAGCAGATTTTTCAGATAAAATGTTTACACCCTGTAATGGATTATAAATGTAAATATAAACTTGATGTTCAACAATAACCTCTGCGTAAACAGGATTGTTATCGCCATCTAATGTTTCGTATCCACCAGTATACCTAACAGTCATAATAATAGGAGTTGCTTTATCCACAACCAACCTATGCAATGATAGTACGCCATTATTATAAGTTACATAACCATCATTATTGAATGAAATCCTTACCTTGTTTGTAATATCATAAGGCTCAAGGATATTATCGATATATGTAAAGTCATAGAATGAAATATCAATAGTTTTACCCACAATACCAAATAATGTTTTAACAGAATCGTAGGAACCTAAGATACCCATATTGTTAGACATAATCAACATATCGCTATGAGCTGCATAATCTTCATAATCTGAACGACCTGATACCCTATATAGATATCCACTACTCTTTTCGTTAACTGTAATAGAAATAGGAACAGGAGCCTCTGGAGTATGGTGTGAATAAATTGTTGGCATATATGTAGTAATATTTACATTACCCACTACACCATTCTTCGCAACCATTCTAACTTTGGTCATACCCTCTTTTCTATCATCATTACATTTAGCAATGATTGAGGTACAAGCATGTCTCTCATTAGGAGTATACTCTGTAATAGTAATTAAACTCTTGTCATATTCAAGGGTTGAAATACAAGATTCAATGTTTTGACCTTCTGGCAAGGTACATAGCACAACACCCTTACTAGGGTCACTGCCTTCGATATAGTCTGAATTTGTTAAATCAATATGGAAATCTTTATTTACAAATTCAAATGACCTAAGTCCCATTTCAAAAGTAACATAGAAAGTCTTACTCATAAGCAAGTTGTAGAATGCAGCACCCAACTCAGACTCTGTATAAACAGAATAGTAACTCTCCCCACACAAATTAATCGAAACGCCAACTCCTAGTGGAACAGATGTAGAAGGTAATGTTGTAAACGAATGACTCAAATAGAATGAATCTGTTGGATTAAACTTAGTATAGTTTTTACCCTCAACCGTAGAACTAAGTAATGAAGTTGCTGGTGAGAAATTTGCAAAGACTAAATTTTCTGTTGATCTAGCAGTATTTAAATTTACATTTAAAATATCCTCATAATCTCTACAGAAAACATAATATTTATAATCTCCAACTTTAGTATTTAGGTCAACATCAATTCTTTGACCCTTAGAATTTGCATAAAAATCATAAATTGTAAAGTATGGAGTAGACTGAGATCCATTAATCAAAATATCTGTTGGCAGGTCTTGTACAATGAACTTCACTGTTACTCTTTGATCAAACAAATGAGGATATTCATTATGTACAATCCTAAACTCATGCTTATAAATACCAGATTTCATTGCATGAACTTTAAAATGGTTTTTTCCGGTTTCAGGAACTAATAATACAGGTAATCCATCAGCTGTAGGATCTGCCTCAACATGGAAGTTCTCTGATAAATAGAAATTCAACTCTCTCTCGATATAATACTCAAGTGAAGAAGTAAATATAGAATCTTCAAAACTAGGGTCAATAAGAACAATCTCATACTCCCCACTTTCACTAACAGGTAAAATAAATTCTGAAGAATCTCCCCTCTGAGCATTCATATTAACTTCAATTTCTTCACAAGGCTCGATAACTGGAATAACAATAAATCTATCTAAATACTCTTTCTCTTGAGCAAAATAGAAACTTGCTTTTAGAATAACAACTTCTTGCTGAACAGATTCCCCACCCATACTAGCAGAAATGGTTCTAGTAGGATAAGCAATCTTTGTAGGCACTCCTGCTTCGTTTCTGTATGTATCAAAAGTAGAAAGCACACCATCAACAAGACTAGCATATTGTTTGCCATCATTAAGATATGCAAAGTTGCCACCATCTACCCAACCTTCAACAAAGTGTGTAACACCATCACCAGCAACCTCAAGAGGTGCTACTTCTAGTTTAATATCCCTTTGTGTTGTTTCTGCAGGATAAAATTCTATAAAATCATCAACATTTTTAAGGGAAAGAGTTCCTCCTTTACCTACAACTTTCAAAGCGTCTTCTTTAAAGTCGAAATTCTCAAGAGCTAAGTCAATATTGAAATTAACCAACTTGGAAATATTACCCTCGTTTGTTGTAATTCTCAAAGAAAACTTACCGGTATTAGCAAAAGAATTAGCCTTAACGATAACAGATGTTAGCCCTGTTCTAGGATCAAACTGAGCTGTTGTAGTTACAAAGCCCTGTCCATCACTAATAGAAACACCTCTATCCGTTTCGGCATCATCATCATCAACCTGCACCAGTAATACAACCTGTTCGTAATTATATGTACCATCGGTTGACTTCTTGATGTTTAAGTTAATAACCTCACCATCTTTTAGTGCTGTGTCGTTACAGTAAACCACTAATGACATGTTTTCATAAGGCGAAGAACCACATGCCCAAAATCCGATTATTGAACACAACAATAAACATAGTAATAAAAGTTTTCTTCTCATTTCCATTTCTCCATCTAGTATTTTTATTATAACTAAAACGATAAAAAATATTGTATAATATATAATATAATAATAGTTCGATATTAGTTTATTTTCTTTATAGTATTTTGTCAAATAAATATAACATCTTTCGATAAGATATTTTAAAATTTTATAATTTTTTCTATTCTAAATAAATAATTGAAAAGTGCTAACATATATGATACAATGGACTTATTAAAAATTTAAGGAAATAATTATGCAAAAAGTTCTTAGTCACCTACGCAGAGCCGTAGAAGAATATAATCTAATAGAAGATGGCGACAAGATTGCTGTTGGAGTTTCAGGGGGAAAAGACTCATTAGTTTTATTAAAGGCACTAGCAAATTACGCTATTTTTTCGCCAAAAAAATTCTCTATTGTAGCCATTACAATAGACATGTTCGCAGGCAAAAGCGACTTTAGCGAAATACAGAAACTATGTGATGAAATTGGCTGTGAATACCACATATTCCCCTCTGACATATATGAAATAGTGTTCGTTGAGAGAAAAGAAAGCAATCCTTGTAGTTTGTGCGCTAAATTAAGAAGAGGAATGCTAAATACAAAAGCCATTGAGCTAGGCTGTAACAAACTTGCACTAGGACACTCTGCAGATGATGTTATTCACACATTCTTACTTAGTTTATTCTATGAAGGCAGACTAAGCACATTCTTACCTAAATTATATATGGATAGAACAGGAATGACGGTTATCAGACCCCTCATTCTTACAGATGAAAAATATATTAAATCTGTAGCCAAAAGCCTCCCTGTCCAAAAATCAAAGTGCCCAGTCGACAGATTAACAAAGAGAGAGTATGTAAAGGATGTGATAAAAGACATACAAAAAGAAATACCTTTCGTAAAAGATAGAATATTCTCAGCACTTACTCATCCTGAGAGATACAACCTCTTTGACAGAGCATACGAAGATGATGTTTATTGGAAAAAAAATAACAAATAAATTATCCCTAATAATAGGGATTTTTTATTTGTTTGAATAGTAGTATACACACTAACTTATAACCTTTTTAAAAAGAGGTATTTTTCTCTCGTTGCCATACCTCCCCTTAAGTGTCTCTCTGACAGATTCTTATTAATAACTTGATACACACGATAATAAAGAAATTTATTAATACTTTTTAGTTTTTTAGAAATATCATTATGGACAGTGCTTTTACTAATATGAAAATTTTTAGCACACTCTCTAATAGTACAATTATTATCAATAATATATATTGCAAAATACTCTGCTCTCGTTTTCATACTAACCCCTTACATCAAAGATTGATATAAGAAGTTATGACAAAAACTATAAAAATATGACATTTAATAACAAAAAAAGATATAGAACTCAACCTATATCTTTTTATTTATTACTTCTTTTTTGATTTAGCATCAATAAGATTAACAATATCACCTACTGTTTTTAATGCAACACTTTCCTCATCAGAAACAGTGATATTAAATTCATCTTCTAAAGTCATAAGCATCTCAACAACATCTAGTGAATCAGCACCTAAATCATCAATAACTTTACTCTCCATAGTAACTTTATCTTCACTGATATTTAATTGCTCACAAAGTAATTTTTTAACTTTATCAAAAGACATAACAACACCTCTAAATACTTTAAATATGTCTATATTTTATCAACTTTATAAAAAAGTGTAAAGTAAATTTAATAATATTAGACCTATTTATTAGAGATATTTAGATAAGCTGAAGGGTCAATTTTTTCTCCATCTTCCAACATAGCAAAATGCAAATGTGCCCCAGCAGAAGTTTCACTCGTTGCAGATGCAGACACCATACCTAGTTCATCTCCCCTAGAAACCTTATCGCCAACACTAACCAAAACACCCTCATCTAATGAGCCATAGGAACTAATAAGTCCGTCAGTATGTTCAACCACAACTACAGTCCCCTCTAAAATATTTGTATAAATATCTTTTACCGTACCATCTAAAATAGCAAATACCTTACTGCCAGTAGCCACCTGAAAATCTATTGCCTTATGAGTCTCCCACTGATTAAGTGTTTCATTAAAACAAAGAGAATCACCATAATACCCTTTATAAACTGAAGCATTAGCAACTGGCATAAAAGGTGTCACTGCAGAATTAGTAGGTACACTACTATCAGACTCATCTACTTGCTTACCACTAACAGAAACAGCAACAATAGTTATGATTAAACCCAAAAGTAATACACCTAATAAAAAGTAGTATCCGTATTTTTTAAGTACAAACGCCATCCTTTGTTTAATAGTTAATTTTTCCATAAAAACCTCCATAAGTTACTAACAGATTATGAGCAAAAATTTCTTACCTTATACATTTTTTTAAAAACTTCCTTTTATCAGAGGTGTCCCTAATATTATTGAATCACCATATATAGACAATTGAATATTTACCCTTAAATTATTAAGTAAAAAATGGTCTTTGATATCACTAGAATATCCCTCTATAACAACCCTTCCAGACACATATTTTTTTGATACAATTTCAACATTAAAAATATCTAAAATCTCATCAATATTTTGTCCATCAATACAAATATCTCCCGTATCTAAAACGCTATATTTTATATCATAATTATTAAGTAAAACAGACTCTATATTCATACTAGAAAAACACTTAAGTAAACCAAGACATAACAACACCACAATACAACAAAACCTTTTCATAAACACCTCATAATAATATTTTTGCAAAATTTACATAAAATAAATTCACACCAAAAATAGATACATAATATCAAAATATTGTCATTATAATATATGTTTTTGACATTATCTCAATATAAATACGCAAAATAAAACCAACAATGAACAAAACTATCACCAAAAATCAAACCGTTATTTTTTTAATAATTTTATCATTATTCTCACAAATTATATTGTGTGGATTTAGTTTTACCAACCAAACAGTATCTTCGTT
Organism: Clostridiales bacterium; assembly: GCA_015055605.1. GTDB lineage: Bacteria > Bacillota > Clostridia > Christensenellales > UBA1242 > UBA11490. The sequence continues at coordinate 553,946 of SVHV01000001.1, forward strand.
TGAACACATAGAACACCTTTGTTTCAATACCCTGATGGCATTTCCCGACAAGGCACTTGACTCAAAAAACAAACAAAACAAAACGCTAAACAACCAAAAAATTACCCCATCAGAATTTAAAAAAATACTAACAAATCTATACAAAAATAACTACTGCTTAGTTAATATTTTTGACATTAAAATTAGCAATAAAATACCCTATTTTTACATAGAAAATTTCACACAAAATAAAACCCCATTACTACTTTCTTTTGATAATGTAACATACAAAAGCAACTATCAAAACCATGGTGAAATTGATAAAATAATTATTGACAGAAATGGCAAACTTGCAACATACACAACCAAAAAAAGTATTCAAGATAGAATCCAATACGATAACGAATTTTTAGTTATTTTGGAAGAGTTTATTTCATCACATAAAGATTTTTCTTTTAACAGCGCAAGAGGCATTATTTTCTTTTCTGGAGAAAATGGAATCTTAGGCTATAATACTAACCACAAAAACGCAAGTAGCAAGTATGAAATTGAGAGAACATCAGAAGTCATCAAAGTACTAAAAAGAAAAGGTTGGGTATTTGGCTCCAATAACTACAAATACACATCTGACTTAAATAAAAACGAAATAGAATTTAAAAAAGAATTAATACTATGGCAGAATGAAGTATTACCCATTATAGGAATCACTCCCCTATACTCTTTTCCTTATGGTGAATTAGATACCAGAAAACTAGAAGAACTACATAATAATAATTTTTCAATACTTTTTTATAACAACTTTAATAATGAAAATATTATAAATAAACATCAAGTAATTCTATCCAGAAAGCCTATTAATGGACTAACACTAAAAGAAAACCATAACGAACTAAAACATTTATTTGATACAGAAGACATATATGATAAATGCAGGCCACATTTTTAGCATCAAAAAAGAGACCGTTACAAACAGTCTCTTTTTAGTATTATTCAAACAATCAAATATTCTCTTTGTTTACATGTTTTTTATTAACAACAGACCTAACAATCTTATCAACAATAATCACTATCAAATAATGTATGTCATAGATTAAATTTTCAAAAACCTTATACATTAGTAATACCCACCAGATATATTGAGGATACAACATTTTAGTTAGTATAGACAACAATAGCAAGTCTACCACAACAACCCCCTTAGGGAACGGCACAACCATTGTTACCAAATCAAGAACAATCAATATCCATAATGACTTAAAATAATACTCTGTTGTACTTAATTTAAGAGAATCAAATATTAAATAAATTATTAAACCCCTAAGCGCCAATACGGATAGAGCTGATACAGCATTCAAAATTCTCGCTTGCCATGTAATATTATTTGACTTTGCCACTACAGAAGTTTTATCCACCATACCAAAATATGTTTTTTCAAAATCACTTGTAAGCCTTAATTTAGCCATAATTTTAGCAATAAATGAACAAATAGAGAGACTCCTCTCTTTATCATACCTAGTCATACGGATATATATTAGATACATAAATCCTGCAACAATAATACCAAAACAAAGAAGTGTAATTCCTATATGAAGAATCTCCTCCCACTTAAACGCCCCTACAATTATCATAATTGCTGACAGACAAAGAAATGCAAATAAGTTGTAATATTTCTTTTCGTAAGTAATAGCAACAATATGTTGTTTTTTGATACCGGTATCATTCAAGATTCCCATAAAGGCAATATCTTTTCCTTTGGAATATATGGACATTTTGCCATGAAAATCACTAACCGCATTTGCGACATATAATTTACCAAAATTATTGTATTTAGATTTAAAGTGAAAACTTATAAAGAGCGATACCACCCTAATCATCTGAATCAATACAAATATACAACACATCAATATAACAATCTTAGCATCTAATATTGACTTAACTATATCAAAACTAACAACTTCATTTTTATTATTAATCCATAGCATCATCAAAACTAAGACTGCTATATTTAGAAGCACAATACTTATATGATATAGAGTATTTTTTCCTCCCTTTATCTCAGCATACTTCTCTACTGCGCTAGTTAAAATATTTTCTTCTGGCTGTGGCTTTTTTGCCTTAGTCTTTTTTTCTTTCTGTTCCACCTTTTCCATAGATTTCCTTCTTAAATTTATAACTAAATATTACAACAAAAAAACAATCTTTCAAAGTATTTTTGCTATAAACCTCATATTTTTATATATAAGTGCATAATATTTAAAAAAATTACGAGGAGATTTATGGAAAAAATAGAAACAACACCAACAAATAAAAACGAAATTCTAGGCTTAGAAAATAGAAAAAAACTACACCTAATAGGAGTAAACGAAATTCTATCATCAAACGAAACATGCATTATCCTTAAGCTTAAAGATACCACACTAAACATTAGCGGTACAAATATAAATATCACAAAACTCGACACCGAAACAGGAACCCTAGACGCTGATGGAAACTTTGATAAATTAATATATGGCAAAACTACCAGTTTTTTCAAAAGGATATTTAGGTGAACTTATCATACATATTACAACTAAAAGACTTCTTTATTTTATTAATTTTGGGCTTTATTGCTGGCATTTTATATGGAACTCTAGCAATAATTTCAACAATAAAGCAAAAAACATGGATTCGAATAATTACAGACACAATATCCACACTAATTATTTGTTTTATTTTTATTATAGCCCTAACTTTAGTTAACATGGGAGAATTTAGACTATTTTTACTAGTAGGATTCCTACTCGGAATATTTTTTGAACGATTAACATTAGGTAAAATATTTGCCAAAGGTTATAAATGGGTGTATAATATGTTAATAATTCTGTGTAAAAACCTTAAGAAAAGCAGATTAGGCAAGGTATTATTCAAGTGAAGAACAATAAAGCAAAAATAGTAAGAATAACTACAATAGTAACTATCGTAATAATGTTCGTATGCATTATTGTTTTAGCGTGTCAATTTGTAAAAATAGGTAATTACAAAGAACAAACCAGTAATTTAGAAGCCGAAAAACAAGCACTAATTGAGCAAATATACAATTTCAACACATCAAACTCATATTATGATAATAACAGAAGTGAATTCCTAGAAGAATATGCTAGAGAACACTTAACCTGGGGAACATCTAATGAAGTCTGGTACACAAAAGACTAGGTTAAAAATACATCATTAAACATAACGAAATTTGTAAAAATTTAGCATTTTATCTGACACAATAAAATTTTTAAGAAAAACCATTGACTTTATGTAACTAAAAATGCTATACTAGTATCGTTGTTAAGGCAAATGCCCTACAATATATATCGCGGGGAGGAGCAGCTCGGTCGCTCGTCGGGCTCATAACCCGAAGGTCGTGTGGTTCGAATCCCACCCCCGCTACCATTATTAGACGCTTGAAAAAGCGTCTTTTTTTGTTCTTAAAATTAAAAACAATCAACAAACATATTACTAACTTATTTAAATTTGATTTTATCATACTACAACAATCCCTTAGCAAACACATAAAAATTTTTTTAACAAGATTCAAGAGAAATATTGCAAATTTTATCGAAAAACTCTTGACAAAACACATAACATATTGTAATATAAGTTAGTATTTCACTATGGCGGCGTAGCTTAGTTGGCTATAGCATTCGGTTCATACCCGAAAGGTCGTAGGTTCGAGTCCCACCGCCGCTACCATTAGAGAAAAAGCCTATTCCCCTTTTATACTTTTTCTCTATTACATATTTTAATATGTAGAAAAAATTACTTCCATTCGGTGGTAATTTTTTTGTTTAAAAAATATTTGTTTTTACACACTTCTATCAAAGTAATATATGCTACTATGCATATTATTAAAAAACACCTACACTAAGGCATTATCATTAAAAAAAAGACCTCCATAAAACAAGGTCTTTTTTTAGTCACTTACAACAACCCTCTAATCCATTGCTCTAATATTTTTAGCAATAATTGATACTTATCAGCGTTCTCTTCCCTATTTGTAATATTACAATTAACTTCTATTTGCATACTCCAGAGATTAGGAAATTTATTTTTCATAGCGCCCGAAACGGTTCGTGCCCCAGCCATAAATGGCATATCTACACTAACCCTAAAACCATTGTCCTGCAATAAGTCAAATATTTGTCTAAACACCTTTTCATTATTTTCAATATTTTTACCTAAATGGATTCCCAAATTTACATCACAATCTCTCGTAGCAGACAAACCATGAAAATCAATCAGATAACAAATGCCCTCTTTTTCAATAACACTACTTAATGTATTTCTGTAACCACATTTTTCATCAAAATTTGCATCATCATTATTGTTTTTGGTTTTTGCAATTAAAAAAGAGCCCGTTTTTTCTTGCAAATATAAAGCTGAAGCCAAACTACCCACTTCTTTATACTTGAGTTTTCCAAGCCTAACTTGACTCACTCCATGAGGTGCTGACAAACAAACATTATTGTTTCCCCTAACCACAACATGGTCCTCATTTTTATTTGCATTTATAAAACGCCTTCTATAATTATGTAATTTTCTAAAGTTAAATTTTTTCATATCACTATGATAGCACAAATACAGCAAATTCTTAAAACAAATAAACAATATTTAAAAACAAAAAAGGAAGCTCGTATAAGCTTCCTTTTTATTTATGGTAGTCCCAAGGGGAATCGAACCCCTGTTACCACCGTGAAAGGGTGGTGTCTTAACCTCTTGACCATGGGACCATATACTTCACAAATTAACGAGATTATTATAATGCAATTTAAAGCCATTGTCAACAATTTTTCAAAAATTATTTAATTTTGTCAAACTTATACATATCACACAGCAATTTCGCTTCTCATATAGGACTTTTTATAACACTAAAACTATAAAAACAACATACTTTCTCATTCCAACTTGTACTGAAATAGTAGTATTAAGAATGCATACTTTCTCTTTTTATATACAAGATATATTATATATATATTTTACTTTATATAGTCATTTCATTTGTCAGATTTTGTCGGTTATGTTAAAATTATTTAGTATAAATTTGAATTAAATTAATTTATTTTACGACAACTTAAGAAAAATGGAGATTTTAAGAATGAAAAACAAAAAGTTTAGTTGGAAAAATACTTTAAATTCATTGATTGGATGTTTGAGCTTGGTGTTAGTTGCGCTTATTATTAGCGTTGCTTGCATGAATCCTCTTTCAAACTTTCAAGCCAAAGCTCTTACTAAAGCAGATATAATAAACGGATATAATATCTCATTTAATTCTGCAAAAACAAAAGTTAGAACAGCCAGTAGCTATTCGTTTACTTATGAAGGCGATTCTTACGAGTACATGTACAGCAACAATGAAGAGACTCGCCTATATTCAGAAGTGAGCGCTGGTAGTGAATACTCATCAGAATATGGTAGTGTTTCACTTCAAGCAAATAGCACTGAACTTAAACAATACATAGAGAGAGAAAGAGTTCCAGGCTCAGATGGATATATTCCAGGCAATGTCACACACTTTAGAAATGTAAATGACGAGTTAGAGCCTATCTTCTATAGTGAAATTGACGAAAATGACTTCGCCATTCTTTCTGACAACTATAGAACTCCTAATACAGCTAAATTCAATGTTGAAAATCTATACCTTTCTTTTGGTTCCCCTGCTAGTGAAGTAGATGGCAAAACTAAACTTGCTGACCTAACAGTTACCGGAGAACTAAGAACAGCAGAACAATTCCACATTCTTAACATCGACTCAGAGATTCACGCTCCATATACAGACGAAGAAGGTAATACTAAGTCAAGTTATTATTGGTATCAATATTTTGATTTAAATAATGTTACTGCAAAACTTACTGGAGAACAAAACTCCCCTACATACAAAGTTATCGACCCATCTGGCCAATACAAATTAACATTTACATTCCAAAGAATTTTACCTGATGGCACATCTACTGCAGATGAATCATTTACATACACATTCTACCTATTAGACAGTGCAGATTACAATAATTATCCAGAAATTCTTAATGCAACATTAGGTTATTCAAATAAAAATACTACAAACGAATATTTCTATAATTTCGCAGGAGAAAATCCTAGTCTACTATATTCTCCTAGCAGATACAATATCTCATACACTAGACAAAACAACGAGATTACAGAGAATATCACTTCAGTATTTACAACAGGCATTTACACTAACAATGCCACAAACCAACAATATGGTAAAATTACATTCTATAATAACGAGCAATATATTAGAGATGTTTATATTTTAACAAACTATTCTAATGATAACACTGTTCTTGAATATCTATATGTATCTAATACAAAGCAAGACTTAATTCTATCATCATTTAATGATGCTGGAGATACAAATAGCGTTATCAATCTACTCAATGCAGACAAATTAGAGTTTGAATATAAACTTGTTACTGTACTCGAAGAAAATTCAGAATTCCATAGAGAATCAGAATTCACAACCACAACTTATATTACTGAAGTTTATAGTAAATTACAATGGATAGGAGAAGACTTAACTGATTTAACAAATACAGACTATTATACTGTATATACCCCTGCTACAACAGATACAGTATCTAAAACAATATCTGTATATGACAACATTGTATATTACTATAATCCAGACACAGATAAACTGTATAGAGATGCAGAGTTAACAGTTGAATTACCTGCAACAGCATTTAATTATACCCCTGCTGCAGATGACTTAACTATTGAGATTACAGACGGAATATTCGCCGATACATACTCAGTAATCTCACAAACACACTTAGAAGACACTATATACTTTATATCTGCTAGAGTGGATAAAACATATTATCTATATATCAAAGATAGAGATAATATCAACACTAGAGAAGCAAAAATTTATATTGATAGTACACACAATACCCCTGCAGAAGACTTTGAGTACACATACAATTATGGTGATGATACACTAACTATTACAGACGGTGAATTATCTGGCAGAAGTTATACTATTACTTATGAATATACTCTATTAAACAAAACATCTAGTGAGCTAAAACATTTACTTAATCCAGACACAATCGCAATTAATTATACTTACGAAATCAAATTTAAAGAATTAGGTGTATATACTTACGAATACAACTATATATGCCCATGGTACAACAATGCTACAGGCACAGTTGTAGGAACTAGATATTCTTCTAGTAAATCTGTAAGTACAAATAGACTTACTCCTTATGACTATACCTTAGAGTATAGAACAGCAGAAGTTCAATCTGTCATTGACCACACAGCTGGTTCAGAAGGAAGCCCTGACAACAAACTATTTGTTACATTCTCAGGATATTTAAATGCAGAAAACCAAGTAACAATTAATTCTAAAACATATAAATTTGACCCTAGCACAAACACAATAACAGTTGGTGCAGGAACATATACTATAGGACAAACCACAACAACATTATTTGGAACAGTAACAGTTCCTACACTATACACTATCGAATCACTAGCTGATGGTATAAAATTATATGTTAGATATCAATTAGGAACAGTAATTTACACTACTACCCCAGAAAAAGCAGCTCAAGATAGCAGTTTCTACAACTACAAATACAAGGATAGAACTGTTATAGATTACGAACTAAGCGCTGGAGTAAACTCAACTAATATCAATAACTCAATGCCTGGTGATAGTTATTTCTATGACTTGATTAGAAATCTTGAATTACAACATTCAGACAATATTCCATTAGTTACATATAGATATGAAAGACACAATCAAGGAGCTGATAAGTTATCTATATTCGGTTCAATCGCATACTTTAGTAAAGAAGATGCTTCTACCGATAGTGGTTATGCAATCCTTGAACAAATTGATTCTAAAGAGCAGAAATACTTTATTTCAGATTTCACTAGCCTATATGTATCAATGAAACATGAGGACGATTCTAATATAACTACCAACTTATTATCACAACACACTCCTACAGCAGGCTTTAGTGCAACCTATGTTGGTAATGGTTCAGGACAAGTTCCTCTTAACCAAATAATCGTAACAGATACACAAGTATTCTGGAAAAACTATTCTACCCTACTTTATAACGGCAAGATTAGTCAATCTAGAATTTATAAGTATACCAATTATAAAGACATTTATGGTAATCTAGTTTTATCAGCCGATAATAGAGAAGTTTATGATAATAACAATACATACTTCAAAGATATTTACTGTAAAGATGATGGTTACTACGAAGTAATTATTAAATACACATATACTTATTACAAGGTTTTAGGTGTACCAGAAGAAGACACTGTTGCAATGGAATTCTATCAACTATTTACCTTTATCATTGACAACAACTCTCCTAAGATTACATTTGAGGTAGAAACAGATGAACTTGATGCTGGTGGCAAACCTGTATACGAAACACTACTACCATCTAGCTTCACTAATAAAGTTGTTAGAATCTCATGGCTAGTTCCAACCTACTTCCAAAACAATATCTATATCGAAGTAGATAAACAAAACTTTGATGGTGTTACTACAGACCTACCATTCCTTGCTAGATTTGATGGTGAAAATCCAGACGGAATGCTTCCTATCGTATTAGCAAACACACAAAACGAAACTTATGTAAGAAGTATTTCAACATTTACTAAGAGTGAAGATAAATCAAGGTATTATGTTACATTTAGACTCCCTGCAGATAGACCTGACTGGAACCTAGATGGACACTATAATGTAACTATTTACTATGGTACAGAAAATACTGACGGAACAAAACCTAGCGTTACACAAAAATACACTTCAGACAACAAGAAGATAGCAGGAATGACAGTTGTTCCAGTTATGCTTAATGACCAAGGATACTATATTGTAAATGACGAATTACAACTAAAAGCTAATCAACAGATAGTAAACACAGACTTTACATTTAGATATTCACCAAAAGCCAGTGGTGCTCAAATATTTACATACTGGCACAAAATCACATTTACAAAAGCATCTGATTATGACGAATTAATCAACGCATCAAACGACAAACAAGGTATTACAACTAATTTCGCTCTATACGGTACAGATGATGAAATTAATATAGGTAAACTATATAATTACAATTATGAGACAACTAGTAGAATTGCTAATGGAAACTATTTCACTAGTCCTACAAGCTGTATGTACTTATTTAGAATGAAAGACCAGGCTGGTAACGAGTGTAGATATGTAATATTCTACGATACCACAGCTCCTAGATTCTTAGTTGACCCAAAACCAAATAACAAAAATAATATCGTTAGTGATGTTACAACAGTTACATGGGGCGATTACAAAGCAATCAAGGTTAATGCTGCTGATACACTATCTCTATTACCATCAATCAATGAGTATACAAAAATTGAAGAAATCACACCTCCAGATAGACTACAAGAAGCATTATCTTATATCAATGGTGCTACTGGTGGAAAATTCAATAATGCTAAAATTGAAAAAATAGAAGATACTTATTATATTCTAATACCTATTCAAAATGCACAAATTACAGATGAGGAAGGCAAAGTTTCTGCAATCAAAGATATTAGTAGATACTACTTCTTCCCTAATAGTCCAATAGTTGATGACACAACAATCAAACTCCCTGCCCTAGATGCTAGTGGAAAAATCATTGTTGAAACTGCTGGAATCAAATTTGAAAACCACACTTATGACAGTACAAAAACAACAACATCTACCACTTATGATTTCTATGGAGATGTTGCTAGAGAGTACATCTCTACAGTATATGGTACAAACAATACTGCCCTAACAGGTGTTAGTGGTACAGGACTATATTATTATGCAATATTTGACGAATTGGGAAATAATAGCTTAGGCGATATTTGGATGAACTTAGACAAGACCCAAACACTTGCTTATGCAACTTTCACCAATTCAGAGACTATTACAACAGCAACAGGTCTTACTGGTGAAGCAGCTAAATCTTATGCTGCAGCTAAATTATATATTTCTTCTCTACAAAATACTAAAGTAGACCAGAAAGTAATTCCTGATTACAAGCTAAGTTACACATATCATGCATACAATGCAACATTCTACGAAAACTATGCAATAACAAATGTAGAATATATCAAGCCTGATGCTGGTGCTACAGACCTATCTGCATACTTAAGAATCACCTACACTGGTGCATCTGATACCAAAGTAGTTGATATGAAGATATTTGATGAGGACAACAATAGATACCACGCAATCAGTTATCCTTACGATATGCAAGGCTCTGCTATAATATCTGACACTCAAGGTAATCCAAAACACATCTATGATGAGAGCTTGTCAGACTATATTACAGAAAAAGAGGACCTAACTCAGAGAATATTCTCTTCTGTTATAAACCCATCTGTAGATACATCAACTGGTGAAATCATTACACAAGAAGGTTTATATATCTTCAAGAGAGAGTATGATAAAAATATCGCACCTGAGATACTCGGCACAGACACTAGAGTAATCTATCGTATATATTATGTAGATAGAAACGGTATAATTTCTGTTCCTGTTAATGATAGTGCAGCTAGTAGCCTATACAATATAGGTAGCGACATTGAATTCTTATTAGGAAGCAATTACAAAGATACAGACAATCAAAAATTAATCACTGCAAATAACATTCAGAATAACCAAGTATCAAATAATACTTCATATAGCAATTCAAGTTATACTAGTGCAAACTTGTTTACAACCAACAAAGTAGAAACCAAGTTTACTTTAACTACAGATAAGTACAACTTCGCTAGTTTCCATAATTCATACATTGCTCTTCAATCGCAAGAGACTGAATTAGCAACAATAGTTAAACAATCGTTACTTAACAAAAACTTGTTTGAATCAATCTTTAAATTAGATTTAGTTCTAAATAAAGGTGCTAACGGAACCAAGATTATTGATGAAACAAATGTAAACGCAACTCAAAGATATAACTCTACCCTAATGAAGAGATATATTACTGAGTATCAGGATATTGCATCTATTGATGGCAGACTAAATGAAAATTCATTCTTCTATGGCGACCCACTAAATGCATACTATATAACACTTAGTGACCAATCAGGACATATCCTTAGAGAGCCAAACGACAGAGGTGAATTAGAAACAAAATCTACTAACCATCAACCTAACAATCTACAAATCACATTCAATATCAAACATGTTGCTCCTTCTGGAGAAATGTATGGTAAATATTATGGTGAAATAGATTATGATGAGGATAATGGTGGTACATCTGCTAGTATACCTATCACAACAACTGATAATGGATTACAAAAAGCTGGTAGCTACGCCCTAATCTCTCATTATCTAAATGAAGAACAAGGACAATTAAAATCATTATCAGACAACCAAACACCAGTAACTACTGCGTCAGGTTCAACAGTATCACTACTTAGTACAAATAACGAAACATTAGTATTCCTATTCGCAATCACTAATGACGAATATATGGCTAAGATTGATATCAATAATATTCAAGTATATCAAAATGGTATGACTACAGAACACCTACTCTTCAATAGAAGTTTAGACCCAACTACAGGTGTTGTTAAGAACCATACTACAAAATTAGTTCCTAGCCAAGATAGACAAAATGGCTCGTTTATCTGTAATGTTATAGGAGATACAACATATTATGCTATTATCATATTCGATAATAACTTAGAGAAAATCCTTGACGAAGACGAAAAAACTGCTCCACAAAACTATCACAACTTCAGACTATTAGATAGCCTTGAAAATGTTGATTTGGCTAATTATTATATCAAAATTCATTATGTTGGAGAAGAAGACGATTATCAGTCAGACCTAGAAGGAAATACTGTATCATACTTCAGCACAACTTATGAAATCACAGTTGACAGAATCAAACCTAAGTATAATCTAGTTCAATTAATGGCATTAGATAGATATACTTACAAGGGAAATACTGTTACTGATAGCAAAGATTATGAGTTATTATTTGATGAATTATCACCTTATTATAACTTTAAATATGATGAGAAAACAGATTTCTATAATAGCGACTTAGAAAATTACTTCTTTGCAATCGACTCTAGAGCAAGTAGCTCATTCACATTCAAGAGCGTTGACAAATTAGATAGTGTTAACGGTTTCTATATTAGACCTCTTAGCACAGATGGTGCGAGCTTCAATATCAAAGATTATAAGTTCTCATATACACCAGATGATTATGTTATATATAATGATGCTCAATTAAGAGGAGAACACAATCAGTTCGTTCCTAGTAACGCAACATCTATTCTATTTGATGACTCAAATAAAATCTACTACCCTGTAGATGCAAATAGAAAAGCTGCATTACAAACTAACCAATATTACTACTGTCCATACATTGACGGCGAGATGTCAGTTAATCACATGCTTACTCAAGGTATCTTAAAACAAGGTAACTACTACGAGATATTAGAGTGTGACGAAGCTGGTAACTACAGAGTATATGGTATTTATGTTCATGATGCAGAGAATGACAATGTTAAATTTAGATATCAAGCATTCAGTGGCGCACCTTATAGCACTGGAGAAGTAAAATATTCAGGCTCAATCGCATCTATTGGTGGTATCACATTTAACTTCACAAACTACTCTACTGGAGACCTATTCATCAAAGGAATTATTAATGTTCAAGCAGGTAGCCTACAAGAGCAATTATATATCTACTACAACCCTATCACTCTTGAGATTAAGGTAACAGATATATCAAACAATGTCCTTGAAACAATTGATAATGTAACGCTTGATGTTTATGTCACAGAATTCCTTGATATAATCAATGAAAAGATTGCATACTACAATACAATCATTTCTGATAAATCTAGTAAATACTATTCAGAATATGGTTACATTGTTGACCTCACTATCGTTGATAGATTAGGAATCCCAGCATCTTATGATTCAAAGATTCTAAACAACTATATAATCACCTACTCTGTAGCAGGTAGTGAAATAGTTCCAGAATTTACAAACAAAGCAACAACTTTTGAAATGTATGTTCCTTCTATGAAAGGCTCTACATATATTACAAAGGTAAAGGCATCACAATTTAACAAAACATGGTTAGAAAAAGATGTGGACAGCGAAGGCAACCAATTCACTAAACACAGTAACGAATTCAAAACCAAAGGTGCAAGATATATCCTAACAAAAGGCGTTTATAGATTCGAAATAACCGACAACTTCGGTAGAACATCTGTATACTTCCACGAGTTTGGAATTAGTAGCTCACAAACTGGCGGAAGCATTAGGTATTATGGCAATCACACCACACACACTGACAATTTCACATATACGGGAGAAATGTTCAGTTATACTTATGATTCTTCTATATATGATGTATTCATTAGATACACAGGAGAACATGCAGATACTGGAGCATATTGTAATAGCGAAGAAATATATGGTAGCAATAGCAACTATACAAATGATGCTCTAAGACAATTCGGTATTCAATCCGTAATCACAAACAACAATATCACTACTATTACATTTGTTGGTGTTTCTAAAAATAGACAACTTAGCAAGTATGAAATCAAAACAATTCTTGCTAGTACAGCAACAGATTATACATGGGGTGATGAACTTACAAATAATCAAATATTTGTATATGATTACAAGATGGCTATATACAATGCAATACCTCAAGTAACCGTTAGAAACATGAAAGGTGTAACACTAGATACTAGCACACACTTAAATCTAACTGAGGACTTCCAACTAGTTCTTAACTGGGGTAGCACATTAGTTTCTGAGAGAATTGACTTCAACACTCAAATCGAACTTACTAGGAAATACACAGAAAACAATGTAACTAGAACAGCAGTATACAGAGTTAGTTCTGAATATATTGTTACCCTACCAGGTGAATATACTGCAAAAGCTGTTAACTCATTAGGTAAACAAAGTGCAACTATATCATTCACTAGAGGTGACGGTGAAATCTCTATGTATGCAGTATATGCCGTAACAAATCAAGGCAAATCACAGAAGCAATTAGAGGCATCATCATATACAACTGTTAATGCAACAGACAACAAAACCGAATTCCACTACTTCATCACAGATGACTACTTCAATTATATTGACCTAGAAAGTGGCAATGAAGTTACAAAAGATGTTATCTATGATAACAATATTACACTCTCACAAATCATGGGTGTAAACAAACAAAAAGGTACTTACCTAGATGTAAGAGTAAATAGTAACTTAAATCTAAATGCTGATATCATTAGTTACGAATATATTGATGTTGATGGCTTAGGTACTCAATATGAATATATTGTTAAATACCAGATTTACTCAAATGTTCAGAGTTCTGATAGTTATATCTATAGATATGCAATTATCCACTTCTTACCTAGCTCAGCAACATACCTAATAGACACTACTGTTGTTGACATCGGAACAATTGATAATAGACTAGTTGAGAATGAGAATATCGTACAGAGCGTTTCAGCTAATGGTATGAAAATCACATTCACACTATCTGCTACTAGTCTAGACTATCAATATATCGAAGGAAATACATTGTATCTAGAAAGATATTATAACAACGAACTAATCGAAACAGTAGTTGTAGATGTTCTAAATGTAACCGAAGGTGAAGTAACATACTCATTCAATATCAAGAATGTTGGTTTACATCAATTCGCAGTTAGAGATCTAGCAGGTAGACAACATATATTCACTAACCTACCTACAGCAAAGAATAATACAAGTTTACTATACATCTACCTAATCAACCAGATTCTTTACGAAGTAAACAACGAAACACCTATTAATAATCAAGTATTTAATGATGCTATCAAGATTAACATTATATCCGAACTAGACGGACTAACACTATATAATGCAGAGTCTTTAGGTATCACAGTTTATAGAAATGGTGTTCAGATTCCAGCAAACAATGAAAAAGGTGTCCTTAATATAACCGAACCAGGTTACTACACAATCGAAATCGTAGCAACAACCGAACTAAGTAGTAGCACGGTTGCAAATCAAGAGATTGCCTCTTCATATAGCTTTGCAATTATTAGAAATGATATTGCTAGAAATAGTTTCAATATTTCTAAAGGTTCTAACTTTGTTATTGAAAATGTTACAAAGATAGTCATGAATGAAAGATATGATGTAACAGAAGAATTTAAAGTTTCCCCTAACGGAAATATTGATGCAGCAAACAATTATACATCTAGCTTAATTTGGCTATCATATAGCGAACAACAAAATAGTCATTATGAGATTACCCTTAAATCTTATAACACTATCACTAATTCTTATGTACCATTCTCATTCAAAGTTTGGATTAATGACGAAAAACCAGTTATTCAATCTAATATTGAGTCAGGTATCAATACAAGAAGTACAATTGAATTGTATTACAACCCAGGCTTAATATTTGAACAAGTTGGTGCATGTACAGTAGAAATCAATGGTGTAACCTACGCAACTATTGATGAAAACAGTGAAATTGTTGTTAACACTATAACAATCAATAAGTCTGGCGAGTATTTAGTTAAAGTTATCTCTGATGACGGTACAATCTTAAGTACATATAAGTACATAAAGACTGACCCTATCAATGGTACAACTAAATTAATTATAATTGTTGTTTCATGCGCTGTTGTTGGCTTAGTAATTCTATTCTTCTTGATTAGAAAGAAAGGTAAATACAGATAAAATACACAAAAAAGAGTTAAAACAAAAAGTTTTAACTCTTTTTTTATTGAAATATTAAACCATTCAACAACTTATCTAATAGTATTAAATAGCGGTAATATCTCTAAATTCATCATATTTTCCATATCTGAAGGAATGCCATTTTTGTCTACACAAACAATAGTTATATATAGATTACTTAGAGTATTTTTTGCAGTATAAAGAATATTCTTGACTTTATTAATTGCTTTTGCATTCATTTTTGAGAAATCATAGAATCCCTCAATTGCAACATTAAAAGACCTTATCATCTCACTAAATCCATATAAGAACAATACTGTTGGTCTACCAATTTCTGCCTCTCTCTTCACTCTTTCAACAACTAATTCAATAGTATTCAAACCTGCAATTTCTGTCTTATTAAAGGGACAATTTATAATTTCCATTTTTTGATTAGACTGAAAATCATCTTCGGGTCTTGCTCTAAAATTAATTACCTTAGTATAACAACTATTCTCATCAGCTAGTTCTTCTGCAATGCCAACACAATCTTTAATATCTAGCCCCTTGCAATATAACCTCTCACCTTGTTTTACTTCAAATTTATTTTTATCTAAATACAAAGTATCACCTATAGGAGAGTATGGTAGTTGTTCATAATCCCACTTTGCCTTGTACGCAACAATATCATTATAATCAATTTCATACATAATTTTAGGCTTACCAACAACTATTGTTTTGATTTTACCTTTAATATACATACCTTTCTTTAGAGATTGCTTTTTGATTAGTGACTCTGTAATATATACATCTTCATCATCTGGTACATAGCCATTCTTTCTAACTATGCCATATCCATCTGGATGAATATCTAAATATCCAGACATAGTCTCATTTTGTGAAGAATAAGTTGCCTCATTTTGACTAACAGACCAGCTATATGTACTTCTATTAGGAATTTTATAAGGTTCATCTGCAGATGTTGGTACTGCTTTTATAGTGACTTTTTCAGTAGGTTTAGTATTGTTATCTACAAATGTAGGTTTATCAGTTTTTTTATCAGGCTTAGATGCTCTATCAAGTAGCTTATTGAAAATACTTGACTTATCAGAAGTTAACAATGAAAAGAAATCTAACTCTTCTTCTCCCCTATGAGAAGTAATACTGGACTCTTTATTCTCAAAAATTTCACTAATCTTAGAAATAAGTTCTTGTTTTTTCATGGTTGTAGGACTAGGAACACCTACAGTTCTAGCATAATCTCTAAGTTCATGTATTCTTAATTTTTCTACCTGTTCAATGTTAAATTCGTTCATAAAACACCCTACCAAAATTCACTTTTCAGTGTTTTTAGTATAGCAAAACGATACAAAATTGTAAATTGCTTTTACCAAATAAGGGCGAAATTTTACAATTTTTGTCGAAAAAAGTCGAAATTTTTACAAGTAAAGAAAAAAGAGATACTTACATATCTCTTTCTCTACTATTATCTTGAATAATTTCTTTATGTACATCTTCTGTAGCATAAATTCTAGGTGGCTGAGTAGTTGTGGCATAAATCATTAAATCATCAAGTGTATCACCTAATTGCAAAGGACACTTATTCTTATGATTTTTCTTAGGAGGTTGTCCTTTATGCTGAACTTTTCTCCTCATACCACATTTAACCAACATACTATCAATCATAGATTGAGTTAATCTAACTGACCTTACCTCATCATAAGGAAGAGTTATTGAAATATTCTTAGGGTCATCTGTTTTAATTAACATTCCATCTGGGTAAAAGTTTACAATTCTACCACCCACAAATTGACCTAAGTGGTCTCTAGCCCAAATTGAGCCTAATAATGCATTATATTCTTTTTCTGCTGCAGCAGCATTTCTCTCCTGCTCACTAAATCTCATAGCAAGTGATGCAATACTTGACTCATTATACATAATATTACCATTCATAATATACTCAAGCATTTGAGATTGAATGATATAACTAGGAGCATTTCTGATAGGAGATGTAGAATAAGCATAAGCTGTATGAGATATGTCGCCTTCAAACTTAAAGCCATTATAACTACCAGTTTCTTTGAAATATCTCATTCTAGCATCATCAGCAGCACCCTTAGCTTTATGTCCACCCTTCTTAGTCATAAATGCATCATAAAAATCATTTGCTCTGATACCTAAACCGAAGTGCCCATCATTTATATGAGAATAATATGCTTCTTTAAATGATTTAAGAACTAATGAAGTAACAGGTTCTTCAATATTTTTACCTTTAACAGACCTAAGTAGTCTAATATAAGATTCACCAGTTGGAGAATGTGGAAGACCTAATCCAAATCCTGCTAACCTCTCACTTAGGATAGCGGCAGACATCTCATCTGGTAAAGAGTGATTTCTATACATAGTAGGAATGCCTAATTTTTTAGCAATTTCACCACTAATCTCATTTGTTAAGATTGCAGTAGACTCAATAACTTTTGTAGACGCTTCAGCCTGTTCTTCCTCTACAGAAACAACAGATTCTCCTGACCTGTCTAACACAAAATGAGGCTTAAATGATGTAACATCTAATGCACCTCTTTCTTTTCTTTGTCTAGCAAGTATATCTGACACCTCAAATAAAGCATCAATAGAGGGCTTTACTTTTGCAGTCCTAGCAGCAAGACCAGCAAATCTACTCTGGTCATCTACTGTATCACAGTGACCAAATCTAATATAGTCTGCATCTTTATATGTAAGTCTATGTCTACTATTAATAACTGCTGGTTCTAATGAATATTCTAAAATACTACCATCAGGAGCAATCTTAGCAGTTGTACACATTACAACCCTATCCTCTCCCTCATTGATAGAACATAGTACATTTGAAATCTTCTCTGGGAGCATTGGATATACGGTATTACCCAAATATGAACTTGTTCCCCTACTTAGAATCTCAAAGTATAATGGAGAACCATTATGAATATAATTAGCCACATTAGCAATAGCTACTCTTAGAGTGTATGTGCCGTCATCATGTTTTTCTGCATATACAGCATCATCAAAGTCTTTTGCAGTATCAGGGTCAATAGTTACAAAGTCAACATCTCTTAAATCTCTATAGCCCCTCCACTGAGCTTTTGCAACAGAAGAAGGCATATCTTCAGTTTGCTGGATAGCATTCTTTCCAAAAGGCACATTTAGATTGTGTACTGATGCTATTGCAAGTCCCTCAGGTATAGGGTCTCCCTCTTTACCTATGATATCTGTAATTCTACCAGATATACTTGAAGATAGTTTAGGAGTTTTATCCAATTCAAAAATACATAACTCTCCTGAGTATGCTAGTCTTTTAGCTACTTCATCTTGCTTAATATCATAAATACAAGAATCTTTAGACTCGAAAAAATATCTGTCGCCCTGGACAATTACTCTTCCTCTGATTTTGTTATTAACAATTCCACTGTGTTTTTCTGCCATATTCCCATTTTCCCCTTTGCTTTTCTTAATTTTAACACAATAAAGAACCCATTTCAATATGCTTTTTACAATTTATTATCATTATTTATAAAAAAAGAGGTTCATAAAACCTCTAATTTTCTTATTTTAGTTTCTTAGAAATAGTGTTATATGCCTTTTTGACAGCCTCTAATATCTCTTCATTTGCGGCAACGGCACACATTTGTTTACCCTTATAAACAGTCTCAAAAACAGCACAACCGGCTTGCTTACACACAAACAATCCAGGTAAGTAGTCCCAAATATTATTAGTAAATATAACATAACAACTATTTCTGCTACTAGCAACTTGGGTATATTCATAAGAAGATGAGCCCAACTGTTTTACTTGAGCAACCTTTTGAGCAAGGGCTAGATACATTTGTTGTTGTAATTCACATATAGGTTTATTCTTAATCTCAAAAGAAGAGAGAGATAGAAGAGAACCTCCTAAAGGCACATCTTTATTAACTACCACCTTTTTATTATTAATTTTAAGTCCTGTACTATCTGCAACATAAAGCTCGTCTAAAGATGGAATATAAATAACAGCAAATTTACAATCTCCATCTACAGTAAATGCTGATTGAATGCCCCACATAGCAATATTATGAGCAAAGTTTACAGTTCCATCTATAGGGTCAAGAATCCATGACCTACCAGTGCACTTCTCTTTAGCAGAAAACTCTTCTGCAATAATCTTATCTCCAGGAAAAGTCTCTTGAATTTTTTCTTTAATATATTTTTCTATTGCCAAATCTTTGTCTGTTACTTGGTCGCAATTAAATATACTACCTTTCTTAATTTCTACAGTAAAAGGTTTCCCTTTAATAATCTTCTTGTAAGCAGTAACCACAAGTTTTTTCATAAAATTAATTTCTTTTGTAAACTCACAATTTTCCATAAATTTCTCCAAAATATACAATATATTTTAGATTATATCACAAAGACTAAGTTTGTCATAACCTATTAGAGTAAATATAGAAAAAATCAAAAAACAATCTTGAAAAAACCTCTCTTTTATTATATAATTACTTTATAGGAGAAACACAATGTCTGGAGTTTTTGAAAGAATAAAAGAACATCTTAATAGAGAAAGAATGAAAACTGTATATAGATTTATATCAGAAAGAGAAAGACAAGCTCTAGAAAATTCAGATATATCACAAATAGGCTCACTATGGCAAAGTAATGACGGTAGAAGCAATCACAAATACAGAGAAAATACCAGATATATTCATTTTGTTGATAGTATACAAGATGCTAATGATATATATAATGCACTAAAGGATAGCAAGGCTTATTTATGCTCATATTCTATCCCTACAAGCGTTTTAAAAAAGTATGTAGGAAAAGGATACTATCCTCCTCACGGATACGACTATAGTTATACGGAAATAAAAGAATATGCAATTCCTTCAGAAGAATTTGACTTTAGTTGGCTCATATCTATTCAATCTGTTGAGGAATTTTTAAACAAAAAAGACACTCATTGTAAGTAGTATGCAAACAAAAGAAAAACACCTGTATATAGGTGTTTTTATATTTTATTATAAATACTCTCAACAACCTTGATTCCGTCTTGGGCAGACGACATTATACCACCAGCATAACCAGCCCCCTCACCCAAAGGATAGAGTCCTCTCACACTACTCTCATAATTTTCATCTCTGACAATTGTCAAAGGACAACTAGAACGACTCTCTATTGCAATGAGTAAATTTTCATCTTTAGCAAAATTTTTAAGCTTGTTATTAAGCAGAGGTAAACCCTCTTTGAGCCCTGCAACAACAAAATCTGGTAAACATTTTTCTATTTTACACAAAGTAATATTAGGTCTGTATGAACAATTAATATCTGTTTCAATATTTTTATTATAAACAAAACTACCAACGCTCTCTGCTGGTGCATTGAAATTTTTACCACCCAATTCAAAGGCAAGTTTTTCGTATTTGGACTGAAACTCTATTCCTGCTAATGGATGCTCTGAACCATAGTCTTGAGGAGTAACATTAATTAGAACTGCACTATTTGCATTTTCTTTATCTCTAGCGAAATAACTCATTCCATTAGTTACAATTTCGCCTTCTTCACTCGAGGAAGCCACTACCTGTCCTCCCGGACACATACAGAAAGTAAATATCGACCTACCACTAGGCAAATGTGCAACAAGTTTATAATCTGCATTAGGCAGTCCATCAATCTTCTCTGCCCCATACTGACTCTTATTAATATCTGCTTGTTTTTGTTCAATTCTAACTCCCATCGCAAATGGTTTTTGGGTTAATGTAACACCTTTGTCATAAAGTAGTCTAAATATATCCTTTGCACTATGTCCCACAGCAAGAAATACCTTATCAGCAGGAAAGGTTTGTCTGTCATTTGTTTCTACATTTTCTACAGTAATTGATTTTATTGTTTTATCTAATACCTCAATATCAACCAGTCTAGTAGAAAACATAAATTTTCCCCCTAGAGATTTAATATGTTCCCTGATATTTTTAACCACTTTTTTTAGTTTGTCACTACCTATATGAGGGTTATGAATATAACCTATTTCTTTAGGAGCACCAAATGCTATTAATTCATTAATAACAATTTTGCAATACTCGTTATTAAGATTAGTGTTCAATTTACCATCACTAAATGTTCCAGCACCACCCTCACCAAATTGAACATTAGAAAACTTATTTAATTTTCGTTCATTCCAAAACTTAAGAACATCTTGCTCTCTGTCTTCAACCATTTTACCCTGTTCTATAATTATTGGATTGAGACCCATACGAGCAAGGGCAAGTGACGCAAATATACCACTAGGACCAAAACCGATTACATATATATTTTCTTTACTTGATTTCTTTTCGTAACATAATGTTCTAGTTGTTTTTTCGTAACGCAGATTACTAAACCTGTCTTCTAAATTATTCTTTAAACTAACACCTATATTAGCCACATATTTTACATTTGGCTTTTTTCTAGCATCTATTGATAGTCTAACAATCTCATACTTTTGTATATTATCTGATTTAATTTTTAATTTCTTGCAGATTGCAGACAAAATATCATTTTCACTATATTTAATAGGCAAAGAAATTTGGTCAAGTTTTATCATAGACAACCTCCTACGATTTTACCACTAGTCCATGCCCATTGTAGATTATATCCTCCACATACACCATCGACATTACAAATCTCTCCAGTAAAATAGAGATTTGGAACATCTTTACTCATCAGATTTTCATCTAGAGCACCTAAGCTAACTCCACCAGAATAAACTTGATTATTATCATAACAGCCATTTACAGTGTATGTCAAATTCTTAATAGTATCTGCAATCTCACCAACTTGTGTGTCAGTAAGTTTAGAAGAGTGAATGTTTGTATTAATTTTACACTGACGAAAAATCTCATTAGCAATACTATTAACAAACATTCCAACAAAGAGTTTATTAAGGGGAACATTAAGCCCCTTTCTTTTTATAATTTTCTTACAAAGCTCTTCCCTGGTAATATCAGGCAGTAGATCAATAGTAATTTTACCCTTGAAAGAATTTCTCCTCGCAAACATAGTAGATAGATTAAATATAACTATTCCACTAATACCCCCGTCCTTGAATAAAACCTCGCCCTTCTCTCTCTTTGTTTCTCCAATAGCATTAGACGCAGTAACCATAACATTAGCAACCCTAACACCATTTAAGTCTCTAATTTCATTACACTTAAGAGCAGTTAGACTAGGCACAAAAGGTATTGTTTCTACACCTAACTTCTTTACAATATCTATAATTGTATTACCACCCGTTGCAACAACTACTCTTTTACAAAGATATATTTCTGTCTCTGTAGCCACTTGAAAGCCGTCTTTTGTTTTATTAATATCAACAACTTTTTGGTCTAAACAAGCCTCAACTTTGTTTTCCATATTATCTAGTATCACATCTACTACAGATTTAGCAGAGTTGGAAATGGGATACACTCTGCCCTCTTCATCATAATATGTTTCAAGCCCTATACTATCAAAAAAAGCCAATGTTTGTTTCTCATCAAATCTATTAAGATATCTATCAATATTAGTATTGAAATAGTCAGAGGACATATTAATATTTGTTAGATTACATCTACCATTACCGGTAACCATAATCTTCTTAGCTAAAGATTTGTTAGCATCAATGATTGCTACTGAATCACAAGCAGAAGACATTGCTACCATACAACCACTAGCACCACCACCGATAATTACTGTATTATAACTTTTCATAATAAACGCCTCCTTATATAGCCCAAATTTCACACACAAAACAACCAAATAAAATTAAAAAATTCAATTTTACCATCTAAAAATATTATAACACATACAAAGCATAATAAAGAAATAAAAATAGAATATATATAGGTATTTTTTACTACTCTGAATACTACTTTGCATAGTACCTAAAAAACAAAAAAAGATAGAAACTATTTCTATCTTTTTTATATCATTATCTCTTCTCTTTAATCTTAGCAGCTTTACCAGATAAATCTTTTAAGTAGTATAGTTTTGCTCTTCTTACTTTACCCTTCTTAACAATCTCAATCTTATCGATTCTTGGAGAATGAAGTGGGAAAGTCTTTTCAACGCCTACACCAAAAGATACTCTTCTAACTGTGAAAGTTTCTCTTACACTAGAATTCTTTCTAGCAATAACAATACCCTCGAATACTTGGATTCTCTCTCTAGTACCCTCAACGATTTTGTTATGAACTCTAACAGTATCGCCAACATTAAATTCAGGAATTTCTGGTTTAAGATTTTCTCTCTCTAATGCCTCAATAAGTGTCATTTGACTTTACCTCCCTAATATTACCAAATGTTCATACGAAAGTATATTTCCAGCGGAACACCCGAAGTCATTATACATAATATCATAATTAATTTCAAAAATCAAGCCTTTTATTGTAATTATTTATATTTTTACCAAATCAAACAAAATCCACTAAAATAGCCTAATTTATTTTATTATTTTTAACTGTAAAATATTATAAATTTAGAAACAATTTTCAATATGATTTATAGTATCACCCACAACCTCTATCACATCAAATCTTACTAAACTATCAGTCTTTTTGATTGCCTTAAGATATGACATAGCAACATTCCTAATTTTGTGTTGCTTATGAGTATTTACAGCCTCACTGGGAGCGCCAAAAAAATCGTTTGTTCTAGATTTTACTTCTACAAAAACAATTACATTCTTTTGTTTAGCAATTATATCTATTTCGCCTATAGTGTTTTTATATTTTGTTTCTAAAATCTTATATTTATTCTTCTTTAAATAGTTAGTGGCTAAAGATTCTCCCCTATCACCAACTATTACATTGTTACTTTTACCCAAAGTTATAGCCTCATTAGTTTACAAAATTTTTTATAAAAGACTCTCTATGTACTGGAGATTTTCCATACTTCTTTAGATTGTCAATATGTTCTTTTGTGCCATAACCCTTGTGTTTTTTGAAGTTGTATTGAGGATATTCCTCGTCCAACTTCAACATATATCTATCTCTTGTAACCTTTGCTAAAATTGATGCACAGGCAATACTATAACTAAGTGCATCTCCTTTGATGATAGATTCTGTTTCATATTCTGTATCTAATTTTACAGCATCTATAAGAACAATGTTCGGCTTGACAGAAATATTCTCGATACAGGTAAGCATACCCAACTTTGTGGCATTAAGGATATTAATTGTATCAATAGTCATCTCATCAACTAATTCAACATGATAAGCTATTGCTTTTTCAATAATCTGTGAATATAGTTCTTCCCTCTTCTTTTCAGACAGTTTTTTGCTATCGTTTACTTTTTCTATAATGCTATCCTTATCTAGTGGCATAATTACAATTGCAACTGCAACCGGACCAGCGAGAGGACCTCTACCTGCCTCATCAATACCTGCTATTAATTTCTTACCAGCATTCAAATATTTGTTTTCGTAATCGAACATTATTCTTTTTCTCTCTTGTTATCTTTCTTGATAAGGAGTTTTATCTCTCCTACAGATTCGAGCGTTATTTGCCCCATTTTACCCTGTTTAAAGTCAGATATTATAGCTAGACAACCTCTATCATAGTCATAATCTCCACCCCTAACAAGGAATTTTCTAGACTCGCAAATCTTCTCTAAGACCTCTAGATTTTCATCTTCTTCATCAATACTAATATTAAATCTATTCTCTAGTATTGTCTGGTCCATAGCCCTCATATCTTTGATAAATTCCATAGCAAGTTCAGGAATATCTAAAACCTCTTCTCTGATACTACCTATGTATGCTAAGTGTTTAG
Source organism: Clostridiales bacterium (assembly GCA_015055605.1). Taxonomy (GTDB): domain Bacteria; phylum Bacillota; class Clostridia; order Christensenellales; family UBA1242; genus UBA11490. The sequence goes on from SVHV01000001.1 coordinate 579,459, forward strand.
CAACTTTTTTATTATCAAAAGACGGCCACAATGTTCCCGGCATATCCAACAGTTCAATTCCACTAGCAATTTTTACCCATTGTTTACCCTTAGTAACGCCAGGCTTATTACCTGTAACAGTTTTAGCTTTACCACAAAGATTGTTTATAAGTGTACTTTTACCACAGTTAGGAACACCTATAACCATAGCCCTCAAAGTTGTATTTATGTTTTTTAATTTATATTTTTCGATTTTGTCTTTCAAAACCAACCTAATAGTTGACTCAATCTTTTTTCCACTACCACTAGCTGTACTATCAAGCATAATACATTTATGAGTATTATTTTTGGAGAAATATTTAGCCCACTCGTCTACTTTATCCTTGTCTGCCATATCTACTTTATTAAATACATAAATAATTGGCTTATCACCAACTAGAGCCTCAAACTTAGGATTTACACAAGAAAAAGGTGCTCTACTATCTAATACATAGAGTATAACATCAACTATTTTGATTTCTTTTTCCATTAGCCTAAAGGCTTTGGTCATGTGACCAGGATACCACTGTATTAACATAAAAACTATCCTTTATCTAATAAATCTGGTCTATACTTATTGGTTTCTAATATCTTTTGTCCGGCTTTCCACGCCTCTATTTCTTTATGATTCCCGTTGATTAGCACATCAGGAACTCTAAGCCCCATAAACTCTCTTGGTCTAGTATATTGAGGGTGTTCAAGTAGATTATCTGTAAAACTCTCATCAACCATACTAGTTTTATTACCTAAAACCTCTGGCACATATCTAAGAACAGAGTCCACTAGCACCATTGCTGGCAATTCTCCCCCTGTTAACACATAATCTCCTATAGAAATTTGCTCATCAATACATAATTGAACAATTCTCTCATCAATACCCTCATAGTGTCCACACACAAGGATTAGATGCTCATAAGACTTAGCAATACTACGAACTTTCTTTTGATTAAGCACAGCACCCTTTGGAGATAGATATATTACATGACTCCCCTCAGTCTTGACTGACATAATAGCGTCATAAAGAGGTTGTGGAGTCATAAGCATACCATCTCCACCACCAAAAACATAATCATCAACTTTTTTATGTTTATTTTTAGAAAAGTCTCTGATATTTATCAAATTTAATTCAAATATATCTTTCTCAAGAGCACGACCTAACACACTAGTTTTTAGAGGTTCAAACATCTCTGGGAAAAGAGTTAAAATATCAATTCTCATAAACAGCCACTTGTTCAAACAGTTCTTTCTTTAGAGAAATAACCATATTTTCTTCGTCTTTAGATTCAATAAGTCCATCTATGAATGGCAACATCATATTGTCTTTACCACTAATAGACCAAACATCTTTTGAGCCATAATTATTAATATCAACTATCTTGCCGATTTCCTCGCCACCAACAAACACTTTATAGTCCATATAGTCGCCATCATCTCTAGCAACAACTTCCATATCTGCAAATATAGGCTGATTTCTATAAGTCTCTGCACTTTCACAAGAGTCGATACCCTTAACTTTGAAAATTACAAAAGTATCCCTAATAGAAACTCTCTCAACTTCGTACTCATGATTTGCAATATATACCACTTTAAAAGACTTATAATATTTAAGGTTCAAAAGTGCAGGTTTTACCCTAAACTCACCCTTAAGCGCCTGTGGTTTTGTAATAATTCCTATCTGATTTCTTTCCATAATAAAAATAAGAGAAAATTAATCTCTTTCTCCTATTTTTACGATAAATCTCTTGCCTGATTTAATACTAGCAGACTTAACAATTGTTCTAAGGCTATTAGCAACTTTACCATTTCTGCCGATAACTCTGCCAACATCTTCTTTGTCAACAGTAACAGAAAGTACAGTAACCTTTGCAGATTCCTCTTTCTCAGTTACCTCGATTGCCTCTTTGTTCTCTACTAGTTCTCCAACAATATATTTAACTAATTCAACCATTGTTTATATCTCCAAATTACTTACTTTCTTTTTTCTTTTTATCAGTCTTTGGAGCATTTTTTGCGATAGGTGCAAGGATACCTTCTCTAACAAGAAGTGTTCTAGCTGTCTCAGTTGGTTGTGCACCGTTAGCAATCCAAGCTTTAGCTCTCTCAACATTTAGAGTAACCTCAGCTGGGTCTGTAAGAGGATTGAATGTTCCTAATTTCTCGATATATGCACCATCTCTAGCCTTTCTAGAATCTGCAACAACGATACGATAGAAAGGTGATTTTTTGTCTCCCATACGAGTAAGTCTAATTTTAACTGCCATATATTTTCTCCTTTTATATATTAATTTTTGTTAGGCATTCCTAAAAAAATTTTAAAACTAATTAAAATGGTAATCTGAAGCCACCTAAGCCTCTTTTCTTACCGTTCATCTGCTTCATCAATTCCCTAGATTGATTGAATTGTTTAAGCAGAATGTTTACATCTTGAATAGATGTTCCACTACCAGATGCAATTCTTCTCTTGTGACTACCTTTGATAATATCTGGGTCCAGTCTTTCTTTCTTAGTCATACTAAGTATAATAGACTTATTTTTTGCTAATTGTTTTTCATCTATGGCACCAGCATTTAGTTTAAGTTTGTTAGCACCAGGAATCATTGCAAGCAAATCTGTTATGCTTCCCATTTTACTAAGTTGTTCAAATTGAACTAGATAATCTTCTAAGGTAAAGGTATTATTTCTAAGTTTTTGTTCTAGTTTTCTAGCCTCTTCCTCTGTGTAATTAGCTTGAGCTTTTTCAATAAGCGACAGTACATCACCCATATCAAGGATTCTACTAGCCATTCTGTCTGGATAAAACGGCTCAATATCGTCCATTTTTTCACCAACACCACAGAACTTAATAGGCTTACCGGTCACTGCTCTAATAGATAGAGCTGCACCACCTCTAGTATCACCATCTAGCTTAGTTAGTATTACACCAGTAATATCAAGTTTGTCATTAAATGTAGATGCTACATTAACAGACTCTTGACCTATCATACTATCTACAGTAAGAAGTATCTCTGTTGGACTCACTGCCTTCTTTATATCCAGCAATTCATCCATCAAATCTTCATCAATCTGAAGTCTACCTGCAGTATCTATGATTACTGTATCATAGCCTTTTTTCTCTGCATACTTGATAGCATTTACGGCTGTCTTTTGTGGCTTATTTGTTCCCTCATCATAAGTCTCAACATCTACAGACTTTCCTACAACTTTTAATTGATTAATAGCTGCTGGTCTATAAATATCACAACCTACAAGCATAGGTTTCTTGCCCTGCTTCTTAAGCATCTTAGCAAGTTTACCACACATTGTTGTTTTACCTGCACCCTGCAAACCACACATCATAATAACCGTTGGTGGTTTACTAGCCACAGCGAGTTTAGCATTAGTAGTACCCATCAAGGCTGTCAATTCTTCATTAACAATCTTAATGACCTGCTGTCCTGGAGTTAGAGACTTAAGTACTCTCTCACCCATACACTGTTCACTAACCTTAGCAACAAAATCTTTTACAACTAGATAGTTAACATCTGCCTCAAGAAGAACAAGTTTGATCTCTCTCATCGCATTCTTAATCTCTAGTTCAGTAAGAGTGCCTCGCTTAGTAATCTTGCTAAACACATGACTTAGTTTCTCTCCTAGTGTTCCAAATAAAGCCATATTATCTCCTATATTTCTCGATAATTTGCAATAACTGCTCTGTCTTATCCTTATCTAAACCCTTAGAAAATGTGGTCAATTCATTTACCCAGGCATCTGTTCTCGAAATTATACCTAATTTCTCCTCCAAACTGTTCATAGTTTTAATTGATTGATTAATACTATCACTAATTGCCTGTCTACTAATACCCATATTCTCGCCAATTTCGGCATAGGTTAGATTATCAAAGTAGTAGTTACTGATAATTGAAAACTGTTTTTCAGTTAAAACTGAACCATAAACATCTATCAGTCTAACTATTCTTAAGTTTTCATCTATACTCATAATAACACCCTGAAAGATTAATACCTTGTAAAGCATTTTTACTTTACAAGCAGTATTATATCCCAAAAGTGTTACCTTGTCAATACTTTTTACTTGACTAAATTATATTTTTAACAAATTCTTCGGCATTAAATGGCTCAATGTCATCTACCGACTCACCAACACCTACAAATTTAATAGGTATACCGTATTTTTTTGCAATAGCAAAAACTACACCACCCTTACTAGAACCATCTAGTTTAGTAAGGATAATACCATCAAGTGGCATAATTTCATTAAATACTTCTACCTGTTGAAGTGCATTCTGACCAGTTGTTGCATCTATAACTAAATATGTTTGGGTATTACCCTGCCATTCTTTAGCTATAATTTTACCGATTTTCTTTAGTTCTTCCATAAGACCAACTTTATTGTGTAGTCTACCTGCTGTATCTACTAAGACAATATCGTCTTTTTTAGCCACAGCACTTTTGATGCCATCATACACAACTGCACCGGGGTCAGCACCCTCAGCATATTTTACAATTCTAGTACCAGCCCTCTTACTCCACTCGTATAATTGCTCACTAGCAGCTGCTCTAAAGGTATCACCTGCAACCATAAGAACAGACTTTTTTTCCTTCTTAAAACGGTATGCAAGTTTACCTATTGCAGTAGTCTTTCCAACACCATTTACGCCTACAATAGTATATAGAGTAGGTCCAGCCAATTCTTCCTCATCAAAAGTAAGAAGCTCTGACATAGCCTCTCTTAGAATCTCTTTAAACTCTTCTTCCGTTTTTACTTTATTCTTTTTTGCTAAAGCTCTGACATTATCAACAATCTCAGCACTAGCCTCTGTGCCTATATCGCTAGATACAAGCACAAATTCTAGTTCCTCATAAAAATCATCATCTAATTCACCAACAAATATTTGAGTGATTTTCTTAGAGATTGCATCTTTGGTCTTCTTTAAAGCCCCGAAAAACTTAGAAAACATTCCCATTATTTTTGCTCCGTATTTTTAATTGCATCATTTAGTTTAACTGATACTAGTTTACTTACACCCTTCTCTTCCATAGTAACACCATATAGAGTATCAGCATGCTCCATAGTAGGCTTTTTGTGAGTGATAACGATAAACTGAGTCTCATGTGAGTATCTCTTTAGATATTTAGCTAGTCTAGTTACATTAGCCTCATCTAGTGGAGCCTCAATCTCGTCTAATAAGCTAAATGGCATAGGTCTAAGTCTAAGTATTGCAAATAGTATAGCAATAGCAACCAACGCCTGCTCTCCACCACTTAGAAGTGCTGTATTACTTAGTTTCTTCTCAGGTGGCTCAGCCTTAATCTCAATACCAGCCTCGAGCATATCTTCACTATCCATGATTTCTAGTCTAGCATGTCCACCACCAAATAGTTCTTTAAATACAATACCAAAGTTAGTATTGATTTTGTCAAATTCTGTCTGGAATCTTACAATCATTTCGTTAGAAAGGTCTTTTATAATTCTCTTTAGGTCAGACTCTGCTTTGATTAAGTCTTGAGACTGGTCATACATTTTACCAAATCTCTCTTCTAAAGTCTTACAGTCCTCTATAGCCCTCTCGTTGATGTGTCCTAAAGCCACAATGTCTTTTTTGATTTTAGTAATCTCAGACCTGCCTAATCTATCATCAAAGTCTGGATCTTTGAGTGCGAGTGCTGAATCATAAGTCATACCATACTCAGTCCAAACTCTCTCTTGCATTGTTTCGATATCTGTATCAACCTTTGATAGAGCGATATCTTGTTTATACTTTCTATCTTGAAGGATATTTACTTCGTTTAGAAGTCTGGTTCTAGACTCATCTAATCTTCTGATATCCTCATTAATATTAGCCTTTTCTTGCTCTTTTTCGGCAAGTGCTTTTTCTGTCTTTTTAAGCAAATCATAATTCTCGTTATGCTCAAGACTGGTTTCACTAGCAACCATTGTATTTTCTGCCATCATAAGAGCCTGATGATTCTTACTACAAGCCTGCTCTATAATCTCTAATTGTTCATTAGTTGCATTTAGATTATCTGTTAATCTAATTCTATCCTGCTCATAACCAACAAGCAATGATTCTATAGTTGCGATTTCTACCTTAAGCGCAGTGATTCTATTTGAGTATTCCTCTTTTTGATTCTTAAGTTCAGTAAATTGAGAATTATTAGATGCAACCTCTTCACTAATAGACATAACAGACTTCTCATCAGAAATCTTATTCAACTGATTAATAATGCCTTCTAAAATCTGTTTATTTTTACCGATATTACCAGAAACCTTATTTCTCTCTTCTTCATAATCATTACATACAGTATTATACTTATCGTTTCTCTCAGCTTCACTGGCAATTCTAATATCAAGGTCATGCAGTTTGTCTGACATTTCTTTGATTGTAACATTCAATTCTTTAAGAAGAGAAATTGTTGTCTCGTACTCTTTTGTCTTTTCTTGTTTATTTACACCTAATTTTTGAATAATCTTTGCACTATTCTCTATTTCAGTTTGTCTACCTAATAGATTAGTAACTTGTGCCTTTTTACTACCACCAGTAAGGCTACCTTGAGGAGATATAATGTCGCCATCTAATGTAGCGATTCTATATGCAAATCCACAACTTCTAGCAATATTCAAAGCAGAGTTCATATTATTTGCAATAAGTGTTGTTCCTAACAAACTACTAATAACATTATTGAGTGACTTATCATAAGTAATAAGTTCACTAGCTAATCCAAAACAACCCTCCATAGAAAGCAGCCTTCTATCGTTATTATTGAAGTATCTAGGTTTAATAGTATTAATAGGTAAGAATGTTGCCCTACCATATTCTCTCTGTTTCAAATAATTAATTAAGTATTTAGCATTGTCATCGCTAGTTGTAACGATATTTTGAACTGCATTTCCTAAAGCAATTTCAATAGCAGTCTGATATGTCGCAGGAACTTTAATAAGAGAAGCAAGAACACCTACAATTCTATTTTTGATATCATTATTTCTCTCTGCATCAGTAAGAAGTCTCTTAACTGTACCACTAAATCCCTCATACTCTTTCACATACTCTTCTAGCATTTTCTTTTTGTTTTCCATAGTAAGAATATTGCTAGAAAGTTCGTTAATAATAGTTTCTAAGCCTTTAACATCTACTTGAAGATTATTTTGATGAACGGTTTTCTCATTGAGGTCTGACTCTAATTTATTTCTCTCTTGTTTTAATGAAAGCAATGCAGTAGAACTCTCTGCCTGTTTTGCCTTTGATAAAGAAAATTTCTCATTGATATCTCTCTGCATTTCTTCTAGTTCGTTAAGAGTCTTTTCATAGCTATTCTTTTCAGCATTTAATGCAGAAATCTGAGCCTTAACATCACCTAATGCCTCAAGGTCATCAATAATTTTCTGCTGAACTGCAGCAGCTTCGTCTTCACCCAACTTTAACTCATCAGAAATAGCAGTATATTTCTCATTAAGGTCTGCAATCTGGGACTTCTTAGTAGCCAAATCAACTTGTTTACTCTTAATGTTACTCTCAATATCTAACAATGAATTTTGAGTAATTTCTTTTGAAACTTTCAGTCTATCTAATTCGCCACCAAGTCTGTCATTTTCTTGTTTTAAGTTGTTGTATTTTTCTTTTTGTAAAGATATATCTCCAGAATGTTTAGTAATGGCAACATTAAGGTCCATAATCTTATCTTTTAAAGCAGAAATATCTATATCAATAGTTCCTACTTTTTCAAAAGCCTCATTATAGAGCAAATCTGCTTTTTCTTTCTCGTTATTTCTATACTCTAATTCTTCTATAATAGCATTGATTTTCTCTAAGATTGCATTCTTTGTGTCGCTCGCAGTATCGTATTGATAGATATAGAGATTAACCTCAAGAGCCTTTAGTCTCTCTTTATACTCATAATATATCTTAGCAGTCTCAGCTTGTTCTCTTAGAGGTTTAAGTTGTCTATCAATCTCAGAAATTAAGTCATTGATTCTATTTAGGTTGTCCTGAGTATTAAGAAGTTTTTTCTCAGCCTCAACCTTCTTTGACTTAAACCTAGAAATACCAGCAGCCTCTTCAAATATAACCCTTCTATCCTCAGGTTTACTGTTAACAATTTTGCCAACCATACCCTGTCCGATAATAGAGTAACCATTTTTACCAACACCACTATCGTGAAGAATGTTTGTAATATCTTTTAGTCTAGCTGGAGTCTTATTAATTAGATACTCACTCTCACCGCTACGGTAAAGTTTTCTAGTAATCACAATTTCATTGTAATCAACATTAAAAATCCTATTAGTGTTGTCAAAAGTAAGAGACACTTCACAAAAACTTAATCCCTTTCTTTTTTCTGTACCTTTAAAAATAACATCCTGCATGTTGGAACCTCTAAGTTCCTTACTCCTCTGCTCTCCTAGAACCCATCTAATCGCATCAGCAACATTACTTTTACCACAACCATTAGGTCCTACAATAGCAGTAATACCCTCTTCAAACTCAATTTTCTGATAATCGGCAAAGGACTTAAATCCCACCATTTCTATTCTTTTTAGATTCATTTGTAACTCCAAAAAAATTTTTGCACTTAGTATTTTAACAAATTTTAAGAAAAAAGACAAACCAAAGAGCTTAATATTATAATAATAATATTAAAAAGAGTGTACATTTTATCGTACACTCTCTTTTATGTTTATTAAATTTTAGCCTTTTACTTATGAAAACAAACACTCTTAGCATTTCAGTTTTTACAACAAAACATTTTACTGAATAGTCTTCAGGTACTCACCAGCAGCAATCTCTTCTGCTGATTGTATACTCGTTGACAAGCCTTTTGATACAGACACTCCACTAATAAATAACTCGACCTCAAACTTTTTCTCGTGATCCATACCTGTCGAACTAATTAGTTTATATTCAAAGTTTCTACCCAGCGACTGCATAAGTTCTTGCAACATAGTCTTTGCATCTACACAATTATTAAGATGTGTTTCTAGGTTGGTAGTGTCAATAATAACCAATCTCTCAATCAATTCTCTAGCATGAGAAAAACCACCATCCAGATAGACTGCACCTACAACACTTTCAAACAAATCAGCAGTAGTTTTTTTACTAATTGACGGTAAAGATTTTGATTTTTTTATACTAGCATTCAAACCTAAATTTTGGGCTATATTGCATAGATTATTTGTAGAAACAAGACTAGCCCTTAATTTAGACATCTTTCCTGCATCAATATTAAAGGTTTTATAGATAACATCTGACACAACTAGTTCAAGAACAGCATCTCCTAAAAACTCTAGTCTCTCATAACTTACCTCCCCACACTCTTTAGCGTAACTAATATGAGTGAGGGCTGTTTCTAAGAGGTTTTGGTTTGAAAAAGTATATCCGAGCTTTTCTTGTATCACCTGTATATTACTCATTATCATCTAATCCTAATGTTTCTAATTCTTTAGCAATATTCTCTACTAAGTTACCCTTGCTCATTTTGTATACTTGATTTATACAAGCATAAATACTAGTATCTTTACTGCTACCATGACCTTTAACAAGCAATTTTTTACAACCTAGCAATACTGCTCCACCATGTCTATTGTAATCCATTTTTGACTTAATATTACCAAATGCTTTTTTCATAAATAAAGCACCGATTTTAGACCAAAAACTAGCTTTAATTTCTGTTTTTAGGATACTAAGAAGGTTTTTGATAGCACCCTCAGTACTCTTTAGAAGAACATTACCAGCAAATCCATCTGTAACTATTAAATCATAGTCACCAGACAATAAGTCTCTAGCCTCCATATTGCCTACAAAATTAATCTTATCGCCTAAATTTTTGATAAGCTCAAAAGACTCTTTAGTTCTTGTGTCTCCTTTATGGTCCTCAGTTCCAACATTTAGTAGTCCTACTCTAGGATTTTCCACACCTATAGTCTTTAAATATGCAGAGCCCATTAGAGCAAATTGCTCTAAATACTCTGGTTTACAGTCCATATTAGCACCACTATCACAAAGACCCACTACTCCACCTGTTTTTGTAGGTAAAATAGGACAAAGAGCTGGTCTATGGATACCTTTTAGTCTACCAAATTTCATAAAAGCACCAGTAAGAACAGCGCCAGTAGATCCCGCACTAACAAGTCCAACACAATCATCATTTGCCTTAGCATAATCAAAAGCAACCACCAAAGAACTATCTTTCTTAGTTCTAATAGCAGTAGTAGGAACATCATCATTAGTAATAACACTTTCTGCATGTAATACTGTAACTTGTTCTTTATTGTATGTATATTTTGCAAGCTCATCATTTAGAGCGTCTTCTTTACCAGTTATAACAATGTGCAAATCTGAATTTTCGTTTATAGCAGAAACAACACCCTTTACAACTTCTACAGGAGCATTATCTCCACCAAAACCATCAACAACTACTTTTATCATTGTTTTCTCCTCAAAACACTTACTATATGTAATATAATTAACTAAAAGTATACAATAAAAAAGCAGTTTTATCAAGAAAATAGGATGTAAACACAAAAAAAATACCATAAAACTAAGTTTATGGTACCAACGATATTTAATATTAAACTAATTATCTATGCATCTCTCTAGTCATCTCAAAATCATCTTTAGAGTCAAGATACTCTTGATATTCTTGAGCTAGTGCATTTCTTTCTTTTGCGTACTTTTTGGAAATTAGATAATTTCTAATAGCTTTATATCCAACAGTAGTAATAGCTGTAGCTGCTGCAACACCTAATACACTTAATGCACCATCTGCATTACCAGTAAGCATTGCACCACCTGCTAACACTCCAGCACCAATAGCCTCGGCTAATAGAGTGGATCTCATAGCATAATCTAAACCTGTCTTCTCTTTTCTTTCTAATATATCCATGGTTTCAACACCATCTATAAACCTTGATTCTTGCTCAGCAATCAAACCTTGTTCTGATTGTGCTGATTGTACGCCCATTGCATGTTGTAATAAATCATTATAACTTTTACTCATATACCTCTCCTTATTTGTTTTGGTATGTTAATATTATACCATATTTAAAGACAAATTTCAATACCCACTAGAAAAATAATTTATAACAAAAAAATCGAGCAATAAACCCGATTTTTGTTATTTTGCATAATACACCTAAGCAATACGCTCATTATCCTTTGGAGAGACATCAGCCTCAGGATACACCTTAGCAGACTTAGTACCCTCTACATCTCTAAGCACCTGATTAGAGAACTTAGTTTTGATATGATTAGTAAGTTCTTTTTTTAGTTTGTGATTATAACAAGCTTGATGAAACTTGTATGCAAAATATCCTGTGCACGCAGAAGAAAGTAAACCCAAACCAGCAATCTCCCCCACACTTTTTAGATACTCATACATTGTCTCCTTGCCACCTATTGCAGATATAATAGGAGAGATTGATGCTGCAAGCATTCCAAAGCCCATTGATAAAGAAGTATATACCACACTATTACAGATAACATGGTCTGCCACAAAACTATCATCTTTTAATATTTCATTAGTTGCCTTAACTAATTTTTCATCATTTTCTAAATCTTCTATATGTTTCGGATAATTATTAGTCTTTACTTCTTCGATATAATCTAAGATATCTGCTCTATTAGACTTTTTGATGTCCTTTAGAATAGACTCAAACTCCTCGTAAGTCATTTTCCCATTTTTCATAGTATTATTCCCCTAAATATATTATGCGATTATAACATAGAGCAAATAAAAATTCAATACCGAAAACAAAAAAAATACAGGAGTAATCCTGTATTTATAAATCAAAAAACTATAATTATTTAGTTTCTTTCTTTTCTTTCTCAACAACTACTTTTTGTTCACCGTCGTAGTAACCACATTTCTTACATACTCTGTGGTTCTCTTTCATTTCGTGACAATGTGGACATTCAACAATAGAAGGTGTTGAAATTTTCCAATTTGCTTTTCTGGAATTACGCCTTGCTTTTGAAACTTTACCCTTTGGTACGATAGCCATACTGCACCTCCTAACTTCATTTTGCTATGCTATTATATTCTAAAATACATCATTTGTCAATTAGTATTTTCAAATTATTTCAAATTATTGATTGTTTTTAGAGTCTCTTCTGCAATAACCATTTCTTCATCTGTAGGAATAACAAATACCTTAACTTTAGAATTGTCTGTACTAATCTCTACTTCTGCCCCTCTAGGTGCATTGTAGTTTCTGTCTTTATCCACTGCAATACCCATAAATCCTAGATTTTCTGTTACAGCCTCTCTAAGTTCTGGTGTATGCTCTCCACAGCCAGCAGTAAATACTATTGCATCTACTCCACCTAATACACCTATATAGCCACAGATGTATTTTTTGATTCTATGACAGTACATATCAAATGCCATTTTTACATTAGGATCGCTAAGATTAGCAGTGATATCTCTCATATCTGCCATACCTGTTCCAATTGCTCCCAACAATCCACTCTCTTTATTGAACATCTTTATTACTTCTGATGCTGTCTTGCCCTCTTTATTACAGATATACTCAACAACTGCTGGGTCAATATCTCCACATCTAGTATTCATAATAATACCCTCAAGAGGAGTAAATCCCATAGAAGTATCAAAACTCTTACCATTCTTAACAGCAGTAATACTAGCACCACTACCAATATGACAAGTAACAATATTGATATCCTCAGGTTTCTTGCCTAACATCTCTGCACATTTCTGAGTTACATAATAGTGACTAGTTCCATGCGCACCATATCTTCTGATTTTGTAATCATCATAGTATCTCTTAGGAATAGCATATCTATATACATACTCTGGAATTGACTTGTGGAAACCGATATCAAAAACGGCTACATTTGGCTTGTTTGGACAAGTAGACATAGCACCCTCAATACCAGCGATAGCACCAGGAACATGTAGAGGAGAAAAGTCTACTTTTAGACGGAAATCTTCCAAAACTTCTGGAGTAACTAGTGTACTATCAAAATACTCTTCACCAACATTAACTACTCTGTGACCGAATGCCCCTATCTCGTCTAGGCTACTAACCACACCAACATTCTCATCAAGTAGTTTCTCAATTACTAATTCTAGTGCTTGTGCATGATTTTTGATGTCTTTATCATACTTAGTCTCTTGACCTTTTGCTTTATATTTTAGGAATGATGCTCCCTCATTAATTCTTTCAACATTACCTTTTGCAATAACTGACTTATTTTCCATATCTATTAATTGAAACTTAAGTGAGCTACTTCCTGCATTAATTACTAATACTTTCATATTTATCTCCTATATTTTTTAGTCTTGCAATACTGTAATTGCAATTGCTTGAACAATATCATTCACTGTTGCACCACGGCTAACATCATTGATAGGCTTTCTCATACCTTGAGCGATAGGACCATAGGCCTTGAAACCACCAAATCTTTGCATTAATTTGTATCCAATATTACCAGCTGATAGGTTTGGGAATACAAATACATTAGCATCACCCTTAATAGGACTATTAGGAGCCTTTAATGCAGCAACAGAAGGAACTACTGCACAGTCTAACTGCATCTCTCCATCATATACAAAATCTACATCCATAGTATCTAAAATAGCTTTTGCACTTCTCATCTTCTCTGCATCTTCGCCATCTGCACTACCCTTAGTAGAATAAGCAAGTAATGCAACCTTAGGGTCTGCAATAAATCCAATATTTCTAGCAGATTCAGCAGTAAACTTAGCAATCTCCACTACCTCATCTACTGTTGGGTCAATATTTACACCACAGTCTGATAGTAGATATACTTGTTCCTCACCCTCATATTCTCTAACCATTACAAAGAAACTAGAAATTTTAGTATCTTTTGTCTTGCCTTTAATAATTTGGAATGCAGGTTTAAATGTCTCAGCAGTAGCAATCTCAGCTCCAGCAACCAAACCATCAGCAAGAGATAGGTCAACCATCATTGTTCCAAAATATACAGGGTTGTCTATAAGTTTATTAGCACCCTCCATATCTAAACCTTTTGCTTTTCTCTTCTCATAAAGAGCAGAAACCAACATTTCTCTACACTCGTGAGTCCTTACATTGATAATTTGAAGATAGTCATTCTCAACTACCCCATATTTATCTAATTCTTTGTCATCACTAACCAAAAGAATTATTTTTGCTATTTTTTGTTCAGCAGCAGAAATACCAGCTTTTGTAACCCTCTCACTAAAACCAGCCTCTGGAAGAACTATAGTTTTATTAAGAAGCCTAGCTGATTCTAGCCATCTTTCTTCTATATTGCTTGTCTTTCCCATAAAATTTCCTTTTATTTAATTGTGTTAAAGTTAATTATGTAGTATAATAATTTCACTCATAGAGTGATTTTTTGTTATTATTACACCAACATATTCTTGACTCTAGGCTAGTTTACTAGAAATTGAGAAAAATGTAAAGAATTTAATGGAGTTACTATGAAAATCTGTGCAATAATTTGTGAATATAACCCACTTCACTATGGCCACCTATATCATATCCAAAAGGCCAAAGAACTAAGTGGTTGTGATACTGTAATGTGTATACAAGCAGGTAATTTTACACAAAGAGGTGAACCTGCCATAACTAATAAATATGTTAGAGCGAGAATGGCTCTTGAAGCTAATGCTGATATTGTGGTCCAAATACCTACTGCGTACTGTTGTAGTTCAGCAGAAGTATTTGCTATGGCTGGAGTGAAGATTGCTAATTCATTCCCTGATGTTACACATATCGCTTTTGGCTGTGAGACCGAAAACTTTGAGTTATTAAAAGAAATAGCCAAATTCTTCTCCAACGAAACCAAAGACTACAAAGACAAACTCAAAAAATTCCTAAACGAGGGAAACTCCCTCCCTATCAGCAGACAAAAAGCAGTTGAAGAATTAATCAAAGAGGATAAGGTAGAATTCAGTGAAATCACAGAAACTATCAATATCCTATCTAAGCCTAACAATATTCTAGCCATTGAGTATCTAAAGGCACTATATAAAACAAAGAGTAAAATCGAACCTGTATTTACAACTAGAAGCAATAGTGACTACAACTCTGTTGACCTAAACGGTAAAGATAGTAGCGCTACAGCTATTAGAACTAGACTACTCCAAAAGGGTAAAGTTAAGTCTATCAAAAAGCTAGTTCCATCATTTACTTATGACTTACTCAAACAAGACATTAAACAATATGGCCTAGCAGATATGTCATTATATAACGATTTGTGTTCTTTTGTTCTAAAAACAAGCACACCAGACGAAATTAAAAATATATATGATGTGAGCGAAGGAATAGAGAATAGATTTATCGAGCAGTCTCAGAAATTCAAAGATTTTAACGATATTTTACTTGCTGTTAAGACTAAGAGATACACATTCACAAGACTAAAAAGGATTGTTCTTCGACTTCTTCTCAAGATAGATAAAGATATAATCGCTCAAATATATAAGATGGACAAACTACCATTTATCAAAGTTCTTGCTTTCAATGCAGGCAAGCAAGACCTACTATCATCTGTTAGTGCAAATACAAATATCATTATCAGAAATAGTAATGTAGTAAAAGACCCATCAGATACTTATAAAAAACTTGCTAGTATAGAAGATAGAGCAAATGCCGTATACAACATGTTACTTAGAAAAGACAAGCAAATCCCAAAGTTTGCCCCTGACCTATACACTCAAACAATTAAGTACGACAAAAAATAAAGCCTAAATATAGGCTTTATTTTTTATTTCTCTTCAAGCAAAGACAGTATCTTTTTAATATTTTTCTTAGTAACCCTCTCCCCAGCCTCGATAGCTTTGAGTGCAGTTTTCTTACCAAAACTCATCTGACCCAATTCACTAATATTCGGGGTCAGGGTTATATCGCCAAGCTTAGGCTTACTATTTTGAGCAATCTTAGTCATTACATTGATCGCAGACATAAGTGATGCAATCAAACTCTCTGGTGCACTCTTTAGTTTACAATGATAGAGCACATCACTAGAAATAATAATATCTGCCCCCATACTCTTAGCCACAGTTTCGGGTAAATTGTTGACCACACCTCCATCAATAAGTAAAAGATCTCCAACTTTGTTAGGAGTAAACAAACCCGGAATAGATATGGTTGACCTTACTGCATCTCTAAGACTACCATTTTTAAACACATACTCTTTTTCTCCAATCAAATCACAAGCCACACAAGCAAATCTAGTATCCAAATCTTCAATCTTTACATCTGGAATAAATTTTGTAATACTCTTCATCATTCCTTTACCAGAGAAAATACCACTAGAATCAAAGTTTAAATCAAAGAAATTAATATTTTTAAATTTACAAGCAAAATCTGTCATTTCTTCACAAGAAAGACCTACTGCATAAGCAGCAGCGACCAAACCACCCATACTCGTTCCTACAACAATATCAATAGGAATATTATGCTCTTTTAAGACCTTGATTACTCCTATGTGAGCAAAACCTAGAGCTGCTCCACCACTAAGAACTAATGCTACCTTTTTCTTTTCCATTGAACCACCCAATATCGTTCTGTGTTCTAAACAAAACTCATTTTTCATATTTTAATATATAATGAATAAATTTAAAACCAAAAACGACAATTATATTGATTATATATATATTATATTATTGCTTTTTATTATAATTCTATTAGTGGCACTACCCAAATATTCTATAAACAGTTTTTATGACGGTATAAAATTATGGGCAACCAGAGTCCTCCCATCTCTTCTCCCCTTCTTCATTCTTACCAACCTACTATCACAAACAAAACTGATTCCGTATTTAGAAAAAAGGATTTCACCTATCACCTCTAAACTATATGGTGTGGGAGGAATATCTGGTTACATCTATATAATGAGCATAATTTCAGGATACCCTGTAGGGGCGAAACTAACAAGCGACTTATACAGAGAAAAGAAACTTACCAAAGGACAAGCCAAAAGTATAACTGCATTTACATCAACATCTGGACCTCTATTCATATTAGGAACATTATCAGTTGGACTATTTCAAAACATAAAATCTGGCGTCATTATCCTCATATCCCATTACATCAGTGCTATCCTAAACGGACTACTATATAAATGCAAAAACAAAGATGACTCAATAACTATACAAAACATACCCGTAAACAAACAAAAGTCGTTTAGCGATTGTGTTGCCAATGGCATAACTGCTATCTTAAATATAGGTGGATTTATTGCACTATTTTATATGATCATTCAACTATTACTAACCTTAGATATATTTTCTCCCCTTACACTAATACTCTCAAAAGTTGGCATCTCAAACAAAATATCAGAGTGTGTGTTCGCAGGCTTGATAGAGGTGACAACAGGAGAAATATTATTAAGTCAGCTCAATCTCTCAATGCCTAAATACACCATCATCTCAAGTTTCCTTATTTCATTTGGAGGGCTCAGTATACATGCTCAAGCATATACTTATCTACAACAGTTTAACATGCCATATAAAGAATTTTTACTACAAAAATTAACACACGCAAGTCTATCTACACTAATATCCATTTTAATACTATGCATAGTATAAAAAAACCAGCATAAATGCTGGTTTTTTAAAAATATATGCTTGCAATCAAAATCTTGATTTGCTCATAGGTATTTTTGCATTTTTTGTTTTTAACTAGAGTATGTTCTAATGGAACGAGTAAAGCATTTATGATTAGCAACTCTTCCATCTGCACTGCTCTATGGAGAGCCTTAAGAACAATTAACAATTCTTCTTTCTCAGAGTATTTAATCTTATAGTCATCATTGATAATATTCTGAAGTTCGTTAATATTCATTAGAAGATTTGCAAAGGAAATTTTTGTTTCTTCATCAGACTCTATTTTTTCCTCTTCTTCGCCTAGAGCCATCTCCTCTGCCTCTCCCTCATAGTCAACAGCATTGGCTTGCTCATCTATTCCCAACAATCTCTTTACTGCATTTTTGTATGCAACAAGGACTGTTAGAGCAAAATTATTATAACTAATATTGTAACCATCAGTGTTGAAGAAATTTTCCTGAATAAATGCTTGCAGATTAATATTTTTCTTGTCTACCTCTAGAAGAAAACAAGTAACAAATGCAACAATATTTTTATCTCCATCTATCAATGTAAAGAATCCACCATTCTCTGGATTGTCTGCCCTTGATGCCTCTAATACATTTGAAAACTTGAAACCCTTTGTGCATTTAGCATATAAATCATATAGTATACTACTATTTACAACACACTTAAGTATATTAGAAACCTTAGTATCAGACAAAAGGAATCTGCCCTCTATCATTTCGTTACAGGCAGAAAAAAAATCTAAGATATTTTGCTTTTCTTCTTTAGTAATTACCATATAAGCACTCCTATATAAGTTTATTGTAGTATAATTTATTTTTTTTATCAAATAAAATTCAAACTATTTTATTTTTTTAAGTTATTCACATTAAATATTTAACAATTATATAGAAGTAGTTTATATTTAGTATTATATTAAAAATAATAAAAAAGCAAAAAATCGCTTAATAAAAAGTAGAAATTATGATAATATATCCTTAGATTATGTAAAAACACGAGGCAAAAGATTAAAATGGAATTTCATCAAGATAATACCATACAAAAAATAAAACTTTTATACCTGCTAGAGCAGATGGAAATACCACTAACAGAAAACAACTTAATAGATATATGTACTAGTAGCAATACATGGTTGACATATTTAGACCTAAAAGAGGCAATGATTGAACTTCTTCAAGTAGGATTTATAGTAGAAACACCTATTGAAAATGAAGAATCGAGATATAGTATCACTCTAGATGGTAGAAGTTGTTTGGGACATTTTTATTTTAGAATTCCAAAAGATATCAGAGACAAAATTATCGCTTATGCTCAAGAAAATAGAATGAATTATAAGAAAATACAAGAGTATGTTTCTGATTATTATAAAAATAAAGATGGCACATACACTGTTACTTTCAAAATCAAAGAACCAATGCTCGCCAGTTCATTACTAGAAGTCAAACTCAAAACCCCTACCCGTCAGTCAGCTGTAGAGGCTAGTAAAAAATGGGCAAACAAAGCACCAAAAGTTTATGAGTTTATCTATGATAATTTCTTAGATAGTTAAAAGGAGAAGAGAATGGAAACATATATCCCAAAGTCAGTATGCTCACGAAAAATCAACTTTGAAGTAGAGAACAATATCGTTACCAAATGCGAGTTTGTTGGGGGTTGTGCTGGCAATACTCAAGGAATAAGTAAATTAATAGTAGGAATGAATATAGACGAGGCTATCACTAGACTCAGTGGAATCCAGTGTAGAAACGGAACATCTTGTCCAGACCAACTAGCTAGAGCTCTTAGTGAATATAAAAACAACAACTAAAAAAATAAAAAGACTTATATTTCTATAAGTCTTTTTTTATTATTTATTAGAAGCTTCAAGCTCTGCCTTAAGTGCTTTGTTTTTCTCTAATTTTTCTTTTTCTGCATTGATTAGAGACTCCGGTGCTTTAGCCACAAATCCAGGATTATTAAGCATTCTTTCACTTCTCTCGATTTCTGCTTTTAATCTAGCAATCTCTTTCTCAATTCTTTCTTTTTCGGCTTTACTATCAACCATACTATCTAGTGGTAAACTAACAACTATATTTTCAAATGTATGTTGAACAGCATTAGCAGTAAATTCTTTTACATCTTTCTCACTAATCTCACTAAGAGTAGATAGTTTACAGATATATTTAAGAGCATCTCTTAGAACATCTGCGCTATTCTTGATATAAACTTCTGCAGATATTTTCTTATTATCAGGAACTTTCTTTTCTGCTCTAGTATTTCTAATAGTTCTGATAGCAGTCATAACCTCTTCCATTAGGTCTACACCGTCAAGGTTGATATCTACTACTGTTGGCCATTCAGAAATCATAATGCTCTCGTCATGATTTGGTAATTCTAAATAAATCTTCTCAGTAACGAAAGGAATGAATGGGTGCAATAACTTAAGTGTTTGACTAAGAACATATACTAATACTGAACAAGTAGACTCCTTATGTTCTTCCATATCACACTTACTAAGTTCGATATACCAGTCACAGAATTTTGTCCAGAAGAAGTCATTAAGTTCGCTAGCTGCCATACCGATATCATATTTCTCAAACTTCTTATCAACACTCTCAATAGTTTTATTTAGTTCACCTAAAATCCACTTGTCTGCAATAGTTAGTTCCACATCAGTAACAGGCTTAATATCCACCCCTTCAATCTGCATAAGAACATACCTAGATGCATTCCAAATTTTATTGATAAAGTTTCTAGTAAGTTCAACCTTTTTCTCTGAGAATCTAGAGTCTGATTGAATAGCAACACCATCAAACAAACTAAATCTTAGAGCGTCTACACCATATTTTTCAATCATTTCGATAGGGTCTGTACCATTACCGAGAGTCTTACTCATTTTTCTACCCTCAGCATCTTTAACGATACCGTTAATAACAATATCCTTAAATGGAATTTGACCAACATATTCAATGCCTGAGAATATCATTCTAGCAACCCATAGGTTGATAATTTCTCTAGCTGTAACCATAACATTAGTTGGATAGAAGTATTTAAGTTCCTCTGTATCATTTGGATAACCTAATGTACTAATAGGCCACAATGCACTTGAGAACCATGTATCCAATTTATCCAACTCTTGAGTTAAATGTTTGCTATGACACTTTGGACACTCTGTTGGATCTGTTTCTTCAACAATAACCTCACCACAATCATCACATACAAAGATAGGTATATCATGTCCAGACCAAATCTGCCTAGAAACACACCAGTCTTTGATATTTTTCATCCAGTTAAGATATGTTTTCTTATACTGCTCGTCCATGAAACGAACTTCGTCTTTTTCTACAACTTCAATTGCAGGCTTAGCTAGTTCTTCCATTTTAACGAACCACTGACTAGAAATTAAAGGCTCAATAATACTCTTACATCTATCACAATGACCAACAGAGTGTGTATAGTCTTCAATTTTCTCTAAGTTGCCACTAGCTTTTAGGTCTTCTACTATTTGTACCCTACACTCTTCTCTAGTAAGACCAGCATACTTACCTGCCGCCTCATTCATTACACCGTCATCACCAATAACCTTGATAACCTCTAAGTTGTGTCTAAGACCTACTTCAAAGTCATTTGGGTCATGTGCTGGAGTAATTTTTACAACACCAGTACCAAAATCCATCTCAACATAGTCATCTGCAACAACAGGAATAGGTTTATTTAGTAGTGGTAAAATAACATTCTTACCAACTAAGTCTTTGTATCTATCGTCATTAGGATTAACTGCAACTGCAGTATCACCCAACATTGTTTCTGGTCTAGTAGTTGCTAATACCAAATAATCATTTGTACCTTCAATATTGTACTTGATATGCCAGAAATGTGATGGCACATCTTTGAAAGCAACCTCTGCATCAGAAATCGAACTTCTACACTTAGGACACCAGTTAACAATTCTTTTACCTTTATAAACCCAGCCTTTTTTGTATAAATGTACAAACACCTTTCTAACAGCATTACAATTACATTCGTCCATAGTGAATGCTAGTCTATCCCAATCGCAAGAGAAACCCATTCTCTTGAATTGTTCTATAATTGTACCTTTATACTCTTTGTACCATTGAGAAATTCTCTCTTTAAATTTTTCTCTACCTAATTCTTCTCTGCTAGTACCCTCTTTTTCTAATTGTTTACATAGCATATATTCGGTAGCTAATGCTGCGTGGTCAGTACCAGGCACCCAAAGTGCTGAATAACCCTGCATTCTTTTTCTTCTGATAATAATATCTTGAATAGTCTCCTGAAAAGCATGACCCATGTGAAGTCTACTAGTGATATTTGGTGGAGGCATTATTATTGTAAAAGGTTTTTTGTTTTTATCAATTTTGGCTGCAAAATACTTTCTGTCAAGCCATGTTTTGTATATATTTTCTTCAAATTCTATCGGATTATAAGTCTTTTCCATCTCGTATTATTAAACTCCTGCTCTAAAAATGATAATAAGTATTGCAACAAATAGACAAACAAGACCTATAACTTTCAAAGAAATGTATAGAGAATCATTGTCTTCTATTTCGTCAACTTTTCTAACAACCCTTGTAATTTTTCTAGCAATAATCGCAAGGGACACACCGACGACTGCGAAACAGATAGCAACAATCATCTCAACAGTGGTAATTCTTGCTACAAAATTTGTCCAAAATTCTTGAAGTGTTCCTAAAAGTAAATTCATAGTCTCTCTCCTCTACTTAAAAAATTTTATATCTGTGAGCAAATATTTAGGACATTCCTCGCAGTATAATTAATATCATACTAGAGTATATCAAACTAAATATAAAAAAACAAGTCTATTCAAGCAAAATTTAGTATTTACTACACTTCATCACAAAAGCAAAATTATCAAAAATTATGTAAAAAGAATATATTACTGTATGCAAGAGTTAGGAGGACTAAAATGAAAAAATTTCTTATTGCAATACTAACACTTATACTACTAGCACCACTAACACTAGTTGGTTGTGGAAATGACAAAAATGTAGTGAGGGTCAATGAGGTTACTCACAGTATCTTCTATGCCCCACTCTACATTGCTATAAATAATGGATATTTCGAGGAATACGATATAGAGATTGAACTCACAAATGGCGGAGGCTCTGACAAAAGTATGACTGCTGTAGTTAGTGGTACTGCCGATATAGGACTAATGGGTCCAGAAACTGCAGTATATGTAGCAGCACAAGGCAGACAAGACCTACCTGTTGTATTTGGACAAATAACCAAAAGAGATGGCTCATTCATTGTAGGCAGAGAAAATATTGAGAACTTTGAATGGAGCGACCTAGAGGGTAAAGAAATCTTAGGTGGTAGACGAGGTGGAATGCCTGCCATGATGTTAGAGTATGCCATCAAACAAAATAATGTAAACTGCACCATAAATTACGATATAGCATTTGATAATTTAACGGGAGCATTTATGGGTGGAACTGGTGACTTTGTTACTGCTTTTGAACCCGTTGCCAGCACCATTGAACAGAACGGAAAAGGCTATGTTTTAGCAAGTGTTGGAGCCGAATCTGGCGAGGTTCCTTTCACAGCTTTTATGGCTAATCGAAGCTATATAAACAATAATCAAGAAACAGTAAAAAACTTTTTAAAAGCTATTGTGAAAGCATACAATTTTTTAGTTTCTGCCAATATAGATGATATTGTTGACAGTTTAAGACCATCTTTTGACGGTACTAGCGATTTACTTATTAAACAGAGTATACAAAGTTATATCGCTATAGATGCATGGTCTAGCAGTCCTATAATGACCGAGGTTGCCTACAACAACCTAATCAAAGTATTAAAAAACTCAGAAACACTCACTGCAGACATTGCATATAATACAATCGTAGACAATAGCATTGCAACACTTGTCTTACAAGAATTAACAGCATAAAAAAAAAATAAAAAAAGACATAAATTTTCTTGCGCTTTTGATAAGAAAAATATTTATGTCTTTTTTTCACAAAAAATATACTTTTACAATATAATGAGGTAAGACGATAAAATAAAAACATTATCGTCTAAAGAGCAAGTTTGAGATAGGAGTAAAGATGAGTTTATTGTCCTTAAAAGATGTATGTCTCACATACTTTAGTGCAGATGGTGAAACACAAGCTTTAAACAACATCAATATAGATATTAATGATGGAGAATTTGTTAGTATTGTTGGTCCCAGTGGTTGTGGAAAGACAACAATACTACACCTAATCAGCAACCTCCTATCACCCACTAAGGGAGAGATTAAACTAAATATACCAGCAGACAAATCTTTCATCGGATACATGTTTCAGAAAGACAATCTACTAGAGTGGAGAACAATCGCCAACAATGTTTATTTAGGACTAGAACTGCAAGGGAAAAAGAATAAAGAAAACATGGAATATGCCGATTCCCTTCTCAAAAAATACAACCTCTGGGAATTTAGAAACAAACATCCACGAGAGCTCTCTGGTGGCATGAGGCAAAGAGTTGCCCTCATTAGAACACTTGCACTTAAGCCCAGCATTTTGCTTCTAGACGAGGCTTTTAGTGCTCTAGATTATCAAACTAGACTCAGTGTGTGTGATGATGTTTATGACATTATAAAAAAAGAAAAACTAACTACCATACTAGTCACACATGATTTAAGTGAAGCCATTTCACTTAGTGATAGGATAATAATATTATCACATCGACCTGCTGAAGTGAAACATGTTATCACACTCTCCTTTGACAAAGAAAATACTCCATTACAAAAAAGACAATCCCCTCTAGCAAAAAAATACTTTGATATTATTTGGGAGGACCTTAAATGAAGACAATCTCTATAGAATACAAAAAGTATTTAAAAAAACAGAGATTACGAAAGTACATCATTGTATCTGCCCAAATATCAATACTAGTGCTATTTATAGGACTATGGGAAATGCTTGCTAAAGTGGGAGCCATAGACACATTTATAGTATCATCACCTAGCAGAATATTTAGAACAATTAGTGAACTGTATATTTCGGGTTCTTTATTTAACCACATATTCACAACGCTATGGGAAGCAATGTTAGGATTTACTATTGCCACTTTAGGTGGTAGTCTAATCGCTATAATTCTCTGGTGGAGCGAAACGCTACGAAAAATACTAGACCCTTATATAGTCGTTCTAAATTCATTACCCAAGATAGCATTAGGACCACTAATAATTATATGGGTTGGAGTTGGCACAAGTGCAATAGTTACTATGGATATTCTAATTATGATTATTATTACCATTATTTCCATGTTAAATGCTTTTAATCAAGTAGAGCACAGCAAAATTATGCTACTTAAAAGCATGTCAGCGAGTAAATTCCAAATCTTAGTAAAACTCATACTGCCTAGTTCTCTAAGCGAATTCATAAGCCTACTCAAAATTAATGTTGGACTAACATGGGTTGGTACTATCATGGGCGAATATCTCGTTAGCAAAGCAGGTCTAGGATATTTAATAATCTACGGTAGTCAAATATTTAATATAGACCTAGTAATGTCTAGCACCATTATTCTCTGCATACTTGCAGCATTGATGTACTTTATAGTTGCACTTATTGAAAAAAAAGTTAGTAAAAAACTACAATCATAGATATTATTTAGACAGAGGAATATTTAATATTTCTCTGTTTTTTTATTAATACTATCATAAATAATAAACCCACAGCTCCTATAAAACTATATAAATATCCAACCATTATATCAAATCCTAACATACTTACAATTACAGATATAGCAATAATTAGCATAAGCCTTATGCTTCTATTCTTTATAACCTTATCAAAATATGTTTCCAACACAAAGACATTCGAGATAATAGAAGTAAGTAGCGCCAACCATATTGAAATAATTGTACATATATACAAAACACACCCCTTCTCTTTTGCAAGATATAGAATAGGCATATCTATACTCAAATCTCCCACCACAAACAAACTATTATTAGCAATAAGAAGCAATACCCCTATACAAATACTAAACAGCATAGACGCAAAGAACCACTCTCTCTTTGAATAACCCTTACCAATCTCGATAATTAAAATACCCATCATTAACATATTAATAAAAACATAATTTATAGCAGACACAGAAGACATTATAGAAAAACCATTCTCAAAAGAGATATCTCCCACACCATACACCATTAAAATAACCATCAACATAAAAGGAATAACCACAGCATTTATCCTACTTATGCCCTTGAGACTAAAGTAATTACATATAAAAACAATTATACTAGTAGGAATCAATATCGCCCATGATACCACATCAATAGCACTAGCGATACTACTAGCACCAGCAAACATTGTTGAAACTAATATAAAAATACATAGTACGAATAAAGCACTAATAACACTACTAAATTTCCCAAAGAACAATCTTATAACCCCACTAAATCCAGCAACCTTACTAGATACAGAAAAATAAAATACCATAACAAAAAAAAGAATGATTGTTGCAAGCACAATACTAATATTCGAATCTATTCCAAATACTGTAAAGTATGTCACAATCTCCTTACCACTAGCAAAGCCAGCACCTAAGAAACTGCCCAAAAGGATACACACCAATAAAAAAACTCTCATACATAAGTCTATGAGAGTTTTATATATTTAATTCTAAATTACTCAGTTTTATGAGAATTATCTACTTTAACTTCTTTACTTGTTTTTACAAAATTTTCTCTAGAAGTTGCTGTAGTAGTTGGAGCAGCAGAATTCTTAGGTGTATTAGGCATTGCTTTGGTTTCTGGTCTAACTAAAACCTGAGATTTGGCTTTCTTTTGTTCTCTCTGCTCTTCTCTGTATTTTTGTTGCTCTTTTAAGTTGCCTAGAGCAATAATTTCTTCTAATTGCTCTTGTTTTTCTTTTCTAGATTTTATAACATCAAAAGGAATCTTCACTAAATAAGACACACCAAACATAGCAGCAAATAATGGTATCATTACTACAAATGGAATAGGAATTATTTTAGACATCCATGTAATATATGTATTATACCCCTCTGCCATTGTACCGAAATAATCTGCCTTTAAGCCCCATGCTGTGAATCTAAGAATAACATTTATAATATGAGCACCAGCAGAAATAATAATCAAATTAATTAATGAATTAAGAACATCTCTATGCTCCAAATCATATCTAGTATATAGCATTGAAATTATAGAATAAACGATTAATAATGCATTAATAATCATATAAGAAACAATAGATAGTGAGAAACTTCCCATTGTTGTATATATACTAGGTACGAATATTATAGATATTAGTGAAATAGGAGCAACAATCAAGTATCCAAATTTAATCCAAGATAATCTCCTAGAGAAATGTGTGAAAATAGCAATAAATACAAATACTTGAAATGCATTCAATGGTAAATGATTAAAAATCTTAAACTTATCAATAGCTATAATTCTACCAACAAACTCTAGCACAACAAAGAATAACATTGCACCAAGCAATACTTTTTGAGCAATATCTTGCTCATGGTCTGATTGAATTTTTTTAAGCACATAGAACAATCCTGCTGCTACTACTAAAGCAAGAATGATATATACAAAATGCGC
The DNA here is from genome assembly GCA_015055605.1 of Clostridiales bacterium. Lineage (GTDB taxonomy): Bacteria > Bacillota > Clostridia > Christensenellales > UBA1242 > UBA11490. The sequence continues at coordinate 606,637 of SVHV01000001.1, forward strand.
ACCACTAAATAGACTAAACATTTACAATACCCTACCCTTAAAATTTTTCCATTTTTATTATATTATTTTATCACTAAATCAGTATTTTTAGCAATCAAATTACACCTCTACAGGAATAAAAACAATACCATTATCACTTAATTGTATTGTAGCATTCAGAATTTGCTTAAGAGGATTAATATAGAGCGACACAACAAGGTCATTAACTAGTGTAGAAAGCTTATTATCACTAGCCTCATTGAGCTTATTTACAACTTTAGTATTCGCCTCTTCGCTTAGTTGATTAATATACAAATCTGAGCCAAGTACAGTTAGGTCTCCACCTAATACCTGCACTGGAGAAACGGTCTTTAGATATACATTAGGTACATCTTCTATCCCAAGAACATTACCAAGCTTACATAGAACAATTGTGGACAAATAATAAGTACCATTTTGCTCATAAATTTTCATATCAAGAATATCAAAATTAGCAACATTACCCACATCACTATTTGTTTCTTTACACCAGCCACCCAGTTCTCTCCCAGAGATAACAAGAGGCGTATCAATATAGATAAGTTCAGACTCTTCCTCTTGCTCTTCAGAGTCATCAGTTTCACTCTCAATCAAATTTCCTTCTTCATCAAAGCAATCTGCTTCTGCTCCAGCCAGTATCCATGCATCTATAAAACTAAGATAATCATCTTTGGTGAGTTTTCCATCTATTAGGAGCAAGTTTTCATCAACTGGCAATTCTAACTCCTCGATGGTTTCTTCGTCTAAACCTACAATCATTCCCCAGTTTAAACCAGACAAGTCCCCAAACGACATATTGTTACAAGCAAAAAATAAAGAGCCGAACAAAACAAAAAAACCAAATAATACACCGAATACCTTGGTTACTTTTTGCTCACGAGTAAGAGCCCTCTTTTTCATTTCTTTCTTAAGTCGCTTTCTTTCTTTCTTTTCTTCTTTAACTTCTCGCCAAAATTCTCTTATCATCTAATTACAAACCAATACAAGAGCGCTAATCCAACAAAGATTAATATTAACTTAAATATTCTTCTAAACAACTTAAACATAAGGCTCTCCTCAATAAATATTTACGATTCTTGCTTTGAGTATACAGTTTTGATAAAACAAAGTCAAATAAAGTATAATCAAATATAGGTGTTTGATTGTTATTTTGTATAAAGTATACTTTATACACTAAAAAAACAACTTATATCCCACCATAATAGAAACCTTTTATAAATAATAATTAATATTATTGACAAAATAAACAAATTGCATTAAAATATGTAGGTGAATTGAATATGCACTCATAGCCCAATTGGATAGAGCGTCTGGCTACGGACCAGAAGGTTGGGGGTTCGAGTCCTCCTGGGTGCACCAAAAAAGAGCCTAAGAATAGGCTCTTTTTATTTTGTAAAATCTTCTTTTTCTGATTGAAAAGTAGATAGTCTTTCTGCAACTAAATCTCTAGCAGACTTTATATCTTTTACTTTACAACCTGCTTGCAATGGATGTTTCTTTAATTCTTTAAACGCACCTCTTAGAGTAGCGAGTTCTTGCTCATACATTTGCTCAAGCATAACATCTCCTAATAAAGGTTGTATAACACTATGCGAATCCGTAACCATGGACACAACCTTTGAGTACACACCATTAGGAACTTTACTAGAAGAAATAATTGAACCTAAATAATGTAGGTATGCCTCATTTTCAGCCAAAACATCTTCAGTTGGAATCTTGATTAAACGCTCTGTAATACTAGTGTATGTCTTTCCCCTGTGTCTAAGTGTCATATCTAGTCCATTTGATGTAACTAAGCCCTCATTTTCTAATACCTTATATAAATCTGTTAATCTTGATAATTGTGAATTCATATTTACCTCTTTTACATTAGTATAATAACATAAAGCATTTTTTATTTCAAGACCTATCTATACCACAAAATTATCAGCAGACAACAAAAATTTTATTATTTTTTATATAAACACTCCGAAAATACTATATTGATTATTTATATTTATGTTACAATAAAAAAAATAGGAGATGAATATGGAACTAAACAAAGATGATCTAGAATTAATAAAGATTGCAACTAAAGTTGTGTCAGACAACTGCGATATTTATACTAACAAAGGTCTACATGTTGGCTGTGCTGTTAGAGCATCATCTGGCAAAATATATAAAGGCATCAACATAAAAACATCTCACTCTATATGTGCCGAACAAGTAGCCGTCGGTCAAGCATTTGCTTGTGGAGAAAGAGAAATAGACTGCTTAGTATCTGTTAAAATGAATGAAGACGGAACGACTAGAGTGGTTTCTCCATGCGGACTATGTAGATATACATTTGAAAAACTAGAACTAGATTGTAATATTATCGTAGAAGATGTAGAAACAGGAAAAATACTAAAAGTAAACACAAACACCCTTCTACCTTATCCATATAAGAGAGAGGCTATAGAAAAAACAAAAAAATAATATAAAAAAACACAAGGAAATTTGAGCCTTGTGTTTTTTTTGTTATTTAATTAAGAAGAATCGCTGTTACTAGTGTTCTAGTTGCATTGATACATTTAATAAGCTTAGTCTCAGTATTGGCCATAACACTGCCTGTATAGTTATTGATATAGCAGTTAATAAGGCTAGCACAATAGAAAGATACTTTAGATAATAACTTAGCCATATCTAATGCAGAAAAGTCATAAGACTCCTCATCTGTTGTGTTCTCATTAAGAATGCCCCTAACCTCTATAAATGTGTCCTTGAGCATAGTTGTAAGTAGAGTTGTTGCCTCTTTTAGATATTTTTGAGCCTGCTCAATCTCTCCATTATCCATCGCGATTGCATTTGATACTATTAATTTACTTGCCTCTGAAGATTGCTCAATTAATTCAGAGAGTATAGAAATCTTTTTTTCCATAAAACTTCTCCTTTTGTATATCTATATTGTACCAAAGGTGTGCAGAAATGTAAAATCTACAAAATAAATATTTAAAATTTTCTATTATTCACACTCCCCTGAATGAGTAATCAATAAAAATATAAAAATTTTTAAAAAAATACTTGACGCAAAAGTAAAAATACTATAGAATAAAAAATAGGAATTATTCCTAATATTGTTTTGGAGCAGGTATGAGAAAATATTCTAGACAAAGAGAGATAGTGCTAGACATATTGCAAAAATCTTATTCACACCCTACAGCAGAAGAAGTTTTTACAGAGGCAAGAAAGGTAGACAGCAATATATCCCTAGGTACAGTTTATAGAAATCTAGAATTACTCTGCAGTGATAGAGTAATAGAAAAGATACCTACCCCTATCTCAAAAGACAGATTTGACCTAAAGAAGAGTAAGCATAATCACGCAATCTGTGAGAGATGTGGTAAAGTGCTTGACTTTGAGTCGAAAGTAGATTTACAATCAATTAAGAGCGAGATTGAAAAAGATTCTGGCTTTGAGATTATTCAAGACGAAATTAGAGTAATCGGAATATGCAGTGAATGCAATAAAAAAAATTAGGAGAAAAATATGGAACAAAAGAATAGATATACAGGAACAAAAACAGAAGAAAATCTAAGAGCAGCTTTTGCAGGAGAGAGCCAAGCAAGAAATAAATATACTTACTTTGCATCTGTTGCTAAAAAAGAAGGAATGGAGCAAATCGCTGAGTTATTCCTAAAAACTGCTGACAACGAGAAAGAGCATGCTAAACTATGGTTCAAAGAGTTAGGAGAATTAGGCGATACTGCCGCTAACCTACAAGCTGCTGCTGAGGGCGAAAACTACGAGTGGACAGATATGTACGAAGGATTTGCTAAAACTGCAGAAGAAGAAGGATTTAAAGACCTTGCTATAAAATTCAGAGCTGTTGCTGCTATCGAAAAAAGACATGAAGAGAGATACAGAGCACTTCTTAATAATGTAGAAACAAAACAAGTATTTGAGAAATCAGAAGTAAAAATCTGGGAATGCAGAAACTGTGGTCATATCGTAGTTGGAACAAAAGCACCTCTTGCTTGTCCTGTATGCGCACACCCTCAGAGTTACTTTGAAGTTTGTGCAAACAACTACTAAAATTCTTTAATTATATAAAACAAAAAAAACTAGGAAATATCCTAGTTTTTTTGTTGTTTGCATAGCTTTAAAATTAGCAAGATATATACCTGCTATCCAGCATAGAATCTATAATAACCATCTTTATCAATCAATTCGTATACAACATCCATATACATTACCTTAACTTCTCTTAGTTCTTCACCCACTTGCATAAGAAGAGGGTTGCCTACTATATCATAAAGTGGTCTAATAGTAGACACTTTTGACTCAGGATTATTAGGGTCTAGATAGATATTGAAAGGAATATCAACATCAGAAATCACAATAAAATATATATCTCTATAATAACCAAAGTTTACAATAGGAGTATTATCAACCACATCATCACTGGTTTTTTCTGCACTCAAATAATTCACAAGTTTAAAATCAGTAAGTTCACTAAACTCTGCACTATTACTTACATATATACCCTGACTAGAAACTTTAGGTAAATTAACATTTGTGAAGTTTACATTATATGCTGTGGTAATATTTTTCTTAAGTAAAATATTAAACTCGAAACTTACCCAGTCTCCATTCTCTCTTTTGATATACTCACTATTACTTAGTTGTACACACTTAAAACCATTGATACCACTACTCTCTTGTACATAGATATCATCATCTCCAGGACCTATAGCATTGCCATCATTTTTGACATCAACCTTGTGTAGTCTAGGCGACCTAAAATTCACTACCTCTGGACCAATTAAATCAAAATACAAAGAATCTTTATATTCATTATTGTTATTGAAGATATCTGATGTCCTAATATATACCATCGGAAACTTATCACTATCGTACTTATAATGGAAGTCATACATTCCATAATTAATATATTCACCATTCTTTGCATATACTGCAAATTCATAGTCATAAATACTAGTAGATAGAGTTGTATCAAAGAAGTATTTTAGATACACTGTAGAATATTTCTTCCTAGAAACAGTAGTTGTCTCTCCTGTAGCACCATTAATTACTTCTACATCTTCTTTTAAATTTTTAAACTCAAGTGTTGGTCTTAGGTAAAAGATACCCATTCCAACCTTGAAGTCATAAGAAGTATTTTCATCTTCATAAGACCTATCTAATAGGAATGTTTCCAAAAATTTCTTATCTAATTTCACATACTTCTTTCCACTACTACCAGTTATATCAAAATCAAAAGTAAAAGCATCTAGATATGACTGATTCTCAAACTCTAATATATGTTTATAGAAATATGATAAGTCTTCACAACTCTCTACACAGAGATATGCTTCTTCTATAATATTTGCTTTTTCGCTAGCAGACCAATGTGTTTCTGCATTGTAATTATCGCCTATATAAATTCTGTATAGGTCATATCTATTATAGACTTCTTCTACTTTGTCAACTTTTTCAATAACTGTGCTAGTATCACTAATCATATCCATATCTGAATTACCAGGATTATAAGACTGATTAGTCTTCTTGTATAGAGAAACCTTCATTAAATCTGATGAGTATTTACTCATATTAGTTAGTAATGCTAAAGTATTAGGAATCTCCTCAATATCAGTAAATCCCTTACTTTCTACATAATCTGGTATTGAGTCATAAAAACTCATTTTTTCTTTTATTTGACCTAGATAAAAGATTCTAGTATCAGAATCATTTTTATAGTTGTATGCAGAATTACCCTTAACTGCCTTATTGTAGAAACTATAGTGAATTTTACCTACATTTGCCTTATGAGAAGACTCTGTAAAATAATTTTCTTTAGAATATAATGTTTCAATCTCTGGACCTGTATGATTTTTTCTATAAATCAATGCAACATAATCACCATACTTAATATCAAGTGTATGATTAACTGTCTGTTGGTATGTTCTAAGAACTTTTGTCTCATCTAAAACAACTAATTGTTCTAGAGCCTCTGGATTGATTGCAACAGCAGTAAAACTACCGAATTTACTGGTATTTGATGACATATCCAAAGAACAAATCTTTCTTTTTACATCTGTCATATCTATCTCTACAGTACAATCATTGATTACATTATTAACTGTAATAGTAATATCTTTCGCTGTAGCATAATTATATGAACTAATTAGGTTTTCTTTATACTTTATATCAACATCAAGGTTAGCAGACCTCTGTCCAACCTTTAGCATAGCTGTCAGATTGCTAGTATCAAAACCTTCTGGAACTTTGAATGTTATCTCATGAGATTCACCATACTCAAGACCTCTCTGATACGACCTAATACTCTTTAGTTCGCCATCTACAGACACAAAGTTTACTGACACCACATATTGTTTTGCTGAGCAACCTGTAGTCACACAAAAAGCACCTATGAATAATATAATCATAGTCAAAAAATACTTCAAGAATCTTTTTCCCATTTTTCATTCTCCTTTGGTATTTTGTCTATTTCTTCGAATGTAATATATAATACCCTTTATCCCTCTCTAAAACTTCACAATTTCCAAAAAGTTCAGTTAGGTATTTCTTAAACGAATCTGCACCTAAATTTTTCTTAATAACGACAGTTAGTGTTCCCCCATTATTGAGATGAGCATAAGCACCATTAGCGAAGTCCAACAAGAGTTTTTTGCCTGTTTTTATAGGAGGATTTGATACAATATGCTGGTAGTTTTTTTCTACCCCTTGAAACATATCACTCTCAAATATTTCACAAACATTAACCCTGTTTGTTTTTACATTTTCCTTAGCTAAAGCTACTGCAGTAGAATTAATATCACACATATCAACACAAACCCCTGTAGCATCAGCTAGCAACATACCGATAGTACCATAGCCACAACACATATCAAGTGTGTCGCCATCTAAAAATCCCTCATTAATAACGGTCTTTACTAGAACCAAACTACCATAGTCAAGAGAATTTTTACTAAAAACATCACTGCAACTATGAATAACATATCTTTTCCCACCAAAGTCTGCAGAAAAAGTAAAGAAGTCTTCTTTCTTATGTTCTTTATTCACAAAATAATGATTGAAGTCTTTAGTCACATTTCCCTCTTAATTAAAGTTTTTCTACTGTATATCCATCTTTGCTATCGTTAATAACATAACCTAGAGCCTTAATTTCTTCCCTATAAGAATCAGCCATTGCCCAGTTTTTTTCTTGTTTTGCCTGCCATCTCTTTTCTGCTAGTTCTTTTACATTTGCAGGGATAGTTTCCTCAACTTTCTCAACCTCTACAAATCTCAAACCTAAAACATTCTCACCGAAATCATGAACTAAAGTGTTCATCTCTGCAAGAAGCGCCTTGTCTGCAGAACCAACCTCTCTAGCAATCATCTTCATTAGCTTATTAAACTCCACTATTGCTACTGGAGTATTAAAGTCCTCATTCATCGCAGCTTCAAAACTATCCTTGATACCTACTAGTTCTGCGTTAGTAATATTATCAGCATATTCATTCGTCTTAGCCCTTAGCATAGCAACTGTTTCATTGATTTTTGCGAGTTGCTTACCAGCAAGTGCAAGGCCCTCATTACTAAAGTCTACAGCCGACCTATAGTGGAATTGAAGAATAAAGAATCTAACAACCTCTGGAGTTGTTCTCTTGAATAAATCTGGTAATGTAATAAAATTACCTAAAGATTTACCCATCTTTACACCATCAACAGTAACCAAACCATTATGCATAAAGAAATTCATAGGAATCTGACCATTAACAATATCTGCTTGAGCACATTCGCACTCGTGATGAGGGAAAATATTATCTATTCCACCACCATGAATATCAAATCTCTCGCCTAAGAATTTTTTACCTAGTACAGTACACTCAATATGCCAACCAGGACACCCTTGTCCCCATGGACTCTTCCATTGCATTAGTGTTTCTGGACCTACTGCCTTCCATAAAGCAAAGTCTTCTGGATTCTTCTTATCAGTAGCAACCTCTATTCTCTCGCCACTAACATTATTATCTAATTTTCTATTTGATAATTGACCATATTTAGGGTATTTTCTAACATCAAAGTAAACATTACCCTCTTTAGTTACATAACCATATCCTTTGTCGATAATATCCTGTACAGTCTCTATCATTTCCATTATAAAGCCAGTCGCTCTACAAGAAATACTAGGTCTAAGAATATTTAGCAAATCCATATTTTTAAAATGCTCAACCTCGTACTTATATGCAATCTCATAAGCATCTAATTTCTCAAGTTTAGCTTGTTTAGCAATCTTATCATCACCATCGTCACCATCACCTACTAAGTGTCCAACATCTGTGATATTTTGTACATATTTAACTTTGTATCCTAAGTATTGAAGGTATCTAACTACTGTATCAAAGTTTGTATAACTCTTTGCATGACCCAAGTGAGGTAAACCATAAACAGTAGGACCACAAACATACATTCCTACCATACCATCAACAATAGGTTTAAATTCTTCTTTTTTTCTTGTAAATGTATTATAAATTTTTAGCATATATCTATTCTCTCTTTTATTAAATTTGTTAGTTCTTTTAGTTTTTCTGAAATTTGCTCATCAGAGCCCCTACAAACAAAAGAGTATTGACTACTTAATTTCATTTTATATTCTCTAAGTTCACTGATACCTTTCTCAGTGATTCTGTAAAATACATTTTTTGAATTGTTCTCGTTTCTATAAGACACTACCACTCCCTCTTCAATCATAGGCTTAACAGTATTAACAAGATTACTCTTTGCAATACACAAAGCACCTATTAATTCAGATGGAGTTAAATCTCCATTTTTTAGTAAAAATAGGATTTTTGTCCTAATAGATAGACTCGTAAGTTTACTAGAACTACTGCTAGAAAAACCATCACACATGTGTGCGAGCGCTATTCTTAAGTAAATTAAATTTTCTGCTGTATCCATAGTATCACCTAGCCTAATATTTTCACTACAAGTTATTGTATCATAACGAAATATTTTTAGCAAATATACAGTGAAATAAATTTACAAAAACATAAACTTGTTTTAAAATATATATATAATTATTATGAATTATGGAGTGAAAATGAGAAAAACAAAAATCGTAGCAACCATGGGTCCTGCTACAAATGAGTATAAGACATTAAAAAGCATTATTCAAGCCGGCGCTAATGTAATCAGACTAAACTTTAGCCACGGTTCTATCGAAGAGCATCAATCAAATATCGACCTTATCAAACAAGTAAGAGAAGAACTCAATCTACCTGTAGCAATCATGGTAGACACTCGTGGTCCAGAGGTTAGGGTAAAAACATTTGCTCAAGGTAGTGGCATACTAAAAAAGGGCAAACTATTTAGCCTATACTCCTATGCAAAACAAGGCTCAGACGAGGGTGTTGCAGTTACCGAGCCTAAATGCCTAGAGTGTCTAAAAAAAGGCAGCGTTGTTCTTGCTAATGACGGACTAATTAGAATGGTTGTTGTAGAGAATAAAGGTTATGAAGTTGTATGTAAAATAACTTCTGGAGGAATCCTCTCTAATAATAAAGGACTAAATTTCCAAAACACCCCACTCAACCTACCATATATAGGTCCAAAAGATAAAAAAGATCTTATTTGGGCATTCCAAAATGAATGTGATATGGTTTCTGCTAGTTTTGTCAATTCTGCTGAAGATGTAAAAGCACTCAAAAAATTAATGCTTTCTCAAAATTACAACTGCAAAATCATTGCTAAAATTGAAAGTATGCAAGGAATAAAGAATTTAGATTCAATTCTTGAAGAAGCTGATGGTATTATGGTTGCTAGAGGAGATTTAGGAGTAGAAGTTCCTCAAGTTAGACTACCTAAACTTCAAGCAGATATGATAGAAAAAGCTAACGCTCATGGCAAAACAGTTATCGTTGCTACAGAAATGTTAGAAAGTATGATTCATAGCCCTAGACCAACCAGAGCAGAAACTATTGATGTAGCCAATGCAGTATACAATGGTGCTTCTGCTGTAATGCTTTCTGCTGAGTCAGCAGTAGGCAAATATCCAGACAAAGCAGTAAAAACAATGTCTGAAATCTGTATACAAGCCGAAAAAGATATTACCTACAAAAAGAAATTCTTCTACACTAAATTCGAGACAGACGGTCTAAGCGATACACTTAGTCACTCTGCTACCAGCTGTGCATTTAAACTCAATACAAAAGCAATCGTCCTATACACTAGTACAGGTAAAACTGCTAGTATGTTATCTAGATTCAAACCAACATGCCCTATTATTGCAATAACAGATAGTGAGCAGTGCTACAACTATTTAAGCATGGAATGGAATGTTCTACCAGTCCTTACTAGAATTGATAATGTAGACATCTTCGACCTAGCTGTTCATATCGCAAAAACAACAAAGACTGCAAAAGATGGAGACCAAATTATCGTACTTACTGGTACAACAGATATGCTCAATAATGTCATGAAAATATGTGATGTTAGATAATTATACACTATGAAAAAATAAAAAAACCATATCAATCTAAGATATGGTTTTTTATTTGTGAAAATTCTTAATTTTTTTTGCTTTATATGGTGGTTATTTACACAATAACAACAGTGCATGTTACAATCAAGAATGCTACATACACAACCATCAATGCAATACCCTGCCACCTCTTAAACTTACTAGAGCACAGCATAGGTACAAGTGCAATCATACATACCAAAAGTGATACAGGAAGGTCTATAAACGCAGCTTGTTTTACAATAGGAAGTGCTTGTCCAGAAATAATTGAACAAAGAGGCATAATTAAAGTCAAATCAATAATATTAGCACCTATGACATTTCCGACAGATAAAGAAGATTGTCTCTTAGCAACTGCAGTAATAGTAGTCACCAACTCTGGTAAAGATGTACCTATTGCAATCAATGTAACCGATATAATTCTCTCAGATATACCCATCATTGATGCCAAAATACTACCATTGTCTACAAGCATATCTGCACCATATACTATAGCAGCAGCACCAGCCACAAATTTTATAATATTAAGTACAATTTCTTTCTTAGGTAATTTATTAGTTACTTTAGCAGTAATATCCTGTACTTCAACCTCATTACTAGTTGCATCTTCCCTAATCTCAGTCATATCTGTTTCTGCTAGAGTTTCAATAACCTCTTCAGAAGAAGTAATCATAGACTTCTTTGCAGTCAAGACATTGTCTATCATAAATACAACAAATACAATCAAAAGTAACACACTCAATATAATATTTACTTTACCAACAAAACCACAAATACTAATTAATGCAGATGACAACATCAACAAAATTGATTTTGTAAAGAAATCCCTTCTCTTAACAGCAGTTGGCATACAAAATAATGAAATAGCCATTATAAGGCCCACATTTGCTGTTACGCTTCCTACAGCATTACCAGTAGCCATATCCACTTTGCCCTGTACTGCTGCCATAACTGACACCAACAATTCTGGCAAAGTAGTTGCAATACTAACTATTGTTGCGCCAATGATTAATTGTGGTATACCACTAACTTTTGCAATCCATGATGCAGCATCAACAAAGAAATCTCCACCCTTAACAATCAATACAATACCGACTATAAAGAGTAGGATTGGCAAAAACACTTCCATTTCGTCCTCCCACAAGTCTTCAATTATATTAATATACAAAATACTACAACTTAAGTCAAACAATAATACCGAAACACTAAGAAAAAAGACACTTTTTATAAAAGTGCCTTTTTATTCAAGCAAGTCTCCATTACTGGTTTTAATTACCCTTAAGATATTTACCTCTTTACCGGTATTGCTATCAATATAAATATAATATGTGTAATCTTTCCATTTACAAATAAACTCAAAGGCAGAAATCTCCCCTACAAATTTGTCTGGTATAATGCAATAATTTCGCTCTACAATATTTAACTCAGGAGACAAGGTATTCATTGCATCTATCATGCCCACACTACTCGTAAAGTTTCTATCTGTATGATTCGTTGCATAAGCACTAGATTCCCATCCTACAACTAAACCTAAAGATAAATCTACTTTTACTTTCACCAAATCACTATAGTATATGACTTTGTTCTTAATAGGGGCCAGATTAACATACAAAATATTGCCTGAATGTTGATGCCAAACCTCATACATATTCTCTAGTCCAACATCTTTAGCAAAATTTTCAGCGAGCGCAATACCCTCATCTAGCGATAGTTGATTTCCCTTACCCGTACCATAAGATGTTATTGTGAGTAAATGTGCACCTTTCTTTGTAACAGATACATAGAGGTCTATATTCCCCTTAATATCGAAATTGTATGTGGTAAACTTACCATTTGAATCTCCTATATAGTAAATAGCAAAACCACTAAAAATAGCATGAAGTTTCTCCTCTATCTCTTCAAGAGTATATTCTCTATCCTCTAATCCCCTGATTTCCTTATTTAGTGTCGTATCTGAAAATGGTCCATCATATATAAGGCTAGGAACTTCTGTTTTAGAACTTTCGGTATTAATAAGACCTGCACTATATAAACTCCCCTCCATATCATCAAAGTCAACCTCGTCTAAAATACTATAATCAAAATTTAAACCAGACAAGTATGAATTTAAATCATACTGAATCTCTCTAATTCTAGTATGCAGGTCTGACATCTGTGAAAAATCATCTTTCGAAATAACATTACCATCATAATTATCTAGAAGTAAACTATAAGAAAATCCACTCGTTGTATTTAAAATATTATTTAACCCACTCACACCATTCCAGTTAAGAGGAAGATTGCTTAGATTACTAACTGCAAGCAAAGATGTTTGATTAATATTTGTCAGCAGTTCTCTTTGACTATCTAAACTAGTAGTTGCAACAATCTTAGACATATCAACCTCTAGGTCATTAATATTTGATACCACCTCATAAAAACTCTTATTATAATTATTTTCTAATTGATTTTTGTATGTGTTACTCGAAACACAAAACAAAATAAATAACGACATAAACACTAGTGACGAAGCACCTAGTATCGCAGTAGATATTGCTAAAGCCTTATTCCCCATACATCACCTATATCGCAAAAACATGCTTACCTATTGTTACTACTGTTTGTCTACTAAATATCCAACTTGAACTAGCAGTGACAGGATTGTAATAATACAAACAACCATAAGTCGGGTCCCAACCATTAAGAGCATCTGTTGCTGCCTGATAACTAGCAGCCTCTGGCTCCAGATTAATCTGCCCATCATGCACAGCAGTAAATGCCCATGGCTGATATATGACCCCATAAATAGTATCAGGAAAGTCTGGACTAGCCACCCGATTAAGAATAACAGCACCAACAGCCACCTTACCTGTATAACTCTCACCCCTCGCCTCTGCATGGATACACTTAGCAAGTAAATATAAGTCGTTACTATCCTGCTCTGACATATATATACCTAAAGCATTCGCAGTAACACCACCCACTGCTCCAGATACATATATACCATTATCTGCTTGAAAATTTTTTATGGCTACCACAGTAGCGTCATCATAAACACCATTAACCTCTCCATCATAATACCCTAATTCTTTCAACCTTTCTTGAGCAGAATAAATATGTGAACTATCATAAGCCAACACAGATTTACGACCAAAACCACAATACCCTATTGTAAAAACAGATATCATAAACATAATACAAATAATACAAAAATAAACTTTATACTTTCTCATACATCACCCTAAAAATAATTATTAATTAATTCTAACAATTTGCTACGGTATTTTATTTCATCAGAATCAGACAACTCTCCAACAAAGCATAGTGGAGGATAAGCCACACACCACCAATTATCTCCATTACCACTACCCAAACTGAGAATCAAAGCATCATAGTAGTCTGACGGAAATGTCATACCATCATAGTCCCTAGATGGAAAATACTCATTATCAATGGTCGCACTTGCAACATAGTTAAACCCATTATTAAACAATATCTCATTAGCAATAGACTCTATATCTACTAGACTCATACTAAGCGTATGTAACACATCATCTTTATCACCACAACTAGCAATCCTATTACTAATAAAATCAACCACATTATCTCTAACTAAAAGTTTAATATTCTGATCACTAGAGCTATTAGAATTAGCTCTAATATGAATCCTCACAACAGACTCAGAAATCGCACGCTCCTTACAACCCATAGCACCAAAAGAAAGGGTGGTCAGTACAATAAAAATAAAACAAACAAATAACCTTTTCATACCATCTCCCACAATCAAAGTATTGCCAAACATCAATATTTGTACCTGTCAAACATTGTCGAATTGTGTCAATATATATTACTTTATGGTCACTATACTCTATATTTATGACAATAAATAGTAAAAAGAGTGATTGCAACAATACAACCACTCTAATTTCAGGAGATAAAAAACAAATAAAATAAAACCCTAAAATTCCAAAACTCTAGACTTATAAATAACTAATTTCTGACCCTCTTCTAAAGGTAATTTTATGTTTGGATTTTGTTCTAAAATCATATCTGAGGACACATTCATTTCCTTCGCAATATCCCATACAGTCTGCTCTGGTTTTACTATATAAATATATAAAGAACACTCATCTTGTGCCTTTTCTTCACCCAAACTAACGCTTGAAATAATTACACTTTCTTTTTCATTGTAAATATCAGCATACACATGCAAATCTCCTGACACTTCAACTTCTTTGCCTCGTCTACTTTTAGCAGAAATAGAACTAATACAAAGAGTAACAACACTAGACTCAGTAGCAGATATTTTTTGTTCAACAGAGAAAGGCATATCGATAGTGAGCGAAGTTGCACTACCTGTTTCTTTGGTATAATAAACAACAGTAGCACTAACAACACCCTCTACAACGAGTCGACCTTCATCTATATAATTTCTAGCGAGAACAATATTATTTACTGATGTAGATAATATATCATCAATAAATGGAGCTGTATCTAGAATTTCTGCAGAACCAGATACATTATCTGCAAAGCTCACTGCAGATATGCAACAGATACTAGGCATACACTCAGAAGTAATAGAAAGATAATTACTCTCTAAATAAATATCATCAACAATCTTTAAACTACTTAAAGAAAAGATATAACCGCTATATTCTATAGGCAAAGAAACTGATACTTCAATACCGTCTTCACCCATAACACTTGTCACTTTAATTTCATTAGAAATAATTGCAACAGACGACTCTATACTGTTTTCCTCTTGCAAACCATCAAAAGCCACTTCCCATGTAAAATCAACCTCTCTATATGTAGACTTAAGTCCCGATAAATCATCAGAAGTTGTGTAACATATATCCAGCCCAACGACACCACTGGCTAGAATATAATTATCCTTAGCCTCTACACTTCCAAGCCTAACACAAGGAGTGACCATATATATTGCAGACGCACCCTTTATACCAAAGTCATTAGTTACATCAAACTTTTCATAAGCTTTACCTAAGTACGAGCAATATTCAATATCCTTATATGACTTATACGAAATATCAGAACTTGCATCTACAAGAACACTATATTCTTTTGTCTCAATGATATCTATAGCTGTTTCTACTATTGCTGTAACCCTAATATTCCCCGATACAATACTGCTATCAACCTGAATAACGGAACTACTTACAATCAAGTCTCCACTAAGACTTTCTTCACAATCATATTTATCTTTAAACTCTGCAGTATAATCCAAAGCAGACAGTTTCTCTGCTTGAAAAATTGTCTGAAAATCTACCAAACCAACAAAATTAATAGTATTACCAACAATTTCGGTAGAAACAATACTCGAAATTGCCCCAACAGAGTATATTGCATCAATATTACTTTCATTAGTAGGCAATTTTAGTTCGACAATACTTTGAGTAGTACATACATGCTTTCTAATACTACTCATTACCTTTTTAAAATTTGGCTCAAACACCATAACAACCCCCTGAAATTTAGTTCTGCTATAGTATATTAAGCACAAAATAACATTATGACTAAGTATTACACTTTGGAAAAAAAATAATAAAGAAAATCACCATTACCCATCTAGTTCTAAAAAACTCAAGTTTTTATTCGTACTATATAAATTATAAGATAAATCCCCTGTCTTCAATTCACCCTTATAAAAAATCCTTGTTTCACACTCTTTTTCGCCATCTAAGTAGATTATATCGTAAAAACTATAACCTAATATATTTAGAAAAGGATTAACATAAAATATATTATTTTTTATATAGACAACACCAATAAATATTAAAATAATAACCAGAGCAGAAATATAACATAGCTTAGAAAAATCAAAAGTAAGAGCAAGCAAAACGAATAACGAAAAATAATTGAGAAAATGCTGGTCTGTTATATTCTTTTTCGATACAACCTTTATCGTTTTATATGTCTTACCTTTATCTTTCACTATCCAGAGTAAACCAACTACACCTATCAAGATAAGCAACACTAAGACCACAAACACAACTGTATTAGTAATATTAAACCTTAAGTTTTTATTAATCAACTCAACTATCAATGTTAATAGAAATACAATATACATAGGCACAAATGCCGAAATAAATAAAACAATTTTTACCATAGTATATTTTGTTTAAAAAAGATAATTCTATTCTAGCCCCAAACAATGTTTAAGAACAAAAAAAGAAGAGTCTTCCACAGAAAATCTCTTCATTCAATCTAAAAAACTATTTCTATTTATCATAACTATACCCCTTTCCAACCAGCATATAGTACCATAGATGCATTATCTACATCAACAAATCTCTCAGATAAGCCTTCTTCTACAACTTTATTAATCTCAACCAGTTTTGTAAACCAACCAACAAAAATATATCCCTGTCTAGTAGGTGTAGGCAAAGTCAATCCACTATTCTCATCATAAATAATTTCACTAGTAGAACATACTCCTCCATTAGCATTGAGAGTTATTCTCACAACTTTCCTCGAATAATTACCATAGATTCTTATTTCAGAATCTGCTCCTACAATATCCTGAATATAATTATGCACTAGAATATTATCGTGCGTAAACCAACCACCAAAGGCATCATCATTAATAATAGTGCTTATATGCTTAACCTCGTTAGTTTGCGAATCTCTAATAGAAATAATATTATCTTCAACCCATAACCAGCTACCATAGGGATAACTACCATAATCCTTGTCATCAACAATGACAGCATACTTATTTAGAGCAACATTACCTATAATAATTCTAGTATCTGCAACAATATTATCAAATACATATCCACCGTCAATAATTGTGGGATAATTAATACCCATATCACTTTCTGCATAGACAGATATTTGAGACATATCATAAGCCTTAGATAGTTTCACACTAAAAGAAACCTCGTCTGCATACTGCACACACACATCTTTTGCACTAGATAAATAATCTTTACCATAGTGAATCACATAAGCACCTTTACCATTAGGAAAAGACACCCTACAAGTTGCTATTTCCCATCTGGCATACAATACAATATCATTAGATACTATATAATTTTCAGGAATATACTGCTCATCTTTATCAACAAAACCCACCAAACTAAAACCATCTTTTACCAGCCTTGGTAGACTAATAGTTTCACCGTATAACTGTTCCGACACCAGCAATTCTTCTTCATTATATATAGTAATACTGTAAACATTCTTTTTCCACTTAGGTAACAGTCTTAGACTATTACTACTCAACTCTGAGAACTGTAGTGATGTGATGTCATAATACTCATTACCATCGTATATTTGCCAACCATCAAATGTGTGACCAACAATAGATGGATTGTCTATAATAACAGTTTCTCCACTACCAGAGTTTATCTCCAAAAAGTTTGTTTTACAATTAACACTCGCACCAACTTTTAATACAACAATGCACTCATCATTATATTCAAGCACACACTGATATTCTTTCCATTGAGCATACAAAGTAAATTCATTATTAACAACTACTTCTTGGTCATTTTGAAGCACCTCATCGCCACATTCGTCCATCGACCAACCAACGAATAAAAAACCTGTTTTCTGAGGATTTTCAGGCAAAGAAAGTTTCTCGCCCTTATGATATGTTTGAACTAAAATATTGATATCCCCATTCACATATTCAACAGTGAATAGAGATAAATTAGGTTTACCTAAAATAATAGACATCACTATACCACAGGTAATCAAAATAAGCACAAACAAGATGACAACTATCGCTTTTTTAAAGCTTAAACCCGATTTATTTTCTTCCATTTTTCGTCCCTTCAATCTAGTCAAATAAGCTCGTTTTTTTAATTTTCGACAAAAACGGCAAGGTCAAGTATATCACCTTAAAATCATTCCGTCAAACAAAAATACTACCTAATTTTAATAAAAATTTATTAATTTTTTTGCGTAAAAATTTTGTAAATTTCGTTTAATTTTTAAACAAAAACACAACCCTAATCAATAAAAAACCCTATCAAAAATAGATAGGGTTATATTTCTTAATAATATTCATTTTCTTCATCGGCATAAGGGTCATCATTATCAAAATCATAATCATCATAACCACCTCTACCTCTTGAAGCGCCACCAAATATTGAACCATAGTCTACACCAAATACATCATCATATACTTTCTCTGGAGATGCAAATGCTACTATACTACCAGGCTCAGCAAGAATCTGTCTCATACCTTTATCGCCAACTATTGCCTCATTTAGTTCTACTCTCTCATAATCAGTACCGTACTCACCAGAACCTAATCCGATAAGACCTTCACTACACATTGTATTAAATTTTTCCATAGGAACTTTGAAAATACAAAGATGTGGTCTATCTGCAGCAAAACAATCTTCCTTAGTTGCTCTACCAGAATCTAAATTTTCATATCCCTCTAGGTCTCTAGGAGCTTTTGCTAAAGTTGAAATAGACTCCTCTAATAAATATAAATCATCATCATAAAGGAAGAATGAGTGACAACCCATTGTATCTTTTGCATTTTGTTTAAGTAGTTCTCTAGCAACTTCGCTACCAACACTGTTATAGTCAGGATTAACCTCTACTGTAGACATAAAGTTACTACCACCATCATTAATAGTACCGATTTGTTCTGTACCACCATTCATAGCATCTTCTAATCTATCAGCACCATCGTCAGTTAAAAGTCTAGCTAGGTAAATGTATTCTTCTTTATTTTCCATATTACCACTCCTTAAAAAACATATTTTTTATTATAATAATTATACCATAAATTTATAGATTTGTCGCTATCTTTTATAAAAAATAGTTCATAAACACCAAAAAAAATCATTGATTTATGCCTACATTCCTTCATTATCTTTAGACAATGCACGATAATTAGCATAAGCTTTGTCCAAATTTACTTCAGAGCAAATAGCCACAAGTCTCTCAATAGCTTCTTTGGACAGAATCTCCATATCATCAGTACGAGTTTCTTTCATATCGTCTGGAATCAAATCTAACCTAAGCCCATCATAAGACTTCATCAACCAATCATTAACCCTGTGATAATCTCTGTATAGAACTTTGTGAATAAGTAATATATTCTCATTATCATAAGACAAGTACTTCTCATTATTAACCAAATACTGGCTAAAGAATGCATAGTCAGTAATAAGATGCAAAAATTTACCCCTCACAAAATCAGAGTCCAACTCATGGTCTGCACAAAATGCCGGCAGGTTAACTTTATTAGAAATTGACTCAGTATAGTTTTTGTTTCTACAAACCTTTGTGTAATGTGTTGGAGCCTTGTCTGCCACCAAATCAGGTGCAAGATTACCCTTCAAAAAAGCCTCTTCATCTTCAACCTGATGAGTTTTACAATATTCTTGTCCAACTAAAAGATGTATCATTAATGATGCCATAATCTTACCCCCCTATCTTTATTTAATTTAATTCTAACACAATTAAAAACAAAATGATAGAGGGTTTGCAAAATTTGTCGAAAAATATTATATAACAAATATTATTTTATAATATTTACAAAAAAAAACACCTGAGGTTACAGGTGTTTTTTCCATAGATTTCTATTTTTATAAAAAATTATAACTATTAAATTTATGGCAATTTGTAATAGCAATCACCCATCTTTATTATTCTATGTGAACCAATATTTGTTTCCAAAAAATACACACTTGTTTTATTAATTTCTATTGACAATAAAGGCTTTGATAAGTCATTTACATTATACAAGAACAAACAAAAGAACTCTCTGCCGTCTTCAACGAAAGAAACATTAAATCTAGGTGCAATTGCAATTATATAATTTTCGTTTGCCATCATAATACATGGAGTATGAATTGTTGACACGCCATAACTTTGAAAAACTTTTTCTATTGATGTGAAATTATCATAAGAACCATGATAAACAACAGTTTTTCCTTTCATATAAACATTATTATTGCCATCAACATACACAACATCAGGTTGATTATAGATACTATTTATATGTGTATTTATTTCGCTTAATACCAAAGTTTCTCCACTATATTTATAAATATAAGAATCGCCATACTGATCGTTTAAATAAATATATATCAAATTATCTTTTTCAACAATTTGATGTCCAAAATTATATTCGAAAGTTGTACCAACCTTCCTAATAACTTTTTGAAAATTATCATTATAACAAGAATAATAAATCTCTTCATTATCATTAATATATATAATTTCTAATGAAGAATATGCAATCCTTGAAATATATGTTTTTTCCGCCGTTAAAACACTAAATTTATATAATGTATTATAGTAATTATCATACGAAGCATCACCATAGCAATTAATATACAAATAATTATTTTTTATATAAAATTTAGGATTGTCGCTAGCCAAATGTACATCACCTGACAAAACAACACTTTCGGAATCTAAATCAACAAATATAATTTGTGTATGCGACGACATTGATTGTTCTTTAAAAATAGCATGACCACTAGAAATATCAACAAATTCAATCGTAGTTGTCGCACTATATGGCAGTTGTGTTATTTCTCCAGTATCCAAATTTATTATAAAAATAAAACTTGTACTACAATATACGATTTTGTTACCATATCCTATAACACCACTATTAACCGCATAGTTCAAAGAAATATTATCTACAAGAGTTAAATCATTAATATCAAAAGATACCAAGCTTGATACACCGTTAAACATCCATATTTTATCATTATAAACATAATAGTCGTCATTATTTAATGCTGTTTCTATCACAGATTGATAATCCGCACTGTAATCCTCTAATTTTACCACATCATTACATGAGAAAAATATTTTCAAAAATTCAACATCATTATCATTACTTTCCACTTTCCATGGAACATCTCTTAATGCCTCAGGTAACACAATATCAGGTTTTTCGTTTTTAAAAACCAAACTGGACTTAATAGTATATTTATTTTCCTCTACTTTATCCTTTACAACAATTTGCATATCTAAGCTTTGACACTTATTATCTAATATACTTATTTTTAAGGTTAGTTTACTTTTTACACTTATCTGTTTCTCTGCTTCAGACCCTAAATTTCTAGTTAGAAATTCAGGATTTAACTCCAGATAATACCCCTTGCTAGTTTTTCTAATATATTCAATATCTTCTTTTCTAAAATTAAAATCATCAATATTAGAGGACATATTAATATACAAGTCTTTAGTTGTTGTTATCTGTGAATCAACAACTTCTTTATATGAACCACAATATTTAATGTTATCAACTATATAGACTTTATTATCGGTAAAATTAACACCTGACTCATCAAAATATCCTTGATATATTTTTGTTGATTTTTTCTCATCATCAATATATCCATTTACCTCTATATTAAAATAATCATCAGCCTCTATACGATTAATAATAGATTCTCCAATATCCAAAAGATAATCAAGTTTATTAATGTGCGGAATAAAAACAAAAATAATCAAAAGTGTTAGTATTATAGCAATGGAAAAGCAACCAGCAACAACCCCACCTATTATAAATTTTTTGTTTCTCTTTATTTTTTTAGGTTTATTTTGTTTAACATCATCTTTAACTTCTTTAATCTCTTTAGAGACTAATTGCTCAATCGAAATCTCAAAAATTTGGCACAATTCTAGTATATAGTCTAAGCCCGGAGTAGCCTGATTAGTTTCCCATTTACTAATCAACTGACTAGAAACATGCAATAATTTAGCTAATTCTTTTTGAGTTATTCCTCGATCTTTTCTATATTTTGAGATTTTGCCACCCAAATCTTCCATAACACAACACCCTCATTAATAATTATATATTACCACACAAGGTAAATTTTCACTAATATTTTAATCCACTAATAGTGGAATCGTTATAATAATAGTGGAAAATCCCAAAACAAAGCAAAAGTAATCCAAAGTCACAAAAAAGACACCCGACTAATCAGGTGTCTTTGGCGCAGATGGAGAGATTCGAACTCTCGTGCCGATTACTCGACAAACGCATTTCGAGTGCGTCCCGGTACGACCACTTCGGTACATCTGCATATAAACAAGGAGATTATAACACTCTGGCTAAAATTTAGCAAAGGAAATAATCCCCTTGTAACCTTCATTATTTAATTATCTCTCAAGTCCAGAATATTTCTCTCTAAACGCATTTTCGTACTGTATTATAGTTCTCGCATATTCAGAAGAAGTCGCACCTGTCTCAAGTAATCTATTTACAACACCCTGAGCTCCTGCATTATATGATGCAAGCATCATACTCTTCTGCAATTCTGGAGAAAACTCTAGTCCACTCTGAGCAAATGCATTGTTTTTTCTAGTAGGTTTAAAGTAATTTTCTACATTAGTTGCTAGTACCATTGCAGCAACTTCCATACTTACTCTAGGGTCATCTAAATCTTCAAATTCGTAGTCTAACTCTTCGCCTAAAACAGTTTTTACATACCACTTTACATAATCCAAAGTCTCAGCCTTGCACTGACACATTCCCCTAGCCTTTACTGATGAATAAAGTGGGTCTCCATCTGCCTCTGAATATCTAAAAGACGACTCAGTAAAAGCAAGCCCTGCTAGAGTGTATTTGTCAAAATTTAAGTATGTATCACTACCAGGCACAAGAGGTTTCATACCTGCCCCACTAAATAAAGCATTTACTTTATCAATAGCGTTTTGTGCTAATTCTAGAGCATATTCTTCTGAACAAAAATTATAACTTTCTCCTGCATAGTTTGCCACATAAGTATCGTTTGACGAGCCATTTTCTGACCCACCTAAGATATTATTAAGTACATCTTCTGCAGTCTGCTCTCTAGTGTCCTCACCATAGATAGCAGTAGCATCTTTATTATCATCAATATCTGCCTGACTATCGATAATATTATCCACAAGACCAACAACTCCAGCAACACCTATCGCCCCTATACCTGTCCATAGAGCAAGGTTCTTAAAGAACTTTTTTCCTTCTTCAGTAAGAACATACCTATTTACTTTCTTCTTCTTTTTAACAACAGTACCAGTAGGTCTTGGTCTATTACCATTATTTGATGGTGCAGAGTGTCTACTACCTCCACCAGTTCTCACCCCACTAGGTCTACCACCCGGAGGTGTTGGTCTGCCTCCTTGTGAAGACGGTCTATTATTGGTCTGTTTTTTCTTATAATCTCTATAATCTTCTATCGCCATAATTAATCCTTAGTAACTAGATTTTTGTAAATATCTCCTTTCTTTAGTCCACTTACCTTTGCAATTACTTTGCTTGCCTCAGTCTTAGTTAGACCCATATCAAGTAAAATCTGGAGATTTTTATCTATATCCATTACTTTTTCTTGTTTTTTAGGCTTGATAAGGACAACGAACTCGCCTTTTACAACTCCGGTATAACCTTCTTTTAGTGTAGAGAAACTAATTTCTTCAAACTTTTTACTAATTTCTCTAACAACAGCAATCTCCCTATCTCCCATTATATTATACATTATTTGCAAATCTTTTTCAATAGCGTGTGGAGAACAATAGAATATGAGTGTTGACTGATACTTAGCAACATCCTCAAGAAGTGCATCTCTATCACTTGTATTATCCGGTAAAAATCCTATGAAAGTCATAGGTGTTGGATATCCACTAAGAACAAATGCATTTGTAAATGCTGAAGGTCCAGAAACAACAGTATACTCCAACCCCTCTTCAATTAATTGTCCAACAAGCACTGCTCCTGGGTCACTAATACCAGGCATACCAGCATCACTAATAAGGGCAATATCTTTGCCTTGCTTTAGGTCGTCAATAATACTCTTAGACTCTTTTTGTTCATTAAACTTATGGTAAGCAACAAGCCTCTTCTTTATATCATAATGATCCAACAAAACCTTACTAGTTCTAGTATCCTCGCACGCAATATAATCTACTGAATTTAGTACCTCTATAGCTCTATGCGTGATTTCTTTTAAATTTCCGATAGGCGTTGCAACAATATATAACATATCTATCTAGAGTGAAATTTTTAAACCACTCTTTCCTCCTTTTCTAGCCTTTAACATTACCACACTAGCACCCTTGGTACTAGGCAAAATCTTTAGTTCTTTTGGTTCCAACTGATATTTGCGCATTATGCACATCATATCCACTAAACGCTCTTCTTTATTAACAATATAAAAGTCGCCACCAAACTTTAGTAATTTGCCAGCCTCCCTAATAATATCCTCTAGTGTAACTGTAATTTCGTGTTTAGCGATAGATATAGTATCAATAGCACCGATATTAGTAGCAGTTCCCGACTTTTTATATGGAGGATTACACACCACAACATCAAAAGTCCCTACACCAATTTCTTTATGTATATCCTGTAACGGTTTATTTACAACAGAAAACACATTGTCTAAACCATTGTGCTCAATAGTCCTCTTAGACATATCTGCTAGATTAGACTGAATCTCCACTAGATATGTATAAGAAACAGGATTCTTAGCTGATACTAGAATCCCTATTACACCACTACCACTACACAAATCTACTACCTTACCATTAGGTTTTACCCTAACAAAGTTAGCAAGGGCAACAGCATCACTAGTAAAGCGATACCCTTCTTTTTCTTGTATAATGAATAGATTATTACATTGTAAATCTTCTAAACACTCATTACTTTTTATCATTATTTTGATTGTTTTTCTTCTTAAAATTTTTAAATTTCTTTTTGTTTTTATGATTATGTTCTGCACTGTTAGTATTATTCTGTTTTTCTTCTTTTTCCACAGTTACAGACTCTTTCTTTACTTCTTCTTTAGGCTGACTTTTAGGTATATTATTTTCTTTTTGTTTAGGTGGATTCTGAACAGTTTTTGCTACCTGTTCAATCTCATCTAAGGCATACTCACCAACCTTGATTTCGCCATCTTTTTCCACCCTAACGGTTACGATTTGCTTAAGAATGTTATTATATACAACTGTACCTAAGCCATCTTTAGTATTAACCTTACTATTTAGTTTAGGCATCTTTACAGAAATATCAGCATATAATTCGTTTTCATAAGCAAGACAACACATTAGTCTTCCACAAATGCCACTAATCTTTGTAGGATTTAGAGAAAGCCCCTGAGTCTTAGCCATCTTAATACTTACTTTATCAAAGTCATTTAGGTATTTTTTACAACAACACTCTTTACCACAGAAACCTATTCCTCCGATAATCTTAGCCTGGTCTCTAATACCTATTTGTCTAAGTTCAATTCTAGCCCTAAGCGAACTAGCCAAATCTTTTACCAATTCTCTAAAGTCTACCCTATCCTCACAAACATAGTTAATAATAACCTTAGTGCCATCTAGTGTAAAATTAACATCAACTAGTTTCATTTCTAGTTTATACTTTGCAATAAGTTCGTTAGTTAACTTCTGAATATGTGATTCTTGTTTCTTTAGTTCTTCCATTTTCTTTAAATCTGCATCAGTTGCTTTTCTCACCACCGACTTAATTTCCTCAGTAAGTTCTTCGCCAGACGGCTTACTAACAATACCTAGTTCCAAACCCCTGATTGTATCTACAACGATGGTATCATTAATGTCTGCAACTATTTCACTATCAACATTAAAAACCTTACCACTCTGAGCGAACTTCACTCCTATTATTGACATAAAAATCTAACCTCCAAAATCTTGAGCAATAACTCATCAATAAGCCCATTCACATTACAATTAAAATCTAGCCTTAGAAACATTGTTGCTATATGCGAAACTATCTTTGATACAGACTTAGATGAATATTTCGCCCTAAGAACATCAAAATAATTCTCTCTACCTAAAAAGTTTCTGTACTTTTCTTCTACAATAGCATCTCTAAGAATCGTTGACAACAAATCAAGAAACACTGGAACATTTTTCTTTAGAGCAACAACCCTACTACTATACTTCAGAATATCAGCACTTGTATTAAGATTAGTTAGCATGTCAAAAGCAAGAGTCACCATTGAATCTGTATCTTTACTTTTAGAAAGAATAAGAGCTGTAGTTAGATTGCAATTAGACAAACTAGCCAAATCCTCGGCCCCTGCAATATTCTCACCCTTTAGAATTTCAACTATATCAGACTTCTCAAGAATAGGAACATCAACCTTCTTTGCTCTACTACATATTGTAGGTAACACCATACCAATATTTGTGGTAGTTAAAATGAATATAACATTCTGTGGTGGTTCTTCTAAAGTCTTGAGAATTTTGTTCTGTGCCTGAACTGTGCATTCTTCAAAATTTTTAAGAATATAAATCTTATATTTACTCTCAACAGGTCTAACA
The DNA here is from genome assembly GCA_015055605.1 of Clostridiales bacterium. Classification (GTDB taxonomy): domain Bacteria; phylum Bacillota; class Clostridia; order Christensenellales; family UBA1242; genus UBA11490. The sequence goes on from SVHV01000001.1 coordinate 633,398, forward strand.
AAGCAGTCAACAACTATCTCATTCATATCGTCAACCATTAGCCCCTTATCACCCTTAGGATATGTAATCAAATCAACCATATTGCTATGGGAAATCTTATTACAATTCAAGCACTCATTACATGGAGCATCATCACTAAGACAATATATTTCTTTAGCCAAAAGTGTAGCAAAAGAATTGATGATAATATCATCAACACCAGAAAGTAAATAACAGTGGCTAAGCATACCTGCTTTTACATCACTAGAAATAACTTTATGTAATTGAGTTTTTCTGTAAACATGATTTAATTCCATAATAAAATTATATCATAATATAGCAGTCGTGTAAACTTTTAATTTATTAAAAATTACCCAGAATAAATATAATTTTTTTACACAAAATATCAGAAAAAGGGGAAGAAAAATGAGAGTATTAAATTCAATCACAACCATCAAAGATACAGTAGAAAAACTTAAAGGAAAAAACATAAAAATCAAGGTAAATAAAGGTAGAAACAAAATAGTACATTTAACTGCAATTATTAATGAGGTTTATCCTAGTATGTTTGTAATAAATCCAACCAGTGATGTAGAACTAGACAGGAGAAGTTTCTCATATAGTGATGTGCTCTGTGGAGACATTGTGTTCTTGTAAAAACCAACAATTCCACACACTAAACAAATACAAGAATTTTAGTTAAAACCACACTAAAAAACTAGCCATGATTAAATTTAAAAAAATAAAAGCAAATCTTATGCTTTTATTTTTTTGTCATTATATAATGCATTTCTGACAATAATTTACATAATACTGACAATTAAATAATTTTACAAATCAAACAACTCACCATAGCCCCCACAAAATTTGCCAACACTCCAACAGGTATAGCATACCTAAACTTAGTTACTTTTGTCTTACTAAAATAAACTGCAGTTATATAAAAAATCGCCTCACTACACCCAGCAATACAGCAGCCAGCTCTAGCCAAATAACTATCCACACCATAGGTAGCAAAGATATCTTCAAGCAACGCAAGAGAACCACAACCGGTGAAATTTTTTAATATCACCAACTGCGACAATTCTTTAGGTACACCAAAGAACTCAAATACCGGAGAAACAAAGTCGGCAAAAACCATACTAAGACCACTAACATTAAAAACCTCAACTGCCACAAAAATAGCAACTATATACGGAAGAGAAGTAAGCACTAAATCAAATGACGACTTAGATCCCACAACAAATGCATTATATATATTCTTTCTTTTTAACAAACCATAAAGCAGTATGGATATAATCATTATTGGCAAGATATATTGACTCATTGCTTATCCTTAAATATCTTACTAAACAATTTAACCAACACAATCCCCACTAATGTATTAACAAATGTTGCAATGAAAGTCGGAATAATAATATCTGTTGGAGCATTACTACCTGCCATTACCCTCAAACCTATAACAGTAGTAGGAATAAGGTCCAAACCAGTAGCATTAAGTATTAGAATCATTATCATTCCAGCAGTAGCATACCTACTCCCCTTATCCAATCCTGCAATTGCGTTTATTCCACTAGGTGTACTAGCATTACCCATACCCAACATATTACTAGTTATATTGATAGCGATTTGATTTTCTGTATAGCTATCAGTTTTACCAACAAGCAATCTAATGACAGGCTTAAAAAGTTTGCATAATTTTTTATCAAGTTCCGTTTCTTCTACAATCTTAAGAAGCCCCAACCATACTGCATAGATACCCCACAATTTAAGTGCAAGAGTAATAGCTTTACTACCACCCTCCAACATACTCGACACAGCAATATCAACATTTCCAAGTAACAGCAAACCCAATCCAAATATCATTACACCACTCCACACAAAACTCATAAAACACCTCTAAAAAATATGATTATTTGCAGTTCTAAATTTCAATAAACTCTTTACAAATATAATATATTATTGTAAAATTATATGTATTGAAAAAATTTTTAAGAATAAAGACGATAAATTTTATTCTGTAAAAAATAAGAGGTTGGAAACTTATGGAGAAAAAGAATTATTACATTACAACACCTATCTACTATGCTAGTGGAAAATTAACTGTTGGACACTGTTTCAGCACAATTCTAGCAGACATTTGCGCTAGATATTACAGACTTGATGGACACAAGGTTTTTTATGCAACAGGTAGTGACGAACATGGACTAAAAATTGCTAGAGTTGCAGAGCAAAACAATATGACTCCACAACAATTCGTAGACAAGACTGTTGATGAATTTAAATTTATCTGGGAAAAATTAGGTATTACCTATGATAAATTTATCAGAACTACCGACAAACACCATGTAGAACTCGTTGAAAAAGTATATCAAAAACTATACGAAAAAGGAGATATTTATCTAAGCCAATACGAAGGACTATACTGCGTACCATGCGAAACTTTCTTTACAGAATCACAATTAGTAGAAGGAAAGTGTCCAGACTGTGGTAGACCAGTTGAACTCACTAAAGAAGAGAGTTATTTCCTAAAACTTAGTAAATATCAAGAGTTTTTGGACGAGTATTTCAAGGAGCATAGTGACTTTTTAGTTCCAGAAAGTAGAAAAAACGAAATCTACAACAATTTCATTAAACCAGGTATTACAGACCTTTGTGTATCTAGAACTACTTTTGACTGGGGTGTTAGACTTCCATTTAATGATAAGCATGTTGCTTATGTTTGGATTGACGCCCTACTCAACTACCTATCTGTTTTAGGTTACGACACAAAAGACGATAAGGATTACAAAGAATTTTGGCCTTGTAATGTTCATGTTGTAGGTAGAGATATTTCTAGATTCCACTGCATTATCTGGCCTATTCTACTAAAAATGCTTGACCTACCTCTTCCTACACAAATCCACTCTCACGGATTTATCACACTAAAGGGAGATAAAATCAGCAAATCTAAGAGCAACGGATTTAACCCTCTTACACTAGTAGACAGATATGGCGCAGACGCACTTAGATACTATCTAGCAAAAGAAGGTCCTATTTTCAACGACACCCCATACACAGCAGAGCAATTTGTTAATACAGTAAACTCAGACCTTTGTAATGACTTAGGAAACCTTGTAAGTAGAACACTTGCAATGATTACACAATACAATGGAGCAATCATTCCTGAACCAAAAGTTAATGAGGATAGCGAAAAAATGTTAGAAACTGCTTGCAATGAATTATATGGTAAAGTAAGTACACTCATGGCTGAACAAAAAATCAATGATGCAGTTAATGAGATCTTCTCAGTAATTAGACTAGCCAATAAGTATATCGACATGACTGAGCCATGGAAATTAGCAAAAGACACAAGCAAGAAAGATAAACTTGACACTGTTCTTTACTACTTAAGCGAGACAATCAGAATCTGCAACACACTTCTACAAGCATTTTTATTTGAAACACCTAAAAAAGTATTTGATAAATTCTCTTATACTAAAGATGCTCAAACATTCGAAAGCATTAAAAAATTCAGCTTAACAAACTACGGCAATACAGTTAACAAAGGTGACAACCTATTCCCTAGACTAGATGTTAAAAAGGAAATAGAATTCTTAGATACTCCAAATGCAGAGCCTAAGAAAGAAGAGAAAAAGCCTGAACCTAAAAAGGAAAATAAAGAACCAGCAAAAACAGAAGAAACTAGCGAGTATATCTCATTTGATGATTTTATGAAAGTTAAACTAATCACAGGTAAAGTAATCAACTGTGAAAAAGTCCCTAATGCTGATAAACTACTAAAATCTACAGTTGATACAGGTAAAGAAACAAGAACTATCGTTAGTGGTATCGCAGAATATTACAAACCTGAAGATTTAATTGGAAAAAATGTAATAGTTGTTGCAAATCTTGCCCCTAGAAAACTAAGAGGCATAGAAAGCTATGGCATGCTACTTTGTGCAGAGAATGAGGCAACTAAAGGAATTAGCCTACTAACTACTGATAGTGATGTTCCTGGTGGCTCTGAGGTTTGCTAGTATGCTAATCGATACACACGCTCACCTAACAGATAGCAAATATTTAGATTCTATAGACGCAATTATTAAAGACCTTGACTCTAATGGTGTAGACAAGGTCTTTACCATTGCCTATAATACAGAAACAATAAAAAAATCAGTTATGTTAGCCGACAAATATCAAAATATATATGCAGTTATAGGTATCCATCCTGATTCTTGTGAAGAATATAGCAAAGAAACCGAACAGCTCATTAGAGAATTAGCCAACAACCCAAAAGTTATAGGCATAGGCGAAATCGGATTAGATTACCACTGGCGAACAGATAACAAAGACTTACAGAAAGAAGTATTTATCAAACAACTCAAACTCGCATACGAGTTACAACTACCTATTTCTATCCATAATAGAGATAGCATAGGAGATATGTTACCCATACTGAAGGAAAACAAAAAGTATCTAGAGTTTGGTGGTGTAATGCATTGTTATAGTGAATCGGTAGAAATCTACAAAGAAATCAAAAAACTAGGTCTAAAAATCGCCTTTGGAGGCACATTAACTTTTAAAAATTCAGTTGTTGCACCTGCTGTATGCGAGATGGCAGACATAGAAGATATACTACTAGAGACAGATTGTCCATACTTAACCCCTCACCCATACAGAGGTTCTATCAACGAGCCAAAGATGACTAGATTAGTTGCAGAAAAAATAGCATTAATCAAGGGAATTAGTTATGATAGTGTTGTTAAACAAACACATACTAACGCTCTCAATCTTTTTAAAAAGGTAAATTAGATGAGTAATTTAGAAATATTAAATAAATATGATTTCAAATTTAATAAAGCATACGGTCAAAACTTTATTTTTGACACCAATTTTCTGAAGTCTTTTGTAGACGGAATTATAGACAAAGAAACAGAAGTCTTAGAAATCGGTCCTGGTGCAGGCACTCTAACAGGAATCTTGTGTGAGTATGCAAAAAGAGTAGTTTCTTATGAAATAGATAGAAATCTAGAGCCAATACTTAAAGAAAACTTATCTAAATACGATAATAGCGAGATTGTCTTCGGCGATATTATGAAATTTAATATCGAAGATATAGAAGCCAATTTTAAAGGCAAATACACAATGGTAGCAAACTTACCGTATTATATAACCACACCTATTATATTTAAGTTTCTAGAAAATGCTAAAAACCTACAATCTATGATTATCATGGTTCAATTAGAAGTTGCTGAGAGGCTAGTCGCAAAAAGCGGTTCAAAAGATTACGGAGCAATAACTCCAGCTATTGATTATAGAGCAAATGCAAAAATCATTAAACGAGTTAGTAGAAAAATGTTTACTCCTGTACCAAATGTAGATAGTGCTATAGTAAAAATCGATTTTATCGAAAACAAATATCAAATAGATAGTACAGAAATATTAGACGAGACTATTAAATCTGCATTTGCCATGAGAAGAAAAACGCTAGAAAATAATCTCAAAACCACATTCAAGCTTAGTTCAGATACAATACAAGAAATCTTCTCTAAATTAGGATTCCAACCACAAATTAGAGGAGAAAAACTAAACACAGAAGACTTTGTTAAACTTAGTAATGAAATAAAAAAATATGTCAGCAAATAAACTGACATATTTTTTATTATCTAAATACACTCTTCCCTTTAAAACAAAAAAACTACTGGTATATCCAATAGTCTTTAAAAAAGGAGTTATTTACAAAAAGCTAACATACACTTATATATTAGCCTCTAGATAATACCATACTAAAGTTGGCTTGTCAACAGTAAAACGAAAAAAAATTATATTCTTTTTAAATAAAAAAATAACATAATAGATTCAACAAAAAACAACACACAAAAACAAATTTAAACAATACACCCTACCGAATAGTCACACATATTACCATAACCTTAATATATAATTAAATGTAGTATTACATCTCATATATTAAGCGAAAGGTGGTAAAATGGGAAAATTAAAAAGAACAATAATTTTATCAGACAAGAAAAATAATAATAAATCAATAATGCTCCTTGAACTCGAAAGCAAAAATAATGCTGTTTTCGGAAACCTAAGAGCATTTAGCTCAAAAGAATCAGCTAACCTACTACTAGGCATACAAGCCAACAATAATATCATAAAACAAAATATAAAACTGGAAAATAATAGGTGTCAATTCAAGCTATCGCAAATAGAACTAGACCAAGAAATATCCTGTGTAATAATTGATACAAACAATGACAAATTTGAACCAATACTATGGGGTAGCACTAAACAAGATAATAATAAAAATAATATAATATCATATCTAAAAAACAGCATCTCCAAAATGCAATCTAATCACAAAAGTACAGTCGTTCATAGTGTAAATAATACATCAACTAACCCAACACAAAAAGAGATAAATACACTCAATAGCACACAGTCTTCTATTCCAGATAAAACATCAGAAAAAACACAAGTAAACATAGTAGAAGATAACATATCTCAAATATCCATTGAACCAGAAAATATTGATAACATTGAGTCAGAAGTAGCCATAGCAGACACCAATAAAACACAACTAAATCTTTTTGAGACAGATGAAGCAGAATTAGAAGAAACTATTAATCAACACATAAATAACGAACACAATTTCTACAACCTAATAGCAGACCAGCTAGACGAGCTATTCGCCAGATACCCCAGAGAACACAATCTAGAGCAACTTGTAGAAAATAGTATGTGGTGCAAGATAGATACAGAATATGACAATAAATATTATGTTGTTGGCATTATAAAAGAAAGTAATGACATAAAGTATATTTGCTACGGCGTGCCCGGAAGTTATAATATAGAGCCACCTATTGAAATGAGAAACTATAGTCAATGGTTACCAACCGACCCCAAATCACCTTATGATAACGGATACTGGGTTATGTATCAAGATAGCAATACAGGAGAAAATATATATTTAAATACATAACAAACAGCAACAAAAAAGAGAACACAATATTGTTCTCTTTTTTGTTTTATGCCATAAGTTTATCCTAAGAAACCCTTAATAATCATGTCCTCAGCATCTTTTTCACTAAGTCCCATAGTCATCAGTTTAACAAGTTGTTCTCCAGCTATCTTACCTATTGCTGCCTCATGAACAAGTGTTGCATCCGTACACTCAGCCAAAATCTCTGGTGTTGATTGAATAATCGCATTATCCATAAGGATAGCATCACACTCAACATGACCAAAACTCTTTGCCTTACCTATTACTTTACTATAGAATTTTTGCCTGCTATTTTCTTTAGCAACAGACCTACTAATAACTTCGACCGAAGAATCTTCACCAACCAATTCTACATTAAAATAAGTATCTGCTATCTGAGATTCATTTGTTAATATTTTTTCTTTGATAACTAGTTTTGTTCTCTTATGAAGTTTAGCATTAGTTTCCCTAATAGATGATGTTACACCACCTAGTTGAGTTGTCTCCATAACCAATTCTGAGCCATCTAGCATCTCTATATTTGTAACAGGATTTAGAATTTTACCACCCTTATTACCAACGCCCAAATGCTTCTCTACATACCTAACTTTAGAGTTTTTACCAACAGTAAAACTATGTATACCATTATGCTCACTTTCTTCTAATCCAGTATTATGTATACCACAACCTGCCACAATCAAAACATCACAATCTTTGCCGATATGAAAGTCATTATATACTAGTTCCTTTACACCAGCCTTAGTTATAATCACCGGTATATGCAAACTCTCACCAACAGTACCGTCTTTAACAAAAATATCAATACCTTGACCATCTAACTTCGGTACAATCTCAATATTTTCTGTACTTCTTTTATCTACAGCCTGCCCATTTTCTCTAATATTAAATGCCCCACTAGGTATTTGATGTAGGTCAGAAACTGCTAATAATAAATCACTCTCTATCTTACTCATAGCACTCTCCTTGCAATTTACTACACTGTCTACCATAAGTGTTTAGAGTAGGCATTATCTCTTCTCTAGAACCAAACCTCTCTATCTTTGCACCATTCATAACAAGAATCTTATCTGCAATCTCTAAAATTTTTTCTTGATGCGAAATAATAATATTTGTACCACCGTACTGTTTCTTGTTTTCATCAAAAGCAGCAATCAAGCCACCAAAGCTCCATAAATCAATACCAGCCTCAGGCTCATCAAAAATATTAAGTTTAGCACCTCTAGCAAGAGTTATTGCTATCTCTATCCTTTTTAATTCTCCACCTGATAGTTTGTCATCAAGGTCTCTATCTATATAATCTCTAGCACACAAACCTACTTTTGACAAGTAATTACACACTTCCATAACAACACTATTAGTCTTCTGAGCAGTAGTTATTAAATCTCTAACTTTTAGCCCTTTAAACCTAACAGGTGTCTGAAAAGCATAAGCCATACCTAAATTCGCCCTATCTGTAATGGACATATTAGTTATATCTATATCATTAAAATAAATCTTACCAGAGGTCACAGGATATATTCCCATAATAATTTTCATAAGTGAACTCTTGCCACTACCATTATGCCCTGTAACAACTACAGTTTCACCATCTGCAAGTTCTAGATTTATGTCTTTTAAAATAGTCTTCTTTTTGCCAGCGTCTTTAACTTCGTAGCAAACATTTTCTAGTCTTAACATTATTTCTCCTAAATTTTATTTTTAGTTCCATTTTTCTTCACATAGAGTATACAACAAAATTTTGGATTTTACTAGTATTTTCTAACAATACTAATTTGTTGCTTTGTAAAACCATATTTTTGTGATAACATAAAAACTATAAAAGGAAAAGATTATGGATATAATTGTAAGTAAAAACGATTCCCTCATAAAAACCATTATTCACTCTGTACAAGGTGTGAGCTTTGGCAATGCACAAAAGATGCTTAGAAAAGGCGATATTAAAGTCAACAACAAGAGAACAAAACAAAATATACAGGTAACCGTAGGAGATAAAATTTCTATTTATTTACCTACAACTAAGTCAATACCAAAAGTTGACATTATATACGAAGACGACAATATCCTAATAGTAAATAAACCTCAAGGTATAGAGTGCGCAACTAGAGATAAGAGTAGCGAAAACACATACTCACTAGAAGAAATCTTTGAGGACCATAATGCGATAGTTATACACCGTCTAGACAGACTTACAGAGGGTCTTGTAATTCTAGCCAAAACAAAAGAAAATGCTGTTAAATTTGAAAGAATATTTAGATGTAATGAAGTACACAAGTCTTATCAAGCACTACTTGATGGCAAGCCAAACACAGAGGGAGAAATCAAAGCGTACTTATATAAAGATAGCAAGAAAGCCCTCGCTCAGGTGAGCGATACTCCACTAGATGGATACAAAGAGATTATCACAGAATTTAAAATACTAAATAGTAATAACAATCATTCCCTAGTTGATATCAATCTAAAAACAGGAAGAACACATCAAATAAGGGCTCAATTTGCTCATTTAGGCACGCCTGTTACTAACGATAGTAAATATGGTACAACTCTCAAAGACAGCAAGTATAAAGGATACTTTTTGACTGCATACAGACTATCATTTACTATAACAGACGACAACCTTAAATATCTAAACGAAAAGACATTCGAAATTACCCCTACATGGCTAACATATATAAACTTATAAACTTTCAAAGAAGTAAACTCGTTTTACTTCTTTTTTTATTTTATATATGGTAAAATTTAAAAAAACAAAAGAGGAGAAAGTAATGTTAGAAGTAATTATATTTTTAGTTATAGCAGTATGTATCATATTGTTATGCTCTATTAGACAAATAAGCGAATTTGAGCGAGGAATTAAGTTTACAAGAGGAAAGTTTCATTCTGTTCTAAACCCAGGCTGGCACATCATTATACCTATTTTTCAATCTTTTAGCAAAATAGATATAAGAGTAAAGGTTATTGATGTTCCAGAACAAGATGCAATCACAAAAGATAATGTAACAGTTAAAATAAATGCCGTAATCTACTATAATATCTTTGACTCAAAAAAAGCAATGCTTGCCGTAGAAGACTACAACTATGCTGTAACACAACTTGCCCAAACAACAATGAGAAACATGGTTGGCTCTGTAACACTAGATGAACTACTAGTAGAGAGAGAATCTATCTCAGACAATATCTGTGATATAGTGGACAAAGCAACTGACGACTGGGGTGTAAAAATTCAAAATGTTGAATTAAAAGATATTGCACTACCTGCTGATATGCAGAGAGTTATCGCAAAGGTCGCAGAGGCAGAAAGAGAAAAAATGGCAGTTATCACTAAAGCACAAGGAGAACTAGAAGCATCAGAAAATCTAGCAAAAGCAGCGTATGAACTTGCACAAGCACCTGGTGCCCTACACTTAAGAACCCTATCTACAATCAATGATGTATCTTCAGATCAGTCAAACACAATTATCTTTGCTATACCACTTGAAATCTTAAAAGCATTTGGTGATACATCTGGCGTAGAAAAAATTGCAAATGTAGTAAAGAAAACTAAAAAGTAAAAAAACAAAAAATACTTAGATAAATTCTAAGTATTTTTTCTTTCTTTAACCCTCGATTAAATCTTTGTAGTTTTTAACATAAATTTTAATTACAACATCTTCTGCTTTTAGTCTATTTCTGATATCTTTAACTAGTTCAGCAGTCATATTATTATATGCTGTTTCACCATTGTCTGCACCACCTAATTCGTCATACAATAGATTAAATATTGTCTTATTTGAATTTGGAGTAGTAGTTGTTGTACATAAAATTTCTAATAATTGTTCATCAGATATAGTTCTAATATTTTCTTCATCAATGATATTTTTAGCATTGCCATCATGGAAAATAATATGGTAACCATATTCACTAAGAATCATATCCATAGAACCTGCACCATCGCCACCATTAGATGTGTCTAATGCTCTAACACCATCAGCAAATGGTTTAACCATCTGGTCTTCAACCTCTGTATCTAGGTTTACAACATAGTCGAATGCACTATTCATCATTCCGTCATCATCATTGAAAACATAAATAAGTTCGTTGAATTTGATACTTCTCTCTTTTGCAGAACCTGTCACATAACTCTTTACATAGTTATAAACAGCTTGAGCAGACCAAGTATATCTCTCTCCGTCCATCTCAAATGTTGATTGTGTTCTACTTGCAATCTCATTTACTCTAGCTTGATACTCATCATAGTATGGATTCTTTTCGTTTTGTTCAGCATCATCACCGATACCATATTGTGCTTTTAATACATCAATTTCTGCTGTTTGAGCATCACTAAATTTAATAAGAATATGTTTAACATTTACATACTCATTACCACTATTTGGATGATAATAAATATAATTCTTTGATGCCTCTTTCATTGCAGTATGATACAATGCCTCATCTGTAGTATATGCAGCAACTTCCGCTAAATACTTATTTCTGTATGACTCTAATATAGAACTAAAGTCTGGAGCAAAGTTTTTCTTAAATTCAGTTTGAAATTTCTCAAGATATTTATTATCTCTAACTAGCTTAATTAATCTCTCTTCTTCGTGTAAAATTACAGCAGACTCAGAAGAATCTCTACCTTCACTCTTAGCAGCATCTTGTAAAGCCTTGATATATCTAGTCCATGCCTCATTAGAAACTCTAACATCTGTTACAGTCGCCATCTCTTTTGTAAAGTGTGTTGAAGCAGTGATATCCCCAACAAAAATCTCTTCTGACTCTTCCTCTATAATCTTAACAACACCATTTTCGTATACAGTCTTTGGCTCATAAACTTCTTCAGCAACCCTAAGAGACTCTTTCTCTTCTGGTTCTTCAGTTTTTATTACCATATCCCACTCTTCTCTTACTTCTGTTTCATATTCGAAGATTGCATCCTGTATATGGTCGAATGCTTGTTTCTTAATCTCCAATTCTTCTTCTGGAGTGATAATTACTTGTTTCTTAACTTCTTCTAATAATAATGCCCTATCAATCATACTATTGATTGTTTCATTAATAGAAGTCTCCATATCATAACCATAACTCTGATAATATTGATAACCATAATTATTGAATGCATCTAGTAGGTCTTTCTTAGTAAACTCCATATCGCCTACTGTTGCAACTATTTGTTTGTAGTATCTTTCATTATCTATTTTAGCCCAACTACAGCCAGAAAGTAGCACTACACTTAGTAGTAATGCACAGCATGTAGTTAGCAGTTTTCTGAATATTTTTTTCACTTTATGCCTCTCAAATATAATTGTACTAAACTATTTTACTATAATAATATCCAAATTGCAAATATTTTTAACAATTTATGATTAATTGTAGGTAATTTACTAAAAAATCCAGAATTTCATTTCTATCTATATTCATAATCTCTATTGTAGGGTTTTCTGCTAGATTTAACGATATTTTATCACTATACATATCACAAACATCTAAGAGACTTTTGGTCAAATCTTCTTTGTGTTCCAGAATTATTTTTGCACAAGATTTAATAACTACTTTTTTAGCACCTATCTCACTTGCCAAATTCTTGATAAGCGATATCTTACACAAATTCACAAGAGCATCAGGGATATCTCCATAGACCTCTTTTGTATTGGTCAAAAATGCAACTAATTTTTCTAAAGTATTAAGTGCAGCAATCTCTCTGTACATTGACATTCTTCTAGTAACACTCTCTACATAATCTTTTGAAAGATATGCAGACAAATTAGTTTCTACCCTAACATCAATTTTCTCTTTTACACTCTCGCCTTTCATTTCCCTAACAGTATCACTAAGCATCTGCACATACATATTGTATCCGATTTTTTCTATATGTCCACTTTGCTCAAGCCCCAAAACACTGCCGGCTCCCCTAATCTCTAGGTCTCGCATTGCAATTTTAAATCCACTACCCATCTCACTAAATTCTTCGATGGCCTGAAGTCTTTTGTATGCAGTTTCGGACAACGCTTTAGATTTATCAAAAGTAAAATATGCAAAGGCAAGTTTATCTGACCTACCTATTCTTCCTTTAAGCTGATATAGTTGTGACAGCCCCAAAGTATCAGCGTTAATAACAATTAGGGTATTAGCATTAGGCAGGTCAACACCATTCTCTATCAGTGTAGTCGACACTAATATCTTTGTCTTTCCTGAGTATAGATTAAATATCTCTTTTTCTAACTCCTCAGCCCCCATCTGACCATGTGCCACAGATACTGGCACACCTTCAAAAAGTGACGATATATAGGCAGAAAAATTATATATCTTCTCTACTCTATTATAGACAATTAAAACCTGTCCATCTCTAGACAACTCTCTACTAATAGCCTCTTTTAAAAGCCCCTCACTATACTCAGAAACATTCACAATAGACGACTGTCTCTGTGTAGGCGCAGTCTGAATAACTGAAATATCTCTAATACCCATAAGTGCCATATTGAGTGTTCTAGGTATAGGTGTTGCAGATAAAGTTAGAACATTTACCTGTTTCTTTATATTCTTAATTTTCTCCTTGTCAGCCACACCGAATTTTTGTTCCTCATCTAGAACCAACAAACCTAAATTTTTATAATTAATATCACTTGCTAGAAGTTTGTGTGTTCCACATATTAGGTCAATTTTTCCATCAGAAATGTCTTTTTTTATTTGTGCAACCTGTTTAGGTGTCTTTAGTCTATTAAGCACTGCTACTTTCACACCAAACTGTGACATTCTCTCCATAGCTGTACTGTAATGTTGCTCGCTAAGAATAGTTGTTGGACAAAGGAATGCAACTTGCTTACCAGACAAGATGGTTTTGAATGCAATTCTGAGAGCAACTTCGGTTTTACCAAAGCCCACATCTCCACAAACTAACCTATCCATTACCTTGCCACTTTCCATATCGTTTTTACAGTCATCAATTGCCATCTTTTGGTCTTCGGTTTCTGCAAACTCAAATGAATTTTCAAAGTCATTCTGCATATCCATATCTTTAGGGTATTGATACCCCTTCATATTAAGCCTATCTCGATATAGAGCAATAAGGTCAAAGGCTATCTTTTTTACTGCAGACTTAATTCTAGCCTTCGTTTTAGCGAACTCCACACCACCTATTTTATTAAGTGATGGAGAACTTTCACCACCAACATATTTAGTCACCTGGTCAAGATTTTCTACTGGTAGATATAGTTTGTCATTGTTCTTATATTCTATAACCACATAGTCTCTATAACTATCACTTAGTTTAAGAGTTTCAACACCCAAGCACTTACCAACACCATGGAAGTTATGTACGATAAAATCGCCATTTTTAGGTGTTTCCCCATCATAAAAGCCATTGTCTTTTTCTACAATTTTTTTCTTGATACCAAAGAGACTGTTTGTTGATACAACTATCAATTTTTCTTCTGGCAAGAGAATATCTAAAGGGTAATTTCTAGATACAACATTTACCCCGCCTAAAAGACACTGAGATATCCTATCATAAACACTACACTTAACACCCTCTCGCCCTAAATCCTCAGACAATTTCAAACGATTATCGTCACTACCAGCACATAATATTATGGTATAACCAGCCTTGTTATAATTCTTGATGTCAAGTGCAAGGATAGAGGTGTGTCTAACATAATTTACCGAAGGAAGAGTCCTAATACTAAATACCCTCTTCGGACTAAAAATCCTATTTGATTGATTAATATGCTGATAAGCAAGTAGTGTATGCTCTTTTTTAAACTCTAAAACTTTGGTAATATCCAAACTTGCAAAACTTAAAAGTTTAGCCCAGTGTTTTTCTAAAGCTTTGATTTTTGCGTTATAATCAGAAATATATGTGTTTAATTTTTCATATATACTTCTAGCCCCATCAAATACAATTAATGCATCATCCACATAATCAAAAATAGTGCTATCAATCTTCTCATCAAATATTATATTTTTGTAGTCAAGAAATGCTATATTATCACAAATATCATAATAGTTAGAATCCTTCTTTAAGCCATTTTTCTGATAATAATTTTCAACTGACTGCGAAGAAACATTATAAAATCTAAAGAGAGGAATCTCAATGCTTTCAATAGATTTATTAGACAACATAGTAACAGCATTATAGTATTTGATAGATTCAACAATATCAAACCCTGTAGTTATTCTAGTAGGCTCTCCCATAAGAGGAAATATATCTATAACCTCACCCCTTACCGAAAACTCACCAACACCAGACACCAAGTCCACTCTAGAATATCCTAAGTCGATTAGACGACTAGCAACTCTATCTACAACCAGTTCATCACCAACATTTATACAAATAGAATTAAGATATTTTTTATTAATAACCTTTTGACACAACATCTCTGGAGTAAGAATTACAGTATCCACATCTCCAGACTTTAACTGATAGAGAGTTTTAAGCATTTTTTCACTACTTGCAAACTCGCTACTGAATATATTTAAAGGCTCACAAAATATAGTACACTTCCTGCCGAGCGACACAAGGCTATCATAAATAGGATTTAGATTATCTACAGAATCTACCACATAAAAAAGGAAATTAGCACTATCTACTACTGCTAATTTTTCTCCCTTATTTAAGCCAAAAACTGTGCAATTTTCACCATTACTGACTGACTCTAATAATAGTCGAAAATTACCATTACCCATAAACTTTGTAAACATTATAATCTATTTATATCGATTCCCTCTACTGTTTTTTTACTAGCAAAGTGTTCTATTACTTTACTAACTTTTTCAAAAGTTTTATCTAAAATCTCTAGTTTTTCATCAGAAACACGACTTAGAACATAGGACATTAGGTCACCAAATTCGGGCCTGCCTACACCAATCCTAACTCTAGGAAAATTCTCACCTAATCTATGAACAATATCTCTAAGTCCATTATGAGTACCAGCACTACCTTTAGACCTAATTCTAAATTTACCAAAGTCTAAATCTATATCATCAACCAAAACTAAAACTTTCTCTATATCTAGTTTTAATGAATGAACTAAATCCTCTACACTTTTACCACTCAAATTCATAAATGTTTCTGGCTTTAAAAGAATAACTTTTTCGCCCGAAAGCATAACTTCTGCAACCTTACCATAATATTTATTTTTAGTAAAATTCGCACCAACTTTGTCAGCAAAAAAGTCTATAGCCATATAGCCCATATTGTGTACTGTTTTTTCGTAATTTTTGCCGGGATTACCTAGCCCCACTACTGCTATCATTAGTTTCTCCTAAATGTGTACCTGCTTTGATTTTTTCCTCAGCACCTACACTGTATTTATTTATATCACAATTACCTTCGATAATTGTGCCCTTACCGATTTTACTATCTATAATATTACAAAAACTAGCTATACATACAGATTCACCTATATAAGATTTATCTATATTAGCACCACCTATAAAGCACCTACTAGCAATATCACTATCCGTAATGGTTGCATTGTCTTTTATAATAGTTTTTGTCCCCACTCTAGTAGAGCCCTTTAGTGAAACATTAGGATAAATAGTCACACCACACTCTATATCAACCTCGGGCTCAATATAGACAGAATTCGGCTTAATAATTTCTACCCCATTATCTAGATGAAAATTATTAATTCTATCTTGCAAGACCTCTAAAGCATACTTATATTGTTTCTTATTTTCTATAATATAAAAGTTATCGGTATTATTCGTATAAACACTATCAACCATATAACTATTAGTATTTAAAATATACTTATTATTAACCACATAACCAACAGGTAATTTACAAAGCATAATATCTTTATAGGTAACATACTCTCTAATCATTTCAATATCATTATGTTCTAAAAGGGCTGTAGCAGAAAGCAACACAATAGTATAATCATATTTTGCATCTACATACGGCTTTATAGAATCAAGTACACTTACCTTTGGGTCAAAATTAATTATTGTTGTGGGCAAATTCCCACAAGCGAACTTAACCCAAAACTTCAATTCTCTACCCAGAATAGCTCCATCAAATGAATTTTTGTTTGCCTTTACATCTAATATAATTACCTGAAAAGACCTTGATTTGGAGATTTTAAGTGGTTTAATTTTTATCTCACTCAATGTTAATGCCATTTATCACCTTATACTCTTAAAAAAATTTGTGAGCAATTTCTCACATTCTTCTCCTAGTATATCGCCCTCAACCCCACACTTGTGATTGAAGTTATTTTCTCTCGCTAGCGACTCTGTTCCAAAACGCCTATCTCTAGCACCATAGTATATTTTTCTAATTCTACTGCTAAGAATTGCACCCATACACATTAGGCATGGCTCTTTTGTAATATAAATATCACAACCATCTAGTCTAAAATCTCCAACAACATTATTTGCCTTAGTAATAGCCAAAATCTCTGCATGTGCTATGGTTTCTTTTTTTTGTTCTCTTTTATTGTGTGCCTTGGCTATAATCTCTCCATCTTTTACTATAACTGCACCAACAGGAACATCTCCGTATTTAATGCTCTTCTTTGCCTCTTTTATAGCCTCTAGCATATAATCTATCTTATTCATTATCGTATCCTACTTATGATAAAGAATATTATTACTGATTGCTGTCGCTCTGTATAATTGCTCTAACAACATTACCCTAAATAACTGATGAGGAAAGGTCATCTTTGAGAAACATAGTGACATACTTGCTCTAGCCTTTACTTCAGCACTCATTCCATAACTACCACCTATTACAAATGTAATAGTATCACTAGAAAGAGAAATTTTTTCGATAGTCTTAGAAAACTCCACACTATCCATTTGTTTGCCTTGCAAATCTAAAATAATTACATATCCACTCAGATACTTCTCTATTCTCTGACCTTCTTTTACTAAAGCCTTAGAAATATCTGCATCAGAATAATTCTTTGGCAACCTTTCTTCTTCTACTTCTATAATATTAAAAGTATGATACCTAGAAAGTCTCTTCTGATATTCTTTACAAGCCTCCACTAGGTATTTTTCTTTCAAATTTCCTACAGTAACAACATTAATTTTCATTATATCAATCCCCATATATAGGTAAACAATGTAACTAGTCCACCTAAAATTATTGCGCCCCACATAAATATCTTGTCCCTAGGAATAAGTTTGTATCTACTCTTTTCCTTAGGCAGTATTGCGTCAATAGGGTTTTCCATCGCATGATAATCTAGATTTAGAAGCGTACAATTCTCGATTACATCCATCATCGCCTCTTCTTTAGAAACAACTACAGGGTCAGACTTTACAACACCATCTTTGGTATCATAAACCTTATTAATAGCTTTATAAACTTTCTTTAGCATACTTTGTTTAAATAGCAACCACATAAACAAGCAGAATAACGCTATTACAATTAATAGTACAAACACACACACGACAAATATCATAGTAGAATTATTAGATTTTAATGCTGTTGCAATATCGTCCATCACATTACCCAACCACCACTCATTAGCAGTAGCATAATCTAAATATACACTAATAGAGTTATTCATAAAGTGAATAATAATTGCCGGCCAAATATTCTTAGATACAACAGCAACAAATCCTAAAACCAATCCTATAACAAAAGCATAAGCAACCTGCTGAATATTAAAGTGAAGTAGCGCAAATAATAATGAAGATATAACAATAGCCTTTTTAAATCCAGCATGTTTAATGCCCTGCAAAACTATTCCTCTATGCAAAACCTCTTCACAGAGTGCTGGAAGAACAGCAACTATTATGATGTCTATAAAGAAATTTCCAACTGACATATCTGC
This sequence comes from Clostridiales bacterium, assembly GCA_015055605.1. GTDB lineage: Bacteria > Bacillota > Clostridia > Christensenellales > UBA1242 > UBA11490. The sequence goes on from SVHV01000001.1 coordinate 652,130, forward strand.
CGAGCCAGAAGATGTGTATTTATTAAAATCATAACCAGTAAAAGATAGTATACCATTAAACAATGAGGATACTGCAATGTTTATAAAGAAGCATAGCAACCCTATAGAAATGCTAATAAACACAACCTTATAATTACATTTATAAAAGTTACATGTCTGCACGAGTTGATTTGGCTTTACTTTAATAAACAAACAATACAAAACAAATGGCAGTAGTAATAAAACACCTATTTGAATAAGGAAAGAAGACAAGATTTCTCCTGTCTTTCCCTCAGGAAAAACTCCTGCAGATGCTATTACTCTCACAACACAAAAAACAGCCATTACTATATAATAGATAGCAAAGGTTTTGAATATTGATTTGTTTTTATTTTCAACTGTGTAATATTTCATTTTGCCTTCTTTAAACAAACATAATGGTTTTTACATAAATCCACTAATAGTATTCGAAACCCAAATAATAACAATAATGATAAGACCTACTACTGAATAAAGTTTTTCATTATAATTCATGCTAGAGAAGAATCCTTTGAAACCAGTCTTACTAGCATTAATTTTTTCTACAGCTTCTTTGTCAATAGTTACAAATTTACCATGTTCATCTAACCTAAAGAAGTTTTTATTCCTTAGATATTTTAGAACCCAGAATAGAATCGCTACTAATGCAAGTCCTAGTAGGAAAATTGTAAATGGGAAAATCATACTGAAGATATTGTAATATACAGCCTCATTAATAGAGAGGTATGAAACAATATCAAAACAACTAAATACTACCACTAAGGCATTATTTAAAAAATGTAAAATAATCGAATAAACAACCGAGCCTCCAACCAAAGCTAAGAAACTGAGCATAAAACCAACAATAAACTGATAGAATGTTTGATTTAATGAGCCATGCATTAGGACAAACAATAGAGTTGTAACCATCATGGTCACAAAATTCTTGTATCTAGTAGACAAGCTAGTTTGGATAATACCTCTAAAGATAAGCTCCTCTGCAATAGCAGGAAGAAGAGCATATACAAGTAATCCCAACAAGAAATATTTAATATCACCTGCCATTAAATCTTGCATAGGTAGAGTGTTGTCTACCTTATAACCAGAACTTTGGAATAATATGGTAATCAAGTTCATAAATGGAGTGAATAAGAAAATACAAATAATAGCTAGAACGATTGCAATAGAAATAGGAAGCAAACTCACCTTTTCTCCATCTGTCACAGCCTCTCTATTTTTCACTCTTCTGATACCATTGTACACAAAGAACAATATAAGCATTGACACAGGCGACAACACGCAACTAATCACTGCCACTGTTTCAGTCTTAATAAGCTCTGCATAAACCAAGCCATTTACTTTAGCATAAACCACTAGCACAATTTGGAACACAATAGACACTAGCGCAGTTACTACAAGCAACCAAAAAAAACACTTAAAAGCATCTAGGACAGTATATCTATTATACTCTTTTGCCTTCTTTTCCATAACAACTCCGTTACTCTGATTTTATCCACAAGGGGTACATATTAATTATATATTATACTATTTTAAGAATATAGGCAAGGTTTTTACGAAAAGTTTTGTGTAAAGAATGTCAAAAAAAATACTAGATACTGCAATTATCTAGCATTTTTGACTCAAGATTTTTGGAGCTTTGTTTTAGTCGAAAAATATTCACCACCCATATAATACTCAATAGAGACACTGTCATTAGCAGAAAGCCTATATAATTCGTTTTTTAAATCTAATGTGTTAGAAACATCTACACCATTAATTTGGGTTATAACAGCTGATGGCGAAATATTTATATCTTTAAGTGGGCTATTAGATGCAATATCAATAATATAGAACCCTTGCCCAATATCAGACTTGCCATAATATTTAGCAATCTCACTATCATATCCATACACACCTAAATACGGTACCTTATAATTAACATTAGTTACAAAACTTGAAAGCAAACTTTCAAAACTTCTAGTAGGAATAGCAAAACCTATCCCCTCGCCACCACTTATCTTTAGAGTATTAATACCAATAACCTCTCCCTTAGTGTTTATAAGAGGACCACCAGAATTGCCAGGATTTAGACTAGCGTCATGTTGAATGAGATTCTGCATATAACCATTACCTTCTGTAGATGACACCTTAATAGTTCTATCTAATGCACTAACTATCCCTTTAGTAAATGTGTGTGTAAGAGTTAGACTAAGAGGAGTCCCCACTGCCAACACATCTTCACCCACCACGATATCCCTACTATCTCCCAACCTTAGACATGGTATAGCCCTCTCACTTCTTAAAATAGCCAAATCTAAAACTGGGTCATTATATACAACTTTTGCCCCAACACTACTCTTATCAGACAGATATAGAATAATATCGTTACAGTCAGTAACTACGTGTGAATTTGTCAATATATACCCATTTTCTGACACACAAACACCACTACCAACAGACTCACCATATTCTGAAATACCATGAATAGCCACAACTGCCGGACCAATAGCACTAGCAATAGATGTAATATCAGAACCATCACTTAAGGTTATAATTCTACTCTGAAGATTATCATTATGATTAGCAAATTCAACATCACAACCAATAGCTATAATACATAACAATATCATACAGTATACTATAATTTTTCGCATAAAAAAACCCACCTCATTTAACCAACAAATGTTAGTTATTAGATAGCAGGTCTAAATTATCTTATTACAAATATAGGACCCAAACCACACGGTTTAGCAATATCCAAAAGTATATGTACATTAGGCTCAACACCCTTACTCCTAAGATAATCACATATAGTTTCGTAACATATCTCTGGAGTGTTATTCTCCTCGCTTAAATGTGCAAACAAAACTTGTTTTACATTATGTTGCGCAATATCAAGAACAACCTTTGCCGAATTAATATTGCTTAGATGTCCTTGTCTACCTAAGATTCTTGCCTTAAGGATAGGAGGATAAGAACCATTGATTACCATCTGCTCATCATGATTTGCTTCTAGTATAACCAACCTACTATCGTATAGTTTTTCAACTATATCTTTAGTAGTATACCCCAAATCTGTTACAATACTTATTTTATTATGATTTTCATAAATATTGAATCCTACACAATGAACATCATGACTAACCTTAAATGTCTCAACAACGAAAGAGCCTACTCTAAATCCTGCAAACGAAAACCTAACAACAGAGACTCCTGTTAATTTAGTTTTCTTGAGCACTCCCTCATAAGCATCAAAGTGGCAATATATAGGAACCATATATTTCTTAGTAAGAGCTGATACACCTTTAGTATGATCCGAATGCTCGTGAGAAAGAACAACACCAATAACTTTATTAATGTCGAGTTTAAGAATATTAAGTTTTTCCTCTAGGTCTTTAAGGGTAATACCCATATCAACAATGAGAATTTCGTCATCATTATATACAATCGTACAATTACCCTTAGAGGAACTCGCCAAAGAGCAAACTTTCATCTATTTATTTCCCTTTAACCCATTTAATAAACCATCAGCATCAGCACCCAAATACTTAGCAATTGCTAGAGCAAACTCTAGAGCTGTATAAGGGCTCTGACTAGTGATAATATTACCATCTATTACAACATTTTTATCTACAAACCTAAACCCGTCAAGCATCTCTACCATTTCGTGATCAGGATAACAAGTACACTCCAAATATCTAGAAATTTTAGTCTTAGGTAATATCAATGCAGGACTTGCACAGATAGCAGCAACAAGTTTATCATTCTCATAAAAATAATTAACTAAATCAATTACAGTTCTCTCTTCAGACAGAGTCTCTGCATTGAGCATTCCTCCAGCAAAAACAACCCCGTCCATATCCAGAGCATTATAATAATTAAAGATTTCATCTGCCTCAATAGTTATACCATGTGCACCAGTAACTCTTACATTTCCAAGAGCCAAAATCTCTACACCAACACCTGCTCTTTTCAAGATATCAATTACACCAATTGCCTCCAATTCCTCAAAACCATCTGCTAGTAATACTACAACTTTTTTCATTTTACAAATCCCTTATTTTATTTATTAATGTCACAAAATACATACTTACTGACAAATATCTATAATATAATGTCATATTCATATAAAGATTTACAAACCACCCTCTCACCATCTTTAATCTCAAAATAATAAGCATGGTCCATATCTTTTCTATATATCTGCAGAGATTGTCCCTCTCTACTTTCCGAAATATAATGAATCTCAAACTGCTTAGGAGCAATCTTATTTAAGTCATTCAAACTCAAAGTAGATAACATAAGTCTTGCATATTCTACATTGTTAGTATGACCAAAGAAATCAATACCTCTAGAATCAATTAAATGCTCTTTTACTAGACAAGAGTCATCTAATTCTTCATCAAACTTAGTAAACGAAAGAGATGGAATTGTACTCTCATCAATATCAATATCTGTAGGAAAAATAGTTGCACTAATTGGAATGAGTTTCCTATCCTCATTGCTAATAGCACAAATTTCCTGAACACCTTCAATAGCCAAAGTCCCCTCACTATTAAATATATGATTAAGAATATTTAGTCGATAAGCAGACTTTTTAGATAGGTCTGTAGCGAGCGTTACATTATCCATCCACTTAATAGTCTTATTGAACTTTACTTTAGTCTTGGTCATAACCCAAAAACAATTAGCAATAGGTATCATAGTAAGACCATCACAACCCAGATTCCTAAAATACTCACTCATATTATCTTGTAAATAAGACAAAGCAAAAGTTAGACCCACTTGAGCCTTTGCATCAGTCATAGAAGATAGTATCTTTATATTCTGTTCGTATCTAGTTTTCATTTTACACTCCTACGAGATATTGTATCATACACTTAGTCTTTTTACGAAACAAATATTACAACTATTTATTGAAATTTAAGACAAACTCAAAATACCAAATTACCCATCATAAAACTATCCACATTAATCAAAGATAAACTCAAGTAGATAGTAAAAATTTGACTTACACATCAAAAAATGATAAAATAGATCAGTTGTCAATGTTATAGAAAAACAAACAACAAAGACACTACAAAAAACAAACAAACAAGGATTATATGGAAAACGAATATAAATATATGGCAGAAGTCTTGAAGACTCTACCTAAAGAAAAACCAATATACATAGGCGGACATATAGAAACACCTGATGCCGATTCTGTTGGTTCAAGTATTGCTCTTGCCTTATACCTAAAATCAATGGGATATGATGCAAAAGCTTTACTAGATGAAAAAGACAATGAGTTTTTATTCTGGTACAACGGTGACAAGTCTGTAGTTATTAATTCTTTAGACAATCCACAAAATTACACATTTATTCTACTAGACAGTAGCGACAAAACTAGACTAGATATATTTGAAGAATATTTTGATAAAGCAGATATCACAGTAAATATTGACCACCACGAAGGAAATAAAGGCGAATCTCAATACATTATCGCCAATGGAGACATTAGTTCTACTAGCGAAATGATTTATGATATATTTGTACAAATGGACCCAGAACTAATCTCTCAAGATATATCAACCCTTCTTTATGCAGGAATAATGACTGATACTTGCTGTTTTGCAAGAAGACTAACAAATAGAACATTACTAATCGCACAAGTTCTTATTAATAAAGGAATAGATTATAAAAGTCTAATTAGACAACTATACACAAAAAGAACAATGTTAGAAGTTCACACATATACAAAACTAGCCAGCCAAATCAAACATTACGACAACTTTGATTATATCATTGTAGATTTGAAAAGCGAAGACTTTAAAGATGTAACATTATATACACTTACTAAAAAAGTTTCGGAAGAACTAAGAAAGCTAGACACACTCGAAAACTTCTTAATGTTAGTTAAAAATGGTAACAAAATAACAGGTAAAACAATGTGCAATAACGGAGACCTTGCAGGAAGATTGGCACTATACTTTGGCGGTGGTGGTCACAAAACTGAAGGCGGTTTCACTATTAAAAACATGACAATAGGAGAGATTCTCGAGGCAACTAAAAGATTTATTGCAAATGATGAATATACAGACAATGAAGAGTAAAAAAAATAGAACGAGTTTTCGTTCTATTTTTCTTTTAATTACAAACTTCTTTTCAAAACAACAGTCTGATAAACTTTTAGAGAATCTGCTTTTGGCATATTAGAATATAATACCTCTGCACCCTGTAAATCTAGTACCCTTTCTGCTTTAGATAGGTTAGCAATAACTTCAAGAGTATATCCATCACAAGTTACCTTGTAACCCATATAACCACCTTTATTAAAGAACTTATATTTAGCATTACACAATGCTTCACCATATTCTTTTCTAACTGCTAACAATCTAGAATAGTTATTTAAAATAGAGTCTTTTGCTTTTTGAGCTTTTTCAACATTTACTTTTTTGTAGTTAGAATTTACATAAGTCCATGGTTTACCGGCAGAGAAACCTGCATTCTTAGTAGAATCCCATTGCATTACTGTTCTTGAATGGTCTCTGGTAGTCTCTTTTAATTTATTAAACTCAGCATCTATATCTTCTGCATTATCAAAAATCATTTTTGCATTAACATCTTTAAAATCTGCAGGAGACTTGAATGGATAGTTTTCCATTCCGATTTCTTCACCATTATATACCATAGGAGTTCCCTTTAGCATATACATCAAAGATGCTAAACAGATTTGAGCATTCTTATTATCCTGCTCACCTCTAATTCTGCTGATTAGTCTAGGGTAATCATGATTTAACCAGAATAGTACAGACCAACCATTCTTACTAGAAAGAGACTCTTTATATTTAAGTGTCTTAATAAGAGCCTTTCTATTGATAGTATGGTCTTTTTTAAATACAGACATCTGCTCAAAACTAAATATCATATCTAGTTCATTCTCTGTTGTGTACTTGATTAAATCTTTTTTACTAGGGTCGCCACCTAATTCACCCATTGTAACCAAATTATTCTTAGAGAATGTCTTATTAAATCTCTTAAGATATGCATGTGTATTAGGCAAGTTTGAAAAAGACTTGTATGTTTTCTTTAGATTCTTCGCATCGGCAAAAGTTAAGTCTTTACCTATATGAGCAATAGCATCTACTCTAAATCCATCTACACCCAACTCTCCAAAATAATCAATTACTTTTTCCATTTCTGCAAATGCTGTTTCACTCTCATAGTTAATATCTGGCATTTTATTTGAGAAGATTTTTAAATAATACTGCTTTCTCTTTTCGCTATACTTCCATGCAGGACCAGAGAAGAATGAAATCCAGTTATTAGGAGGACACATTTTACCATCAACCATTTTACCATCTTTCCATACATAAAAATCAGTAAACGGCTCAATCTTTTTCTCACTCTTAACAAACCAAATATTCTCATCAGATGTATGATTAAGAACTAAGTCTACTACAACCCTAATACTTTTATCATGAGCATCTTTGATTAATTTTTTAAGGTCTGCCATTTTACCATACTCTTGAGCAACCTTATAATAATCTCTAACATCATATCCATTATCATCCATAGGAGAATCATAGAATGGACATATCCAAATAAAATCAGCACCAACGCTCTTAATATAATCAAGCTTTTGATTAATTCCCTTTAGGTCACCGATACCATCATCATTGCTATCTTTGAAACTTCTAATATATATCTGGTAACCAATTGCATCTTTCCACCAAACTTTTTCCATAAACACCTCTTTCATAATAATACTCCCATTCTACCACAAGACTCTATTTTAAACAAACAAAACACCCATAAAAACACACCGTTTATGTTTATTTGGCTCGCATTTCATTTGCCTATCATTGTACCCCGTGCTATAATTACTCTTGGGCAAATAAACAAGCGTGTTTTTTATGCTAAAATTAGCTGTTTAATATAAATATTAAAAACTTTAAAAAAATTTATTTGCACTCAAAATCCAACTATTGTTTAAATGGAAATATAATACAGGAGAATATTATGCCAAACAGAAAAAACATTGACACATTAGAAGACCTAGAGTCTGGATTAAAAATTACAAAAGACGCTCAAAAAATCTTCTCTACATACACACAAGAGCAAGTAGACAAAATTTTCAGAGCTGTAGCACTTGCTGCAAATAATTTAAGAATCCCTCTAGCAAAAATGGCTGTTGAAGAAACAGGAATGGGAGTTATTGAGGACAAGGTTATCAAGAATCACTTTGCATCTGAGTACATATACAACAAATACAAAGATGAAAAAACTTGTGGAGTAATCGCTCAAGACGAGGTATACGGCATCAAAAAGATTGCTGAGCCGATAGGAGTTATTGCTGCAGTTATCCCTACAACAAACCCAACATCAACAACTATATTCAAAATATTACTATCACTTAAGACTCGTAATGGTATCATTATTAGCCCTCACCCAAGAGCTAAAAAATCAACTATAGAAACTGCTAGAAAACTACTAGAAGTTGCTGTGCAAGCAGGAGCTCCAGAGAACATCATTTCATGGATAGACACACCTTCCCTTGAGCTTACTACATATCTAATGCAGAATGCAGATACAATACTAGCAACAGGTGGTCCTGGAATGGTTAAATCAGCATACTCTAGTGGTAAACCAGCATTAGGCGTAGGTGCAGGAAATACTCCAGCAATCATTGACGAAACTGCAAACATTAAACTAGCAGTCAACTCAATTATTCACTCAAAGACTTTTGACAACGGAATGATTTGTGCATCAGAACAATCAGTAATCGTACTAGACAAAATTTATGATACAGTTAAGACCGAATTTGCTACTCGTGGTTGCTATTTCTTAAATCCAGAAGAAACAGAAAAAGTCAGAAAGACTATCATAGTAAATGGTGCACTAAATGCCAAAATTGTAGGACAAAAAGCACATACAATAGCTAATCTTTCTGGAATAGAAGTACCAGAGCATACAAAAATCCTAATCGGAGAAGTTGAAAGCGTAGAATTAAGTGAAGAATTTGCTCACGAAAAACTATCTCCAGTTCTCGCAATGTACAGAGCAAAAACATTTGAAGAAGCCGTAGAAAAAGCAAACCAACTAATCTTAGACGGAGGCTTAGGACACACTTCTTCTATCTATATCAACCCAGTAGAAAAAGACAAACTAGAATTGTTTGAAAAAACAATGAAAACATGTCGTGTACTTATCAACACACCATCTTCTCAAGGTGGTATAGGAGATTTGTACAACTTTAAATTAGAGCCATCACTTACTTTAGGCTGTGGCTCATGGGGTGGAAACTCTGTATCAGAAAATGTAGGAGTAAAACACTTAATCAACATCAAAACCGTAGCAGAAAGGAGAGAAAATATGTTGTGGTTCAGAGCACCAGAAAAAGTATATATCAAACAAGGTTGCTTACCAGTAGCACTTGACGAACTAAAACATGTACTAGATAAAAAGAGAGTATTTATCGTTACAGATACATTCTTATACGAAAATGGTTATACAAAAGTAGTCACAGATAAACTAGATGAATTAGGAATTATCCATCAAACATTCTTCAATGTAGCACCAGACCCAACACTTGCTTGTGCAAAAGAAGGCGCTAAATTAATGTCAGAATTTAAGCCAGACTGTATCATTGCCTTAGGTGGTGGTTCAGCAATGGACGCAGGTAAAATAATGTGGGTATTATACGAACACCCAGAAGTAGACTTTATGGATATAGCTATGCGTTTTGTAGATATTCGTAAAAGAATATATACTTTCCCAAAAATGGGCACAAAAGCATACTTTATCGCAGTTCCAACATCAGCAGGTACAGGCTCAGAGGTTACACCATTCGCCGTAATAACAGATGAAACTACTGGTACTAAGTATCCTCTAGCAGACTATGAGTTAATGCCTAATATGGCAATAGTAGACTGCAACCTAATGCTTAATGCACCTAAAGGACTAACATCTGCATCAGGTATAGACGCAGTAACACACGCAATAGAGGCTTATGCATCAATGCTTGCAACAGACTATACAGACGCCCTTGCTATTCAATCTCTAAAAGTTATCTTTGAGTATTTACCTAGAGCATATAATAACGGAGCAAGTGATGTAGAGGCTAGAGAAAAAATGGCTAATGCAGCAACTATGGCAGGTATGGCATTTGCAAACGCATTCTTAGGCGTATGTCACTCTATGGCACACAAATTAGGTGCATTCCATCACCTACCTCATGGTATAGCAAACGCACTACTAATTAACGAAGTTATAAAGTTTAATGCAGACGAGACACCTACCAAGATGGGAACATTCCCTCAATATGACCATCCACACACCTTAAATAGATATGCTCAAGTAGCAGACTCACTAGGATTTGGTGGCAAAACAGATACAGAAAAGCTCGAGAACTTAATCAAGAAAATTGATGAACTAAAAGAACAAATCGGCATCAAAAAGACCATCAAAGAGTATGGCATTGACGAAAAAGCATTCTTAGACAGTCTAGATGCTATGACTGAACAAGCATTTGACGACCAATGTACAGGTGCAAACCCTAGATATCCATTACTAAGTGAAATCAAAGAAATGTACCTAAACGCATACTATGGAGGTAAAAAGTAATGAGTTATAATCTAAATGAAATTTTAGCCGAAAGAAGCACAAAAACTGTATACAGAGATGGCGACAAAACCATCAAATTATTCGTAGAAGACTATGCAAAATCAAATATTCTTAACGAAGCCCTTAATCAAGCAAGAGTAGAAGAAATAGAAGGCTTAAACATCCCATCACTTGCAGAAGTTACTAAGATAGGTAACAGATGGGCACTAGTATCCAACCACATCGAAGGAACTACTCTCGAAGAAGCAATGCAAGCAAATCCTGAGAAAGAAGACGAATATTTAAATCTCTTTGTAGATATTCAATTAGATATTTTATCTAAATCTGCACCATTACTTACTAGAATCAAAGACAAATTCAAAAGAAAAATCACACACACTACAGAAATTAGTGATGACACTAAATACGAACTTTTACAAAGACTAGAAGGAATGAAAAACCACGCAAAACTATGCCATGGCGACTTCAATCCTAGCAATATAATCTTAGCAAATGATGGCAAACATTATATCCTAGACTGGTCTCATGTAACTCAAGGCAACGCATCTGCTGATGTTGCTCGTACATTCCTCTTATTCTCTATTCAAGGCAAAAACGAACTTGCAGATAAATACCTAAAACTCTTCTCTCAAAAGAGTGGTATCGAAATCAAATATATCCAAAGATGGATTCCTATTGTTGCAGCAACACAATTAACAAAAGGCATCAAAGAAGAAAAAGATTTCTTACTAAAATGGGTAAATGTAGCAGAATATCAATAAAAAACAATAAAAAAACAGCAATTAAAAAAGTTGCTGTTTTTATTTTTTTTGCTAGACTACTTTTTCTCATCATCAAGAATAGCCCTTAGTCTAGCATATACGTTAGATATTTCTATTTTATATTCATTTGGAAGAGTTGCCACTCTGGCATACGCCCTACCAGCATACCTCTTTGCATTTACATAATCACCTATATCACAATATGCCGCAGCAAGAGATGTAAATAATGCAGGACTAGATGTAGATGGATTCATATATGGCAATGTCCTCCCTATTGCTTCGTTAGGTTGATTGAGCTTTCTATAACAACTCGACAAAATAGGTAAAATGGTTTTTACCACAGAGTCATCATCACCAAATTTTCTTAAACAGAATTCTGCTGCAGATTTTGCAATAACATAAATCTCATTATCTTTATGTATTTTTATTGTATCTAACAACTCATCATAAGTCATATCTTCATAATTTGCGTGATTATTTCTATACTGTATAACCTTTCTAAGTTCAGCATTGCATAACTTACAATAACTCTCATCAAAATAATTACCGTTATGATAAATATAGGTCTTCCCTTCAACTTCAAATCTTTCCATAGACTTTCCTCAATTGTAATATTGCATACTTCTATTTGTTACCATAATTCTAACAAAAATTTTTAATTAATTCTACCCTTTATGATAATTTAAAAAAGTTTTCTCAACAATGTGTTCATAATATATTTACCCTTAGAGAACATATTTATTTGACTTTAAAATGCATCATATATTATATTTAAATATAATATAATTTTTTCTGGGAGCGTGTATGTATCGTATTTTTGAGTACAATCCACAATTAAAGCCATATAAGGGAGATATTGACTATCGCATGCATCTCTATCATGATACAAAGTGGAGATTGCTCAGGAACAAAAAGAGCCTTATAGACTTTGCTAATGCTCACGACTACTTCGGTTTTCATCATTTAGACGGTTGCTGGGTATATAGAGAATGGGCGCCTAATGCTCATCAACTATACCTAACTGGAGACTTTAACGACTGGCACTGGCTAGACCACCCACTAACAAGGCTCGAAAACGGTATCTGGGAGCTCAAATTAGACGGAGACGATGCTTTGTGGCATGGCTGTAAAGTAAAAACCATTGTAGATGCCAATATGACCCGTACGGAACATGTACCACTATATGCAAAGAGAGTTGTACAATCTCCAGACACATATCTCTGGTGTGGCGAAGTCGTTGATAACAAAAGACTATTTAACTGGACAGACCAAGACTTTAAACCAGAAGACTCATTATTTATATACGAAGCCCATATCGGCATGGCACAAGAACATGGCCATATTGGAACATATCGTGAATTCGCCGACAATACACTTAATCATATCAAAGAATGTGGTTACAACACTATTCAATTAATGGCAATTATGGAGCACCCATACTATGGAAGCTTTGGTTATCAAGTATCTAGTTTCTTTGCTGCATCATCTTGGTTTGGTGAGCCTGAGGACCTAAAATATTTAATCAATAAAGCACACAACATGGGTATTCGTGTACTACTAGATATCGTTCATTCTCACGCTATCAAAAATACTTCTGAGGGCATCAATGAATTCGATGGTACAACATGGCAATTTTTCCATGATGGAGCTAAAGGAGAACACCCTGCATGGGGCACTAAGTGCTTTAATTACGGTAAGCACGAGGTCATACACTTCTTGCTGTCCAATCTAAAATACTGGCTCACAGAATTTCACTTTGACGGCTTCCGCTTTGATGGAGTAACCTCAATGATTTACCACGACCATGGTCTAGGTGAAGCGTTTGATAACAACAAAAAATACTTCTCACTCAATACAAATACCGAGGCGATCACTTATCTACAATTAGCGAACGAATTAATCCATCAGGTCAACCCGAAAGCTATTACAATTACCGAAGATATGTCTGGAATGCCTGGCATGTGTTTACCTATTACAGAAGGTGGAATAGGCTTTGATTACAGACTAGCCATGGGGCTACCAGATATGTGGATTAAATTCATCAAAGAAATGAGTGATGAGAATTGGAATGTAGAAAAAATCTGGAGCGAAATATGTCTTCGCAGACCAGGAGAAAAATCTGTTGCTTATGTAGAAAGCCACGACCAAGCCTTAGTTGGAGACAAAACCATTATCTTTAGACTAGCAGATGCGTCTATGTATACTGATATGGACAAAATATGTCACAACCCTATTATCGATAGAGCAATAGCATTACATAAGATGATTAGACTACTTACCCTTGCTGGAGGTGGAGACTCTTATCTCAACTTTATGGGCAACGAATTTGGGCACCCAGAATGGATAGACTTCCCTCGTGAGGGCAACGGCTGGAGTTTCCACTACTGTCGCCGTCAGTGGAGCCTATATCACAATGGATACCTAAAATATGAATGGTTAGGCAACTTCGATAAAGACATGATTACTATCGCTAAAGAACACAATATTTTTAATCAAACAATGCCAGACCTACTACTTATGAAAAACCCAGAACAATCATTTGTTTTCTATCGCCATGGCTTAATATTTGCATTTAATTTTAGCCCAAATAAATCACTTACAAATGTACTTGTTCCAACATTTACAAACAGCGACTATCAAGTAGTATTATGCTCAGATGATCCTAAATACGGTGGTAATGGCTTAGTACATCATATTACCCACCCAAACAAGAGATTTAATGGCAAAGACTATATTGAGCTATACCTCCCTGCTAGAACAGCTGTCGTACTTAAGGAAGTTCCCCAAAAGAATATTTCTGCAAAAACACAAAAGAAGTCTTCCTCTAAAAATACAAAAGAACCAATAAAAACAACATCTTCATAAGTTACAAACAAAAGAAAAGAGAAGAAGTTTTAGAAGAACGAAAAGAAAAGTTTGTAAAAGATATGTCGGATGACGAATTTGACGATATGCTTCAACAACTTATGGAAGAACGAAAAGAACGAAAACGGAAAAAACAAAGTGATATGGAAATGTAATAAAAATGGCAGTGAATGTTGAATTTGTTAAAAACCATATGATATAATGCTAAAAAAGGTTGAAGAAATGTTTTGTTTCTCCAACCTTTTGCATTTTATAAGGAGGTATGATATAATAAATGGAGAAAGGTCCTAGTACTTATGCTGAATACTGGACAAGTCCATATGCTGAAGTAAACCACTTTTATTATCATGCTTATGATATGGGATATACATATATCACAGAATATTCACAAGCTGCTATAAATTTTGCGAATTCTAAAGATGATAATAATATTTCGTTTACCGCAAAAAATGGGTCTGTTTATAAGTTCAACAAAGAAACAAATGAATTTATAATAATATCTCGAAATGGTAAAATAGTTACATATTTTGAACCAGATAGAGGTGTTGATTATTTTTATGAACAATTTGATAAATATGGAGATTATTGGAATTAAAGGAGAGGTTATGGATATTAATAATACAACAAATAAAAATCAAAATTTAGATACTCACCCATATAAATGCAAAGTGTGTGGCATGGGAAATATTGAACAATCCTATGACATTTGTCAATTTTGTGGTTGGGAAGATGATGATATACAAAACGAACAACCAGATTATATGGGTGGTGCTAACCACATGAGCTTAAATCAGTATAAAAAGTTTTGGAAAGAAAATAAAGAACAAATATTAAAAGCAGATAACACTTGTTTTAAAGCAATTGATTTAGCAAAAAAATATTATGAAATAAATTATAAAAATCATAAGTTGAATTAATTTTAACCTATGATTTTTTTATACAAGGAGATTTTATGAAAGAAAAATATGAAGTAGATAACAACTTAATACAAGAAAAAACTGAATATGATAAAGAAAAGTTAGCAAAGAAACTTAAAATTGTAAGAAATGAATTTACAACAGTTGGAAAATATAATATGCCTCTAATAAAGAAACAAGAAATAGATTTGGATGAAATTGATTTATGGAATTATACAAAAACAAAGTTGCAAGATGAAGATAACAAACATAAAACAATTCATTTTTTCACTTACGATTGGTTGTTTGAAAATGTATATGAAAAACCAGAATTGGCTATGGAAAGATTATCACAATATTATGCAATTTTATCACCTGAATTTAGTTTGTATTGGGATATGCCAAAAGCACTTCAAATATATAGTACATTTAAAAATAGATGGTGTGGCGCGTTTTTTCAAAAACATGGAATGAAGGTTATTCCTACAGTTTGTTGTGCTGGTGAAGACAGCTATGATTTTTGTTTTGATGGAATAGAACAAGGATCCGTTGTAGCTGTTTCCACCTATTGCAGAGAGGAATATAAACGAGAATTTATGAAAAGCTATAATAAAATGATGGAAGTTATTAAACCTGCAGGAATTATTTGTTATGGAACACCATTTGAAGAAATGACTGGCAATATTAAGGTTATAAGTCCATTTGACCAAGAAGAATTAATTGCCAAAATGGGCTTTGATAATTATATGAAGAAATATTTGTCAGGCGAATTGTATCCAACAAGGTAGGCGCAGTATGAAAGATTTGAAATTAAAAATTGAATTACTGCCTAAAGGTGCTTGGGGAAATGATTTTAGTAGAACTCTTTGTAAAAAAGACTGGGATATCCTAAGAAATGCATGTTATGAAAGAGCAAACCATAAATGTGCGATTTGTGGATATGAAACAGATGATTTAGACGCTCACGAGGTATGGGATTTTAATATAGAAACAAAAACTCAAACTTTAATTGATATTATTGCTTTATGTAGCAGATGTCACGGAGTTAAGCATATAAGAAATTCTCAAAGACTGGGTTTTGGCGAAAATGCAAAAAGACATTTTATGAAAGTTAATAATTGTAATGAGTTGGAATTTGCAACACATTTAACCAAAGCTCAAATGGATTTTGAAGAGAGAAATAAAATTTATAGATGGAAAATGATTGCAAATTTAGAAAAGTTTGGTGGCAAAGATATAAAAATTAAAGAAGTTTATATACCATTAATAAAATCAGAATATAAAGAAGATGAATTAAACTTACTTAAAAATGAATGTAATTTTACACCTAGAATTTTAGATATCAACATAAACAATTACGAAGGAACAATAACTATAATTTGTGATAAAACTAATAAGATTGAATGGTATGATAATAAATTGAATTTAATAGACACAAAATTTAATTTCAGTGAAAAGTTTATAACTAAATTTTCTGTTAAAAATTTAGATTTGCCATATATAACTTTTAAATTGACTGGAGATTATGGTGAAAAAGTTTCGAAGAGATTTAATTTGATTGCACATAAATAATTTGACACCTATTGACACCTACAGGAGTAGTTTTTGATAGTTTTAGAACAATTTAGGCAGGTAGTCCGATTTTGGATTACCTGCCTTTTTTTGTGTAATTTTTATGACACCTACAACACCCCAAATTGACACCTAATATTTTTTGATCAAAAAAATATCAAAATTTTTAGAAAATAAAAAACCCTTGAAAGTGCCTAAAAATAAGGGTTTTTCAAAGGTTTATGGTTGGAGCTGATGACGGGACTTGAACCCGTGACCTCTGCCTTACCAAGGCAGTGCGCTACCGACTGTGCCACATCAGCATATTAAGATATTTGGTATAATTTTTGTGCTTGGTTTTTCCTTACCAAGGCAGTGCTCTACCTGCTGAGCTACATCAGCACATATAATTTGTTGATTGCGTTTTTCAAAAACACATTAATATTCTATTGATTTTGCACTGCTTTGTCAAGTATGTAATGAAATTAAATAAGAAAATAAGTAGATAAAATGTAATACTTAAAAACAAAGAAAGAAACTTTACAAAAAACTACAAAAGATAATAAAAAAGAGTTAAGATTATTTATCCTAACTCTTTTTGTTTTGTTCAGCAATATATTTGGATTATTATTGTATAAACTTATCTCCCTGAAAAATATTTCTCTCATTTAAAGTTTTATTAATACTATTTAAAACAATCTTTTTTCTAGCATTCCATTGAGGCTCTACCAATATATCCTTAGGTGCATCTCCAGTTATTCTACATATAACAATATTTGGATTTAGATGCGATAAAATATTACATACACTATCCACATAATAATCTAATGATATGGGAGAATACTCCCCATTTTGGTATAAATGTTCTAGTGCTGTATTTTTAATAATATATGTAGAATGAATTTTGACACCCATAATATTCAATGAATTAATGAATTGCACCGTATTTAGAATATCACCCTCTTCTTCATAAGGTAATCCAACCATAATATGAGTAACCACATCAATATTGTATTTATTAAGCAGTTTGACAGCTGAAACAAATTCTTCATTTGTGTATCCCCTATTAAACTTTTGGGCAACACTTTCATTTGATGTCTGAAGACCTAATTCTACATAAACATAATACTTTTCTTGATATTCACTCAGAAGCTTAACAATCTCTTCATCAATACAGTCTGGTCTAGTGGCAACGGCAAGAGCAACAATTCTATCATCAATTAAAGCACTATCATATCGCGCCTTAAGAACATCAATAGAATCATAGGTATTAGAAAAATTTTGAAAATACGCAATAAATTTATGTGCCCTATCTGCCTTGTAACTACTAAGGTGATTTTTTACCTGCGTGGAAATGTCTATTCTTTTCGTGTTTTCTCCACTTCCCCTTTCTCCACAAAAAATACAGCCACCACAACCTTTTGTGCCGTCTCTATTAGGGCAAGAAAAACCACCGTCTATACAAATCTTCAGTGTCCTTTCGCCAAATTTATTTTTTAACCAAGTATTGAATTGACTATATCTAGTAATCATAACATCACCTTTGGGATTATTGTAGCATAAAATAACCAATTTGTATAATCTATGATAAAAAAAGGAACTGCTTTTGCAATTCCTTCAAACACTTCGTCCCACAAAATATTGTAGTTAACGAAATAACTATTTCATTATCTATTCATAGCCTCTCTATATAATGCAACAAAGTCTGCGTGAGATACTTCTCTAGGATTACCTGGCTTACAAGGGTCTTCCATTGCTTTATTAGATAACATATCTATATCTTCTTCTTTACAACCATAATCTTTGATTGTTTGAGTAACACCAACAGATTTAGATAGTGCCTCGATTTTTTCTACAAAAGTAGCAACAACTTTATTTTCGCCCATACCCTTAGTATCTACACCTATAGCGTTAAGGATTTCTACAAATCTGTCTGCACACACTGCACCATTGAATTTCATAACAACAGGCAATAGCATTGCATTAGCAATACCATGAGGAGTATCATAAACTGCACCTAATTGATGTGCCATAGAGTGCACGATACCTAAACCAACATTACTAAATCCCATACCTGCAATATATTGTGCATAACTCATTTTTTCCATAGCCTCTGGAGATTTTGCGTTAACTGCTGCCTCTAGATTTGCGAAGATTAATTTAATAGCCTCTAGGTGGAACATATCGCTCATTAGATTGTGTCCAGCAGTGATATAGCCCTCTACTGCATGAGTTAAAGCATCTAGTCCTGTAGCCGCTGCTAGTTTACTAGGCATGGTCTCCATAAGCTCACTATCTACGATTGCTACAATAGGTAAATCGTTTGGATCTACACAAACCATTTTGATTTGTCTCTCTTCATCAGTGATTACATAGTTAATAGTAACCTCAGAAGCAGTACCTGCAGTTGTTGGGAGAGCAATAATAGGAAGACCTTTATTCTCTGTATTAGATAATCCATTTAAAGACTGCATTGTTCTATTTGGGTTAGTCATAAGAATAGATATACCCTTAGCAGTATCCATAGCAGAGCCACCACCAATAGTAACAATAGCATCTGCACCAAAGCCCTTACATACATCTACACCCGAAATAACATTTTCTATAGTTGGATTTGGCTTTACATCACTATAGATAGCATGTTCAATATCTGCCTCTTCTAATAAATCTACAACTTTACCTGCAACACCACACTTAACTAAGTCTGCGTCTGTTACAACCAAAATTTTCTTAAAACCTCTTTTCTGAATCTCTGGTACTAATTCTGACCTACAGCCTCTACCAAAGTATGAAAACTCGTTTAATATAAATCTATTACTCATTATAAATAATCTCCTTTTATTTATTAAACTTTACACTAATATTATACCCCAAACAAGACAATGTTGTAAAATGTATATATACAAAATATTTATTAACCACCATCCTAAATCAACCCCAAAGACTTGTTTTGCCATATAGAAGCATTTGATTTGTAATTTTACTTTTTGTCATTTATACCAAACTTCTTGACAGAAAGTAATATTAGTATGACACATATCCTCAAAAAATACCCAACAACAAAAAACAAACATACCAGATATATTAACAAAGAAAAACTATTTAAACAAGTAGACAAAGTTTGTTATTAAATGATAAAATATACTATAAAATAATTCAACTATACATAAAACCATCTACTAGAGAACATACTAGTATTTGATATTTATAATAAAATAAGGAGTGAACAATGAGGGTAATATATATATTCATAATAATTATCATGTCATTGTTTGGAGGAAAAGACATGCCTAAGTATGAGCACATTACCGAATATTTTAATAAAACAAACGAGATAATCTTATACATTAATGGAGAACAAACTTCTTACCAAACAACATCAAATATATTTAGTGAAGTCACAGACAAACTAAACACCATCTGCATAGAAGCCAAAGAAATGCCTGCTTTTGGAGTTGCATTAGATCACGAAACTAGAGAAGCCCTCAAAGAGGGCGTGTGGGTTGAATTAATTTATTCACAAACTCACGAATATAACGAAATGCCATTTGACTCCTTGTTGATTTCAATAAACAGAGATTATACAGGATTTAATATTATCCGAAAACAAAATGGTCTGTATGACGGCAGATGTTTTTATCTAAACTTAGAGCAGAATATGGCTATCCTGTATGACTTCATTTTGTCTATATAAGTAAAAAAGGTCTAGTATAAAAAACTAGACCTTTTTATTTTGCAAATACCATTAGCAGTCGCCATACATTCCACCATTAATCTTAATAACTTGATTATTGATATATGACCCATCATCACTAACAAGGAACTTAATGAGTTTAGCAACCTCTTCTGGCTGTCCAACTCTACCTACCATTATTTTTTCTTCTTCAAGTTTAATAAACTCCTCGTCCATGCCTCCAACCTCACTCTCTGTTGCTATAAACCCAGGAGCTACTGCATTAACAGTTACATACGGAGCAAACTGTACTGCAAGATTGTGTGTAAGCGAAATAATTGCCGACTTGCTAGCATCATAATCTATACACATAGGATAATATGTATTGATACCATTAGTAGATGATAAATTAATTATTCTACCAAACTTATTCTCAAGCATAACCTCGCCAACATATTTACTAACCAAAAATGTTCCCACAACATTAACATTGAGCGTATCCTTAAAGTCATCAACAGTTTTTTCATAGAAAATAGCATCTCTACATATTGCAGAATTATTAACAAGAATATCAATCGAGCCAAACTTATCTTTAACCCTAGCAACCATGTCTTTTACTTCATCTTCTTGAGAAATATCTGCCTTGACTACAAAGCAAGAAACTCCCTGTTTTTCTAGGGAGTTTTTTAAATCTATTGCGTGATTTTCACTAGAGTTGTAGTTAATCGCAATATTGTAGTCATTTGACTTTGCAAATTCTTCTACAATAGCTCTACCTAAACCTCTAGCACCACCTGTTACAAGAATTGTTTTCTTATTATGCACGACCGTAGTATTTTCCGTCATAAGTAGTAATGATAATTCTGTCGCCTTCATTGATGAACATAGGAACTCTTACATTTAGTCCTGTCTCAATCTTAGCGTTCTTAGTTGCAGCAGATGCTGTACTATCTTTGATTCCAGGTTCAGCCTCGATAATAGTATACTCCATCTTCTCTGGAAGAGTCATACCTAATAGCTCTGAACCATAGAATGTTAATTCTACTGACATATTCTCTAATAAATAATCTTTATTGTCGCCGATTTGCTCAGAAGATAACTCATACTGCTCATAAGTAGTATTGTCCATAAAATAATATGTACCAGCAGCCTCATAAAGATATTGAACAGCTTTTCTATCTATTCTAGCCTCTTCAAACTTAACATTTGTATTGAATGTTCTCTCAAGGCTTGTTCCTGTTCTAAGATTTTTAAGTTTAGTCTTCATAAAAGCAGAACCTTTACCTGGTTTAACATGTAAAAACTCTACAACTTGATAAATATTTCCCTCAATCAAAAGAGTCATACCATTTTTAATACTGTTTACGTCTATCATAAAAATTCACCTTTTCTTTTACTTAATGTTATTATTCTACCCTTTTTTAGCCAAATTGTCAATAATACTTAGATAGAAAATCTTTGAGAATAAGCATTTTTTGTTTAGAATCAATCTACAAATTAATGTGCCATAATATGGATTAATATAGTAAAATCATATATAGATTATTCAAAAGTATTTACAAATTCACTCAAATTTTATAAACTAAGACTTGAGAGGTATAAATATGAAAAATAGTTATGATATTGACGAAAAGATTCTTACCCTTGCTAACAATGCAGAGCAGGAATTAAAAGGCATATATGAGAAATACGAAACCAACGCACTTAACTGGAGTGCTAGAGTCCTAAAAGCCTTCCAAAACAACTGGCTATCTACATCTGACTTTGCTGAAGTTACAGGATATGGATACTCAGACGGAGGCAGAGACAAACTTGAGGCAGTATATGCTGAATTATTCGGAGCAGAAGACGCACTTGTTAGACCACAAATCATGAGTGGCACACACGCACTTAGCCTAACACTTTTTGGACTACTTAAGCATGGTGATACATTTATCTCTATCACAGGAGAACCTTACGACTCACTAAAAAGTGTTATAGGCCTGACCGGTGATAGTAGAAACTCCCTCATGGCTAATGGTGTTAAATACGAACAAATAGAATTAGTAAATGACGACTTTGATATACAATCAATTACAAATAGATTACAAAAATCAAAAGTTAAACTAGTAGAAATCCAAAGGTCTAGAGGATACTCACATAGAAAGAGCCTCACTATTGCAAAAATCGAGAAAGTAATCAACGCAATTAGAGAAGTAGACAAAGAAGTAATAATCATGGTAGACAACTGCTATGGGGATTTCGTAGAAGACAGAGAACCTACCCATGTTGGCGCAGACATAATAATCGGCTCACTCATGAAAAATCTAGGTGGAGGACTAGCCAAAACTGGTGGATATGTTGTCGGCAAAAAAGAATATGTCAATGATGTTGCAGAAAGATTCTCTGCTCCTTGCATAGGCAAAGATATCGGCGCAAACCTCAACCAAAATATGACATTCTTCCAAGGATTATACTTAGCACCATCAGTTGTATGCTCTTCTATGAAAACTGCAACCTTTGCTAGTTTCTTACTTGAGAAATTAGGCTATGATGTAGACCCTCTATACAACGAAGAAAGAACAGATATTATCCAAACCATCAATTTAGGAGACGGGGATAAACTAGTTAAATTCTGCGAGGGTATACAAATGGCGTCTCCTATAGAGAGTTATGTAAAGCCAGTACCAGCACCTATGCCAGGCTATCCAGATGACGAGGTTATGGCTGGAGGAAGCTTTATCTCAGGAGCAACCATTGAACTTAGTTGTGACGGACCTATGACACCACCATATACAGCATATATGCAAGGTGGACTTACTTATGATTATGGCAAACTAGGTATAATGTTAGCCATCAATCAAATCATGAAAAGTGAAAACTAAAAACAATAAAAAAAGACAGGTAAACCCTGTCTTTTTTTTACTTCAACATATCTTCTGGAATTGAACTAGCGAAAGCATAATTTGAATAAGCCTTATCTCCAGTTACTTCTTTTATAATCTTAATAAATGGAGGAAGACTAACTTCTTCATTTTTATCAGAGAGTTCTATCTCACATATAGCCTTTTTCTTTGAGAATGGATACACATCAATCTCATAATATCTATTATCATAAGTAAGAAGATATCTAGTCTTTTTTACTTGTTTTAGATGGAAATCAGACGACATCATAAGAGTTAAATATTCTTTTTCTGTAATTCTCCTCTCAACCTCTTCTCTCTGCATGGCAGAGATTTTCTTTTTGCTAGTAACAGTATATACATACGAGCCATCTCTTCCCCTCTGTCTGATTCTAGTTTCGCTACCATCATCAGTCTGCAGATATGTCTGTACAATATCTACTTTTGAGCAATTAGGCATAGCCTCTAATTCCTCTAAATTTGGCTTTTTGATTAGATACTTTCTCTCTATTTCCATAGGAATTGGCTCGCCTAAACAAGAACAAATCTCCTTTACAAGCCTCTTTAGTTTTT
The DNA here is from genome assembly GCA_015055605.1 of Clostridiales bacterium. Classification (GTDB taxonomy): domain Bacteria; phylum Bacillota; class Clostridia; order Christensenellales; family UBA1242; genus UBA11490. Next base: position 675,936 of record SVHV01000001.1, read on the forward strand.
CATCAAAAGGAGTAGAGTTGTCTATTACTCTAAAGTGAGGACTACCTGTCCAACTACTGATAGTATTGTCATCCATCTCAATAGCTTCTTTCACGGTCTCTCTTCTAGCCTGATTATTACTAAGTGTATAATACTCTTCTGCTCCCTTTGCTGCAGTTACTAGATGAAATACACCTGCGTAATTATCTCTAAGAGTTATCTCATCTAAGCCCAAATCATTTAAAATTTTTTGAAACTTTTCCTCTCCGACATAGCCCTTGCAGTCCATTGCTCCTCTATCACAAACTAACAATACCTTGTCATCTGGTAGATTTTCACATTCTTTTTCGTAATATGATTCTTTCATAAGTTGTAATTGAATAATAGCTTTTTCAAATTCGGTAAATCTTTTATATGATTTTGGATGTAAGCCACTCAATATTAGTTCTGTAGCAGTCTCACCTATAAAGACTACTTTATATCCCCTCTTAGTCATCTCCTTTTCTACAAAACTAAGAGCTGATGTTTTTCCACCACAAGGTCCACCCGTGATGACGATTTTTGTTACTTTCATTTACTGATTTTCCCTTCTTTTGGCAAGTTTTTCTTTTCTTTCTTCCATCTTTTTTATAGCAATTTTTACTGCATTATAAGAGCCATCATACATTCCTGCCTTCTTATTATTGCAGATATGATAACACATATTCTCAAGCAGACTATTATCTGTATGAAAGTGCTCAATCATAGCAAAAATCTCTTTTTTACTAGGACACTCATAAGTACCATCACCTAATTCTGATGCTCTAATAGCACCATACATCTCATGACCACCAACTCTTTGAATAAGAATCTTAGGTACAGGATAGAATGCAAGTTCACTAGGTTTAGTAAGCATACAATCTACAAATCTCATCAAATAGTTAGTTGTATATACTGCAGAGAATATATCATCATTAATAAAGAAATATACTCCACTTTTTCTCTCATTTGGCATCTGGAATAGTCTAAATACAGCATCCATATCATTATCAATTACAGTGTAATTATCTTTAAGATTAGGAACTTTCTTTAGCATATATTCCATTACGTTTCTATGGTCACCAACATTAATAAATACAGCAGCAGATTTTTTATTCACATACTCTAATAATTTACCTATAATCTGTGCATTTAGTTTACCCTGAGCACCTGCACCACCGATAGACAATAGATATCTCTTCTCACCACCATTTCTCACTCTATCTAGCCTATTTTTACAATCTTTTTCTACATTATGCACGATTTCATGGTCTACATAGTGTCCCACATAATATATAGAATCGGCAGGCATTGGTTTTAGTTTTTGCCTCTTATTCATACCCCTTAGAGACTTGTATCCCAAATAAGAAGACGCAGTCTGAACAGTATGTGTACTTCCCTCTGAATAGTGTATTGAAATAGGCCAGTTGTCTGGAATTGCATTAATAACTGTCTTAAGCCCCGCATGAACAGCACCCTGAGAACAGAATGCATGAGTTCCAATATAAGGAGTTTCTTTAGGTAAGTATTTAAAGATTGGAACAAACGCCTCAGTAGTCTTTTGGTCTATAGCATGACCTTCGATTTTTTTGTAATAGTTCATGCTAATAGGATCCCAAAAAAGTTTATTAAATAACATACTTTTCTGAGAAATCCTTGATGCTAAAGAATACATCTTATTCTGATAATTTAAGATTTTTGTACATGTACTTTCTTTGAAATTACTTAGGTCAAACCAGTATGGATTGTATCCTAAAGCCTTAGCTGCTGACGCCATTGACATTGCTATCCTATAATGACCATAGCCCATTCTGATATTACCTATGATAATAGCCTTTTCATCTTCTATAGTATCTGCCTTTTCTCCATTCTCGATAGGCACGATATTTCTACAATCAAATAAATCATATAATAAATAATCTTTATCTAATCTAACCTTATATTTAACATAACTATCGTCACCAAATTTTTTGATAAAAAATTTCTTGTATTTAACAGCAAATACTTGAGTAAATTTACCTACCTTGTTTCCAAAAATTACTTTGGATCTATATTCGTCTTTTTTCATAAACACCCCTTCTTATACTCTCTAGCTCGATTAAAATTTTCATATACACATTATTATAAGTACATATTCTTATGTCTCTCTATTATTAATATAAATTTTACAAAAAAGTTTGTCAACGAATTTAATTCAATGTTGATTTTCTATAAAAATTTAGCAATTTTACCGAAAGTTTTTTCTTTTACTTTACTAAATCACTATAAAATAATATACTAAATTTGTTATAAGAAAACACTTATAAAAGGAAATTATATGAGAGTATTAATATTCACTGCATCAGCAGGAAATGGACATAATTCATCTGCTAAGAGAATTACAGAAAAATTATTAGAAAAAGACCCAACAACAGTGATTGAAACTGTTGATATGTATAAAAGTTATGCTAGCAAACCAAAGGCCTGGGCTATGGAAAAAGGTTACTTTTTCTTATGCAATCACTGTGTAAGCCTATATAATTATTTTTTCAAAAAGAGCGAAAAATCCACAGTAGAAAATAAAGATAAATCTAAGTGTAACAAAGAAGTTTATCCTATTATGTATGGTATGTTAAACAAAATATATGAGTTTCAACCAGATGTAATAGTATCTACTTATATTTTTGGAGCAATCGCACTAACAAATCTAAAAAGATATTACAAAATACCTGCCAAAACTATGTGCATGTGTTTAGACTATGGTATTTCGCCTTATTGGGAGTGTTGTCCAACAGGACTAGACTATATGTTCCTAACTAATGAGGGAATGTATGACGCATTCAAAGAGAAAGGATATTCTGACAAGCAATTAATCGTAAGTGGAATCCCTGTATCCGACAAATTTAATAACCCTCCAACAAAAGAAGAAGCGAGAAAGAGTCTAGGATTAGACCCAGATATGTTTACAGTCGTGCTAACAACACAATCTTTCTTCCCTATCAAGAATAAGACAATATTTAGAGAACTAGCAAAAGTACAGAAACCTATCCAAATAGTAGTTGTCAATGGTAAAAATACTAAGTGCAAAAAGGAAATTGACCATCTAATCAGCACAGCCAATCTACCACACAAATTTATTAGTTTAGGATTTACAGACAAGATTGTTGAGATTTTCTCTGCATCAGATATATTATTAGGCAAGGCTGGTGGATTATTCACCACAGAACAGATTAATCTAGGATTACCTGGTTTGATTGTAGACAAACTACCACAACAAGAGATATATAATAAGCAATATCTAATAGACAACAATTGTGCTCTTGCAGTTACTAAAGACACTATTGCCGATAATATTAATCACTTAATTAATAATCCAAGTTGTTACGAATTACTAAGAAACTCAACCCTTGCTATTAGAAAGCCAAATGCATTAGAAGATATTTGTAAGGTAATTACCGACTGTCCTACTGCCGACTATTCTAAAATCAACTTTACTGATACAAAGAAAGATGTAATTAGAAATGTAGACAGAGAAAGAAAACAAACTATCAAAGAACAATCAGCTAAATAATTTTCAACAAAAAGACAAGTAGAAAAGACACTACTTGTCTTTTTTATCCTGTTTTGTAAACAAAATAACCATATCTTGCATATAGAGAATAAACAAGCAAAATCGACATTTACAAAGCAGGAATCTTATGAGTATAACAAACAAAATCGGCGAATGTATTTTAGATATAGACAAAAGTGCAAATATATATCCAAATGTAACACTGCTCGGCAAAGTTAGCATTGGAGCTAATTGCACAATTCTATCAGGAAGTGTAATAAAGAATAGCATCATAGGAGAAAATTCAATCATTAAGAGTAGTTATATAGAAGAGTCTTGTATAGGCAGTAATGTAACTATAGGTCCTTTTGCACACATTAGACCCGGAAGCATAATCGAAAACAATTGCAAGATAGGAAACTTTGTGGAAGTAAAAAACAGCAGACTCAGTGAAGGCACAAAAGCAAGCCACCTAGCATATATAGGAGATGCTGAAATAGGTAAAAACTGCAATATAGGTTGTGGGGCTATTTTTGTCAACTACAACGGTAAAGAAAAGCAACATACTCGAGTCGGGAATAATTGTTTTATAGGTAGCAATTGTAACATTATTGCACCAGTTAACATCAAAGACAACTCATATATCTGTGCAGGAACAACCCTTACAATCGACACCAACGAATTTGACTTTGTAATAGGTAGATGTAGAGAAACAATAAAACCAAACCACGCAAAAAAATATTTCAAGAAGGACTAGAAAATGGGTATATTTTTTGGAACAGATGGACTGAGAGGCAAAATAGGAGATGAACTCACTGACGATATTGCCTATAGATGTGGTAATGCTCTAGCAAAGTTATATCCTAATAGCCATTTACTTATATGCAAGGACACCAGAACTAGTGGAGATTGTATCGCAATATCCTTTGCCAGTGGAGTCATCTCTGCAGGAGGAAATATTACTTATATCGGCATCTGCACTACTCCAGGGTTAGCATACCTTACACACACTTTAGGATATGACTATGGCATCAGTATCACAGCATCTCACAATCCTGCTAATTATAACGGAATCAAAATATTTGATAAGAATTATAAAAAACTAACAGACAAAAAAGAAGAAACTCTAGAAAAAAACTTTTTCTCAAACATCATTGTCCCAAATGAACACTTAGGCAAAATAACCTTTAAGCCAGAGTTACTTAAACACTATACCGACTTTCTATCACAACACTCTACTAATCTTAGTAACATCACCATTGTTCTAGACTGTGCAAATGGTGCTACCAGCAATATTGCTCCATTAATCTTTGAAAATGCCGGGGCAAAAACTATAACTATAAATAACGATACATCTGGTATTAATATCAACAATAACTGTGGAGCAACAGATACACGACTTCTACAAAAAACAGTTATAGAAAAAAATGCAGATATAGGCTTTGCTTTTGATGGAGATGGGGACAGAGTTATTGCTGTAGACCGAAGTGGCAATATACTTGATGGCGACCAAATAATCTACATTCTTACCTGCCACCTTCTCAACACTAGCTCCTTACACAAAAAAATGGTTGTGGGAACCAGACATACAAATATGGGCATGGAACTCGCACTTAGAGAAAAGGGCATTGAACTCATTAGAACAGATATAGGAGATAAGTTCGTTTCATCTAAACTTAGCGAATATGGACTTCAACTAGGAGGAGAACAGTCAGGTCACATTATTCAAAAGGAAATATTACCTACAGGAGATGGAATCCTTACTGCCCTCAGCCTTAGTAATATTATTGCAAAAGAAAACAAATCACTACTAGAGTACGCTAGTTATTCCCCCTACCATCAATGCAACATAAATGTAACAGTAAACAATAAATTACATATCATTAATAGCGAAGAGCTAGACAAAACGATATCTAGATACACAAACTCCATAAAAGACAGTGGCAGAATAATGGTTAGATTATCAGGTACGGAGCCAGTCATAAGAATTATGGTAGAAGGAAAAGAAAAAGGTAGATGTACTACTATAGCAAAAAATATAGAGAGAACAATTATCAAGATTGACAAGGAGCAAAATATATGTGCGGAATAGTAGGATACTGTGGTAAAAAGATTCAACTAAAAAAAATAATAGACAAACTAAAAAAACTAGAGTATAGAGGATATGATTCAGCAGGTATTACAAGTATCAAAAACAATACTATCACAACCATCAAACAAGTAGGCAAGATAGACAACTTACTATCCAATATCCCAGGCAACCTACATACAACATGTGCAATCTCCCATACTAGATGGGCAACACATGGCAAAGCAACGCATACTAATGCACACCCTCATTCATCTAGTAAAGAACAATGGACAATAGTCCATAATGGCATAATAGAAAATTATCAAGAGCTATATGACAAACTAAAGACCAAACCAGCAAGCGATACCGATACAGCTATTCTATCTCAATACCTAGAAGAAAACTGCAACGATAATATAGAGAGCTTTATAACAGCATTTAAAAATATTAAGGGTAGTTATGCCATAGTATGTATCAACAAGAATAATAACGACAGTCTATATATTGCTAAAAAGAATAGCCCACTATATATATCACAAGCTTACGGAGAAATTTGGGTAGCATCAGACCCTATCAGCCTACCCCTAGAATATGATTATTTATACGAGATGTTAGATAATGAGTTTGCGTATATTTCTGACAGTAATATATCTTTTTATGACAATAATATAAATATAGTTGACAAGAAACATATTAATATAAATGAATCGTTTGAAGAAACCAACTTAAACAAATACCCACATTTCATGATAAAAGAAATAGAGGAAGAACAATCAGCAATAGAGAAACAAATACAGTTTTACAAAGACAAATGTATACTAAAAGAGTACAATTATGACTTTATCAAAAACTACGAAAACATTAAATTAATAGGCTGTGGAACAGCATATCATGCAGGACTAGTTGGAGCCCGATTTATAGAAAAACTTGTCGGTATTAAGTGTACAGTAGAGATAGCTAGTGAATATATTTACAAAGAACCAATACTCGACACTAACAAAACATTATTTATATTTATTAGCCAAAGTGGAGAAACTGCAGATACACTTCGAGCACTAGAAATAGTTAAATCAAAAGGATTTAATTATATATCACTCACAAATGTACTCTACTCTAGTATTGCTCGAAAATCAAAACACATATTGCCAACTATTGCAGGACCTGAAATAGCCGTTGCATCTACCAAAGCCTTTGTTTGTCAACTCACAACATTATATATGTTTGCCTCACATATACACAATGTACTCGAGGGCACATTTATTGATTACGAAAAAGACTTAAGAGAAGTGGCTAAAAAAATTCTCTCATTTAACAAAGAAAAACTAGACATTATAGCAAAGAGTATATACCAGAGCCCTACAGCCATCTTTTTAGGTAAAGATATAGATTATATAGTAGCCATGGAAGCATCATTAAAACTCAAGGAAGTATCATACATTAATTCAACCAGCTATCCATCGGGAGAATTAAAGCATGGATTCTTAGCCCTTGTAGAAGATGGTACTCCACTGATAATATTTGCAACAGGCTCTGATATTCAAATATCAAAAACTCTCAATGCAACACAAGAAAGCATAGCTCGTGGTGCAAAAGAAATCATTATAACTAATAGATATGAATATAGCAAACATAACGACAATTCAATTTATATAGACTCTCTAAATCCTTTACTGGCACCTATTTTATCTATAGCCCCTATGCAATACTTAGCATATAAAGTATCTATACTCAAGGGGATTAATCCAGACCAACCTCGAAACCTGGCAAAGAGTGTAACTGTTGAATAACCAAAAAATACTTGAGGATAAACTCAAGTATTTTTACTATTTATGAAAATATTGATATATATTAGTGGCCAGTTTCTTTCCTATACCTTGAACACTCATAAGTTCGTCTATTGTTGCAATTTTAATTGCATCTAAACTCTTAAAGTGTTTAAAGAGTATATCAACTTTATTTTTACCTAAAAGTTCGATATTTTCAAGAACACTTGTAATAGCCTGTTTTTGTCTAAGAGATTTCTGAAAAGTAATAGCAAATCTATGACTCTCATCTCTCACAGACTGTAGTAGTTTAAGAGCAAAATTATCTCTACTTAAAACAACTTTGGTTCCATCAAGCAAATACACCTCTTCTTCCCTTTTTGCAAGCGAAATCATTTCTATATCCAAACCACTACTCATAAGAGCATTATGTGCAAACTCTAATTGCACTGGTCCACCATCTATTAATATAAGATCTGGCTTCTGCGAAAAACTCGTATCTGTGCCTTTTCTATATTCATCTAATCTACGAGTAAGGACCTCGTTCATATTCCTAAAATCATTCTGTCCTTCACAGTCAATTTTAAACTTTCTATAATGTTTTTTGGCTGGCACACCATTTATAAACACAACCATACTAGCAACCGTATTTGTGCCACCCAAATTACTAATATCATAGCCCTCAATCCTTTTAGGTAATGAAGATAGTTTCATAGACTTTTGTAGACCTTTCATAGCACCTAATGTCTTAAGCTCATACATCTTATCTTTTTCAATAGATTTGTTGAGAAATTCACTAGCATTATCATTAGCCATACCAAGGAGTCTAGCATATATACCACTAACACCTTGTAGGATATTAATTTTTCTACCGGCAAAGTTATTTATCCATTCACAAAAAGCCTCGTTCATTCCTTTCACAACAATATTTTTAGGCACAACTTTGACAGACATATAGTATTGTGTAATAAAATTACAAACAATGTCACTAGAATCATCACTAGCATCAATTATAGAATAATTATTGACTCCTATCATCTTATTGCCTCTAATGCTAGCAACCGTTACCACAGAGGTCTCCCCATTCTCTGCAAATCCAAAAATATCTATATCTGTATTTTTATTAAGACCAGTAACATTCTTGTCTGCAATACTATTAATAGCCTCTATATTACCTCTTATCTCAATAGCCTTCTCAAACATTTCCATTTCGGCATATTTTAACATCTTTTCAGTTAACCTTGCTTTAGCAACATCTAGATTACCCTTCAGAAAATCTATAACAGCATCTACCTCACGCCTATACTCCTCTCTAGTACATCTACCCGTACAAGGAGCTAAACAAGTATTGATATGATAGTTCAAACACTCTCTACCACCTTTGCCATTCCTATAGCGAACACAATCCCTAAGCTTGTAGGTATTATTAATAATATTCATTAGAGTACCAGCACTTATTTTATTAAAATACGGACCAAAATACATAGCACCGTCATTTAATACCCTTCTAGTGATAGTTGCCACAGGATAATCTTCTTTATAATTAATCTTTATATACGGAAAAGCCTTACCATCTTTAAGAAGTATATTATAGAAAGGTTGATGTTCATGAATAAGGTTACTCTCAAGATTTAGAGCCTCAAGCTCGCTAGGAGTAATAATATACTCAAAGTCATACACCTGTTCCACCATCTGAGCCACCTTAGGGTGTTTAACAGTGTTTAAAAAATAAGAAGAAACTCTGTTCTTCAATATTTTTGCTTTACCTATATAAATAATATTGCCGTACATATCCAGCATCTTATAGACACCGGGCAAACTAGGCAAAGCATATACCTTCTCTTTGATTCTTCTTAAAATTTCTTCTTTCATTTATTTTTCCAACATACTAGTATGAACTCTATCTCTCAGCCTTTCAAGAATTGTCACAACTCTATTTAATGACTCTGCATTTATTCCGTCTACCATAATTGCAGGAGGCATAATTTCGCCATCTTTTTCGTGAGGCAATAACATAAATGTCGCAGAACTATATAGGCTATATTTTTCTAATAATTTACCATAATCTAGCCTACTAGACATATCTTTTCCCATCTCCCTCTCAAGAGTAGATAAGTATGCACCCATTTCATCGCTATCTAGCATCTTTAGTTCCTTCTGGGCCTTAGTATAGAATCTCATTCTATGTAATTGATAAAAGTCCCTCTCTGTATCTGTTTTTGCCCTTGCAGACTTATTGCTATTATAATAACTATTTTTATAGTCTTGTAGAATCATATTTGCCTTTCTCTTAGGAGTAAGGTGTGCAAATACTGCCAAATCTTCTTCAAGAGTTTTATCCATCTCAATCATTGTATCTGCCATAAATTTTACCAATCCTGTTTCTTTAGAGTTTTATCTTTAACATCATCATAATATTCAAAGTATTTTTCTTTATATTTATCATAGCTAGTACCTTTATTAGACATCTGCTCCAGTTCTGCAACCGTATAGTCAGACATAGAAAACTCATCTAAGGTTTCAGCCAATTTCATCATTTCTCTTTCGTTCATATTTAGTCCTCTTTTACACTAGTAGTATAGCTCTTAAATAGCATTTTTGTCAATACAAAAAAAGTGGCGATATGCCACTTTTGATTTATATAACGATTATACATTAGAACTAACATTCTCTATATATCTAAGATTAATAATATAGCAGTTCTCTCCAGTAGAATCTGTAACAGCAGTTTTCTTTACAAATTCTCTAACATCAAATGTAAATACAAAACTAGTTCTGCCACTAGATGCTGCAACTCTAACCCTATATAAGTCTTCATTCTCAACATCACACTCAATATTGCCAATTGCATAATATTTAGCCTCTACAACACAGTTCATCTGTGTAAGAGCCTTAGTCACTCTATCTACAAATAATGGCACTGAGAACATCTCAACCATTTCTGAGCCATTCTCTCCCTCTACAACTACTTGTCCAGCGAAGAACTGCCTACTAAATACTAGTGGCATATATCTACCACCATTCTGAATTTCAACTGAAGTTAATTCTACCTTATTTACTAGATAATGCAAGAAACTAAAGAGTTCGTCTTCGGTATCATAGTTTGCACCAGTAGAAGTACTAACTACATCAAACTTCTTATCAAATCTAGCAAGTTCTTCGTTATACTGCTCATTTTCGAAGTATTTAGTCTTAGCCATATCTTCACTGATAGCAAACTTGATAGTCTGTAGTGAAGCCTCTTTAGTTTGATCACTAACACCACTAACATCTATCTCGTGATGATTTGCACCATAATTGAAGTAAAGATATTTAGCAAACCAGTCAGGCCTATAAACAACACTATCTGAAACAACCCTTACTTTAGGAGAACCAGCATTCTCAGGATAAGTCAAATCCAACTTCATTAGTGTTTTAAAGTTATCAACCGGCTCATACTTTCTCACAGCATAGTTATTTAGATAATACAAGTCATGGAACATTTGCATTTGAGGAGTATAACTCTCTAGAAGTTCATCTCCCAACTCTGTTTCTGCCTTATATAGATATGTGTTTCTTAGTCCTAAGTTATATTCAAACTCGTTCTTATGTTCTCTCTCTGTCCTTAGGTAAACATCATTTGTTCCACCAACTAGAATATAAGCAAACTCAGGAGTTGCTTGTTCTGATGCAATCATATCATAGAACTGAATAGTTTTAGGCTCAGAGCCCTCTGGAGCCTCTGGTGTAAAGCTATGCTTTAAACCCTCCTCAAATACTGTAACCATACCTAAATTAACTTTACTAAAGTCAAATGCAGTATTGTCTAGATTTATATTAGTAAGAACAATAGCTTTTTCTACCATACCATAAGCCATCTTACCTACAAGGTTAGCCATTGTCAAACCATCAATGCTAGTTAGGTTGATAGAGCCCCTAGCGATGACATTATTAAATATTCCTCTACTAGCCTCTCCACATAGACCACCTATGTATAGACTAGTTAAATTATTACCTGTCATAACTGCATCAGAAGTACAATAATCTATAACTCCTGCAGTATTTTTACCAGCAATACCACCAACTCTAGCCTGGGTCTTAAGTGTATTTGCTATAGCAAAGTCCATATTACTAGTAAAATCAATTTTACCTGTCATTGTACAATTTCTAGTTTCTGCTAGTTGCTCATTGTGTCCAACAATACCACCAACAACTAGACTAGATGAATCTGTGTAAACAGTTTTAATATCACCTAAACCATTAGAGGTTGAAATAAATCCAAAGTTGGTAGCAGCAATCAAACCAACTGTCATTTTTGCATTAGAATTAACAGAAATATTTGCTTTAGCATTTGCATTATATACTGTAGAGCCTGATGTTACCTCAGGAATAATCGCAGAAATTTGAAGTCCATCAGAATTTAGTCTACCAGGTCTACTATCCTCATAAGAAACCTTACCCTGAACCTCGATATTAGTAATCTCTACATGCTCACCACTATGGTCTACAACGCCTAGAGCAAGATTAAATTTCTTAACAGCATCATCTTCTTTTGGCTTAACATTAATAGCACCCTTGATAATAACATTATCAATAAACTTTACACTATTAATGGCTGAAGCATCAAAAGAAGTACAGTCATTCTCTGGATTGAATGTCTGATTTCCCATAAATAACCTAAGGTCATATATTGCACCTGCATTGTATAAAAAACAATTTACAGACACTTGTGCTGGAGAGTTTAGATACTCTTTTAGACCATTGTCTATAGCTGTTGAGTCTGCAGCATCTTCTATCTTTGCCTCACCCAACTTAAAGTTTCTAATGATTTTATTATTACCATATAGGTAGTTACTAGCACCGATATTAATAGCAAGAGTCTCACCACCACAGTCTATATTCTTAGTAAGAACATAGGCTGTATCTGTAGCCTTACCATTGATTGCTTTGAGTTCAGCAAGACTAGATATATTGACAACAGTTACCTTATTCACAATTCTATCAGAGGTTTCAGCAGAGCCAAACACAGTTTCCCATTCAGAAATAACACCGTCACCATCTAAATCCACCGAAATATTATTATCTCGATTCTTAGAACAACTACAGCCAGAAAAACCGGCTACAGCAGTAGTCAGTAGTGTTCCAACAAAAATTTTTTTCCATAGACCTTTCATAATACCTACCTATCTATAGTATCTGTAGATTAAAAAACTTTAATCGCTTAAGATAGTATAACTTAAAATATATACTATATTTTAGTAAATATGTCAGACTTAGTCAAACAAAAACATATTATGTCTATAATCAAAATAAAAAAAGAGCACAAACAAATGCCCATCACGCCACAAATTACCAACATTTACTTTTGCAATAAATAAATATGTGTTAAAATGAAAGTATAGATGCTGATGTGGCTCAGTGGTAGAGCAACGCACTCGTAATGCGTCGGTCGTGGGTCCGATTCCCACCATCAGCTCCAAAATTTTATAGGGAGTCTACTAAAAACAAAATGGATATCATACAAGTAAATGGCTCACACAAAGACTTTGAATCACTATGTAGAGCCCTAGAGGAATTTCAATACAACCTCCTACCCGTACTTAAAGAAAACGAAGACTATATTCTCACAGACAATCTCGATAGTATCACAGGCCTTATTTTGTATATTAACAAAAAACCAGTAGGCTCGATAGGTCTAAAAGCAATTTCCAAAGACACTTGTGAGATAGTAAGAGTCTTTGTCCATAGTGAACACAGAGGTAATGGTTATGCTAAGATATTATTTGAAAAAATAGAGAGTTTAGCCAAAAAATTAGGTTATAAAAAAGCCGAAATGGTAGCATGGTGTGAGGCAAAACCAGCCCTCTCCCTATACAAAAAATTAGGCTACACTTTCAGTGAAGAAAAAATATCAGAATGGTATGGTGGCAACAAATATGTCGAACTATACAAAACCCTAGACTAGAAAACAAAAAAAGCGAAAAACTATGAAATATAAAAAATATTATGATTTAATCAAAAAACAAGCTGAAAGATTTGATATGTCACAAAACTGTAAAGTCGGTCAAACATGGGAACATCATATACAACCAGTAATTAAAGCCAGTTTGATGCTCGCAGACAAATACGGCGCAGACAAAGATATTGTAGAAGTGTCTGCAATATTCCACGACTACGCAGACCTGTTAGACTTTGCTAATAGAGACAACCATCATATAATGGGTGCAGAACTTGCTGAGGGAATACTGAAATCAGACGGATATCCACAAGACTTTATTGATAGAGTGAAAACATGTATCATCAATCACAGAGCATCTGTTGTAAAAGAGAAATTTTCTATCGAAGAAATATGTGTTGCAGATGCAGATGCTATTAGTCATTTAGATAATGTTGTAGAATTAATATGCTGGAGGGCATATTTAGGCGAAGAAATCATGGACTGCAACAACTTTGTTAAAAACAAAATCAAAAAAAGCTATGCGAAAATGAGTAAAGAAACTCAAGAATTATATAAAGAAAAATACAATAGCATTATGTCTATTTTATTTTAAAAAAAGGAGAAAACTTATGGCAACAAATACTACTAAAACAACTAAAACAGAAACTAAAAAACCCGCTACGAAAACAACAACTAAGACAACTACCAGAAGCAATGCAGGTTCAAATAGTATATTTACATGGGGCATTAACAAACTCTCTATGTACACAATATTTGCAGTCGCATTCCTATATGCACTATCAACAGTTCTAGCACTATGTAATGTACAATTAAAAGTAATCTCTGCACTACAAGGACTAGCAACTGCAGTTATGATTTGTATTGTAGCTGTTTTAGCATGGAGATATGCATCAACCAAAGAACTAGTATGGAGACTACTCTATATCATCTGCCTTCTTGTTGTATTGTCAGGAATTGTTATTCCACTAGTAGCATAATGCAAACAAAAAACTAGTAAAATATTGCTAAATATAGCGATAAATTACTAGTTTTTCTTTTTTTAAAATAAGAATGCTATTGCTAGATTGCAATAAATCAAAAGGGACAAAATATCAATTATTGTTGTAATAAATGGATTGGCAACTACTGCTGGGTCGAGATGGCACTTTTTTGCAAGCAGTGGCAACATACAACCAACTAACTTAGATATAACAATTGTAACAAGCATTGAGATAGATATAACTAGTGAAGAAACGGCAGTTACACCTTCTGTTTTAAAGAGCAATCCATCTAGTAACATGATTTTTCCAAAACATAATACAGATAGAGAAACACCAATAAGAAGACTCACCTTCAATTCTTTCCACATTACTTTCAGGCTATCTTTGAACTCTATTTCGTTTAAGGCAATACCTCTTATGATAGTAGCAGATGCTTGACCACCAGCATTACCACCTGTGCCCATTATCATAGGCATACATGCAGTAAGAAGTATTCCATATATACCAGTTGATAGAACCGATTCATTCTTGCTGATAATAAGTCCTGTAAAAGTTGCAGATAGTAGCAAGAAAATTAACCATGGTATTCTATTAATCCACAATCTAAATGAACTAGTCTTTAGATAAGGCTTTTCACTAGGAGTAGCACCGGCCATTAATGCGATATCTTCTGTAGCCTCTTCTTCAATAACATTCACGATATCATCAACTGTAACGATACCCACTAGTCTCTTTTCTTTATCAACGATAGGTAAAGCGATAAAGTCGTATTGTTTGAATATTCTAGCAATCTCTTCCTGGTCGGTTGATGTCTCTGCATAGATAACATTATCATCCATAATATCACCTATCTTAGCATCTTCTTCTGCTAGAAGTATATCTCTAATAGTAACAACACCCTTTAGAACCCTAGCCTGATCGGTAATATACATTACATTTATTGTTTCTACATTTTCACCTAATCTTTTAATTCTCTTTAGACAAGTAGAAACTGTGGTATTTTCCTTAAGGTCGATAAACTCTGGTGTCATTATTGACCCTGCAGTATCCTCTTGATATCCCAAATACTTATTAATCATTAACCTAGTCTCTTTATTAGATGCTCTTAAAACCCTCTCTACAACATTACCAGGCATCTCTTCCATAAAGTCAACAGCATCATCAATATACATTTCTTCAATAATATAAGAAATCTCTTTATCTGATAGAGCTGTTACTAGTTTTTCTTGAATATCGCTCTCAATATAACTAAATACTTCTGCACCTATATCTTTAGGAAGTAGTCTAAAAACTTTAATAATATCACTCGGGGATTCTATCTGCTCTAACAAGTCTGCTATATCTTGTACATGCATCTCTAGTAAGCTTTCTTTTACAGATTTGTATTTTTTATTTTCAATCATTTCTAGTAGTTCTTCATACATTGTAAAATCCCTCCTTCAATATTATATTTTGTCTCTCCCATTTTTGCTTAAATAAAAAAAGAAATGTTTATTTTCTGCCCATCTCTTTTCTGCTTTTATATTAACAATATAATTATTCAATGTCAACACCTTTTTTAAATAAAATTTTCTAATTTTAAAAAATTTGATATTTCCTCTATATATAGAGAATATTCAATAATAAAATTTTGATATTTTTCAGTGTTTTTTTAAAGAGTATTTTTCGTTCTTTATGGGGTAATTACTTAGGATAAATATGACCTAAAAAAAACTATTTCTGTCCAGATTTTTGACATAGAAATAGTTTATATTTTTTATATAGTTTTTCTAAAAGTAGAAGTATCTAAATCTTTAGTTTCAATCCAGTATCTTCTAAGAACTCTCTCTTCTTTCTGAACAGTGTTTTCAAATACACCACCATTCTTCTCAATACTCTTTGCTGATGGTATATTATCGTCATCACAAGTAATAAGAACCCTGTCAATGCCGAGAAGTTTACATATTTTGAGTGCAATACCTATCTGCTCACTAGCATATCCCTTACACCTCTCACTAGGCCTAATACAATCGCCAATATGCCCTGCATATTTAGCAAGATATTCATTGAGATAATGCCTAATATCTATCATTCCCACTAATCTATTAGTAGACTTGTCGAAAGTTAAAAACTGAGTATCTAAACATCTATTAGGAAGTAATGTTTCTTCGTTAGAGTTTTTTTCAATATATTCGAGCCATTCCTCATAACTATCATAATCACCTAAACTATTTACTCCGGCAAAATGACTATTATTATCTATAAACTCTTGTCTAAAATCCATAACTGCTGTTTCGTCAGCAAGGCTAGGAATCTTTAGATATAGTCGCTCTCCCTCAAAGATATCATTATCTTTAATCACCATTATATTGTTTCCTCTGCATAGCCTCTTTCATAAGCATTTGGACACCATCATAGGTAACATCTTCTTTTGTAAGACCATAACTCTCTACAAATGAGAAAATTTTGTCTAAAGATGCATCTTCGCCTTTTACTTCTACTTCCATAAATTCGCCTAAACCCTTGATAGAGTCAAAGTCAAATTCCAACTCTGAATGATAGTAAGACTCCCTCTGTTTATCAATAATCATTTGAACAGAGAAGCCTAAAGCAAATAGTATTTTCTCTGTCTGGTCTTTAGAAGAAATCTCTGTTTCATACTCATCACAGTAGATAGGTTCTGCCTCATAATGTATCTTTTTATAACAAAGAACACATTTCTCACCCTCTTCTCTGATTCTAACACACTCTCTAGTCTGACCATCTACTTCAAAATTTTTAAATGATGGCACATAATATGTGTCGATTTGGTGACTACTCACTGTCTTAGTTGCAACACGACTAAGAAACGCCATAAGTTCTTGTTTTGTTTTTTCTTCTATCTTAAATTTTACTTCAATCTCTTTATCTGCCATAATTCATCTCCTAAAATTTACCTATTCATTATATCATATAATTTATTTTTGGAGTAATGATTTATTACTCTTTGTATTTTTTGAATAATATATTACACATATAATATGTGGTTTTACTCAAAATACCAAAGAAAAATATATTTTTATTACAAATCACTTTACAAAGACATATTTTAATGTTATACTATTTTTATAATTTTTCGTTAAAGAGGGAATATGAAATTTAAAATACACCCTAATTTTAATAAGAAAAAAATTACAGTAGCAAAAGAAGTTTCTATTGCTACTAAGAGTGTAGAATATTTAGATTTACAGGCTGGTTTATAATTTAGACCAGCCTTTTTGTTGCCTTTTTTAACTAAAATAAATACAATAATGGAGGAGGAAATTATGAGTTTAGAGTATGAAAAGAAAAAGTATGAGGTTCTAATGGGAATGGTAAAAGCTTACCAAAAAGAACTAATGCAAGATAGAGAATGGGCACTCAAGATGCCAATTGAAACAGAAAACGGTTTCAATATCGAGAGGGAAAACATTCTTAACGACATTGATGACAAAATGTTAATACTTCAAAAACACAAAGACAACCCATACTTTGCAAAGTTAGTATTTAGCGACCTAAGTGACGGACAAGAATTTCAGGGATATATAGGCAGACTAAGTATAGGCGAAATCAAAAACAAGTCAGACGAAAAAATAGTTGACTGGAGAGCACCTATTTCAGACCTATATTATAACGGCAAATTAGGAAATACCGAATATGAAGCACTAGGCAAACAATATCAGGTAGACCTAAAACTAAAAAGACAGGTCACAATCAAAGAGGGTGAGGTAAAATCAATATACGACTTTGAAGACAAAGTAAGTAATGACGAATTTCTAACACCATATCTAACACAATCTGCAAACAACCGACTAAAAAGTATAGTGTCTACCATTCAAGAAGAACAAAATAAAATAATCAGACTACCTATATTTAGAAATGCAATAGTTCAAGGTGTGGCTGGTTCTGGTAAAACAACAGTTGCTCTACATAGACTCTCATATCTAATGTATAATTACAAAAAACAAGTCAAACCAGAAGAGTACCTCATAATATCCCCTAACGAAATATTTATGAACTACATCTCTAGCATTCTGGTTGACCTCGAAGCAGACAAGGCAAATAGCTTTAGCCTCAACAAAATGTTTGAATATGCATTAGGTACAGAATACAAGATTTTAAATAAACACTCTCAGTACGAATATCTAAAGAGCAAAAACATTAACCATGAGTATCTAAAATTCAAAAGTTCAAGAGCGTTTGCAAAAATAATAGACAAGTGGTTAGAAGACTACAAAAAAGAAATCTTTAGTAAACCACTTATAGTAAACGGAGTTGAGGTCTTAGACAAAGATACAGTGTGTTCATTCTTTAACAGTTATGAGAATGCTACAGTAGAAACCATTGCAAATAACGGATATAAAAAGTTAGGACTATCTCTTGCACTTGATAGCAAGGCGAGAAAACAAGCTCACGCAACACTAGACGCTCTAGATATGCCACTAAACAAAAAGTTTGCAATCAAAAGAGTGCTTGAGTCTAGCAACTACGGATATGTAAAAAAAGCAATTAATCTAAACATCGACATCTTCAAGATTTACAAACAGATGATTACCGATATACACAAATATACAGATTATTCAGATATCAAAATACTACAGAGAGAAACTCTCAATAGATTAAAACAAAAAGAACTAGCCTATGACGATATGGGTGTACTACTATACCTATTCTCAAAGTTTAGTGAGATTCCTTATTACGCTAAAATCAAAGCAGTTCTCATAGACGAGGCACAGGACCTACCTAGCATAATGTTTATGGGACTTAAGAATCTATTTAAAATGTCAACCTTTATGATATTCGGAGATATAGCTCAAGGTATATACTCATACCAGTCAATAGACAAGTGGGAAGATATACAAGACATTATAAATGAATGTGAATTACTATATTTAAATAGAAGTTATCGTACTAGCATTGAAATCATGGACGAGGCATATATCACACTTAAAAAACTAGGCCTACCACCTGCAAATAATGTACTCAGACATGGTGAAAAGGTAGATTATTACAAAAACACTAGTGTCGATTTAGTGTCAAAACAACTAGACATATTGTCAAAAGAGTATAATAATACTGCCATTATATGTAAAGACAATGAAGAATTGAAAGAAGCAGAAAAAGCACTAGAGAGTCTTGAAATAGTGGTATTGGACGAAAACAATACAACATATTCAGAAATAAAGAAAAGCCTACTTACAGTGCAAACAGCAAAAGGTCTAGAGTTTGACTCAGTTATCATATACAATCATAATTCTTACACAGACAGTAGTATAGACCTAAAACTTCTATATGTAGCAAAGACAAGAGCTTTACACAAATTAATCATCAACGGACACAAAGACGGTGAGTAAACAAAATAAAAAAAACTGCTTATAAATTTAAGCAGTTTTTTTATTTTGTAATATACTAATTATATATGACTAAAATACTCTCTAGCCTCTGGAATAATCTTATCTAAAAGACCTATTGTATTATTCCTAATCATAGTAGAGTGTATACATACCTCGTCTCTATCAATAGGCACAAACTCATAGTCGGGGAAATACTCCGCATTATAATCCCTATAACTCTCATCTGCAATCTTCGCATTGATTGTTGGAAACTGTTTTCTAAACTCCTCAGCCCAATGTGCTCCATCTTCTGGATATGGTCTATAACCACTCTCGTCAAAGATAGCAACTTTTACTCTAGGATTTGATTCATAGTGTTTTTCAAACCAACCCTTAATAATATCAGGAGCAAGAGTCTCAAAGCCTGTAGACTCTCTTATCTGCATATTCCTAATAGGATTATACGAAATAATTATCCATATCTCATCAAAACTATCTATTAGTTTATCTATCACCGACAAATGACCTATATGTGGAGGATAAAATTTTCCAGAAAATGCCCCTATTCTCATATCCCTACTTAACCCCTTTATTTTTCATCTCTTCATATCTTTTCTTATACATAAAACTCTGGAGTTGAAGTTCTGATTGTAGTCCAAATTGATGACTTGCTAAAAACTCATCTAAATCATCTAACGAAACCACTACTGTTTCTATTTCTTCGCCATCACCCAAATCTTGAGCATCCCCCATCTCAATCTCGATTTCAAAACACACAAGCCTCTCGTCTGACATACCTGCAGAAGCAAAACTAGCACCACTAGTCCTCTCTACCTTAATAGCAGTAGCACCAGTTTCCTCTTTTAGTTCTCTTACCACAGCCTCTTCTGGAGTTTCCCCATCATCAATAAGACCAGCCATTGTGGCATAAATATAGTCGCCTACAGGATATCTAAATTCCTTAATAAGCACAACATAGCACTTACCATCACGATAAAAGTATGGCACGGCTCTTACAGCATCAATTTTTTCAGAACCCTCGCATGTAAGTTCGCCCTCTTTTCGTCTTGATGCAATAAAGTATTTATATTCACTAGCCTCATCAACATAAGTAGCCTCAAACAAATTTAGATATTTATTGTCTGTTTGTTTCTTTATAGATACTAATTTTTTCAAAAAACCACCCCTCAAATAAAAAATACACAATTCCCAACCATTTACCTTATTACACTAGAACTTTGACAAATTATATTATTATTTGCTAAAATAAATACTAGAAATTATTGTGATTAGGTATGGTATTATATCATTATAGCAAATGCAAAAACTATAGCAAACAAATTTCAAAGACTATAAAACAAATATTAAATTATTGTGAGATTTAACCAAAATGATTAATGAATCAAAGAAAATTATAGAATGGATAAAAAACTATGTTACTAACTGCAAAGCAAAAGGTATAGCAATAGGAATGAGTGGAGGCAAGGATAGTCTAGTCGTTGCAAAACTATGTGCAGACGCTCTCGGCAAAGACAATGTCTTAGGCGTAATCATGCCTAATGGAGAAATGACAGACATAACAGATGCTATAGATAGTTGTAAATTATTGCGCATAGACTATCAAATCATAGATATTTCTACAACATATAAAAACATCATAGAAGAAACTCAGTTTGCCCTAATTAGCAAAAACACAAGTCTTAATTCTATTACTACCATAAACACCCCACCTAGAATAAGAATGACTATACTTTACGCCATAGCAGGAAGTCTAAATTATCTAGTTGCCAACACATCAAACCTAAGCGAAATAATGGTAGGATACTCCACCAAATGGGGAGATAGTGCCGGAGATATAGCACCTATAGCAAATTACACCAAAAGCGAGGTGTGTGAAATAGGACTAGCCTTAGGTCTACCAAAAGAACTGGTAATCAAAACATCGAGTGACGGACTGTCGGGCAAAAGTGATGAAGAAAAATTAGGTTTTACCTATAACGAACTAGACAACCTAATTAGAACAGGCGAAAAGGGTGAAAATTATGATAAAATCATAACCCTACACAATACCACAAACCACAAAAGAAACCCCATCCCAAAGCCACAAACTTCACTAAAAAATTATTTAAACAACTAAAAAAGAAGACACTGGATTGTGTCTTCTTTTTTTAATTATTAACATCTTCTACTTCAACTTTTTTTGTAGTAGTTTTCTTGGTTTTAGTACCCTTTGGTTTAGACTTCTTTAGTTCTTCTTTCATTTCTTTAGCAGTTAAGATAGGTTCGAGAACCAAGTTGTAATCTGCATTCTCATTGATTTTTTTAATCTTTTCTGCATTCTCAACTTCATTTGCTTTATCTTGTTCTAGTCTTGCTAAAACTTTTTTATTAAGCCTTGTACTAATTACCTGAGTTTCTTTCTGAGCCCTATCAAAAAGTCCACCTGCCAAAGCCTTGTTTTCTACACCAGCAGACTCTTTTTTAATTCTCTTTTTCTTAGGCACTCCCTCACTAATAATCTTTTGAGTCGCCTTCTCAATTTTACTCTCGATTAATTCTAAAGTTTTACCCTTATCTGTCCACCAGTCTCTACTCCACAACCTCATCATATTCCAACCACGAGAGGTTAAGAAGTTAGTCCTATAAACATCTCTCTCAAGCATACTCTCTGAAGAATGGTAAGCATTTGAATCTATCTCAATACCTAATACATATCGGTCTAATTTTTTATTGTATATTGCTAAATTTATCTTATACTTAGAACTACCTATATTAGTATCAACAATGTATTTCTTTTTCTCAAGTGCTTCTTTGATTTCTTGTTCTAAGCCCATTGTTGCATTCTCTTCGATTACAGTCTTTTTCCTTAAGCTCTCAAGTATGATTTGTTGTTCATACTTGTTACCAAAGCTAACTGCTCTAGCATATTGCAAGTATTTCTTTAACACTTTTGGACCTATATTCTTTGAGAATGTTACACTTAGTTCCTCTGGTTCAATAGATGTAATAAGATAAATCTTTTCTTTTGCTCTAGTAATAGCAACATTTAGTCTATTTTCTCCTCCCTCCATACTAAGTGGTCCAAAGAGTGCAACAACCTTGCCTCTTTCATTCTTAGCATAGCCAACAGAGAAAATGATTATATCTCTTTCTTCACCCTGAACATTCTCAATATTTTTGATAAATAATCCTGTATCTTCACCATTTTCTTTTCTAGCAACTTCCTTAAGATATGCCTCTCTAAACACAGGGTCTTTCTGACACTCTACATCTATAATATCTGCAATGTAATGCTCTTGTTCGGTATTGAAAGTAATAACTCCGATAGTTTCGTTTTTCTTTCTCTCTTTAAAGATTTTCTTAATAGTCTTAACGACCTCAACAGCCTCTTCATGATTTCTTCTCTCTACCCATACACCATCTACCTTAATTCTCTCAATAGGCTTATAAACATTCTTTGAGATATTAGGTGCAATATCTAATTTTTCATCATAAAAAGCATAGTTTGAGAAATTAATAAGTTCCTCGTATCTGCTACGATAGTGATATGTTAGATTTGCATTTGTATATCTACTAGTAGCAAGGTCAAGTAGACTCTCTACCTCAAGTGCTGCCTGTTCGGTTAAAGATAAGTCATCAAAGTTTTCGTTACCCATATATCTCTTCATAAAGGTAGTTGTTGGTTTTAATTGCTTTCTATCGCCTGCAATCGCTACAGACTTTCCTCTATAAATAGTTGGGATAGAATTCTCAATAAATATCTGTGAAGCCTCGTCAAAGATGATAATGTCGAAAAGTTCTGTTTTTAGTGGAATCACTGAACTAACATTTTCTGGACTCATCATCCAACATGGGAATAGTCTAAGTAGATATTCATAGAAATACTCCATTGTTTTACGAATATTCCACATATTCTCTTGTTTGTTGATTACATAAAGATAATCTTTGCTATCTTTTCTGCTCTCATAGAAAGACTTATACTGGTCATTAAATGCAACATAAGCAATATCCCTATTAGCATCTAATACCTCTGCCTTAAGAGTAAGAATTCTCTTCTTTGTGTTTTCATAATCTAAAATAAATGAGAGTTTTCTATCCTCTTTTTCCTCAGCCTTAACTATCTCGTGATAATTCCTAATAGGAAGCAATTTTGACACAATATTCCTAATGTCTTCCTCTGTCTTTGACAAAGCATAAGCAAACTCTAACACAATTCTTTCCTTATCACTGAGAACTTGAAGATTTTGCATCATATCCTTGATAGTTGTATAGTTCTTTAGTGCATCATTTAGAAGTTTTAGAGAAGACCTACTACCACTCAAAATATTATCTACAATTAGAGAATATCCTTCGTTGGTAAGAGCCTTTCTAAGTAATTTTTCTTCTGAAACAAACTTCTGAGTCTCCACCTCAAGGCTAGTAAATTGTTTTCTAAGTTCCTTACACCTATCTGCTAGAGCCTTTCTGCTATTATCAGCACTATCTACCATATCAGATTTAGCAATAATCTTGATAACCCTATCTATATCCCTCTCAGCAAGATTAGAATTGTTTAGACACATAAATAGCACTGGTTTTAGTAGAGAGTATCTACTAAAGTCGAATGGCTGAAGAGTAGAATCTAATAGTTTTTGTACATACACCTTTAGAGCATTAAGGTCCTCAATATTTATATCCATCTTTAGGAATGGAACAAAGAGATTCTTCGCCTTTAGTTTTGCATATCTATAATACAATTTGTCTTTCTTTTTCTCATGAATTTTCTCTGTAATATCCTTAAGAGTAGAATAGTTGTATGACATAATGTCACTACTAGCAAGAAGTGCCTTGTATATTTTAAAGTCTGCAGTTCCCTTCTTCACAGGTACGCTACTAGCATAAAGAGTCTGAAGAGATGTTCCATAAGGCAATGTATTAAAGAGTGCGTTATTTAGTTCTTCTAGGTGTACAACCTCACTCTCAATCTCGGCATTTAGTTTATTATGCTTATCCATAGCATCATTTGAGTAGCCAGACATAACTTCATTGTGAACTCTCTTAATTTTGTCATAGAACATAGTAGAACTCTTCTCTACATCAGTCATATACATAGTTCTATTAGCAAGTGTACCCAACCTATTGTATACCACATCCATAGCAACCTTTTTCTGACTAACCACTAAAACCTTTTTACCTTTAGCCACAGAGTCAGAAATAATATTAACAATAGACTGTGATTTACCAGTTCCCGGAGGTCCAAATATTACAACATTACCAAAGTCATTGATTTGCTCTAGCGACCTCATTTGAGCATAATCGCTCTCTGCGATAGGATAATCATCTGCCTTTTTCGTCTTTGTTTTAGGCATTTCTTTATTACTAAGCAACATCTCGATTGCTGGAGTAGATAGCCTATCTTTCTCAAGCACTACATAGTCATTGTATATAGAATTTGCTAGAGGAAATCTACCAACAACAGCATAGTTTTTAATAGTGAGTTTATCTCCTCTATGTGGGTCTCCACCCTCCTCAAACTCCTCAAAAGTTTCTCTCTCTGTATACTTAAGTTTAAACCCAAACTTAGCTAGATAATCCAAAATCTCTCTAATAGACTTAAAGTTAAATTTATTCTCTCCATCAAACTCTTGCACCAAATCATCAACTATTAGTTTATGATGTTTAGCATAAGCCAAAATAAATACTTTGTTGAGTTGAACAGGCTCGTCTTTCTTTAGTTCCAGTTCTACAGTAAACTCGTCCTTGATAGTAATATTCATAGGGAATAGAAGTAATGGAGCTTTAATCATGGTTTCTCTATTAAGCTCACCCTGAACGAATGGATAGCCAACAAACATCTCATACCTTCCTGTCTCTTTGGCAAACTCGTCAACTTCCCTCTTTAGGATTCTTAAATGATTTACCTGTGCTAGATGCGCTTTCTTTAACTCATCTCTTTTTAATCTTTCCCTTCTAAGGTTTTCATTTCTAGTCTCTGCAACAGTCATTTTTGTCTTGTCTTTAAATTTTTTCTCAATCTTCTCTGACAAATTTAACATGTCGAAAAATCTATCTCTGGTATCTCTATCAATCAAAGTAAAACCAGTTCTCTTACCTTTCATAAGGAATTCTAAGAAAAGCTCGGTATTTTCAGCATCTTTCTTTAGTAATTTACCTATATCATAGGCATATTGTTTACCTATTTTCTTAGCATACAAACTCCTGTTCTTGCCCGAAATTTCAACTAGTCTTTCTTTATATTTTCTATAAATTACACTCATTAGTAACACCTCGCATAAGTTAAATTAGTATATACCAAATATCTCTAAAAGTAAAGACTAAACTATTGAATATATTTATATTTATTAATAATACATATATCAAACTTTGTCACTATCCAAAAGAAAGAAAAACCATCTAAAAAGATAGTTTTTCGTCTGGTAAAACATTGGTCTTGTATTTCTTTATTTTTGAAATATATTTGTCTATATCTATAGACGATACATACTCAACAAAATTACATAATTGTTCATTTGTAAAAATATTCTTATGGTCAACATGCTCAAAGTCAACATGCTTATTTTTTATGCCTTCTGCAATATTCTTGTCTACAATTTCTCTGATATTTGAATAATCGATAGCATATTTAGTATCCAAAAACTTCTGAGAACAATCATAGCTATAATATAGGTCATTACAAAAAGTGAGAAATGACACACTATCCATATATTTCCTTTCAATTAAAAAACAAAAGAAAATATAGTCAGTCACAAGATGGATAAATACTCCTAGTTCATAATCTGAGCCATCATATTTTCCACTAAAAATATAGTCAGGCAAAAATACCTTACCTATTACATTGTCCTGCCAAACATCACCATAAGGCAAGGAGTAATGAGTGATTTTTTTATCATTAGTAAGGTCAGGAGCTATAATTCCCTGATAGAACAAATCTTCATCTTTCACTCTATCAATATTATTTTCTAAATATCTCTTACCAACTGCTAAATGTATACTAAAACTTGCCATTTTTTATCTCCCATTTCTAAATCATTTAACAAAAAAGAATAGTACAACTATTCTTCTTTGTTTGTATCATTAATAGCACCATCTTCTTTGATATAAACCAAAGCCTTTTTTAATTGATGGTTTTCAATTTCTTCAATGGCGACAATAATTTTACCTATCTCTATCTCCATCTTACAGCCATCATTAGGGATAGTGCCCAAATGACCAAACACAAAACCACTAAATGTATCACAATCGCAATCCCCAATATCTAACCCAAGTTTCTCCTCAACATCTTTGAGAATAGTTGAGCCTTTGATACGATATGCCTTCTTTTCGTCCACAACAACTTCTTCTATATCAGGAAAATTGTCATCATCTTCTATAGTGTCCTCAATATCTCCAATAAGAGCCTCAACAACATCATGTATTGTTACGATTCCTGTCATTCCACCATATTCATCCATAACTATAGCAAAGAAGTTTTTGCTCTCTTTCATATTCCTAAACAAAACATCTAACTTAATAGTTTCTAAAACAAAATAAGGTTTCTTTACTGCCTTTTTGAGTACAACTTCTCTATCTGTAGTACCCAACATAAAATACTCTTTAGCATGAAGAACGCCAACAATTTTATCCAAAGACTCACCACATATCGGATATATCTGATGGTTATCCTCTCTAATCTTTTTGTCCCACGCCTTTGGTGAGTCCTCTAACCACAACAAACTAACATCCGTCCTATGTGTCTGTATATTTGCTACCGACAAATCATCAAACTCAAATACATTTTTAATAAGATTTTTTTCTTCAATATCAATAGCACCCTTTTTACTGCTCGCATCAACCATTAAACGAATATCTTCTTCACTTACAGTCTCATCAACTAGATTTGGGTCAATACCAAACAATCTCAAAACGCCATTAGTAGACTTAGTTAATAAGAACACTAGTGGATAAAAAATCTTAGCAATAACAGAGATAGATGATGACATATTTAGTCCTAATTTCTCAGCCTTTCTCATTGCAATTCTCTTTGGTACCAATTCTCCAAAAACCAAAGTAAAATAAGAAAGCACCAAAGTTATAAATATAACTGCAATTGTATCTAATGTTTCTGCAGGAATAGTTACACCTAAACCCACTAGCCAGTTAACAATTAATTCTGAAAAATTATCTGCCGCAAACGCACTACCTAAAAATCCAGATAATGTAATAGCAACTTGTATAGTTGCTAAAAAGTTTGCTGGGTCTTTTTTCAACTTCTGTAGTTTCTTTGCTTTCTTGTTTCCCTTTTCAGCAAGACTCTCCAACTTTGCATCATTGACACTAATAACAGCAATCTCAGCACACGCAAAAACAGCATTTAAAAAAATCAAAACTATTTGTAAAAGTATCATCAACCAAATATTCATTATATTTCCTTTATAACATAAAATTCATAAGATTATTATGACATATTAAACCCACTAAGTCAAACAAACTACCCCTCAACATATATACCGAGTCTCGTGGACTTTCACAATTTCACTTAAATAAAGTTAATCTTTATCAACAATTTTTTTCACATTAACTGTCATATTCATTTTTCAAAAATAATAAATATGATATAATTCTTTTATAATATTGTTCGAGGGTACAGCATTGTCAAAACAAGATAACAAGAAAAAACAAAAACACACAACCCATCACATTAGGCATAAGTTTTTTTATAGACTCCTACGACCTTTAGTTGGAATATTTTTAAAGTGTAAATTTAGATACAAGTACAAGAAAGCAAAACACTTACCGAAAAACTACATTGTACTATCAAATCACACAACTGATTTTGATCCGATTTTTGTTAGCGTTAGTTTTAAGAAGCAAATGTACTTTGTTGCGAGTGAACACTTAACTAGATGGGGCAAAACTTTTAAGTTACTAGACTTTGCTTTCAACCCTATCATTAGATACAAAGGCACCGTTGCATCTTCTACCGTTATGGAGGTTCTCAGGAGAGTTAAACATGGCGAAAATGTTTGTCTATTTGCAGAAGGTGTAAGAACATGGGATGGAGAAACAGGAACAATTCTCCCATCAACTGCAAAAATGATAAAATCAGCAAAATGTGGACTAGTAACATACAAGATAGTCGGAGGATATTTCGTATCCCCTAACTGGAGTGAAGGTAGCAAAACCAGAAAAGGTAAAATATCTGGAAGCGTAGTTAATGTATATACTGCCGAACAACTAGCACAGATGACAGAAGAAGAGGTATACAAAATTATCAATAACGACCTCTACGAAAATGCTTATGAAACCCAAAGCAAAGAGATGCATAAATACAAGGGTAAAAACCTAGCTGAGAAACTAGAGAATCTAATCTTTATCTGTCCACATTGCAAAGCACACGATACACTTAAATCAACAAACAACACAGTCACCTGCTCAAAATGTAATAAAGAATTTAAGTATAATGAGTATGGAATGCTAGAAGGCATACCTTATGACACAGTATACAAATTAGCCAGATGGCAAGAAGAACAAATTAGTGAAGACATAAAAAATCAAATACCTTATACAATACCTGAGGCATCAATATATAAGATAGAAAGAAATCACTCCAAAGAATTATTATCCTCAGGAGAACTATCCTTCGATACAGAAAAACTAAAATGTGGCACTATAGAATTTTCTTCTGTAGATATTCAAGACATGGCAATCTATGGTAGACACGGTATAGTATTTACTCATGATAATCTATACTACGAAATCTTGCCGAACAAAAATTATTGTGCACTAAAATACATATTATACTTTAAACATTTAAAGGATATAAAAAGTAATAACTAACAAATTTACACATAAGACTAATCACTTATTGGTGCTTAGTCTTTTTTGTTGTATAAATGTAATTATATAGATATTGTCATTTACAATATAGTTTATGACAGTAAACAAGCATTTTAGGACAATATGTATACAATAAAATACAGAACATAAAACCATCGCATAATAAAAAGCCGACCATATTTATACAGCCGACTTCTTATTATTTATTAATCACAGCCTCACCTTCCTGTATATCGGTGACTGTTATATCAATATGATTTTCAAACACATCTGTCCTTTGAGATATTAGTCTTAGAACACTTTTCTTTTTCATTTTAACAACATTAATAAACTCTATCTTCTCATCATCTAATTCCATAGAAATAAAACCATTATCAATATTGAACAGATGAATAGTTACACTATCCTCACATATATCTTTTAGCATCATGCAATATTCAGCACAGTCTTTAGACTCTTCAGCGAGTCTAAAATCTAACACAGAATCTTCCATTATATAATCTTTGAAATAATCAAGTTTTTCTTCTAATGAATCTTGCTCGCCAAATCTATTATCAACCTTTGTGCGTTTATAATGTCTAATATTGAGTCCAACCCTTCTAGTTAACATTATTCCACCTCCACACAGATACTCTTAACAAAAAAGTCTAACTCTACATCATTACCATCAGCAATGATTTTCTTTACCCTAAAATTCTCTTCTATCCCCATTTCAAAAGTATCTGAAGTAATATCCCTACGATTCATATTTTCAATACCACCAGAATATATTTTGAAAAGTTCCAAACTCTCCTCTGCGTTGGCAGATAGCAGTCTAAATTTCACAATATCCCTTTCAATACTAACAAACTCTATATCAATGCCACAATTCATATCCTGCATATACACACCATTAGGATTAGGCGTTAGACTGAATATATCCCCCTCACCTAAATACATAAGGCTATTAGTCCTATACCACACCTCTGCTTCAATAAAACTACGCATAAATGGACTATCTGGATTATCGAAACCTATTGCCCTACCCACAGGATTAAGAACAGGCCCCATAAACCCATTAACTTCTGAACTAAAGAATTTTCTATTATTATTAGACGCAATAAAATTTAGAACCCTTATTGCAACATATTTTTTATTTACCATTATTTGCACCCATTATAATTGTTTATACTTACTAACTAGCAATTCTGTAATAGCATCTTTGTAATCCGACTGAGGCAAGTCTTCTAACGAAGACACAGCAATATAACTATCTATAACCTCAGAATCTTCCAATGTCATTTTGTCTATTTTTTCGCAATCAAGTGCAATATAACAATGCAAACCATACATTAGAGTCGATGGAGATTCATGGTAAATACCCAAATCAATCAGCCTACCTGCTACATATCCAGTTTCTTCTCTTAACTCACGCATTGCACAATCTTCGTGCTTCTCTCCCTCTGTCCCATAGCCTTTAGGTACTTCAAATCCCCAACCTCGAGCAGAATGTCTAAAGGTCTTAATAAATAGCATTTTTCCATCTTTGGTAATAGGCAAAACAGCAACACTATATTTACCCTTCATGGCTAGTCTTAAGAAATTACCAGATGCTCCACTAGGAAATAATACATCATCATTAAAAAACTCACAAAATCTATTCTCAAAGACCTTAACTTCTTTGACAATCTCTATTTCGCCTTTTTTACTATCACCTTTATACATATCTCACCTAAATAATCTTGTAGTAATTAATATACAATAATTTTAGGAAAATATAACCCAAAAGTCAATCAAGTATACCTCGTATACAAAAAGAAAAAGATCCCACAATGTGGGACCTTTAATTTCAATTATTTAAGATTAAAGAATGTCTCTCTACCTAAATATTTACTAGCACTATCTAAATCTTCTTCGATACGAAGTAATTGATTGTACTTAGCAACTCTATCTGTTCTAGAAGGAGCACCAGTCTTAATTTGACCAGCATTCAATGCTACAGATAGGTCAGCAATAGTAGTATCCTCTGTCTCACCAGATCTGTGAGATACAACTGCAGTATAACCAGCTCTATTAGCCATTTGGATAGCGTTAAGTGTCTCAGTAAGTGTACCGATTTGGTTAAGCTTAATAAGGATAGAGTTTGTAACGCCTAAATCAATACCTTTCTTTAGTCTATCAGTATTTGTAACGAATAGGTCATCACCTACTAACTGGATCTTTCCGCCTAATTTCTTAGTCAAAACTTTCCAACCATCCCAGTCCTCTTCTGCAAGACCATCTTCAAGAGAGATGATAGGATATTTTGTAGCCATTGTATCCCAGTAATTAACCATTTCTTCCATAGTGAATTGCTCACCAGTCTTCCAGAAATAGTAACAACCTTCTTTACCAATTTTCTTAGCCTCTTCGTACATCTCTGTAGCAGCAGCATCAATAGCGATACAGAAATCTTTACCTGGTTTGTAACCAGCTTTTTCGATAGCTTCTACGATACTTTGTAGAGCCTCTTCATCACTCTTTAGGTTTGGAGCGAAACCACCCTCATCACCAACTGCTGTAGAGTAACCTTTTGCTTTAAGAACACTCTTTAGGTTATGGAATACTTCTGCACACCATCTAAGAGCCTCTTTGAATGATTTAGCACCAACTGGCATAATCATAAACTCTTGAACGTTTACTGAGTTGTCAGCGTGCTTACCACCGTTAAGAATATTCATCATAGGTACAGGAAGAGTAGTTGCATTGCATCCACCAACATAGTTGTATAGTGGTAAACCTGATGCCTTTGCTGCTGCTTTAGCAACTGCTAAAGATGCACCTAAAATAGCGTTTGCACCTAATCTACCTTTGTTGTGAGTACCATCTAGTTTAATCATAGCCTCATCAATCTCAACTTGATTAAAAGCATTCATACCTACTAATAACTCTTTAATCTCTGTATTTACAGCTTCAACAGCTTTCTCTACAGATTTGCCTAAGTAATTAGCCTTATCCCCGTCTCTAAGCTCTACAGCCTCAAACGAACCAGTAGAAGCACCACTAGGAACTGCTGCTCTACCAACGATAGAGTCTTCTACAACAACCTCTACCTCAACTGTAGGATTACCTCTAGAGTCTAGAATTTGTCTTCCTATAACATCTGTAATCTCAAAGTAATTTTTCATTGTTAACCTCTTTTAGTTATAAAATTTGATGAACACATCTTCTCAGACATTTTCATCTCTTATATTATATATTTGGTCTGTCCTTAAGTCAATTATTTTCGACTAAAATTAAGCATTAAAGCAATATTTTCAATCTACTCACACCCACTTTCCCAAACAACAATCTTTCAAAAAATTACAAACCATCAATTGCTTTTTGCTAATTATTATGCTATACTACGATTGTTTTTAGGGTAAATAACATACAAATATATAATACAATCCCCAAAACAACAAAACACAACCAAATACGACTCCATAGTTAAACGGATATAACAAGCCCCTCCTAAGGGACAGCGAATTTCAGTTATTTTCATATATATTAAAAGTGCCAAAAACCCTGTATTTATCGGGCTTTTAGCACTTTTTTATTTTTCTCATTTTATCAAGTTTTTGTGATTTTTCCTACGAATTTCCTACGAATTTTTATCTTTGTTTATTTTTACATTTCTGAGTCTAAATTGTTTATATTCTCAACTTTCACAACCTTAATCTTTTGCATAAGTTCATTATATCATAAAAAGTATGTTTTTTAATACTTTTTAGAAAATTATTTGAAAAATTGATATTAAATTAGATTTAATATGTTATACTTTAAATGGAAAACAAAAGGAAATGAATATGGCTTCAAGTAAAAGTTATTTGAATTTTATTTTAGAACAATTATCGGAATTAAAAGGAATAGAATATAAAGCTATGATGGGAGAATTTATAATTTACTATTGTGGCAAGATTGTCGGTGGCATATATGATGATAGATTATTGGTAAAACCAACGCCATCAGCAATATCTCTTATGCCTAATGCAAGATATGAATTGCCTTATCAAGGTGCAAAAGAGATGTTATTAGTTGATGATGTTGATAGTAAAGAATTTTTATCAACTCTTTTTAATAAAATGTATGAAGAACTTCCAGAGCCAAAGAAAAAATAGACAACTATTACTTATTAACTTTTGCATAAACTAAAAAAACCTATCAGAAATCTGATAGGTTTTTTGTTTCCTTTCTTCTTTTATCTCAAAAAGAGAGGCAATGAGTTTTTATTGTTCATCATCTGGCATCAAGTATTCGATTTCTTGATTCTTTAATTCTTGAGATCGTCTAAAGTTTTCAGCTACTCGTTTTTCGCTTGCTGTTAAGTTTGTTGAGTCTATTGAGTATGTTAAATCGGTGCAAGTAAAACATCCAATTGCTATTCCTAAAGACCATATAATTACTTGCGCTGTTAGAGATATGAATCTCACATAAGGTATTAGTGCTAATGGCAAAAATATGGTGTCGACCACAATTTCTGCTAAACAACAACATAAGTATATTAAAGAACATGGGATAAAGAATATTGCAAATAACCAAAAATACCACGACCTTAATTTCATTGGATTAAATAAGTTTTTTAGTTGCCCATATACTATTTCTTTAATTCTTCTTTTATATGTATCTATTGAAACTACTCTTGTAGGTGGAGTCATTCTAACATTGTAATACATAATTTTCTCCTAAATGCTCTTTATTTTTAAATATTTATGAGTTTGAAATTGCATCTTCTAGCATAGTGTAGAAAGTGTTTTCTGATATAATTTGCAGATCTTGACCTGCTAATATTAGTTGTTCAGCTTTTTTAAGTTTTGAACTTTTACCATCTTTTATATTTGCTGAATAATCAAAATCTCCAACAATTAAGAAATTTGTTTTCTTAGTAACGCCATTTTCGCAAATTCCACCAATATTACAAACAAGTTGGGCAGCATCTTTTCTAGTAAATCTTTCAAGCGCACCTGTAAATACGCAGTTTTTGTTATAAAATGGATGGTCTTCTTTAAATAAAGATTCATCTCCACGAATTTCTCGAAGATCTAATTGGCTACCTTTTCCACTTTTAGAGAAAGTGATATTATTTGTTTCGGCATCTATTTTTAATTTTTGAAGAACAAGTTGCGTAGATTTACAATCATCAACAGCTCTATGGTGGGTGGTATCAATAGAATAGTGTTCACACAAATCTACTAATCTATGGTGTGACATTTCAGGTAATATCCACCTTGATAATCTAAGAGTGTCAACATAGTCATTAGACAACTCTAAGTTTTTATTTGCCCAAAACCAATCATATAAAAAGTTAATATCAAAATTAACATTATGTCCAACAATAATTTCGCCATTAATAAACTCCCAAACCTTATCTGCTATTTCATTAAGATTTGGTGCTGTTGAAAGCATCTCATTTGTTATTCCAGTCAACTCAGTAATAAAACTTGGAATATTTGCTCCACCATCTGGTTTAACTAAAGATTGAAAACAATCTACTTCTTTATTATCACGATACTTTATACAAGCGATTTCAATAATGTCATCAAATCTTGGGTCTGTACCTGTGGTTTCAAGATCGATAACTGTATAGTCGCTAGGGAATGTTAATAATGAACATCCTTTATTGCGAACATTTTTTTGTTTTTCATTAAACTCTACGCTAATTTTTCCATTTACAATTGAAATGCTAAACATAATATTATTTCTCCTTTGTATGGTTTCATTATAGCATATATTTTTATTTATTGTATTTGTTTTGAGAATATTTTTATAATTTAATATTTCTATCTAATTATAAATAGAAAAAGGATGGCTAAAAACCATCCTTTTTTAATGAATAAAATTTCACTTGGTGTTCCCTCCGGTAGTCGAAACCAGATCTAGGACTTAGGAGGTCCTTGTTCTATCCATTGAACTAAGGGAACATACTACTTTCACAAAAGCAAAAGTAGTATAACACACAAATATTAAAAAATCAATCTAATGACAATATTTATCAACTTATTTTCGCTTTATTTATCTTTATTTTGCCAAATCTTCCTACGAATTTTCCTACGAATTTTGATTTTCAAAAGTGCCAAAAACCCTGATTTTATGGGCATTTCAGGGCATTTGCTACCTGTTGAAAATTTGCCCAAAATCGCTCAAAAAACGCAATTTCTTGAAAAAGCGCTATTTTTCCTACGAATTTCCTACGATTTATTTTAATTACTTCAAACCCTCGATGAATACCCGCTTTTATGAAAATTTGGAGTAGAATACACTCAAAAGGTGGCTAAAAATCGGCATTTCAGGTTGTTTTACATTGATTTAATTTTTTTGATTTTTACTCAAAATTATTTGTCCAGTAAAGCCTCCTAAGCGATAGGTCGGATGTTTAAATCATCTCGGTTGCACCAATTTTCAAAGAAAAAAGACGGCTTATTAAGCGTCTTTTTTAGTGCAGATACATATTATGATTAAAATCAAATCCTAATACATATAAAATATTTCTTCCATCTTCTTCTTTGTCTTCATGATATAGAATTATTCTTTCATTCTTCTTACTAGAAAACTCGACACTTATTATTTGTTCTGTTCCAGTAAATTGCTTATTTGAATTTTGATATGTTCCAGGATATAATTTTGAAAAACTAAATTTATCTTTAAATGGGTCGTTATATAAATGCTTTACTTTATAATTTGAAATCAATTTTAATACATTGTTCAATCTTGTTGTAAAAGCCTCATATCTAGTTTTATCTTTTTTAAACGCTTGAAAATTATATTCTTTATTTTCTGTTAAATACTTAAAACTTAATGCTAAATTTTGCTCATTATAATTTTGGATACTAGTTATTTGGCTTTCAATCTCTTCAGATGATACAGTAATGTTTTCTTTTATGTCTTTAGGTATTTTTAGTTCTGCCACAATCTTATTAAATGATTGCTTGTTTTGAGAATGTTTCTTCTTAGCCATTATTTCTTTATATAGTGATCTTTAATATACTGGCAGATATCCTTAGGACTTATTTCTTCTCCTTGTTTAGTGTGTTGCCAAGGAGTTTCAGAGTGTGTTAATTCAACTAATTTATAAGCACTATATTGACCAAGATTTTTATATACAATATTTAAAATCGCTAAAGTTTGTTCATTAATTTCAGGAATATTAACATTTAAACTATAAATAGGATTGTTAGAAAAAGATTTTAATGTTGGAATTAACGCTTCAACTACTGGCCCATATGGTAAATGGATAATCTTTTCTCTAAACAATTTCTCACCATTATTAAAAGCCATATAAAAGCCTTGAGCATAGTATAATAATTTTTGTAATTTTAATTGAGTTAAATAATCTCCACCTTTATTAACATCGGCAGAAGCCCTTTGCACAAACCATTCTGCAATATCTTTTACTTTGTACATTTTTACTCCTCCTTCTATCTATTATATTATAACATACTTTTTTCACATTTTGTTAATTGTTGTGACATAATTATAACAAATTTTGACAAATTTTCAATATTTTTATATTATGTTTATTTAAATATTTTATTTAATATCTCACTTGCGTGGATATCTGAGTTCTTTATAAAGTGGCTGTAGAAGTCGCTTGTGGTTGATGCCTTTGAGTGACCTGCACGGGCAGATACTGTTTTCATATCAACTCCTGCTACCAGTTGTAGGGTTATGTTTGTATGTCTTAGGGAGTGGAGAGTTACTTTTGGTAAGTCAACTTTTGCCAGTGTTTTTTGTAGCCATACTCTAAATAACCCAGGAGATATATCTGTGCCATCTTCTGTGCAGAATAATCTATCAGTATCGCCTAGCCTATCTCCAAGATATTTTTTTTGGTTTAGCCACCACACTTCATATTCTTTTAAGTATTCAATCAGTTTGTCTGGCATAGATATTGTCCTTTTGGAATTTTCAGTTTTAGGTTCTTTTGTTATTAAGCCAAAGCCTATAATGTCTTGTACTGATCTTACTATTGTCATTGTCTTGTTTTCGTAGTCTATATCTTTCCATTCTAGTCCAGCAAGTTCGCCACGCCTTAATCCCATAAATAGCACTGTGAGTAGTGCTATCTTCCACCTAAGTTTTGGTTCTGTATGTAAGTAGTTGGCTAGTATCTTAGCTTCTTTATCATTTAGTATTTTGACTTCTTTTTTATCCTTGTATTGGTGCAATGTAGTCACGAGATGCACTGTCACTACTGTCATTTAATGACGGATATGATAGAATGACGGTATACTATTTTGTTATATATATAATAGAATAATACAGAATTGCAAAAAATATTGCCGATAGCAAAAAAAGAACGGAGCATTAGTCCGTTCTAATTTTTATATAGTCATATTTGTAACTGTACTAATTTCTTTGATTAATTCATCAACAGATAAACTATTCAAATCTTTATTAAATACTGACTTATCATAAAAACTTTCATGTGAAATATTACCATTAGTTGTATTAACTTTAAAAATTGAAATTACAACCGGTTTGTCAAAGATTGAAATATTTTGTTTATCAAAATATTCTTTATAAGCACCTTTTAACATGTTTGTTTTTTCAGGGTTGATATCTTTTTCTCCTTTAACCTCAATATATAAGAAAGCATTATTGTTAAATTTAATTATAAAGTCAAAGAAACTATGTTTAAGGTTGTTATACTTATCAATATATGCGCTGTTAACATTGCTTGTTGTAAAGTTTTTGCCCCAAACCTTAATACATTCTTCATCATAGTCAATATCGCTAATTTTATTAAACACATAAACTTCTGGACTTGTATTATTTTCTCCAATAGGTTGATAGTTGTCTTTACCATTTAATTTTGTATCAAATAAATATGAATGCATTCTTGTTTTTTCTTCATGAGAAACATTTGTATAGATTTCAGTATAAGCTTGAGGTGTATAAGGGCTCGATACAACTTTATATTTAGGCTTGAATAGTTTGTTTTTATTTATCAAGTTTACGATATCATTCTTAAAGTGTTGAGTGATAGTTAAATAGAAAATTTCTTTTGTACATTTATAACCATAAATATCTATATTGGATAAATTTTCTTTCCAAAAGCTTTGTAGGATTTTTTCACATTTTTCAAAAAGATCTACATTGTTTGTTTTTACTTTTTGATATAGCTTAATGAATTGAAATACATTTGAAATTTTTGAAATATATTCTCCACCAGTTACTGTACTATGCACATCTTTATAATATAAGCCAGATGAATCCTTCACAAAGTAGTTTTTGATGGTTTGAATAATTTTGTTTTTATTATCTGTTAAATATGTTAACAAATCATTCTTTAATCCTTGTTCTGAAACCTTTTTAGAAAAATCTTTAACCTTTGTAATTTCAATAGACATAAACTCTTCATTTAAGAATTTATCTTTTACTTTTGCATTAAATATTGTTAGGTTTCTATCTTGAGGAGCGTTAGAATAAATATAATATTTGTCTGTAATTTCATTCTTTGCAAGATTAGGATAACAATTTCTCTTAATTCTTCCAATAGTTTGAATATTTAATCCGTCAGAGCAAACCTTTCTTAATTGTAATAACATACATGCTCTTGGAATATCCCAACCTGTGGCTGGACCAACTTTAAAAATAATAGCATCTATATCACTAGTGTTTTCAGTAACTTCACTCAATGTGAAATGATCTTTGTATATTGTATAACTATCTTTGTCGTTACTACCAAAATATTGAACCCAACTTAATCCGTTTTTTGTTAATTCTTTTTTGATTTTTTGTAATGATTCATTAAATGCAATACTTTCTTCAGTATTCGTTTTAGAGTCGTTTTTAACTTGAATAAGCATTGCTGGTCTAATGTAGGCGCCATCATTTTCAAGTTTCTTATATTCTTCCTTGATGTTTTTAAAATTCTCTATAGCATCTAGCAACATGTCATCATCAGTCATACTGTCTTTAAGCAATGTTTGAGCTTGAGTTTTAAGTAGAAACTTTCCATCATTTTTTGTAGGATTATTTAAATCTTCTTCTGTTAAAACAACTTTATTAATTGTCGTATCCTTATAGTTAGGAGTCGCAGTCATCTTAACCACCATATCAGCATTGTTTTGCATTAAGTCTTCAAATGTTTTCTCATCTTCTCCAGAGCTTATTTTCCCACCAATATGCGCTTCATCTCTGATATATATTAATTTATATTCGTTGTTTTTAATCATATCAACAAAGTCATCTATTATATGCCTTGTTGTTAATATTCTATCTTTTCCAAAACTGCTTTTGCCAAAGATATAAACTTTATTTTCTTCTGGGATAATTCTTATTGTTCCATCAGTTTTAGCATCGTTTTTATTTGTTTCGCTAGGGCTTTTTATATATTCAACTGAAAATTCAGAGAACGGAAGATCTTGTTTGTATTGTAATATTTTTTGTTCAAAAGAGAAAGGCAGATCCGATGAAGAAGGTGTTGCTATTACAAAAACAAATTTATCAGTAGGATTTTGTGCCATAATTTCAGATATAAAAGCACTTGCCATTAAAGTTTTACCACTACCTGTAGGGGCTTTGAAATCAACTTTAGTTTTTTGATTTGGATTATATAGAGCAACTAGTTGATCAACTGTATTTTTTTGTAAATTAGTTAATTCCATATTATTCCTCACCATTATCCTTATATGGAGTTAAAGATGACAAAACATTATAGATATTCATGTTGCTATTTTTTATATAATCAGGTTTAAGTTTTGCAAAGTTTGATTCAACTTCATCTTTTATTTTTTCAGCTTTTTCAATTTCTGTAATATTTAATTCTTGTTTAACTATGTCAAAAACTCTTAATGAGTTGCCGTCTAGATTCTTTTTATCTTTTGAATAAGTCCATTCAAAATCTTCTCCTTTAGAACCTACACCTTTAATTATTCTATATAATCTTTCTCTTGTGATGTCTTTAGCAATATTGTTTTCGTTGTTTGTTACTAAAATGAATTTTCTGTTTCCTCCATCTTCTTCATTTAGTTCCATAACAGCTTGACCTGTTGTTCCAGAACCAGCAAAGAAATCTAAAACTATTGCATCACTTTTATTATATATTTTTAAACAAGTATTAATAAGAGTTGATGGTTTTGGAAAATCAAATTGTTCTAAAATGTTAAATGATCTAAGTTCTTTTTTAGCATTATCATTTGAATATATGTTATCAACAAACTCTAATGTGTTATATGATTTTAAATCATGACATTTTTCAAGACGATAGCCATTTTTATCTTCTATAATTTTTACATTGGTATAAGATTTTGTATAAATTCTCTTTCTTTTGCCATTCTTTATAACAATAAATCCGTTTTTTAAACCCCATTCCACAAGTTTTGGAGACCATCTCCATGTCCAATCAAATTTTTTTGTTTGTCCATTTTGTCTTTTCTCCCAATCTTCTTTAGACCCTCCAGGATAAAAAGTTTCTCCGTCAATAGTTAAAGGGTAATCCATTGATTTGCTATAAGATAAAGAATCATAATCTAAGCATTGATTTAATCTATAGGCTCCACGCTCCTCATAGAATTGATCTTTAAACAACTCATTTTCATTGCGTTCATTTTCTTTATCTGCAAAATTTAATAAATTTTTATTTTTTGCAACAATAAGTAAATAATCGTGGTTCTTTGCAATTGTATCAGTTGTTTTTCCTGATTTTTTAACTAGACGGGGAAGATTTGCAACAAAATTTTCTTCTCCAAAAATATTATCTAATAATACCTTTAAATATGATTGCTCACAATCGTCTATTGATATAAACATTACACCTTTGTCTGAAAGAATCTTTTTTGCTAATTTTAATCTTTCATTCATCATATTAAGCCACCCATCTCTAGTATATTTATCACGATAAATGAACTTATTTTTGCAATCTATTTCTTCTTTATAATCGTTACCTTCTTGTTTGGTTTTTTCTGTATTATAGGGTGGATCAATATAAACTACATCTACCAATCCTTTACCTTGTTTATCGGTGTACATGGCAACTAGATTTTTAAGAGCATCATAATTTTCTCCGATAATTAAAGCATGTTCCAAAGCATTTTTGTTTTCCAAATTTACTCCGAACTTTTCATTTTCTTTTATATAGGCAACGCAATTATGATTAATTTCTGGAGCTTCATCAAAAACAAAACCTGTTTTAACTCTTTGGCTTATTAATCCCCAAACAGCATCTAGATCATTATCATTTGTTTGATCTATTATTTTTTTAGCGATTTCTTTTTGATCATTGTTAAAACTTTCTTTTGCTATCTTATCAATTCTTTGCTTAAAAAACTCTTTTTTATTCATATATATTCTCCTTGCTATTTCTTATTTTTTGTATCCACTCCGGATTGCTGTTTATAATCTCTTTAATATCTAGAGGTATATCTTCCACCGCTTTAGCAGCTAAATCAAAAAGTTTATCTCTAGCTTTACCATGAAGGTTGAGTCCATTTGCAATGTCGTTGAGTCTCTTATAGTTTTGAGGTGGCTTTGTGTTACCCTGCTCAATATCCCACAAATAAGGTTTAGAGCAACCACAAAAATCAGCAAGTTGTTGCAAACTTACCTTACCTCTACATTTATTTAAATATTTACCAAAGTCGTTATTTTTCATTGTTTTCTCCGTAAATATGTTAGTTAACTTATTTACATATTAACACATTA
This sequence comes from Clostridiales bacterium, assembly GCA_015055605.1. GTDB lineage: Bacteria > Bacillota > Clostridia > Christensenellales > UBA1242 > UBA11490. Next base: position 718,002 of record SVHV01000001.1, read on the forward strand.
AAATTAAAAACTCAACTATTTGTCAAAAAAAATAAGAAGCAGTGTAGTATTACTGCTTCTTTTGATATAAATTATAGTATTCTGTTAATGGTTTTCCTTTGTATTGGAAATGGAGGATGCCGTTGATTGCTTTTGTTGTGTTCAACAAAAGTTTTGCAAGTCCTGTTAGATACATGGTTTGACCATTATATTTTATTTTTCTGTCATCTACTACATAACATTTTCTATTTGTTTCCATATATCCATATCTGCATATAATGAAAAATCTGGCGTTAATAAAAACTTATATTGCATTAACTTTCGAATTATACCAAGCACCAACATTACCAATGAAACATAAAGCTATAAATGGTAATTAAAAGTTTTTGTCAAGATAGTCTTGAGCCTCTTCAGAGCCATTTTGAACAGCCCTCTCTAACCACATTCTGGCCGACACTTTGTCTACAGACACTGCATAGCCTTCATTATAACAAGTACCTAATGAATATTGAGCATCAGCATATCCTTTGTATGCAGCTCTAGTGATATAGTCTATACCCTCTATTGCATTACTCATACCATAGTCAGCATTTAAACACATATCGCCATATCTATACATAGCTTTCACATTACCCAAATCTGCAGCCTGTTTATAATATTTAGCAGCAGACTCAAAGTCTTGCTCAACACCGTATCCATCTAAGTAACACATAGCAACATTACACATTGCTCTATCGTTACCCATTGACGCAGATTTCATAAAGCAATCAAATGCCACATTAGGTTCATCATAATCATCACTACTATAAATAATCTTACCTAACTCATTAGCCTCCTCAAAAAGAGCCTCTTCCTCTGAGTCCATAAAATAATCGTGTGCCAGCATAGGGTCAAAGCCCTCATACTCTTGATTAGCATAAATATGGCCTAAGTAGTAATTAACTTCTGAGTCAGCATCACATTGAGAAAGCATTTCTACAGCCTCATCAAAGTCACCATTGTCACAAGTCTCTATACCTAATGCCTTGTAGTCAATGTCCTCCTCTTCATCTTCTTCGTCTTCAGACTCATAATTTTTTCTCCTTAATTAAAAATCCCCTTGATAACACTAACAATGTCTGGTAGCCAACCGAAATAGCATATTGCATATCCTAAAGCCAGTGTAGCCACAAATGACAAAATCTTTTTAATGATTTTAAACACGACACAACCTCCATCTTTAATCTTGTCATTGGTAGTATAACACACAAAATAAAATCTACATAGCTACACTTTTTCACACATTAAAGTTCCTATTTAAGGCAAAAATAGCGTTTTGTTGAGATTTTTTGTTCCTACAATATTTCATTTTTGACTCATTTGTATTATTTCCGACATCAAATCGCTACTTGTTTTTAATGAATTTTCACCAAAATCTAATATCAATAAAAAAACACTCAGGCAAAACAGCCTGAGTGTTTCTATTATTCAGTTTCATATACTTCCAGAGCATTTTTGTATCTATCCTTAAACTTATTCCTAAGATATAGAGGCTCAAGAATTTCTGCATCTCTAACAAACTTAAGGAAATACGACATACACTGCATTTCGGTACAATGAAATACATAAGTCAAGTCTTCGCCATCTACCTTAGTATAATTATTAGGTCTAAGGTAAAGTAGCCTATTATAATTTTCGTATCCCTTCTTAGTAAATCTAATTTTCACATCAATCAAATCACCAGCCATAAACTGAGGGGTCTTTTCTCGCAATTCTTTTTCTATACAATCTTTCTTCTCTTGAGACAAACGCCCACTCATGGTAGTACACACCATAACTTTGTCTATTCTAGATATTCTAAAGCTTGAAATTTTCTTTTCAGTAAGAGTATTATCTGGCAAAATTTCTTCTGCTAGTCCTACTAAATAGTTATATGATTTTGTCGTATCCTGAACTATTTTATATGGTGTTACATAAAACTTTCTATTATAAGTTGTATTAGCAATAGGATTGTGTTTCTGTTTAATGGTAATCTTTAGTTTCTTTTGCTCACTTATGGCCTTGTTTATCTCGTCAAAGTTTTTCTTAAAGAAAACACGCTCTCTTTCAAAAGTTTGCAATAGACAATACTCCTCATACAAAGCCTTTAGATACTGTCCAACATTATCGTCATAATATTTTTCTTCATGAACATCATCTCTGAGTAAATTTACATTACCTTGATTAATTCTAAACTTCTCACCATGCCCCTTAGGATAACTATATGTCTTATTAATTAATTCGTCCATATATGCTTTACATATACTAGATACCACTCTAGATAACGATTCATCCATATCAGACCCTTTGTTATCTCCAGAAAGGAGCCTGCGCAATTCTTCTTCCTTATTCTTGCACCTAAGACTAATAGAAGCCTCTGCTAATTCGTAAAAATTAGCAATTACAGTATTTAAAAATCCAGATTTTGATTCAGCCTTTTCATCAAGATAAAAATTCTTTATATCCTGTTCAATAACACACCATGCACTTTCTGATAGGTTTATATGCTGTTTCTTGTCTAAATCTTCTCCATTGAAAAAAAATCCCATTATACACCAACCTTTCCTAAGTATAACATAAAAAACAAAATTTTGTATAAAATTTTCGTTTATTTATTGTAAAATATTATACACATATAATTAATTATTTTAATAATAAAAGACAAGCATTTTCTCAAGAAACTCATACAAAAAAGAGAGCCAATTCATTTTGAAATTCACAATATAGGTGCTACACTAAAACTAAATAATAACATAAAACACATTGAAATCTCGACCATACAATACTACACACAAACAAATTTTAATGTTGTAAAAGTGAGGCTTAATGGATAAAAAGATATTTTTTAATATAGAAAAATTAGATAAAATAATCAATCAAGACCAAAAAGTTTTTATTTTCAATAAAAGCAGAGAAGGAACAGGACACTCTGGTTTTGCATTGAGATTTTGCGAGCGTACACTACTAAAAAACCTACTTGAAAACAAAGTGCCTTGTGCCGTTATACACACATCTTACGGTGACACATTTCAGGACATGTATAGATTTCAAGAGGGCTGGAAAAATAACACTATTACTCTAGAACAAACAGAGGAATTTGATCTCCAAGCAAGTGCAAAAATTATACAATATCCACTTTACGAATTTAAAATATATGGCAATGACACAGATTCTATCTTAGACTATACACAAAACTTCATAAATAATAAGGTTAAGTATATATTTATAACAAACATAGAAGTATCTGAGCCCAAAAACCTTAAGATTATAGAAAAAATAATGGACATAGCAGAATCAACAGATATCACATTTATCTTAAGACCATATTTTTATAGTACAAAATTACCAAAGAGAATTGAAGACTGCAAAGTAGACTTCATTAAAGATAAAGATAGCCAAGAAATCACAGTATCCTGCTTAGATAAAGATGGGAATAGGGTTTACTCAGAGCCAATGAAACACTATCAAAATGAAGGAATGGGATACATAGAATAGGAGTTAATATGAGAACAATAGAAAACGAAGTAAATTATTTCGCTCTACAAGGAGAGCTATTTGTAGCATTAAAAAATGCAGCAAAAGACTACATCAAGAAGATGAAAAAAGTAAGCATAATCAAACTAAAAAGAATGCTAAGAACAGACATAAAAACAGTAAAGAGTGTTCTAGAACAGTTAGAGAGAGAAACATATATTAAATGTACTGGTAGATTTAGAAAGACATATATTTTGATAGAAAAAACATTCCAACCTACAACACAAGAATCTAAAAACCCTACTTATGATAGTGTACTAGCAGAGGTCAAAGAGTATATAAAGACTAGTGACACCATTAGTGCATCTAGAGTACAAGCTAGATGGAGCATCGGCTACCCTACTGCACACAAAATCATGGAAACATTACTTAAAGAGGGCCTTGTCAAATCAACCAAAGAAGGTACTTACACCGTTCTCAGAGAATCTGGAGTAACCGAACCCCAAAAACATCAAGCAGAACAACCCAAATTAGAGCAATCTACAATAGACGAGAAATTAATAAAGAAAATCAAAACATATCTAAAAACTGCTGATTATATATCAGTAAGCAGAATACAAGCCAAATTCTCTATCGGCTATCCAAAAGCTCTCAAAATCATGAACTTACTCATTGAAGAAGGACTTGTTAAAAAAGACAACAACGGATATACAATAATCAGATAATGTAATTATACCAAAACACGCCGAAAGGTGTGTTTTGTTTATCTAATAAAATACATAAAGAATCAATAACCTTGCTGGTTATAGATTTGAAAACAACACAGAGAAAGATTGTTTATAAACACAAAACACCCATAATAAATCTATTTAAACACATACAAGAGGTAAATATGACAAAACAAATACGAATAGCCAGTTACAATATCAGTGGTGGATTTTATATAGGAAATGAGGACGAAGAATATCTAGACAGAGAAGCAATCAATTCTGTAGACAACAAACTACTATATGAACTCATCAACACGATAAATAACGAGAACATAGACATTCTATGCCTTCAAGAAGTAATCACAACTCCTCATGTAAAATATATAGAGCAAATAGCTAATGCCACCAGCCTTAAATATTACGATTCTTTTGAACTAAGTCCATGCAATATCGTAAAAGACACCGAGGCAGGAATAGCTATCATGTCTAAATATCCACTACACACACTAACAAAACAATTATTTCCAAACCCCAGAATTGCTTTTACAACATCTTCTGGCAACACATATTACACTTATGATAAAGGATATATGGTTTGTGAGGTTGAAATAGACAATAATAAAATCAAAGTATTTAATCATCACAATTTTCCATTTCGCAGATTTCGTTCCACTGCTAGAGATAATATGCTAGTCTTTGAGCACTTCGATAGCATTCTAAAAAAAGAAAACCCAGATGCAGTAATGGGCGACTTCAATACAGAAGACTTTATGGACCTAGTGCCCACACTAAATACATTCTATAATAGAACAATAAATACCATTACAACTGTAGATGGTATGAGTTTTGATGAAATACTACTTAGAAACAAGTCAAACACCAAGGGGAGACTTATTAGAGGACTATCTGACCACTACATGGTAACAACAACACTAAATATATAAAGACGAAAAAAAAAAGAACTAACATGATGTTAGTTCTTTTTCACTATTTCTCTTCGTTTTCTTTTTTTGCTTTCTCTTGCTCAGCTTTTCTCTCATAGTAGTTTTTGTATCCTACTTTCTCATTGTCGCCAATATTCCAGCTTTTGCCACCTGTAGCAACGATGCCTAGAACAAATCCTAAGCATACTACAATACATACAATAGGAGCAATCCAGTTATCTGGAATAGCAATAGCAGATGCGATACTGAATACAGTTACTAAGATTAATCCTAAACCTAACCAAATGTTAGATTTTTTGTAAATAACATTACCTTTCTTGAATACGCCTCTAATAAGTAACAATAGACCGATACCACAAGAAACCATAGCAACAGCATAACTAGCATTGAACCAACCGAATGTCTCAGGCATTACCATAGATAATAACCATAAAACAGGAGCAGCTAGTATAATTAAACCACATAATAATTTAAATAAAAAATTCTTACTCATTACTTTCACCTCTTATCTTAGAATTACAGAATGAGAAACAGCTGTGATTGTATCACCTTTTGATAAAACAATCTTTTCACCATGCTCATACTCTCTAACCAAACCACCAACTCTTAGATTAAACTTAAAGTTAGTATCGTTTGTAGCAAGAACAGTATAAGTACCAGGTAACATTTTGTTCTCACCAACAACATATTCTTTGCCAACTTCTAATACAATATCTTTCTCATTGTATGTAACATTGACCTCGTTGTTTTTCTCAATCATTTCGTCTTTAGTGTATCTAACACCATTTTTAACCTTGATACCACCGAACTTAAGATTCTTATTCTTTACTGACAAGCAGATAATTACAATAAGCATTATAAGAACAACAGCAGCAAGTCCAATAATAATATATTTTTCCATAAACTTCTCCTTTGCTTATATTAAAGCATTTAAGTTAAAAAAAATCAAATAAATTCTACTAATTTATTAAAAAGCCATGCTTTATCCACAGAAATATACCTTTTCAATATATATCAACCAAAAAACACATCAACAAAAATCTTGATGCGTTTTTATTTTTTAAAAATATTTTACTTTTTAGGAGCGTCTTTCTCTGCCTTTGCTTGAGCATCAGCCTTTAACATATCTCTAATATCTTTTAGGATATCTATATCTGTTTCGATTAGTGGCTTGTTAGCCTCAGCCTCAGCTTTCTTTTTGGCAACCTCTACTCTATATTCCTTAAGAGCCTCTTTGTATGCCTTTCTATCTCTAATACTGATACCTTTTTCTGCAAGAGCCTTTCTTTCCTCTGCAGTAGGTCTACCTTTCTTAACCTTTGCTTGAACACCGTCAATAAATTCACGACTCTTCATTGCAACCTTTAGAATTACAAATAGTGTCATAGCAATAATAAAGAAATTTAGAATAGCAGTAATGAATGCACCCCAGTCAATATAGATACTAGTTGCTAGGTCTACTGTACCATCGGAAGCATAAGTAGTCTTTAGGAATGTATATGCACTCTCTAAACCATTCTCTCCACCCAAAGATAGTAGAGCATTAATTAGTGGCATTATAATCTTGTCGGTAAACGCTTTTACAATAGCAGAGAAAGCATTACCAACGATAACACCTATAGCCATATCAATTACATTTCCACGGCTTATAAATTTCTTAAAATCTGCGAAAAACTTTTTCATACTTTCTCCTTTGTATTTTTTATACACACATTATATCAACAAAGACTCCTTTTCGCAATCTTTTCCTAAAAATTTAATATAATTTTTATAAATAATCTTACAGGTAAAAACCAAACAACCAACCTCAATATCAATAGCAAAAGCTCATCATTTCACCCCTTACAAACCAAACATATTATAGCCCAAAACAATGAACAAATAAGCTCACAACTTTCCACATATCATAACTACACTAATATTACCATAACTGCACACACAAACAAAACCACACTTGTTTTTGTCTTAAAATAAAAATATAGTGACAAAAAACACACATTTATTGTCACTATATTTATTTTTTATATTACTTATTTATTTAACAATCCCATCAAATACTCTCTAATATCAGACCAAGAATCTACCCTCTTTATATTCTTATCATTAAGCTCCTCATCTGTTATCTCCCTATTATGATAAGCAGTCATCATGAGTCTATGTTTAATGTCACCCATCAAGTGACTAGCCTTGTCATCTATCTGAATATCTGCCTTAAATATATTCTTTACCCCAGTTAGAATAAACTTCTCAGGATTTAAGAAAGGAAAGTTCTTAATCAAGAAATTATACTTATCCGCAAAGAATCTAGCAGACTTATCTAAACAACAAAACATAGCACAAGAAGAACAAATATATATATCAAAATAATCATTTAGTTCTCGTATGGTCTCTACTGCATCAGGAATAAACTCAACCTCTTCATACAAGTCCATATCTTGAAGAGTATCATAAAATCTTTGCTTGTTCTCATCATCACCCAAAATATCATCTAAGTAATATGTAGTGAAGTCATTAATCTTATAATTTGTTCCCATAAATCTATTCATAGCAGGAAGAAGACCCGGGTGACATATAACTTCATCCACATCTATTAACAATTTCATTTTTTCCATTGAAACCATCTCCTCAATATTATATCTATAATATTCTATCATACACAAGGCTACAACCACAAGGCATTTTTATTAGTAATCGACCACCACAATAGATTTGACTAAGGCATACTATTTTCATATAATACTTAAGTACGAAAAATAATATGAGGTGTATACAGATGAAAGCAGTTATACAAAAAGTAAAAAGAGCCACCCTATATAGTGATGGAGAGAAGTATAGCGAGATAAAAGAAGGTATACTTATTCTACTAGGGGTCAACGATACAGACACATCTGCCACTGCTGATAAGATGGCACAGAAACTACTCAAGCTAAGAATCTTTGATGATGAGGACGGCAAAACAAACCTAGACATCTTCGCAGCAGGTGGAGAGATTATGTTAGTTAGCAACTTCACCCTCTATGGCAATCTAAAAGGAACAAATAGACCAGACTTCTTTAAAGCCGCAAGACCAGAGAAAGCAGAACCCCTATACATGGAAGTTTACGATAAACTAAATGCTCAAGTTCACACCGTATCTGGAGCATTCAGAACATACATGGAGATAGAAATGCTCGCAGACGGTCCTGGAACATACATAGTAGAAATAGACTAGTCAATATTTGACTAGTTTTTTTAAACAAAACCACTATTGACTTTTAGATACCCAGATGCTAAAATATTTCTATATTTTAGGGGACTAGGGAATAATGAGACAATTAGAAGACAAAAAGGCAGGGCTGGTTTGGTTAGTTCCAGAAATCGAGAGTATACAGCATGGTGGACCAGTATACATACCCGAAGATACTGCACTACTCGAAGATTTTAGAAAAGAGCTAAACGAGTCAAAATCAAGAAATATATCCAAATTCGTTACTGGTAATTGTAGTGGACTGGGCGACTTTATGCTATGGGCAATAATGGACAAAAAGTATCCGTGTTATGCCTTTGAGGACGGACGATTAGTAGCAACTGCTATTATCAATCCAAATAACGAATTAGTTAAACTACAAGAAGTCAGAAACTATATTAGATTTTGCGAAGACAACCCATCGGTTTGCGCAGACGGTATCAAAGGCTACATTTCTTACAAAAAAGCCAAACAAATACTCGCTAGAGCCCGTAAAAACAATAATTCAGATATAGATTATCTAGTAGTCGTACCAAAATCTCAGGGTAAAGGCATAGGCACCAGAGCAGTCTCATCAATTAGCCACAATCTAGACTTCTTCTCACCAGAAAACCCAGTATCAACACTAACAACTGAGATTCACAAGAAAAATACTGCTAGTCAAAAAATATTTCAAAGAAATGGATTTGAACAATACTCCCTAGAGACAGAGATGGCATACAATCCTTTTGAGGAATACATTAGAACATACTAAAAACAAGAACTTACCACTTCAGTAAGTTCTTTTTGTTGACATACACTAGACAACACTCTTACCACACAACAACACTCCCACAAAAAAGCCATATAGTATTTCTACTATATGACCCTCTGAATTTAATCTCAAATTACAAGAGGAAATAAAGAATATAATTTTAGCCAAAGTCTTTTTCTATAAGAGCCTTTAACTCTAACAACTCTTCTTTTCTAGTAGACGCACCAGCTGTAATACCCACTCTAGTATTAGCAGTTATTACAAGACCTTTCTCTGCAATAGCATCTCTATACTTAGCAATATCCTCTATAAAAACACTTGGACATATAGAATTTACATTATTATAGAGTTCTATAGAATTGCTGGAATTAGCACCACCAACAACTATCATAATATCACATTCTTTCGCCAACTGAACAGAACTCTCATTTATAGTTTTTTGTGCAATACATAATGACTTATTGACAATAAGTTCACACATATTGTCATACAACACTCTTTTAACCTCTTCTATTAAAGACTCTGCTTTCTGAATATTGAATGTAGTCTGACACACCAAATAGAACTTTTCATCACGAAACTCTTTTAGTTTAGACACATCATCTGCAGTCTCTATTAGTACAGGGTCTACACCTGCCCATCCCATAGTCCCAAACACCTCAGGATGGAGAGTGTTTTTGTATTTACCTAAAATAATTACCCTATATCCCTGCTCAGAATATTTATTTACTAGACTGTGTATCTTGCTAACATTTGGACAAGTACAATCTCTATACTCTATACCATTGCTCTCCAAATACTCATAAGTTGCAGGAGGCTCTCCATGAGCTCTAATAATGATAACATTGTCACTAGACAAATCTGTAATATTATCCACACAACCTGCACCTATAGAATGTAAATAGTTATTTACATTTTTGTTGTGTACTATTTCCTTAAAGATTGTTACTCTGCTACCACTAGCTAGTTCTTTTTCGGTAGTAGCAATGGCGTTTTTACAACCAGCACACAATCCACAGACATCTGCTATTTTTACATCTATCATATACTATAAATCTTCCTTAGTATTTATTTACTCTAAACAAAAATTCTCTCTACTGTAAAAGTGCTATCTGACTTAAGCACAAAGAGGTTTCCACCCTGTATATTCTCATCATAATATGAGGTTCTACCAGTCTTGATACCATAACACATTTTTACACCTTTGTAATCACAGATAAATGAGTTTATGTGGTCGTGACCATATATGAGTGCCTTTGTACTACCCATCTCTTCTACTTTATCAAATAACCCCTCATCATCCCACTGAAAGGCAATACCCTCTCTCTTTTCGCCATCTATCTCAAGACCATGATCCTCAGCGTAATAATAAGCATAATATGTCTCAACTAGTGGGATATGAAAGAAAGTCCAACTAGGCAATACTTCACCATTGCTACTAGCAATACTATTAATAGTATCTGCATACCAGTCTATATGCTCATCAGTAAGTGCAACAGCATCATCCATAAATATCAAAGAATAAACATTGTTACCGTTTCTGGATATATTGTAATAATAGTTGCCATACGAATCTGTAACAGTACCCTTCTGAAACAAGCAGTATTTACCACTCTCATATATTTCACACTGCTCTTCCATTGTCATTTTAGTCTGGTAATCATGATTCCCCATAACAGGTGCCCAAGGAATCTTATATGCGTCAAAAAATCTCACATAATGTCTAAGCATCATCTTTGTACTATCGTTCATAAGGTTGTCGCCAGTAAGCACGATTAAGTCGGGCTTTGCCTTTTGTACAGTTCTATTAATCACACCAAAAGCCTTTAGCGAATCGCCTAGCGCTGTTATTTGGGTATCACTAAGTTGCAAGATTCTAATATCTTCATTATCCTTAACAGAGATAATATTATTTTCCCTACTAAAGGATAGTCTACTACCTATCGCCTTTGAGCAATTAAGGATATATAGTATTTGCCCTAAAATTACCAGACCAAAAATAAGTATTGCACATAGAATACCTATCACCACTCTCTTTATAATTTTTTTAGCCATAATATCTCCATTAGGTCAAATTTTTTTTAAAATTTTATCACAATCAAACAAAATCAGCAAACTAAAATAAAAACCCCACCCAAACTTACATCAGTCTAGGTGGAGTTTTCATATAAATAAAACCTCTCGGGAATATTTTTTAGTCTACATTAACCCCTTTGTTTAGTTCTCTCTTAGCTAGGAAATAACAAGCAACACAAACGCCAATGTACATAACTATACCAGTAATAAGAACACTCACAAATGCAGAACTGGATAGTATAAGAGTCGAACTAGAAATATCAACACCGCTAATTAGTAGTACTGCAATCATAGCAACACCCAAAACAGTAATAGCTGCAAACGCTAACACTGCTGTTATCACAAATGTTCTAAGAACTCTCTTTTCTTTCTCCTTGTATGCAAGAGTTATTGCAAAGAATATAATAGACATATACATCAAAAATTCTACTATTACTAATACAACAAATAGAGTCAAACTCCAGAACACAGACACCTGTCCCACAACCAACATAGACAAAAGCATTTTTACTGTAGGCACAAATGCTGGAGAGCCAAACATAATAGCAATAGATAATACTACACTAACAAAGCCTAAAACAATCTCAATGATTGCTGTTAAAACCTTTGAATTGAAAATCTGATTTTTTGTAACAGGTAATGTGTGTGTAAGATACGACTCATCACCATACAATGATTTAGAAAAATTAAGGAAGTTTCTTAAGAAAGGGTGTAAAATTGTATTTACAAGCAAAGCATAAAAAACTGAATCAAAGAATATTCCCATAATCTTAAAGAAAGCAATATTCTCTCCCAACTCTTTGCAACCTCTAGTAATACCAGCAACAACAATAGTACCAACAAAGAGAATCCACATCCACTTCATGTTCTTTTTTAAATCATTTTTTAATAATTTACCTAACATAGAATCTCCTCCTAAATATTTCGTCTATTGTTGCATTTTCTTCTTTACGAAGTTTGTCTGCATTATCTTTTAAAACAATTTGCCCATCATCAATAAATACTACCTCATCTAGTATCTGCTCTATATCTGCTATTAAGTGTGTAGATATAAATAGTGTTGACTCTCTGTCAAAGTTCTTAAGTATTGTCTGCAATATATAATCTCTACTAGCAGGATCAACACCACCCAAAGGCTCGTCTAAAATATATATCTTTGCCTTCCTACTCATCACCAAAACTAATTGCACCTTTTCTTTCATACCCTTACTCATTTTTGAAAGACGCATATTCTTATCTAAATCTAGATCAATAAGTAATTGTTCTGCCTTAGTTTTATCAAAATCTTCATAAAATGTTTCAAACAAATGTATAGCATCACTAACCTTTAGACTGGCATTCAAATATGTTCTCTCTGGTAAATATGACACCAATTTTTTTGTTTCTGCAGATATAGGCTTACCATCAACCAACACCTCTCCACTGGTAGGTGTAAGCAGATCATTTGCCAGTTTAAACAAAGTAGACTTTCCGCTACCGTTCTTGCCCAAAAGTCCAATTATTTTACCAGACTCTATCTGTAAATTTATATCTTTTAGCACTTGTTTCTCGCCGAAACTTTTGCTTATAGATTTATACTCTAAAATTACACTCATTTCGATCTCCTCTCCCTATTATTTTTGCCCATCGCTAACATTAAAAATCTGCTGAACGGCATCTGCATAGTCGTCATATTTCGCTATAGCAATACCTCTATTAATATCCCCAAACAAGATAAGGCTATCCCCAGTATGGATATTGAACATATCTCTAGCCTCTTTTGGAATAACTATTTGTCCTTTTTCACCGACTTTTGCAGTCCACAAGCATTTGTCTTTGTTTATACTTTTCATACAATTCCTACTTTTTATACTTTTTATACTTGTATATTAACATTTACACGATACTATGTCAACTAAAAAATCACTTTTGCAAGCAAGCGTATTTTCCGTCAAAACCACCTAATGCAAATTGCCTCCACCACAACTTTTTATATAATATTAGAGAAAATAATACATGAACAAAATGGGAGACATATAATGACTAAAAAGAAAAAAATAGTAGTATCTATCATATCTATAATATGTGCTATAGTTGTTGGTTTAGGATCATTTTTTGCTATTAAATATTATCTAGACCACAGAATAACATTCACTATCAACGACACTCTTGAAGACGGACAAGGACAAAAAGCAAGGAAAGATATTCATTATTAAATACGCATGGAGTGGTACCAACCTCTATGAACGATGGTTATCCCCATCTAGCGAAGGTGATACAGGTAAACTATACCAAAACTTTGAAGTATTTGTAAAAACAAATATGAAGTATTTAAAATCAAAAAATTATGACGCAAAAATAGAGGGTATGTGCTGAACCTGTAGAAAATCCTGATATTCCTCACTACGACTCGCTTAGCCAAATCAAACTCGGACACTTATTTACTGAGCAATTAGCATTATTCTTTTAAATAAAAAACACCCGTTAAAATTAGATATTCTGTGGGTTTTGTAAAAACTATTTAAATAACAGCAAATTTGTAGAAATAAACATATATAAAAAGACTAAACGAATAACATTTAGTCTTTTTTTATTATACCTATTTTCTATGTGTAATAAATTGCCATATTGTAACACCTAATAAACCAAGTGAAGCAAATATAGCAAGTTCTTTTACAATATCTTTTTTTTGCAATTTATCAACAAGTTTTGCAAACCTCTTAGAAAAATCAACTTTTTGTGCAGGAGTGTATTCTGGAGAATCTATCATTTTTGAAAGAATATCAATTTCCTTATTTACACCATTAAAGAAGTGTTGTGATGCAACTTCCCCTTCTTCCATAGCTTTCTGCACAATATTAGTCAATTCACCCAATACGGAATAACCTTGCTTCCTAAAATCCTTGTCAGACATATTCTCTGCATTTTTTTGTAAATTACAAATACTCTTTTTTAATGCTTTTTCCATAGTATTTTCTCCCAAATAAACTTATACAAAAAAATTATAGCATATATTTTTAAAATCAGTGATTAAAACTCAGGTGTTTTTGTTATATTAGTCTAAACTATTAAATCCCTCATGAGTACATGACGAGAACTTAAGCTCGCCATTTTGGTAAAAAGCCAAGTCTTCAAATTTTGATCCTTCCAGAGCAAAATCATCTTCAAACTGCATAAGCCACTCTTTGGTTTCTTCATTAAGCTTAAACATCAAAACCAACTGAAGAGGGCCTCCAGTACAATGAGTTAGATAGGTATACTCATAACTTAAGAAATTACCCCTAAGGGCTTTTTCACCATCCAGTAGAGCATCCACATCCAAAGCATCTATTTCATTCAGCTCCAATAAAGAATCATTAGACATTAGTACATGCTGGATATTATGGTAAAAGCGCCAAAAATACTGGATTGGCTCACTGTACTTTGTATCCTTGCCAACATGATCACATATAAAAGGGCTAGAACCCTTGCCACACAGTTCCCCTATATCCTTACCACGAATCTTCTCATAAAACGCCTCACACTCAGCCAAAATCTCAGCAAATAAAGTATCGAAGTCGGGAACATTAGTTCCAGCCTCCACAATTTTATCATAGTAAGCACTAAGACGATTTTTTTCGTCTTTTAAGTGCGAGTCTAATAGTTTGATTTTATCAACCTTAGGAATAGACTCTGTCATCTTTGCTACAGTTAAAGAGAACATATCGCAATCACTAAACATATTTAATAAACTTTCCATATAATCCCCCACGATTTATCTCACATTAAGTATAACACAAAAATAAAATTTTTAGAAATACAATTAAACGATATAACCATGATACAAAATACTACCACAACTATCCAAAACAATTTAATCAACAAATTAAAATAAATTTTCAAAAAACACTTGCAAAATTATCACAAAATGGATATAATATGAAAGTTAATATTTGGAGAGTTGGCTGAGCGGTCGAAAGCGGCGGTCTTGAAAACCGTTGAAGTGCGAGCTTCCTGGGGTTCGAATCCCTAACTCTCCGCCAAGCGGGACTGCGTTCGCACACGCAGTTCTTTTATTTTTTTTAAAAAGGCATTTCTGCAATTATAATACCAAGTTTAAATAAGAGATAAATTGTAAAAATGGAGAGTTAATTGATTAAACTCTCCATTTGATTTTTATTAAGTTTTTCGTTTTTCTTTTATCTCAAAAAGAGAGGCAATAAGTTTTCATAAAAAATACACTATTTTATTTTGTTTACTTGTTTTGATTTTTCAGTTTCAATCTCTTGTATTTTTTTATAATATAATTTATCAAACCAGTCTGGTATTAAATATTTATTTTTTCTAAGATAAAAAATCATCCATTGCAAATTTTCTATATATAAATCAATATCCTTACTTGTTTTTAATATTCCTTCAATAACTAAAGTATATTTGTTTAATTCATCAAGAGCATCGTCATCATTTTTTATTTTGACTAAACCACAATAAACATAAGACAATAGTGGAAGAGATGTTATTATAACAGATATAATATGAATAATAGAATCATTTATAAATATAAAATTTAAAACAACCATCACAACAAGCAAGCTAATTAATAAATATAATAATGATTTAAATTTTTTTGATAAAGATTGAGTCCAATCAATATTTTCTTTTTGACAATAAAAAACCGCTTTATTATGTTCAATATTATTACTTACTGTATACCAATTTATCTTTCTCTCCCAGTCTTTGTTTTTGTATTTTCTTAAATACGCAAACACTTCATCTTTATTTATACAAAAATCATTTTTCAATCCAAAAACACTTATATCAAACAATTGTTGTATACTTGCAGCTATTTCTTTAATCTTTGCAATTTTATTTCGTATCAATTCAGTAATAATTAATGTGATAATTGAAAAAAATGATATTATTGCAGCAATAGTTTCATTTTTTACCCAAATTAATCCTATGTTTATACATAATGGAATAATTACAGAAATCATAAACAGGATAAAAACCCACAACTTTGCTTCTCTGTAAGTATAATGTTGAGCAACTATCATTTCCTGAGATTTTTTACTGTTTTGCTTTGCATTAATATTATTCTTAGTAGCCATAATTAGGAAACTCCATACCAAATATTTCCCGCCACTTAGTAATTGCATCATGGTGATCGTTATGTCTCATCTCACATGCTATAGCATTAACAGAATTGGCATAGTCACCTCTAGCCTTTTCTGCAATTTTTGTTTTTTGATCATAAAATAAATTATTTATATTTCCCTGAATTCCTTTTGGATCGTTAATAGGATTATATACATTGTTTGAAATATATTCTAAAACCTTACTAAAGTGCATATAAACATTATCAGCATTCCTATAAAATTGGTTGTTAAACCATCCTTTATCAAAATAATCCAAGACCATAGTTTCTAAAACATATGATGATATATTTGGCATTTGTTTGTATCTATTCCAATATTTCACAAGTCTTACAGTTTCTAAAACCATTCCATTATAATCTTGGTTAAGCTTAGATATTCGTTCTTGTTCAACTTTGGGATTTGTTTTTTTCCACTTCCCCTTACCATTTGGAATTAAATAATAGGGTTTAGAAAAAGCATCTCCAGAACAATAAAATGCTGGAACAATATCAAAATTCCAAGGATGACTTTTTAACTTTAAAGTTACAGCTTCTCCTCGAGAATGAATTTCAGCTTTTTCATATTGATCTATTTGATTTAAAGCATTTATTAATGAATTTTTTACTTTAGTGGAGTTTAATTGATATATTGTAGTATTTGTCCAACGTTCAACAAATTTATCAGATAATCCAACCAAAGTTGAATCACTATTGTCTTTTACTTTTAATGTAATATTATCCCATTCAGATCCTTGTACCTGTAAATTGCCACCATTAAGGCCTAAAAGAAAATCAATATCATCAATTACGCAGATTTTAGTCTTTCTTGAGAAAGAGCCAAAGAAACAATTATATTGCGGTGCTAATTTTAAAAACTGTCCTTCCGAACTTAGATTGCTTATTTGCTCAATTAAAAAATCTCTACTTCTTTTAGCTTTATCCGAATCCCCTTTTTGAATGTTTACTGTATTGTTTAAAAAACTATTAAATGCAGAGCTTACTGTTAATGCCACTATATTTTTCTCCTTTGTAATTTACTTAAATTTTCGCGTATATCTACATCCTTTGGTGGTAAAATTTTCACACCCATAAAAATTACCATAAGGACCATGCCTTTTAACAAGCAACGCACCACATCTGGGACAACGATCTTTTGTTGAAAAAATAAATTCCTGCTTTTGTTCTATCTTAGGCTGCTCAGCAACTTCAACATATTGTTTATTTTTACTAATTTTGTGTTTTATCCAGTACGACAAAATTACAATTAAAATCAGTACAATGCCCCAAATTAAATATATCCACCATTGAAAACTAAACAACCAGTTAATAAATTTTGCAACCTCAATACATAACCACGATAATCCAAGAAAAACTAATAATCTAACAAACCAATGACAATCACTCATGAGGTCCGAATCATATATTCCAATAGAATCAAATATAATACCAATTATTCCAAAAGCTATAGAAAAGGACAGAATCCCAATAACCCACAACAATATATTGTCGGTTACGGGGTTACCTGTTATTTCAACAAATTCTGTAATTAGTTCAAATAATGTTTTCATTTCTTCCTCTTTTCTATCAATATTTTAAAACCTTGTGCTTTTAAAAAAGTATGCGCATTAACATATTGTTGTTCAATTGTTTGTGGCATTGTTTTATTAACTGAATTCCAAACCATTGTCTCTACAATATATTTGTTTGTTAAATTATTAATATGATTAAGCATTTCATTATACTTTTTTGCATTATAAAGTTCATCAAGTTTTAATGCTTCATCTATAATATCTTTAATGTCCTTTATTTCTTTATACTTTTCAAATTCTTGCATGTATTTATTCATACAATTGTCTCCTATACGCACATTATATCATATATTTTTGTAAAACTATCCTTTTTTCAATATTTAATTTGAATTTTATTAAACAAAAAACCCACGAACTCCAACAAAGATATCTCTATCTCTGGCTGAAACTCGTGGTTCTCTGTTTCTAAATATTTAATTGTAAACTCATTATGTCTCACACTTTCATTTAATGCAACACATAATGACAAACTTTTTCTCTCTCAAAAACTGAAATCCGCTTTTCTCCCTTTCAATCTTTTTTATCGCAAAAGAGAGACAATGATTAATCATCTAATTTATTAATTATTAACTTCTCTAATTTATCAATATTATTATCCGGATGTTCTATAATCTTTCTTAAATCAAGGGATTGGATTAATGATAATGCCCGCTTTCCTTCATGATATCTCATGTTTATGGTATAATCCATGTAAAGATTTTTTAATTTTATTTTTCCCTTTCGACCTTTCAAATCCTCAACCTTTACATCTTCATTAATGTTTAAAAATC
>SVHV01000004.1 GCA_015055605.1 Clostridiales bacterium
ACTTATCGGATAAAAGTTACCTCGGGGATAACAGGCTGATTCCTCCCAAGCGTCCACAGCGACGGGGGAGTTTGGCACCTCGATGTCGGCTCGTCACATCCTGGGGCTGAAGTTGGTCCCAAGGGTTTGGCTGTTCGCCAATTAAAGTGGTACGCGAGCTGGGTTCAGAACGTCGTGAGACAGTTCGGTCCCTATCCGCCGCGGGCGTTGGATATTTGAGAGGATCTACTCCTAGTACGAAAGGACCGGAGCGGACGAACCTATTGTGCACCTGTTGTCGCGCCAGCGGCATGGCAGGGTAGCGAAGTTCGGAATGGATAAATGCTGAAAGCATCTAAGCGTGAAACCAGCCTCAAGATGAGATATCCCATAACTTTAAGTTAGTAATACCCCTTGCAGAAGACAAGGTTGATAGGTCACAGGTGGAAGTGCAGTAATGCATGTAGCTGAGTGATACTAATAGGTAGAGGGCTTGATCAAATTTATATTGAAAGATAGACAATATCGTATGACATACAATCAAATTCTTAGAAATTGTTAACGAGGTTATATAAATATGTAGTTGTGAATGTACTTGAGACATTCAATCATTACTGGTGATTTTAGCAAGGGAGCAACACCTGTTCTCATTCCGAACACAGAAGTAAAGACCCTTAGCGCCGAACATACTTGCTTGGAAACGAGCCGGAAACATAGGTCATTGCCAGTTTTCCAATTTAGCACTCAGAAATGAGTGCTTTTTTGTTGCCTTACTCAGGCAACTTTTTTTTCTTATATAAATACACTTTACTTGTTTATATGTGGATAGTTCTCTAAAAATATTACATATTGTAATGTTATTTTTTTTATGTTATAATACAATAAGAAATATGTGACATTTGTCTAATTTAACATTATAAAAGGGGGTATAATGTATGAGCTATTATGGCGTTAGCGGCAATAATAATACTATGCAAAAGTTTGTTGAACAGCTTAGAAAAAATGGCTTTAAATATGAAGAATATTCAGAAAAACTACCTCCTAAAATTGTTGTAGATGATTTTGAGATTTTGGAGTCTCATGATACTGAGATTGGAGGATCCTCAATTAAGTTTTTTGCTAGACTTGACGACTCAAAAAAAGGATTTAGTAATTATCCTACACAACGAAAAATGTGTGATAGTAAATATTTCAAGACTTTATTTTATCAACTTACTCACAATCCAAATTGTTCCTATCAGACAATATATAATGACTTAATAAAAAATGAGAAGTATTTTCCTAGATATATTTCTGTTCTTATAAAAGATTGTCATAATAATAGGAATAGGGTAAAGGGCGAAATTTTTGGATCACGAGCTGCAAATATTCTTAGGATTCCGACCAACTATTGCGCAGGTCTTAAGGATACAGTTCATCCAAGCCTAATCTTTTCTGATACTATTGGGCAAGATTATTTTGCTGTTGCTTCTGTAGATTATTTGCATCCCGGACAAACTATCGAGTCCTTTTCTGATATGAAGTACGAACAAAGGTGTTTTTCTGCAGAACATTCGTTGGAAACATGGCTAGCTTATGCTGATAGATGTTTGCAGGCTAGATACCCTGACGGTATTGATGAGGAGAGTTATAAACAATTCCAGAGGGATTTTGTAAAAACATATCTCTTTAGAGCAACATTGTTTCCTGATACTGATTTTGCTATATACAATGGTGGAATAATATCTGAGGCTAATTCTAATAAATTTAAAATGTATCCTAATACAGATATGGAAGGATTGTTGGAAAGTATGCTTTATTATGGTACAAAATCATATATGCGACCTATTCGTAGGAGAGCTAGAAAAGCTATTAATTATTGTAGGAATCAGTTTCCAGAAGTATTAGATGAGTTTATGTGTGATTTGGAAAATGGTCATAAAGAAGGTCTTTTTATAAAAGCATTAGAAGATTTATATGTTAGAAATTCACAAAATAAGGCTATTTATGATAATGTAAGAGATTCTATAGAGGCTGCATTACATTTTTATAAACATCCAACACATCAAATTATAGATAGTTTGATTAAATAAATTATAAAGGGAGGGAGTATGCGAGATTTTTATGTTTTACCTAGAGCTAAGGGAACTTATTCAAAACTTATAAATAAGCTTAAGAAAAATGGTTTTGCATATATCCCTTATACTACAGAAGAGCTTGATTTGTCTAAAGAAGAAGATGTTTCTAAATTGATAGAGTATTTGCGAGCTAAAGAAAAGGCAGATAAAGATTTAGATGGGACTTCTGTTAAGTTCTTTGCTAGGATAGATGATAGTATTAATCAGATTGAGGGTGTAGATAGAGGAATCTGTGATAGTAGATATTTTTCAGAATATATAACAGAATTACAGAATAATCCCGATTGCTCTTATGTTTCTATATATAATGATTTAATTAGAAATGAAAAATATATTCCTAGATATTTTTCTGCTCTAATCAAGGACTGCCATAATGACCCGGATAGGGCAAAGGCAGAAATATTTGGTAGTAAAGTGGCAAATGTGTTAGGTGTTCCTACTGCATATTATTTTGGTATTAAAGATGAAACACTCCAGTCTGATGGTTGGAATGGTGAGATAGAGGGCGATGTTTTTGCAGTAGCCACATTAGATTTTGTCCCACAGGGATACTCTATTGAAACATTCAAAGAAATGGGGCAAGGAAAGAGGGGATGTGGCCCTTGTGCAACACTTGATTCGTGGCTAAGATATATTGATGTGTGTCTTGAGAATAAGTATCCAGATGGTGTAAATCAAAAGTGTAGACAATCTCTTCGAGAAGATTTTGTTAGAACATATCTATATAGAGTTGCACTATTTCCAGATTTTGATTTTACAGTTTATAATGCTGGTGCTTATGTAAAAGATGACTCAGATGAGTTTGGTTTGATGCCTAATTTTGATATGGAGGGCATGATGTATGAGCACTTGTATCAGGCGAGGGGCAACTATTATAAACCAAATAGAAAGAGATTAAAAAGACTTGTTAGTTATTGTAATGAGCATTTTCCTAATGTTATTTCAGACTTTATGGCAAGGCTCGAAAAAGCACACAATTCAGGTGTTTTTATGGAGTTTCTTGACGAAACATTTGGTGAGAAAAATGAGGTTATTTATACTAATGTTCACAATGCTTGTGAGACAATGTTGGAGTGTTATAAAAATCCTCAAATAGGCATTGTAGACTACTTACTTAGATAAAATTTTTATTAGGGTGAATTGTGAGGAAGACTAGTTTTATAATCGAGAGGGAGATATCTAAACCTCAAGATTTTATGGAACATCTCAATAAGTACAAGGTCCATTATAAGGAGTTTGAGAAGATTGAAGGAGAGCATGACGGTTCTTCTCCAAAGTCTTTTGTTTTGCTTGATGATTCATTATCAGGAACCAAAATTTTAGAAACGCAGAGAACAATGCAAGATAGTAGATATTTTTCATACTTGTTTCATGAGATACAGTCTAACCCTAATACCTCACTAGTTACTTATCTAAACTCAACTATCAAAGAAGGAGTGTTTCCTCGTTATGTGTCTTGTTTGGCAAAGAACTGTATTTTTGACCAAAACAAAAGAGATACTATAGATGATGGCAGAAATGCTAGCGAGATTATCGGTAGTAGGATTGCTGAAATGTTGGGTGTTCCTACTAGTTATTGTGTCGGTGTGCCAGCAGAAGATGGAACGGTTGGTACTGTATTATCGGTGGATTTTCTTGCTTACGGGGAAACATTTGACGATATACTTTCTATGTCGGAAGGAAAGTCTAATCTTGAATCTTCAGATTATGCTTATAAGTGGGAAGATTCAATTAGAGATGCTCTAAAGAAAAAATATCTAACTGGACTTGATTCGGATTCTTTGTATAGACTGGAGAGGTGTGATTTACCTCTAACAATGTTATTTAGGAAGGGCGGACTCTTTAAAGATGCAGATATGGCATCATATAATGTAGGAATTGTTATGAAAGGTGATGAGTTTAGACTTGCCCCTAATTTTGATATGGAATGTTTGCTGACAACCATGAAAATTAGCCCGAATTATTATGAGGTTGATTATGGTGCAATGAGAGATGTTGTCTCTCATTCGGCTAGTCGTTCACCTAATATGCTGCGAGACTTTGTTGCTCGTGTAAATGAAACAATGGTAGATGGCTCTTTGCCTGGTGTGATAGAAGAATATTATCCTAACAAAAAGGTTGCTAGAAATATTGTGGAAAATCTAAGGACGACAGTTCTTGCACTTAATCAAACTGCATCTAAATATATTACATTTGAAAAAGAAAGATAATGACATATTCATTATCTTTTTTTCGTATTGCTCGAGCAAAGTATTTGTGTTATAATATAATTAGAACTATGGAGTATATGGCTTATATATTTATAAGAAGTATGATAAATATTTATTAATCCATTGAATAATGGGTTTTGATGATATATAATAACAAAAAACTTAGTAGGAGGTGTGGTATGGCAAACAAACAAGTAGTTGAATATCTTCAGTCTGTTCAGAAAGTTATTATTCCTACAAAGCATGGCAACTATACCCTGCCTAGTAATCTAACAAAAGGTGTAATTAAAGGTTTAGACCTAGATTATCAGCCAGTTAAAAAAATCTCTTATGAAGGCTTAGATTTGTATATTAAGACTTATGGTAGAATGCATAGGGCAGACCCTAGAAGATTAAGAACTAAGTTTACTTCAGAGGTATTACTAAGTAGACTTTATAATAAGTTAGGCGTTAATTCTGCAACATACTATCCACTTGTTGCGTCTAGGGGCGTGATTGAGAGAGAAGAGGTGGACATTATGTCATCTCAGAGTCTGCTAGATATACCTGGGTTTGAGACAACACAGGCAGTTGCTGATAATAAATTACAAGATGTGGTGAGTCATCTTACAAATACCGATAGATATTCTATGATGGATATAATCAAGATGA
Organism: Clostridiales bacterium; assembly: GCA_015055605.1. GTDB lineage: Bacteria > Bacillota > Clostridia > Christensenellales > UBA1242 > UBA11490. The sequence goes on from SVHV01000004.1 coordinate 4,958, forward strand.
GAAATGAGATTGCTCAGTTTGACCCTAGATTTGCAGAGGATAGATTCTTTGGTGAATTTATGTTAATGCATGCCATTGATAATATATGTTTACAAGAAGATAGAACACTCAATAATTTCTTTACATACAGAGATAGAAAAACAGGGGAGTCTGGTGTGATAACCTATGACCATGAAAGAACAGGTCTGGATAAATTCTTCTTTAACTATGTATCAGAGTTTAGGAAATATGTTGATGGTGTCGCTCCTGTGCCTTTTGTTCCTAATTCTTTGTGTCCAGTAAGGCAGATAGGAGAAACTTATCAAAGCAAACTAAAAGATTTAAGAAAAATCTTAGATTCAAAAGTGTTGGGCAGTGCCGGAGAACATTTTAGACGCAGTCTTTCTACTCTTAATTTTAGTGATTTAGTAAAAGATGCAGAGCAAGATGCTAGATACCCTCTTGACCCTGAGTATGTGAATAAAATGTATGTATTGATTTCTGCAGCAAGGTCGGAACTTTGTCCAGAAAGAACCAAATAATCATTTTGCGATTGCCGTTGCTGATGGCAATCGTTTTTTATTTAAAACACAGAGAAATATCATATAACAATTTTATTAAATGTTGGTAATTAATGACTAAAAAATTATTGACGAAAAGCCATTTATTTGATAAACTTGAGTATGTATGTAAATGGGTGAAATTTCACAATTTTATTACATTACTTTGAATAATAATCTTAAATTTTGTAGATTATTTATATATATGTTGGGAGATATTATATGAAGAAAAAGATTCTTTCGCTTGTCATAATGTTTTTCTTAGCATTTTCACTAGTTTTGACTGGTTGTAGGGATAGGGGTCTTAAGAATAATCCTGCTACAGATGCTCTAACAACTAGCAATGGTGGAATGACCGTTGTTAAGGGAGACTACTTATATTTTGTTAATGGTTATGTAGATGAAACTACTTTAACTTCTAAAGATAATAAAGAGGGAAAAGTTACTAGAGGTGCTATCTATAGAACAAAACTACAAGACGGTGAAATTCGTAAGGATAAAGATGGATTCTTAGAGAAGGATACAGTTGATAGAGTTGTTTCTAGAGTTGTAGGATTTAGTAATGGTGGTTTCTATATTATAGATGATACTATTTATTATGCTACTCCTTATATGATGCTTGATAAAGATGGAACACTTCTTAGTGACCGTGTAGAGATTAGAAGTATCAATATTAATGGCGATACAAAGACTGATAAACAAGTATATGTAACAGATACACACATGGACGATTTAGAGTGGACTATGTACAAAGTTGATGGTCAGGTTTACTTAGTTATCTATGTTAATGATACTGTATATTCTGTTAATGCATCTACTGGTAAGGTTGTTGGCGAGTTAGATAGTCCTTCTAGTTTTGTTCTAAATTATGAGGATAATTATTCTACTTCAAAAGATAGAAGTGGTGACAAGTATAGATATGTTTTCTATACTAGAGCAAAACAAGATTCAGATAATGTTTCAGCAAATGTTTCAGGTAATGCTGTATGTATGTTTGATATTACTAATGGTAATGTTTCAGTTCCTGTTAATAATATCAATAATAACACATTTACTCTTGCAAGTATTGTTGATAACTATTTGTATTATACAGTTCAGACTTCAGCCTCTCTTACTTATTGCTATAGACAAGACTTAAGAGCAGCATGGAATAACAATCCTCAAGATTTAACTAATGGCGTATCTTATACTTCTTACTATGCTTGTCCTTATGGTGATTATATTATTACTACTAATGATAGTGGAACATGGGTGGTATCTCATGGACAATCTCCAGTATTTGTTAGTGAAGATAAGATTGCTGTATATGATGTTTATGGTGGATATGCTTATTATGAAAAGTCTGATGTTTTATATAGATTCAAGATTACAAACCCATCTATCAATGAGATTGCAACATCAGATAGCAGAACACCTAAGTTAACATCTGCTACACATGTAGATTTTGATGGTCAAAGAGTATATGTTTATACTGAGTATGAGGGTGGTAATTATTACCTTGACTATATTGATGAGATAACACTTAAACAGAGATTTGTTGGCGTATTTGCAGATGGCGAAACTCCAGAAGCTCCAGAGCAAGCAGATAAGTATGGCGAAGATCCAGATGTTGAGTATATTCCTCATATCGACTAAAATTTAATAAATAAAAGCAATAGTTACTATATTTGGTAACTATTGTTTTTTTATTGTTTGATATGGTGTGTTTGGTAGATGTCTAATGCAGTTTTTGACGAAAAAAGACATCTCAAAATCCCCTTATTACATAGTTGTTTATTTATCGACAATTATATCTTTTTTCTTTAATATCATTCCTAAACTAGGCATTTTTTGCAATTGTAATAATTTGCTAGACTTTGCTCTATTGTGGTATATTTTTAGTGTTTTAAAAAAAAGAAAAAATATTATATGGAGAATTTGAATTATGGAAAAAAGAATATCAAAAATTGTAGTGGTAGACAGTAATGAGGGGTTTTGTCAGGGGTTAAAAGATTATTTCTTAGAGAGCAGAAATGATTTAAGGGTAGTAGCTAGTTTTTCTGGTTTAGTAGATGCGATTGATTACATAAGTGACAATGTTGTGGATATTGTAATTTGTGATATTGTTCTTCCGAATGCAGACGGCTTTGAGCTTATTAGTGAAATTAAGGCCTTAGGTCTTAGTCATGAACCAAAGGTTATAATTGCTTCGCCTTTGTCGGGGGAAGGGTTTGTGCAAAAAGCTTTTAATATGGGTGCTTCTTATTATATGGTTAAACCTATTAACTATGAGATTTTAGAGAGCAGAATTTTAGCAATTCTCAATGATGAGTTTGTTGGAGAAAATATGCAGGCTAATGACTCTCCAAAGGTACAGACTTTGTCTAGACCAAAGACTAAGGGGTTAGATGAGAAGATTACTAATATTTTTATTACAGTAGGAATTCCTGCACATATTAAAGGTTATCAATTCCTAAGAGAGGCTATCAAAATGGCTATTGATAGCCCGGAGATTATTAATAGTATTACTAAGAAATTATACCCTTCTATTGCAAATAAATTTGAAACATCTGCTAGTAAGGTGGAGAGGGCTATTAGACATGCAATTGAGGTTGCGTGGAATAGGGGAAAGATAGAAAATATCAATAGTTTATTTGGTATTAGGGTGTATGGAAATAATGAGAAGCCAACCAACGGTGAGTTTATTGCCTTAGTTGCTGATAAAATGTTGATAGAAGGGGCTTAAAAGGGGAATAAAATTCTTAAAAATATGTATAAAAATAGTTTACATTTTCATAATACTTAGATAAACTAGAGTAGTTTAAGAATTATTTACATTATGGAGTAATTATGAAAAGTTCTACAAATCAGTATATTAAGTGCCCTAGATGCGAACTTAATTATATCTTGAAGAAAGATAAGTTTTGTGATGTATGCAAGAGCGAAATGAAAGCAGGTATCCTAGAAGAGAGCGATATGGAGGACTTCGAGTTAGAAGAAGGACTAGAGCTTTGCCCAATCTGTAAAGTTAATTACATTTCAGAGGGAGAGAGAATGTGCTCTACTTGTCTAGAAGAACAGACTGATGCTAAAGATGACGAGCCAGACTGGAGAGGTTTCGTTGATAAGGCAGATGATGGTGATGACGAAGAGTTAGACCTACTTCCTGTTGAAGAAGATGATGAGATTGACGAAGAGTTGGAAGGCACATTTGCTAAGGACCTTGAGCAAGAGTTTGAGGACGAAGATGACTTAGATGATGAAGACGGTGTAGACGATATTGATGACGACTTTAGTTCAGCATTTGACGATTCAGATGATGATGACGAAGACGAAGAAGATGAAGACGACTACAATGATGATGACGATGATGACTACGATGACGAGCATCCATCTAAGAGAAGATAATTATTAAAAATGTAATAGATATTGAGCACAGGGAAGGCAGAGTTTTTTGCGCCCTGTGTTTTTTTTTGTATGATGCTTTTGGCATATATGGTTTTGCTATTGTTTAAACTAATAAAATATAGAACAAAAAACACATAAAAACCTGCTTAAATTTTGCACTAAAGTTATGCAAAAGTGGATTTAGGATATTTACTTTTGATATTGACAAATATGGGGAATTGTTGTATTATATAATTAATAAATATAAGCACTTATTTATGGCGAGTTTTTTTCAAGGTTTGCCATCAAAACTAATATGTGCTGTAAGGGGGAAAAATGAAAAGATTTCTTGTTTATTTACTAGTAATAGTTATGACAGTGTCATTAGGTTTCGCTATCTTCTATTTGGTTAGAGATAACGAGGTTATTTCTATTTCAAGTGCGTCTATTTACAAAGATGTTGGACAAAAGTTCACTATTGATGTAGACCATAGAAATCCTAAGGCTTCTACAACTATAGATATTACAACTAGTGACGCTAATATTGTTTCTTATAACGATTCTAGCAAAGAGTTCGTTGCTGAGAGTGGTGGTGTTGCTAGAATTAATTTCCGTACATCAAACACTAAGTTTAGAAATATCTGGTGTGATGTTATAGTTGGAGACGGTACAGTTGAGTCTCCCTTCTATATCAGTACAGCAGAACAATTAGCTGCTATCGGTATGGGAACTATGCAAGAGGACGGAACTTATGCTGGCGCTACAGGATACGAACAATATGTATCAGATGCTTGTTATAAACTAGTATCTGACATTGATGTTTCTTCTGTTAACGGTGGTTACTGGGTACCTCTTAGAAAGTTTAGTGGCAGATTTGATGGTAATGGTTTCACAATATTAAATGTTAACATTGACAGAGACTCTTATGTAGAGGCTTATGAGAATAGCGAAACTTACGACCCAACTCTTTTCACTGCAGAAAATGTTGGTTTCTTCCAGGAAGTTACTGCTGATGCTGTAGTATATAATGTTAAGTTTGACAACTTAGGTGCTACAGGTGCTTATGTAAACTTTGGTACAGTTGCAGCTCTTAACTATGGTGTAATTGAGAGAATCGAGATTAAGAATGCAGAGTTTATGGTTGAGACTCAAGTATTTGGTGGTATCGTTGCTAAGAATATTACAACAGAGGCAGATGCTGACGCTGATGTATATGATAGATTTATCGCTAGAATCGATAGATGTAGTATTTCTATGGTTATGGGCGAGAATGATGTATATGTTGATGGCGAGATGCAAGAGCAAAATGTATACAACTTCAATACAATCGGTGGACTAGTTGGAGAGAACGAGGGAGGAGTGATCATCTACTCATATAGTAAGGGTGATGTCCACTTCGATATCAAGAGTGCTGATGTTGGCTCAAAGCAAATTACTTATGGTGGTATCGTAGGTAAAAATACATATAAAAAATTAAACCTTTTAGGTGGCGAATATATTTCTTATTACCAAGGTGGTAATATCAAAGATTGTTACTCAAACATCAGAACAAACACATCTGCATTCTTAAATGCAAATGTTGATGACAATATCAATATTGCTGGTGCAATCGCTGTCAATATTGATTATACAGATTCTAACTATGATGATACAGATATTCCTGTAGTTCAAAACTATCTTTTAGGTATCTACTACAATAAGGATAATCTAAATTATATTCCTACTGATTCAGAGGTTAATACTCAGAAGAATTTTAAAGGCTTAGGAGTATTTACTTGCAATAGCCCAGTTATCTTCCAAGAGACAAAAACAGTTCTTTATGGACTAACTACTGAAGAGATGAGAATATCTACAAACTTCGTATCTCATTATACAAAGGAGATTGAGTTTACAGAGGACGGTACTTCTAAAGGTATCGTAACAAAAGAAATCTTATGGTTATTTGATACAGTATGGGCAATTGATTCTGCTGTAAATGATGGTATGCCATATCTTAACTATCAATTAGTTTATATTCCAGACGACTTCGGTTCTGCTGGTGTTCCAGTTATTAATGACAAAGTATATTCTTTCGAAGTAGAGATTGATTATGCTATTGATATTCTAAGTGCTGCTGATGATAAATTAACTATCTATGTAGACCAAGAGTATGAATTAGTTATCAGCCCTAAGGGTGCTGAAGTAGCATGGGTATCTGGAGATACTTCAGTTGTTACTGTAGACAAGAATGGTAAAATTAAAGGTCTAAAGGTTGGTGTGACTACTATTACTGCTGTTACTGCTGGTGGTAGTTCAGATACAATCACTGTAATCGTTGAGGATATTGTATACACTATCTTTAATTATCCAGAGACTCTAACTTTAGAGGTTAATGATACATATCAATTCAAAGGTGTTAGTGTTTATCCTGCAGACACAACTTTAGAATATTCAGTTCAAGATACATTCTATGCTAATATTACTAGCACAGGCTTACTAACAGTTAATGACAAACCAACAACTACTCCTACTTATGTGTTTATCCAGGCTGGTAAGACTAAAGTTGCTATCCCTCTAACTATCAAAGAAGAGGTTGCAGAGCCTACAACAGAGTCTGTAACTCTAACAGTAAACAAAGATTATATCACTGGCAAATTAGGTCAAATTGCTAATGGTCAAATCAAAGTAACAGCAATCAATGGTGACACTTCTAGTGCAACACTTAATTCTTATAGTTATTCATTCAAGAGTAATGCTCTTTCAGTGGTTTCTGTAAATTCTACTGGTAATTATACAATCAAATCATCTGGTTGGGCTAGAGTAACAGTTACTGCTACTAAGACAGTAGATACTACTACTTATACTGGTAGCTTAGTTGTGTACTTCTATATCGAGCCAGGTAGCACTGGTACTGGTGGTGGAGGAACAGTTGTTACTCCAACATTCAGCCTAAACAAAACTTCTGTTAATATCTACAAAGGAAGCACTTTCCAATTAATAGGTAAATCAAATGTTCAAGGTGCAGTGACATGGTCTTCATCAAATACAAATGTTGCTACAGTTACTGCTACAGGTTTGATTTATGCAGTAGGAACTTCTAGTGGTTCTTCTTGTACAATTACTGCTAAGTATGTATCAACAACAGGTACAACACTATATGCTTATTGTACAGTAAATGTTGTAGACTTATTGCAAGCAACATTAACAGTAAATCCTACATCTACTTATGTAGAGGCTGGCAAGAGCACAACAATTACTTTAACAGGTAATATGAATGGTGGTTTTGCTTATCAGCCAGTATGGAATGGTACATCTGCTCAACCAACACTTGCGTTTGATGGTGGCTATACTGGTGTAAAATCTACTAAAATCAAAATTACTACAACTACTGCAGTTCAAGGAACTCTAACAATTAATTTGAGATTCAATGGTTCTAATGGAACAACTGCATCTGCAACTGCTAAGATTACTGTTAATCCTAGCAATGCTTATAGCAAATATATTTATAATGTTAATCAATTAAATGCTGTTAGACATCATTTAAGCAAAGATTTCATTATTGCTGCAAATATTGACCTTTCTGGTTATACTTGGACTCCTATCGGAACTAAGGATAATCCATTCACAGGTACAATAACTTCTCAAGCTGCATCTAAGGGTTATTATAAAGTATCTAATATCACAACTATTGATACTACATATTCAGGTCTTTTCGGATATACTAAGAATGCAAACCTTTCTAATATCATTGTAGAATCAGTTAATGCAACTGGTAGATATGTAGGTAGTGTGGTAGGATATGCAGTAGGTACAAATCTATCTAACTGTCAAGCTTATGGTGCAACAGTTACTGCTACACAGATGGCAGGTGGTATCGTTGGCTACATGGAGACTAGTTCTTCTGCTGCTAGCTGTTCACTATCAGGCTCTAAGACAATTCAAGTAACATATAACTCATCAATCTCTGGTACAAGAGCTGTTGGTGGTATCGCAGGATATGCATCTAGTTCTGCTATCTCAGGTGCAAGGGTTAATGTAACAGGTGATATCTGTTTACAAGCAAATAACAATTTAGCAGGATATGCTGGTGGTATTGTTGGTTATACAAATTCATCTGTAAAAACTTCTTTAGCTTGTGCTAAAGTATCTGCTAATAAAAACTCTTCTAATAACTCAGCAGGTGGTATCGTTGGTTATACTTCTGATAGTATCTCAGGTTGTACAGTAAGGTCTGCTACAATCAATGGTTACTATGCAGGTGGTATCGGTGGTACTCTATCTAATGGTCAAACTGTTAAACTATATTTCTCTAACTACAAAAATAGTTATAGAAAGTCTGACCTAAAGAGTGGATATTCTTATTCAGTAAATGTTCAAACAACTGCAGTTAGAGAGAGTGTAAAAGTTTCTGGTGAGAGAGTTGGTGGACTATTCGGTGTTATTAATGCTGGTGTAGTTAAGAACTGTTACTCAAGAGCAGAATTAAATGGTTCATCTGGTTCTGCTGTTAAGGGTGGATTTGCTAGTTACATTATGTCAAATAACTTCAAAAATGATGGTGGTACTGGTACTTGTGGTATCGTTGAGAATTGTTACTCAGCTAGCAAATTCTCAGGCTCAGGCTCAAACTATTCAGTAACTGCATCATATACTCATAACTACGCTACTTTCGGTGATGGTAGTGATAGAACTGCTGGATACATCTTCAATTATTTATTTGATGATGGTCTAGATGGTAATGCTAAATTCTATCATGGAAGCAACTTATTTGCTAGTGACAAAGTTCTAGCTAAAAAGTCTTCTGCTGATATGCAAAAGTCTGGAACATATACTGACAAAGGCTTCTCTACCAGCACATGGAATTTAAGTGGTTATCCAACACTTAAAGCAGAGTTATAAGATAATTAAAAAGAGTGAATATAGTATTCACTCTTTTTTTGTTGGGTAGGGATAGGTAAATAAAAAGAACACTATGTTTTGAGATAGTGTTCTTTTGTTTGTATATTATAATAATAAACTATTTACAGATGTTATTTTTTTTAGCGACTTGATTTTGACGCAAAATAAACTTTAAGCAATAGAAATTGTCCATTGTTATAGTTTTTTTGGTGTAATTAAAATAAGTAATTGTTTTCTTCTAAATATTTTTTAGATAAATTATGCTTCTGCTTGTTCAGCTTTTGCTTGTCTCTCTTCCTCGTATTTAGCCAAAACTAATTTGTTGATTAGTTCTCTAGTAGGAGTATTTAGAGGATGTGCAATGTCTTTTGATTCTCCATCTGGAGTTCTCTTTTTAGGCATACATACGAATAAGCCTTGTTTTCCCTCTCTAACTTTGATGTCGTGAACAACGAAACACTCATCAATTGTGATAGATGCAGATGCTTTTAGTTTATTGTCATCTCCACCTGGGATTAGTCTTACTCTGATATCTGTAATGTTCAATAGTCTATACCTTTTCCTTATAAATTAGCATATCTGCTACTATTATATTAGCACGATTATTTTATTTTGCACAACTTTTTTTGAAGATTTCATATAAAATTGTATGAAAAGAATGTCTAATTTTAGTGGGTTAACTGTATATTTTATCGGTATAGGTGGTATTAGTATGTCAGGTCTGGCATTGTTGCTAAGGTCTATGGGGTGTAGTGTTACAGGTAGCGATTTGTCTATGGATAATGCAGAAGTACAGAAACTAAAGGTTCAAGGTATCAGAGTTAATCACAAACACAGTGCAGAAAATATCGAGCAGGATATAGATATGCTTGTTTATACATCTGCAGTGAAAGAGGACAATCCTGAGTTGATTAGAGCTCGAGAATTAGGTATACCATGTTTAGAAAGGGCAGAATTATTAGGACTCATTTCTTTAAAATATTCTAATGTCATAGCAATATCTGGGACTCATGGCAAGACTACAACTACTGCCATGTTGGGAGAGATTTTTGTGCGTGCAGGTCTACAGCCCACCATTCACTTAGGAGGAGTGTCTGTTAACTTAGGCTCAAATACAGTTGTGGGAGGTAGGGAGTATTTAATTCTCGAGGCTTGTGAGTATTGTGATAGCTTTAGATTTATCCCTAGTGATACTGCTATTATTACTAATATCGAAACAGACCATCTTGACTACTATAAAGATTTAGAGGATATATACTCATCTTTTCAACACTTTGCTGAAATTGCTAAGAGTGTGGTTGTGGGAGATAAGTGCCACATCTTACATAGTAATATATTGATTATCGGGAAATCATGGTCAGCAAAAAATATTAGGTTTTCAAACTTTGGGTATGACTATGATGTATACCGTGAGGGTGTGTTTTGGGGTTCGTTTCGACTAAATTTGTTAGGGGAATATAATATCACTAATTCGTTATTTGCTATAGCTGTTGCAGAAAAATACGGGATAGAAAAACGCCTGATTATAGAGGCTATTGCGAGATTTAGAGGGGTTGAAAGAAGGCAGGAGATAATACATAATCTATTAGGTGTACCTATTGTTATTGATTATGCCCATCATCCAACAGAGATTAAGGCGAGTATAGGTGCTATTAGACAGGTTTATGATAACCCTCTTATTGTCTTTCAGCCTCATACTTACTCTAGGACAATTTCTCTATTTGATGACTTTGTAGATGTATTGAAGATGGAGAAAAATCTCGTGCTTTTCTCCACATATCCTGCTAGAGAAAGCGAGGTTGTGGGAGGTAGGGCAGAAGATTTGGCAGAGGCTCTCCCTCAGTCGTCTTTTATAGATTCTGTATCTGAGATTACTGAAAAAATTGAGCAAGAAATTTATGAGCATAATATTGATGTAGTATTAATATTAGGTGCTGGAGATTTGGCAGAAAAACTGAAATGCTGTTATCGGCAAAAACCTCTATAATAAATCATCTAATATTTAGGTTTGTGATAGTTTGTTCTTGTAGAAAAAATATAAATAAATTGCTAAAAGTCTTGACTTTGCGTTTAAGATTATATATACTAATATAGCAATAATTTATAAAGAGGTGAGTATTATGAAGCAAGACATACATCCAGATTATCATGAGGTGGAAGTTGTTTGTGTTTGTGGCTCTAAATTTAAAACAAAATCTACTGTAAAAGGCGATACAATTAGAATTGATGTGTGTGATAAATGTCACCCATTCTATTCAGGAAAGCAAAAACTTGTAGACACTGCTGGTAGAGTAGAGAAATTTAAGAAAAAACACAATTTAGATTAATTTTATTTCAAAAAATTAGGCAGGGATTTTTCTGTCTATTTTTTGTTTTATATGGGGTGAGTTTATGGAACTAGAACTAAGAGTAAAAGAGGCTATTAAATTAGCAAAAGAAAACCTAAAAAATGCAGGCATTAAAAATATGCAAGATGCCGAGTTTATTCTTGCTAATATTTTAAATACAGATACTGCAGGCTTAAACTCTATTGAGTTTATGAGCAAGAAAGAGGCTAAGAGATTTGTAAAGGATATCAAGGCTAGATGTAAGCATTGTCCACTTGACAAGATTATCGGTTATACGGATTTTTTAAGCATTAGGATTCCTTTTGACAAAAATACATTAAGCCCTAGACAAGAAACCGAGATTTTAACAGAGAAGATTATTAAAGATATCAAGGGTAAAAAGTTAACAGTTCTAGACTTGTGTTCAGGTAGTGGTTGTATCGGTATTGCTATTGCTAAGGCAACACCTGTGTCTGTAACACTTTCTGATATTAGTAAAAAGGCTAATAAGATTGCTAAGAAAAATGCCGAACTTAATGGTGTAGAGGTGGCTATCCTCACAAGTGATTTGTTTGACAATATCCCTACTAAATTTGATATAATAGTTAGTAATCCACCATATATCAAGAGAAGAGACTTAGAGGTATTAGAGATAGAGGTTAGAGACTTTGACCCTAGACTTGCTCTTGATGGTGGTGATGATGGACTAGATTTCTATAGAGATATTATTGCTAAAGCTCCAGAGTATCTAAATAATGGTGGTAAGTTGTATCTTGAGATAGGAATCGAACAAAGCAAAGATGTTGTTAAATTGCTTAACAAGGACTTTGAAGATATTGTAGTTGAGAAAGACTACAATGGTATAGATAGATATATAATTGCAAAAAAGAGAGATAAGAATGCTAAATAAAATTAGATTTTTAAAGGAGAAATTTCTGGAAGTAGAGAAAGAAATGCTTAAACCAGAAGTTATCGCTGACAATAAAAAATACTCAGAACTATGTAAAGAGTATAATGAATTAGAACCTATTAGTATAGCCTATGACGAGTATGCTCAAATCGTGAAGTCTATCGAGAGTGATAATGAATTACTCGAAATCGAGACAGATAACGAAATGAGAAGTATGCTAAATAGCGAACTAGACGAACTTAAGACTAAGCAAGAAGAAATGGATGAGAAGATTAAACTCTTGCTTCTTCCAAAAGACGAGAATGACGAGAGAAATGTTATTATCGAGATTAGGTCTGGTGCTGGTGGTGAAGAGGCTAGTCTTTTTGGTGGTGTGCTACTTAGAATGTACAGTATGTACGCAGAGAGCAAACGATGGCGTGTCGAGATGTTGTCTGTAAACGATACTGAACTAGGTGGTATCAAAGAGGCGAGTGTAAGAATCAGTGGTAAAGGTGCTTATAGTAAGTTTAAATACGAGAGTGGTGTTCATAGAGTACAGAGAGTACCAGAAACAGAGAGTTCTGGTAGAATACATACTAGTACAGCAACCGTTGCTGTACTTCCTGAGCATGAGGAAGTTGATGTAGAGATTAATGAAAAAGACTTGAATATTGATGTGTATAGAAGTGGTGGCGCAGGTGGTCAGCATGTAAACACAACCGATAGTGCAGTTAGAATTACTCACCTTCCTACAGGAATAGTGGTTGCTTGTCAAGATGAGAGAAGCCAAATCAAGAATAGAGAAAAGGCGATGTCAGTTCTTAAGAGTAAACTATATGACTACTATCAGATGCAAATAGACGAAGAGTATGCCAACAATAGAAAGTCTCAAGTAGGAACTGGAGATAGGAGTGAGAGAATCAGAACATACAACTATCCTCAGAGTAGACTAACAGACCACAGAATCAACTACACCAGTTATAACCTAGACGGTTTCTTAAACGGTGATTTAGATGACTTAATTGCTAGTCTATCTGTAGCCGACCAAAAAGAGAAACTAGAGAGAATTACATTGTAAATTTATCATATAGGGAGACTGTCATGACAAAAAAGACACTATATACTGCCATAAAACCTACCGGAGTAATAACTTTGGGTGGTTTTATTGGAGTTGGACAAACTATTCAAGAATTATGTGAGGACTATAATAGTTTTATTTGTGTAGCAGACTTACACGCACTCACAATTAATCCTAATCCAGAAGAACTTAAAGAAAATACATATAAACTAGTTGCTTTCTATCTAGCACTTGGTTTAGACCCAAAGAAATGTACACTTTATTTGCAGAGTCAAGTATCTGCTCATAGTGAGATTGCGTGGGTGCTAAATAACTATACTATGTATGGTGAAGCAACTCGTATGACACAGTTTAAGGACTATCAGGCTAAGGCTAAAGAAGTTAATATGGGTATTCTTGATTATCCTGTATTAATGGCTGGCGATATTCTTTTATATAATACAGACATTGTTCCTGTTGGTATAGACCAAAAGCAACATGTGGAATTATGTAGAAATATTGCTATTAGATTTAATCATAAAGTGGGAGATACATTTATCGTTCCAGAAGTTCTTGTTAGAAAAGAGGGCTTTAAGATTTGTGGTTTGCAAGAGCCAACTAAGAAGATGAGTAAGTCTGATAGGGTGGATACTGGTTCAATCTTTATAGAAGACACTGCAGATGATATTAGAAAGAAAGTCAAGAGAGCAGTAACTGATAGTGAGAATGAGGTTAGATATGACCCAACTAATAAGCCTGGTGTTAGTAACCTACTTACAATCTTTGCTACTCTTAGTGGAACAACTATTGAGGTTGCAGAAGGTCACTTTAAGGGTGCTAACTATGGCACACTAAAGACAGAAGTTGCTGAGAAGATTGTTGAGGTTTTAGGACCTGTTCAAAAGAAATATTTTGAATTGTTAGACAATAAAGATTATTTAGATGAAGTTCTAGAAGATGGCAGAAAGAAAGCAGAGAAGGTCGCTACTGCTAAAGTAAAAGAAGTTTATGAGAAGTTAGGTTTAGTTGTAAGAAAGTAATCGTTAATAAGATTCTTATAGACTAATATTAGTTATAATAAAAAGCGAAAGGATTGTGTCCCTTCGCTTTTTTATTTTGTAAACATATTTATTTTAGATGGCGACTATTAACTAGCATTTTTCTTTAATATAAAGTCTACACCATTAATCATAATATTATTGATAAATGTGTCGTTTACTTTATAAAATATATATTTGTTTCTCCTAATGCTAGTGACTGCACCACTAGTCTTGAGTATTTTGAGTTGGTGACTAACTGTCGTTTGATTGATATTTAGTAGTGTTGATATGTCGTTGACACACATCTCAGATAGTAGTAGTGCAATTATGATTTTGAGCCTCGTGGCATCAGAAAATATGCTATAGAATATTGCGAGATTTGAGCATATTTGATTGTTTGGCATGTTGTTTCTAATAATCTGTGCATCTGTAATAGATAAGTGTGTTGTATTTGTCATGTTTTCTCCTAAAACTTTATTGTCTTAATTATAAAATTAAAGAATAAAAAATGGAAATATTCACAAATTACTTTTTTGTTGCATAAGAAATAAAAAGATAATATTTTGGGGGATATATATGAATTTTAGTAATGATGTGCTACTTATTCTGCTTTTATCTATTTTATCCTCGCCAACTGACGAAAATGGCGAGGTGGACTTTGCTAGTAATACAAATTTTTTACTCTTGCTACTACTAGTTCTTAATAATAGTAGGGCTACTGAAAGTTTGTTTGAATGTACAGGTTGTGGCTGTAATAATTGCAATAATTGCAATAGTTGTAATTCTTGTGGTAATAGGACTCTGTTTTAATAAAAAAGACACTTTACTTTTAGGTAAGGTGCCTTTTTTTGTTATTCAAATAAATTGTCGTTAGGGAATACATCATCACTTGTAATATTCATTTGTAGTTTTCTTAAGAAATCTTCGTCTGCTGCAGGTAAAATATATGTAGAATGAACTTCTGCACCTTTTAGTTTAGGAATCTCAAGTATTGCTCTAGCTGAATCGTGATGTTCTGCAGATAATATACTCATAGCGATAAATATATCTTTTAAGTCTAGACTTGAGCCTAAATTTAGTGATGTTTTTAGCGTAGATAGATTTTTAACAGAATCTCTATCAACGATATTTTCGTGTGGTATATCTGCGAGTCCTTTTAGTGCATTTAGTAGTGCTCCAGCAGTTGCAGTAATGAGCCCTTGGTCTTTACCTGTAACGATTGTTCCGTCATTCAATTCGATTGCAACAATATGAGTGTTTTTTTCTAATTGCTTTTCGTGTGCAATTTTGTATACTGTTCTATCGTTTTCACTGATGCCATAGGACCTCATAATATTACGGATAGTGTTTACTGTAGTTTTACTGGTATAACCTTTCTTATATTCAGTCTTTGACCTTATATATCTACGGATAATTTCTTGTCTACCAGCCTCTCTACAAGCTTCATCATCAATAATACATTTAGCAACTTCATTTACACCCATATCTGTTGGTGACTTGTACATACAGTCGCCCTGAATCTTATCAAATATTCTTTTTAGTACAGGGAAGGCGTCTATATCTCTATTGTAACTAACTTCTTCTGTGCCATACTCGTCTAGATGATATGGGTCTATCATATTTCTATCTTGAAGGTCAGCAGTTGCTGCTTCATAAGCGATATTTACGGGGTGGTTAAGTGGTAGGTCGTGTACTGGGAAGGTTTCAAACTTAGCATAACCAGACTTGAGACCTTTTTTTGCCTCATGATACATTTGGCTAAGACATGTTGCCATTTTGCAACTACCAGGACCTGGTGCTGCTACAACAACAAGAGGTTTTGTTGTTTCGATATATGCGTTTTTACCATATCCCTCTTCACTAACGATTTGATTAATGTTGTTAGGATATCCGTCTATAATATAGTGATAGTATACCTTTTCGCCCCTTCTCTCTAGTTTTTCGGCGAATTTGGTTGCACTAGGTTGTTTATTAAATAGTGTAATGCAGACTGAGTTTACTGCTAGACCTATTGCCTTTAGGTTGTCGATTAGTCTTAGGACTTCTAGGTCGTAGGTAATTCCAAAGTCGGCTCTGATTTTATTTTTTTCTATGTCTTTTGCACTGATACAGATAATGATTTCCATCTGGTCTTTGAGTGACTGAAGAATTTTGATTTTATTGTCGGGTTCGTAGCCGGGAAGAACACGGCTTGCATGTAAGTCGTCAAAGATTTTACCACCCATTTCCATATATAGTCTACCTGTTAGGTGGGAAATTCTTTCTAGAATTGCTTCTTTCTCTAACTTAATAAATTTTTCGCTGTCAAACCCTATTTTCTGTATCATGACTTTAACCTCTTTAGAAAAATAAAAAACCATTTTGAGTATATTAAAAATCTATAAACTTTGCAAATAAATATAGATTAGTTGTTAAAAAATATCTTATTTGGTATACTAATAATACTTAGGTGATTTATGAACAAAACTTTTGAAATTAGAGGTAAAAGGACATTATTTGGCTGGCTATGTGCATATTTGGGCAATTTATTTTTTTTGACTTGCCTATTTATTGCAATAGCACTTATGACATTCTCAGCATTGCTGGTTGAGTGTGAAGTTACAGGTCCTAGTATGCAACCTACCCTCAATAAAATTTCGGGAGACAAGCATGACCTAGTGTATGTAAACAAGTGTGACGAGGGTTATACTTATAATGATATAATTGTTATTGAGACTAAGGATAGTGCTATTATCAAAAGGGTAATAGGAATGCCTGGCGATATAATAGACTTTGTTTGCATAAATGGAATATATAAAGTTGAGAGAAATGGTGTGGCTCTAGATGAGGATTATATCCTAATGGACTACTCCGCATTGACACCTACTTATAGCCAAAACGGAATGAATGCTGCAGCTGATAGATGGCTCACCCTTCATATCGACAGACCAGAGCTCTTTAATGAAGAGGGAAAGCTCGTGGTTGGAGAGGATAAAGTCTTTGCTTTGGGTGACAATAGAAGGGTAAGTCTTGATAGTACAGTTTATGGTACATTTGATGCATCTCAAGTAACTGGTAGGGTAGAGGTTACTAGATACTATGGTGAGCAAGGGTTTGATTTCTTCTTTGACTATATAATGAATGGAAGATTTTTTTACACTATAGCGAATATTTTTTAGTGCAAAAAGGAGAGAATGGATGAAAAAGAAAAGTTTATCATTGATATTTTGTTCTTTGGTAATGGTGTGTATGAGTTTCTTTTTGTCGCCTAGAAAGGTGGTAATGGCTGATACAGATACAACAAAGCCTACAATGACAGGACTTGTAGATCAGATTGATGATGAGTATCAGGTAGGAGAAGAAATGGGTATAGATAAGACTCTTATCATGCTATCTGATGATGTTACTGCCGAAGTTGCTTTGAGAAATTCTCTAGTTGTTAAGGTTTATACATCAGCAAGTACAGAACTTCCTAATATTTCTGAAGACTCTAGTCTGTATGTGTTTGAGTTTTCTGCTGCAGGAACATACACTTTGTATGCTTCTGTAGAAGATGTGGCAGGAAATAAATTTGAGGTAACTAAGTCAATAGCAGTTCTTTCTAATTCTGCTGTAAATGCTAAATATGAGAGAGGCTTTGAGTTGGCACCGTCAGACTTTGCTGATACTAGACTTTATTCTGCATTGCTAGCAGAGGCGGTAGAGTATGCTTCATCTAAGGGAGATAGGTTTACAGGAGACACTCTATATAGCGAGATGTTTTTATTCCCAGACTTTAAAGAAATTAGTATTACTAATGCCAACATTACATCTCTAGACGGTATTGAGAGTGTTAGGCTTGATTATGTAGAGAAGATTAGTATTACTAATAATAAAATTACTGATATTAAACCAGAGTATTTTTCTGATTCTGAAAATCTAAAAGAGATAAACTTTGCGACTAACCAAATATCTAGTTTTGAATTGCCTATCTTGAGAAACTTAGAGAAAGTAAACCTTGCTAATAACTTACTTACTCAAATAGACCTATCTAACTGTATGGGAGATGAGGTAGACATTAATCTTGCGGCTAATGATATTGTCGCTCTTGATAATGTAAAACTACCTAGAGCAGATAAAATCACTCTTAATATGATAGGAAACAATCTTTCTAGTGTTAATGACTCATACTTTTCTGAAACAAAGTTTGACCTAAAAGTTGGTGTTCAGGGTATAAAAGATATTTCAAATCCAACATCTACTAGTTCTTCTAAGGGTATTAGATTTTATAGAACTAATATTGATGGCTTAGGTATTAAGATTTATGATAATTCAGTTAAAGTGCCAGTTCTTGTAAAGTCAGTAACAGATGCAGATATTACTAGTGGTAATTATTATGATATCATTCTTCCTATAGGTGAGTATTTCTATGAGTATACATTAGATGGCGAACCTGTATACAGCAAGTATAATGTTGAGAAAAACTACTATCTATCCCAGAGCTTTGTTGTAAAGCCTACTACTGCTACATTCAAGTTTGAGCATAAGGGCGAGATGTATGATGAAATCGGCAAAGTAACAGGTGCTGTAAAGGTTCATTTAGATAGTGTTGACCTAGACAGTGGCGTTCAGGGAAAGATTATGTATAGTGTAAACCTTGGCGAGTGGCAAGAGGGTGATTTGGTTGATTGTAGTGCCGGAGGAATCTTCTCAGTTAAGGTAAAAGTTGTCTGTGGAGATTATGAGAGCGAGGAGATATCTATCTTTTTCCAAACATCACTAAATGCTGTTATCCCAGATGCTGTAATGTTCTTCATTATATTGTTTTTAGCTATTATGGTATTCTTTATAGGAGTTCCTATTATTAGCAAAAAGTTCTTTAGAAAATAATAAAAAAGAAAGGCTTTGTAATGGCCTTTCTTTTTTTATTGTAATAATTTATGTGTGCGTCTATTCTTTGCGTTTCTTAGGCTTAATAAACGCCCAAATAACTAGTGCTAATTGTACAGGTATACCTGTTATAAATATTAGCCAGATGTTGTATTGTAGGAGCTGTAGATATAGACTAGCAAGTGTTGTCCAGATAAATACTGATAGCAGTACAAACTTGTATACCGTTTTGCCCCACAGTTCATTGAATGGTAATAGTATTAAGCATGATAGTGGAACGCTCCATACAAACATTGTCCATAGATTGATTCCTAAAATTGTTTGTGCATAGACGAATACGACTGCTACTATGAACCATATTAAGGCTACGAAGAGTAGCATTACTGATAGTTTACTAATTCTCTGATATTTCTCTTGATTGTCTAGTACAACAACTACATTTTCTTTGAAAAATGACTCTAGTGGTACGGAGAAAATCTCACTTATTTGTTGTAGTGTTTCTATACTAGGTGTTACATCACCTCTTTCCCATCTGGATACTGCATTGTCACTATAATTTAGTCTTTCTGCTAGTTCGTTCTGGGTCATATTGTTCTTTTTTCTCAGTGATGCTATATTTGATGCAATGATTTGCCTGATGTCACTCATAATATATAATCCTTTATTTGGGTATACTTTATGATAACATTATATTGTTGTTTTCGCAAATAAAAAAGAAAATCTTGTAGCCGAAGTTACAAGATTTGTGGTTTTGATTCTTTTACTTATTGTCTTTATTGTGATTAGATATACTGCTAGTATGGTTTTGTTCTTTGTAATTATTACTTTCGTCTTTAGTCTTGTAAAAGTCCTCTGCAGATTCCATAGAGGTTGCTAGTCTTTCTCTTTTACTAGTCTCTTTTTCTTCTTTGTAGTCCTCATATTCTTTGTTTGCTTTGTTGAATGATACTACAAATTTACCTCTGTTTTTGATTGTGTTGATGATTACAATTATACTTGCAATACCAACTAGGGCATAGACTAGTCTGCTAAATACATTTGCTTGCGAGCCAAATAATCCTGCTACAAAGTCGTATTGCAGTAGTCCTATCGTAAACCAGTTAAATGCTCCTATACATACTAATACAAATGATACAAATGATAACATATATTTTCCCTCCGTTGTTGTATGGTTTATTTTGTGAGATTAATAGTTTTTTATTCATAGTTTGTTGAGTTTGTTTTGTGAGGACTTGTATTGATTTTTTGTTGTACATAATGTTTTGGTTTTGATGCTTTATAAGAGATGAGTTAATGTTGTTTTTGTGTTGATTTAACCATATAAAACTTTATGATAAAATAATTGCTACAGAGAATGGTTTTTCGTTGGTTGAAATATGGTTGATATGCTGTGAATGAATATAAAGCCATTTTTTGAGCATATTCCCTTAAAGCGGGAATGTGTTTTTGCTATTCCCACTATGGTTTGGTATGTTGGGAATAAAAAGTGGTTTATGTTCTTGAATGTTTGTGAAAAATTTGATATAGTATAATCGTTAGATTGCACAAATTCAATTATTTTTTGCAATATGTTGATTCAAGGAGATTTGTATGAAAAAGTCTAATATTAAATTACATAAAAAAGAAAAAAGACAGAGACCAGAGATTCCTATTATTTTCTCTACAGATGACAATTATGTTCCTTTTTTAGAGATTACAATTAGGTCTATTATTGATAATGCATCAAAGAAATATAACTATGTTATTAATGTATTAAATACAGGACTAAGCAAGGAGAGAACTGATAAGGTTAAATTACTTGAGAATGATAATTTCAAGATTAACTTCTGCGATATTAGTGGTTATGTTGGTCCTATGAAAGATAAACTTAAGAATATTTATCACTTTAGTTTGGCAACATGGTACAGATTATTTATTCAAAGTATTTTCCCTCAGTACGACAAAGTTTTATATCTTGACTGCGATATTATTGTTTTAGGAGATATTTCTGAATTATATAATACAAAGTTAGGAGATAACCTACTGGGTGCTGCTAGATGTCATATTGTTAGTGACCATGAAGTATTTGGAGAGTATGCAGAGAGATTCTGTGGTGTGCCTAGAAGAGATTATTTACAAGCAGGTATTTTAGTTATGAACCTTGCTGAGTTTAGAAAGAGAGATTTAGAGAATAAGTTTGTATATCTTATCAATAAATACAACTTTGATGTAATTGACCCAGACCAGGGATACCTAAATGCTATGTGTTATGGTAGTGTTAAGCAATTACCTAATGGTTGGAACAAAGAGGCTATTCCTGCTCCACTTGAGGGAAAACTTAATATTGTTCATTATGCTTTATATAAGAAACCATGGCAATATGATGATGTTATGAATAAAGAATATTTCTGGCATTATGCTAAACAATCACCATTCTATGACGAGATTGTTGCTGGTAAAGAAAATTTCTCTGATGAGCAAAAGGCTAAGAAGGAAGAGGCTAACCTTGCTATTGTTGAGCATGCAAGGAGAGTTATGGATAGTGCTGGCTCATTTGTAAATCAAGTTATTAAGGGAGACCCTAACTGGTTTAATAATCTAAAAATAGAGGCATAGTTTTAGTTAAAATTATGTCTAAAAATAGAGGTATTGATTTTTATGGAAAAGTCTCAAGATAGACTAGATGTACTGGAAAAAATTGCCCAGTATGAGAGGGAAGGTAAATGGGATATTGATGTTGAGAATGACCCAGAGACTATTGAATTACTTCCTGACAAGGTTGATTATCTTAATAAAAAATTCAAGAACAAAATTGCTACAAAGATTGCTAATATTGCAGCGACTAGATTCTTTGAGAAAATGCTAAAGAATGGTCAGATGATTATCAAAGAGATAAGAGGTATCGAAAACTACTTAAGTGTTGATAGTGGGGCAATGATTACCTGTAATCACTTTAATGCTTGTGATAATTATGCTGTATGGAGAGCTATCAAACCATATATGGGTAAGAAAAGGTTATATAAAGTTATTAGAGAAGGAAACTTTACTAATTTTCCAAATCCTATAGGCTTTTTCTTTAGGCATTGTAATACCCTTCCTCTTAGTAGTAATAGCGAAACTATGAAGAAATTTATGGTTGGAGTTAATACACTGCTTAAGAGAGGAGAGAAGATTCTTATCTATCCAGAACAGGCTATGTGGTGGAATTATAAGAAACCTAGACCTTTTAAAAATGGTGCGTTTAGGTTTGCAGTAAGTTGTAATGTTCCTGTAATACCTGTATTTATTACTATGGAAGATAGTGAAAATATGGAGCCAAAT
Source organism: Clostridiales bacterium (assembly GCA_015055605.1). Taxonomy (GTDB): domain Bacteria; phylum Bacillota; class Clostridia; order Christensenellales; family UBA1242; genus UBA11490. Next base: position 27,205 of record SVHV01000004.1, read on the forward strand.
GGCTTCCCAGTACAGGCTTATACCGTTCATTTCTTAGAGCCTATTTATCCTAAACAAGAACTCTCTAAGAAAGAGAATATTGAGTATATGAAAGATGAAAACTATAAGAGATGGGTAAAGACCTACGAAGACTTTTATGGTGAAAAACTAGCGTACAACACTGCTCAAAAATTATAAAACAAATAGTCCTTATCTTCTTGTGTGGAATATTTTTCTACTATATAAAGAAGGTGGGACTTTCTTTGTTTTTACTTGATTGAATATAGTGTTTGTGATACTCTATATAGTAGAAAAAGTTATTACGAAAAAGAAGTAAATTAAACAAAAGAGGGTTGTGAAATGGTACTCTATTTATCGATAATATTTATGACAATGGTGATAACATCTATCCTAAATATCTGTTTAGGAGCAGAGACATTTGCTTATTATGAATTGTGGGTTATAGCGTCGGTTACACTCAGTGTCATTGCTGAATTTGGAATATGTGGACTTTTTGCTTTTATATTTGAGAGAGTTCCTGATAAAAAATATAATCTTAATGCAAAATTCTATAATGTATCAAAGAAAGAACGAGCTTTTTATGAAAAAATCGGTATTAAGACATGGAAAGATAAGGTATGGGAGTTGGGTGCTCTCGGAGGTTTTAGAAAAAATAAAATCAAAGACCCTAATAGTTCTGAGTATCTACATAAGTTCATGATAGAGTCTTGTAAAGGCATGTGGGGACACATTATTAATTTGGTTTCGGCATATCTTGTATTACTTATTTTACCTATGAAATACTGGCTAAGAATAGGACTACCTGTTGCTTTTGTTGGAATGTTTCTAAATTTGCTACCAACACTTATTCTTAGATATAATCTTCCTAAACTAGATGTTGCTTATAGAAGAGCAAAGAGATTGGAGGAAAGAGCAAAAGAAAGCTCTGAGAATAAGGAAGAATCTAAATAGGTGTGTGAAAAAATAAAAAGAGTTGAAAAAACAAATTCAACTCTTTTTTTAAACTATGCCTTGTATTGTTCTAGTATTAGTTTGTCAAAAAAGACTTTTTCAACAAAGTCGGACTTTGTAAATGTCGTGGTACTAAATACTATGTAGTCTCTAATGTGTTTGGCAAGTATTACAGGGGTAGGGCTATCGAAATGTTCGCAAATATCTTTTACATACTCATAAAAGTGGTCAATCTCAAAGTCTTCATCAATTTCATATTTATATGTGCCGGTGACTCTATTTGACTTCATGGTTTTTACAAACATTCTAACCATATCCATTCTCCTATATTTAAAATTCTCTAGGTAGTGTAACACAAATTTTAAAAAATTCATAATTAAAAGAATAGTTTTAAAAATTTACTGAAATATGAATTTTTAATGGGCGAATTTCATAAAACTAATAAGCAATGATTTGATATATAAAAAAATTAATTTTTTTCTTGACAAAAGGTTTATTTTATTGTATAGTCTAGTCGAAGAAATTAAAAAATGTTATTTTTTGAAATCAAAAACCCAAAATTTGGGTTTTTAATTTTATTTTATAACTAGGAGAATGGTTATGGCAGATGTATATTTAACTAAAGAGGCATACAAAGAATTAGAAGAGAAATTAGTATACCTAAAGAGTGAGGGTAGAGTAGATGTTGCTAATAAAATCAGAGTAGCTAGGTCTTTTGGTGACATTAGTGAAAATAGTGAGTATGATGCAGCTAGAGAAGAAGAGGCTATTCTAGAGCAAGAGATTATCCAAATCGAGGAAACTCTTAAGAATGCTAAGATTATCTCAAAGACAAAAGCAGATACATCAAAGGTTGGTGTAGGTTGTACTGTAGAAGTATATGATATGGGCTTTGAAGAGAATCTTACTTTCAAGATTATGGGAAGTATTGAGAGTGACCCAACTATTGGACAAATCAGTAATGAGAGTCCTACAGGAAAGGCTCTTATCGGCAAGGAGAAAGGTGACATTGTAGAAGTTCATACTCCTGCAGGTGTACAAAAATACAAGGTTCTTTCTATTAAATACTAATATTAATCAAAAAAGAAAGTCATACCAGTATAGGTATGGCTTTTTCTTTTTCATTGTCTAAATATCGACAGCTTATTCCGTAAATTTTCGTTGGAATAGTTTTAATTATAGGCATTATCAAAATTACAATAGTTATATTAGATAAATTGATATATGTTAAGGTATGAAATTTTATGGAAAACAAAATAAGTACAAGTTTAGAGAATTTTAAAGAATCTACCTTGAAATTAAAAATTATAGTGTGTGTTATTCTGTTCCTTTTGCTTTATGCACTAAATTATACCGAACTTTATTATGCTGAGTTGACTCCATTTGGTGTTAGTATGGTTTTTGCTTTAGTATTTGTTGGTTTTAATGGATACTTATTAGCGATAGAGTTTTTTGTTGCTTATGTATTGTCTGATTTTAGTTATATTTCTTTTATTGTGGCAATCTTTGTATCAGGTGTTTTGTGTTTAGTTGGGTATATAAAAAGTAGATTTATTTCAAAAGATAAAGAGTTTAAAAAATGGCACTTAGTCATTTTATATATAATCTCGCTTGTTGGATATGTGATTGTTGGAGTGGGAACATTACGAGAGAATTTGGCACTCTTTGTGTCTATTGTTCTTTCTGCTACATTTCTTTTTATTTGTTTGCATTTTTGTATTGCTGTTTTTAGAAGGGGTATATGGATAGGTCTTAATTTAGACGAGAAGATATGTGGTGCTATAATATTTATGGTATTTATGGTTGGTGCATCGGCAGTTAGGCTTCCTTTTTTTAATCTGGCTAGTTTGCTAGTTCCCATTGTGATATTATTGTGTACATATATTACAAATCCTGCTACAGCTATAGTGGTATCATGCCTAACTGGAGTATCTCAGGCAATATATTATCTAGAGCCCTCTTATATTGCTATGTCTGTCATGATGGTTCTGCCTAGTATTACTTTTAAGGGTGGTATAAAAATTTTTTCTGCTATTGCAGTAGAATTTACTTATATTATTTGTGTCCTGCTTTTTAATATGGGGGTGTCAATATCTGAACTTGTATCCATTTCTCTGGGTATTGTTGTCTTTGTGTTTTTACCATCAAAGATTTTGTCTAGACTCTCAAACATACTATTGCTCGGTTGTGATGAGATACAAGAAAATATTATAGATAGAATGAGGGGGCAAGTAGAAAAAAAACTACTTAATCTTGGGTGTGTATTTGGTGAAATGGAAAAGACTTACAGGTCGCTGGTGAGAGGAGTTCTTGATGACGAAAAGGCTGTGGCACTAATAAAAACAGACCTGGTAAGAGGGGTGTGTGACAGCTGTCCTGATAAGAATAATTGTTATCGTATCAGTGGTTCATTTGTAGACAATTCGCTTGATATGATTGTTGCTAATGGTTATGAAAGGGGTAAAGTTTTGTTGGTTGACTTGCCTCAATATCTAACTGCTCATTGTAGTAGGGTGAATGCACTTATTTCACACCTAAATATTAGTCTTTCTAGTTATAAAGATTATGTGGGTGCTATTAGTAATATGGACTCTAGTAGAATAATGATTGCAGAGCAATTGTATGCAACAAGTAGGCTACTACAATCGGTGGCAAAGGAAATATCTACTAGTGTTTTCTTTGATAAAAAATTAGAGAAAAGCATACTAGAAGGGCTTAGGTTAAATGGTATAGTATGTCTTTCTGTGTCCGTGTGTCAAAAGACACTTTCTGTCATTGAGATAATGCTTATTGTGTCTGAAAGTACATATAATGTCAGAAATATAGAAAAATATGTTTCTAAGATAATGTCTGCAAAGATGATAATTTTGGATAAGTCTGATTCAGACATTCCAAATGCTTATGTGGTAAATATGGTGTCTAGTCCTAATTTTGATATAGCTTTTGGCTCTGCCGTTATAAGGAAAAACGGAACTAAAGCATCGGGAGATACACATAGTATTACAAAGTTAGAAGAGGGTAAGTATATTGTGTCCTTGTCAGATGGAATGGGTAGTGGTGATAGGGCATCTAAGATTAGTAGGCTGACTGTAGATTTGGTAGAGAATTTCTACAAGGGAGGATTTGATAGTGATATCATTTTGAGTACAATAAATCAGTTCTTAGCTCTTACAGAAGAGGAGAATTTTGCTACTATTGATTTGTGTATTTTAGATTGTAGAAAAAATACTTTTGACTTTATTAAACTGGCCAGTTGTAATGGATATTTATTGCACGATAAGGGTGAGTGTGAGGTGATAGAGGGGAGTAATCTTCCTGTTGGTATTTTAGAAAATGTTAGGCCTCATATTTCTAGAAAAATGATGAGCAATATGGATATGTTGTTATTTTTTAGTGATGGGGTAGAAGATGTGTTGTCTGAGCATCTGAATATTAAAGATTATGTGTCCTCTCTTGATATTAAAAATCCACAGTTGCTTAGTGATACTATTATGGAAAAGGCCCTAGAGTTGAGTGATGGTGTCGCTATGGACGATATGACGGTCATAGCAGTTAAGATATTTGCTTGTGATTAATTTTATGTATTTTCTTGAAATAACTGTTTTATTTTGGTATTATATTTATAGTGATAGTATTATGTTTTGGTGATGATAAGACATAGTACTTGTGATAGAGGAGTTATATATGGCAAAAGAAAAATACAATGTAAAAGATCCTAAGTATTTTGATGCTAAACATTTAGCAGATTATTTAGCAAAAGAATTAAGGGAAAAAGATTTTAAAATTAAATATAAAGAGCCAAAGAGAAGACAGCCAACCGCAATAGGTGCAATGACAGAGCCTACTACACCAGTTGGTGGTACAATCAGAGTTATGGGTAATCCTGCTAAGATGGCTGGCAAACTTCCTGATGGTTGGTCTTATGACCCTGCCACTAATAGATTTAAGAATGGTAATAAGGCAGAGGCAGAGTATTTTGATGTAGAGCCTTTGAAAAAAGATAAACCACTTAAAGAAATTGTGGATATGTCAGATGTTATGTATATGGTTAGAACAAAAAGACCAGACCTAAAGGTTAGGGCTCTTGATACAACAACATTTGGTATTGATGGTGCAGAAATAGATAATATCGACTGGAAAGCAATATTTGGCTCAAAATTTCGTTTTGATAAGGCTACTGGTACTGTTCAGGGCGAAACTTCTATGGGACAGAAACTTAGCTTTCATGTTATGACAGAGTCTTATCAGACTAGAAAGTTTGATGAGGTTAGAGAGGCAACATATACATCTAATGAAGATGGTGTTATGCAGAATGGTTTTACTGAGGGTAATAGAACATCTGTAGAGCACACTGCACAAAACTTGCTAGGTTCTCTTGCAAGTATGAACCCTCAGGCATTACTTATGCAGGCTAATTTACATTCGTTCTCTCCTGCAGATGCTAGACATTTATGGGAAACATGTAATTTAGTTCCAGATCCTGTATCTGGAGAACTTGCAGTTCAAGAGAGAGCAACAGGTGTAATTTATACAGATAGCACAATGATTTCTCAATTAGCTATTATTTATAGTTTGGTAGCAATGAGTGACCGTTCTAGTAATCCAGAGAACAATCCTCTCCTTGATGTTGTAACTAGAGGAGATGTTAACTGGGAAAAATTTGATGAGATGTATGCTGGATTTGTGGCAAATCCTGATTTATTAGGTGCTGCAGTAGGCGAAGTGGCACAGAGCTTAGAGGCTGGTGAAAATGCAAGAGAAATGAGAGAAGATGCGGCTGAAGCTATTGCTGAAACTATGGGAGCCGAAGACGCTAATAACCCAACCCCAGTTTCTCCTGAGGCAGAATTAGAAGAAGTTGCTACTATGGGCTCTGTTGAGTTAAAGGCAGACGGTGGATATATCAGAGAAGAAGAATTAGACGACAACAAAGATAAACCTATTTCATTTGCTCAAGCAGGAATGTTAGAGGCTCAATATGAGATTGAGGTAAGGGGTGGTAGAGCTGTTGGTGTGTATGATGAAAAGTCAGGCTCAAGGGATATTGAGAATGGTAAATTAGTAACAACATGGATATACGCTCGCCGTCAATACATATTAGAGTTTGGTGATAAAGCTGCAGAGCAGTTTAATGCTGATATTGCTAGTGAAAACTGGAAAACTAGAATATTTGAAATGTGTATGAAGTTTGAACAGTCAGAAATTGCTAAAGCAAAATTGCAAGAAGGCATGGAAGACGAAATGGAAGAAGAAGATGTTATGGTGAAAAAGAACACAAACAATAACTAACACTACATATTAAGAAAAGAAAAAACAATCGCATATAATTTGCGATTGTTTTTTTGTTATTAATTTTAGAAGAATTGCTCAATCTTAGAACCGTCATCATTGTTATCTTTGGTTACAATGATTCTACTATTTAGATAGTATTGCATTTTCTCTACGTGGGTAATGAAACCTACTGTAAAGTTAAGTTTGATTAATGCATCAAAACTTTGTAATACTTTTTCGATATAGTTTTCGCTTAGGTTACCGAAACCTTCATCAATAAAGAAGAAGTTGAAGTTCTTGTTATTGTTGATTGCTATACTCTGAGAAATGCCTAATGCAAGGCTTAGGGATACGATAAATCTTTCACCACCACTAAGTGTTTTAACGGTTCTCTTAATGCCACCATTGAAGTTGTCGATAACATTGAAGTCCCCATCATAGTTAAGTAGATATTTTCCTTTACTAATCTTGTATACATAAGAGTTGGCGAAGTTTGTGATAAGTCCCATATACTCTTCTGCAACGAAGTCGAGTAGTGCACCTTTTGCAATTAAGCTCTCTAGTTTCTCTATTGCCACATATTGCTTATTTACAGAGTCTAGTTCTTCTTGAACTTTTAGTAGTACATCTAAGTTTTTCTTTTGGATATCCATTGTAATCTTGTTTACATTGATAAATACCTTTAGGTCACTTAGTTTTTGTTCGTTCTCTGTAATAGATGTGAGCAGTGCATTATAGTCGTCTTTTGTATAGATATAATCTCTAGTTTTTTCTCTAAGAGTATTAATGCTAGTCTCTAGTACATAGAGCTCTTTCTTGAAGTTTTCAACTTTCTCTTTAAGAACAGGTAGTTCGTCATGGTCTACAAGTAGTGTTGTGTCTACTTTTTGTTTGAACACAGCCTTATTAAATGGTTTAAGTGCTACTTGTAATTCTGATAATTTTTCCCTGTAGTTCTCGATATTGTTAGTTGAAACCTCAATATTAATAATAGCCTTTTGTTTTTGCTCAAGTAGGCTATTTAGTCTGTCTTGAAGTGTTGCGCCTTCTTGTTTGTACTTGTTAAGTGTTTTAGTCAAGAAGTTTACATCAACTGTAGTTTTGATTTGTTTTAGTTCGGCTAATTCGTGAATGATTTCTTCTTTGATTTTCTCGATACGAGCATTATATTCTGTGATTTGCTCATTGTATGTATCTATATTAGTCTTCGCAGTTGCGATATTCTCTTTGACCTTGATGAGTTGTTCTTCGAGCTCGTCACATTGTTTATTGAGTTTAATGTTTCTCTCGTGAACTTCTTCTTTCATTTCTTCTAGGTTTTCACCTTCGATATTTAGTTCTCTTAGGTCTTTCATGATATTGCCGATTTCTTTTCTAACAGCAACTTCATAGTCCTCAATATCGTGAACAACAGTTGTCACTTCGTCATAAATATTGAAGTTCTCAACCTCTGATAGAGAATCTGGATTAATCTTGTTTTTGGTGATAGTTAGGAATAATGCAAAGTCTTGCTTTGTCTTGAATGATTGACAGTCGCTAAGCTTATCAAGAATGTCCATATTATCAAAGATAATGTTTTCAAGTTTTTTATAGTTTGCTTGAATGTCAAGGGCATTGGCTCTATATGTTTTGATGAGTGCTGTTGTTTCGGTTAGTTTTTCTGAAACTGCACTGATTTTTTCGTGAGCCTCTTTTCTTTCGTTCTGTAAGTCATTCATTCTGCTCTCATGAAGTCTTCTCTTTTCTTCAATGAGTTGAATATTTTGCCACTTGCTCTCAATGTCGTCTGCCTTGGCTTTGTTGTCTGCAAGTAAGATGTTTACCTCTCTGATACTGTCTTCTAGTCTTCTAAGGGCATCTTTGTTTGCATCAATATTTTCTGTTAGTGACTTAACTTCATCTAAGCAGTTGTTGTACTGGTTATTAACAAGTGTAAAGTCACCATATTTTTCTGTATATTCTATTTGTTTTTCGTATAGGTGGATATCTCCAGCCTCGCTTTGTTTTATGCTATAAGACACCTCCATATCGAGTAGTTCTTGTTTGGCAGCGAGTTCGTCTTTTATTGTGTTAGAGAGTTTTTTGTCTCTAGCAATTAGTCTTTCTAGACTTCTAACTTCTTTGTCGCTATTCTCTAGAATTAATTCGGTTTCTGCGACTGTTTCTTTGCTGATACCACTATAGATAGATGCTTTTTCTTCTAGGGTTGCTTTTTTAAGAGCAACTAGATTTCTTCTGTTTTTTAGTCTATCGTTTAGTATTACTCCAAACTGCTCTAGGTCAAATAGTTTTGCTAGGGTCTTTTTTCTAAGTGCAGGGGTGTCTGATAGGAATCTATCAAATTCTCCCTGAGGAAGAGCAATACACTTTGTAAACTCTTTTTTACCTATACCTATGATTTCGAGTAGTTTGTTATTTACATTGTCTGGCATTTCTGCTAAGGTTTCTTTTCTAGTTTCGTCATGAAGATAAGCTTCTGCTTTTAGTCCACTAGGTCTTAGGTGGAAGTCTCTTCTAACTAAGTATCTAGATGTTTTACCAACATTGTTTTCCATGTCGAAAACAAACTCAACATAAGCATCTTTTGTATTAACATTAATGATGTTTTGAAGGGTGTCTCTATCGCTAACGCCGTATAGTGCTAAGATAATACTATCAAGTATAGTGGTTTTACCACTACCTGTTTCACCAAATATTCCAAAAACATTACTTCTAGCTAATTTTTCAAAGTTGATTTCTTGCTCAGAAACATAACTATTTATGCCCTTAATTTTAATCTTTATCGGTTTCATATAATCCCTCCGACATTAAACTTAAGAATAATTCTTTTACATCTGGCTCTGGCTCTGTACCTAATTTTGCTTTTACGAAATGGTCGAAGATTTCGGCAGATGTAAGGTCTTTCTTGCTTGCGATATTTACAGTAGCCTTAGCTTGATTTGTGATAACAGATAGAGTGACAAGGTTAGGGTGATTTTTCCTAAGTGCCTTTAGGTCGCTCATTGTGATATATGGAGAATATTCTTTGTTTTCTTCTGGGCTATCTAGATTGTCAACATTCTCGATAACAACCTTAGCTAGACAGTCAGGATTTTCGTCTAAGACTTTGTGTGCATCTACTACAGATTCAACTGTGAATTTCTTAAGGAGTTTAACCTCTAGTGGCTCTTTTTTGATAGACTTCACGCCGTCTTTGTCTAAGTCCACGATAAGAACATTTGTTGGCTCATCATTTCTTGCAGAGAAGAAATAGTTTAGTAATGCGCCAGAGTAATACACATTATTATCTTTGCTAACAGCAAGTGTGTTGTGAACATGACCTAATGCTGTATAATGTGCTTTGTTTTGGAAGGTCTTTTGGTCAACATAAGCAAAAGTTGTAGATAGTGTTGTGTAAGACATAAAGTCTTCGTCTGACATATCTACACCATAACTCATTACATGCGCCATAGTGATATTGATTGTGTCGTCTCTAAATTGACTAGTTCCGTTGCTCAACCATTCATTGACCTTAGTTGCAAAGTCGTCCCCATCTTTTCTGATTTCTTTGTATCTATAGTAAGAAGGGTATGGCAAAAGAGCAAGTACGACATCTTCGCCTTGCTTTGTATGAAATTCAATAAATCCTTTACCACATCTGGTAGCAACGATATTTCTATCTTTGCTAGCCTTGTCAATTCTGATATTGTCTATGTGTCCTACTAGATAGATACCGAATTTGTCTGCAAATATATTTGCATTAGCTAGTCTTCTAGGGTCATCGTGATTACCGGCTATTGCAACAACAGCACACTCTCCACCTCTAGAAAGCTCTACGATAGTATTGTAAAATAATTCTTCATCTTCTGCACTAGGTACTAGATTCTCATAGATATCACCAGCAATAAGAACCATGTCTACCTGGTTCTTGTCTGCGATATCTATAATTTGCTTGAGGGCTGACTTTTGCTCTTGAAATCTATCAAGGTCGTCAGTCTTTGCACCTATATGCCAGTCAGCAGTATGCAAAATTCTCATTTAATTCCATTCTCCATTTTTCATTTGCTTGAATTTTTCTATATTAATTCTAACATATAATTAATTATATTCAAAATATATCTAGGCTTAAAATAAAATTTTTCAATGTTTTTCACAGTCTTTTTGTGTATGCAATGTGTATAAAAAATCAATTAAAAAAGGTGTCATAAAAACATTGAAAGGCTAAAAGAAATATGATATTATTATTTTGTGAAAATAAGTAGGAGGATTTAAGAATAAATGGCATTTTGTGAATATTCTAGCGAAGTTGTTGCAAAGAATTCTGTAACTGTAGACAATTTATTTATCAGCGAATTTATGCCAAATGCAGCCGATAGTGCAGTTAAGGTTTATTTGTATGGCCTATACAAATGTTCTTCTGCAAAGGATAATTGTATTGATGAGTTTGAGAAAGTTCTTAATCTTTCTAAGGAAGATATTATTAGCATATTTTACTACTGGCAGGAAGTTGGTCTTGTGCAAGTTCTTGATATAGACCCTATTCAGGTTAGATACTTGCCTATTAAAAATGCAGTGCAAAAAATCAAAAAATACAATGTTGATAAATATACTGGATTCAATATGTCTGCCCAAGAACTAATGGGTTCTAAGATGCTTACTCCTAGGGAGTTGGAAGAGTTTTATTATCTTATCGAAAACCTCAAAATGGAGAAAGAGGCAGTTCTTAGAATTATTCAGTACGCAGTCGGCATTAAGGGTGGTGCTGCTTCAGTAAATTATGTTGTGACTATTGCAAAGAACTGGGCTTATGATGGTGTAAAAACTCTTGAAGATGTAGAAGAAAGAATTGTTAGTCAAGAGAGAATATCTGGAGATATCTCGTTGCTACTTAAGGCTATGGGTATTAAGAGGGTTGCAACTAGTGAAGAGTATCAGATGTATTTACAATGGAAGAATGATTTAGATTTTGGGTTAGATATAATCACATATATTGCTAAGACCTCTAAGTCAAAGAATTTTCAAAAATTAAATACTGAAATATTTAAGTGTTATGGTCAAAAGCTTGAGAGTGAAAAAGAGATTAAAGATTACTATAAGTTGCAGGATAGTATGATGAATCTTGCTAAGTCTGTTGTAAAATCAATGGGTCTTTGGTATGATAATTTATCAGTTGTTGTGGACACTTATATTGCTAGTTGGTTACAACTTGGATTTGATGAAAGTGCAATCCTAAAATTATCGGGCTATGCCTTTAAATCTAGTGTAAGAACGCTTGAGGGGCTTAATGGTATTATTAATAGTATGTTTAAGTCTGGTGTCATCACAAGTGAGGCTATTGACAATTATATGGAAGAAATTGTCAGAAACGATGGTGTTATCAAGACAATACTTGAGTCTTTGGGTATAAATCGAGAGGTTAATTCTCAAGATAGAAATCTATATAAGACATGGTTGTATGACTGGGGCATATCTCAAGATTTAATAGATTATGGTGCTGAACAGTCAAAGGATAAATACCTTCCTATGCAGTATCTAAATAAGATACTATCAGAGTATAGAAATAAGTCTGTAACCACAGTAGAAGAGGCAAAAAAGATTACGGTGGAAGTGGACTCCAAAAAGAAGTCTTCTGATACAAAGGTGTCTAGTAAGGCTGCAACAAAAAGAGATTATTCTAAGAAAGAATTAGATAGTTTGTTTGATAATATTTTTGAAGTAGAATTATAAAATTAAGGGAGAAATATGGGGGCTTTAGAAACAGCAGAAAAGAATATTCTAAAAAAGAAACTTGAGGCTGAACAAATAGCAGATATGAATCTAAATAAGGTTCTAAAAGATGAAAATGTAAAAATACTGTTTGTTAAATGTAAAAAGCTTGTAGTGGAGATTGCGAGTCTTGAGGTAGATGGTTTGCCATCTGGTGAAAAAAGAAAAGAATATAACGATACTAGAGAGTTGCTAGCACAACTCCTTGTGTCAATGGGTGTAGACAAGTCTGAACTTCGTCCTAAATATGAGTGCGCTCGTTGTAAAGACACTGGCTATGTGTCTGGAACTCCTTGTGAGTGTTTAAAGAGGGAGTTGAGTCGAGAACTTATTAGGCGTAGTGGAATAGATGCTAGTCTTTTTCCGAAGTTTAGTAATGATTATTCTATGTTTGAGAATGCTAAAGAAATCAAGTGTATTTATGAAAAAATGAAGAAATTTGTGTCTTCTGCAGATACTGTTGTTGATTTGGTTTTAATTACAGGTGATACTGGTGTGGGTAAGACTCACTTGTTAGGTTGTATGACAACTCATGCTATTGAACTAGCTAAAACAGTTAAATATACGACTGCTTTTAATTTTAATCAGGATATGCTTAAATATCATTGTGCAAAGTTGGAAGAAAAAGAAGATATATTAGACCCTTATGTTAATAGTGAATTTTTGTTTATAGATGATTTGGGTAGTGAAAATAAGATTAAAAATGTTACTGATGAGTATTTGTATCTAATCATTAATGAAAGAATGCTTAACCATAAGAAAACTGTCATAAATACAAATCTAGATTTTGGACAAATACAAGATGTCTATGGCGAGAGAATCTTTAGTAGGTTAATGCATAAAAAACAGAGTTTAAAGATTAAGTTTAACGGTATTGACCAAAGGGTTGGTATTAAATAAAAAGAAAAAGATTAGTTAGATAAAACTAATCTTTTTTTATTGCTATTTACTGAATTCGTAACAGGCTATTGTTACCGATACGGATAGGTTGAAACTATCAATCTTTGGGCTTTGCTTAATGAGTAGTGGTGTTCCCATATCAAGGAATCTATCTGGTAGCCCTGTTGCTTCGTTGCCAAATATTAGAGTATGAGGGTTTTTCTTTTCTTTTAGGTCTTGCAAGTTTGTGCTTGCTTTTAACATAAACGGATATGTATAGTTATTGTATTTGTTTAGATATTCCTCAACTGATGAAAATGTTTCAATGTTTACGGAAAATATTGAGCCCATGCTAGCTCTAATAACTCTAGGGTCGAAGTGGTCAATGCATGGGGTAATTAATGCTAGATTTTCGTACCCAAAGCCAAGCATTCCTCTAATTATTGTGCCGAGGTTACCCATGTCACTAGGGTTGTTGAGGAGTATGTGGTTTTGATTGTTTTGTAGTGTGTCTTTGTATTTTCTAAAAACCGCCATAATATAGATATTACCTTTTTTGGATAATTTCTCTAGCAGTTTTCCGTTAGTGGATATTTTTATACCGTTTTTATTTGCTATAGATAGTATCTTATCAATATCACTGCTTTTCTCAAGTTTTTCGTGTGTGATTATTTCAATTACATTTTGAGGCTTTTGGGTGAGTATTTCGTATGTTGGAAATGCACCAAATGTATAACTATAGCCGTCTTCTTTATTATAAGTTTTATAATTCATATTATATCCTTATTTTGTATTTATTGTACTTTATATATTTATTTGTTGTCAAAAAGTATTAATTTATTGACATTTACTGTATTAATTAAATAATGTGTAGTCATTGAGAATCATTTTGATAACTTCTTTCTTTAGTTTGTTGTCCATAGGTGCTCCGGCTGCTTTTACATGGCCACCACCACCATATATAGATGCTATTTCTGATACATCTACATCTTCTGTTCTACTCCTTAGAGATATTCCTTGTTGCATGTTTATTATTACAACAAAGTCTATTAGGTGAGAGTATTTTTCTGTAAGGTAGTTACCCAAAATACTTCTGTGTGATTCGGCAAAAACTATGCCACATCTTTTACCACACAAGGTTGCATGAAACATTGTTTTTTCTGTTTCTTCTAGATATCTATTGATTCTATCTTGCTCTATTTTTAATAAGTATTGTTGGTCATCTGTGTAGTAGAATTTTTCTTTGTTGTTTTTTAAGAAATTGTAGTATGTTTCTATATAATTATCTCTACCTAAGATTGAGTGAATCTCGCTTAGGTTTTTGGCGTCTAGGTTGTTTGTTTTTGCCCAGTCCCAAGTGTCGTTTAGTCTAACTAACTCTGTATACTCTCGTAGTGCGTTGTTGTCAAAAGTTTCAGGATATGTCTCTACTAAGTATTTATAGAAGAGTGATGTTGCGCACTCATTGACGCCCTCATCGTTTTTACTAATTGCTACACCAAAAGGATAATCATTTGCACATAGGTCAAATGCGTGATGGTCAAAAGTGTGGAACTTCTGGTGGTCGCCTGTTGACATAATGAGTTCGCATGTCTTTTTGTCTAGTGTTAGGTCTGTTACAAAGATTTCGTCAAATTTTTTGTATGACTGGTTTTTGATGATTTCTTGTATCTTTGGACAGATGTCGTGAGCGTTTAGTAGTATAACATCTAGATTTTCTCTAATTAGTTTTAGGAATATGACAGGGCTAAGTCCGTCAATGTCTGCCTTGTGTGATATTATTAAAGTCTTCATATTGTCTCCTCATTAAATTCGTAATTCTTTTGGATAGTAATTTTTTAGTCTACCTTTAACTGCTTTGCCTCCGCCTAGACCGATTCCTTTGTATGTCACTGCTACTATTCCTGATATGTCTTCGCTAATGTCAACCTCTTCACCATGCAAATATTTTTTTATTTGCATATCATCAAGGTCATATTTGTTAACAAATCTGTCGGGATAGGTGTGATAAAAGTTGTGATTGATTTTAAAATCAGTCTTGCTTAAGTTGCCAAAGACTGTGCCTATTGAAACTATATTTAGTTTGCCAAAGTTGAGATTTGTATCTGGTACAACAAAAATGGTTTCGTTTCTTTTGAATAGATTGAGGCCTTTGATGTCTACAATTCCTTTGATGTTTCTTTCTATATCATGAAGGTCTTTTCGGTATACTGGAGTGATATTATTCATCTCTAGATTTTCAGTATCTAATTCTTCGTCGCCGTCTTTTTGTAAGATTGCCATAAACTGACCTTCTCCATCGTGTAAGTGAGGATATCTCCTCTTTGAGAAATGTGTGTTATAGTTGTCGAGTTTGATTCCGTCTATACACACTCTATCAAAGTTGCTGTCTGGTTTTACTAGTTTAAAGTCTGGGTTTTGAGATAAAAATTCTACAATGACACCCTCGTTTTCTTTTATGTCATAAGTACAGGTGGAATAAACCAGTTTGCCCCCATGCTTTAGTAGTCCCTTTATGCTATTTAGGATACTAAGTTGTCTTTTTGCATTAGTTTCTATATTGCTAAGAGAAAAAGACTCCATATCAAAGTTGTTTTTTCTAATCATTCCCTCACCACCACAAGGTGCATCTACAAGTATTTTGTCAAAGAGTAGATTAGTCTTTTCAAAGTCTGCAGGACTATTGTTGGTGATGGCAAAATTTTTAAAGCCTAATTTGGTTAAATTCTCATATAATATCTTTGCCCTATTGTATACAATTTCGTTGGATAATAAAAATCCTGTACCTTGTAACTTTTCGAGTATTTGTATAGATTTGCCACCAGGGGCAGCAGATATATCTAGCACATAGTCGTTTGGTTCTATGTCTAGCATTTCTACAGGTAACATTGCACTAGGCTCTTGTGAGTATATTATTCCTAAGTGGTTGAGCTTATGCTCATTGAATTTTAAACCCTCAGTGTAGTAACCATTGCTTACCATGTCGATAGGTGAGTGAGCAAAGTCTGCTAACTGTTCAAATGTTTGTTGGTCTATTCTAGAAAAGTTTACAGTGATAGCCTTTTTGCTAGGCTCTTCTAGGCTTGCAAAAAAATCGTCAGATTCACTGCCGAGTAAGTTCTTCATTTTTTCAATAAATGCTATAGGTAAGTCCATTATAATCCCTGCTCTTTTTCTAATAGATAAGTGTATCATATTATTTATATTTTTTCAATTATATTTTTCAACAAAAGAAGAAGGGGGCTTTTCCTTTTTTTCTCCAAATTAATTTTTTCATTCTGCCAAAACGGTGGACTTATTCTTTTATGTTTAATATTGTCTGGTAAAAATGGTTCTAAATTTAAACACTTTATACCATAAAAGAAGAAGGTATATAGCACATACCTTCTTTGATTTATCTTCTAGATGTTGGAGCACCACAGTTGGGGCATTTGCCTTTATCTCTACCGTCTGCCAGATTGCCATTACAGTATAGACAGTAATTGTGCAGGTTGGATGTATGAATTGTTGGAGGGTTAGATGTGTTTGGTATGAGTAGGTGATTTTTGCCTCCGATAGACTTAAGGATAATAATGGTTATTAGTAGAACTATGCCTACTGTTCCGAAAATTATAGCTAGGGTAGAGGATATTGTATATGTGTTATTTACAGAAGAATAGTCCTCATAATTAAATAGCATGTATGTATTTATATTCAAGTTAACTGTGTCGGTAAAAATACCCATGCTGTCTTTTTTTTCGCTGAGGGCAACCTTGATTGTGTCTCCCACATTATAATAATTTAAATCTTGAGCATGATAGATTTTAGGTGTTGAGCCGTAAAGTGTGTTGTATTCATTGAGTGGGATTTCATATTCTAGATAATACTTGTTTGTATTTGAGTCGTAATATCTGCCGATTATTGTTGCTTCTGCTTGATAGTCGGGGTCGATTTGAGCTCTTTCAGCAAGGTTGACATAATAATTGTATTCAGAAGTAAGTGTTTCTAGATTGCTGTTATTTACTCCTGCTATAATTGCACAAATAATTATTGCAATTATTACTAAAATGAGTATGCCAGTTATACTACCAGCTGCTTTGGTGTACTTGTTTTCTGGTTGTGTAGAGTTTTTATTGTTTTTTAGTTTATATGATTGATAAGAACCACTTTGATATTCCGAATTCATTTTTGCCTCGTTTTGATGTTTTCAATATAACTATTATATATTTTTGTCATGCAATTTGCAAGGTTTTTGTGTTTATGGTATTTTTTGTAATGTGTTGTAATGTATATATTTATATAAAAAGGTTTGGAATTTATAAAAAATAGTTGTAAAATAGATAAAAAATAAAAAGGAGGAACTTTATATGCCTTCAGGAAGTAGAGGTGGCAGTAGAGGTGGTCACGGAGGAAGTAGAGGCGGTGGTAGTAGATCTAGTGGAGGATTGAGTAGGTCATATAGCCGTTCTGCTGGTAGTCACTTTAGTAGTGGCTATGGTGGTTATCATGGTGGTAGCCATAGGCATCATCATGGTCATACTAGTCACATATTTATTCATTCTAGTCCTGGTAGACATTCTATTAGGTTGAGGCATAAAGAAGGTCGTCCAGACAGATACTTTGATTTGACAGTATTGCATTCGTTTATATTTGTAATATGTACTATTATTATTATGATAGCTAGTGTAAACTCTTGTAATGCTGGTAGTGATATTGATATTATTAGAGAAGATTACGCATATTATCAGAATATGATTGCTTATGCAGAGATGCATCCAGATGATTATATTGTAGATGCGAAAATTACTAGTTATGGTCAGATTACCGATTGTGATAAGTATTATATTAACTATGAGATTAAGTATACAGAGAGAATCTGGAGTCCTTACTTGAATAGATTTATCGAGACAACTGATGATTTAGAGGGGTATACTTTCTCTGTGTATGACTGGGAAGATATAGCGGCTTTCCGTGAGGGTCAGGTAATACAAGTGGCTGTAGATACAATGATGATAGGTGAGTATACAGACTCTATTCCTATGGACTTTAAATATATGACTATCGAAGATGATGGTGAGTATATTGATTCTATTAATCAACAAACTAAATCAAAGAAAACTCTTATTGTAACTATTACAATACTAGTTGGCTGGTGTATTGTGTTTGCTGTAGTGAGTAAGAAACTAGAGAAGAAGTTTGATAAGCAACACCCTGTAAATGCTGCAGTTGAGAAACCTGTAAAAGAGGGTGATAAATATTGTGACTATTGTGGAACTTATTGGGGTAGAAACGATATAGGTAAATGTCCTGGTTGTGGTGCTTCAAAGAGATAATTTTAAAAATTTAACCTACTAGCAAAACTAGTAGGTTTTTTATTTAATTTATTCAAAATTGAACAAATATTGTACAAAATATTCAAAAATTTTACAAAATTTGCCAAAACAGAGGTCTTTTAGTTGCAAATTATCATTTATTTTGGTAGATTATGTTTTAGTGTTAAGTTGTAATTTGAGTATAACTAATGCTCCAGAGCTCGTATATGAGAGGAGAAAAAATGAACAATATTGCAAATGCCTCTATCTTTACTACAAATAAAAATTTAGCAAACGAAATCAAAGACAGATGTTATAAGTTTGGTTTGAATATTTCTTATATATCTAGGCTGTCTGACTTTTTGTCGCATGTTATTTGTGCTAATAATGAAATTATATTTGTAGACCATAAATTTAACAAAATAAAAGACGCTTTATCTGATTTTTGTAAAAGATATGATAATAATATTAAAATTGTTTATCTATCCAGAGAACATGAAACTTTTTCTTTTGATGCTGGTTTGAATATATATCGTGCTAATGTGTCTGACTTAGATACTGTTTTGCCAGAACTGATAGGTGCAGTAGATTCTTTTTGCCACTTGTCGAGCAATATCCCTACAGATGAACTTTTTAAGTATGTATCATCACTTGTTTCGGATTTTAGAATATTGCCAAGGTTTATGGGATATAATTATATTATTCAAGCAGTAGTTTATGCAGTAAAACATTGTAATAATAAGGTTAGACTTTCAGAGGATATATACAAATATTTATCTGAACAGAATGGAACTGTTATTTGTAATATTGAGAAAAATATCAGGACAGCAATAGCAAATGCTATGAGGGATAATCCTCATTTATTTGCCGAAATTGTATCAACTAATAAACGAATAACAAATGCTACCTTTATTAATCACTTGATTGCAAGGACAAGAATCGAGTGTATGGAGAGGTGTAATCATAATTAATTTAGAAAATGTAATACTAATAAATAATTACAAGGTTTCATATAATTATGTATGAAGCCTATTTTTTTAAAATTTAAACATGTATTTTTGTATAACCTCGTTCGAATTTTATCTAAGTACAAGTGGTATATAATAGTCTTTTTTATTATACTCTTAATCGGTTATATTACGGGTGTTTTGACGGCATCAAAATATGCTAGTGATTTAACTTGTGACAACTTAATTAATGTCTATCTCTATTCTCTCCTAAAGAAAGAAATTAAGCCCATAACTTACTTTATTATATTATCCATATTTTATGGCTTGATTGTACTGTTTTTTGTGTTTTTTACCAGAAATAAATTTATGGTTTTATTAGATGCTTTTTTACTCTTTTTGATAGCATATATTTCAGGGTTTGATATATGTGTAATTTGTGTGTGTTTGGGGCTTTCTGGCATACTCCTAGGAGTGCTTACTTATGGTGTCTTAGGACTAGTTGTTTTTTTTAATTTGTGTACGATAATGGCTATTGCCTGTTCGGTAAGTGGTTGTCAAAGAAATGGTGAGTTAAATATGCGAGGTTTGTGGCAGGTGTATGGTGTGATGTTTCTCGTATCTATCCTTTGTTTGTTTCTTATTTCTTTTATTTTTTCATTTATTCACCTGTTTGTTATAGTAGAATAATTTTATATACATAGAATAAATTATTAGATTATTTTTAGATTTCGTGGTAAAATACTAAAAAACTAGTAAAGGAAAATGAAAAATGAAGAGAGGGAAAAGAAAGTTTTTACAAACTTTAATAGCGCTAATTATTTGTCTTTTTTGCTCGTTCTCTGCAGTAGGTTGTATTGTTCCTGGTGGTAGTAATTCAGGAAAAGGTTCAGACAGAGTTCCGGGTGGTGGAGTTCCTCCTACTAGACCTAGTCCTGATTCTTATGGTCCAACACCATCAGAGCCTGATGTTGGAGATATTGTAGGTAGTGGTCCTAATATCTCGGACTACAATACTGTTTTTGCAGGAGCAGTCGCAGTGTATGAAACAGAGCAAGACAATCCGATTTTTTATGATAAATACAAAAATGCAAATATGTCATTTAAAGATTTGATTGATAGACAGTTTGATACAATGGCGTCTTACCTTGTTGATACATTAACTAAGATTTATGGTACAACGATGGCTGCTGGTTCTGGTTCTATTTCTGGATTTAAGTCAGGCGTTATTAGCTATAATTATAGTGATACGATTTCTAATAATACCCAGAAGATTCTTGCTGGTTTGGGTACTGGTGGTATAACTAATCAAGAAACCCTTAATTATACAAATGCGATTAATGGTGGTTACAGGATTAATAAGACAGAGGATGTTTATACAGACCCTGACACTGGAGAAGATGTTACTGAGTATAATTTTGATGGATATAGTACCGAACTAGTTACTGCTAATGCTTGGTATAGGGCTTCAAAATTCAATGATTCAACAGCAAAAGACTATGTAAAGCAGTCTTTAATGGATATCTATGCTACTTATGAGGATATTAATACTGATACTTCTCAAACATTCAGTTTTACAAATGCACATCTTTTACAGGTTAAATACTCAACATATACTCCAACATATCCGGGAAATTCTGCTTACGACCAAATTACTAAGTTGGGACTAACAGAGAAATTTTTGTGGAATGTTGCATACTTTATTGCTTATGACATAATCGGCGAAACAAACCTATTTAATTCTATTGACCACAAAGCAGACATTTTTAATGGTGGAAGTATTAGGTCTTTAAACTTTATTGCCCCAGAAGATTTGGACTTGTTTACATTTTATCAAAACTATAAGGGTTATGATGAGATTATCAAAGAAATAGTTTGGAATATGGCTAAACTAGCCGTACCAACTAGTGGAACAATATCTTTTAATTCTAGCATTGATTATTTTGGTGGAAGTAATTATGATACTACTATGTTCCCTAGAGTTCAGCAATATGAATATGTTTTCTATGATAATATTGATGATATTGCAGATGTTAAACCTTCAGAAGAGGGTGGTGGAGATGAGGACGAAGAGTATGATCCAGATGCAGAGTCTGAGCCAACCCTAGAGGGAACTTCTAGAAAATTAGTAGAACTAATTTATATTCCTTATATCACTACTGATGAGGTTGACGATACATTTGCAGTAGATACATTCTTTGTAGGACTTAAGAAAGACGGTGGTTCTGACTTTTCAATCAATATTACATTTGATGCGATATATAATAATGACACCATTAAGGCTACTAAGAAATCTCTAATATTTAGTACAGATTATGAGAATGTTTCTAATAATAGAGTTGTAGTATCTGGTACCTATGATGATACTGAGCATACACTTGATGGTGCCATGTATACAGAGAGTGAGCAGGAAGAAATCGAGAAATATTCTTTTGGAAATGCTGTTCTAAAAGATGGCAGGTCTGTAGAGGGATTTATTTCAGATTCATTCAAAAAAGAGAACTTTACTGCTAGACACCCAGACGGAACTTCTCACTCTTACGAAATTGGTAGAATGTGTGTATATAATAATCTGTATGATTCAGAATTTAATCTTAATTTCTCAAAGAATATTTTGAAATTTAATTTTGAATATTTAACATCATCAGGTTCTACGCTAACTAATATACCATCAATGTTCTTGATGTATTTAACAGTTGAAGCTATGTAATAAAAAAGAGGCTTTTATTAGCCTCTTTTTGTGTTTTTGTATTAGTTAACTTTTGTTACTATGCCGTCAGTAATTTGATATATATCGCCATAGTATGTTTTTGTATCACCATCTATTAGAATATATGAATAGTTAGGCATGCCGATTAGTGTTTTACCCATTGACATCGGAAATATATAATCTTTCACTATATCGAGTTCGGAATAATCTAATTGATATTCTTCACTTTCTCCGTCAAAGTGAGGAATGATTATGTCTTCATAAAAGCCTAAGCCTTGTAACCATCTTGGCTCGTCTAAATCTGCTAGTTCTTCTGGAAAGTTTGCAACGATATTGCCTAAGTTCATAGTTCCTGCCGAGATGCCTATTGTGAGACCTTTGTGTGTGCTTAAGATATCTCCTAAGTTGATTTGGTCAAAGAATTCCTTTTGGCGAGGACATTTACCTCCACTGAGAATAATAAGGTCAGCATCTTGTAGGATTTCCTTTGCTATATCCATATTTCTGTGGTCTAGAGCAATAACGCTCTTAAATGGCATATTTGATAGAGTAAAGCTCTCTTTGAGGGTAATTATCTTCTCGTCCATCTTTTCCTCGTTGTAGGGGTCATTTGCGACTAATACGAGCTTGTGTGGGTTAGTTATGTATTTTTGTAAAATAGATAGTAGATGGTTGGTGTCATCTATAGCGATTGCGTGATAAATATCATTTTCATCTCTATAATGTGTTGGTAGTATACTACTTAATAATATTGCCATATTATATCTCCTATATTTATTATATGCAGATTGTAGCATAGATGATATGTAGTTTGCAATTAAAGAAAGACTGTACAAGACTTTTTGTAAATGTGTGGGTTTCTAAGATGTGGTTAATATAAATATCTCGTGATTGTATATGTAATATTATATAATATTATTATATAAAGTTGTTATTTTTGCCTTGACAATGAGAGGTGACTTTTGCTATATTAGTCAAGTACGCCAAATTTTAGAGGGGAATAATATGCAAGGAAATGTACATTCAATAGAGACTTTTGGCACTGTTGATGGACCAGGAATTAGGTTTGTAATCTTTATGCAAGGTTGTGAACTTAGGTGTGCATATTGCCATAATCCAGATACATGGATTTGTGGTAAAGGTACTGATTGGTCGACTGATGATATGCTAAAAGAAATAGTGAAATACAAAAGATACATTCAGGGTGTAACTGTATCTGGAGGTGAGCCTCTACTACAAATAGATTTCGTAACTGAACTATTTGCAAAAGTGAAAGCAGAGGGATTAGATACCTGTATAGATACTTCTGGAGTTATCTTTGATAGAAATAATCCAGAGATTGTGGAGAAAATTAATTCCTTATTAGATGTGTGTGACCTTGTGATGTTGGATATTAAACATATTAGAGAAGATGAACACATCGAACTTACTGGCAAGACTAATGCAAACATATTAGATTTTGCTAAGTATTTATCAGAAAAAAACAAAGAGATGTGGCTAAGATATGTTTTAGTTCCAACAATTAACGATAGAGAAGAGATTATTAGAGAGTGGAAGGCTTTTGCTGATACTCTAAACACAGTTAAAAAAATTGAGGTGTTACCTTATCACAGACTTGCTCTAGAAAAATACAAAAATTTAGGAATAGATTATAGGCTAAAAGATATTCCTGAGCCTACCAAAGAGCAGGTTGAGTGTGCAGATAAGATACTAAATAACAAAGGAGAAAGACAATGTTAGAACAATGGGAAGGTTTTAAAGAAGGTAAGTGGTGTAACGAGATAAGTGTAAAAAACTTTATCCAAAAGAACTACACCGAGTATACAGGTGACGAGAGTTTCCTAGAGTCTCCAACAGAGGCTACAATTAAACTTAATGAAGAGATTAAGGAATTAGAATTAGAAGAAGTAAGAAGGGGTGGTGTATATCAAGCAGATACATCAGTTGTATCTACAATCACAAGCCATGCTCCAGGTTATATTGATAAGGACTTAGAACAAATCGTAGGTCTTCAGACAGATAAACCATTCAAGAGAGCATTACAACCATTTGGTGGTATTAGAATGAGTGAGAAGGCTCTAGAGTCTTATGGTTATGTTATTGACCCAGATGTAAAAGAGATTTTCTCAAAATACAGAAAAACTCATAATCAAGGTGTATTTGATGTATATACTGAAGAGATGAGAATGGCTAGAAAGGCTGCTATTATTACTGGTCTTCCAGATGCTTATGGTAGAGGAAGAATTATCGGTGATTATAGAAGAGTTGCTCTATATGGTGTAGATAGACTTATACAGTACAAAATGGACCACTTAGCAACACTTAAGGGTACAATGACTAGAGGTGTAATTAGAGATAGAGAAGAAATCGTTGAGCAAATCAGAGCTCTTAATGATTTAAAGAAAATGGCTGCTAGTTACGGATTTGACATCTCTGTTCCAGCAAAAACTGCTAAAGAGGCTGTACAGTTCTTGTACTTTGGCTATCTAGCTGCTATCAAGGACCAAAACGGTGCTGCTATGAGTATTGGTAGAAATGCAACATTCCTAGATATCTATATCGAGAGAGATATGAAGAAAGGAATCCTTACAGAGAAAGAGGCTCAAGAGTTGTTTGACCACTTCGTTATGAAGCTAAGAATGGTTAGGTTTATGAGAACTCCTGAGTATAATGAGCTATTCTCAGGCGATCCAACATGGGTTACAGAGTCTGTAGGTGGTATGTGTTGTGATGGTAGATCATTAGTTACTAAGAGTAGCTATAGAGTGCTTCATACTCTTAAAAACTTAGGTAGTGCTCCAGAGCCAAACCTAACAATTCTTTGGTCTAGAAATTTACCAGAGAACTTCAAAAAATATTGTGCAAAAGTTTCAATTGAAACATCTAGTATCCAATACGAGAATGATGATCTTATGAGAGAGTATATGGGTGACGACTATGCTATTGCATGTTGTGTTAGCTGTATGAGAGTTGGTAAGGATATGCAATTCTTCGGGGCTAGAGCCAATATCGCTAAATGCTTATTATATGCAATCAATGGTGGTGTTGACGAGAAGTTAAAGATGCAAGTTAGTCCAAAGTTTGAGCCTATTAAGTCAGAAATCTTAGACTTTGATGAAGTTATGGAGAGATTTGACCAAATGATGGACTGGTTATGCAAACTATATGTAAATACACTTAATGTTATTCACTATATGCATGACAAATACTCTTATGAGGCTATTGAAATGGCTCTTCATGATAACGAGGTTAGAAGATTCTTTGCTACAGGTATTGCAGGACTTTCTTGTGCAGCAGACTCATTATCTGCTATCAAGTATGCAAAAGTAAAACCTATTAGAGACGAAGACGGCGTTGCTGTTGACTTTGAGATTGAGGGTGATTTCCCTAAATATGGTAACAATGATGATAGAGTAGATAGCTTAGCTAGAGATATTATTACTAGATTTATGAACAAGATTAGAACTCTTCACTTATATCGTGATTCTGTTGCTAGTACAAGTATACTTACAATTACATCAAATGTAGTATACGGAAAGAAGACAGGTAGTACTCCAGATGGAAGAAAGATGGGCGAACCATTTGCTCCAGGTGCTAACCCAATGCATAATAGAGATACAAACGGTGCTCTTGCAAGTCTTGAGTCTGTAGCAAAACTTCCTTATGAAGATGCTAGAGATGGTATATCTAATACATTCTCAATCGTTCCTAGTGCTTTAGGTAAGACTAGAAAAGAGCAAGAGAAGAACCTTGTCGGCTTATTAGATGGTTATGTTCAAGGTGGCGGACATCACTTGAATGTTAATGTATTTAGCAGAGAGTTATTACTAGATGCTCAAGCACACCCAGAGAAATATCCACAACTTACAATCAGAGTTTCTGGATATGCTGTTAAATTCATTAAATTAAATAAAGAGCAACAAGACGAAGTTATTAGTAGAACATTACACGCTAGTATCTAATTATAAAAAACACACTCAATTCGAGTGTGTTTTTTTGTTATAAACCAAATTTTTCTTTAATCATCTTTGCTACAGTCTCTGGGCTGAGATTTGTGTTGTCGATTTTAATGTAGTTATTAAATGGTATTTCCCCATCATAGCTTACTAGTCTATATTTTTCATCAGCATCTATAATTCTCTTATTTGATACCTCGAGATCTCTTTTTGATGCTTTGTTAGCTAGTCTATTTTCTGTAACATTCCTTTGTAGTCTAACCTCTTGTGAGGCAACTAGTTCTATATAGTAGATATCTGCACCCTCAAAGATTTTTGTGATACTTGCGATATAATCCCAGTCTTCTTGACAGTCAAAAGCCCACATAAAAGTAAATATGAGCCCGTAATTATCTGACTTTGCAAAATTTCTAAATACTGATTCTCTAAAGTCCTTTACTACTTCTTTGTTGTATGTTCCAAATATCTCGATTACTGGTTCGATTGATTGGTGGTTGTGAAAAAGTTTTAGGTCGGTAATTTTTGTTAGTTCTTGACCTACTGTCATTTTGCCTACAGCTCCGTCTCCAAATATAATTACAAATTTCATATTTACCTCCTATTCTAAAACCTTTTTTCTAAATATTATAATAATTGTATCAATTTCGTGTATGAAAATCAAATAGTTTATGTGCTGGTTTTGGTGTTAGTTTGCTTAAAAGTTGGGTATTGACTTTGTGTTGGGTGGTGTTGTAAAATTACTACAATGGGAGATATGGGGTATGCGAATTGATAATTTAAATGCAGAAGATCTAAGCAATATTGTATCGCATAATAAAAGGGTTGGTGTTGGCTCTTATGGTATAGTATGCGAGTATGATGAGGATACGCTTTTTAAGTTTTGTTATAAGCCGTTTATTGATTGTTTTCAATGTAGGGATGGTGTTATTGATTTATCTGCTATTGGAGATATATCTCAAGAAATCAATCAACGCAAAGAGATTGACTATATTATATGTAGAGGCGAAGAAAGTGCTAGAGTGAGAGATGTCAAAGATTTGATTGGTAAGGGTAAGTGGCTTACTAGAACATCTATGCCAAAAGGGCTTGTATATGTAGATGGTTATTGTGTTGGATATCTGCTAAAATATCATAAAAACATGGTAAACCTCTACGATTATTTAAGTAATCACTCTATTAGTGAGGTGATGCTAGGTAGGATTGCTGGTGACTTAAGTTTAGCAGTGCAAGAACTGTCTGATAATGCGATTTATCATGATGACTTTACTTTAAGAAATGTTATGTATGATCCCCAAAGTGGTCGTACCGAAATAATAGACTTTGAAGATGCAGTAAGGTCGTATGATGAGAAAAATTCGGCTGCGGAAAAATCATTCAAAAGAAGTCTGGATAAGGTTATTCAGTATCTAATGAGCAAGGTTGATTCTATATCAATGTAAAAAAGACATAATGTGATTTCATTATGTCTTTTTTAGTTAGTGTGTGTATTTCTGATAAAGTTGTAGTATTCATGAACTAAACTTCTAAAGCCTAAAGATTTGAGGTGTTCGTACTTAATATTGTAGTTCTTTTTTGTAAATCTACCCGAAGATAAATATCTGATATATTGTACAAGATACTTGTCTATTTCTTGTAGTCTTTCGTGAGTGGACAGTATAGGAAAGTACCATTTGCAAAAGCTTAAGTCTTTAGTATTTTTTTCTCTATAAAATTTGTTATTAAATACTCTAATTAAAACTTTGCTTGTGTGTTCTGTGGTCTTTTCGTTTTTTAATTTCCATCTATATAGCGCTCTTGCTTTTCTGCGAATCTTGTCTTTTAGTTTTTTAAGTGTCACGCTAGATATATCTATCTTTTTATCTTTATACTCAAAGCCTAAGAATGTCCAGCCGTTGTTTGGTTCAAATACTTCTTCTTTGTCTGGATTGATTAGTAGTTCCATATTTTTAATATGGTTTGTAATGTGTAAACGGTATGTATCTAACTTTTCCTTGGTTTCTGCAAATACAATAATATCATCAGAATATCTGGCGTATAGAATGTTGTTTTGTGAAAAGTAATTATCTAAGTCTTTTAGGTAAATATTAGCAAAGAATGCAGAGAGTGCTGTTCCTGCCATTGCTCCTCTTTTTTCTTCTATGATTTTGTCTTTGTAGATTGCCTTGTCTAAAGTGAGAATGTTTTTGATAAGGTTAAATAGTCTAGTGTCGTCAGCTAAAATATATTCTAATTGCTTTAGAAGTGTGTCGACATTAATGCTATTGAAATAATTACTAATATCTACCTTGTATGCCCATAGATTATCTATATTAGGGGTTGTAATGAGTGTAGTAATTGCTTTTTTTACGGTGAAGTTTTTTCTAAATGAATAGCAGTTGTCTGCGAAGTGGTGGTCGTATCTATACATTTGGAAGAGGATAAACTTGAGTATTGTGTTTTCGGTATCGCTAAAGGTATATACCACTCTTTTTTTGGACGAGCCACTCTTATTAATAAGTGTTTTTGTTGGAATAGAAAAAGTATAGTTGTCTGACATTATACTTTTTGCTATCTCCATATATTTCTCATTGTCTATGAAGTCTATTAAACTTTTTTCTTCTCTGGAGGTTAGGTGAGACTTAGTGAGTTTATGCTGAAGATACTCCTGCCAGAGACTTTTATCTATTAAATTATCTATTATTGACATATTAAAAAAAGAAAGGAATATTGCTTTGATAGCAATAATTATTGCTACACGACTGTACACAGTTTAGTCATCTGCAAGACTTATTTAAAAAACTATGCTTTGCCCCATCACAGATGTATTTAAAATACTTTCCTTTCTTGTAGATACTATATATAAAATGCGAACTAATGTCAAATAAATTATTTGTTCCTGATAATTTGTGCTAATAGTGATTGATGTTGTGGTTTTGGGCTAATAATAGGATAGGAGGTTTTTATGAAAAAGATTAATCCATTTTACGAAGAAAATTTTATTCCAGTCAATGATTCATTTAAAAACTGGACAGAATTATGTTCTAAGCCTTACGATAAAGGTACAGCACACCCCTATACAAAGACTAGGGTAATTCTTATGAATGGAACGGAGTTTGAGCAGAACTGGTTTCTTCATCAATTCTCTAGACATTGTAATAATAATGAACTTAGGAGGGAGGTTGCAAATATTCGTAGGCACGAACAACAACAGCAAAAAATTATTGCCAGTCTTAAGCCTATTGATGAGACCGATTTGGAGACAACTATTGCTTATGAACAATTAGCCATAGACCTAACTGCTATTCTTGCTAGGCACACAGAAGACGAGAATGTTCGTAATGCTCTGCATTTTGCTTTGCTTGAAGACTTTGATCATTTGTATAGATTCGCTAATCTGCTGGAGATGGAGCAGGGTATACAAGCTCGAGATTTAACCAAAGATTATACTGAGATTATGCCGGGTAGACCAACTATTTCTGAGCATAGACACCCTTTTGATGGGGTAAATCATTTTATATGTAATTGTATGTCTGACCCATTTACTAAACTAGCTACTAATATTATTACTGGTGCTGAGCAACAAACTATGAATTATTATATGAATATTGCAAATTTCCATAATAGCGAGTTGGGTAGAAAACTTTATACTGAGATTGCAATGATAGAGGAACAACATGTTACAGAGTATGGCTCACTACTGGATACTAATGCTACATGGCTAGAGTGTTGGGTAATGCACGAGTATACGGAGTGTTATTTGTACTATTCTTGTTACGAAGACGAAACAGATAAGTATATAAAAGATATATATTATAAAATGTATCTAGAGGAATGTGGTCACTTACAAAAGGCTTCGGAGATGCTGAAAAAATACGAGGGTAAAGATTGGCAATCATTATTTCCTTGTGGTGGCGACTTTCCTGAACTGCTTAAGTTTGAGGGGAATATTGATTATATTAGAGATGTTTTGTCTTCTACGGTCTACTTAACTAAAGATAGAGAGGGATATGTAGATAGTAGGGGTTTGTCCTCTAAAGACAATTTTAAAAAATACAATAAACAAGTAAATGGAGGAAAATCTAATGATCCTGCTCACGAAGTAATTGAAAAACATATCAAATCATTTGGAGAAGATTATAGATATGAGGTAGATGTGTACCCTATTGAGGAATTGTCGGATAGGGCAAAAGATAATACTAGTGTTGGTAGGTAAATTTTGAGTACAGGTATTTGACCTGTGCTTTTTCTTTTGGGGTACAAAAGTATAAGAAAATATTATTCAATTATTTTTTGTTATGCTATAATGTGTATGAAATATGCTAGATATTTTTGCTTTGACTGAACAAAAATAGAGGAGTATTGTGTATGAGAGAAACAGAAATAACTGTAGAGGTGTTTGAGGGGGTTAGTGCAGTAATAGAAAAACTAAAAGCACAAGGCTTTGAGGTTATGAGTAATGTAGTTATGACCGACTATTATTATTCGAGATATCCTATGGATATCCTAGATAAGTTCAAGTATGAGGATATGATAAAAAATTCCTTTGTACTTAGAAAGTTAGATGGGGAAAATAATGAAGTTCAACTTATCTATAAAGATAAAGAGTTAGATGCTCATGGTGCTGTAATTTCAGAAGAAAAAATTAAGTGTAAAATACCCGACTTTAATAAGTCTGTTAGAATCTTTGATTCTGCAGGACTTAATAGATGGATGGAAATTAAACAAGATATGTACTTGATGCAAAAAGACTCTGTGGTATTTATGCTTCAAGATGTAGATGGTTTGGGTTTGTTTATAGAATATGAAGAAGACCATACCATGTCAGGATTATCTCCTCATGAAAAAATGGAAAAGATGTCTGAAACCCTTAGAGGATTGGGTTTGTTATTAGGTAATGACTTCTCATGTAAAAAAGTGTATATGAAATATCTAAAGAGAAGAGATTGTAAAAATAATTAATATATCATAGGTGTATTTGATGGAAACTACTGCAAAAGAAAAACTGGATAAAATTCCTGTGCTTGCAAGTCAGATTGTTAAGGTTGGTAAAGAGAAAACTAAAGAGTATAAAATACTTGAGGTGAGTAATGAAAGTCTAAGGCTAGCGATGAAGGCTGTAGATGAGGACCCTGTTTATGGTGTTGATGATGCTTTATTAAAAAGTGTGCTCCAAAAGAAAGAAGGAACTCTATCTTTTGGTGATAATATAGATAAAGATATAGTTGCTATGAAGATTGGTCTAATAGATGTAACTAATTCTACACACTTATCTCAACATAAGTCAAAGTTTGCTATCGGTAATCTGGCTGGACATATTGCAAAGAGGGAAGACTTTGATGATGCTATATCTCGTGGAGATGAGAAACTGGTCAAATGGTTGGCTGTAGAGGTGCTTCATGATATTGGTATTGGTGATGATGAAGATGGTGTTAGGCTTTATTCATTCGCTAGCAAATATTGTTGTTATCATAATAGCATAGTGTATGGTAGAGATGATTTTTCAAAGTTTGATGGTATAGTGTCATATTGTTTGCCATTGTATCTAAATTATCTCAAAATATCTCCTAGAGATTATATGGAAACTAAGAGTAACTCATGGTCACATTTCGGCTTAGTGGCCCTTGTTAAGTCTGGAAGGTATGATGTCTTTAATAAACTTATAGGTGTGGTGCTAGATGGGTTTGGGATAAAAGAAGATTGTGGTTTTTCTAGAAGAATTGCTTTTGATTTCTTGATGTGGTATCCAAATAGATAATAAAAAGTAAGACTGATTTGATTTAATTCAAACAGTCTTTTTTTTGTTCTTAGTTGTATTTTTGTAGATGGTAGTGGGTATTATTTCAGTTGTTTTTTGTGTGTTATTTTTACATAAAAAATATCTAATGAAGTAAACTAAATGTATTAATTATTGTATGGGAGCTTTTTATGAAAAGGTTGGTTTTATGTTCTTTGTTTTTTTTATTAATGTGTTTATCGTTGTTATCAATGGATAGATATAAAGTGTATGCTTATGACAATATTGATAATATAACTGCTAAATGCTATGTAGTTACTGACAATAATGGTAATATTTTAATAAATAATAAATGTAATGAAAAGAGACAGGTTGCTAGTATCTGTAAACTAATGACTACTCTTATTACGCTAGAAAAAATCGACAATGGAGAACTTGCTTTAGATGATAAAATGCTTGTCTCTTCTTATGCTGCTAATGCTGAGGGTAGTCAGGCATTTTTGGATGCTGGGAGTGAGTATGTTGTTCGAGATTTACTCAAGTCTGTGATTATTGCATCTGCTAATGATAGTGCTATTGTTCTGGCTGAGGGAATAGGTGGTAGTGAGAAGGCTTTTGCTAGACTTATGAATGACAAGGCTAGAGATGTGGGAATGTTCTCTACTATGTATGCTAATTCTACAGGGCTTCCAGCACCAGAGCAGTATAGTACGGCTTACGATACGGCTATACTTCTCAATTTGCTCAGTAAATTTGAACTGTATCATGAGTATTGTGGTATATGGATTGATAGTTTAACACACCCATCAGGTAGAGTTACTGAGTTGGTTAATACGAATAGAATGATTAAATATTATGATTACTGTGAGGTGGGTAAAACTGGTTTTACAGACGAGGCCGGATACTGTTTGGCTACTAAAAATACAAAGAATGATTTTTCTATTATAACAGTCGTGCTAGGCTCTAATAATTCTGCTAATAGATTTACTGATAGTATGAAATTGTCTAATTATGTTTTTGCTAACTTTACTTCTGAACGAGTAATTACTGCAGGAGAAGAGGTTGAGAATGATGTTGTTGTTACTAGAGGCAAAGAGGATAGTATTAAACTAATCACTAATGATGATTTTTACTTTACCAGAAGAATTACTGATAAAGATGTGTATGAGATTCAGTATTTATTGCCTAAGACTATTGAGGCTAGAATTGAAGAGGGTGAAACTGTGGGCGAGGTCCTTGTGCTGGTTGATGCTGTTGTTGTGGCAGAAGTTCCTATTATTGCTGCTGAAACTATTGAGAGGGAGAATTATTCAGATATAGTTAGTAAGATTGTTGAAAAATTTTCTATAGTTGGTAGAGAATAATTTATTTGATTTATTTGATTTAATTAAAAGTTTGTCTTATACTTTTAGTATGATAGAGATAATTGAAGTAAAAACTAAAAAAGATAAAAGGGACTTTGTTGATTTCCCTACAAGGCTATATAAAGATAATGATTTTTATGTTCACCCACTTAGGGGTGACGAGATGGGTATATTTAGTCCGAAGAAAAATGTTTCATTTGATGAATGTGACATTGTCTTTTATCTTGCGAAAAAAGATGGTGTGGTTGTTGGTAGAATATGTGGCATTCTTCAGAAAGTATATAATGAGAGAACATCTACTAAGAGAGTGAGATTTGGTAGGTTTGATTTTGTAGACGATGTTGAAGTCGCTAGAGCGTTGCTTACTGCAGTCGAAGAGTGGGCTAAGAGTAAGGGCATGGACACTATTCATGGACCACTTGGGTTTAATGACTTAGAGAGAGAAGGCTTGCTTATTCAAGGATATGATAGACTCGCAACATTCGAGGAAAATTATAATTTCCCATACTACAAAGAGCATATTGAGGCTTGTGGATACGAAAAGGAAATTGATTATATTGCTGCGAGGATAGAACTCCCTGAGCAGACTAGCGATAGAGTAAAGAAATTGTCTGAATTAGTAATGAAGAGATATAAGCTCAAGATTGCTACTGCAAAAAATAAGAGTGAGTATCTAAAGAAATACAAAGACGGTATATTTGAAGTATTAGATGAGGCTTATAGCGACTTATACGGTGTTATTCCTTATAACGAAAAACAAAAGAAGTCAATCATAGACCAGTTTAAGTTAGTTATTAATATTAAATACATTATAAGTTTACTAGACGAGAATGATAGGGTTGTGGCTTTTGGTTTTGCCTTGCCAGAACTTGCTAAAGCAGTGAAAAAGTCTAAGGGTAGACTATTCCCATTTGGAGTATTTAGAATTCTTAAAGTTAGAAATAGAGGTCCTGTTGCAGACTTTGGTCTAATTGGTGTTAGAAAAGAGTATAAAAACAAAGGTGTCCCTGCAGTTATGCTTAATTATATTATTGAGGGAGCAAAAGAGGTTGGTGTTACTACGATAGAGACCAATCATACTCTTGAGGATAATCATAGTATGCTACAGTTATACAAAAACTTTGATAATATCGAACAGCATAAGAGATTTAGATGCTTTGTAAAGTTTTTAGATAAAGAAAAGAAAAATTAGGTCATAGAGACCTAATTTTTTTTTTGTTGGTTATTATACGATTAAAAAGATAAAGATATCTGTCAAGAATCCTATAAGTGCGTGTGCATAGAGTGAATAATAGATACTGTCGGTTTTGTATGCAACATATCCAAATATAAGCCCTGCAGGGATAGCAGATAGGGTTTCTATCATAGGTTTACCAAACCCACCTATAGAGGTGTGAATGAGTGCAGAGATTAGTGTAGTTAGTAGTATTGCTCCTACCACGCCTATTTTCTCTTTTGAAAATTGTAATGCTATACCTCTAAAGAGAAATTCCCAACCGATATAGTATAATAAGTAACTAATAAAGTATGTTAGTATTTGCCACCACTTGTTATATGTGGCGAAGTCTATAAGGGGGTATGTACTAGTCATTCCATTATCAATAGTTGTAGATAGTGCAACGAGTGGAATTATAATAGTTGCGACACCTGCAAATATTAGTCCCCACTTCCAGTTGCCTATACCTAAGCCTATTTGTTTGATGGGTTTCTTTATGACAAACTTAATATACAGCATTCCTACTAAGAAAAATAGTACAAATGCCATGGTGTTGTGATAGATAATTTTGTAGTAGTCTAAGTTTGTTATATTGAATGTGTTTTCAAAGAAACTAAACGAACCAAAGTAACAGTATATAAATAAGATAAGTGTGAGAAATATTAGGCTTAGATTAAATTCTCGATGGCTATTTTCGTTTATGTTTGTAAATTCTTCTTTTATATTCATATTAATCCTTTTTTAGCGTTGAATTGTACCATTCTGTAGTTCTCTTGATTGCTTCGTCTTCTTCTACTTCTTTTTTGTATCCAGTAGAGAGTAGTTTGTCTATAGAAAAGTGATAGTCTGTGCAATTTTGCCATATAGAGAATCTAGTTATTAGTGGTGCTTTTTTGATTCTAAATAATTTATATACACCCTCGACTAGAGTCGCTACTGTTTTTGCAAGGAATGATGGGAAGTTTAGAAATTTTGCTCGTACACCGAATGTGTGTGCTACCTTTGTTAAATACTCCTTGAGTGTTTCATTGTTGCCGTCAGTAATATTGTAGTCGGTATTGTGGGCTGATTTATTCTCGGTTGTGTGAATGACTGCTTCTGCGAGGTTTCCAGCATATACAAAGCAACTTAAATATTTACCACCAGCACATATACTCATTTTTTCCTGCTTTACTCTTGAGTATATCTCATGACTAGATGTGTAATCGTACTCGCCATATACATTACCAGGCCTTGCTATTACATAGTCAAAATGGTGCTCTTTTGCATATTCTTCTACCAGTTTTTCTGTCTCTAGTTTAGATAGAGAATATGGGTTGTTAAAAGGTATTTTTTTATCACTTTCTTTTAAGTCCCTGTATCCATAATATCCATAGACAGCTGTTGAAGATAAATATGTAAAGCACTTTAGTTGTTTTTGTTGAGAAGCATACTCAAGAAGCTTTTTTGTTCCGTTATAATTTATCTCCATAAATTCAGACATCTTACCATACACAGATACTTTGCTTGCAGTGTGAATGATGTAGTCAAATTGCTTGTCTGCTATTTTTTCATAGTCAAAAGATTGAATATCTCCCCTGAAGATTTCAATCTTATTTGCTTTGATATTATCATTAAATTTAGGGTTGTTAGAATGGTCTCTTCGGCAGATTACAGATACCTTATAACCTCTATCTACAAACTTGTTTGCAATATGTGAGCCGATAAAACCGTTACCACCAGTTATTAATACATTTCTTTCTTTTTTCATGGTTTTAGTATAGACCAAAATGTCGTTTTAGTAAAGTGAAAAGGGTGTGGTTTTGTGTTGACGGTGTTATGAATATTTTTTGTTTTTTTGTAAAATTTTGCATTCAAATATATTGCAAAATTTTTAGGCTATATGTTAATATAATTAGTGGAATACATTTTGTTTAAAAGGAGATTAAAAAATGAGTTGGGATAGTATATGGAATACAATTAAAACATTCTTTACTGATAATCTTTGGGATGTTATATTGTTCTTTGCATCAATATTTATTGGATTAGTAGTAGTAAAGATTATATTGAATGTTGTAAGAAGAATGCTTTCTAATACAAAGATGGAGAAGGTTACTCAGAGCTTTATTTTTAAGATAGTGAAGTTTGCCTTATATTTGTTCTTAATAATGGCTATTCTCAGTATGATAGGAATATCTATGACTGGTATAGTTACTGCAATTAGTGCGTGTGTTCTTGCTGTAGGTATGGCATTACAAAATAATATTGCAAACCTTGCTAACGGTATAGTTATCGTTACTTCTAAGATTTTTAAAAAGGGCGACTTTGTTGAGGTTGATGGTGTTTCTGGTAGTGTAGAGGATATTAATTTCTTGTTTACTACAATTACAACAACAGACAATAAGAGGGTTACAATTCCTAATTCTGCAATAGTTGATGGTGCTATGACTAATTATGGTGCTAATCCTACTAGAAGAGTTGACTTTACTTTCTCTGTGGCTTATGAGAGTGATGTGGAGCTTGTTAAAAAGGTTATTTTAGATGTAATCAATAGTAACGGAAAGGTTAGAGTTTTAGATAAGACACCTTTCTGTAGATTAAAGAAACTTAATGCTAGTAGTTTAGATTTCTTCGCTCACTGTTGGGTAGATGCAGAGGATTACTGGGATGTTTATTATTATGTTGTTGAGAATGTTTACAATGAATTTAAGAGAAACAAGATTTCTGTACCATTCAATCAATTAGAGGTAAGAGAGAGAAAAGATGAAGTTGTTATGCCTGTAATCGAAACTCCTCTTCCATCTAGAGTTGAGAAGATTAGAATTACAAAAAAGAAAATGATTGATTTAGAAAAAGATGACCTTGTAGCGCTCTTTAAGAAAAATGTTATCAAGAAAGATAATAGAGTAAAAATGAATAAAACAAAGAAGTCTACAAAGGACTCAGCAACAAAGATTGTTGATACAAGTGCTGAGAAAAAAGAAACTAGTTCAACCGAAGAGAAGAAATAACAATACAAAAAGAGCAGAAACTAGTATGCTACTCTTAGAGAATGCATTGAGAGCGTTTAATGGTATAGAAGAAATAGTAATACCGTCAGCAGTTTCTAGTTGTGCAACAGGCTCTTTTAGTTATCATGTTACTAATATTGTAGTTGATAGTGCTTCAGTATACCTTAGCACTACTTCTGATACATCAAATCATTCTATTGCTACTAGATTTAATGGTAAACTCAAAGTCCATAAGTCCATAGTTGACGATGTGAATAATGTCAATGATTATCTAAACGATACTTCTAAGTTTAATAGAGTGCTTGATGGCGACTATTATTTATATACAATGAATGCATAAAAAATAAAAATCTAACTCATACTCGGGGTTAGATTTTTTTATAGTTCGCCAACATTGGCACTGATTGTGTATTTAACATCATAATTGCTAAATATGTGTTTGATTGTTTTGCTTGTTGATTTGTGTTTAGAAAATACATCAACTACTTTGTAGTCGTTCCAACTAGTTTCATAAGCAATAAAGTCGATTTTGTTTTCGCAAAGTTCTTTTTTAAACTCAGTCATCTTTTCAGTAGGTACTGTAACAGTAATTTTCCATAGTTGTTCTTTTCGCATTTTGTCTGTGATTAGCATTCCTAAATATACACCTAGTAGGTTGCATATTACAGAAACGATAACTGCTACATATAGTTCAACATCTGCAATTACTTTGATAATATAAGTATTGAATCCGTAGTTAACTGCACTGAATATATATGCCATTAGTTTTGTTCCTTTAATGGTTATAACACTCTTAATTGTGCTTAATACTACATTTACTAATTGACATACAAAAAATAATAAATAAAACCACATAATTCATCCTCCCTTTAGTCATTTTGAGGGCTATTCTATCATACTAAAATTTGAAAATCAAGAGAAATATGAAAATAATTTATAAAATTTAAACAAATTATATTTTGCAAATAAATTACGGGATAAAAGTTTATTTGTTTGACTATTATTATATGCTAATATATAATCTAATTGTTATGGTGGGAATGAAAAATTTAATAATGAGAGGAAAATAAATGGCAGACAATACTCAAACACAAGTAACAACTATCGCTGAATTATTTAAAAGATTAGCAACTAACGAGACAGATGGCGAGAATGTTAAGAGAGTAGAGCAAGTATTTGGACTAAAAATCAAAGATGTTCTTACAGCAGAATTGTTTAATTATATGGGAGAAACTGGCTTAGAGTTAGAGGGAGGTGTAACTCTTCTATCACTTGATGAGGTTTGTGATTACAATCCTAGTGCGAAGATTATTCCTATGTTTAGATTACCAAACAATATCTTGATATGTTATGATGGTAATGCAAAGAATTATTGCAAACTTAATACTAGAAATGGAAAGGTTATAGATGCAGTTCCTAGTGTAAATGTGTATTTTAGAGAAGAGTTAGAGGATATGGACGAAGAGACAACTCCAGATGGCGAGAATGTTTCTATTCCATTTATTATGAATTACAAAGATACTCAGGTAGTCGTTGTATTTGGTTATGATATGTGTAAGGATAAGCAAAGTTCTTTCTTTGCAGTTAGAAATATTATTGTTGAGTATGATGAGTATGAGGAGTCTTTTGATTGCAATATTAGAGTGCCTATCAATGCTAAGAAATGGCAAGAGGTATATAGTCCTGTTTTAGATACTTACAAACAAATCGGTAATAATCCAAAGGCTATTGCAGAACTAGATAAGTTCTTAAAGACTGATATGACAAATCCTGTTCTTAGGAATAAGTACAAGAAACTTATTGATTTTATGGAGAAAGAGGAAACAGACCTTATGACTGCTCACTCAATTATTGCTAGTGATATTGAACTAACAGAAGAACAGTGTTATGATATTGTTCATGAATATAGCAACCATGCTAGAGTAGCTCCACTGTACGAAAAAGTTGTAGAGTATGTTGGAAAATTAGAACTAGATATGTAGTTGTAGAGTTTATAAAAACACCATTTATTATGGTGTTTTTTGTATGAAAGAGTGTGTCTTGTGATAGATGTATGGTAACTATATATGTTTAAAATTTGCATTTTCCAGATAGATGTGGTATAATATCTATGGTGGTTGGGAGACTACCAAATTGAATTATTGCAAATTACGGCTATAATTAGTGCTTTTAATGGCACGAGAAAAGGGTTTTTATGTAAATATATTGTGGCGAAAACCACTTAAAAATAAATACAAATACTGTTAATAAAAGAAAAATGCAATATTTTGCCGTCTTTTTTTTGTCCTATGTATTTACAAATCTAGAACCAAATTTTTAGAGGAGAATTATGAATAATCAATATTACAAAATCAATGCTTCAAATGTTCTTTATGGTTTAAAACCAGAATTTTATACTTATTTGAAAGAGCATAATGGAACAGCACCTGAGATTCCTGAGGGTGTAGAAATGTTAGGTGACAACCTATTTAAAAACAACAAAGACTTAAGGGAAATTGTAACCCCTGCTAGTTGTTACAAGTTTGGTTGGCATACATTCCTAGATTGTACAAACCTTAGCAGTTTATTTATCAAGGGTGAGTTGCAGGAAATTAAGGGTTCTGCTTTCTCTGGTTGTCCTAATATCGAGAAATTATTTATACCAGAGTCTATTATAAGCGTTAGAGAAAATGCATTTAAATACTGTACTGGCCTTAGAAAAGTAAACTTCTTTGATAAACTTATTATTGATAATACAAAGCCTGAGGATAATGATGAGGTTGGTATTAGACCTTTTGCTCATCCAAATAAGATTGTTGAGAGAATTGATGATAATATTATTGTAAAGACAAAAGACAATTTCTACTTCAAAGCACCAGATAGAGAGGAGTTTATTAGAGTTCCATTGACAGAACTCAGAGAAACCCTTGATGACGGATACTTGTTTATCAAATCTATGCAGGTTCATAGATATTATGCTTTCAAAGAGAAATATGAAGAGTTGAAAGAGGCTGGTCAAAAAGTATTTTTGCCTTATGGTGTAGTTATGGCTACAGCTCTACCAGGAATGGAAGAGAATATTATTAAATATGGTAAAAATTTCAATGCAATTATTAGACAAGCAACAAATCTTAATGGTGATGAATTAAGCCTATTTGAGAGAGAAACTGTATTTAAAGTTTGTAATGCTATGGGGCTTTTCGAAGATGATGAGGCTACTAGAACTAAGGGCGCTAATGCTATTAAGCAAGGTTACTTAGAGGATTACAAAGTAACTAGAAACGAAGATGGTACAGAGACTAGAGAAAAAGTTAATGATGGTTTAACATTCAAGAGATTTATGGAAGTGTTTGGTAGAATCAAGATGAAACCATACAATCCGAACTTTACTAAACTATTCTTAAATAATTCTATGGGTGTAGAGCATATTAGCAAGTTTGTTGCAATGCCTGTAAAAGAGCAAAAGAAAATCTCTAAAATCTTTAATAACTTTGATAGAATTGCAACAGACTACGAAGCATATAAAACAACTGCTAAAGGTGATAAAGAATTCGATTTCTTCGAGTATTGTTTCAATTATAAGGATATTAGTAAATTTGGTGAGGTTCCAGAAGATAGAGTGGAACTTGCTGAAAAAATTGCCCCATATTACAATACTGAGAAAGATTTCCAAGAAGTTTGTGAAATAGTTGATAAACACATTGCTCCATATATCTGTCTTCCAGAAGAAGTAGTAACAACAGATAAATTACAATATGTTGCTGCCAACTTAATCGAGGGTGGACAAACTACTTATGAGATAGATGCTAACTTTATTGAGGCTAATGCCAAAAACAACGAAGTTGTAGACAAAGTTAGAGATATGCTTTTAGATAAAACTGAGGGTGAGTTTACTTATGAGTGGGTTCCTAAGACTTTACTTGAGGGCGAAGAAGGAAATCAGGCTTATGTTGGTAATGTAGACAACCTAACTGTTAGTAGTATTATCGGTACATGTTGTACACTTGAGAGAGTTGGTAGACCAATTCTTTACAATACTGCATGGGCACACAATGTTCAGATGTTACTATTGTATCAAGATGGATTCCCTATTGGAAAAGCAACATTTATCCTAAATAGAGAAACTGGTGAGGGTCTATATAATAACTTTGAGGCATCTAGCAATGTATACTTTAGTAAACCACAACAAGAAGAATTGTATAACACATTCTATAGAGGTACTCTAGCAATGGTTAATACATTTAATGAGTTTCATGATGTTGAGATGACTAAGGTTAATATCGGTACTAGAGCTAATAAGATGGACTTATTGCAATTCAGCAAGAACGCATCTGATGACGAGTGGGTAAATGCTGAGGCAGTTCAAATCCCTGGTTACCAAGGTGACGCTATGGGACAACAAATCGTTGTATATAACAAAGACCATGTTGAGAAAGGTTTAAAATATAGAAACGGTGCATTAGTTAAATAATAATATAGAGAGAGTTTAAAACGACTCTCTCTTTTTTTACAATAATATTGTTTGGGAAGAGAATAATATATAAATAATTATTTTATATAATTATTTGAATTTGGCTAAAACTATGGTATATTAATAATAGAGGTCTTATGCGTAGTTTCAAAGATGTTGAGTGTAATATAAAAGAAATTGCCTCCGAATATGATAGGGTGATGGAACTTTTGGAGTATGAAGAAGTCTTGCTAGACAAGAAACTTTTTTTGCGTCTAAGTAAGCAAAAGACTCTTTTTGAGCCTCTTGCTCTTGAGTATAAAAACTACGAAAAGTTATGTAATAGTGTTAGGGAAATAGACTCTATGCTAAGAGACCTTTCGGGTGATGATAGATTAGATTTTGAGAAAGAAAACGTCTCTATCGAAAAGAAAATTAAAAGCAGTGAAAATACTCTTGTTAAATTACATCTATCACTCAATGCTAAGATGCAGAAGTTGGTGTTAGAGATAGTTGCTCTTAAGGGGGATTTGTCGGGTGTGTTACTCTCCGATTTGATTACAGGGTATACACTCTTTGCAGAGGACAATT
The DNA here is from genome assembly GCA_015055605.1 of Clostridiales bacterium. Classification (GTDB taxonomy): domain Bacteria; phylum Bacillota; class Clostridia; order Christensenellales; family UBA1242; genus UBA11490. The sequence goes on from SVHV01000004.1 coordinate 69,258, forward strand.
CGTTGTCTGTTCAGTATGATAAGGATAATAATAGGTTGTGTATTGATGGGTTAAATGCTAAAGAGTTTTTTGTATCCGAAATGGGTATACATGAAGCTCGAAATGCACAAAAGACGGGTGCTTGTCAGGTGTATGTTTTTGATGCTCCTATAGATGCTTTAGACTTTAGGCTAGATGATGTGGAGATAGTTTGCTATCGTTCTAGTGGTGCTGGTGGTCAGCATATCAATACTACAGATAGTGCCATAAAGGCTACACATATTCCCACTGGATTATATACTTTCTGTCAAGAAGAGCGAAGTCAGATACAGAATAAGGAAAAAGCTCTTGAGAGGTTGAAGGTAAAAGTAGAGGACTTTTATAATAAGCAAATAAAGTCATCTATTGATACTCAGAGGAAAGAGCAATTAAAGAAATTTAAGGCTATGCCTATAAATAAAGTATATGATTATGTGAGTGGAAGTATATTAGATTCTGCTGGTAGAGAAATTTCGATTAAGGACTTTTTGAGAGGTAGGACATTATAATAAATTTATGAGGAGAGAATAGTGAAGACAGGTTTTTTACAAGTAAAAATAGATACTAAGAAAATCATTCTTTCTAGTGATAGTCTTTTTTACAAAACCGAAAATTTCATAAAGCAAACCAGATATGTTTCAAACATAGATTTTTTGCTATCTAAACTTTCTCAAGCTATTCTCCAAAGTGTAAAAGAACTTGTAGACGGAGAACATCTGACTACTAATAATACCCATGCTTTTATAATAGAAACTTCGGACAAATTGTTTAAGTTTGTCTTTAAGTTTGGTTACGAAATCGCTGGGCTTAATAAATACGATATTGTGTTTTGTGATTATATTAGTAATGAGAGCAAAAGATTAGAGCTTAGGGTTGATGAGTATGTTAGGTCTAGGTCAGAAGTTTATGCTACTATTACTAGAGTGTCAAGAATGACATCTGAGCATGATTTTAATAAACTATATCAGTTGTCTACTGTGTCAGGAGTTAATCTGCCTAAACTGAGTAGGGAGCAGAGAGAAATAGTTGAGACGGTGGATAAAAACATTCTTGTTCAAGGTGTTGCTGGTTCAGGTAAAACTAATATTTGTATAGACAAGATTATATATACTGCTTGTAAAAATTATACAGGAAAAACTCTATATACTACTTTTAGTAGAGGTCTGCTATCAGACACGAAATTAAAAGTAGAACTCTTTAAAAAAGACTTGCAAGAGGTGTTAGACGCCTACAAGTCAGGTAATGTTGTCTTTGTGGGAAGTGACCACAAGAAGGCGTTAGAGAATAGACTGGGTATTTACTTTTTTAGTGATGATGACAATCAGATATTTGCTAAGATTGAGAAGATTATTAGTTATCTTGAGAATAAGGTTGATTATTTGCTTATTGAGGATATTTATAGGGAAAAGCTTGGCAAAGAAGTATCTTTTGTAAATCAGGACTACTTTATCAATACTTATAGCAAAAAACTAATTAATCACCAAATAGAAAAGAGTTTTGCTAGACTCTCTAGATATTCAAAAGAGATTATCTTTAAAGAAATATATGGTATGATTTTTGGCTACTACAATCTAGAAGAAAAACCAGAAATGATATCTCTAGAAAAATATATTGAAGAGCGAAAAAATAGTTTCTCAAAGTCTGATTGTGAAACAATATATCAGATAGCCCTTGATTACAAGAAATATCTAAAGACTAATGGCTTGATAGATAATAATATGGCAACAAGGGAAATAATAGATGTTTTGCCTAAAGATTTTGAATATTCACTATCTATAATAGATGAGGTGCAAGATTATACTCAGGTTAATCTATGCTTGTTTAAGAAACTTAGCCTAAAACTTTTCTGTGTGGGTGATGCCTTGCAGATGATAAACCCATCTTATTTTAACTTTGGCTATCTAAAAAACTTAATTTACGAAAAAGACCTAACAGAAGTTAAGGAACTTAAGTATAATTATAGAAATACTGCGAAGATTGAGAAGATTATAGATGCTCTTAGCGAAATCAATAAAGCTGAGTTTGGTACACACAATTTTATTGTTAAAGGTAAGAGTGTAGATAGTGGACTTAAGACTACAGCTGTTTATCTAAAGGCTAGCGACTTTGCAGATAAGGTGGCAAAGAGTGGTTATGATAATTTCACTTTTGTAGTTGCTAATAACAAAGAAAAAGAAGAACTAAAGAAGGTTATTAAAGACCAAGAGGTATTAACTGTTAGTGAGATTAAAGGACTAGAGAGGAGAACGGTTGTTGCATATAATGTTCTATCGTCTAGTATAGATAAGTGGCAGATTCTAGAGCATAATAAGGTTAATCATAAAGAGGCAGATGAAAACTCTGTGTTTAGATATTATTACAATTTGTTTTATGTTGCTTTGTCTAGAGCTAAACAAAATATATTTGTTGTAGAAACTGCACATGTTAAACAGTTTGTAAATTTTTTCAAAAATAACTTTATGTGTCTAGATACTCATAATGCTATACAAACACTAAATGGTATTGTATCTAAGGTGGAGTTTACTCAATTAGAGATATCTGATAGGGTTTACGAATTTATTAAACTTGAACAATATGAAAATGCTAGATTTATGGCAGGAAAAATTAAAAATGATGCCGATAGAATCTATGCAATGAGACTTATTGAAGTTAGCGAAAACTATATTCACTCTGGCAAATATAGAGATGCTGGAATTAAGTTCTGGGAATATGGTATGCTAGATGAGGCTAAAAAGCAATTTACACTATCTGGCGATACTATCTTGATTGAACTTATAGATAAGTGCAGTACAGGTAATAATGCTGACCTAAGCATAGATATTGTTGGATATTTTGATGATGTAAAAGATAATCAGATTGCTAGAGACTTTATTGTAGAAACAATCAAAAAAGATATTGTTGGTCTAAAAAGTAGTTTTGGTAAGATAAAAGATAATTTTAAAAAGGGTAGGAAATAAGTATGGAAAATAACGAAATAAAAGTGCTTATTGATACATTTAAAGAATATAGAGATTTAATAGGGCCTATAGAGCAGAGCCTTAAGGCTTTTTCGCTATCTTTTGATAGTATTAGCGAAGACCTAAAGAACTTAAATTCTGGTTTTGATGGCAATATTCAGGGCAAACTGGATTTGATATACAAGGAATTGTCTGGACAGGCTGATAAGGCTAGAACTCTAACACAAGAGGTAGATAGGTTTCTTTCGTCCACAAATAGATATGTGTCTGGTGTAGATAGTCTTATCAAGATTTGCGAAAAAATCGAGTCAAAACTTTCTTCACTTAATTCTATAGAAGAAAAGGCTGAGGGACAGATAGAGAAACTTAGTAACATTATAGAAGAAAAGAAAAAAACTTATGACATCAAACAATTAGAGAGAAAGCTCGAGATGTACAATGTTGGTGTGCAAAAGGTGAGTGATTATATCAATAAAGATGTTGCTGATGCGCTTAAGAATAGTTCAGACACTATTAATCAGATTAGGGATAAAAATAATAGTATTTTTGAGGCTATTACAAGTGAAAAAGGCAGTATAGATAAACTTGCCGAGAGTTATGATAATTCTAGTAAGTTGCTTAAGAAAATTGTTGAGAATAATGATGTTAACGAAGAATATATTTTCGAGATTTTAGATAAATGGGCAGAGTCTAGAAAGGTAAAAACAAAGAAATAATTTTAAACAAATATAATCGCAGGAGGAGAGTATGAGCAATGTAGATATAGAAACAATATATCAGTCAATCAAAGAAGACAACTTGGCTCTTTTTTCTGCGTATATAGAAGGTAAAGAAAACCTAAGTTTTGGTAGATTTCCTATTTTGTCTATCTGCTATATGTTTGAGGCAAATAAGATTATTAGTAAGTACAAGGTGTTGCTGGGTAATATCAGTAAATACCAAAGAATAGACGAGCCTTTTGAATTGTACAAAAAATTCAGAGAATGTGCAGGTAAGACACTTAGATTGTATCGAAAAGAAGATAGTGTGGTTACTCCTCTTGAGATGTTGGCTATACTAGAAAAAGATTCTTTAGTAAAGAAACTTTATAAAACTTTCTATACAAATGAGACTATTAAACGAAATCTAAAGAGTATATACAAGATGGCTCTTCTGAAAATTCGTATAGAAAATTCAGATATAGATATAGAGAGGAGGCCTCTTGCTCGAGTTCAAAAGAGAGTGTATGGTTGGTCTTTAATGCTTTCCGTGTCGTTTGTATTTCTTATTTCTTTAGTCTATGCGTTGGTTATTGCTGTTGGTGGTATGGGTATCCCTTCATCTCCTTGTAAAATATATAATGAGGTGCAGTTGTACAAAGCACTTGCTACTAAAAGTCACTTTATATTGGAGAGAGATTTGCAGTTGTCTGAATTGAAAGGAGATACACAATTCAGTGGTGTGTTAGATGGTGGTGGCAAGACTCTGTATATAGATTTCTTATCAGATGCATCATTCATTAGTAATAATTTAGGTACTATTAAAAATCTAAATATTGTGTATACAAATATAGATACTAGTATTTCAAACAAAACTAGTCTGTTTGTTGGAGAGAATAGTGGAGAGATTAGTAGGGTAAATATCTACTGCTATAATATAAATTTGGTATGTAATAAGAGTCTGGATAGAGATGTTGGTCTTACAGGTTTTGCTATTACAAACAATGGAAATATCATAGGCTCTACTATTATGCTAAATGGTACTTTCATAGCTAATGGTGATGGTGAGTGTTTCGTTAGTGGATTTGCTATAGATAATAATGGTAGTATAAAAGATTGTACTGTTCTAAGTGATTCTAGTATTGATACTAGTGAGGCTGATGCTAGTGGCTTTGTTATTAATAATGCAAAGTCTGGACTAGTATATAAGTGTGATAATAATTGCACTATATCGCAGGTTAGTAGTAATGATGGTTGGTCCCCAACTGTAGCAGGAGTAGTCCTTACTAATTATGGTACAGTGGAAGATTGTATCAACCGAGCTGATTTATCTGTTGTTTCTGAAAACCATACAGAGAATGCTCAGGGCGTTGCTCTTAATGGTGGTATTTCTGCTAATAACTATGGAGATATTGTCAAATGCCTCAATACTGCTGACATAAAAGTAAAAACTGAAAACATAATGTTGTATGCTGGTGGAGTGACTGCATACTCTGGATATTATGTAGAAGACGGACAAACCATAATGTCTTCTGTAATTAATTGTGGTGCTAATACTAATCTGGATATATCTACCACTCACGAAAAGGCATTTGTCTTTGCTGGTGGTATTAGTGGATATATGTATGGCACTATGAGGGAGTGTTTCTCTATGTCAACATTCACATACGGCTTTGATGAAGAGAGGTGGTTTGCTGGTACAGCTATAGGAGCAGCATATTTGCAATATCAATTATTTGGTAGTGTTGTTTGTATTAGTGCTTCTGAAAATTATGTGCTATCGCTAGATAATGTTGAGCATCAAATAGGTGCACTTATCAATAACGGTAGTATAGTAAATGTAGGACTAGATACATCTAATAACGAAGTGCAGACACTAGAGTATGCATCTCAAATTATGCAGAAGGAGGTATTCTGGGGTGAGTAATCTAAGTATGTTATTTAGAATAATTTCTATATCAGTATTTTCTGTAGATATTATTGCCGGAGTATATCTTTTAATTACATGGATAATGTTTCTAGCTGAGGCGGCTGTTTTGGGTAAGTTTCAATTAATATTATTCATAATTGTTGCTAGTATCAATATTTTATATATTGCATATCTAAGTATTGTATTGCTTAGGAATAAGTATCGTAAGAAATGTTAAGCAAAAAAAACACAGTAGCGAGAACTACTGTGTTTTTTATTAGTCTTCATTATAAACATATATGTCTTTTAGGTTTCTACACTTTTCGTCTAGGTCTAATCCAAAGCCTATTACAAATAGGTCGTCAATAGTTTTGCCTACATAATCTGGCACAAAGTCTACAACTCTCTTGCTAGGTTTGTCTAGCATTGTTACGAATGTTAGACTGCTGGGTCCTCTCTCCATTAGCAGTGGCTTGAGAAGAGAAAGTGTTCTGCCTGTGTCTACTATGTCCTCGACAATAATAACATCTCTGCCCTGGATATCCTGCTCAATGTCTTTCTTTATTTTTACAATACCTGTACTCTCTGTTCCACCCATATAACTACTGACATGTATATAGTCTACCTCAATGTCCATATCCATATATTTAATCATCTCTGAATGAAAAGGACAAGCACCTTTTAGCACGCACAATACTATAGGTGTTTTGCCTTTAAATCTATTTGTTAGTTGTTTGGCAATGTCTTTTGCTCTCTCAACTATTTCCTCGTGTTTAAAAAGTAACCTCATTATTCTCTCCTTACTTTTTATGTATTGTACACAATTCTATCTTATTTTACAAATAGTATGTATTAACTCGTTTAAAAGAAGTTTGTCTTATCATTGTATAAATATTTCGTTATTAATTCAGTTTAATTCATTTGTGTTTTTTTGAGTTAAGCATTACACTATAAGTAACGAAATGTTAGGAGGGGTTGGTGGATAAATTAAAAGAATTGAGAATTGTAGATAATTTTTATCAGACATCAGCGTTTTACCCAATGCCTACTATTTTAGTGGGAACAGTTAGTGAGAGTGGTCAGACTAATTTGGGAGCGTACTCACTCTGTTTTCCGTATTATATAGCTGGCAAAGATTATTATGCTATGCTACTGGAGTGTAGGAATAGTTCTAATACTGCTCAGAATCTTTTAAGAACTAAGAAGTGTACTTTGAATTTTATCCCTGATGATAAAAAGTATTTCAAAGAGGCTGTTAGGTTGGGTTTTCCTGGAGATACTACCGAAGAAAAAATGAAAAACTGTCTATTTACTCTAGTAGATAGTGATTTGGGTGCAGATAGGCCTAAGGTTGTTCAGGAGAGTTTTCAGGTATTTGAATGTACATGGGACGATAGTCTAGATGGTGCTAGTGCAGACAAACCTGGTTGCTTTGAGGGGTATGAACCACCATATAGAGATTTTAATGGTATTACCAGTAAGTTTGGTGCACATTTTATCTTAAAGATAGATAGGATACTCATGCAAGAAAAATACCATGACTCTATAGTTAATGGTGTAAAGAAAAATAATTTCCCTAGAGTTCCTGTAGACTATGGTTATAGGGATAGTACAAACTTTTGGTATACTAGATTTACTAAACCATTATCTGAGAAAATTCCAGAGAAAAATGATGGAGATGTAAAGTCTGTTATATATGCAGCAGAGAGAATTGATCCAGAGGTTAAGTTTACCGAAGAGGCTTGTGCTAAGCTTGTGAAGATTCCTAGAATATTCCTAAAGGCAGCACTTACTCAGATGGTGAATATTGCTAAATCTGAGGGTATTACAGTAATAGACGAGTCAGCTCTAGAAATTATTAATGATAAAAGACGCCAAGAAAAGAAAAAATAATATTAATTAAATAAATACAAAGGAGAAGAAAGTTTTATGAAACAGAGATTTTTTAGATGTGCACATTGTGGTAATATTATTGCCAAAGTATTTGATTCAGGAGTGCCTGTAGTATGTTGTGGTGAGGAGATGAAAGAGATTATTCCTGGTACTACAGAGGCATCTCAAGAGAAACATATCCCTGTATATACTGTTGAGGGAAACAAAGTTCATGTTGTAGTTGGCTCAGTGGAGCATCCTATGGCAGAGGAGCATTATATTGAGTGGATTTCTCTTCAAACTAAGTATGGTAACCAGAGAAAAGTGCTAAAGCCAGGAGACAAGCCAGAAGTATGCTTCGCTCTATGTGAGGGAGATGAGGTAGAGGCAGTATTTGCTTATTGTAATCTACATTCTCTATGGAAAGCATAATAATATTGTGTAAAATAAAAACCGACAAAGATATAACTTGTCGGTTTTTTTGTTGGTATATTATCTCTGAATGGCTGCGTTGCCATTAGTTTGAATAAATGCTTCTACATCGCTCTCAGACACTGTTGCCACATCTCCATATAGGGTGTGGGCTAGAACGGCTGTTGAGAGGCCAAATTTAAGGGCATATTCGGGGTGCTCATAGTCTTTTATTAGTGCGTGAATAACTCCTGCAGCAAAGGCATCTCCTGCACCCACTCTATCGTATATAGGGAATCTAATAGGGGCTTCGGTCTTGTAGTCGAGATTTTTGCAGATACAGTATGAAGACATAGAATTGTCTGTTGCAGTATGTACGACTCTATTTGTTCCGAAGATATAGTGTATATCTGTGGTCTCAAAGAGTGTTTTTGCTAGACTGACTCTAGTTTTCTCTATATCTGAGCCATCTTCTTCGGTATGTATTTCTAGTATTTGTTGCATATCAAACTCATTTGCAAAGAGGATATTTACATAAGGAATAACTTGCTGAAAGTATGGCTTAGCTTCACTAATAGAGTTCCATAGTTTAGAACGATAGTTAAAGTCGAAAGATACAGTTATATTATGCTCTTTACAGTATTCTAGACAAGCCATAGCGACTGCTCTCACATTATCTCCTAGTGCGAGAGTAATGCCTGACAAATGAAACCATGTAGCACCACTGAATATTTCGTCTAAATCAATTTCGCTGGTTTTGATGGTGGTTATAGATGAGTGTTTACGATTGTATAATACTTTTGATGGTCTACCACCGAAACCTGTTTCTACAAAGTACATACCTATATTTGACGACTCTGCACCTTTAACAATGAATTCTGTGTCAACACCATGTCCTTTTAGGTGCTTAATTGCCATATCTCCTAGTTGGTTATTAGGTAGTTTGGATAGGTAAGATGTGTGGTGTCCTAGATGAGATAGACTTGCTAGTACATTTGCTTCTCCTCCACCATGACAAGCAATAAAGTTCTTTGCTTGTGCTATTGTAGTATAGTCGGGTGGGGTCAGTCTTAGCATTATTTCGCCAAAGGCAACTATTTTTTCGTTTTTTGTCATAATTTTCCTCGTAAAATAATTAAGTGTTTTTAGTGGGGGTAGGGGTTATATTGTTTGAATATTAAAGCCTAGCATTTCTGCCTGTTTAATAAATTTTACAATATTGAAGATTCCCCACTGAGTACAAACAACTACTTTGGTATTATTAAGGATTAGGATATCCTCGTCTTTCATAAAGTATCTCTTTGGGGCGTCACTAATCTTGATTGCATTGTCGTACAATTCAACCACTCCTAATGAGCCTTGTAGGGACTTATCAAAAACACTACTTAGTTTTTCGTAGTCTGTGTCATTTTCTAGAACATATCTTTTAATAATAGCTAATACTAGTCTATTCTTTGGGTAAACTTTTCCCTCAAACATATATTTAGTCTTATCTCTATTAGTCTGCTCAGATACCTTAGTTGGCTCTTTGACTGTAGTCTTTAGAACTATCCTTTCTAGTTCTTCTATTCTCTTTTTTAAATTCAATATTTCTAATTCATAATCCATGCTTTCATTATATCATTTATCTAATAATTTGTAAATAAAACTAAGAAAAACTATAAATATTTTTAAAAAACTATAAAAAACTATAAAAAACTATTTACAAAACTAAAAACTTGTGCTAAGATATAGACATCAAACAAATAGGAGAAACGAAATGAAACAGATAAAGACAGTTGCAGGTGTAATTAAAAATGAAAATGGAGAGATTTTGTGTACACTCAGAGATAAAGGTAAATATGACTATGTATCTTTTAAGTGGGAGTTTCCTGGTGGAAAGATTGAAGAGGGTGAAACAATGGAGGAGACTCTAACTAGAGAACTTCATGAGGAACTAGAGATAGATGTGAAAATCAATGACTTTTTCTATCAAGTAGAGCATGATTATCCAGATTTTCACTTGTCAATGGGTGTGTTTACCTGTGACTTAATTTCTAAAGATATGAAGATGAATGTTCATAAAGGACTTAAGTGGTTATCCCCTCAAGATATTATGTCTCTTGACTGGGCAGCAGCAGATATTCCTGTTGCAGAATTAATACTAAAGAATAGCCAAAACTAATAAAAAATCCGAGTAATCTTACTCGGACTTTTTTTGTCTATTTAATTTTACCTTTGCATATTTCGTCAAATAGTCCAGCGATATAAGTTTTGCAGAGTTTTTCGTCATCAAGTAGTGCCCATGTTGCCTGTTGCTCTTTTCTGGTCTGAGGAATGTCTAGCCAGTATTTTACATATCCATTCCTACCAAATTTTTCATTTACAAATTCGTATACTCTGTCTATATGACTCTCTCTATCTCTATAAGGCTCGTATTTAATTCCGTACTTGATGGGTCTAGAAAAAACTAGATATGTGGAATTATTCCTGTCTGCATCTGCCACAATTTTACCATATATACTTCTAGGCTCATAAGATAAATGTGATGAGTGGTCCTCTACTGCTTGTGCTATCATCTCGATAGTCTCTTTATCAAAGAATCTCTTGAGCCCAGCATCATTTCTAACTATCTCGCCCGAAGATTTAGCATGTCCCTCTCTGCCTTTGGAAATGCCTATATCATGTAGTGCACCCACAGTATAGGCTAGTTCTAGAGATATATCATAGCCTTGCTTTTGTAATTCCTTGCCATACTCAATGCAGTTATTTGTAACGAACTGAAAGTGAGCGAGGTTATGTGCTTTATCAAAAGTCTTATACAAAGGCTTAATATTTTCGTTTATAAACCTTAATAAGTCTTTTCTTATAAAATTTACTTTCATATCATATCCCCACTTGTTTTTTTTTTAGTATATCACAATGCCTCTGGTTATGGGTACTGCTTTAGGGGTATAATGTTAATTCTTTTGAGTAGGGGTGTGAGATTAGCCTCATACAAAATTTTAAAGAACCATATTGATATCCTGCATACTTTATGTCATAATATATGTGTAATTTAAAATAGTGGGGTTGCAGAATATGAAGAAAGTAGAATCAACACATGTGGTTTGTGAGCCGTTTCCAGATCCTAACGGTATTTCGCTTGAAGAATATATTAAAACTAAACAAAGTAATGAGAAATCAAAGTTTGAAGCTTTTCCCGATCCTAAGGGTGTTCCTTTTTATGAATATATGAAAAATAAGGATAAAGGTGAGACCTCAAAATTTGCACCATTCCCAGATCCAAATGGTGTTAGTCAAGATCAGTTTGAGAAATAAATCTCAAACTTTTTTTATGTAAAAAAGCCCAAACCGATATTTCGATTTGGGTTATTTTATAGTATAGTCACATCTTAATACGTTCATCTTTAGGGGGATTGGGTTGGTTAGAGATATACTTTTTTAAATGGTAGTAGTGGATAGTGCTTTTATAAAATCATCTATCTCAGAATATGTCTTAAATATAAAAATCTTTTTATCATGTTTATAATGTTCTAATAATTCCATTATCTTAGGTAAACTATTAGACTTGAAGTTTTTAATAAATTCAATAAATTCGTTTTGGATTTGAGAGTTGTCAAATCCGTCTGCCATGTCAGCAGTTTTTTCTTTCTTTGAACGACCTATTGCATTTTGGATACAGGTGTCTTTGTCAATATCTAATAAAATTACGGTATCTGCTAGTTGGATTCTCTGTTCTATGGTGGAGATATAGTTGCCGTCAATAATCCAGTTTTGATGTGATGTTACAAAAGAATTAACTTTCTCTACTAATTCTGCTCTAGATATGTGGGTATTATTATCTATGTGGTAAGTTTTGTCTAGATGCAATACAGGATAATTTAAAATTTCATTAATCTTAAATGTCATGGTAGACTTTCCACTTCCAGGACAACCTATAATAATAATTTTTGCCATACAATCACCTTATAAATTCTTTAGTTTTGTAAATTATATCATATTTATTGTTTGGTACGAAAATTATTTCCAGTATAAAAAATAAAAAACCAAATCTTATAAGCGATTTGGCTTTAAAAGTATTATTTTCTTTTATTTCTCTTTTTCCAACTACGGAAAGCGACTCTGAATTTATAGAAAATGCCTAGACGCTTAATTGCTTTGTCTTCGGCTTCTTCGTAACTATCTTCTCTATACTTGAGAGTTTTATGAAAATCAGGCTCTTTTCTGTATCTAAACCACATTCTTTTTAGTCTTTTTATAGCATAACGGTTAGCATCTCTTTCGATAGGTTGCATTTCATAGAAAGAAAACTCACTCTGCTTCTGAGAGTTGTATGTGTCTAGATATCCTTGCATATTTTTTTTCCAGCGAGAAGCTCTTGAAAACATACGAAATTTTTTTGTTGACTCTACAACATGGTCTTGAAAAGCATGTCTACATTCATGCATAAGTGTTGCCATGCCAAGAAATCTTTTTTCTGGATATTGTAAGAATCTGACATGTAAATCAATGGCTCTTTCTCTGGAGCGACATAGCCCATTAAAGTCAAAGTCTTGAGCATAAAGGGTGTATGATCTTCTCTTTGCCTTTTTTGCCTCAATTCTTTCAATCTGTTGGTATACATTTAGTCTTTGCTCAGGGGAGAGTTTTCTCCATTTTCTTAATTTAAGTTTATTGTATATTAGGAAATTAAACAATATATTTTACCTTCTTTTGTATTATATCTTTATACTCAATATATCATATAAGAATAATAAAGGCAAACTTATGACTTAAAGATAAAGTAATAATCTTGAACTTGTATATGATATAAAAAAATTGCCGTTTGAATTTTCGTTCAAACGACAATCGTCTGGCGAGAATAGGTTATCTAATAATAACACCAAATTTTCATTGCTATATAGAATAAAACTTATTTTATGTCCTATATTTCTTCAAAGTATGATTTTGAAGCTCCGCAAATTGGACAGGTCCAATCGTCGTTAAGGTCTTCAAATTTTACACTTTCTTTTGAGTCGTCATAGATATATCCGCATAGTAAACACTTGTATTTTTTAGCAGAGGATTTTTCAATTTTTTCTTCTATGTAGGTTGGAGCATTTTTAGGGGCTTTCCCTTTTACTACTTTGTGATAATAAGAATATGTCATTGGAGTAAAATTATTTAATCTTTCACAATTAGCTACTTTAGCAATAAATATGTCGTGAGTACCACAATCTACAACATCAATTACATTGCATAAAAAATAACCATTAGTGTTTTCTTTTAAAACAGGTAGATTTGAGATTATTTCATATTCAAAACCAGAAAATTTATCAGTGTCTTTTGAGGTATAAAAACCAAATTTCTTAATCAAATCTGGATTGGTATTTTCTGAAATGATTGAAACAGTAAAACATTTAGATTCCTTAACTGCCTTGTTTGTGAAATTGTTTTTGTTAAGACTGATTGTGACAATCATATCCTCTGATGTGATTTGGCAAAAAGTATTGATAATGCAACCAACATTTTGTTGGTTATAATTTGTTGTTATAATAAACATTCCATAAGAAATATCATGAAAAAGTGTTTTGTCCATTATAATCTCCTTTAAAAGTTTTTTTAAGTATATCACATTATGATAGATTATGTATTATTATTTTGTAAATTATGTAAAAAGTCTGACAGGTATTAATAAAAATTTTAAAAAAAATAAAAAATAACCCAAACCGAAAGTTCGATTTGGGTTTTATTTGGCGGGGCAGTGGCGATTGTGTACGCACGCCAAATTAAAAAACTAGCATATAAGTTAATTATGGTCAAACAATAAATATGTGTGTATTCAATTTAAATCAAAAAACACTGTCAACAGACAGTGTTTTTCTTTTAATTAAAACTTGGTGCTATTTCTGTTTCGTATTGTACACTAAATCTTATACATATAGATTGTAATGAACCTGCATAGAATTTTACTACAATATCAATATCATCTACTACATTATTTACTATATATTCATTATCTGGATACTCATTAGGGCCTAAATCATAATATTCAGCAATACTTATAGTTCTTTCAGTCCAACTACCATCAATCTTTTCTCGTAAGATGATAGCATCTGGTTGAGCTTCATTATTCATAAATTGGAAACCTGTAACTGCACTTTCATTGTGCCTATAATAAGATTGATAATAAGTATAAGTTAATCCATCTATCACATCTTTTCTAAATTCACTATAATATGGAGTTGCATTTACGCCAGATACATTTTTATCTAACACTTCTGCAAACTCAACAGTGTGGAAAACTGCATTAGAATAATCTAAACCATCTACATAAATAGTGAAATTTGATGGAGAGAAAGCGTCACCATAAAAATTACATTTGTCATCAGTAGTATTGTCGTAATAATCTACAGGCATAACTCCTGCTGGAATTGTTACTTGATATGTACCACCCACATTTTCAAAAGGTATCTCTCTATCGTATATCCATAATGTTGCTTCGCTAAAATCTACACCATCATAAGGATTTAAACTGATAGTAACTGCAGTATTTTCATTAGCATACCAACTATTATGACTGATAGTCGTAATTTTGTCATTAACGCTCATACCGCCGATTTCAAGGTTTGTTACACTTATCATTTCCGGGTTAAAACTTAAAGCAATTTCTTTGGTAAGAGAACCTCCCAAGAAAAGCATATAAGATTGATATTTATTAGTGCTACATATATGGGAATCCCATACAGGACTACTCTCTGGATTAGCCGACATAATCATTGAGTAATAATTATAATATCCCATTTTTTTATTACTCTCAACTAAAATCCCCTTTGTATAACCTGTAAGAGCATTTTCGCTATTTACAATTTGAGAATATGTGGTTTTAATAGTGAAACCTTCTTGAGCAATAGTATCAAATGCTGTTTCTACATCATTTCCACCTTCATCTTTTGTAACAAAGTGAAAATCACTTAATATTGCCATTTTGTCAGCATCTAAAGTTTGAGGTTCAAATACCAGATTAATCTCTTCTTCTTCACATTCTACAGTAATATCAATGTTTCCTTTTAGGTCAGTAAGAGAAAGAGTGCCTATCTTTCTAATATTGAAATAATCTATGACTCTAGTGTCATATTCTGGGTCATCTAGTTTGGTCCATTCAACTTCCTCATTGTTTACAAAAACCTTTAGCGTGTCTCTGTCATAACTATCTGATAGCCACATAGAAAACTCATTTGTACCACCATTAAATACAGGTTCTGTCATATCATTTACATCATTTGCATTTATATCTCTCAAGTAAAATTCTACATTGCCTGAACTTACACCAAAACCAGTTACAGGACTTTGTGGACCTGGAGGAGGTGGGTCGCCACCGGAATTACAAGCAGTCATAATAAAAGCACAAGGCAAAATTAAGCATATTGCAAATAAAAAAGTTAATATCTTTTTTTTCATAAATCCTCCTAAAATATTTTGTAATATGATATTTCAAGTATAGCACATATATTTAAAATTTGTATTGATTTTTTAAAAGTATTTTAAAAAGCCATAAATCATTTTTAAGTTTATAATGCAAATACCTTCGAAAACGACCACGGCAAATCCGTAGACCATTACTTGAAGAAGTGTGGGTTGTTTTAAAAATTGAAACATAATTAGTCGGTCAAGTATGGACTTTGAAATTGAAGTGTGATAAAATTACTTTACAAATAAAATTGCTATGGAATTTATTTGTTCCCCGCTTGATATGTAAATATTAAGCCCCTCCAATTCAAACTTTAAGGAGGTAAAATATGTTTGAATATGTTTCGAAAAGTGAATATCAACCTTTTAAGTTAGAGGTTGATAAAATATTAAAGTCTATTCAAAGAGCTTTGAAAGAAAATGATATTTTAACTTTTCAATTTAATTTAATCGGAAGTGCTAAAAGAAAATTAATTACAAGAATTAAAAATGGTAATAAGGGTTTTGATTTGGATTACAATATTGATATTCAAAGAATATTGAATGATAAATATGAAAATCCTAAATTGTTAAAACAGACATTTATTAAACTATTTGATGACTATTTTGATGATAGTTATGAGTATGCCGAAGATTCAACATCTGTAATAACAATAAAAAAGTTAAATAAAGCAAGGAATAAAATATTGTTTAGTGTAGATTTTGCTATTGTTAATTACTATGAAGATGAAGAAGGCAATGAAAGGCAACAATATATTCATCTTGATAAGGCATCGAATACATATTCTTGGGCATTAAGAAAAGTCGCAACTAACCATAGATATGTTGAAGACTTAATAAAGGAAAATAGTATGTGGGAAGATGTAAAAATTTTATATCTTGAAAATAAAAATAAAGAACCACATAAAAAATCAAGAATAGTTTATTATCAAACAATAGATACAATTTTCAAAAGATACTTCCAACAAAAAGCATCCCTACTTCGGTAGGGGTGTTTTTTATATTCATATAAAACCGAAAAGTCAGCCTCAAAGAAATAAACTTATGTTATGCCGCCATAAAACGAAAAGAGATGTTCAAAGAAATCACAGATATAAACTTCAACACCTTCGTAGCCTATCGCCACCTAATCGTCATAGCCATCACCTTTGAAAACGACCACGGCAAATCCGTAGACCATTACCTAAAAAGCGTGGATTGTTTTAGGAATCAATAAAAAGCATATAAATTTTTAATTTTATATGCTTTATTTTTGTGCAAAATTAAAAAACGTATGGTATAATGTTATTATTATGCAAAGAATTAAAAATAAGAGTTTGAAGGATTATAAATTTATTGATCTTTTTTGTGGTATAGGTGGTTTTCATTTGGCACTCTCTTCTTTTGGTGCAAAATGTGTTTTTGCTTCAGATATTGATGTAAATGCAAAGAAAGTGTATGAAGATAATTTTAAAATTAAAGTTTCAGGTGATATTACTAAAATTAAAGAGAGCGATATTCCTGAACATGATATAATATGTGCCGGTTTTCCCTGTCAGGCGTTTAGTATTTCTGGGAAAAAGGGCGGATTTAATGATTTTAAAGGGCGTGGAGAGCTGTATAAGAATGTAGTAGAAATTGCAAAATACCATCAACCAAAATTTATCCTACTTGAAAATGTTAAAAATTTAGAAGCTCATAATAACGGAACAACTTTAAAAACAATATTGAGAGATTTTGAAGATGTGGGTTATGATATGTTTTTTAAAGTTCTAAATGCTTCAGATTATGGAATTCCACAAGCAAGAAAAAGAATATATATAGTAGGAATAAGAAGAGATTTAAACATTAAAGAATTTTCTTTTCCAGAGCCTGTTAAAAAAAAATCGTTCTTAAAAGATATTTTAGAAATAGACATTGATAGAAGTTCGCTTTTAATAAATAGGGATGATGTAAAGATAGATTATAATATTGAAGAAAAAGAAACGGGTAGTTTATTAAGAATTGGTCATGTTGGATTAGGTCGCCAAGGAGAAAGAATTTATTCAGTACAAGGTCATTCAATAACTTTATCATCTCAAGGTGGCGGTGTTGGAGGGAAAACCGGAATGTATTTAATCAATGGGAAAGTATATAAGCTTTCAGGGCGAGAATGTGCACGTCTTATGGGATTTCCTGATAAATACAAAATTGCAGAAACAAATAATTTGTGTTATTGTCAATTTGGTAATAGTGTTGTGGTGGATGTTTTACAACATATATTGTTAAAGCTAGTAAGTTTAGTTTGATTGGGAGGATGATATGGGAAAATATAAAATGTCAATTGATTTTAATGTGCTTAATCATTTAGGTATAAATTTATATTCTAATATTCCAGCTGTATTATCAGAGGTTGTTGCAAATTCATATGATGCTGATGCAACAGAGGTAAATATTGATATTGTAAACGGAGAAGTTGTTATTATTGATAATGGGTGTGGAATGTCGGAAGACGATATTAATACAAAATATCTACATGTTGGTTATCAAAAGAGGAATGAAAATCCAACTGCGGGAATAACCCCAATATTTAAACGTAGAGTAATGGGAAGAAAGGGAATTGGTAAACTATCTTTAATGTCAATAGCAAATATTATCGAGGTTCATACGTTTAAGGGTGGAAAATTATCGGCGTTTAGAATAAATGTTGAAGAAATAACAAATTTGATAAAATCTGGAGAAAACAAACCTTATGAGCCTACAGAAATTGATCCAGATACAAGTATTGAAAAAGGTACAAAAATCATATTAAAAGAAATAAGAAACAATAGGACTTTAACAAGACCAGAAAAAATAAAAACAGAATTGGCTCGTAGATTTGTAATTTTAAATAATTCATTTGTAATTAAAGTAAACGGAGAAGAAATTACATTTGCAGATAGAAAGTATTTTGATAAAGTTGTAAAGATATTTAGGTATGGTAATCCTGCAATTGATATAAATCCACAATTATCTTTTTTTGATGATAATTTAAAAATTGAAGATCGAAAAAATGATTTAGATATTGCTGGAGTAAAGCATAATATTGTGGGATGGATAGGGTATGTTGATAGAAGTGATGAGCTAAAAGAAGGTTCGTTAAGTTTAAATAAAATATCAGTATTAACTAATGGTAAACTAGGCCAAGAAGATATTTTGCAAGAACTACATAACACGAGTATGTTTACTAATTATATAATTGGTGAAATTGAAGCGAATTTTTTAGATGGAGAAAAAGATTTAGCAACATCTAATAGAGAAGGCTATCAAAAAGATAATGAAGAATACGATGCTTTATTTGAATTTTTAAAAAGTGAAATAAAACATATAGGCGTAGACTGGAATAAACATAAAGAAAATCAAGGTGTTGAAGCAGCAATAGATATAGAACCAAAAATAAAACCTTGGTTTGAGTCATTGCAAGGAGACGATAAAACGTATGCAAAGAAAATACTTGGCAAAATTAATGCCATGATAACAGATGAAGCACAAAGAAAGGATTTTACAAAATATGGTATTTTAGCCTTTGAAAAGATGAGATTAAGAAAAAGTTTAAGTGCTATTGAAAGTTTTGATGAAACTACGTTGACTGCTCTCCCAACAATTTTTCAAGGGGTTAATGATTTGGAAGAAAGTATGTACTATCAAATAGTAAAACAGAGAATGGACATAATAGATAAGTTTGAAAGTATTACAGAGGCTCACCAAAAGGAAAAAGTTTTGCAAGAATACCTATATAAAAATTTATGGCTTTTAGACCCTTCTTGGGAACGACCTACTAGTTCAGAAAGTATGGAAATTTCTTTAAAACGATTGTTTGATCAGGAAGTTGAATTGTCTTCTGATGAACAAAAAGCAAGACTGGATATAAGATTTAAAAATTTCGCTGGGAAAACAGTTGTTGTTGAACTTAAGCGATATGATAGGATTGTAAATTTAGGAGATATAGTAAATCAAATAAGCAAATATAATAGCGGAATTACTAAAATATTAAGAAAACAAAATCCTAATGAGTCTCCAGTTTTTGAAATAATTGTTCTATTAGGCCAATATATTAACAATGATGCTTCTTTAGAAATGTGTGAAAAAGTTTCTAAAACATTGGAGCAATTTAATGCTCGTGTTGTTTATTATGATCAATTAATTATTGATGCAAAAAATGCTTATTCAGAATATTTTAGTCAAAAAGAAAAAATTAATCCTATATTAGATATTTTTAGTGATATTGATGAGTAAATTTGTTTACAATTTATATATTACATTAATAACAAACTCAATAATTTGGTCAACTTCGATAGAGTGGAGTTGGCCTTTTTCTATGTCTAGACAAAGATATTCTTTCCATTTGTCTTTTGAAAAGTCTTTTAGAAATTTGTCTTCCATTTCAACAACTTTGTGAAGTTGAAGTTTATATTCTGCTGTCATTTTCTCTTCATAATATTTTTCTCTAATCATTTCTGCTAAAACTTTGTTATCCATAAACACCTCACATCAATAGTTGGTGTGCGTTTTAACTCTTTCAAAAATTAATTGCAAGTCATTTTAAAAAGTTTTAAAAATTAACGAAAAAATATGAGATGTATGCTATAATATATTTAATTATAGAAAGGAGATTGTCTTATATGGATTGGTTGGGCTTTTTAGGAAGTATTTTAAGCGGCATTATTGGAGGTCTATTTACATTTTTAGGAGTTAAAGTGACAATTAAGAATGATGATAAAAAGAGGAAAAAAGAAGAATTAGACAAGGCTGTTGAAAAAAGGCCACGACTTGAAATTGTTGATTATAAAGGTTTTAATATTGAAAAAGACAAGAGTGATAATTGCTTTGAGATAACGCTATTAGATATAAAACAATTTTATTGTGAAGGAAGTCGAGCATGTTTTGATTATGATAAAAAATCGACAGATAACAAGAACTATAATTGTGTAGAGTATACATTAAAAAATACTGGAATGACTGAGATTGTGGAAGTGTGTGTCACTAGCAATTTGCCTAAAAATATGTCAGTATTTCCATATGAAGGGAAAGATTTTTTTATAACAAATAAGATGATTAATTATGATGTGTGGAGTGATCATAAATATATTAAGCCAGGAGAATTGTTTAATATTAAAGTTCACTACTTAAATGATCAAGTTATTTATTCTAATTTAGGAAATCCAACAATAACATTATGGTTATTGGATATAAATGGAAGGTTGTGGTCTCAAAGCTTTAGTTGCCCGGATAATGAAGTTGGGGTTCCCCATTTAAATAATATCAATAATTTTAGGGCACAAACTAGCGTGGAGACAGCAATTCAATGTTTTAAAGATCCAATGTTATGGTAAAGGAAGAGAATATGGAACAAATGATAACAGAAAGTTTTGTTGTTGAGAAGATTAAAGAGTTTTTAATAAAAAAAAGAAAATGGGAATTGGCATGAGGAAAAAGTGAAAGAATCTAAGCTTCATGGGCATGGTGTTGATATAATGCTTGTTGGAGGTAAGAGGAATTCGGAATATTTTTTTATTGAATGTAAAGGAAAATCTTATTCAAGACCTGCTAAGTCAGTAAATAAAGAAGGTTGGTTAAATGCGCTAGGTCAAATCATTACAAGAAAGACAACAAGTAGAGAAATAAAATCTGGTGTAAAAAGAGGAGAACCTAATCGTGCTTATAAATATGGTCTTGGTTTATGTAAAGAAGGTGCAGAAGTTGCTTTAAAGAGAATACCGAAAGAAATTGCAAAAACTTTGAATCTTTATATATTCTCAGTTGATGACAATGGGATTGTTGAGATGTTCACACCTTCTTAATTTATCAAATAAAAAAATTATAAAAATAAAGTTCTACTTAAAAAGTAGAACTTTTTTATTTAATATAAGTTTTTGGTAATAAAAAACCAAAAAACTATTGACAAATGTAAAAGAAATTGTATAATAGGTATTGTAATTGGTAATTAAAAACCAAAAATGGAGGTGTCAAATATTGGAAACTAAAAACTCACAAATTATTAAGTCTCAATTCAGATTTAATGAGCAGGGGTATACATTAATGAAGTCTGCCTTTTATATTTATGTATTAAGAAAATCTGGAATTAATTATAATATTGGAAACAAAAACAATATAATGGCACATAGAAATAATTTAACTTATTTACACAAACTGGTTAAAGATAATTTAGATAAAATAGAAGAGTGTTGTGGTAGAGTAGTTGGTGATTTGATAAAAGATTGTATACTTAGTTTTAGTGATTATTATGTTACTGGAACAGGGATGAATAATGCTCTATATGCCATAGATGAAATGTCAGATGAAGGAATTGAAGAGTTGTTTGTAGAACATGCAACCTCTTATGGAAATAAAGAAGATAGCAGCATCCCTAATGATTTGAGCGAATTAGTATTTAAATTGTTAGATCCAAATGGTTTGGGGAAATGGTTTAATTTTAATTGTGGAAATGGGGATTTTTTGGTAACTATATCAAAATTATCTAAAAATATAGAAGTGTTAGGTGAAGATTTAAATCATAATCAAACCCTGTTAACAAAATTAAGATTGTATTTTCTTGGTGTTAAAAACAGTATAAGGCAGAACGATGCTTTGGATTCAGAATATTTTGAAATGTCTAACTTTGCATTTGTAAATACACCTTTTCTTCTAAGATTGGGAAATAAAACAGATTCATATAATTTACATAATCACCACTTGGGGAAATTGAAATCATCTCAGAATGCAGATTGGATTTTTGCAGATAGACTTATTCAGGTAAGTAAAGAAAGATCTGCTATGTTGATGACAGAAGCTAGTTTAATGAATTTTATAGATATTGAACAAAGAAAAGATGTTGTTAATAGTAATTTGCTAGAAGGGGTTATTAAACTACCTGTAAATTTACTTCCTTACACAGCTATCTCTTGTTCATTGGTTATTTTTAATAAAAATAAAAATAATAAAAATATAAAATTTTTAGATGCTTCTAGTATGTGTGTAAAGGGTAGAAGATTTTCTGAACTTAATGTTTCTGAAATAGTTGATTCTTATAACAATGCTTCAACTATTGTAAATAATGAAAGCATTATTGAAAATGATTATTGTTTAAATGTAAAAAGATATCTTGATGTTAGTGACATTGTTTTGGATAATTCAAAAGTATTAAAAGAAGTTGTTTATGAAGTTTTTAGGGGTGTTCAGATTCCTGCACAAACAATAGATGAATATTCAAAAGATGTAGATGATAATACTTATAAACTATTGTCAGTAGGAGATATACAAAATGGATTTTTTGAAATTAAAAATCTTCAGACAATTACTAATGATGGGAAGTTCGAGAGATATTTATTAAAAAATGGTGATGTTTTAGTTTCTTCAAAAAGCACAAAAATAAAAACATGTGTTATTGAAGGTGTTGATAATTATAAAATTGTTGCTACAGGAAGTTTGTTAGTAATCCGATGTGATGAAAATAAGATTAATCCGGTCTATTTGAAAGCTTTTTTTGATTCAATTAATGGTGGCAAATTATTAGAATCAATACAAACTGGCACAGCAATTATTTCAATTAATGCTAGCGCACTTCTTAATATGAAAATTTCATGCATTGATAGAGAGAAACAAGATAAAATAGCTGCCGCATATTTGGAGAGATTGGACCAATTTAAAATTACTCAAAACAAGTTAAGAAAATTAGAAAACGAATTAAACACAGTGTTTGATAAATTTGTGGAGGGTTAATATTTGGAAAAGGTCTTAGGTATTGAAGAACTTGAAGAATTAATTGAAAAGGTAAAAGAACATATTGAAAAAGAAATGATAAAAGCTAATAGGTCCGGAGAGCTTGACGAATTTTTAGTAAAATGTGGATATGTTGAAGAATCTTACTTTTATAGTGCACCAAATACTTCAAAAGTATTAGTTATAGGTGCTAGTCAAGTTGCTGAAAGTGTATTAAAAGGAATCATAAAAGACTTGGGACTAGATAAAGATAGATTTGAATTTGTTCTTGACTATAATGACGCTAAGAATTTTCCAATGGACATATTAAAATACAATTCAAAGTATTGCGATATATTTATGGGGCCTATTCCTCATAAAACAACAGGGATGGGGAATTGTAGTAGTATTATTGCAGAAATAACAAATCATCAAGAAGATTATCCCAAATTAAATGTTATGAGAGCATCTGGAGAGATTAAAATAACAAAAACATCATTTAAAGAAGCATTATTAAATTCACAACTTTATAAGAATGCATCATAGTTAAAATATTATTTGTTTTTATTTTGTAATTTTATACAAAAATAAAAATTTTATGTTATACTATACATAGTTTAACTTCCGATAATATTTTATTATCGGAACATAATGTAGAAAAATAGGAGGTCATTTATATGTTGCCTGAAGAATTAGCAAGAGTAAAAATTGATAAACAACTTAATGATTCTGGTTGGGATATTGTTACAAGAGATGAATTTGTATATAACAAACCTTTAGCAGTTAAAGAAGCATTGATGAAAGGTAACAAGGAAAGTGATTATCTTTTATTTGTAGATGGTAAGGCTATTGCTGTAATAGAAGCAAAAAAAGAAGAAAATAATTTAGGAGAGAATGTTGCTAGTCAAGCAGAAGAGTATGCGGGTACCCCTCAAAAGTGGTATGGATTGTGGTATCAGAATTTAATACCTCTTGTTTATTTGGCAAATGGAAAGAAAATATATTTTAAAAACATGTTAAAGCCAGATAGCGAGTATGAGGAAATATCAACAATACACACTCCAAAACAAATGTTAAGACTAATAAAAATGTCATCAGAGTATGGTGCATTGCCTAGATTGGAAAAGAATGGACTTCGCGATTGCCAATATAACGCTGAAATAAAATTGGAGGAGTCTTTTAAGTCTGGAAAGAAAAAAGCTCTTGCTATTCTTGCAACAGGATCTGGGAAAACATACCTTGCTTGTTTGGCTTCTTATAGAATGCTAAATTATACACCAAATACTAATAGAATATTGTTTTTGGTTGATAGAAATAATTTGGCTCGCCAAACTGAAAGTGAGTTTAGTTTGTTTAACAGAACAGAAAAACAACAACCATTAAGTTCTTTATATAAAATTAATAGACTTAAAAAAGTTGAGGATATAAATGGTGTTGTCGTTATTTCAACAATTCAAAAATTATTTGCTGTTTTGACTGGTCAAACCCTATCTGAGGAAGATGAAGATAAAGAAGATGAAATTCTTCTAAAAAATGAAGACGAAAAGAATGTAAAACCTATTGTTTTAGGTAAAGATCTTAAACTTCCTCCAGATTATTTCCAATTCATTATTGTTGATGAATGTCACCGTTCAATTTATGGAAAATGGAAATCTGTTTTGGATTATTTTAAAGACGCTAAAGTTTTGGGATTAACGGCAACTCCAACACCGGAAGCATATGCTTATTTTAACAAGAATGTTATTGAAGAGTATACTTATGACGAATCAGTTGTAGATGGTGTTAACGTTCCTGCTCGTATATACAGAATTAAAACAGAGGCAACTCTTCATGGTGGAACAATCAATCAAGGTGAAGAAGTTGTAGAAAAGGTAAAAAAATCTAATAAAAAATCAGAATTTATTGCAGGTGAAAGAATTGATTATACAGCAGCACAACTTGATCGTTCTATTGTAAATCAAAATCAAATTGAAACCGTGCTTAAAGCATATAGGGATTCTATTTATACTGATTTGTTTCCAGAAAGAACTGCTGATTGGAAATATATACCTAAAACATTAATTTTTGCGAAAGATGATAATCATGCAACCCAAATTGTTGAGATGACAAAAAAAGTGTTTGGAGAATGTTTTAAAGACAATAAAGTGCCTAATAACTTTGTTCAAAAAATAACATATTCAGCTGGTGATTCAAATGCGCTTATTAGAGACTTTAGAACAGAAAAGGATTTTAGAATAGCAGTTACGGTAACACTTGTTGCTACGGGAACAGATGTTAAGCCTCTAGAAGTTGTGTTGTTTATGAATGATGTTAAATCAGAAGTGCTATATACACAGATGAAAGGCAGAGGTTGTAGGGTTATCAGTGATGATAAGTTAAAAGAGGTTTCTCCGAATGCAGAAACAAAATCTTGTTTCTACATTGTTGATGCTGTAGGCGTTACTGAAAGTGATAAGACAATGCCTGCACCAACTAAAAAAGGAGAAGGTCAAAGACCATTATCATTAGAACAACTATTAGAACACTTATCACATAGAGATGTTAGTGATGATAATTTGAAATTGCTTCGAGATTATTGTGCAACAATCCATAGAAGATATGAGAATAATCAGTTATTTGGAAGGCATTTAGACATGTTTATTAATAGCTTTGGTTTTGCGCCTAGAACATTAGCAAACTCTATTAATAAGGCTGTTGAAGAGGGTAATTTACCTCCATTTATTAGTTCTTCAGACAATAACTCTGAAAGATTGGATATTATTTCTTGTCTTATTACAAATGTTCAAGCAAGAAAGAAACTTCTTGAAATGCAAAAAGGGTATTATGCTTTTGCTCCAGATAAAGAAGATAAGGTTGTTTATAAAGGTTTTTCAAAAGAAACTGCGAGGTCATTTATAGCGTCTTTTGAAAAATATTTAAAAGATAATGCCGATTCAATTGAAGCATTAAGAATTATCTATAATTCAGAAGATAAAGCAATCACATATTCAATGCTTTGTGATTTAAGAGATAAATTATTGGCAGAAGACAAGCTTTTTACCCCTTATAATATTTGGAGTAATTATAAAATTTTGGATTCAGAGGGCAGAGTAGAAGAATTAGATTTAAAGCAAAATGTTAATGCTTTAACTCACTTAATTCAAATTGCAAGATTTGTTTATGGCAAACAAGCAACATTAAGTAGTTTGTTTGGTGGCTATTTACAAAGATTTAACTTATATTGTGGACAAGCTCAAAGAGTTTTAACAGAAACTCAAAAAGAAGTAATGAAGCAAATTGCTGAATATATTGTTGGTGAAGGAGCATTTGATTTAAATGAATTAAATCAATTTGATCCAGAACTTTGGAAAAAATCTATTACAAGTTTCGGCAATGCAGTTATATTTGCTAACGAATTACAAAAATTATCACGATTTATATTAAAGGCGGCTTAATATGGCAGAAAAACAAATGAAAAGTGAAACCACATTAGTAAAAAAAGTTTGGGATATAGCTGGTGTTCTTGCTGCAGCTGGTGTTGGTTTTACTGATTACATTACACAATTAACATATATCCTTTTCTTAAAAATGGATGATGAAAAGGAAACTCTAGGTCTTGGAAGTCATATCCCAGAAGGATATAAGTGGAAAGATTTGGCAGGGCTTAGTGGGCAAGACTTGGTAGATAAATATGAAGAAATCTTAAAAGAACTTGCAAAAGATTCTGGACTTATTGGAACAATCTTTACTAAAGCATCTAACAAAATAGATAGACCTGTATTGCTTGCCAAAGTTATTGATATGGTATCAGGCGAAAACTGGTATATGATGGAAGGCGATTTCAAAGGTGCTATTTATGAGGCTATTCTTGAAAAGAATGGCCAAGATAAAAAGAGTGGAGCAGGACAATATTTCACACCAAGAGCACTTATTCAAGCAATGGTTGATGTAGTGGATCCAAAAATCACAGAAACTGTAGCAGACCCCGCTTGTGGAACTGGTGGTTTCTTGCTTGCTGCTTTTGAGCATATGAAAACTCAAAGTAAGGAAATTTCAAAACAAAACTTTTTAAGAAATAATGCATTCTTTGGGGCAGACAACACACCATTGGTTGTTACATTGGCTTCAATGAACTTATATTTGCATGATATTGGAACAACAAAAAGTCCAATTGTTTGTCAAGATTCTTTGATTGAAAAATCAGATAGAATGTTTGATGTAATTTTAGCAAATCCTCCTTTTGGAACTAGGCCAGCGGGAAGTGTTGAAGTTTATGCAAATAGACCTGAATTTATAAAAACATCAGATAACCAAGTTAACTTTTTACAACATATTATGTCAATTGTAAAAACAGGTGGAAGAGCGGCTGTTGTTTTGCCTGATAATGTATTAACTGACGGAAATGCAACGGCAAAAGTAAGAACCAAATTATTGCAAGATTTCAACTTGCATACAATTTTAAGACTTCCAACCGGCATTTTTTATGCAAATGGTGTAAAAACAAATGTATTATTCTTTGAAAAAGGTTCTTCGACAGAAGATATTTGGGTTTATGATTATAGAACTGGTGTAAAGCATACAATGGCAACCAAACCAATGAAGCGTAGCGATTTAGATGAATTTGTAGATTTATATTGTTCAGATCATATGGAAGATAGAAATCCAACATACACTGAAGAAAATCCAAATGGCAGATGGAGAAAATATTCAAAAGAAGAAGTATATTCAAGAGATCAATTAAAACTTGATTTCAAATGGATGGACTTAACTGAACAAGACGATAGATCTGTTGCTGAATTATTATCTGATATGCAAGAAAAAGCATCAACAATAACAGAAGCTGTGAAAAAACTTCAAGAATTACTTGGAGGATTAGATTGTGATTGATACAGCAAAATTAAAAGAAAAAATATTAGATTTAGCAATCAGAGGTAAACTCGTTCCTCAAGATCCAAATGATGAGCCAGCATCTGTATTATTAGAAAAAATCAGAGCAGAAAAACTTCAAATGGTGAAGGAAGGAAAGCTTAAACAAAAAGACATTAAAGACGACACTGTTATTTTTGTAGGTGAGGATAATTTACATTATGAGAAGTTTGGCGATGGAAGCATAAAATGCATCGAAGATGAGATTCCTTTTGAGATTCCAAAATCTTGGGCGTGGTGTAGATTAAGAGATGTTTTTAATGTGGGTTCAAGTAAAAGAGTTTTACAATCCGATTGGAAGAAAGAAGGCATTCCTTTTTATAGAGCAAGAGAAATAGTAAAACTTTCAGATTTTGGGCTTGTAAATAATGACCTATTTATTTCAGAATGTCATTATAATGAGTTAAAAACAAATTATGGTATCCCAAAATTTGGAGACTTAATGGTAACCGGTGTTGGAACCATTGGAAAGGTATACATTGTAAAAGAAAACGATAAATTTTATTATAAAGATGCAAGTGTTTTATGTTTTGCAAATGATTACCATGCAATTAATTCAGATTTTGCTAAACTTTTATTAGAATCATCATTTTTACAAAAACAAATCCATGGTCAAACATATGGAAATACCGTAGACACTATCACAATTTCAACCGCCAATAATTATCTATTTCTATTGCCACCTATAAAAGAGCAAAACTTAATAGTCGCAACAATTAAAAAATACACGACCTATTTAAAAACACTGAATGAAAGTAAAGAAAATTTGATAGAATCAATTGTATCATTAAAAGCCAAGATTCTTGATCTAGCTATTCGTGGAAAATTAGTTCCGCAAGATCCAAATGATGAACCTGCAGATATTTTATTAGAACATATTAGAAAAGAGAAAGAAGAGCTAATAAAACAAGGTAAAATCAAGAGAGATAAAAAGGAATCTATAATCTTTAAAGGTGATGATAACTCTTATTATGAACAATTTGAAAAAAACACAGAAAAATTTGATGAAGAAATACCTTTTAGTATTCCAGATTCTTGGCAATGGGCAAGGTTAGGTTCATATACTCAAAAAATAACAGATTATGTAGCAAGTGGAAGTTTTGCATCTTTAAGAGAAAATGTTCCTGTTTTAAAGAATAAAGATTATGCAATAATGGTTAAAACTGCAGATTTTTCTAATAATTTTACACAGAATTTAACTTATACTACTGAGCATGGTTACAATTATTTGGAAAACTCAAACTTGTTTGGTGGAGAGTTGATATTGAGCAACATTGGTTCTATTGGAAAAGTCTTTATTGTTCCTAAATTAAATCAAAAAATGACTTTAGCACCTAACACAGTAATGATAAAATTGTTAAATGAAGAACACAGAGATTATGTTTACAATTTTTTATTATCACCTTTTGGATATGCTCAATTGTTAAAGATTTCAGGGGGGACAGGAATTGCAAAGTTTAATAAAACAGATTTAAAAACTTTATTGTTACCGATTCCGCCCATTCAAGAACAAGATAGAATAATAAAACAAATTAATAACTTATTTGATTTATTATCAGAAGTAGAAAACTCCATAAAATAAACACCTTCATTTGAAGGTGTTTTTCTTTACCAAGTTACTATTTTATCAACCAATGCTTGTTGCTCACTAGCAGTTCTTCTTAAATAAATTCTAGTAGTTTCAATACTTTCGTGACCCATTAAATCTGCAAGAAGTGCAATATCATTATATTTTTCTAAAAAGTTTTTAGCGTATCTATGACGAAAAGAAT
>SVHV01000005.1 GCA_015055605.1 Clostridiales bacterium
AGGTATATGCAAGTGCTGTGCCGGATTTAGGTTGATAGTAGCCAATACTTCGTTTTGAGTATTTTCGCATTTCGGGTTGATAATTTTCATCATAGTAGAAAATACAATAATCACTATCGTTAATCATTGCTTGATTTCGTTCTACATAACTTGCTCTGCCAGATGTATATTTTGTTTTATGTTCAATTTCTTCTTCAACTCCAAGCAAAGTAACTTTTTCTTTTCTAAAATGACTATAAACTTCTTCCCAATGAGCACGTTCGCTTTCAAGAGTGCAGGTTTCACTCCTACAAGTGTAGCATTTTCTTTCTATTTTTGGATATTTTTCTTTTAATTCAGTAACGACCAAATGACATAGATAGTCAAAATCACTACGACTGCCAAATAAGAAAGTTAACACATTGTGGTTAACAATCAAATCTTCTATAATTCTTTTCAATTCTTTATATTGTTCAGTAGTTAGTTCAGTATTTCTATGACCAAAAAAAGAGCAAACTTTATGTTTTTCCATAACAAAAAACTCCCAAAGTATTCATATTGAATACCCACACTAACCATTATAACATATTTTTATGTTTGTGTGTATTCAAAATGAAAATTTTGAGAAAAATTTATGTGTGTGGCTTTCTAATCAAAAAGGTCTCTTAAATTATAATTATTGTAACAACTAATAGTTAGGGAGTTTTTATGGAAATAAAAGAAATTTTAACAAGAATTGGTTATGTGAGAAATAAAGCTAATTTATCAGCAAGAGAAGTAAGTCAAAGAATGGGAATGAGTCCACAATATGTTGCCCAACTTGAAAGTGGTAGAATTGTTTTAACTGTTGAAAAGTTATTACAAATTTTAGAGATTTGCGAATTTCCTATTGAAAGATTTTTTAGTTCAAATATTGCAGATTATAAAGTTGATAACGAATTAAAATCTTTAATTGAATCTTTACCAACAGACAAAAAGAAAAATATAATTGAATTTATTAAGAAATAAAAAATAGCATTAGGTTATTTCCTAGTGCTATTTTTATTGAACTATTTATTGTTTTTATCGTTCAAAAATTTTGAGTTTTGTGTATTAAGTAATTCTTTTGTATTAGCATTGACAGGACTAACGATTGAACGACCAAGTTTATTTTCGATATCTGTCCTTGCATTTTTTGCAATTTGTCCGCCTTCTTTTGCGACTTTCTTGTTTTCATTAAATGTTTGTGGTTGTTGCTGTTTGCTAATAGCAGTTGTTGAAACTTCTGCAAGCATATTAAGGACTAATTCAATATCTGTCATATTATCTCGTAAGTTTTCTTTTTTCAGTCCTTTAAGTTGTTTGTATTCTTGAACAGATAAACCAGACCAAGCTTTCGTCATTTCATTTGTTAGGATTGCATAATCTTTTTCTTGTGTAATGCCTCTGTCTTGCCATTCAGCTGTTAGTTCCTTACGAGTTTTGATTGTCATCATTCTTTGGGTTATCCATTCTTCTGGGTAGCCTTTATCTCGGTAGGTAGCAATGGCTCTATCTATTGCTTTTTGTGGGTCGGCAATTTCATCTAATCTTTCGCTACCAACTTGCGCTAACCACATTTTAAATGGCTCGGCTTTTTTACTTGGTATAGATTGAATTAATCTTAAAACACCTTTGGTATCAAGAACATCGGTTTTATAAAATTTACCATCTGCTGATTGTAATTTCAGTTGGTGACAAAATAACACCAACTCACTTCCTTCCTCTTTGAGCCTTTGTTTTAGTTTGTTCCAATATTTACGAGCATTATTATAATCTTTGTCGGTTAGAACACCAACAATATCAACAACTGAAAAATACCAATCTTCTTTTTCAGCATTCCATTCAGTTCTAACTTTTCTATCTTCAAAAATCTTAATATTTGACATTTTTGTTCTCCTAATAATTGTATTATAACACAAGTTAAATAGATTTGTATTAAATTTGATTGATTTTAATAAGTAAATTTGTATAATTAGAGATAAAGAAAAATCCTTATCTCTAACTATTACATAGATGTTAACAAATGGCTTTATACCTCCTTTTTTATAGATTTGTGTGTTAAATATTTCATAGTCCATTTTGGTTAACGGTCTTATTTTAACATCAAACGGCCGTGATGGTGGTTGCAGTGGTGTAAATGGAACAAAAGAAAGCGAGGTCAATCTTGCTATTACAAAGAAGTTAAAGAACTATTTGGAGAGTCTGGGTATTGCTGTTGTGATGACTAGGTTGGACGGGAATGGTCTTTACAAATCTAATGTAGATAATTATAAACAGTCTGATATGGAAGAGAGGGTGAGAATTATTGGTGAGGCCTCTCCTGATATGGTAATTTCTATTCACTGTAATTCTTATGCAGATAGTAGTGTTTGTGGGGCGCAAGTCTATTATCTTGAGGGAGATGATGCTGGGTATGATTTTGCTATGTCTGTTCAGGAACAATTAATCTCTCAATTAGGTGATGCGAGAAGGGAAGTTGGAAAGGGGGATTATTATCTACTAAAAGAAGTAAATACGCCTGCTATTATAGTTGAAAGTGGGTATTTGAGTAATGCAGAAGACGAAAAGAAACTAGGTAGTGAAGAATATCAAAATAGACTCGCTTATTCTATTATGTGTGGAGTTGTTAAATATTTTGATTTGTGTGGTAATGATTAATTAAGAACAGAGAATTTATATTAAAAAACACCCATCATTTGATTGAGTGGGTGTTTTGTATTGTAATAATTATTCCTGCATAGATGCGGTATTATCAATGATTGTATTGGTAGTATTATTTGTATATAACATTGTACAAAATAGCCATTAAATAAAAATATATATAGTGTGCTTTATTGTTTTTGTTGTATTACTTTTTGACAATAACTCTATATATTATGACAAAACAAAAGAGATACTGTTTGTATCTCTTTTGAGTAAATTGTGTGATTTTATTATTTTTTTAGGAGTTTTAAAAGTGCAGAATGTGCTAACTTTAATTCATCTATTATAGCAATGTTTATAGGCACATCTGTTGTTTTTCTGTATTTGTCTAGTAGTTCTGGTAGTGTGTTTATGCTAGTCCATATTAGATGAAAATTATATTCTTTTTCTCTTTCGGTTAAGTGTATTTTTGATGGGTCATAGTCTTTGTCTGAGAAAGTATAATGATATATAATTTTTGAATCCATACCATCTGTACCTACATAGTGAGCCTCAAAGAATCTAGTGAATGTTTCGTCATAAGTAATGCCTGTTTCTTCTTGCAATTCACGCAAGAGTCCAGTATCTATATCTTCATTGTCTTCTAGGTGTCCTCCAGGTAGTTGACAGCCACCTCGTGAAATGGCGAGTAAGATTTCTCCTTTAGAGTTAATAATGAAGGCTTTTACTCTAGTATGGTTTTGTTGGATTTCTCTGTCGATATTGAATATTACTTTTTCTATTTCCATAATGTTACCTCAGTAGTATTATAGCACAGTTTGGTCTTTTCTCAAGTAAATCGATATGGACTTCTTAGATTGCTGAATCAATGTTATTTTTCTTTTTGATTTTATTTGTTTTGTAAAATAAATAATTTATAGTAAGATAATAATATTAATGGAGTGAAAAATGGCAAGACTAAAGAAGGCACTTGAGAGTGCGATAATATTTATAGTAATTATAATATGCTTTTCGTTCTTTGGCTCACCTACTGGTGTGGCAAAGTCTTCTTCGTTAGAAGAGTTTACAGATAAAGTGTTGGCTATGTATAAGGAGTATAATACAGACACCACCGGATACAAGCAAGAGATTGCTCTTGATGACTTAGACAAAGTTGGTGAAGATTATATGATTTCTTCAACATTGTTGTCTAGTAGATTAGGTATTGATGTAGAAGTGGATGGTGAGATTTCTAATGGTAATGTGATTAGACTCTCTGGAAGTAATCGAGCAAGGCTTACAGAAGAAGTTGTGTATCTAAAGTCTGGTGATATTGTGTACAGGGGTGGAGAAAAACTTCTTGCTATAGATTCGATTTCAGAGGCTTTGGGGTATGAAGTAGTTTTTACTCATGACAGCGTTGAACTGATTAGACCATTTTTCACAAAAAGACTTTATTTAAAAACAACTGCCCAAATAGATGATATGGGGGCAGTTGCAACTATTAGTGGATATGATGACACTGTTGTACTCCAGTATGCTACTGAGGAGGCGGCTGAGAGGGCTTTTCTACAGTTTGGTCAAAATCCCGATATTGAATATGTTGACATAGATTTTATAGTTGAAATAGAAAACACAGAGGCTACTGCAGTTTCTGGTTCTACATATAGTTATACTAGCTGGGGTGGAGATGCAATGGGTGTAGGTAGTTATACCGAAAACCTCGTTGCTAGTGTTGCTGCTAAAGGAAAGAGCCTCAAACCTAGTATTGCTGCTGTTCTTGATACAGGTATAGATTCTGACCATAGTTGGTTTAGAAATAGAATTGCTAGTGGTGGTAAAGATTATACTGGTACGGCAACTTCTTCTACTACACCTTATGAAGACGATAATTCGCACGGTACACATGTGTCAGGTATTATTTGTGATTTAACAGAAGATAATGTTTCGATATTGCCTCTTAAAGTTCTTAATGCAGAGGGTAAAGGATATTCATTAGGTATTACTAATGCCATGAAACATGTTCTTCAGCTTGTGAAAGATGGAACAAATGTAACTGTTATGAATATGAGTTTGGGTGGAACACACTCAATAGGTGATTCAACATGGAATTCATATAATGATGTTGTAACGCAACTCAACTCTTATGGTGTACCTACGATTGCTGCGGCTGGTAATGAAGGAGTTGATGTTTCAACAGTATCTCCTGCAAATGTTAATTCAGCAATTACAGTTAGTGCAGTTGGCTATGAAAATGGTAGTTACTTTAGACCATCGTGGTCAAACTATGGTTCTTATGTAGATGTGACTGCTCCTGGTGTAGATATCATCAGTGCCTATATGGGTGGTGGACTAGCATATATGTCGGGAACATCTATGGCTGCCCCACATGTTGCGGCAGCAGTAGCACTTATAAAAAGTGATCCTGATATTAGTTACAGTTTCGCAGAAATTGAACTTTTATTTGACAATAATGCTATTGATTTGGGTAATTCTGGTTGGGATATATATTACGGAGAAGGTTTGGTTTCTCTAGAATATGCTTATGCTAATTTACTTAGCTCAAATGTAGTTTTTAGTAGAACTGAAAAAAATTGTCAAGAGTCATTTGACTTGACTCTATCTATAGCAGAGTCTGATGCAAAAATTTATTATACTTTAGATGGTTCAGTCCCTAATAAAAATAACGGTATGCTGTATACTGGACCTATTACCATTAGTACAACAACAGTGGTAAAAGCAGTTGCATTTGTTTTTGATAGTATAGGTAATATCGCTAAGTATAGTAAAGTTTCTTCTATGACATATTCATTCGGTAGTGCAGATGTGTCAACTAGTTATATAGTGGACAATAACGGTGTGCTTACGGGCTATAGAGGTGTGTTAAAAGAACTAACCATTCCTAGTATTGTAAACGGAATCACTGTCAAGGAAATAGGAACGGGGGCATTTACTGATACTACGGTTCAGACGGTTGTTTTGCCTAGTACGGTAACTGTTATACAAAAAGAAGCATTTGCTTCTTGTACGACGCTTACAAGTGTTGTAGGTCCTAGTGTTATAACTATAGGAGATTCTGCGTTTGAAGGTTGTACAAAATTGGGTTTTGTAACCGATACTGAATATCCCGAACTTACTCAAATAGGGTCTTATGCATTTGCAGGTTGTTTTGGGTTGATGGATATAAAGTTAGCTAAAGTTGAAAGTGTTGGAGATTGTGCGTTTTATATGTCAAATCCAACTCAGCCTGTGGCATTGAATAGTGTTGAACTTCCAGCAGTTACCAGTCTAGGAAGTTATGCTTTTTATGGTTGTGGGTATCTAAATTCAGTTAAATTGAGTATCTTGGAAAGTGTGCCAAGTTATGCATTTGCTTATGCGAATATTAAAAACTTGTCTTTACCAAAAGCGACTTTGTTGGGTAGTTTTGCATTCTATCATAATACAAGTATGCAGACACTTGAGTTGCCAAGTGTTGAGTTTATAGGAATGTCGTGTTTTGATTATGATACATCAGATACAACTGTGGTTGCGGCAAATGAGTTGATGTCAATTATATTGCCTAAAGTACAGTATTTAGGTGTATATGCATTCTGTGACTCGAAAACGCTAACTGCTGTTACTGCTCCAAAACTGGAGTATATAGGTAGACAGGCTTTTGATGGTTGTGTGAAACTAACAAACATCTCTACAGATAGGTTGAGAGTTATTGGTGAAGAAGCCTTTATGAATTGTTCGTCTTTGGAGGCTATTGACTTGCCACTTGTTAAAGAAATTAGGGCGAGGGCATTCTTTGCCACTATTCTTCAAAGAATCAGCATATCTAATGCAGTTCAGTATATAGGAGACTCTGCTCTTAGAGTCGTTAATACTGCTAATTTATTAGTGCAAATATATAGAGGTTCAATGGTTGCACTTGAATTTGTTGAAAAATATGGATATGTATACTCATTCTTAGATGGCGAATATACATATCTTACTTATCAAACTATTAGTGGTGAAACGATTAAAATATCAGGTATAAATCCTTATGTTGAAACTCCTAGTGAAGTTGTTATTCCAGAAAGATTAGGTGCACAAAATCTTCCTGTTACAGAAATTGGTGATGGTGCATTTAAGAATTGTACAAATATTACTAGTCTAGTATCTAGCACAATAGAGATTGTAGGTTCAGAGGCTTTTTATCAGTGCCAGAATTTAAGTTATGTTTCGTTTGAAAATGTAAAAACTATTAAATCTTTAGCATTCTATCGTTGTGAAGTTTTAGATAAAGTAGAAATACCTTTTGTTGAAAATGTAGAGATGAGGGCTTTTTATGGTTGTAATTCTTTAGATAGTGTTACACTTGATAGTGAGATTAGCAATATTGGGGCTGAGGCATTTGGTTATGGCTCTAATGGTGTTGTTAATCCTAACTTTATGATTATGTACGATGGAACAACTATGTCTTCTGTAGTATCAAATTATGCTGAGGCATATAATGTTCCTTATGTACTTCGATTTGGTAGTGTTGGGACTTTATGGTATAGGACAATCACCAAAGGTTCTACTGTTACAGCCGAGATTGCGAAGATTGATAGAAACAAGCAGGGAAGTATCGTTCTTCCTGGAACAATTAATGGCTACACAACAACTAGTATCGGCGAAGATGCTTTTGCTGATTGTGCATTTATTACAGGTGTTTATATGCCTGCTACAGTTAAAAATATTGGTGCAGGAGCATTTGAGGGGTGTACTGCTCTGGAGGATATAAATCTACATCATGTAGAGACTATTGGTGCTAATGCGTTTAGATTCTGTACCAGCTTGCAAGAAGTAGAGATGAATACTGTTACTAGTGTTTCTAACTATGCCTTCTATGGTTGTGTAGATTTGGAGTGGCTATCAATGCCAAATGTTACTACTGTTGGAGTAAGTGCTTTTGCATATTGTGAAAACCTACAGGTGGTTTCGTGTCCAAAGTTAACAAGTGTGTCAGAATATTCTTTCTTTGGAGATAGTAGACTATATTCTATTGATACTAAAATGTTGAGTCAAATAGGTAGTAGTGCTTCTACTCAATATGCCTTCGGTATGTGTTATTCTCTAAAATCAGTATACTTGCCTAATGTTATAAATATTGCGCCTAATTCATTCAATAATTCTGGCGTGGAAAAACTTGTTATAGGTAGGTCTTTTGCACCATTCACAAGTTCTACTTATAAGATGGATACAGATATTGATATCTATGGTTATATAAATTCTACTGCACAATCTTATGCTCAAAGTAATGGCAATGATTTCTATCCTATTGATGACCTTGCATACGCGCTTAATTTACCTGCCAATAAATCTTGTATACAGGGTAGTAGTATCACTCTTCAAGTAGAGGTGTTAGGATATGAGGTTTCTTATTGTTGGTATAAAACAAATAATACCTCTGCAACAACAAAAGAGTGGATTTCGGGTGAGTATACCAATCAAATTACATTGCAATTTGAAGAAACAGGCAATTATTATTATTTTGTTGAAGTTATGGACTGGAAGCAAACGATACTTCGTTCAAATGTGTGTAATGTTAATGTCGTGGCGCAAAATACCAACTATAGTATAGATGCTCGCAATGGCGATAAATACACAGTTTCTATATCAGGAATACAAACATTCCCTATTGTAGTTGCTGCAGGTCAGACTGTAGATGTAATGGTGACAATACTACCTACAATAGGATATAGTCTGAATATTGTATATATTCAAGGCGACAAAGGAGATCTAATTGAGATTAACTTGCTTGATGGACAGGAGTATTGTGGGTTGTATATGTTTTGGCCTCTTCAAGACATACCAATTACACAAAATTATATAATATCTGCAACAACATTTGCTAGGAGTGATACAGAGTATACGGTTAAGCATTACAAGGAAGTCTTAGAGCCTAGCAGTGCTAGTGTTCAAAAAGATGGTTTGTTCTTTGAATTAGCCGATACAGAGATATGCGTGGGAACAACCGATGCTAGAACGAATGCACAAGCTAATGCTTATGATGGCTATACGGCTCTTAGTTATAATCAAAAAACTGTTTTGGGTGATGATAGTCAGATAATAGAGATTTTCTATACCAGAAATTACTATACACTTGCACTAACTAAGGATAGTGGTATCGAAACTGTAACGGGTAATGGTAGATATAAGTTTGGTACTACTGTAAATATTTCAGCAACTCTCGCAGTTGGATATAACTGGGCTAGGTGGACTAGCAATTCTAGTGCTGTGCCAGACATGTTGGAAAATAACGCTACATTAGTTATGCCTATGGCAGATACAACTCTGATAGCAACTAGTGCTATTAAAACATTTATAATATCTGTTACAGCAGATGAGGGTTGTGTTATTAGTCCTAACGACTTGCCTAAAACTGTTGAGTTTGGTAGTAGTCATACTGTGACATTTGGGGCAGTAGCAAACTATAAAATATCTTCTATTGTGCTCAATGGCACACCTATAAATATTACTGCTAATTATAGAATTAGGAGTATTGATAAAGATTATAATTTTGTGGTAACTAGTGAGAAGAAAAAAGTTGTTGTTACTATTGAAACTAATATAGTGGGACTATCTGATTCTGCTAGTATTGAAATAGGTTCTCCATTTGTATACGAAGTGCCTACAAAAGAGGGCTATGATATTCATTCCGTATATGTAAATGGCTCAGCCGTTGAGATGGTTGATGGCAAGGTTGAATTTGAAGTTGTGAGTGAAGATATAGAGATAGAGGTTCTTTATTCTGAGATTAGAAATCCTGCTGGAGAGACTCCTCCGAGTGTGGATACACCAGTAAATCCTCCTGCTCAAGAAGAGTCTTCTACTACTAGTGACACTACTAAAGAAGATGAGAAAAATAACTTAAGTCCGGTAATTATTGCTGGAGTTATATTAGGAGTCCTATTTGTAATAACAATTATTGCAGTTGCTGCAAAAATGATTTCTAGAAGTAAAAGATTGTAAGTTGTAGTAATATTTCTGGTAGTTTCTTCATACAATATCAGTATGAAAAGAAATCTAATTTATACAATTTTATTGAGTTTTATTCCAGTGATTATGGTTGCAATTTTGGGTAGCGTGTTTGTGCGTTTGGGCATGGACTGGTTTTCACTACTGGTTAAGCCTTCACAATGGATACCCGATGAGGTGATTCCTATTGTTTGGACAATTATCTATCTACTAACTGCGATAGTTTTGTTCCTGTGGTTGAGGAATGGTAATATGCCTAAAAATGTTATTGCTTTGTTTATAATAAATGGTGCATTAAATGTTTTGTGGTGTTTATTGTTCTTTGCTTTGCAGTTGACTTTTGTTGGTGTGATTGCTATTGTACTTAACCTAGTAATGGGGTACTGCCTTTTAGTGGAAATAAAGAAGGAAAATATGCTTTATTTCTATATGTTGGCGATTTATCCATTGTGGCTATCTATTGCTACTACACTTAATATGGCAGTCTGGATTTTAAATTAAAAATACCCACCGAATTTGGTGGGTGTTTTTTATAGATAGTAATTATTCGTCATCTCCCATTGCGTGCTCGCCTCTCATGAGCTTTGTGATTCCTACAACTCTGATTCCTTCAGCTTCGCTAGCGTCAACGAAATTTGTTTCTTTACGAGTTCTTGTTTCGTCATTGCTAAATGGTGGAAGAGATTTGATTTTTACTCCATTGAGAAGACCTGCAAATTTACAAATCTCAGTAGGTGTTTTTTCACTAAATGCATGCTTTGCACCTAGGGCTTTTCTAGATACTGCGTTGTATCCGTTTAGAAACATAGCCTCCCTTAGTCTAATAGGGTAGTAATTTGTTACTGCTTCTAATGTGTCTAATACTTCTACTTTTCTAGCGCCTGTTACTTGTGCGTAATATGCTCTAACTAAGTCTTGAGCTTCTTTGCTCTCTAGTGGTCTATCTGCGAGTCTAATAATCTCGTCATAATGTCTAGGGCTAATCTCCATAAATTTGCTATTGTCTCTACTTAGAACAAAAGGTATTACGCAGTTGTTCTCTTGATTTCTGTGAGTGCAGTCAGCCCACATTACTTGTGACATTGGTATCATTCTTTCTTGTTTTGCCATTTTCCCATTCCCCCTAAAAAAATATTATGATAGTATACATGAGGGGATATGGGTTGTCAATACCCATTTTGAATAAAATTAGAAAAAATTTAATAATTTTTTTGATTTGAATTTTATTTTGAAATATAGTCCAAAAAAATGCTTTGTCTAAGCAATATTTTGTGCTAAAATGTATACGAAATGGACGAGAAAAAAGATATGTTATTTGAGTTTAATAGTTTGGATAATAAGACTGCAAAAACTATGAATCCACAGGTGCTAGCATTTGTGGGTGATGCTGTCTATTCTTTGTATATTAGACACTGGATAGTTTTGACAGATAATTCTAAGGTGAAAGACTTGCATAGCCATGTTACAAACTTTGTCAAGGCTAGTGGTCAGAGCAACTTTATAGAGAAGCTTCTACCTTTATTTAATGAAGACGAAATGTCTGTCTTTAAGAGGGGTAGGAATTACAAAACAATTTCTACTGCGAAGAATGCAAGTGTGATTGACTATAAGAGAGCGACTGGACTAGAGGCAGTATTTGGATACTTGTATTTGTCCGGTCAGAGAGATAGGCTTAATGAAATACTATCTATGAGCATAGGAGAGAAAGATGAAGGTTAAAGGAAGAAATGCAGTTAGAGAGGCGCTAGTGTCTAATACTAATATCACTAAGATTCTTGCTAGTAGGTCGTCAAAGGACAAAGTGTTTGGCGAAATAATAGATATGGCTAATAGAAAGAAAGTGAAGGTTCAATTCGTTGATAATAAGGTATTAGATGCAGAGTGTGCTAATCATCAGGGAATAATTGCTATTACTAGCGACTTTGAGTATTGTACAGTTGATGATATTCTAGATGTTGCTAGGGTAAATAATAGGTCTAACTTTATTCTTATACTAGATGGAGTAGAAGACCCTCATAATTTTGGTAGTATTATTAGAGTTGCAGAATGTCTAGGCGTTGACGGAATAATTATTTCTAAAAATAGGGCTTGTCCTGTAACAGATACTGTTGCAAAAGTTAGTGCTGGAGCGATAGAACATATAAAGATTGCTAAGGTTACTAATATTAATACAGAGATTGAGAGGCTTAAGGAACAGGGGGTATGGGTATATGCCTGTGAAT
The DNA here is from genome assembly GCA_015055605.1 of Clostridiales bacterium. Classification (GTDB taxonomy): domain Bacteria; phylum Bacillota; class Clostridia; order Christensenellales; family UBA1242; genus UBA11490. Next base: position 11,835 of record SVHV01000005.1, read on the forward strand.
TAGGTGGTGAAGATTTAGATAAAGCAGACCTTAGTGGTAATATTGCTATTGTAATGGGCAGTGAGGGCAAAGGTGTTAGTAGACTCACAAGAGAACTATGTGACGGGGTTGTTACAATGCAGATGTACGGTAAAGTAAACTCCCTCAATGTTAGTGTTGCTACAGGTATTGTATTATATGAAGCTGTAAGGAAAAGAAAATAGTGGAGAAAATAGAAGAATTAATCAAACTTGCTCAGTCGGGTGATGAAATGGCTATGCAAGAGATTATCTCTGAATATAAGTATATAGTATCGTCTGTTGCTAGAGGATACTTTATAATAGGTGGCGAAAAAGAGGACCTGATTCAAGAGGGAATGGCAGGACTCTTTAAGGCAATTATAACTTTTGATACTTCTAAAGATGTGTCATTTAAGACTTATGCGACTAGACTTATAGAAAGAGATATAATCTCAGCGATTAGGAAGAGTCATACTAGTAATAATGAGGTTTTGTCTGAGGCTATATATGTAGAAACAGATGATTTTTCTTCGGAAGACAATCCCGAGCTCGACATTATTAGCGAGGAAAGTTATAAAGAACTCTATGATATTATCCTAAAAAGTCTTAGTGATTTTGAGGGCACTGTGGTAACATATTATCTAAAGGGTTATAGTTATGTTGATATAGCGAAGAAACTGGGAGAGACTCCTAAGTCTATAGATAATGCCTTGACTAGAATTAAGAAAAAATTACAATTTTTAAAGGAGAGACTATGAGTTATTTAGCACTTTATAGAAAGTATAGGTCAAAAACCTTTGACGAGATTGTTGGGCAAAAGCATATTACTCAATCTCTCATTAATCAAATCAAAAATGACGAAGTGGGACATGCATACTTGTTTACAGGTACTAGAGGTACAGGTAAGACTAGTATTGCTAAGATTTTTGCTAAAGCAATTAATTGTCTAAGCCCAGTGAACGGTAGCCCTTGTGGTAAGTGTGCTGCTTGTCAGGCTCTAAGTGATATGGGTTCGGTAGATATTTTTGAGATAGACGCTGCTAGTAATAATAGGGTTGACGAAATCAGAGAACTAAGGGAGAGGGTAAAATATCCTCCAGTTACTTGTAAGTACAAAGTATATATCATAGACGAAGTACACATGCTAACAGATAGTGCATTTAATGCACTCCTAAAGACACTTGAAGAACCACCTAGTTATGTTGTGTTTATTTTGGCTACAACAGAGGTGCAGAAACTACCTGCTACTATCCTTAGTAGATGTATGAGGTTTGACTTTAAGTTGCTTACCGAAGAAGAACTAGAGAGTCACCTAAAGTATGTCTTTAGTGATAGCAAGATTAAGTACGAAGATTCGGCTGTGTCTACAATAGCAAGGCTGGGTGCTGGTAGTGTGAGAGACACTCTGTCTATAGCAGATATGTGTGTGGCTTATAGTAATAGAAATGTTACATTCGATTCAGTTATTGAGGCTGTCGGTATGACCGATAGGAACACTATGAAATTGCTTATTTCTTCTGTTTTAGATAAGAACGAGGGGGAACTTCTTTCTAATGTTGATATGGTTGCTAGACAGGGTAAAAATATGACACAACTAGCCAAAGACTTAGTTGGTTATGTTAGAGACTTGCTAGTAGTGAAGACTTGTAAAGATTACAAAAGTATCCTTAAACTTCCTGCTGACCAGATTGCAGACTTAGAGACACTTGCAACCAAAGCAGATAATAGTAGATTTATAGATATTCTATCTGCATTGTCAGTTCTTGATAATGAGTTTAGATACACAACTAATCCTAGAGGTTTGCTAGAAATTAAACTTGTGACATTGTGTAATTATGATAGCAAAGATATTGACGAACTCAAGATGAAAATCAAAGTGCTAGAAAGTAAGATTAATAAATAAAGGCTAGAACAATGGATGTTTTTGACAAGATATTTACTAAAACAAATTTAGATGAAAACAAAAAGAAATCAAAAATGATGTTGGGAAAACTTCTTATCAAACTTAGGAGTAATAATCATATCAAACTTTACTCTCTAATGGAGGCAGTTTGCGATACCGATTATGGTGACGGGGTGCTAAAGGTGACCATTGATGATGATATTTCTTATGAGATGCTGAATAATCCTAGAGATATAGGTGTTATTAATAGCGTTTTAGGAGAGATTGAGTCGGGACTAAGGGTTGAACTGTTTAGTACAGGTAGAAAGGAGTTTGACCCAATTAAATTTGAAAATTACCTTAGACAAGAATTTGGAAAAATTGTAGTAATTAAATAAAAAATAAAGGAGATAGATTTATGTACAAAGGTATGAATTTTGGTGGTATGAATATGCAATCACTAATGAAACAAGCACAAAAGATGCAGGCAGATATGCAGGCACAGGCTGAGAAGGCTGAAGAAGAACTAGAGAATGCTGTTATTACAGGCACTAGTGGTGGTGGAATGGTTGAGGTTACTTGTACTGGTAAAAAACAGATTACAGGTATCAAGATTAAACCAGAAATTGTTGACCCAGACGATATCGAGATGTTAGAAGATTTAGTAATGGCTGCTACTAACGAGGCTCTAAATAAGGCTACAGAGATGGAGAAATCTCTTAAGCCAGAATTACCAGGTGGACTAGGTTTCTAATATGGATAATAATATCGAGAGTATGGAGCGACTCATATACTCTTTTAGTAAACTTCCGGGTGTGGGCAGAAAGACTGCTGAGAGGTATGCCTATAGAGTTTTAGAACTAGATGATGATACAGTATCGACTTTTGCAAAGAGTTTGGTTGATGCAAAGAGCAAGATTCATTTCTGCTCAGTGTGTGGCAATTTTACCGAAGCCGATATTTGTAATATCTGTAAGAGTAGAAAGTCCTCAATTATATGTGTTGTAAAAGAGCCAAAAGATATTTTGGCAATAGAAAAAGCGAAAAATAGTAACTACCTATACCATGTACTTCATGGTACTATTAGCCCTATGGAAAATAGAGGTCCTAACGATATTAGAATCAAGGAACTTTTGGGTAGACTAGACGGTGTGACAGAAGTGATTCTCGCTACTAATCCAGATATAGAGGGAGAGGTGACTGCGAATTATATCGCTAAACTTCTCAAACCCCTTGATATCAAGTGTAGTAGACTGGCTACAGGTATCCAGATGGGTAGTGACTTGCAGTATGCAGACGAGGTAACTTTAACTAAAGCACTTGAGGATAGAAAGGAGATGTAGACAGTGATTAATATTGTACTTGTTGAGCCTGAAATTCCTCAGAATGCTGGTAATATTGTTAGAACCTGTGCGGCGACCGGTTGCAGGCTATATATGGTGAAACCATTAGGCTTTGAGTTAGATGACAAAAAGTATAAGAGGGCAGGTCTAGACTATTTTCCTCTTAGTAGTATTGTTGTGGCAGATAGTTTCGAGGAAATATACGAGGCTAATAAAGATAAACAGTTCTATTTCGCTAGTACAAAGTCCAAACATACCTACGCTGATGTTTCTTATCCAGACGGGTGTTTTGTGGTCTTTGGCAAAGAAAGTTACGGGCTAAAAGAGACCCTTCTAAAGGCTCACTATGACGATTGTATTAGAGTTCCTATGAAAGCAGACGCTAGGAGCTTAAATCTAAGTAATACAGTGGCTATTATTACCTATGAGGCACTTAGACAGCAGGGCTTTGATGGACTAAAGCCAGACGGAGAACTAACTGGCAGAAGTGAAAATGAATAAAAAAAGATACGATTAGATTATCGTATCTTTTTGTTTTTGTTATTTAGATGCAGATGGGTTTGCAATTAAATCATTAAAGTTGGTATCCATGATTCTGTATGCAAACTGAAATCTAGGAGTGTAGTGAGATTCATCAGTTATAACATCGCCATTTAGTCTGATACCTGTAAGGGTCTCTAGAATGTCTGGTTGAAGTGTTCCTCTGCTATGAGGCTTGATTTTCATAGGAACATGATTTGGGCTGTGCTTATTGTCTTTGATAGCATCTACATATCCTAAATTTTTAAATACATCATAATTTTCGTCCGGATATACTATTCTAGGTGTTTCATCTTCTTCGTGCGCTACACCAAAAAGTCTCTCTTTTAGTATTTCAAAAGTGGACTTACCAGATTTTGTGCTTGATTTCTTGTGTTTTTTCTTGCCTAAGATATAACTGCTAACATATAGGTCTTCCCAACCCATATATCTGCCTACATCTTCAACAGTCTTAATAAGAGATTCTCTAAGTGCTGAATTTTGATATTCTGTAATTACATGCATATCTTCAACAATATGTCTATTAACAGAATTGCTCACAGTTATATATCCTATAGGATTTGTGCTTAATTCAAAATCCCAGTTGTCCTGTGCAATATGTTTATATAATTCAAAACCACCAGTTACATTTGGGTATTTTTCTGGTAGATTTGTGCTGTATGCTGTGATAGTTAGTTTTCCCTCTTGAGCAAGTGAAAGTTCCATGTATATAGGCGCATTTGCTTCGCATGGTTGAATAAATGTAATGTTAGCAGTTTTTCCTGCTTTGCCTGTTATTCTATCTAGATGAGTAAACCCTTTCACTCTATCTCTAAATTTTGCCATAAGTTCTCCTTGATTGTTGATTACTGTTTTGTAATCGAAATCCATTGCCTGCGAGTGTAAAGCAATAATGTCTAGTTGAAATATTTGATACTAATAAAAGTATCTTTTAAAAGACAAATATATTATATCACACCTAGAGTCTAATTGCAATACCTGTCTTTGGAGAGATAATATAAGATTTAATATTGTAATATATATTATATATATCAATTAAAAGATACTTTTGTGAGAGGAGTTTTGTGTCTGTTGAGAGTGATTTTGGGGTAGGGCGTAAGACTGGTTAAAGTTGGTTTTTGATACAAAAATTGATGGGATTTTATCGTCAAGAGTGAAAATTCACGAAACACCCGGGTATGTGTATGTTAGGTAGGTAAAAAAAGATAAAAAAAGATAAAAAAAGTTAAAAAATTTTTCAAAAAAGTGTTGACTTATACCCTACAAAGGGGTATACTAACATTGCTTTTCACGAGTGGAAAGCGAGAACAATAACAACTAAATAGTGTAATTT